>JAFUNJ010000015.1 GCA_017482355.1 Clostridia bacterium
ATACGGTATAGTCTGTCTTAAGGGTTCCCTTAGGAGCAATGTTTACTACCGTCTTATCAAAGCTATGGAACGCCCATGCTTTGATAGTTGCGGGGGTGTTGTCATCACCGCCTGTCGTTGACGGCTTCTTTTCTTCGCCGCCACCGCATGCAACAAGAGAAAGAACCGTGCAAATCAAAAGAATAAACGCTATGATCTTTTTCATAATTACAACCTCAGTTAATGATTATTAATTTTAGCGCCGCTTCGAGAGCGTTACCGATCTCGATACGGAGCGATATAAACTTTTTATTCGTCGTGAACTCTGTCAGCAAAGGCGTTCCTTCTTTTGCCTTTGCCATGAGCCAGTCCTTATCGAGATGCTTCTCTGCAAGATAGAACATCTCGATACCGTCAATACCGTCGCGAACGATCTCCTTGTTTAAAGGGTTACACATCCCATTTTAACATAACAATTAACTTTAGTCAACAAAAAAACACCCCGTCGGGTGTCTTTTTTGTTAACTTTTATTAAACTTGCTCTTTTTCAGCTTCTTATATTTTTCCTTCGTTGCCTCGCCGCCTCTTATATGTCGCTCCGACTTATTCTTGTCAAGGACTTCCTTTACCAAGCGGTACAAGGACGGGTTTATTTTTTCGAGCTTTTCCGTTATGTCCTTATGAACCGTCGATTTGCTTATGCCGAATGTCGCGGCGGCGGCGCGCACCGTTGCGCCCGTTTTTACTATGTATTTGCCGAGCAGCTGACATCTCTCGGCGACCACTGTTTCGGTCAGCATTCCGTATCCTTCCCTTCCCGCCTTTCGGCGTTAAGCTTTTGATACAGATTATGCTTTTATATTCAATTTTATTACTCTTCGGTCTGCGGTACGGTTACGTAGAAATACAGCGATATTTTCTCTGTCTCACTGTATACCTCTATCGGGTATTTTCCCGGCTTAGTTTGGTTTCCGACGCGCCATTCCCAGCTAACTTCTCCGTTATTATCGGAATACTTTGCTTTAAGTCCTTTCGCTACGCTCTCGGACGTATCGTATATTACTACGATGCTGTACTCGGTATTCGGCAGACCGCACACTGTCAGCGATGCGGTTTTTCCCGGCGCCACAGTTTTGGTAAGCGAAACGAGCTTCAATGAGCCGACGGGAAGCTCGGATGTATCCGTCACCTCTTCAGTCGTTACGGCTTGCGAGGGCTCTCCCTCAGAGTAGATAGTCATCAGGTCGCCGCTTCGGCAAGAAGTCAAAAGAAGTGCGACAAGAATTACTTCCGCTATCCTTTTCATCGCTCTTCTCCCGACGGCACAAGCGTAACGAGCACGAGCTCGGGACGGTTAAAAATACGCGGACGCACGTACTTGGACAGACCTCGGCTGACTATCATTTTTCCGCCGTTTGCCATCACGTATTCTCCGCCTGCGTATTTTGGGAAAAAGCCCTGGTGCGGAGCGTAAAGGCCGTTAATGAGCTTGGGAATTATGACCTGACCGCCGTGTGCGTGACCGCAAAGGACAAGGTCGAACGGCGTTTCCTCATAATAGCTTATAAGCTCAGGGCGATGGCTCAGAAGAATGCTGAACTCGTCTCCGTCGAGCGCCTTTCCGCAGTCTGTCAGCTGATCCTCCCAGAGCCGACCTTGCCTGTCGGGGGATTCTATCGGATCGCTCACTCCGCCGATAACTACATTCTGTTCTCCGATGCTTACCGTCTCGTTCTCCCCTTCAAGCACTCTTATTCCGCAGGAAATAAGCTTGGCTTTTATTTCGTCAACGCGATGCGTATAGACCTCGTGATTTCCGCTGACGTAGTAGCAGGGGTAGAGTGAAGCGATCATTCTTAAAAATCCGAAGCACTCGCCGTTAGGTGCGCGGTTATCGAGTATATCTCCAGTCATAACGACGATATCTGGTAAAGCTTCCCTCACCGCTTTTATAAGCTCTACGCAGTTTTTACCGTATTTTGAGCTGTGAAGGTCGGATATCTGAATTATCTTAACGGGTGTTTTTATCTTCTCGCTGACTATCCGGTAGGTCTTCAGCTGCATTTTTTCGTTCATTGCATGACGTGCAAGTGCCGCCGTGCCGACTGCCGCAAGTGCGAGGAGAATTGCGCTTGATGCTTTCATATCACTTTTCCGTATACATTCTTACTATTTCGAGAAGTATCTCGACACATTTATCCATTCCCTCGACGGTTGCGTGCTCGTACGGCCCGTGACCTGCATAAGCACCTGTGCCGAGATTCGGGCAAGGAAGTCCCATAAAAGACAGGCGAGCGCCGTCTGTGCCGCCTCTTATCGGGTAGACCTCGGGGGTGACGCCTACGTTTTCAGCCGCCTTTATCGCGGTTTCGACGATGTGATAATGCGGACGCACCATCTCCGCCATATTTCGGTACTGCTCCTTGATCTCGAGCGTGACGGTGCCTTCGCCGTACTTTTCGTTAAGGAGTGCGGTTATATGGCGCAGAGTTTCGTTTCTGATCTCGAAATTATGCGCATCGTGGTCGCGCACGATATAAGAAAGGGTCGCCTCCGATGTTTCGCCCTTCATATCGGTCAGGTGAAAGAAGCCCTGATAGCCCTCCGTGTTACGGGGAGTATCGCAGGACGGGAGCATTGAATTGAACTCCATTGCGACAAGGGACGCGTTTATCATCGTATTCTTCGAGCTTCCGGGGTGAACGGAGAAGCCCTTTATTTTGACGGTTGCGCCAGACGCGTTGAAGTTTTCATACTCGACGCCACCGACACCGCCGCCGTCAACCGTATAGCCGAAGTCTGCGCCGAAAAACGGCACGTCAAAGTGGTCTGCTCCCTCGCCTATCTCCTCGTCGGGAGTGAAGCCGATGCAGATCTTGCCGTGAGGAAGGTTGTTTTTGAGCAGGATCTCTGCCATTGTTATTATCTCGGCGATGCCTGCCTTATCGTCACCGCCGAGCAGCGTTGTGCCGTCTGTGGTGATAAGGGTCTGACCTTTAAGAGAGGTAAGGTGCGGAAAGTCACTGACTTTAAGGACGCGTCCGCTTTCACCGAGGGTAACGTCAGTGCCGTCGTAATTTTCGATAAGCTGTGCTTTCACGCCCGCTCCGCTGAATTCGGGCGAGGTATCCATATGTGCGATGAATCCGATCGCAGGGACTTTTTCACAGCCCTTTGTTGCAGGGATAACGGCGTAGACGTAGCCGAGGTCGTTATAGGTCGATTCGATCCCCATTGAAAGAAGCTCGTCGTTAAGCGCCTTTGCGAGCACGAGCTGACCGTCGGTACTCGGGGTTACGCCCGTGGTTTCTGATGATGCGGTTGAGTATGTGATGTACTTTAAGAAGCGTTCTGATGATTTCATTGTATGTTCACTTTCTTGATTATTTTCGCATTTCTTTGTCCGTACAAAGAAACGCTCGCAAAGAAAAACGCCAAGGAGACAACCGATAAAATTTTGCAAGCAAAATTTTATACGTTTTCTCCTTTGGAAACCTCTTTCGTATTAGGGAAGCTTTGCCACGTTGTCTTGCCTTCCCCTTGGGGAAGCGGGATCGCGGACGCTGCGTCCGCGGTGGGTGAGGTGTTTGCTTAAACAATATTATTTTTCTTTATGATACCATATTTTTCTCCGCTTATCAAGTATATATACGTTTTTTGTATTGCAAGGGGGCGGTTTTGGTGGTATAATGATACCAATGATACGAAACGGAGAATTGTTATGAAGCTTTGCTGTATCGTCGGCGCGGGGCCGTCGGAGCTTTATATTGAAAACGGCGCTTTCGTTATTGCCGCGGATGCGGGGATCGAAAAGCTTAATAAGGCAGGGATCGCGCCCGATCTGATAATGGGCGATTTCGATTCGCTCGGAAGCCGTCCGTCGGGGGAGAACGTACGCGTTTTTCCCGTTGAGAAGGACGATACCGACACTATGCTTGCCCTTAAAGAAGCGATGTCGCTCGGCTATGACACCGTTATAATTTCGGGCGGACTCGGCGGTGAGCTTGACCACACGGTCGCAAATCTTCAGACGCTTCTTTACGCTTGCGAAAATGGTATAAATGCGTTTCTGACCGACGGAACTACGACTGCGACCGTTGTTTCGGATTCTATCACGCTTGGAAGCGAAAGCTCGGGCAGGTGCTCGGTGTTTGCCTTCGGCGGAGAAGCACGCGGAGTCAATATTTCGGGGCTTAAATACGAGGCGTCGGACATCGGGCTTTCGCCGTCGTTCCCTCTCGGGGTTAGTAATCACTTTATCGGAAAAGAAGCGAAAATTTCGCTTCAAAGCGGGCGCTTGCTCGTTATATACAACGGAAAACCGAATATAAAAAACGGCTGATTTCAAAGCCGTTTTTTCGGTTTTAAGATTTTTTCCCAAATTACCCAACCTTTTTATTTTGATTCGTGTCTAATAGACGAGCGCTCAAACAGTATCCATTTTTTTGAAGGAAGGAGAACGGATATGTATTATCAATATGAGTCGGACGAAACGTTAGTAATGCTCACGCTTGCGGGTGAGCAAAGCGCATACGAGATTTTGGTAAAGCGTCATCAAAGCGCCGTCGTTTCTTCTGCAATATCCATTACCAAAAGCCGTTTTATGGCAGAGGATGCCGCACAGGATGCGTTTGTTACTGCTTGGATGAAGCTGAATACCTTGCAGGAACCGAAGAAATACGGCTCTTGGGTATGCCGTATTGTAAAAAACTGTGCCTTGAATATGATAAGCAGATACCGCAGTTTTCTTCCGCTTGACGTAGTGGATAATCTGGACATCACCGCGGATGCCGCCGAAAACCCTGCCGAGCTTTATGCGTTATCCGAGGAAAGAAATGAAGTCGCCAAAACAGTTGACACTCTGCCCGAAAAGGTCAAGCAGATAATTCAACTGCATTATTTCGAGGACCTTTCCATATCTGAGATCGCAGACAGGATGCGAATTTCCGCAGGAACCGTAAAATGGCATCTTCACGACGGCAGAAAACGAATCAGAAAGGAACTTTGCGCTATGAACGAAAAGTATAGTGATACTCTTGTGCAACGTGTTATGAAAAAGGTTGAAGAACTAAAGCTTTGGCAAGTAAAAAACGACAAGAGCGGATTTGAAAAGGTATACAAGGAAGTGCTTTCCGAGGTTGATGAGCTTCCCGAGTGTAAAGAAAAGCAACACGCGCTCGCCGACGTGCTGATGCGCGGTTGGTGGTGGCTACCCGGCAAAAAGAACGACGCTTTGTTTGCACGCATTGCCGATGCCGCTATGGAAGGTAAAAACGAAGAAGTTATGACCTTTATCGTCGCCCGCGAGGATTCAAAGGTATACGGCGGAGCGCGTATCGAGTTTATGCGCGACAAGCAGATTCCGCGCCTTGAAAAGGCGGGATTTGTAAAAGCCCTCGGGCGCGAGTGGTTTTGGCTCGGATATAATCTTTTCCGCGAAGGAAAAACAGAGGAAGGAAATGCCGCGTACGATAAAGCGCGGCAGATCTTGCCTGATGATGACGTTTGGCACATACTTGTCCCCGAAGCCAAGAAGATCGAAAAACGTATGCGCGAGCATTATAATGATCTGCCGCTCGAAAGCTTCATGATCGGAGCAAATATGGCGGAATTTCGCGTTATTGACGGGGAGCTTCGCTTTTTCAAAGATGACGGCATCGGAATGGGCTACCTTGGCTCAATAGACAATCACTGCCACAAACTGTTCAGAAATGCGTCTCACTGCGACGGACATTTCTTTGCTGACATCTCCCTTGGCGAAAACTTTATCGGTACCGACGGCACGATTCTCACGTTTGTAAGTGAAAACGAAAATACGGAAACGCCCGCAGGCAAATTTGAAGAGTGTCAGCTTTGGGAAACGAGATATTGGAGCTACAGCGAAAAAAGCGTATGCAGAACGTACTACAAGGACGGCATCGGAATAGTCCGCCAAGACCTGACGACCGACTGCATAACCACAACTCATTTGCTTAAAGCGTACGATATAAAGGGCGGCTCGGGACTTCTTCCCCTTTATCCCGAAAACACCTGGGAATATTCCCTCGATCATCCGTCCGAAACGCTGTTTACGGAGCTGAAATATACCGTTTCCTTCGTGAACGGCGACAGAATCGGAATTAAGTATTACAGAGAAACCGCGCGTTTGGGTTACGATAAGGAATCCTGGATCGACGCGGTACAGGAGATTGCAAACGAATACTATCAGCAAAAAAACGACAGCTATCTCATTTGCGACGTAAGCGACGCCGTTGAACGCGCAGAGCGTCTTGCCGAAACTCCCATAGAAAAGGCGCATACGAAAGCAGCGGCATCGGTTGTGAGAAGAATTATGGCGACCGACACGACCTTCAATCCCGAATATACCGCAACAGGACACTGGAATTTCTTTAACAGAACATACGCAAGGAAGAAATCGGACAGTCTCATTCTCACGGGCTACAATCCCCGTTGGTCATTTGAATGGAAAAAAACGGGCGGTATGGGTGTTGCTGAAGACCCACTTCTTTACAATGATGTTTTGGGCATTTTGCAGGATGCCGTCAACTGTCTTTGGTCAGACGAATGGCGCATAGGCACCTCTCCCATCGTGGAATACACAGAATGGGACAACACGGTGAAAACGCAGATCTTTTGCGAGGACGGCGGAACGGTCACAACGAAAGCAGGAACCTTTGAAAACTGCTTCAAGCTTTGCCTTGACATTGGAGGAATGGAAGGCGGCTTGTCGTATCGCGGCGGCAAGAAGGTTTACTATTTTGCCGAAGGAATCGGAATCGTGCGCACCGAAATCGAATACGGCGGCGGCTCCAAAACCGCGATTTATGAGCTTACATCCTACGAAGGCACGGGCGAGGGCTTTATGCCGATAGCGAACGGTCTTATGCGCCGATACGACGCACTTGATCTGACTGACGGATTTGTCGGAGCGGCGGAATATGCATACGTAGCTGACGATGACGGCGATATCGTTATATTTGCAGACCGCACGGGTATTCGTGAGCTTCCGCCTCCTATTACAGAGTATAGTGCCATTCAGAGCGAACAAATTGAACAGCAGTTATGTGACGAGGGAAAATGGAAAGAAGGACAAATAAAGTACGGCGCAAACACCTTTCACCTTCTCCTTCACATGATGGCAAGACCAAGCCATAATATTTATGACGCAAAACGGTCCATTGAGATCAACGGGCTTTATATGAAGCTAATGGAGCTTCTCGGTGAAAACGGCGAAGTCCCACCCGCGTGGTATAATCTATATGCGTGGTCTGCCGTTGTAAGAGCTGCGGCGTTTTTCGGGGACGGAAGAATTGATGAGGGCTATTCTTCGCTTGATATTTGTGTAAGTTACTGCGATAAAATCAAAAAGCATAACCGGGGTGATAATCTCAATATAGGAAACACAGAGATTTTTAAGGGCATAAAATATGAATATGCAAAGGCATCGATCATACTTCCCGACGGTTCGAAAGAACCGATTTCGTATGATTATCGCATGGACTTCGGCTTCAAGAATCTGGTTCATTGTCTTACTGTTACAAGCGGTTGGGAGTGGTTCGACACCGTTCGTAACGAGGAACGTTTTAAGGAGATCGTTCAACGAGCTAAAAGCGCGATTGCTGACAAGTAAAACAAAGCACGAAAAAACGGCTGAAAATTCAGCCGTTTTCTTTTTTGTGCAAATTGACGAAAAACAGCGAACCAAAAAGCAAATCATTGACGCAAAAGTCAAAACGTGGTATAATATCCTTGAGGAGGTAAATCATATGAAGATAATTAGAACAATATTGATTTTCACGCTGGTTTTCGCATTGGCATCATGCGGCAAATCTAAAGGTGATACTTCAAAAATCAAAGATACTGACCCTGCAAACACAGACAAAATAGACTTTACAAGCATAGACAAAATAGAAGTGGCCTACTTTTCCAGAATTATCGCTTTGACTGATGAGCAAATGGCATACGTAATATCGCTATGGCAGGAAGGTAAGTGGACGCCGGGAGAGTGTAAAACACATCGTGAATACCAATTCGATGCGGGCGACCTTGTTTTAACGTTCCACTTGCTAGGCGGGGAATTCTATGACGAGACCAACAACAGAACCCTTTTCATATCCGATGAACAAATCGAAGTGTTAAGATCGTACATAGCGACCGTTAGCGCCGACGCTCTCGCTCAGATCTCCGTCGGAATGACGATATCTCAAGTAGGAAGTATACTCAGGGCGCCGGGAACGCCTGACGGCGAATTGGGAGGATATAAATATTTATGTGACGATAGTTCGGAATACTTTATAAGCCTTGCAGTTGACGATGAACTCAAAACAGCCGTCGTTACCGGCATCACAAAAATTGAAACGGAAGCATCTCCCGAAGCATGACAAAAAGCTCAGAGCCGCTTGGCTCTGAGCTTTCTTTATATGATTCCTTGGATCGCTTCTTTTTCGTACTGACGGGTATAGAGGGAGTTATAGTAGCCCTTTGCCCTCATCAGTTCTTTATGCGTTCCCTGCTCGACGATCTTTCCGTCCTTTACGACGATTATTACGTCGGCGTCGCGGACGGTCGAGAGGCGGTGTGCGATGATGAACGAGGTTCTGCCTTCTGTCACCTTTGTCAGCGCCTTTTGGATTATCTGCTCGGTCATCGTATCGACTGACGACGTTGCTTCGTCGAGTATCAGAACTCTCGGCTCGCCGATTATTGCTCTTGCGAAGGAGATAAGCTGTTTTTCGCCCGTCGAGAGCAGGTCTCCGCCCTCTCCGACCTCGCTGTCGAGTCCTTTGTCCATCTTTTCGACGACCTTATCGGCAGATACCGTTCGGAGCGCTTCCCACATTTCCTCGTCCGTTGCGTCGGGCTTACCGTAGCGCAGATTCTCGCGCACGCTTCCCGAGAATAGGTGAGGCGCTTGCAGGACGTAGCCGATATTCGAATGCATCCATAGCTGCGAGCGCTCGCGTAGGTCGCGTCCGTCGACGAGCACTCTTCCCTCGGTCGGCTCGTAGAGACGGCAGACGAGGTTTACGAGCGTCGATTTGCCTGCGCCCGTTTCACCGACTATTGCGACGCGCGTTCCCATCGGGATATTGAGCGAGAAGTTTTCAAGCACCTGCTCATCGCCGTCGGGATAGGTAAACGACACGTTTTCAAAGGCGATATCGCCGTGTATCGGCTCCCAGTTTTCCTTTTTCGGGTAGAAGGTGTCGCCGTATTTTTCGATGACCTCGGGGGTATCAATAACGTCGGATTTCGTTTCAAGGAGCTTCGTTACACGCTCGATATTTACTCTCGTATTGACGAGGGTGCTTATCGCGTCGATCACCCAAAGAAGGGGGTTTAATAGACCCTGCGCGTACGACATAAACGCCGAAAGCTTACCTACCTTGAACGCCTGCTCCTGCGTAAGTATTCCGCCGCGCCAAAGCACGAGCGCAAGCGCGATAAACGAGAAGAACGACACGCTCGACCAAAGCAGAACTCTGAAGCGTGTGACGGAGACCGACGTGCGCTTCATTTTACGGGTATCCTGCTTGAATTCCGAGGATATTTTATCCTCGACGACGAGCGTCTTTATCGTTTTTGCGCCGACTATTGCTTCGTTATAGTCACCCGAAATTTTCGAGTTGAGCTCGCGGACGCTTCTGTTAAGCACCGTCAGTTTATTTAAGCACAGTGCGATGAGCAGTGCCGCTATCGGCATCACTGCGAGGACGCAGAGCGCGAGCTTCGCGTCGATCGAGAACATTACAATGATCGCGCCGACCATATAGGCGAGGTTCCAAATGCTGTCCATCAGCACCCACGAAACAAGCTCCCCGATACGCGCCGTATCGGACATAACTCTTGAATGGATATATCCGACACTGTTCTGATTGAAATAGGAGAACGAAAGCGTCTGCAGATGGTTAAAGCAGTCCTTTTTTATATCGTGTCCGATATTCATTTCGACGTAGCTTGCCAGGTACATCGTTCGCGTATTCGACGCGACCTGTATTCCGAGAGCAAGAATATACAGTCCTATAAATATCGGTATACCCTTCAGCGTATTTGCGACGACGAAATTGTCTATCGCGTACTGCTGAAATAGCGGTATCGAAATGTCGATTATACTTCCGACGATGCCGAGAACGAGCATTGTGATAAGCTTGCCCTTATAGGGCTTAAGGTAGGTCATGAGCTTCGGTATGCCGAAGCACTTAAGATGCGTATACTGCTGATCTTTTTTCTTTTGCTTACTCATTACGCCACCTCCCCGTCAATATCGTCGGGATCGGACATTTGGATAGTATATATCTTTTTATATATGCCGTCCTCTTTTTGCATAAGAGTATTATGATCGCCCATTTCGGCAATCCTGCCGTGCTCGAGGACGATTATAAGGTCGGAGTTCATCAGAGTTGCCGTTCTGTGAGAGATAAGGAACACCGTACTGTCTCCGAGGTTGGTTGAAAGCGCGTTTCTTATCTTCGCGTCGGTCTCGGCATCGACAGCCGAAAGCGAGTCGTCGAAGATCATTATCGGCGCGTTTTGCGTCAGCATTCTTGCTATCGCCGCTCTCTGCTTCTGTCCGCCCGAAAGGGTTACGCCCTTTTCGCCGACGAAGGTATCGTAGCCGTCGGTAAACGACATTACGGTCTCATCGAGACTTGCTATCGCCGCCGCACGGCGCACCTCGTCCATATTGACTGTATCGGACGTTATTGCGATATTTTCCGCGAGAGTACGCGAGAACAGGTACGGCTCCTGAAGGACCGTTCCGACGTTTCTTCTTATATGCTTTGCCTTTATGTCCTTGATGTCGGTTCCGTTTATCGTTATCTTACCGCCGCTGCCGTCGTCAGGCAGGTCGTACAGGCGTCCGAGCAGGTGCATGAGCGTCGATTTACCCGAGCCGGTTCCGCCGAGGATTCCGACGGTGCTTCCCGCCTTTGCAGTGAAGGATATGTTATGTAGTAGCTCGGGGCAGTTATCGTATGCGAAGCTGACGTTATCAAATACTATGTCGCCGTGGAGATCGGGTTCTAACGCTCCCTCGCGGTCGGTCTCCGATTCGGAATCTAAGATATAGGCAAGGCGTTCCATTGATATTCCCGCCTTACTCATTTCCGATATCATTCTGCCTAGGCGGCGGATAGGCCATGACAGCATCGCGTTATAGGAAATGAACGCGATAAGCTCGCCCGACGTCATACCGCCGTTTACACAAAAGTTGACTCCGAGAATCACTATCAGCATTACCTGTATTCCCGAAAAAAGGTCGCCGAGCCCCCAGAACATCGAGGTGAGGCGGGAAAGCTTCAGCCATTTCATAAGATAGTTCTTATTGAGCTTTGCAAACTTATCGACCTCGTGCTTTTCGCGTCCGAAAGAACGGACGACACGTACACCCGTCAGGTTTTCCTGAGTTGCAGCGGAAAGCGCGCTTTCCGCTTCGTCACACTCCTTAAAGCCCTGACCTATCTTTTTGCCGAGAAGCGCAGAATAGATAAGTATCACGGGCAGTGTCAGGGTTGCAACTATCGAGAGCTTGACATGCATACTGTACATCATAGTAAGCGAAAGTCCCACCTGAAGGACTATCTGCATAATTCCTATAAGTTGCTCGGAGAGGAAGTTCTTTACCGTCTCGACATCCGACGTACAACGCTGGATAACGTCTCCCGTCTGGTTTTTCATATGCCACGAGAACGGCAGAGTCTGAATGTGGTCGAAGAGTAGATTTCTCATTCTCTCGACGAGCGTCTGCGACGCCTTTGCGTTCGACATTCTCTGAATATAGCGGAATATCGCCGCGGCGGTCGCAACGATCATTACGGCTACGGCAAGCGTCCACAGGTTGTTGCGCAGAAAATCGACACCGCCGATGCCCGAGATAAGGTCGTTAGCATACTTCGGCAATCCCGACTTTTTATCGCCGAGAACCGTGTCAACTGCGTAACGGATTATCTGCGGATTGACCGTGTCGGTCACCGCAACGATTATCGACGCCACAATACTCACGATAAAAAAACGCTTGCTTCCGTAAAGGAATTTCACAAGCAGCTTGCCTTTACCGCTTTTCTTTTCTTTCTTGATTTCTTTCTTCATTTTTCCTTGGTTTTTGATTCAAAAATTGATGGATAGCACGCCTTCGGAGCGTGCTATTGCGAAATTCCGTTCCATTTTTGAGATTCCAAGCTATATTTTAACATATACAATATAACATTTCAATAGATAATCGAAAGATTTTTAATGGAAGCAAAACGGGCGACCGATGGTCGCCCGCAAAAAATTAATTATTCTTCTGTTTTGTCATCACTGACGGGAATGGGAATGAAGCCCTCCGTCATACGGCTTTTCTTTCCTCTTGTTTTAAGGTAGAAGAATCCGCCTATTGAAAAAACAACCGCGCCGATGAAGTTGACGAAGAGATCCTTCATCGTGTCGATAAGACCTATATCGAGGTAGCCGTTTATCGGCAATAGTTCTCCGTTTACTACAGTCATTTTTATGCCGTCTATAACTATGACCTTATTACTGTTCGTCGGGTCGAGTGCGACGGATTTTATTGACGTTATGACGGTGTCTTTCTGCATATCGGTGCCGAGGAACATATCCATGCCGAACTCAAAAAATTCCCACAAAACACCGACTGTCATTGAGAAGCAGAACGCCGCGATTACTACGTATATCGGCGAAAGCTCAAAGCGGAATTTCTTGTTTCTGTTCAGCAGATCGACAAGCGAAATTCCGACGCCGACGCAGATGAAGCCGTTCAGCGTATGTAGCATCGTATCCCAGCCGGGAACCCGGACGTAAAAGCTCGCAAGCTCGCCGAGGATCGTATGCGCGAATATAAAGCACATTACCACGACCTCAAGCGTTGTCGGAAGGTCGACCTTGAAGGTCTTTTCGACAAAGGGCGGCGCGAGGAGCATCACTATCGTCAGAGCGCACATTGCGGCGCTTTCATAGTTGCCGAAAATTATTGACAGGATGAGAAGTATCAGCGCTATCATTCTCAGCGTTACGTAGACTGCAAAGCTGACCTTACTTTTCTTGATCTCGGCAACGAGTATATTCTTTTTTCTTATTTTCCTTTGCTTTTTATCTTTCATTTTCAGTCCTCAAGAGAGAACGGAGTGAAAACGCCGTTTTCGTATATAATTCCGCCGCGGCTCGTTCCTCCCTTAGGGATAGATACCGAGCCGGGGTTTATATAGGTAAAGCTTCCCATATTGCGTCTTTCCGCGACGTGGGTATGTCCGCCGAGAAGAAACGCGCCTTTTTTTATTTTGGGCGGATTTTCGGGGGAATATTTGTGACCGTGAGTTGCGAATATTTCAACGTTTCCGTCATAAATTACCGCGCTGTCGCTGAGCACATCGAAATCCAGCACCATCTGATCGACCTCGGTGTCGCAGTTTCCGCGCACGCAGACGAGCTTGTCTGAAAGTGGATTGAGCATTGCGATGACCTCTTTGGGGGCGTAGTCTCTCGGAAGGTCGTTGCGCGGACCGTGGTAGAGTATGTCTCCGAGCAGAAGTATTCTGTCGGGGTTTTCATTGTTTATTACCTCGACTAGCTTTTTACAGTAGTACGCCGAACCGTGTATATCGGATGCGATTATCAGTTTCATTTTAGCTCCTTAATTCCTTAAAAACTGCCGAAAGACAGGTTATAACGTCGCTCGGAAGCACGCTTTCCTCCGCCATAATGCTCGACGCGGCAAGTCCTGCTTCGCTATGAATTATCGCTCCGCAAAGCGCGGCGTCGTAGGGGGCAAGTCCCTGCGCCGAGAGCGACGCGATAATGCCCGAAAGAACATCGCCCGAGCCGCCCTTAGCGAGCCCGGAATTCTCGCGGTCAAGGGTCATACATTTTCCCTCGGGAGAGGCGATGACGGTTATAGAATCCTTAAGCACCGTTACGCAGTTAAACTTCTTTGAAAAATCGAGAGCGACTCTCTCGCGGTTTTCCTTTATCTCCGAAATGCTCATTTTGGTGAGACGCGACATTTCGCCGACGTGCGGAGTGATTATCGGTATTTTCTTCGCGTTCAGGAGCTTTTCGGGGCAGGTTTTGATGCTGTTAAGCCCGTCCGCGTCGATTATCAGCGTGCTTTCGTAATTCGAAAGCACGGCGCTGACTACCTCTTCTGTATCAAAGCAGTCTGTCATTCCGATTCCTACGAGAACCGAACTGCTTTTCGCGATATGCTTCATTTTCGAAACGAAGCTGTCCGCGCTCATTGCGCCGTTTATGTTTTCCTCTATCGGCTGAAAGATTATTTCGGGGCGCCGTGACACCGCGGCGGATATTACCTTTTCGGTCGAACACAGACGACAGATGCCGACGCCGCTTCGGAGCGCGGCTTCGCAGGCAAGTATCGACGCGCCGCGGCATTTTTCCGATCCGCCGACGACTGTCAGCGTACCGAACGTGCCTTTATTTGCGCTTTTTTCGCGCTTCGGAATAAGCGTTTTTACGAGATTTTTTATCATAGATTTTTTATGATTTCCTTGAAGGTATTTCCTCTGACCTCAAAATTCGGGAATGCGTCGAAGCTTGCGCATGCGGGGGAAAGAAGGACTGTGTCTCCGTCCTGTGCCTCGTTATGCGCCGCCAGGATCGCGTCCTTGAAGTCGGGCTTTTCGATAATTTTTATCGCGTCCTCGGTATAGTCCTTATGATTTACCAGCGCGTCCTTTATCTTCTGCGCGGTCGCGCCCGTGAGGACTACCGTTTTCGCCTTTTTAAGAAGCACGTCGGCAAGCGGCTCAAACGGTATCTTCTTATCGTATCCGCCGCAAATTACTATCACCTTTTCCTTAAAGGAATTGAGCGCCGCGGCGCTTCTCGTAGGTGAAGAATCTATCGAGCTGTTATAGTAGCTTACTCCATTAAGACGGCGGACAAGCTCGATTCTATGCTCAACGCCGCCGAAGGTCTTTGCGACTTTTTCGAATACTGCATCGTCGACGATACCGTCAAGAGCGCAGATTATGCCGCAATAGTTTTCGATATTGTGTTTACCGGGAATGAGTATATCCTCGGTATTGAGAACGGTTCTGCCGTTGACTGTTATTTTTCCATTTTCTACCTTTGCATATCCGTTAAGGAAATAACGGACCTCAACGCCCTCGGGGGCGTCCGCGCCGAGGTTTTTCGTCACATCGTTTTCACCGTTAAGAACGAGGATAGAGCCGGGCTTTGCGTTAAGGTAAATGTTCTTTTTCGCCTCGACGTACTCCTCCATTCCCTTGTGGTAATCGAGGTGGTTCGGCGAAAGGTTGGTAATGAGCGATATCTCGGGGGAATGCTTCATCGTATGAAGCTGGAAGGACGACAGTTCGACGACCGCAAAGCAGGTTTCGTCCATTTTGCCGACCTCGGGCAGAAGCGGCCTTCCTATGTTTCCGCCGACGAATATCTTATCCTCGCCGTACTGCTCGCAGAGGCATTTATAGATAAGCGTCGTTGAGGTCGTTTTACCGTCAGATCCGGTCACACCTATTATTTTGCATGGGCAATCCTCAAAAAACTGCTCCATTTCGCTCGTCAAGACAGCGCCCTTTTCGACCGCCGCCGAAATTTCGGGCAGGTCGTAACGAAGTCCGGGGGCTTTGAAGATAACATCTGCGTCGATACCGGATAGATATCCCTCTCCGCAGACGAAATCTACGCCCTGCTCCTTATATGCCTTTACTGCTTCGGGCAGGTTATCAAACTCCTTTTTATCCCTTGCGGTAACGACCGCTCCGCGTGAAAGGAGCCACGGTATAAGGGGCGTATTTGAGATACCGAGTCCTATTACAGTAACCTTTTTGCCGTTAAAGTTCTTCATATTATCTCTTTCTTACCAGCTTACTTAGCGTTTCGTTCAAGCTCTTTGCGAAAATTTCGATTTCTTCTTCGTTGTTATCGTGTGAAAGACTTACTCTGACCGTCGAGTCTGCTTTATCGGGAGTGTGCCCGAATGCCGTCAGCACCGAGCTTGTTTTCAGCTTCTTCGACGAGCAAGCAGACCCTGCCGAAATATATATTCCCTCGCTTGAGAGCGCACGGACAAGCACCTCGCTCTTAACGCCCTCTGCCGTCAAGCTGATTATATGCGGCAGATATTCCCCCTGCGGCACGTTGACTGTCACTTCTTCGGGAAGAAGCGACGCAAGCTTTTCGCGCAGAGACGAAACGTATTCGTAATTCTCGTTTATTTTATTCTTATGCTCCGATATTGCGCAAGAGAACGCCGCAATTCCGGGAAGATTTTCGGTTCCCGAGCGAAGTCCCTGCTCCTGACCGCCGCCGAATATTACGGGGCTTATCTGTTTTTTCGTCAGAAGCGTATTTTCACATATAAGCGCTCCTACGCCCTTCGGCGCGCCGATCTTATGTGCGCTTACCGTCATAAGGTCACATCCAAGCTTCGAAATATTTATCGGAAGCTTCATATACGCCTGAATCGCGTCGCAGTGCGTTAGCGCGTTAGGACAGCGTTTTTTGACCTCGGAAAATATATTTTTAACGTCATAGATCGCGCCCGTTTCGTTATTGACGAGCATGATGGAAACAAGCACTGTTTCGGGGGTAAGAGCCAAAACAAGCTCGTTCATATCTATTACACCGCCCTTAGTCGAAAGGCGGACGACATCAGCACCGTTTTTCTCGGCTTCGACTATCGGCGAAAGGACTGCGGGGTGCTCGCTGTCAGTCGTGATTATCCTCGGCTTAAAGCGATAATTCTTTGCGTTCAGAACACCCGTTATCGCCATATTGTCGGCTTCGGTACCGCTGCCCGTAAAGAAAACGGTATAGTTTCCGCGAGGGCGGACACCGAGCGACGAGAGGACTGCGTTTCTTGCTTCAGTCAGGATTCCCGACGCAGTGACGCCTCTGCCGTGTACCGACGAGGGATTACCGTATTCCTCGGTCATCACCTTATACGCCATATCCGCCGCGCTTTTCAGCACTCTGGTCGTAGCGCTGTTATCAAAATAGATATCATTCATTATTCGATGTCAAGATAACCTGCAATTTCCTTTGCGGTCTCGTAATACTCATCAAAGCTGTCTGCTTTTGCAGTGTATGTGAGAAGATATACGGTCTCGCCCTTGATAACGACTATCTGCATGAATTTGTACTCGGCACCCGTTACCGTTGCGGTATAGATATATTCCTTTGCCTTGTACTTTTTCGAAATGAGCATGTCTGTTCCGGTTACTTTACCGTCTTTTACAGATGCCTCGTCATACTTCATGTCAGGGAAGGTCTTTGCAAACTCTTCCGCATAGTAGTCCCAAAATTTATCAAGCTTGCTCTTCTCCTCGGTCGCGCCTTCTTCGGTTTCGGAATTAAGCAGCGCTTCGTCAAGCTCAAAGCCCATGAATGATATGTTCGTAGGATCGCTTTTCGATACTCTTGCCGTTGTAACTCCAGTCGACATATCGACTATCCAGCCCTCGGGCACGTAGAGAGTATAGTCTGCGTTCTTATTCGATGCCTTCTTATAGCCGGCAGGAACAAAGTCGTCCTTATCTCCGCAGGATACCGCGCCAAGCACGAGAATGATTGCAAAAAGAGCGATGATGATCTTTTTAAGTGTCTTTTTCATTATATGTTTTCTCCGTTAGGTATTATTAATCACCTTATATTATACTACCGCTTTTACCTCTTGTCAATTGAAGCACAAAAATGTAACAATTTTTCTTTATCGCTTGAAGTCAGGCATAAAAGGTGATATAATAATTTATTGTAAATACTTTTTTGGAGGCAAATATGACAAAGGTAGATATATATTCGGGCTTCCTCGGCGCAGGAAAGACTACGCTTATCAAGAAGCTCATCAAGGAAGCTTATGCAGGTGAGAAGATCGTTCTTATCGAAAACGAGTTCGGTCAGATCGGTATCGACGGCGGATTTTTAAAGGAGGCGGGAATCGAGATAACCGAGATGAACTCGGGCTGCATCTGCTGCTCGCTCGTCGGTGATTTCAGTCAGGCGCTCGGCAAAGTCGTAAGCGACTTTGCTCCCGACAGAATAGTTATCGAGCCGTCGGGCGTCGGCAAGCTTTCCGACGTTATCAAGGCGGTCGAAAACGCCGACTGCGAGGATCTTTCGGTCTCGGCTCTTTGCGCCGTAATTGACGCAGGCAAGTGCAAAATGTATATGAAGAACTTTGCGGAATTTTACCGCAATCAGATAGAGTATGCGACCGCTATCGTGCTTTCGCGCACCGACGGAATCCGTGAGGACAAGCTCAAGGAATGCGTTGAGATAATCAGACAGGTCAACGAGCACGCGCCGATAGTTACTACTCCCTGGGATCAGGTCGACGGCAAGGCGATCCTTTCCGCAGCGGAGAGCAAGGATACACTTGAAGAGCGCTTGCACGAGCTTATGCATGAGCATCATGATCATCACGAGCACGGTCATCACCATCATCACGATCACGAATGTGATGATCCCGAATGTGAGTGTCACCATCATCATGAGCATGAGCATGAGCATCATCATGAGCACGAGCATGAGCATCATCATGACCACGATCATGAGTGTGATTGCCACGAGCACCACCATCACCATGATCATGACCACGAGTGCGACGATCCCGAGTGTGAATGTCATCACCATCACGATCACGACCATCACGGTCATCATCACGCCGACGACGTGTTCACGAGCTGGGGCGTTGAGACTGCCGATAAATTCACCATCTCTGCTATTGAGGACTGCCTCGACGAGCTTATGACGGGCAAATTCGGAATGGTTCTCCGCGCAAAGGGCATCGTTATGGCGGAGGACGGACAGTGGATACACTTCGACTACGTCCCCGGTGAAAAGAGCGTTCGTTACGGTGTCTCCGACATTACAGGCAAGCTTTGCGTTATCGGCACGGGGCTTGACAAGCACAGCTTACATCATCTTTTTGAAAGAGGTTAATTATGTTTCGTGAGGAATATCCCGTATATCTTTTTACCGGCTTTCTTGAGTCGGGAAAGACCTCGTTTGTAAACGAAACGCTTTCCGATCCCAAGTTTTTTAAGCCGGGCGACAGGACTCTGCTCCTTCTTTGCGAGGAGGGTGAAGTTGAGCCCGATCCTTCGGTCTTCGCGTCTCCCGAGGTTTACGTTGAGATAATCGACGACAAGAGCCGCTTTAATCCCGACAAGCTTGAGGCGCTCCGCCGCAAGCACAAGGCGAACCGTATTCTTCTTGAATACAACGGAATGTGGCTGATCTCCGACCTTTTTGCGTCGGTTCCGCGCAGCTGGGTAATTTATCAGATAATGAATTTCGCAGACGCGAACACCATCGAGGTATACAACGCGAATATGCGAAATCTCGTAGTTGACAAGCTCTCGTTCTGCGAGCTTACCGTCTTCAACCGTTGCTCGCCCGAGACCGATACCGACGCACTTCACAAGCTCGTTCGCGGCGTTTCGCGCCGCACCGATATAATTTACGAAAGCTCCGACGGATCCTTCGTTTTCGACGAAATCGAGGATCCCCTGCCCTTCGACGTGAACGCCGACATTATCGAGATCGCAAACCGCGATTACGCGCTCTGGTACAGAGATCTTGCTGACAGCATGGAAAGCTACGACACAAAAAAGGTAACGTTCATCGGTCAGGCAACTAAAAACGACAAGCTTAAGCCCGACGAGTTCGTGATCGGCAGACAGATAATGACCTGCTGTGCAGACGACATAACCTATTCGGGACTTTTGTGTGAAAACGGCGGAAAGAATATCGAAAAGGGCGAATGGTACAGGATAAGCGCCCATATTTCGGTCAAGCATTGCCCGCTTTACGGCAAGGTCGGACCCGTTCTTGTCGGCGTAAAAGCAGAAAAATGCGACGCGCCCGAAGAGATCGTTACGACGTTCTACTGATAAAAAATCACCAAGCGATTGCTTGGTGATTTTTGTCTTATTTATTCTTCAATATTGCCGGCGTCGGAAACGGCGCTGTTGATAACTTCCTGCGGGATAGTTACCGAGGAAATACCGATGTTATAGTAGATGAAGGAATATCCGTTACGCTCATAACCCTTTTCGTAGTATTTCGACTCGATATAGGATATTTTTCCGTCGGTTATCTTTACTACGCTATCGTAGCAGATAAGCGTTCCTTCCTCGGTGCCGTCGAAATTGTAATAGGTACATTCAATTTCCTCCGCGCAAACGTAGCTTGCGGTTTGGGCGTCATACGTAAACTTCTCGAAGTTTTCCTCGAAGGAAACCTGAATTACAGTCTCGGTCTGTGCTCCTACAAGGTATCTGTCGCTCGTATCATCAAGCTTTGTGAAGCCGTTGTCGTATTTGTAATAGGTCGTGCAGGTATCGTCCGCGTTTCTTACGGTATAGAACTCCCTTCCGCCATCAATATGATAGTACGCCGAGCTTTCGGTAACGATGCAGTGATTGGTTGTCGACGACAGAAGTACCTTCATGGAGAAGTTCGTCAGTTTGAAGCTCTTGAACATCTCATTCCATGCAACTGCGTTATCAACTACCGTATCGACCTTCTCTTCGGTAACGTTTTCGTGTCCGCAGTCGACGCAGGTATATTTCGTAATGATCTTACCGTCGGCGTAGGTCACCTCGGGGTTGCCGTATGCGTGCTCCGCCTTGCCGCTCATTTCGTAGCAGCCCTCCTGCGTGCAGGGGTACCAGTGGAAGTTTTCGCTGTACTGATAGGTGTCGGCAAAGGTACATTCGTGCTCGGGCGCGGTGTTCACCTTGTTGTTCGTTGCGCCGCAGACGGTGCATTTGTTAACGGGGTTTCCGTCATTGTCGACAAAGGGTACAAAAGTATGCTCTGCCTTACCGCTCTTTTCCTTGCAGCCGTCCTTAGCTTCACAGGGATGCCAGTGATAATCGGAATCAGACGCCCATTTGTCGGTAGCGAATTTGTGCTCGTGGTCGTTACAGGACGCGAACATAGTCAGCGCCATTGCCAGAAGGCAAATAATGGATATAAGCTTTTTCATAAGTTCACCTCAGATTGTTATTTATATTTTCATTATATCACTTTGCTACGAAATGTCAACCTTTCGGAATAACGCCGAGGGTTTCGTGGAACTTCTTACCGTTTGCCATTTCTTTTTGTACTGTTTTTGCCAGGCTCGAGCGCGGGAGCTGATATTTGAGGTTAAGCTCCGTCGTGTTCCAGGTGAAAAGGTAGCGTATAAGCGCCGAGCTCTCGTCCTCGCCTACCTTGTCGAACATATTGCCGAAGCGGATTATTCCGCTTTCGTCGAGCAGGAATTCCTTTAAGGTGTCGTCAAGCAGCCACGAATGGCAGGTGAAAACTGTATATTCAAATTTGGGGAAATATTTTGCGAAAAATTCCTTTGCGCGCGATATTGATTCTTCGCATGCGGCGGTCGTAAGCTTGCCGCCCTCGGGGATATGTATTTCAAGGACGTTATCGCCATTTTTGATGCCGTATTTCGGTATGTCGTGATCGGCTTCGCCCATGCAGAACTGCAAGCGTCCGAGCCGGAACAATTTAAGTCCGATATGGCGCGAGAGCCAACCGAGCTCGCCGAGGTAAAGCTCGCCCTTGACGTTCGACCAGGTTATACACCAGGTAACGACGTCGGAAAGCGTGTCGAGGATAATTTCCTCGGGGATACCTCTTTTAAGGGCTTCGTTATACGTGTTTTCGCACATATAAAGATAGGAAAGGAGATTTCTCTTTCCGTCTTTGCAGTCTTTGTCGTAAGCGTCAAGCGTGATCGCGTCGGATATCGGGACCGTATCAAGCGCGCGATAGAATTCATCATCGTACTCTGACGGGAATTTGAGCGTTTTATACCACTTTTCGATGATGGTCTTTACGTTCGGCTCGGTCGGGAGCCAGATATGTGAATCGTCGGTTTGTGGCGCGATGATCTCTACCGTTCTTTCCTTTTTGCCGAGGAAGCGCATCATATTACCGCAGTAGAGCTTATTGAGGTTTTCCTTGCTTACACCGAGGTTCAGAAGTATCTCGCCGTCGGTTTCGAACCATTCTTTTGCCCATTCGGAATTATATGAGTCTGCTATCGAATCGAGCCCGAACATTACGTTATCACCTACGTTATAGCCGATCGTATAAAGCTTTGTCAGAAGCTCCTCGCGGTATAGTTTCGGTGTGCCGGGGGTGATGTCGAAGAACATATCGACGTGCTTGCCCTCGTTCTTCGCGTGGAGAAATTTACCGTAGAGTGCGATACACTCATCGACCCACGGCCACGAGCAATGTCCCATTGAGAATCTTATACCCTCAATGTCGAGTAGAGCTTCCCAATTTATTGGGCGGTTATACTGTGACGATACGTTTCCGTCCCAAAGGATCCCCGTATGGAAGATCACGGGAACGTCAAGCTTTGCTATTTCGCGCAGGAGAGCCATTGAACTTTCGTCGTGAACGTAGTAGTTCGTACAGATCATCTTGAATGCGACGATGCCGCGTTTTACTGCTTCATGCACCTTTTCTACGATGTTTTCTTCAAACGGGTGTATCCACATCACGGGGAATATTCTGCCCTCGTAGCCCTTCGTCCAGGAAAGCACCTGCTCAATGCGCTCGTCGAAGCTTAAAACTCCGAGTCCTTCGTATTCCTGCTCCTTTGGGGGCGAGGAAAACACGCAGCCGCCGTATACGCCTGCTTTTTTCATTGATTCGATAAGCTTTTCGGGGCAAGGGGAGGTGTTTTTGCAGTGAATATGCATGTCAAAAATTTTCATTTTTAGTTCGCTTTCGCACAATAAAGTCATCTTAAATTATATTGTATCATAGAATCGTTTTGTTTTCAATACGCTTTAATAAACGGCAGGAAAATAATAGTACGAGCATACGGACGGTCGAGGACGCCCGTCCCTACAAATAACGTAGCGATTTTCCGGTAAATCGAAAGGGGAATCCAAAGGGGAAAACGTTTGAAAATTTGCAAGGGCAAATTTTCATCGGTTTGCCCCTTGGTGTGCTTTCTTTTGTGAGCTTTTCTTTGCACAAGCAAAGAAAAGCGGAAAACGCACGCGCTTCGCGGTGCGCGAATCACTCCGTATTTTCCGCCAAAAAAACAGGCACCCGATTGGGTGCGCGGAGAAGGAGATGATTCAAGCAGGAAATGTCTGCTTTATTTAAGCTTAGGAATTTCGATTCGCGGTCAAACGCAGAAATTTCCTGCCGGCGAGCGAAGCTCGCTCGAATCTCTCCGTGAATCTGACAAAATAAAAATGCACCCTGAAGGGTGCATTTTTATTTTGGCGGAGAAGGAGAGATTCGAACTCTCGAACCCATCTCTGGGTTACACGATTTCCAGTCGTGCGCGCTAGACCAACTACGCGACTTCTCCGTGTTGCTCGCAACAGTTGGTATTATACCACGACAAAACTCATTTGTCAATATCCAAAATAAAAAAATTAAAGTTTTTTTCAAAAAGGTGTTGACAAGCAGTATTCATTGTGCTATAATTCATAGGTCAGCCAAAGACAGCAGGTCAATTACGTAATCGCTTCACGCTCCCTGCCGAGGTTACAAAAACAGTATACTTGTTTTTTGTGTGCCTGCAGAAAGTGAAGCTTCCTGCAGGCATTTTTATCAGGAGGTGAAAACGATGCCCAGCGCAAAAATTCTTGAACAGAAGATTGCAGAAACTACTGCCCTTACAGAAAAAATAAAGGCAGCTCAGTCCGGCGTTCTCGTTTCCTATACCGGTATCACCGTTGATCAGGATACTGCCCTTCGTAAGGCACTCCGTGAAGCAGGTGTTGACTACAAGGTATATAAGAACACTATGACAGAGCGCGCTTGCAACGAAGCCGGCTACCCCGGAATGAAGGAATACCTTACCGGAATGACCGCTCTCGCAGTAAGCGGTGAGGACGCAATCGCTCCCGCTAAGATCCTCAAGGAGTACGCTGAAAAGATCCCGTCCTTCGAAATCAAGGCAGGATTTATCGACGGCGAGCTTCTCGATCAGAACGGTGTTATGGCTCTTGCAGATATCCCCAACAAGGAAACTCTCGTTTGCAAGATCATGCTCGGAATCCAGAACCCGCTTTACAAGCTCGCATATGCCCTTCAGGCAATTATCGACAAGAGCGGCGAGGAAGTTCCTGCAGAGGAAGCAGCTACCGAGGAAGCTCCTGCAGAAGCAGCAGCTCCCGCTAAAGAAGCTCCCGCAGCAGAGTAATCTGCTATCGGCTGTCGGGTGAGGAACGCCCGATGAAGCCAACATTTTCGTTCCAAACAAATATTAAAACAAATACTTAAAAGTGAGGTATATTAAAATGGCTAGCGAAAAGACTTTAGCTCTCCTTGAAGAAATCAAGGGACTTACCATTCTCGAAATGAACGATCTCGTAAAGGCACTTGAAGAAGAATTCGGCGTTACCGCTGCTCCCGTTGCTGTTGCAGGCGCAGTTGCTGGTGGTGCTGCTCCCGCTGCTGCTGCAGAGGAGAAGACCGAGTTTGACGTAGAGCTCACCAACTTCGGCGCTAAGAAGCTCGACGTTATCAAGGCAGTTCGTGAGATCACCGGCCTTGGCCTTAAGGATGCAAAGGATCTCGTTGAGGCAGCTCCTAAGATGGTTAAGGAAGGCGTTTCCAAGGACGAAGCTGAATCCTTCAAGAAGGCTCTTGAAGAGGCAGGCGCAACCGTTACCATCAAGTAATCGGTTATCGACCAAAAATGCTAAAAACCGTGTTTCCGATCGGAAACACGGTTTTTCATTTTATACCAAAGCAATTATTGTTACAAGCTTAAGCTTCACGCATATCATAAGAAGCTTCATCTTAAGCGGAACGTTAAGCTCACTTAATTTGAGCTTTATTTTTTTCGCAAACGGATCATTTACGATATTAAGGCAGTGGCGGCGTTTTTCCTTGAAGGAAGGAAGCTTATCGCGCTCGCTTATGCAGTTGAGGATTATATACCATCGAAGGATCGCAAGCTGTTTATCATAAAAGCCGTTATCCCTTCCCGCGAAGAGCTTTTCGCAGGCGTATGACAAATTTTTCAGCTTTTCGAAGCGGTCGGGCTTGAAGCCCTTCGATATTGACGTTTCGTTATAGAAGTAGCAATATATTCCTGCTTCCTCTATATAGTAGAATGAATTTGCGCAGTACGCTACCTGTGCCGAAAAGATCACATCCTCACTGTTTTTGATCTCCTCGTCGAAGCGCAGGTTATTTTCGCGGATAAACGACGATTTATACAGCGCCATACAAGCGCTTACCGTCGGTCCGAGAGTCATACTGTTTGTCGTCAGAACGCGCACAAGCACTTCCCTTTCGATATCGTTGCGATCATAATAACCGGGGCGAAGCTCGCACGGAGTGCCGTCGGTATACGGCGCAAGCTCGGGAAGATTCGGCCAATTCGCCTTATATGGGCGGAAACGGACGAAATCGACATTCGTTTCGGTCGCCTTATTATAAAGCTTGCGTAGACCGTCATTTTCGAGCCAATCGTCGGAATCGAGGAAGGATATATATTCGCCCTCTGCTACGTCAAGTCCTGCGTTACGTGCCGATGAAAGCCCTCCGTTTTTCTTATGGACGACCTTGACTCTGCCGTCCTTTTCGGCGTATTCGTCGCATATTTTTCCGCATCCGTCGGGAGAGCCGTCGTCGACGAGGATTATTTCGATATCCGTCAGCGTTTGAGCAAGTATACTGTCGACGCATCTGTTCAGATACTTTTCGACGTTATATATCGGCACTATGACCGAAATCTTCGCTTTACTCACAGTGCTCTCCTTTCTGCGATTTTCTTTAATTATCAGACGTTAAATCTGAAGAGGACAACGTCGCCGTCCTTCATTACGTATTCCTTGCCCTCGGAGCGTACAAGTCCCTTTTCCTTTGCCACAGCCATCGTTCCGCACGCAACAAGGTCGTCAAACGCGATGACTTCTGCACGAATGAAGCCGCGCTCAAAGTCGGAATGTATCTTACCTGCCGCCTGGGGCGCCTTCGTGCCGCGTTTGATCGTCCAGGCGCGTACCTCCTGCGGTCCGCCAGTCAGGTAGCTTATAAGTCCGAGAAGCGTGTAGCCGGCTTTGATGAGGCGGTCAAGACCGCTTTCGGTAAGTCCAAGATCGGAAAGGAACATTGCCTTATCCTCGCCCTCGAGCTCGGCGATCTCAGCTTCGATTCCTGCGCAGACGGGAATAATGCCCGAATTTTCCTTTTCTGCAAAATCCTTGAGCGCGATATAGTTCGGGTTGCTTTCGTATTCGCCCGAAACCTCGTCCTCGCCGATATTTGCTACGTATATTATCGGTTTACGGGAGAGGAGCGGACTTTGGTCGAGAAGGATCGCCTCGTCCTCGGTAAGCTCCATTGAGCGCGCCGAATGTCCCTCGTCAAGCCAAGCTTTAGCGCGGTTGAGAAGCTCAAGCTCTCCTGCAAGCGTCTTATCGCCCTTCATCGCCTTGCTTACTCTGTCGATGCGCTTTTCGAGAAGCTCGATATCCGAGAGGATAAGCTCCATATTTATGATGTCCACGTCACGGAGCGCATCAACGCTTCCGCTTACGTGAATGATATTTCCGTTTTCGAAGCAACGTACGACGTGCGCTATCGCGTCGACCTCGCGTATATGTGAAAGGAATTTGTTACCCAGACCCTCTCCGCGCGATGCGCCCTCAACGAGACCTGCTATATCGACGAACTCGATAACTGCAGGAGTGTATTTTTCGGGGTTATACATTTCAGCAAGCACGTCGAGACGGCTGTCCGGCACTGCGACGACGCCGACGTTCGGCTCTATCGTACAGAAAGGGTAGTTTGCCGTTTCTGCTCCTGCGTTCGTTATTGCATTAAAAAGTGTACTCTTTCCGACGTTCGGAAGACCTACGATACCTATTTTCATTTTCCTGTTCTCCTATCAAAGTTACATTACATTATAACACAGCCCGACTTTTTTCTCAATACAAAAACGAAAACTTTTGTTATGTTTTTGAAAAAACAGACCTATTGCCGTTTTTTTGACGCGAAACTGATCATAAAAGTAAGAAAATCGGTTGACATTCGGTATTCATTGTGATATACTTATTCCGATAAAACCTAAATACGGAAGGTGAAATTATGGAACACATCAAGACTATCGAAACTCGTAACCTTTGCGACAGCGCTAAGAACGGCGGCTGCGGCGAGTGCCAGACCTCTTGTCAGTCTGCTTGCAAGACCAGCTGCGGTATTGCAAATCAGCAGTGCGAGAGCGCTAAGGAAAGCAAGTAATTGCAAGGGGTAGAGCGCCGCTTTGCCCTACCCTAAATGCCGCCGGCAACGGCGGCGTTTTTTCGTAAAGGAGAACTATTATGATACATCAATATAAGCTCGGCGGATACAATATTGTTCTTGATATTTGCTCCGGCTCGGTGCACGCCGTCGACGAGGTGGCTTACGATATTATATCGCTTTTTGAAGAAAAGAGCCGCGAGGAGATCCTTAAGGAAATTGAAGCAAAGTATTCTTCACGCGAGGATATAACAAAGGAAGATATTGCCGAGTGCTATGCTCAGGTTCAGGGTCTCAAGGATGCTGGCAAGCTTTTCACGCCCGATAATTTTGAGCCGATGGCGGGCAAGCTGAAGCAAAAGACTGCAGGAGTCGTTAAGGCACTTTGTCTGCACATTGCTCACACCTGCAACCTCAACTGCTCATACTGCTTCGCAAGCCAGGGTAAGTACCACGGCGAGCGTGCTGTGATGTCTTACGAGGTCGGAAAGCAGGCACTTGATTTCCTTATTGCAAATTCCGGCTCTCGCCGCAACCTTGAGGTCGACTTCTTCGGTGGCGAGCCGCTTATGAATTTCCAGGTCGTAAAGGATCTTGTTGCCTACGCGCGCAGTATCGAGAAGGAAAAGGGCAAGAATTTCAGATTCACCTTAACGACAAACGGCGTTCTCGTTGACGACGACGTTATCGAGTGGGCAAACAAAGAGTGTCACAACGTCGTTTTAAGCTTGGACGGACGCAAGGAGATCCACGACCGATTCAGAGTTGACTATGCGGGTAACGGAAGCTGGGACAAGATCGTTCCGAAGTTCCAAAAATTCGTTGAGGCGCGCGGCGACAAGGATTACTACATGCGCGGAACCTTTACCCACGCAAATCCCGATTTTCTTAAAGATATAGAGACTATGCTTAATCTTGGCTTTAACGAGCTGAGCATGGAGCCCGTCGTTTGCGCGTCGGACGATCCTTCTGCTTTGACCGAGGAGGATATGGCTATCGTTATGGATCAGTACGAGAAGCTTGCCTCCCTCATGCTCAAAAAGGACAAGGAGGGCAATCCCTTTACCTTCTATCACTATATGATAGACCTTTCGGGCGGTCCTTGCATTTACAAGAGGATTTCCGGCTGCGGAAGCGGTACCGAATATATGGCGGTCACCCCTTGGGGCGACCTTTATCCCTGCCATCAGTTCGTCGGCGAGGAACGCTTCAAGCTCGGAGATATCTGGGGCGGTGTTACCAACACCGAGATTCAGAATGAATTTGCTTCCTGCAACGTCTACGCGCACACCGAGTGCCGCGACTGCTGGGCGCGTCTTTACTGCTCAGGCGGTTGTGCCGCAAACGCTTACCACGCGACCGGATCGGTTACAGGCGTTTACGAGGACGGCTGCAAGCTCTTCCGCAAGCGTATGGAATGCGCTATAATGGTTGCGGTTGCAAGAGCTTTGGGTGAATAATGAATACGCCCATTTGTGATTTCGTTAAGAAGTATTCCGACAGCGAGCCGACGCGCATGCACATGCCCGGTCACAAGGGCGAAGCTCTTTTAGGCATTGAGCATCTTGACATAACTGAGATCTGCGGTGCTGACAGCTTGTATGAAGCAAACGGCATTATTGCGGAGAGCGAAAGCAATGCAAGCACGCTTTTCGGTTGCAGAACCCTTTACTCTACCGAGGGATCCTCGCAGTGCATTCGCGCAATGCTTTATCTTATTCTGCTTTACGCGAAAAGAAACGGTAAAAAGCCGATTATCGCCTGCGGAAGAAACGCGCACAAGACGCTTATCACTGCCGCAGGGCTACTTGATATTGATATTGACTGGATTTATTCCGAGAAAAACGTCGGTTATCTATCCTGTGAGCTAACGCCCGACGGAATCGACACTTACCTGAAAAACGCACCCGAAAAGCCGATTGCCGTTTATTTGACGAGCCCCGATTATCTCGGAAGCATTGCCGATATTCGCGGTATTTCAGAGGTCTGTCACCGTCACGGAGTTCTTTTGGCTGTTGACAATGCGCATGGTGCTTATCTGCGTTTTCTGCCCGAGTCTTTGTTCCCTATTGATCTCGGTGCTGATATTTGCTGTGATTCGGCTCACAAGACCTTGCCGGTACTGACGGGCGGTGCGTACTTACATCTTTCGGCGGAGTTTAATCTATCGGTCGGAGAGCAGGCGAAAAATGCGCTTGCGATTTTTGGCTCTACAAGTCCGTCGTATCTTATTCTGCAATCTCTTGACGCTGCAAACTGCGTTTTAGAGGGTCTTCCCTCTCGATTGGCGGAGCTGATCCCCGAAATCGAGGCGTTCAAGAAGCGTATTACCGCTCTCGGTTTTTCGCTATACGGAAATGAGCCGTTGAAGATAACTATTGATGCGAAGTCCCGCGGCTACACCGGCGATCAGCTCGCCGAGTGCCTGCGGCAAAAAAACGTTGAAGCGGAATTCTCCGATCCCGATCATCTTACGCTTATGCTGTCGACCGACGCAGAGGCACTTATCCGCTTGGAAAAGGCGCTGAGTGGCATTCAGAATAAAGTACCGATAAGCGCAGAGCCGCCGATTTTCAGCGTGCCAAAGCGCGTAATGACGGTCAGGGATGCGATGCTCTCCGATTCTGAGATGCTTCCGATCGAGAAGTGCTTAGGACACGTTTTAGCTGTACCGACCGTCGGCTGTCCGCCTGCCGTTCCGATCCTCGTCTGCGGCGAGGAGATCGACGAGCATGCGATCGACTGCTTCAAGTATTACGGAATTACGTCCTGCTGTGTTGTGAGGAACAAATGAAGATCAGAATAATGGAAAACGGTGACTGTGCTACCGTTACCGACATGATGCGCGGATTTTATGCTTCCGATGCAGTTTTGACTAACGGGTCGGACGAGATATTCTCTGCCGACGTAAGCGAGTGCGTCTCCGACAGTCCCTATCTTGAGGGCTACGTTTTTGAAAACGAAGATGGCATTCAGGGCTACTCGATGTGCGCAAAAAGCTTTTCGACCGAGTTCGGCAGACGCTGCGTCTGGATCGAAGACCTTTTTGTAAAGGAAGAATATCGCGGAAAAGGCATCGGAAGTCAGTTTCTTTCCTATATTTCCGACAAGTATTCGGACTGCGTTATCCGACTTGAGGCGGAAGCCGAGAACGAGCGCGCGATCCACGTCTACAAAAAAGCGGGATTTGAGCTTCTTCCCTACACCGAAATGATAAAACTGCAATAAATGCCTCATTTATTGTGAATTTATCACTTTTTTCACTCAAAAATCAGCGCTAGTTCACAATTTGTTAACACACTGTATCTTAAAATATGGTATTATGAACTTGGTTAAAAAAATAACGAAGTTCATAGTTCGGCGTTCTTGCCGGGAAAGAGGTAAAAATGAGCACAAAAATTCTTGTTGTCGATGACGAAAGCGGCATTTGCGATCTTCTTAAGATCTATTTCGAAAAAGAGGGCTACGAGGTTAAGACTGCTTCGGACGGCGTTGAGGGTATCAGCTACTTCAAGATGTACGAGCCCGACCTCGTTCTTCTCGACATTATGCTTCCTAAAAAGGACGGCTGGCAGGTATGCCGAGAGATCCGCGAAATGTCCAGCAAGCCCGTTATCATGATCACCGCTAAGGGTGACGTTTTTGACAAGGTTCTCGGTCTTGAGCTTGGCGCTGACGACTTCGTCGTTAAGCCCTTCGATATGAAGGAGCTTTCGGCAAGAGTAAAGGCAGTTCTTCGCCGCTACTCTTCCCCGAGCAACAATAACGACGATGAGGCGATCAAGTTCGACAACATCGAGATCAGCCGCCAGAAGTACGAGCTTAAGCTCGCCGGCAAGGCAGTTGATATCCCCCCTAAGGAGCTTGAGCTTCTTTACTTCCTCGCTTCTAACTACAACCGCGTTTTCACTCGCGATCAGCTTCTTGACAAGGTCTGGGGCTTCGATTATCTCGGTGACTCGCGTACCGTTGACGTTCACGTTAAGCGTCTGCGCGAAAAGCTCGAGGGCGTTTCCGACAAGTGGCTTCTCAAGACCGTTTGGGGCGTTGGCTACAAGTTCGAGCTGCTTTCGTAATTAAAACTACTTATCTACGGCGGGCGGTCGCCCGCCGTAATTCTCTAATAAGGTATAATATATGTTCAAAAGTATATTTACGAAATACATAACGGCGTTTATTGCGATAACGATCGTCAGCTTTACGGTCCTTTCGCTCATCGTCGGAATGATGATGGCGAAGTTCTACACCGAAACGAACAAAAAGACCCTTGAAACCGTTTCAAATACTGCTCACGATTATCTTGAACAGCGTCTTAACGCCGAGGGGACTACCGTTAACGAGTTCGTTGTTGAGCACGAGGAAGAGCTGGCGGCGTACATCGCGTCTGTAACAAAATATCACAACGACGTTGCAGTTTTCGTATGTGACAGTGCGGGAAACGTCAAGGCATTCGATACGAACCGCCTTCCTGATAATTTCGGAAAAAAGGGTATACCCAAACGCATTATGGTCAGACTTGTCGACCAACCGTACTATTCTCACAGTGATCTCGGCGGAATGCTTCCGACAAGACGTGCGGTTCGCGGAATCCCGTTGAAGATCGGCGATCTGACTGTTGGCGCAGTTTTCGTCTGCTCTACCGACGAGGCGATAAACGAGCTTATCAGCTCCGCTCTGAGGGCCATAATTACTGTCTGTATTTGGGTTCTCTTTGCAACTCTTGTTGCTGTGTATTTTATCAGTGAACGAATAATATCACCTCTTAAGGCAATGTCGAAGGCGGCAAAATCCTTTGCCGCCGGCAAGCTTGACGTGCGTGTTCCCGTCACGGGGCGTGATGAGATCTCCGAGCTTGCTATTGCATTTAACGATATGGCGGCGTCGATGTCAAACCTCGAAACGATGCGCAGCTCCTTTCTTTCAAACGTTTCTCACGACCTCCGCACTCCGATGACGACGATCTCCGGCTTCATTGACGGAATCATCGACGGCACGATACCGAAGGAAAAGCACGAATATTATCTCCGCATGATCGGCGACGAGGTAAGGCGGCTTTCGCGTCTTGTTTCCGCGCTTCTTGACGTTACCCGTATTCAGGCGGGTGAGCGGAAGTTCACTATGGAAGCGTTTGATATCTGCGAGATGGCGAGGATCATTCTCATTTCCTTCGAGCAAAAGATCGAAGAAAAGAAGCTTGACGTTGAATTTGATATTGAGGACGAAAACATTTTCGTTTATGCCGATCACGACGCGATCTATCAGATCCTTTACAACATCTGCGACAACGCTGTAAAGTTCTCGAAGGAGGGCGGTAAATATCGCATCAAGATCACGGAAAAGAACAAGAGAATTTTCGTTTCTGTGTATAACGAGGGCATCGGTATTCCAAGCGACGAGCTTCCTAACGTTTTCGAGCGTTTCTACAAGAATGATAAGAGCAGAAGTCTTGATAAAACGGGCGTTGGACTCGGAATGTATATTGCGAAGTCGATAATTGACGCTCACAACGAAGAGATCTGGGTAAAGAGCAAGTACGGCGAGTACTGTGAATTCGTCTTCACCGTCAAAAAAGCAACTGACGGACAGATAAAGAAGAGCTACGAAAAATAACTAACAGTATTGCAGTTATCCATGATGCAATCCACATAAAACAGCCGATTGGCAAGCAAAAAAAGCAGTAACCGATCAACATTTGTTGATCGGTTACTGCTTTTATTTGAATTCCTCATAAAAAACGGTTTCGTCTATTGGACGTGTCATGAAATGCATATTGAGCGGTTTTGCATCATCCGCAGGATAGCCCATTACAAGCAGCGAGATCGGTTCAACGTTATCAGGGATATTGAACGTTTCACGCATTGCGTTAGGGTTAAAATGCATTACCCAACAGGTACCAATGCCTTCATTTTGTGCCGCGAGCATCATGAAAGCTGTAACGATGACAGCGTCAACCGGAGATGATAATGCACCGTCGTATTTTCTCACCCAGCTTTCTTCCTTGTTATGACAGACAAGCATTGCAGTCGGAGCATTAAAATGACACTTTGTGCATTCCTTCAGCTTTGTAATCGACTCATCGGTATTAAGCACAAGGATTCTTTGCGGCTGATAATTGCAACCTGTCGGTGCTTTGTGACCTGCCTCAAGAATTTTATCAACAACCTCTTGCGGCAGGTGCTTGGGTTTAAAGCTTCTTACGGAATACCGTTCGGTGATAAGTTTTTCAAAATCCATTGTTAACTCTCCATTGGTCTGCATTTTACGATTGCTTCCGTGACATCTGTCAACACAAGCTCGCCCTTTTGATTATACGCCTCAATGGTAATTTCCGCAAGTCCGTTTTTTACGTTTCGACGAACGAGATTTGTTACTGTTGCTTTTCCCTTAAGTATATCGTTTGCAAAAACCGGCTTTAGCCATTCGATTTTTGTAGATCTGCCCGCAAGCAGTTCCTTGCCGAAGAAGTCTACCTCCAAGTATTTCGCCCATACCGACATAAAGGACATCACGCCGGGAGCTATCAGCTTACCAAAGGGCGTGCTTTTAGCATATTCCTCATCAGTGTGAAGCGGTATGTTATCATAGTCACGGGCAAAGGACATCATCTTCTCTTTTTCGATTACGGCAGGGGCAATATCTACTTTCATACCAACTTTAAGATCGTCAAAATACATTGTAACACCTCAAATAAAGAAAAAAGTATAAGATCGGTTGCATTTTTTACCTGTATATTATATAATACACTTGTATATTAGTCAAGTAAATGATTTCAACGTTTTCTATCGAGCGTTTCGATACAGAGAGGTATGTAATGGAGCTTAGAAATCTGATCACATTTATTCACATCGCAGAGCTCGGAAGCTTTACAAGGGCCGCCGAGCAGCTTGGTTATTCACAATCCACGGTCTCTTTTCAGATAAAACAATTGGAGGAAGAGCTCGGTTGTCTTCTGTTTGAAAGAATCAATCACACGGTCACACTCACCGAGCGCGGACACGAGCTTGTGTCTTATGCGCACGGAATACGTGCGCTGATTGATGAATTCAAAGAAAGCTTAACGAAGGAAGAGCTTTCGGGCTCCATTCATATCGTTACTCCCGACTCGATATGTGACGAGATGATCACCTCTCACTACATCGACTTTCATAAAAAATATCCGTCGATCTCAATTCGCTTCACCACCGGCGACTCGGCTTTAATGCTTAACATGCTTGATCATAATGAAGCCGACTTTATCATAACGCTGGACAGCCGCTTATACAATAAAGATTACGTTATTGCTAAAGAACAGCTTCTTTCGATGCACTTTGTGGCAAGTACAAATTCAAGATTCGCCGATATGAAAAAGCTATCCGTTAAGGATATCGTTAACGAGCCATTTATTCTGACAGAATACGGTCAAGGATACAGACGGGTGTTGGACCGCGAGCTTGCAAAAATGTCGCTGGAAATAACCCCTGTTCTCGAGATCGGGCGAACCGATATTATCACCACAATGGTTGCCGAAAACAACATGATCTCTTTCTTGCCCGATTTTGTTACTAAAGACTTAGTGGATTCGGGTGTGCTCTGCTATCTTGATGTTCGCGATATACACGTTGATATTTGGAAGCAGCTTATTTATCATAAAAATAAGTGGATCTCTAAAAGTATGAAAACGTTTATTGACTACGTAAAAGAACAAGAATTTTCAAATTAAACTTAAAAGCAGGAATTGGATAAATTTTCCGATTCCTGCTTTTTATTACCTTGAAAGCAATCCGTCGATAAACTGCCGCGCAAGGCGAGCAGATCTGCCCCCACGCTCTAAAGCAAAACGCTCTGCAAGCAGGTCAAGCTCATCAAGCGACATATCAATACGGTTTTCCTCTGCCAAATGATGGACGATATGAAGGAAGGTTTCTTTATTCGGCTTTGAGAAGGTAATATGAATACCAAAACGCTCAGACAACGAAACAAGCTCCTGCATGGTATCGTTACGGTGCACCTCATCACCTTCTCGATCTGAAAAGGTTTCTTTTATAATATGACGGCGGTTGCTTGTTGCATAGATGACTACATTGCTTGACTTTGCGGTAACCGATCCCTCAAGCACTGCTTTGAGCGCGTTGAAATTATCGTCATCCTTTAAGAATGAAAGATCGTCAATAAATAACACGAATTTCAGGGGATTGCCTGAAAGCTCATCCAAAACCTTGGGAATACTGCGAAGCTGATCCTTCCGCATTTCAATAATACGAAGTCCATCGTTCCACAAGGCGTTGGCTACTGCCTTTACGGTAGAGGATTTTCCTGTACCGGCATCACCTGTAAGCAAAATGTTCGCTGCCGGCTTGCCTGCAAGTAATGTCTTTGTGTTATCTATCACAATCTGACGCTCACGCTCGTAGTCAATAAGATCACAAAGCTCTGTCTTGTCGGGATGGAGAACGGGAGTGATAGAGCCATTCTCGTTCACGTAAAACATCCTATGCTTTGCATAAATACCATAGCCGTATTTACCGATATTCTCCGCTCTGTGAAGATAGATTTCTTTCAGTCTGAGCTTGGTTGTTGTAAACTCGGGCAAAAACTCTTTGTAATCAAGAGATGCCGTCAGGGTATCCTTATTCAGCTCTGCAACCTCCTGCAAGATGTCTAATTCCGACACAAGAGCGTAGTATAAATAATTGGGAACATCTTTTCCTGAGCCCACCATTTTCACATAGACATTTTCACTGTTCCAACAAAGCTCTTTTACATATTCGCCTAAGTTTCCGCCATTAGCATTGTAGAGAGCCGACACAAACTCGGCATAAGCTGAGCTTGTAGGGTTCTCCATATATACACTCAAAGAGGAAATCACCGGATCTTTTAGCAATTCTCTGAAGATACATAACGTATTCAGTTTACCTTTTAATACTTTCATGTTAGTTTAAAATCGCCCCTGTTGCACCGCCGGAAACAAGAGCCGCATAACGTTTCAGATAACCGGAAAGTTCTTTTTTCTTTGGGATAAAGCTCTTCATGCGCTCGGCAAGAACGCCTGCATCCACTTTCAGTTCAATCGTGTTTTCGGGAATGTTGATGCTGATGATGTCGCCATCCTTTACGACGCCGATCATACCGCCTGATGCGGCTTCGGGTGTTACGTGACCGATGCAAGCGCCGCGGGTAGCACCGCTGAAGCGTCCATCGGTGATAAGCGCTACGCTATTACCGAGTCCCATTCCCATGATCGCAGAGGTGGGGTTCAGCATTTCTCTCATACCGGGACCGCCTTTGGGTCCTTCATAACGGATAACGACCACGTCACCTGCCACAATCTTGCCGCCGTTGATGGCGGCTTGCGCTTCTTCTTCGGAATCGAAAACCTTTGCGGAACCTTCGTGTATCAGCATCTCGGGCAGAACCGCAGAGCGCTTGACCACGCTACCTTCTGGGGCAAGGTTGCCCTTGAGCACCGCAATGCCGCCTGTTTCACTGTAGGGATTATCAATTGGGCGAATAATATCGGGATCGAGATTAACACACCCCTCAATATTCTCCCCGATCGTCTTGCCCGTAACGGTCATACAATTGGTATTTAAAAGATTTTTCTTCGTGAGTTCATTCATAACAGCATAGACACCGCCTGCCTCGTTCAGATCCTCCATATAGGTGCGACCAGCAGGCGCTAAATGGCAGAGGTTCGGCGTAACTGCGCTGATCTCGTTTGCAATATCCAAATTCAGCTCCACACCGCACTCGTGGGCGATAGCGGGAAGATGAAGCATACTGTTAGTTGAGCAACCGAGCGCCATATCAACGGTCAAGGCGTTCATAAGTGCCTCTTTCGTCATAATATCGCGAGGACAGATATTCTTGCGGACAAGCTCCATTACCGCCATACCCGCGTGCTTCGCAAGCTCGATACGGGCAGAGTAAACGGCAGGAATCGTTCCGTTGCCTTTTAACCCCATACCCAATGCTTCGGTCAGACAGTTCATTGAATTAGCGGTGTACATACCACTGCAAGAACCGCAGGTCGGGCAGGTTTTGCATTCATATTCATAGAGCTTTTTGTCGTCTATTTTACCCGCATTATAAGCACCGACCGCCTCGAACATAGAAGAAAGACTTGTTTTCTTCCCCTCCACTCTGCCTGCAAGCATCGGTCCGCCGCTGACAAACACGGTAGGAATATTCACTCTTGCCGCCGCCATCAAAAGCCCCGGCACGTTCTTATCGCAGTTGGGTACCATAACAAGACCGTCAAAGCCGTGGGCAAGCGCCATTGCTTCGGTGGAGTCTGCGATCAGATCGCGGGTGACAAGGGAATATTTCATTCCAGTGTGTCCCATAGCGATTCCGTCGCAAACGGCAATGGCCGGAAAAACGATTGGCGTACCGCCTGCCATGGCAACGCCGAGCTTTACGGCGTCCACTATCTTATCGAGATTCATGTGTCCCGGTACGATCTCGTTATAAGAGCTGACGATACCGATCAAGGGACGTTTTTGTTCTTCCTCTGTCAGTCCCAAGGCGTGAAACAAGCTGCGGTGAGGAGCGTTTTGTACTCCGTCCACTACATTTTCCTTGCGCATAACAGCACCTCCATTAGTTGTTGATGAGTTTATCCTCATCACTCCAGCTGTAAAGCTTACGGATATCGGCACCGACTACCTCGCTCGGATGCTCGCTCGCTTTCTTTCTCATAGCATTGAAATGCACCTGCGCACCTGCGCTTGACATATCAAGAAGGAAGTCCTTTGCGAACGTGCCGTCCTGGATGTCGGAAAGGATCTTCTTCATCGCCTTCTTTGTATCATCAGTGATGATCTTGGGACCGGTGATATAATCGCCGTATTCGGCGGTGTTGGAGATAGAATATCTCATACCTGCAAAACCGCTTTGATAGATAAGGTCAACGATAAGCTTCATCTCATGGATGCACTCAAAATAAGCATTTCTTGGATCGTAGCCCGCTTCCACCAAGGTTTCATAGCCCGCCTGCATCAATGCGCAAACGCCGCCGCAAAGAACAGCTTGCTCGCCGAAAAGGTCTGTCTCTGTCTCGGTGCGGAAGGTCGTTTCAAGAACACCCGCACGCGCGCCGCCGATTCCAAGGGCATAAGCAAGACCGAGATCCCAAGCATCACCCGTAGCGTCCTGCTCGACTGCAATAAGGCAAGGAACGCCCTTGCCTACCTGATACTCGGAACGAACCGTGTGACCTGGGCCCTTGGGTGCGATCATAATTACGTTTACATTTTTCGGCGGCTTGATACAACCGAAATGAATGTTAAAGCCGTGAGCGAAAGCCAAGGTCTTGCCCTCGGTCAGGTTCGGCTCGATAGACTCCTTGTATAGCGCCGCCTGCTTTTCGTCGTTGATGAGGATCATGATGATGTCGGCTGCCTTGGTAGCTTCAGCACTTGTCATAACCTTAAGTCCCTGTGCCTCTGCCTTTGCCCAGCTCTTTGATCCCTCGTAAAGACCGACAACTACGTTGACACCGCTATCCTTAAGGTTAAGCGCGTGAGCGTGTCCCTGGGAGCCGTAACCGATGATAGCGACGGTTTTGCCGTTAAGTTTTTGAAGATCGCAATCCTGCTGATAGAAAATTCTGTTTGCCATTTTTATTACCTCTTTCTTATTATAGATTTAAGTTTTGACGGAGCGTTGCGCTTCCTTTTTCTATAGACGCCGTACCTGTACGGCAGATCTCAAGAATGGTGTGATCCCGCATAAGGGAAATAAAATCGTCCATTTTCGTGCTGTTCCCGATCACACGGAGAACAATGGAATCCTTAGTGTAGTCAACGGTTTCTGCCTTGAATGCCTCTGCCGCCGCGTGAATCTCATCACGGGTAGCGGGATCGTTTTTGAGCTTTATCAGCATTAACTCACAGCTTAGTGAATTGCTTGCGGTGAGTTCTTTGATAGAGCATACGTCGGGCAATTTGTAAAGCTGATTGATAAGCTGAACTTTTCCGTTTTCCTCGCCGTCAAAGGTGACGGTAACACGGGAATACTCCTCCGATTCGGTTTCGCTTGCTGTAATGAAGCTAATATTGAACTGTCTTCTTCTGAACATACTTGTAAGGCGGTTCAGCACACCGAACTGATTGCGCACAAGCACGGCTAACGTGTATCGGTTCATAACTCAGCCTCCAGTTTCGTGATAATATCATCCATACTGCCGCCCGGCGGAAGCATAGGAAGAACGAATTCGTCTTTATCGATCTTGCAGTCAATGATGTAAGGTCCTTCGGTCTTAAATGCACGAGCAAGAGCATCATCCAATTCTTCGGGCGTTGTAACTGCTTCGCCATCAGCACCAAAGGATTTGGCAAAAGCGGCGAAATCGGTCTTTGTCTCGAGCACCGAGTTTGAATAGTGCTTGTCATAGAACAGCGTCTGCCATTGACGAACCATACCGAGCACACCGTTGTTCATAATGATGACCACGACGGGAATATTGTATCTGACCGCCGTTGCAAGCTCGTTGAGATTCATACCGAAGCTGCCGTCACCTGTGATGAGGACGCTGCGTTCACCCGTGCCGTATGCTGCACCGATCGCCGCGCCGAAGCCGTAGCCCATCGTTCCTAGACCGCCGCTTGATGCAAAGCGTCTTGGATGTCTGAAGTTAATGCTTTGTGCCGACCACATCTGATGCTGGCCGACATCGGTACATACTGCCGTGTTTTCTCCGAGATGCTTGTTTAAGGTCAAAATCGCTCTGCGAGGTGTTAAGCCCTCGCGGTTGTCAAGATAGTTTTCTTCTTCATTTCTAAAGGCGTTAACCTTTGCCGTCCAATCGGGTTTTGTTCCCTCATTCAAAAGCGGAATAAGCTTTTGTAGAGTGAGCTTTACGTCACCGCGCAGACCGCAGACAGAGTTGACTGTTTTATTCAGCTCCGAGCCGTCCACGTCAACATGGACGATTTTTGTACCTACGGCGAATTTGGTTCGGTTTCCCGTTACACGGTCGTTAAATCGAACGCCGAGGGACAGGATCACGTCTGCATTGTGCATCGACATTGAAGAAGCATAGTGACCGTGCATACCCTGCATTCCGAGAAATCTCGGATGGTCTGTAGGAATAGCTGAAAGACCCATCAAGGAACATCCGATCGGCGCATCAATTTTTTCTGCAAGCGCGAGGACTTCATCCCAAGCATTGGACGTAATCACACCGCCACCGAAGTAAATGAATGGGCGTTTTGCCGAATTGATTATTTCTGCCGCCTCTTGAATGCGAACGTCCTTTGCGGCGAAGGGCTCGTCCTTTTCTGCGGGAGCCCCCGCTTCATATTCGCACTTTGCAATCTGAACGTCCTTCGGTACGTCGATCAGTACCGGTCCCGGTCTGCCCGATTTTGCGAGCTTGAACGCTTCACGGATCGTATCCGCCAAATCGGCAACGTCGCTAACGAAGTAATTGTGTTTGGTGATGGGAAGTGTCACTCCCGTGATGTCGATCTCTTGGAAGCTATCGGTGCCGATCTGTGTCGTCGGCACGTTACCGCATATAGCGACCATAGGAATGGAGTCCAAATAGGCGGTAGCAATACCGGTTACAAGATTGGTTGCTCCCGGACCGGAGGTGGAAATAACAACACCTACCTTGCCTGTAGTCCGAGCATAGCCATCGGCGGCGTGCGTCGCACCCTGCTCGTGTGCTGTCAACACGTGATTAATTTCATTTTGGTATTTATAAAGACTGTCGTATACGTTGAGTATCTGTCCTCCGGGATAACCGAAAACGGTATCCGCCCCTTGCTCGATCAAGGTTTCTACTAAGATATCTGAGCCCGAAAGAAGCATCATATCACTCCTTTGTTAAGTATTTGACGATTAGGTCGCCACATCCTTTGCAGCCGACGAGCGTCATTCCGTCGCTCATAATATCGGCTGTGCGGTAGCCCTCGTCAAGGTATTTTGAAACGGCATTTTCGATAGCGTCCGCTTCCTTATTCATGTCAAAGCTATATCGCAGCATCATCGCCGCAGAAAGAATTGTGCCGATGGGGTTGGCAACGTCCTTCCCTGCAATATCGGGAGCAGAGCCGTGAATGGGCTCGTAAAGACCGCAAGTCGTAGAGCCAAGACTTGAAGAAGGGATCATACCGATTGAGCCGGTGATCATAGATGCTTCATCCGACAAGATATCACCAAACATATTCTCGGTCACGATAACATCAAATTGTGCGGGATTCTTTACGATCTGCATAGCACAGTTGTCAACGAGCATATCCGAAAGCTCAACGTCGGGGTATTCTGCCGCCAAGCGGTGCATTACCTTTTTCCAAAGACGGCTGCTGTCAAGCACATTGCTCTTTTCTACCGAGCAAAGCTTTTTGTTTCGCTTTTTTGCCGTTTCGAAGCCGATCCTGCCGATGCGCTCAATTTCCGCTTCGCTGTATCTGAGAACATCGGTGGCGGTGTCGCCTTCTGTCTTGTGTTCGCCGAAGTAAATGCCGCCTATCAATTCACGAACGATAATAAAGTCAACGCCTTTATCAACGATCTCTTTTTTTAGCGGAGAAGCATCCGATAGCTGCTTCCAGATCTTCGCAGGGCGGTTATTTGAATAAACTCCCATTCCTGCGCGGAGCCGAAGCAGTCCCTTTTCGGGACGCATATTACCGGGAACGTCGTTCCACTTATTTCCTCCAACTGCACCAAGCAAAACGCTATCCGATTCTACGCATTTTTTCAGCTCGCTTTCAGGCAGAGGATCGCCGTATTTATCAATGGCACATCCGCCCATATCAACGTCGGTATAGTTGAAGGTGCGACCGTAAAGCTCGGCAACCTTGTTCAGCACTTTGAGTGCTTCGTTTACGATTTCGGGACCGATGCCGTCACCGCGGATAACCGCTATATTTTTAACCATTGTTTTCGCCTTCTTTCAAGGACTTGAGAAGTCCGCCGCACTTGATAATGTTCTGTATAAACGGCGGAAATGGCTGTGCCTTATATGTCTTACCGGTGGTAAGATTGGTGATCACACCCGTGTCGAAATCGACCTTTACTTCATCGTTGGCGTTGATCTCTTCCGCCGCCTCTTCACATTCCAAAATAGGAAGTCCGATATTAATTGCGTTACGGTAGAAAATTCTTGCAAAGCTCTTTGCGATTACGCAACCCGTTCCGCAGGTTTTAATAACAAGCGGGGCGTGTTCACGGGAAGAGCCGCAACCAAAATTCCAGCCGGCTACCATCACGTCGCCTTGCTTTACGTTTTTAACAAATTCGGTGTCGATATCCTCCATACAGTGAAGAGCAAGCTCTTTTGCATCGGGGGTATTGAGATAACGCGCGGGAATGATAACGTCGGTGTCGACGTTATCGGGATATTTGAAAGCTTTTCCTTGTGTGTTCATCACTTTTCCTCCTTGTACTCTGTGATATAGCCCGTCAGCGCACTCGCGGCGGCGGTGTGAGGGGAAGCAAGATATACTTCGCTATCCACGTGTCCCATACGACCGACAAAGTTGCGGTTAGTAGTAGCAATGCATTTTTCGCCTGCGGCAAGGATGCCCATATAGCCGCCAAGGCAAGGACCGCAAGTCGGCGTTGAAACGATAGCACCTGCGTCAATAAATGCGGTGTACCAGCCGCGCTCAACACATTCGCGGAGGATCTGCATTGTACCCGGAATAATAATAACTCGGATACCGTCAGCCACCTTTTTGCCTTTCAAAATATTGTAAGCGGCTTCCATATCCTCCATTCTGCCGTTAGTACAGGAGCCGATCACGACCTGGTCTATCTTAATATCGTGAAGCTCACTTGCAGGATGGGTGTTTTCGGGAAGATGCGGACAAGCAACGGTGGGAACGATTGTAGCAAGGTCAATATTGATGACCTTTTCATACTCGGCATCGGCATCCGCCTCATAAACCACGGGCGGTCTTTCGCTTCTGCCGTTCAAATACGCCATTGTTACGTCATCTACAGGGAAAATACCGTTTTTGGCGCCTGCTTCGATTGCCATATTGCAAATGCAAAGGCGGTCATCCATCGAAAGACCGTGTGTGCCGTCGCCTGTAAATTCCATACTCTTATATAAAGCACCGTCAACGCCGATCATACCGATAATGGTGAGAATTACGTCCTTACCGCTACAGTTTGGTGGTAATTTGCCGGTTAAATTAAACTTGATTGCGGAAGGAACCTTGAACCACGCAGTACCCGTTGCCATTCCTGCCGCCATATCGGTCGAGCCGACACCGGTGGAGAATGCACCGAGCGCGCCGTAGGTGCAGGTGTGGCTGTCGGCGCCGATAATGCAGTCGCCTGCGGTGACCACACCTTGTTCGGGAAGGAGCGCGTGCTCAATGCCCATCTTGCCAACGTCGTAAAAGTGGCTGACGCAGTGAGAGCAGGCAAATTCACGGCAAGTCTTACTCTGTTCCGCCGCTTTAATATCCTTGTTCGGCACAAAGTGGTCAAGCACGATGGCCACTCTATCCTTATCAAATACGGAATCAAATCCCGCTTTCTTAAATTCATTCACCGCAACGGGTGTAGTAATATCATTACCGAGCACTATATCGAGCTTTGCGCTGATAAGCTGTCCGGCTTCCACCTTGTCAAGCCCTGCATGAGCGGCAAGGATCTTTTGAGTCATCGTCATTCCCATTTCAGTTTTCTCCTTTAGTCATATTACAGAAAGCACTGAGCAGTGCTTTCGTGCTCGCGGTAATAACGTCCGTGTCCGTTCCGGCGCCCCAATACATTTTGCCGTTCTCGCGCTCAAGACCTATGTACGAAGCGGCAACGCTATGAGAGCCGTCGCCCTGCATACTGTGCTGAGTGAAGACCTGTAAGGTGTATTCCTCGCCTGTAAATTCGCAAAGCGCATTGTTTACCGCACTGAGCGTTCCGTTGCCTTCGGCTTCAAGCTCGGTCTCTGCGCCGTCTTTCAAGAAGGTAATATTGATCTTAACGGTATCGTTTTCACGTTCAAAATCAAAATCGGTCACTTCAATACCGCTGTTGAGATTTAAGTAATTAGCGGTGAAGATATCGAGCACTTCATCAGGCTTGAGCTCTTTGTGCTCGTGATCGGATATGTCCTTGCACATATAGCTGAAATGTTCACGCATTTTTGCAGGGAGATTATATTCGAAGGTCTGCTCTAAAAGATATCCGATACCGCCCTTACCCGATTGAGAGTTTACACGGATCACGTCGGCATCGTAGGTTCTGCCGATATCCTTGGGGTCGATCGGAATATACGGAACGCTCCATTCGTGAAGCTTGTTCTTCTGCCTGTATTTCATACCCTTAGCAATCGCGTCCTGATGAGAGCCCGAGAAGGCGGCGAAGACAAGCGCGCCTGCATAAGGAGCTCTTTCATAGACACGCATACGGGTGCATCTCTCGTAAACTTCAACAAGCTCGTTCATACCCGAAAGATCGAGCTTGGGATCCACGCCGTGAGAGTACATATTCATTGCCAAAGTGATGATATCTACATTACCCGTTCTCTCACCGTTTCCGAACAGCGTTCCTTCCACGCGGTCAGCACCTGCAAGGAGCGCGAGCTCGGTATCGGCAACGCCTGTACCTCTGTCATTATGAGGATGAAGCGAAAGGGTTACAAATTCGCGGTATTTGAGATTTTCGCTCATATACTCAACCTGAGAAGCGTAAACGTGCGGCAAGCTCATCTCAACCGTCACGGGAAGATTGATGATGACGTTGTTATTTGCGCTTGGCTCAAGTACGTCAAGCACCGCATTACAGACATCAAGGGCATATTCGGGCTCGGTTCCCGTAAAGGATTCGGGAGAGTATTCAAAGCGGAAGTTTCCTTCATATTCGCTCGCGAGCTTTTTAACAAGCTTTGCGCCGTCAACCGCAATTTGCTTGATTTCTTCCTTTGATTTCTTAAATACCTGCTCGCGCTGAGCCACGCTTACGGAATTATAAAAGTGAATTATCGCACTCGGTGCGCCCTTGCAAGCGTCAAAGGTTTTGCGGATAATATGCTCACGGCATTGGGTAAGCACCTGCACCGTTACGTCTTGGGGAATCATATCGTTATCAATGAGGGTGCGCAAAAACTCATATTCTGTTTCGCTCGCGGCAGGAAAACCTACTTCAATTTCCTTAAAGCCCACCTTTAAAAGAGTTTGATAATATTCTAATTTTTCTTCCAAGCTCATCGGGATCACAAGACTTTGATTGCCGTCTCGCATATCCACCGAGCACCACACGGGTGGCTTTTCAATATGGTCTTTTTCTACCCATTTGTTATATTTTTTATCGACGGGGAAATATCCCACTCGGTATTTACTTGAGTCCATCATCTCTGTCTACTCCTTTTCTGCGACAACTTCTACCTCTACCAAAGCTCCTTTGGGAAGATCCTTTACTGCCACGCAGCTTCTTGCGGGCTTCTCGGTAAAATACTGTGCATATACTTCGTTGAATGCGGCGAAATCTGCCATATTGGCAAGGAAACACACGGTTTTAACTGCGCTCTTTAGCGAGCTGCCTGCGGCAGATAGCACCGCCTCCAAATTTTTGCAAACTCGGTGAGTTTGCTCGGTAATATTTTCACCTTCCAAAGCTCCTGTTTCAGGATTTAGCGGAATTTGACCGGAGGTAAATATGAGATTACCCACAACTACTGCCTGTGAGTAAGGGCCGATTGCCGCCGGTGCTTTGTTTGTTTGAACTTTACTGCTCATAACTTTAACTCCTTTCAAAAATTACACTAATTTGAATCCTTCATCACGCAACGTTTTCGTGATGAGGTTAACGTGTTCAAAATCTCTTGTTTCCATTTCAATACGGAGGAAGCAACCGTTCACGCTCTCGGTGTTGCCCTTTTCATAATGAACACCGGTTACGTTACCGCCGTGATCCGCGATGATACGGGAAATTTCTTTCAGCTGTCCGGGCTTGTCGATAAGCTCTATCAGCAAGCTTGAGGAACGGCCGGAATTGAGAAGACCGCGATCTATGACACGGGATAGACTTGTAACGTCAATGTTACCGCCGGAAACAACGGCAACAACGCGTTTTCCTTTCAGATCAAATTTGTCCGCCATCACAGCCGCAACTGCAGTTGCACCTGCGCCTTCTGCAATCATCTTTTGCTTCTCAATAAGAGCAAGAATGGCACTTGCGACCTCGTCATCGGTAACAAGGGCGATTTCATCCACATACTCGCTGACATAACGGAAAGTATTTTCGCCGGGCTTCTTTACCGCAATACCGTCGGCAATGGTGGAAACGGAAGATAGACACTCAATTTCTCCGTCCTTTACCGAGTTATACATACTCGGCGCACCTGCGACCTGAACACCGTAAACCTTAACGGAAGGTCTGATTTGCTTTGCAGTATAGGCGATGCCTGAAATCAGTCCGCCACCGCCGATAGGGACGACAATTGCGTCGATATTGTCAAGGTCATTAAGGATTTCAAGAGCAATTGTACCTTGACCTGCGATGACATTTTCATCATCAAAGGGATGAACGAAGGTGTACCCTTCACTGTCACGAAGCTCGAGAGCTTTCTTGTAAGCATCGTCATAGCAGCCCTCCACCAGACATACCTCGGCGCCAAAACCTTTTGTTGCTTCGACCTTAGAGATAGGAGCTGTATCGGGCAGGCAAATAAGAGATTTAATTCCGTTTTTTGTTGCCGCCAGCGCCACGCCCTGTGCGTGATTTCCTGCCGAGCAAGCAATAACGCCCTTCGCCTTTTCTTCTTCACTTAGCATTGCGATTTTATATGCAGAGCCCCTTACCTTGAATGAACCCGTGATCTGCAGGTTTTCGGGCTTCAGATATAGCTCACAATCGGGAGCGATACCGTAAGCTCTAACCACATTCGTTTCACGAATTATGTTCTTGAGCACCGTCTGTGCATTAAATACTTTGTCGAGAGTTAACATTTTCATCCCGCCTTTCATGTTTTAGGTTTATGTGTCGTTATTCGGCTTTAAGGCAAAACAAAACCCGCCTCAAAGCTCATACTTGCTTTGAGACGGGTGTTACTTACAAACATAGCACTCGCGGTACCACTCAAATTGCGGATATATAATCCGCCACCTCTTCGAAGTCAGACAACTTCTATGCACTAACGTAGCATACACGGGAAACGCCTACTGGGTGATCGTCCTTTGGGGCTTCCGGCTCAGAAGTGATGGGAAGTCTACAGTCCTTTGCCGGGATCGCACCATCCCCGGCTCTCTGAGAAAGTCGCTTATAGGTTCCGTCTTCATCGACGCCTTTACTTTGATCGAAGTCAAACAACCTCTATGCATTTACGCAGCATACACGGAGTTCCCTACACACATTTGCTTCAGGTTCCCGGCTCGGAAGTGAGAGGACAAGGATAATAAACACACTGAATTACACCAACCATCAGCTCTCTGCGCTGTTTTTCCCGATGTCCATTCTTCGTCATTGCCTTTGATAATATTCAATTTTTACACATTTTACTCCTCAAAGAAAGAAAAGTCAAGGGGTTTACGAAGATTAGTAACATAAATATTTTCGAATATTACTATCGAAAATTTCGATGAAGAATATTTTTGCAAAAAAACCGACGGTCATACTCCATTGATAATCTTAAAAGCTGCCTACTTGGACGGTTTACAGGAAAAAGACAATCGACCGAAACTATTCGTCTAACTCCGCGCCACCGCCTTATGCAACGATATCACTATGACGACTTGCGTAAAGGATGGCTGTTTTTATTCTTTATGAAAATTTTCTCTTTACTTTTTATGAAAAGTAATCTATAATATTTAAAGTCAAGAGCGCAATTCACAACGGAGGATCCATGTATAACAACGATAGAGAAAATGAGATCCTTGCTGCCATAAGATCGAACGGATACGTGAGCGTAAAGGAGCTTGCGTCGATGCTCTCGATCAGCGAATCGAGCGTTCGCCGAGATCTTTCGAATCTTCACAGCAAGGGGCTTATATCGAGAAAGCACGGAGGTGCTGAGGCAATAGATTCTGTTACGAGGAACATACCGTATTCTCACAGATACCAGCTTGGAAAAAACGAAAAGAAAAGGATCGCGCAGGTTGCCGCTACTCTTGTGAAGGAGGGAGACGTCGTGTTTCTCGACGCATCGAGTACCACGATATATCTCGCAAAAGAGATTGCGAGCATAAGCGGAATCACGGTAATAACTAACGGTGTTGATATTGCTCGTGAGCTATGCAACTATTCCGTAAAAGTCATCTGCACGGGCGGTCTTATGTATAATGAGGATAGAGTTATGCTCGTAGGAAGCATGGCGCTTGACGTTATAAGATCTATTCATGCCGATATTGCCTTCGTATCAAGTCAAGCGCTGAGCTACGACGGCGTTATGACCTGTGTATATCAGGAAGCGAACGACATTCGCCGTGCAATGATTGAAAACGCCGACAGACGCGTTTATCTTTGTCTTGAATCGAAGATCGGGCGTATCGCGCCTTACCGTCTTGCCACGCTTAATTCTGTTGATTATCTCGTGTGCGAAACAGAAGTCCCGAGAGAGCTTTTCGACAAATTCCCGAAGGTAATTTTTTTACATCCGTAGGGTGCGACAACCTCGGGAACCCCAAAAACCCGCTTTGCTCGTTTCGGGAACCCCTACCTCGGCGCACCGCGCAAAAACGATGTTACTTCCCTTTGGCACACGGTTGCTCTGCAACCTACACCTCATCCACCGCAGACGCAGCGTCTGCGGTCCCCCTTCTCCCGCTGGAGAAGGTATAACGACGGGGCAAATCTTCGCCACACATTATTCATTATTCATTATTCCTTAGTCAGTATTCATTAAACAAGCTCCCCCCGAAGGTGGAGCTTTTCTCTTGTTTG
>JAFUNJ010000007.1 GCA_017482355.1 Clostridia bacterium
AATAATGAATGATGAATAATGAATAATTTGTGGCGAAGATTTGCCACGTCATCTTGCCTTCCCTTTGAAAAATAAAAATCCGCGAAGATCGCGAATTTTTATACTTTAGAAATGTCCTTTTTCGGTTACCTCGTTCAAGAAATATCCGAGCTCCTTTTTGCATCTTTCCTCGTCAACGACGAAGCTCATACCGTGCGTCGCGTTCTCGACGCTGATCAAACGAGTGTTTTCGGGGCGTGCGTTGTAAGCTCTGACGCTCATTTCGTGCGGAACGAAATCGTCGGAAAGCCCATGCACGAGCAGGATCGGGAGCTTACTTCTTTTTATCGCGTTAACCGTTGATTCTTTTTTTAATCCGAAGTCGCAAATGAGCTTTACTGCGGGTAACATGAGATAGAGAAGCGGAAATTTCGGTATGTGCATATCGTGCTTTGCAACGTGCGTGACGATGTCCCAGGGAGAAGTGAATCCGCAGTCTGCGATTACGCCTTTTACGTTTTTCGGAAGATCAAGTCCCGATGCCATAAGCACCGTTGTCGCGCCCATCGACATGCCGTCAAGGACGATCTTGATGTCATCTCCGTACGTTTTGATCAGATAATTGCACCATGACAGCGCATCGTAGCGTTCCTTTACGCCGAAGGTTATCCATTTACCCTCGCTCTCGCCGTGTGCACGCTGACTTATTGCGAGTACGTTATATCCTTGACTTACAAAGAAACCCATTGCACAAGTGAAGTCATCGTTTGAAGATCGGTAGCCGTGCATGCAGATTATGTATTTATTCGTTTCACCATCTGCACGGTAGAGCTTTCCGACAAGGCGCAAACCGTCGTGCGAGGTTATCGTGTGACGCTCAAACGGCATCGCTTCAACCTCGTTTTTACCGTCGGAAATCCTATCGAGAAGCGTTGGCTCGTCCTTTAGTGCCTTCGCGATATCGTACACGCTGTTGCCGCGCGCGAATGTCCTTTTAGAAAAATAATAAAGTATCGCTACCATGGAAATAAGAAATGCAGCTATTACAACAATTACTATAACCATAATCTACCCCTAAAAGCTTTATATTTTGATTTTAGCACAACGTCATCTTATTTGCAAGGATGTAATTCGCTATTTACTAAACTTTAACAATATGCTATAATGTAGATGTGAAAATATATTTTTCTCGGAGGAAGCCATGGAAAACGGAAAAAATACTGAATTTGAATATGCGTATTCAACCTGTAATTCTATAGTAAACGAGGTAAAAAAGGTTATTTCGGGAAAGGATCGCGAGTGTATACTTCTTCTTTGCGCACTTGTAGCGGGCGGTCACGTTCTTATAGAGGACGTACCGGGTGTTGGAAAAACGACGCTCGCGTCGGCTCTCAGCCGTGCGGCAGGTCTTGATTTCCGTCGCGCGCAGTTTACGCCCGACGTTATGGCGTCCGATATTACGGGATTTAATATTTATAATAAGAAGACCGAGAGCTTTGAGTTCCGTCGTGGTTTGACTGACACCAATATTCTTCTTGCCGACGAGATAAACCGTGCTTCACCCAAGACTCAGTCGAGCTTGCTTGAGGCGATGGAGGAAGGAAGCGTGACGGTCGACGGTGTGACTTACGAGATCCCCTCGCCGTTTATGGTGATCGCAACTCAGAATCCAAGCGGTTACGTCGGAACCTTTCCGCTTCCCGAAGCTCAGCTTGATCGTTTTGCGCTTCGTCTTACGATGGGTTATCCTTCGCAGGAGGACGAGCTTGCGATCATCAAGAGAAGACAAACGTCCGATCCTATGTCGCTCATTTCCTCTGTGTCTGACCGTGACAGTATTCTGAGAGTCAAAAAGGCGTGCGAAAGCATATTTATATCCGACAAGGTCTCGGAATATATTGTGACGCTTGTCAACGCGACAAGAAGCCGTTCCGAATTTTCTCTTGGCGCAAGTCCGCGCGCATCACTTGCGCTCATGCGTCTGAGCCGCGCCGTTGCGCTTATGTCAAATAGAGAATACGTTTTGCCGAAGGACGTAGCGGAATTATATGTCGACGTGCTTTCACACAGAGTCGTGCTTTCGCGCGAGGCGAAGGTCAGCGGCGTGGACGCGAAGAAGGTGCTTTCCGATATCTTGTCGAGCACACAGGTGCCGTTTATTGAAAATGAAAAATAAAAAATTCTCGTCAAAGCGGCCGCCGATAGGCGTGTCATGGGGCTTGGCGGTGTATGCGGGAACTCTGATCCTTCTGATACTGCTTGCGCAGATAGTCGTGATACCCTTTACTTACGCGCTCGTCCTGCTTTGTCTCATTATGCCGATACCGAGTATTCTGCTTCTGCTTACCACGATGCCGTTCGTCAGTGCGGATTCAGGTGTCGAGACTGCGACCGTGACAAGGGGCGAACTCGGGAACGTGTGCGTTAATATCAAAAACAGATCAGCCTTGCCCGTGTCGACTGCGGAGGTCGTTTGTCAAGTGCCCGATCAAAACGGCGAGCGCGGCGTTTCGACGCTTAAAAAAAGGATCTCCCTTATACCCTTTGGGACAGTGACGGTCAGTACGGAGCCGATGGCATATCGGCGCGGAAGACACGATGTCGGCGCGAAAGAGATCTGGCTTTACGACCTGTTGCATCTAATAAAAATAAGAAAAAGAATAAACGGCGTTTACACGCTCGCGGTGCTCCCAAAGCTTTATGACCGTGAAGTCGGTCTATATGATGACGGAAGTACGGAAGAGGAGCTGTCGGTTTCGGTCGACGTTTTTTCGTCGTACGATTACGGCGACATCCGCGAATACCGAATGGGAGATTCGATGAAAAGGATCCACTGGAAGCTTTGCGCTAAACAAGACGAGCTTCTGGTCAGAAAAAATGTCGCGCAGAATGAAAGCTATACCTGTATTGTTTGCGACAGAAGCATCTACGGCTCTTCTTACCGTCTTTCTGATAGGGTAAAGAACGAGCTTGATGACCGAACCGTCGAAGAGGCGATGCTTGCGGTGAGCGAGATCTGCCGCCGTGACGGCAAGGGATGTCTTTCAGTTCAGACCGATGACGGCGGAGCTTTGCTTCTTGATTTCGGCGGTCTTGGCGACGAAGCCGAAATGAGATTTCTTTTAAGCGATCTACCAAAGGGTGAAGCGTCGGATACCTCGGCTCTTATTCCCGAGAACGCGACGAACGTATATTATATTCTTTCCTATCTTTCACTTGATCAGGCGAAGAGCGTTTTCAACGCGCTGAGAAGCTGTGTTTCACAGTCGTTTAACGTATGCGTGCGTGACGTGAGTGAGTTTATTCCCGAAAATAAAAGGGAAGAGTATCGCGCGTCGCTGAGTGCTTTCAAAACGTTGCTTGCCGAAAACGGTATACAGTTCTTTTCCGTTAGGGAGGGAGGGGAAAAGAATGAAGAAAAATAAAGAAATCAAGTCCTCTCTTAACGTGAACGTGACCTACGGGCATAATGCTCACGGCGTTAAAAATATGCTTCACGCCTCGCTTCGGTATCTTATACTTCTGACTGCTGTCATCGGTATGGGCGTTTCGGGAAGCGCTATGCTTGGAATCAAGGTCGGCTTTATGACCGTCTTTATTCCGTCGGTATATACCTTTACTACGTTTTATTTTCTTTTTCAGTCGCTTCGCGGAATGATCTTCGGAATCGCGTTCGGTACTGTCGGTATGTTTATCGCGCTGAAGACTCTGCGCCTTTCTCTTAAGACGCTTTTTATCGGCGGCTTTAACGGAATATTCAACTCGATACTTGATATAATTAAGAACCGCGGTTACAAAACCGTGCCGTATCTTGATAAGACGTACGTTACCTATTGGGGAATCCTTGTGATGATAACGGCGCTTGCGGCGGTGACTGTCGGACTTTCGTGCAGAAAAAGAACGAGGGTTATTCCTTACGTCGTTTCCGTCAGCGTGCCTGCGTTGATATTTATGCTTACGGGCGGAGACGCTAAGCTCGGGTATTTTGCGCCTGCTATCGCCGCCGCGTGTGCGATGGCGGCAATGGAGCTTTCCGAAAGAGGAGTTAAGGGCGTTTTTCCATCGTCGTTTGTCGGCTTTACGTCGCTCGTTCTGTCGGGCGTGCTCATGCTTACGCCTTTCGTCAATACAAAGAATGCCATGGATCCGATGGGACTCAGCGCCATCGGAAATATCGCTGATGCGATAACTCCCGATATTGCTGAGGATAATGCGACGCGAAGCACGGTTCCGAAACGTCGCATAGTTCGCGGTAAAAATATCATGACCGTATACACGAACAGCTCGGCGACTCTCTACATAAGAAACTGGGCAGGCGGTACCTACGGAAGTGAAAAATGGCATTCAGTCGCATATGGTAACGACTATCTCGATTCCAAATATGCGTGGGCTAACGATTATTTCCCGCTTACGGAGACGTTTATTGAAAAGGCAAGTGTTTTGCGCTACGGAATAGAAGAAATCGGAATCGAATTGACCGACGTCAGCATCGTTTTGACTGCCAAGCAGAAGAACCTTCCGCTTCCGAGCATGTCGAGACGGGCGGTCGCGATATACGACGGGGATAATACGAAATATCCTTCAAATATTTACGACGGCGTTTTGACGCTTGACACGCTGGCAAAGGGCGAGATAAGGACCAGAGCCGCGGTTATTGAAGACTATCAAAATGAGCTTCTTTCCGACGTTATTCACGGATACTATGAGTATTTGATCGAGTACCGCAATTATAACCGACGACCGTCGTCGGAGATTGGTAAGCAGTTTGTTGACAGATTTCGAAAGTCCGGTGGAGACGATGAAATTGAGCTTTCGCATATTCTTACGAGCTTTGGAAGAAGCGCGTATGGGCAGCAGATTGACGACAAGGCGATCGACCGCGCAGTTGAGGAGCTTTTTGAAAACACTGATATAGAAGAAAAGTACTTCGACAGAAGCGTAGGTATCGCAACGAAAAACAGCGTTGAATTTGGCGGATATTATTACAACCTGAGCGACTACGGAATGACGCATGCGCTTGAGGTCTCAAAGCTCGTTTCCGATTATCTTGCCGAGGGTCGCAAGTACAGCACAAACCCGAAAACAACGGGCAAGAGCGTGACGGAGGAGCTTCTCTACGGATCAAAGCAGGGCTACTGCGTGCAGTTTGCGATGGTCGGAACGCTTATTATGCGCCGCCTGGGCTTTTCTGCGAGATATGCCGAGGGCTATATTGTGCAGGATTACACTGTCTCAAGCAGTCAATATGCTTTTGAAAGCAAAGTGACCGACCGAGAGGGACACGCTTGGACTGAGGTATGGATAGAGGGCTTTGGATGGCTGACCTGCGAGATGACGCCCGGCTTCGGTGAATCAAACGTAAACGGTACCGAAAAGCCGCCTGTTACGACACCTCCCGTGACCAGCGATGAGCCGATAATTACAACGACGCCCGATACGACGGAAAAACCGCCTGTTACAACACCTCCCGTAACGAGCGATCCGCTCCCCGATACGACCGAAACGGAGATCGGAGATGCGGAAAATCACTTTGATGCGACGCCGTTTATCGTTGCGGCGGTAATACTGATACCGACTGTGGCTTTGATCTCGGCGATCGTCTCGAAAACAAATAAAAAGAAAAAGCGTCTTGACGCATTGATAGCACGTGCCTTGTCGGGCAGTCATAACAGCGAGGAACGGCGGATCTTGGCGCTGTCGCTTAAAACGGCGCTTTCGGGAGCACTCGGTGCGTATGGAATGCTTCCGATGGCAGGCGAGCTTCCTGAAAGCTATGGACTTCGCCTTGAAGAAACGCTTCGTCTTTCGGGACTTGAAATTCCGCTTTCAATGTGCGTTCAGGCACTTGTCAAGCAGATATACGGCTTCGGTATGGACGATAACGATATTAAAATCGTTGCGTTTACGCTCCGTGCGCTTCGCATGAATGCGCGCCGTAAGATAGGCATTTTTAAGTTTATTATTTGCAAGATCAAAGGAGTACTGTAAAATGTTTTTTGAAATCAAGGACGAAATGCTGCTCAGCGGCACGTCGCTTGCGTATTTGGGCGACGCGGTGTTTGAGCTTATAACGAGGCAGTACCTTTTGTCAACCGGCGTGACCGACGTTGGAAAGCTGAATAAAATGGCACTTTCTTATGTGAAGGCAACGGCTCAAAGCGATGCGATTGAAAAGCTTCTTCCCGTTCTTACCGAGGAGGAAACGCAGATATACAAGCGCGGCAGAAATGCAAACGGCATCTCGATCCCAAAGAGCGCCTCTGCACCGCAGTACCGCCGTGCGACGGGACTTGAAGCGCTTTTTGCTCACCTTTACGCACAGGGCAAAAAAGAACGCCTGCGCGAGCTGTTTTTGATAGGATTTTGCTCCGAGGAATAATAAAAATCTCCAAGCGTAAACCGCTTGGGGATTTGTTTATAATCAACAGTATTTGTTTGTTTAATATGTATATTATATAGAAAATTAAACAAATCTATTGCAATGCCAACCGTATTGTATTATAATAATTATAGCGAACAAAATATTACCCCTGCGCGGTTATCAAGTTATCAAACCACGGATTTAAAAACCATATTTATGTAAAGGAGAAAGGTTATGAAAAAGAACCTCAAAACCTTGTTATCAATTGTTCTAATGACCGCAATTCTTTTAACGCAGGCATCAGTGTTCGCAGTGCCGCTCATCGACGCAATAGATAAAATCCCTGTGTCAGACGCGTTCTCGATATAGTGATGAGCGGTTTTGATATTTCTTCAATGGAAATAAGTGTGGGATATGTAGGAATGCCCGAATTGGAAAATGTAAACGATGGAGCAATATGGATATCTAGTGACGATTTTTCTTGCAGCGTGGCATCTTCAAACGTGCTTGAGTACGATGAAACTTTGCGCAAACTCATCGCTAAAAACACAGGCGAAGCCACTGTTACTTTAACGCATCGGGTGACAAATTTAACGGTTCAGTTTTCTGTAAGCGTTAATCCTTTGTTGATATATAGATCGCGCAACAGAGAAGTATATGGATTTGAGAACACGGGTGACACAACACCTGTAATAGAAGAAGATTTGGAATATGGTGAAAAAACAATTAATCAATTGTTAAGTACGGGATATATCGGATATTCGGATTTGTATACGCAATATGACACCGTTCAATTGTCAGTGTCTAACCGAATGTATATCATTGAAAATTTTTGCAATTCGAATATTGCGGATGAACCAGCTCTTTTGGAAGTGGTATTAGATATGTTTGACCATTTTCTTGATGGTACGGGTTCGGATTATTCTAATGTTGCTTTGACTAACGCCGTAGTCGAACATCAAAATACAACAAAGTACGTCAATGCTATAATTAATCTTATAAACGATTACTTGTCTGAAAATAATGGCGATATCTATTCATTATACTACGACGAAGATCTGTGGACTCAACCTGCAGTAAGAGAAAACCACCCAATGGTAAAAATGATGATAGATGCTACGGAAATTGACAATAATCAAGATGTGTGGCAACCCAAATACTCTTATGATTGCGGTTCTCCGGGATTGATGATGTGTCTTAATGGCCTTTATGGTAACAAATTTCAAATTGAATCATATACCATTTCACAAAACAGTTATTCCGGAACGATAAAATTTAGGTTTTATGATCATTTTGGCTTGGATACTCCTGATTTAACTGAAAACAAACTGGAAAAGTGGCCTCCTGCATTTCAAAGCCCGGGATCCTCTCCTGTGTTCAGACAGTGGTATATTCTTCAGCATTGGAACGATTTGAATGCGACAGTACAACCTAAGCCATTTGTGACTATTATTGAATTTTCTGTTCCGTTTAGCGGAGAACTTAATAATATGGGTGATTGACTATGAAACGAAGAATAATCAAAATATCTGTAATCGTTCTTTTGTCAATTATCTCGATATTCATAGTAAGATCATGTGTTTTGAGTATTGCGAGATTTGGGACGCAAATACCGAGAGACAATACGCCTTTTCTGGAGAATATCGACTCATTTAGCTATATGGTCGATAGAGCAAAAGAGTTTTTGGACACTCAAAATACGGACGGATCAGTCGAATGCGTTGGTTTGTCATTTTATTCATACAACGAAACAATAATCGTGAGAGTGTATAGAAAAACAAATGACGAGTCGGAGAATGTCGAGATGAAAATGACCGCTGCAGATATTGAACACATAAATAACATCAATAAGGTTTTCGAAAAATGGAACGGTGAATTGTTTTCTGTTGTGGCGTATAAAGGTCAGGTCAATTTTTTGGCATACGGAGGGAAGTACGCATTGATATACCGAGATAACGCTTGGTATCCCTCGTCGTTCGCCCCGGGGAAAGATAAAGAAGGGTTTTATGCTGAAAGAATAACCTTCAAATGGTTTCATTCGTATATAAAAAGTTAATGAGAAGATAGCTGATGAGAAAGAAGCGTTATCCTGTGTTAAAAATTATTTTCTATATATTCTTCGCCGCACTGCTTATCATAACCGCCGTATATTCAGTAATTGATATGCGTTCCGAATATTTATTAGCATACGAGAGCGGAGAGGGAATAGAGCTTGCACTGCTTCCTATCGTTGCCGTTTTTTGGGGAGTTATTATAATAAGCGAGATCAGTTTATTTATCAGTATCGCGTTTATATTACGCGATTTCTGCGCCCAAAGATGGTTTTTAGCGGTGTATTACATCGTTTTAGCCCAGCTTTCACTTGTTGCGCTTTACTTAATGGTGCTCTACCGTTACGGAAATATATCAAACAAAGGAAGCGATATTGCACTAATTGCACTCGCCGCCGCGATAATTATGCACATTGCCGGCGCGATAGTGAGAATTGTGAATTGGTGTAAGAAGATAACCTAAAACAAACCGCTGCTGCATCGGAAAGGAGAAAAAATGACAACCAAAAAGATTGTGATTACAACATTGATTTCCACCCTTGCAGGTGTGATACTGGTTATGGTTGTTTTTCTTGCCTACTGGGATTATGCGGTGTATAAAGTCGAACATGGCGATAAAGCAGACATGCTGATCCATTCTCCTGACGGAAAATACACACTCATTATTGACGAGTGGAACTTTGGATTTGGGGGCGGCCTTGATATATACGGAGTTAAGGGTTCGTCGCCGAACCGGATAGAAATATGGCTGGCACCCAAGCTCGGAAGTATAAATACCGACTATGGAACTTCGATATTCAAAGAAAGCAGATGCGAGATAGAATGGGGCGAAGAATCAATAGTAATAAAATGTTACACCGGCAGAGGCGGTCAGCCGGATGACCCTGCTACGTGGGAGACCCATACTCTTGATTACCCCGATAACACTTCGATTTACCTTAACCTCGCAGCTCTTGTCGCAGCGATAGCTGCCGTGATCGCCGCAGTCACGCTGCTTATCGTAAAAGCCGTGCGTAAACGCAAGGTTCGTGAGTGTCTGAACGCTGATCAAAGTTAATGAAAAAATATCCGCCCATCGGGCGGATATATTTTTTACTTGCACATACCGTTTATTGCATTTTTTGCCTTGCCTGCAAGCTCCTTACAGCGTCCGCGGTCAATGCCGTAGCAGCGTCCGAGAAGCCCCTTGTTTCCTGCGCAGGGCGTCACCGTTATTATACCGAGAATGAGCGCAAGAAAGGCGATCATCATCAGTATTTTGATTTCAATACATATAGTTTTCATGCTTTACTCCCCGTAAAGCGGAACGCCCGACAGTATCATTCCGCTTAAAACCTCGCCCAGTATCTCTGTTGCCGCTTTTGCCTCTTCGAGAGTGTTCACACAGGTGCCGACCTCGATGAGCGCTCCTATATGAGCGTAATGCTGATTATAGGCAGACCGTCTTATCGACATGGGTCTTACTATATTATTCAGTCGGCTTATGAGAAAATGCTGGGCATTTACGGCGAAAGAGAGATTTCTCCGCCAGCCGTCATGGTCGGCACCTGCTTCATCGGTTCCGACGACGAACATAAGCTGTGCTGTCGGCGTGCTTTCGTCGTATGTAAGCGTTTTATAGACCGCGGTGTCACCTACAAGCGCGTCGCGGTGTATGTCGAACGTGTATTTTATCGAGGGATACTTTTTCAAATATTCCTTTACGCTCTTCGCAGAATTTGTATACGCGGTGTTATACGAGCCGTTGTCGTGCATGATCGTACAGTGAACGGTCGGAATTCCGTTTGCATTCAGAATGTCGGTAAGATATTTGCCGACGGCGACGACGTTTTTCGTTGTGTCGGTCGAGCGGGGAAGAGAGGAAGCGGAATACGATACCTTGCCTTCCTCGGCGTATCCCTCCGTACCGTGAGTGTGATAGATGAGCACGAGCGGCTCAGACATATCATATTCGCTTTTTGATGCTTCAAGCGACGCACCGTATGCGGTCAGAAACTTCGAAATGTTTATGTCGTATGCGGTCTTGTTTTTGAAATATATCTGATCCGGCATTGGGTTTTTGCTGAGGTCTGTCGCGCTTATTTTCAGCTCGCCCTTCGGGACCGTTACGCTTTCGTCCGAGAAGATCGTGTCGTAAATGCCGAGCCCGAGCGGATATTCGCGCTCGAATATTATGTCACGGTATGCGGGAGGAAGCTCCTCCGCTCCGGCTTCAAGCTCGTCGCGAGTCGGAAGATCCTTTTTGACCGAGAAAGCAAAAAGCCGGTCATAGGAGCTGTAGATCATAATAAAGACCGCGAGAAGCAGTATAACTGCCTTTGCGACGAGATCGAAGATCGTGCCGAAATCCGCTTTTTTGCCGAATATGGCGCATAAATTTATTTTTTGCATGACTGCCCTCCTTTTTATATAAATATATTTGGAGAGCGAGTTCTTTATACCGTCAGCGCGATATTAATTGAATGCGACAGCAGCTTTGCCATTTCGTTTATGACGGTGTCTGCGTCCTTCAGGGTAACGAAGAAGCTTTTTCCGTTTTCAAGCTCTCTTTCGAGCGCGGGTGAAATATCAGTCACCCCTGCGCGTTCAAGCGTTTCAAATACGAGCGTGGATGAATCGACGACGGTGGGCACGCCTACCGATATTACCGGCACTCCGAGCGTCTTTTTGTCGATGGCACTTCTGCGGTTTCCGATTCCCGAGCCGGGCATGATGCCAGTGTTTGCTATTTGCACCGTCGTTCCGAGACGTTCAACGCTTTTTGACGCAAGCGCGTCTACGGCAATCACCGCCGATGCCTCCGATGCCTTTACCGCTCCGAGAACAACGTCTGCCGCTTCAAGCCCTGTTTCGGCACTTACTCCCGGGGAGAGTGCGCAGGTGCAAAGCGAGCCGAGCTTTTTGAAGAGGGAAGGGTCGTTTTCCTTTACGTGTCGGTTTGCGCTTATTCCCTTTATTGTGAATGGACCGATGGCATCAGATATCATCTGTCTGTTCCCGAGTCCGACGATGAGAACGGTTTTTATCTCTCCAAAAGAGTAAAGGAGTGCCTTTATTTCCTCGCCTATCGCTTTTGCTACCACGTTTCTTTGCTCGTCGCCCAAAAACCATATTTTGCCGACTGAAAAGGTCAGATACCGTCCTATCGGCTTGCGAAGAAGCGAAGCGCCCTCCTCGTTCAAAACCGATATTTCCGTAACGGGAACGCCGCCTTTTTCATATTCGCGTGCCGATATGCCGCGATAAGCGCCGCTTTCTTCTTTCGGGCACGCTTCAAGTGCCATATCGGTTCTCACGTATTTTTGCAAACGGCTCATTTTAATTTCTCCCATGAAGTGCTTTTTTATGATAGTATCTCGCCGAATGTAAAAATAATTCATGACAAAATGCACAAAAAAACAAATCCGTCGTTGTACAAACAGCCAAAACTTGGATTTTGAAAAAAATAGCTCAAAAATGTTGTTGATTAAAATAAATAAAAGTGATATAATGTATAGGTAATAAAATAGGCATGCCATAGCTATGCCTTTATTCTCTCATGGGGGGACCTCACAAAAATGAAAAAATTAATTGCAGTAATTCTCTCTCTTCTGACCGTTATTCCGATGTTTGCGGGTTGCGCAAAAGAGAGCGATAACAAAAAGAGCGGGCCTACGATCCCCGTATATATCTCGGGAGAGGTGACTAACTTCGACCCTGCATACGGTAATCTTGATCAGACCTCGCAGAAGATAATGTCGCTTCTTTACGAAGGACTCTTCAAGTACGATTCAAACGGTAAAGTTGTAAAGGCGCAGGCGAAGTCCGTTAAGGTTCTTGATAATCCGAGCAAGAAATACTACGCAATAGAGATCACTCTTAAGGATACGGGCTGGTCTGACGGAATTCCGGTTCAGGCAGGCGATTATATCTACGCTTGGAAGCGTATTCTTGAGTCTGATTTCAGAGGCGAAGCTGCAAATATGCTCTTCTGCATAAAGAATGCTAAAAAGGTTCACGACGGTGACGCTACTATTGACGACCTCGGAATTACCGACGTTTCGTCTAAGATCATCCGCATTGAGTTTGAAGGGCCTACGAACTACGATCTGTTCTACGAGTACCTTGCAAGCCCGATGCTCGTTCCGCTTCGTGAGTTCCTTGTAGGACGTCTTGAATCCGACTGGTCCTCAAATGCTACGTTTATGGTATCGAACGGACCGTACGCTATGCGTGCATATACTGCAGGCGAGTCTATGACTCTTCAGGCAAACTCCTATTATCACGGCAGCGTAAGCGCGTTCCGTCTCAGCATTACCTTCGCAACCACGAAGACTCTTGACGATGCTGCGGTTTATAAGCGTTTTGAAGATGGCGAGATCGTTTTCGACGGCGAGATACCGCTCAATAAGAGGGCAGAGCTTGTTAAAGCAAAGAAGGTTACCGTTAAGGATACGATGTCTATGCTCTCCTGTATTTTCAATACAAAGAGCGAGGTCGTTTCCGATCCCGACGTAAGACGTGCTCTTTCGCTCGCGGTCGATAGAGAAAAGATTGTTGATACACTTACCTTCGCTAAGCCCGCAAAGGGACTTATAGCGGACGGCGTATTCAATACTACGAACGGCAAGGGCAAGGCGTCCTTCCGCAGCAAGGGCGAGACGCTCCTTAACTCCAAGGCAAAGCTTTCCGAGGCACAGGCGCTTTTGGCAGATAAGGAACTGGGCGAAATAAATCTCGTTGTCCGTGACGACGAAGCCGACAAGGCAGTAGGAGAGTATCTCAAGAAGACCTGGGAAGCTCTCGGATTTACCGTTGTTCTTCATTCTCTCGGCTCCGTTCCGTACGATGGTCCGAACGAAATCGTTCTTGTGGATGACCAGTATCTTGACGCTTACGAGGGCAAGGACGAGGTTTACGGTGAAACCGAAGATCCTGCGGTTAAGTTCGACGTAATTCTCGTTGACTACACTATGTTCTCTACCGACGCGTTCGCTAACCTCGCATCCTTCGCAGTTCCCTTTGCAGGCGGCGCTATGGATATGACGACGGGTCTCTATGAGCTTGAGCCGCACATCAGCGGTTATTCGAATCCCGAGTATGACGCCCTTATCACAAAGGCATACAGCGAGAAGAATGCAGACAAGAGAGCAACTCTTCTTCATCAGGCAGAAAAGATGCTTCTTGAGGATATGCCCATAATGCCTCTCGTTCAGCTTCAGAGCGGATTTATTACGAACAAAGATCTTGTCGGAGTGAAGACAAACTATTTCGGTATGCCTGACTTCACCGGTGCAACTCTTAATAACGCAGACAAATATCAGGTAGGACAGCAACAGCAGAAATAATAAACGTCGGGGAAATCCTTTATGGGTTTCCCCGTAATTATCCCAAAATAACAAAAACAAGGAAAATGAAATGCAAAGCCAGCTTCGCGACAAAAACGATATAAAAATTTTTATATTGCATCTTTTGCGCCATATCAGCTATCCGCTCGACTTCGTCAGTATAAACGATATAGTCGTTCAGGATGGCTTTGTCGGCTATTTCGATTTTGTCGAGTGCTTCGCTGAGCTTCTTGAGACGGGAAACGTGCTCGAGCTTCCGACGGGCGAAAACGGTGAGGAGCTTTATGAGATAACTCCGCAGGGCGCGATCGTCGCCGAGACGCTTGACAGCCGCATTCTTCCTTCAATACGGGAAAAAAGCTTGAAAAGCGCATTGCGGTTCCTTTCGTTCCGCGAACGCGGCGCAAAGGTCAAGTTTGATTTCGAGCCGCTCCCGAACGGACGATTCATTGCGAAGTGTATTATTACCGAAAAGGACAAGGAGCTGCTTAACGTCGAGGTGGCGGTCGAAAGCAGCACCCAGCTTGAAAGAATAAGACGTAACTTCTATGATAAGCCCGAGGTCGTTTACCGCGGAATTATGGCGGTTTTGACGGGCGAGGTCAATTATCTCATTGAATAAAGAGGGACTTTATCCCTCTTTATTTTTACTTTATGAACCTGTTTCGACAAACTTTGTTGAAATTCAACATAAATTTCCGTGATTATGATGAAAAAATCTAGTTTTTTTATGTTTATTATTAACAAAATTAAAAATAATATTAAAAATTTTGTGAAATCTGTATTGACAAACGGTTGTTTAGTGGTATAATTATTGTAACCATTGTCGGAGGAGTATTTTGTTTCCCGAACTTATCACAGCGGCAAAAAACGGCGATGAAGGCGCGTTCTCAGAGCTTTGCGAGAAGTATAAACCCTTAATTGAGAATATGACCGACAGATACATAACGCGTCTGAATGCTATCATCCAAGACAAGGACGACCTGCGCCAGGAGGCGACGGTTGCCTTTTATCGCGCCGTTACGACCTTTGATATGAGTCAGGACAAGGTTTCCTTCGGGCTTTATGCGAAGATCTGTATAAGGAATAGAATGGTTTCGCTTATACGCCGTGCAAATAAGAAATCGTCTCCTAAAACCGTTACTGCCCATAAGGAAGAGGGCAGGCGTATCGGAGATCGGGTACTTGATTTTTCGGAGCTTCTTTCGGTATCCGAAAAGGTGCTGAGCAAAAGGGAAGGGCTTGTGTTTTCCCTTTATATCGGCGGAAAGACCTATAAAGAGATCTCCGAGCTTCTTCACGTGACCGAAAAATCGGTCGATAATGCGCTCTTCCGCGCGAAATCGAAGATAAAGAGACACTATAACGACGTCAATATGCCCTGATAGCTTAAGTAAAGCGTTGTATCAATTTTATCTGATTTTGATGTAAAGATGGCGGTGACACCCCGTCCGAGGGCAAAAAATATTTACCACATTAAAGCGAGGTAGCAAAATGTACGAAGACAAGACTCTTAAGTGTAAAGACTGCGGAAACGAATTCGTTTTCACCGCAGGCGAGCAGGAGTTCTATGCAGAGCGTGGCTTCCAGAACGAGCCCCAAAGATGCAAGCCCTGTCGTGATGCACGAAAGAATGCCGGTCAGGCAAGAAAGGAATTCTTCACTGCTGTTTGTGCAAACTGCGGCGGCGAAGCTAAAGTTCCGTTCGAGCCCAAGAACGACAGACCCGTATACTGCAGCGAGTGCTACGCTGCTATGAAGCAGCAGTAATTTGCCTTTTTCCGGGTGTCCCGAAGAACTGTGTTTTTCAAGATAGAATCCGACTTCGGTCGGATTTTCTCTTTTCTATTGCATTTTGAGAAAAAATAGTATATAATGTTGTGGTAGCCCTTATGGGCAATACTGAAAGGTTAGTTTTTTAATGGGTAGAAGAAATAAATATAGGAATCTCGGCGTTGTGCTCGTTTCCTTTACAGCGATATTTGCAGTAATAGCAATGATATTTGAAACCGTATGCATACTGTTTGGATACGACCCGGTAATGCACGTTTTTAAGCTCGGAAGCAAGCTCGGCTCGGCGTCGGTCGCTGCGCTGTTTGTTCTTTCGATAGCTGCGGTTACGCTCGCAATATGCGTCGGAAAGCTCGGAAAGATGCGTACAAAGACGCATAACGGCGGTATAGGTGACGTTATTTCGTCTGTTGGCGGATTTGCAATGGCGGCTTCGTCGGTTATGTTCCTGATCGAATCGTGGGGAACAGCCGGTCTGCTTAAGATTTTTTCGATAATTCTAGTTGTACTTTCTATTCCGGTGGCGCTGTATTTCTTGCTCGGAACCGAGAAGAACGACCGTCTGACTACGGTACTTTCGTTCTTCCCGCCGATATGGAACGCAGCTTGTCTTATCCGCCTTTACTTCGATTCCGAAGCGGCGATAAACGACCCTGTCAGAATACTTCTTCAGGTCACTCTTGTGTCGGTTATGCTTGCGCTTATGTACGATCTTAAGCTTCGTACGATGGGAACGGGAAAGATAATGTTTACGGTAACCGCATCGCTTTCGACGGTGCTTGCCTGCGCGTCTTTTATGTCGATAATGCTCTTATTTGTGGTTTGGAAGGAATGTACTATCGCAGATCTGCTTTTGTCGACGGGAATACTTCTTATAACACTCTATCATCTTATACGCCTTAACGGATATTATAAGCCGATAAAAGAAAGAGATTAATAAAAAATCCACCCGTTCGGGTGGATTTTGCGTTTTTATCGGAGCGTTCTGTTTTCCTTACGCCATTTTGAGGGCGATATTCCGTAGCGCTCGCGGAATCGGCGATGGAAAAAGCTGTTGTTATCGTAGCCGACCGCCTCGGCTATTTCGGTTATAGGCAGGTCGGTATGCAGGAGCATCTGCTCCGCTTCCGAAAAACGGCGTTCGCTGACAAGCGCGGTGAAGGTAGCTCCGTAAAGCTCCTTTATGCGTTTGCTGACGTACGGCTCGGACATTGTGAGTATAGAGGCAAGCTCGGAGAGCGACGCGGTCTTATAGAAGCTCTGAATATACGCCCCGATCTTTTCTCTAACAGGATCGCGCTCGGGGTCTCCCGACGAGGAATAGAGAAGCATCTCGGGCTTTGCCTCAAAATGGCGGAGGAGAAGCGAGAGCGTTTCGCGGAGTATGCCCTTCGGAGTGTCTGACTCAAACAGGCACTGGCAGATCAGCCCTTCGATAAGTGCCTCAGCGTACGGGTTGCTGTCAAACCCGTATATGAGAAAGCGCCCCTCGCCGTGTTCATTTTCTTCCTGCTCGGCAAAATCACGAAGCGACGGGTCGCCTCTGAATCTTGCACCTGCGATGCCGACGTAATCGGATGAAACTATCAGGTTTACCGCAATATCGTTTTCGCCCGACGCTCTTATTCCGTGGGAAATATGTCTGTTCATCATTATCAGCTGACCTTCCTTGATATCGAAGGTCTTGCCGTTGATAATATGGCGTATTTCGCCGCGGATCACGCACATTATCTCGATGTAATTATGCGAATGCCTCGGGAATTCGACGAATCTCGTATGCGGACGTGCGCTGACGGTTTTTGAAAGGTCAATGACGTTGTAAATATAGTCCCGTTGGCGGAGCTTCATGTTCGCAAACGCCGTTTCGGCGTCTGACGCCATGCTGTAATCCTCAGACAGGACCGACATTTCGTTTTCGCTTATTGCGGAGAGACGGTTTATAATGCTTTCGTTCATTTTTTACCTCTAAAAGTGGCTGTAATTTGATTTTAACATACCAAAAGCCGCTTTTCAAGATAAAATGTTAAAAAAGAACGCAAAAAGAGGATAAAATATGCTCTTTTATATTATTTTCAATGTGATATACTTAAAATGTATATCTATGTTTTTGGAGGAATTATGTATTATCTTGCAATAGACATCGGCGCGTCAAGCGGACGCCACATTATCGGTTCTTATGAAAACGGAAAGATCGTGACCGAGGAGATGTATCGCTTCCCGAACGGAATGAAGAAAAACGAAAACGGCACTCTCGTATGGGATACGGTATCTCTTGCCCACCACATCAAGGAAGGCATCAAGGCATGCGTTCTGAAGGGCAAAAGCCCCGATTATATAGGTATCGACACCTGGGGCGTTGACTTCGTTCTTCTCGATAAGGACGGAAAGCTTATAGGCGACGCTGTCGGTTACCGCGATAAGCGTACCGACGGAATGGACACCGAGCTTTATAAGACCGTTCCCGAAAAGGAGCTTTATTTGAGAACGGGAATCCAGAAGGCGCTTCTTAATACGATCTATCAGCTCGAGTACGTAAAGACTCATTTGCCCGAGCAGCTTGAAAAGGCGGAAACGCTTCTTATGATGCCCGACTATCTTGCATATCTGCTTACTGGCGTTCCTTGCTCGGAGTATACGATAGCAACGACAGGTCAGCTCGTTCGCGCAGGCGAAAAGGATTGGGACTACGAGCTTATCGAAAAGCTCGGACTTCCGAAAAAGATATTCAGACCGCTTAGAATGCCCGGTCATATCGTCGGCGAGCTTTCGAGCGCAGTAAAGGAAGAGACGGGCGCGCTGAACGCCAAGGTCATCTTCCCCCCGACGCACGACACCGCCTCTGCGGTTGCGGCTGTTCCGACAAATGAAGAGGATATTATCTACATAAGCTCGGGAACATGGTCGCTTATCGGTGTTGAGAGGATCGAGCCCGACGCGTCGGAAAACAGCATGAAGCATAACTTTACGAACGAGGGCGGAATCTTCGGACGTTACCGTTATCTTAAGAATATAACGGGACTTTGGATGATACAGTCAATGAAGAAGGAGCTCGATAAGGGCTATACCTTCGATATGCTTTGCGATATGGCAAAGGAATACGGCGGCACTCCCCTGCGTATTGATCCGAACGACGCGCGCTTTACCGCGCCTGAAAGCATGATCGAGGAGGTAAAGAATGCCCTCGGCAAGCCCGATCTTTCTATCGGCGAGATGTTCTCGGTCGTTTATCACAGTCTCGCGGATGCTTATAAGAGAGCATCGGACGAGCTTGAGGAGCTTCTCGGACGCGAAATGAAGGCGATACATATCGTCGGCGGCGGAAGCAAGGACGATTATCTTTGTGCGCTTACCGCAGCTGCAACCGGCAAGACGGTATATGCAGGACCTTCCGAGGCGACGGCTATTGGAAACCTGATCTCTCAGATGCTGGCTACAGGTGTTTTCAAGACGTTGCCCGAGGCAAGAACTGCCGTTTATAACAGCTTTAACGTCAGGAGAGTAACACTGTGAACGTAATTTACGAAGAAGCGAAAAAACGCTACGCGGAATTTGGAATTGATACCGAACGGGTCATGAACGACCTTGCCAAAGCCGAGATCTCGGTCCACTGCTGGCAGGGCGACGACGTAGGCGGCTTTGACAGCCCCGACGCACTTTCGGGCGGCATTCAGGCGACGGGTAACTATCCCGGAAAGGCAAGAACGCCCGACGAGCTGATGGCGGATATCGACAAGGCGCTTTCCCTTGTTCCGGGCGCGCACAAGCTTAACATTCATGCCTGCTACGCGATCTTTGAGGAGGGAGAATTTGCCGACAGAGACGCGCTCGAGCCGAAACACTTTAAAAAATGGGTCGATTTTGCGCTCGAGAGAGGGCTCGGTATTGATTTTAACCCGACCTTCTTCTCGCATCCCAAGGCGGCGGAATTTACGCTTTCCTCGCCCGACGAGGAGATAAGAAAGTTCTGGGTGCGTCACGGAATCGCTTGTATTCGTATCGCCGAGTATTTTGCAGAAATGACGGGCAAGGTGTCTGTCATGAATATATGGATCCCCGACGGCTACAAGGATATTCCTGCCGATAGGATAGGCCCGCGTGCGCGCTTCAAGGAGTCGCTTGACGAGATCATCGGATGCGGATACGACAAGGAAAAGGTCTACGTCTGCCTTGAGAGCAAGGTGTTCGGTATCGGTCTTGAATCCTATACCGTCGGCTCTGCAGAATTTACTCTCGGCTACGCGCAGGCAAACGGACTCGTGCCGCTTATGGATAACGGTCACTATCATCCTACAGAGGTCGTTTCCGACAAGATATCCTCGCTTCTGCTTCTTAACCCCAAGCTCGCGCTTCATATAACGAGAAGCGTTCGCTGGGATTCCGACCACGTCGTCCGTTACGATGACGAGACTAAGGAGATCGCAAAGGAGATCGTTGCGAGCGGAAGAATGGACGACATAGCAATGGCGCTTGATTTCTTCGACGCGTCGATAAACCGTATAGCTGCATGGGTCATCGGTATCAGATCCTTCCGCAAGGCACTGCTCAGCGCTATGCTGACGCCAAATGCAATGTTCACCGAGCTTCAGAATAAAGGCGAGATGACGAAGCTTATGGCGTTGCAGGAAGAGATGAAGACGCTTCCCCTCGGCGCAGTTTGGGAGGAATTTTGCGTAAGAAACGGCGTACCAGGAGACCTTTCCTGGCTTGCTGAAATAGAAAAATACGAAAAGGAAGTCTTGAGACATAGAGTATGAGGTGAATACCATGAAGAATATATTTGACGCACCTTTTATTTGTGAAATGAGAAAAACTACTGCCAATATGTACCGTCTCGGCTGGGACGAGCGTAACGGCGGAAACGTAAGCTATCTGCTCACGGAGGAGGAGGTAAGCGAGTACCTTGATACGAGCAAGGTCATAAGAACTATCCCGATCGGCTTCAAGGCAGACGATCTTATCGGAAAGTATTTCCTTGTAACGGGTACGGGAAAATACTTTAAGAACGTTGACGGAGATATTGAAAACAACCTCGGTATCATCCGTATCGCGCCCGACGGCGAGACCGCAGAGCTTATTTGGGGATATAAGGACGGCGGACGCTTCACGAGTGAGCTTCCCGCACATCTTATGTCGCACATGGCGCGTCTTAAGGTCGATCCCGAGAATCGTATCGTAATGCATACTCACCCGACGAATACCGTCGCAATGACGCATATCCATCCTCTTGACGATAAGTCGTTTACCCGCACTATATGGGGAACCTGCACCGAGTGCATCGTCGTATTCCCTGAGGGGATCGGCGTGCTTCCTTGGATGGTCTGCGGAAACAACGAGATCGGAATTGCAACTGCAGAGAAGATGAGCGATTACCGCCTTGTCATTTGGTCACAGCACGGAATCTACGGCGCAGGCAAGAGCTTGGACGAGACATTCGGACTTATCGAGACCGTCGAGAAGGGCGCTGAGCTTTATATGAAGTACGCAAGCTTCCCGATTTTGAACAGAATTACCGACGACGATCTCCGCGCCCTTACAAAGGCGTTCAACATTAAGTTCAGAGAAGATTTTCTTGATTAAAAATTTAAAAGCCATTCGCTACTGCGAATGGCTTTTTCTTTTACGATTTTTGATCCCATACTCGATCAGAAGATATATCGGTCCGAGGGCAAACAGTATAAGAAACGGCAGAAATACGCGTTTCAGGTAGTTAACGTCGGACATGAAGAAGGTCTCTGTTTCCGCTTTGTCGTCTGTCTTGCCGTCGATGCTGTTTTTAACTATGTTTTCGTCCTTTTCGACCGTCAGATTGCGGTCGATGACCTTATTTTCGGGCAGGTGCATGGCGTAGGTCGGAAGCGTTAGAGCAAGGATGAGGATTATCGGCAAAATGAGCTTAATTATCTTCATTTATGACCTCCTCGCTTTCGGGCGTTTTCCGTGAAAACGGCAATTCTGCCGCCACGGTAACGGCTATTATCATCGCGCTTATGAGAAGCATTAAAATTCCGTTCAGCTTTGAAAAATGCGCAAATACCTGACCGAGATAAGCCGTGCCTGACATGAGCGCAAAGGAAAACGCGGGCTTTTTCGGGAAAAGGCGAGCTACCGAAGTCAGCATCGGTGCAAGCGACATCGAGAGTAAAAGCAGTCCGAGAAGCGAAAGCCACTTGCGGTCAGCGCAGAAGCAGATAAGGACCGTACCCGAAGAGACCGATGCGGCGACTGTCATTATGCGTCCGATGCGGTCGCAAACGAATCCGCCGACCGAGCGCCCGAGACCAATTGCGATAAGTAGCTGAAACTGCGTTTTATATGTGAAGTTCCACTCAAAGCGGAAAGATGAAAACTCGAAGGAAAGAAGCAGGTATGAAAAAATGAGAAAGACAAGCGGAAGCAGTGAAAAAGCCGTTTTTTTCGCCGTTTTTTCTTCCGTACAGTCATTATTTTGACATTTGTCGGATGGAACTGCGAGGATCATAAGAAGGGGCGCTAAAAGATACGCGTAGAGTCCCGAATAGACAGCACATGACAGCCCTATGCTCTGAGCGCCGATGAGAAGCCCGATCCAGCCGCTCTTGCCGTTTGAGCGCGAAAGGATCAAGGACGACGCAAATGAATAAAAAAGCGCAGAACCGAGACCGAGAAGGACTATTTTAAGGTTGATCCCGAAGCTCGGCGGCAGAAAAAATCCGAGTATTACAAAAAACACAGAAAGACGCACGCCGGTATGCTTATTATTCACTTTGTCGGCAAAAACGGAGAAAATGCTCATCGCGCCGACGGATATGACGTTAAAAAGTATAATAAGCATAGACATTCTGTCGTAGCTTATCAGATGCGCAAGGTGATCGAATATAACCGAGCGGCAGACGGCGGATAAGCATAAGCTCATAAGAGCGTAGCGTATAGAAAGCGAAGTATTGGTAAATCTCGGTTTGTATGCCTTCATACTGCCTCCTCGACTTTTTTGATAGCAATATTATATCTGATTTCGACTAATTTGTCAACTTGACGTGAATTAGCGATATAAAGTTAATTAAGTTATTATAAAAGTGTTGAAAATAGTTTTATAATGGTGTATAATTATCAGAAAGAGAAAACAAAGGAGAAACAAAATGAGTACACTCCATATAATAGACCATCCGCTTATTCAGCATAAGCTGACCATAATGCGTGACAAGCGCACGGGAGCAAAGGAATTCCGAGAGCTTCTTGACGAGATAACCTTGCTCATGGGATATGAAATAACAAGAGATTTTCCGCTTGTAGACCGTGAGATCGAAACGCCTATTCAGAAGATGACTGCAAAACGTATTGCAGGCAAGAAGGTTGCCGTTGTGCCGATACTCCGCGCAGGACTCGGAATGGTTGACGGTCTGCTTGAGCTTCTCCCTGTTGCGAAGGTCGGACATATCGGTCTTTACCGCGATCACGAAACGCACAAGCCCGTCGTTTACTACTGTAAGCTTCCCGAGGATATCGGCAGAAGAACAGTAATCCTCTGCGACCCCATGCTCGCAACGGGTGGAAGCGCGTCCGACGCTATAACGATGCTTAAGGAAAGAGGCGCAAAGGATATTCGCCTTCTTAACCTTGTTGCGGCTCCCGAGGGCGTAAAGAAGGTTCAAAAGGATCATCCCGACGTTGATATCTTCGTTGCGGCTCTTGACGAGAAGCTTAACGAGAATTGCTATATAATTCCCGGTCTCGGCGACGCGGGAGACCGTCTGTTCGGAACGAAGTAATGACGGAATATATCCTTTCCGAGAAGGTCGTTGCCTCTCTTCGGGACAAGTCACTTACGATATTTACGGCTGAATCCTGCACGGGCGGACTGCTTTCAAAAATGCTGACCGATGTGTCGGGTGCGTCGAGCGTTGTTCTCGGCGGGGTCGTGTCGTATACGAATGAAATAAAAAAATCGCTTCTCGGTGTCAGCACCGAGACGATAGACACCTATACCGCGGTATCCGAGCAGTGCTGCTATGAAATGGCAGAGGGTGCGCGTCGGGTATCGGGGGCGGATATAGGCATTTCAACTACGGGATACGCAAGCGGGGGAGAGGGAGTCCCCTCCGATATGGCGGGCGTTGTCTACGTTGGTATCTCTGACATCTACGGTACGTCTGTTTACAGATTAAAGCTAAGTGGTAATAGAGACGAGGTAAGAAGAGGGGCGGCATGCGAGCTGCTTGAAACTCTCCTTTACCGAGTCGAAGCTTACGAATAACCGATAGGAACAAAAATATGAAAGAAATGAATGTTAAAAATGGCAGAGCAATAAATAAGAAGTACGTGAGAAATCTCATTTTAATGCTTCTCTTTTTCCCTATTTCCGTTTTTTATCTTGAAATGATCGTTCGCCTCTGTACGACAGGTGCGCCGACCGTAATTGAATTTATCAATATTTTCTTCTTCTCATTTTCGTTCGGTGCATTTATATCGTTCATTCTGTCGCTTATAAAGAATCGGACGGTGCTCAGGATAATAGCGGTAGCGCTCATTGTTTTGATCACGATCATCATCTGCTCGCAAATGATATACTTCCAGATATTCAGATTTTACTACAGTCTCGACAATGCCTCGATGGCAGGTCAGGCAGTCGGTGATTTTGGCGAGATAATGTGGAAAACTATCGGCAGTAATATTGGTTATATCCTGATCCTTGCCATTCCTGCGATTCTGATGTCGGTATTCAACAAGGTGCTTTCTAACTATCCTACAAGAAGGATCCCTCCGATCCTGAACTATTTCTGCGTTGCGGTGATGGCACTTGCGTTCATCTGCGGTTCGGTATCGGTTGCGACGGACAACGGAGAATACGGCTCGCTTTATTATTACAGATACGTCGACTCGACCGAGAGTGCAGGTAAGTTCGGTATACTTACCTCCATGCGATTGGAGCTTCAGGCAAAGATCTTTGGTAAGTTTGAGGAAAATGTAGATATCAAGCAGGGAATGAACGATATTTATAACCCGTTCGAGACTGACGGAAACGATACTACCAATCCCGACGTAACAGATCCTGACGGAACGACTGAGCCGCCTGCTCCTCCGATCGTTTACGGTGACAACGTAATGGAAAACCTCGATTTTTCCAAAACAAGCGGAAAAATAGGCGAGCTTAACAAGTATTTTTCATCGCTAACACCTACAAAGAAAAACGAATATACGGGAATGTTTGAGGGGTATAACCTCATATTCCTGTCACTTGAGGGCTTCTCGCATCACGTTATAGATCCGAACCTCACGCCTACCCTTTACATGATGGCGAATGAGGGCTTCGTGTTCGAGAACTTCTATAACAGCGTCTGGGGCGGATCGACATCAACGGGCGAATATGCAAACCTGACGGGTAACTTCTACAACAGCACCGCTTGTATGCAGACGCTCCTTCCGAAGACTTATCAGCCCTTTACTCTCGGAAATCAGTTTAAGAAGCTCGGATATACTACTAAGGCGTACCACGCTTGGACTCACACCTACTATAACCGTGACGAGTCTCATCCCGTGCTCGGTTACGAGTGGATAGCGTATAACAGAAACAACGTCAAGGGCTATTCCGGACTTGAAGATTTCACGTTCGAGGACGGAACAAAAATGAAATTTCCGTGGGTGCCGTCAGACCATGATACTGCAAGGATCACGGTAAACGACTTTGTTGACAAAGAGCCGTTCCACGTTTACTATATGACGATAAGCGGTCACACCGAGTACAACTGGACGGGAAACGCGATGTGTAAGAAGCACAAGGCGTTTATAAACAGCTACTGCCAGCAGTACGGTCTAAACTATTCCGACAAGGTAAAGGCGTATCTTGCCTGCCAGTACGAGGTCGAGCTTATGCTGACCGAGCTCGTGGACAGATTGCGCGAAGCAGGCGTGCTTGACAGAACCGTTTTCGCAATGGGCGCAGATCATTATCCGTACGGACTTTGGGACGACAATAACGGAGCTTATCTGGCTGAGCTTTACGGTATACCGGCGGATGATATAAGCAGTAATTTTGAGCTTTACAGAAATGCGTTTATAATCTGGAATTCCGCGATGGAGGAGCCGATACACGTTGATACGCCCTGCTCGGCTATCGACATTCTGCCTACGCTTTCAAACCTATTCGGTCTTGAATACGATTCGCGTCTTATGGCGGGAACCGATGTGCTTTCCGACATTGAGCCGGTAGTTATCGTGAATTTCGATAACAAAAAGGGCTCGTGGAACTGGATAACCAAATACGGAAGCTACACGACTTCGGATAAAAAGTTTACTCTCGCTCAGGGATTTACCGCAACCGACGCTGAGATCGAGGCATACGTCAAGAGCGTAAATCAGCTTGTCTCGGCAAAAAGAAAATATTCATTCTACGTAATAGAAAACGACTATTACGCGTATGTATTCGGAAAGAAAGAGTAAAATGAAAACTGTAATCAAAGTTGGAACGTCGACCGTTGCACACGAGGGCGGTCGGCTAAATATCAGACGTGTTGAGGAGCTTTGCAAGGTTCTCTCCGATCTCAAAAACGCAGGACACGAGATAATTCTCGTTTCGTCGGGCGCTATCGGAATGGGCGTCGGCAAGCTTGGGCTGAGCAAACGCCCGACGGATATGCCTACAAAGCAGGCAGCGGCAGCCGTCGGTCAGTGCGAGCTTATGTATACCTACGACCGTCTTTTCTCGGAGTATAACCATACGGTCGCGCAGATACTTCTGACCGCTTCCGACGTTAAAAGCGAGGAGCGTCATGAAAATTTCAGAAATACCCTTAACCGTCTTATCGAGCTTGGCGTCCTTCCCGTAATAAATGAAAACGATACGATAGCGACCGAGGAAATTGCAGTCGGTGATAACGATACGCTCGCGGCTATCGTCGCTGAGAGCGCCGAAGCGGAGCTGCTCGTTCTCCTTTCGGATATCGACGGTCTGTATACTGCCGATCCTCATAAGGACGAGAATGCCGTTCTTATCCCGACGGTAGAAGAGATAACCGACGATATTATCGCGCTCGGCGGCGAAAAGGGAAGCTCGCTCGGTACGGGCGGAATGAAAACAAAGCTTTCGGCTGCTGTCATTGCGACGGAGGCAGGCTGTGATATGATAATCGCTAACGGTGCCGATCCGAAGATCCTTTACGATATTTTTGAAAACAAGAGCGTCGGAACTAGATTTATAGGTAAAAATAAATGACAACGAAAGAAATACTTATAAAGGCGAAAAACGCCAAAAACGAGCTTCTTCTCCTCTCGACGGAGGAAAAGGACAGAGCGCTTGGCGCTATGGCGCAGGCGATACTCGATAATGAAGAAGAGATCTTAAACGAAAACGCGCTTAATCTATCTGCGGCAAAGGGCGTTATATCCGACGTTATGCTAGACCGCCTCGCGCTCGATCATAAGCGGGTGAGCGATATGGCAAAGGGCGTTACGGCGCTTATCGACCTGCCCGATCCTGTGGGACGCGCCATCTCCGAGCATACGCTTGAAAACGGATTGACGGTGAAAAAAACGTCGGTGCCGATGGGCGTTATTGCGATAATTTACGAGAGCCGTCCGAACGTCACCTCGGACGCGGCGGCACTGTGTCTGAAAAGCGGAAACGTCGCTGTCCTTCGCGGCGGTAAGGAAGCGTTCAGAACCTCTTATGCAGTCGTTAAGGCGATGAAAAAGGGGCTTGAATCGGTCGGAATGAATCCCGATTTCATAAACATCGTGACCGATACGACAAGAGAAAGCGCAAACGAGCTTATGACGGCAGTCGGTTACGTTGACCTGCTCATTCCGAGAGGCGGAAAGGGACTTATCCGCGCCTGCACCGAGAATGCGACCGTTCCTTGCATTGAAACGGGAACGGGAATCTGTCATATATTCGTTGACGAATCGGCGGACCTTGATAAGGCGCTGACGATAATCGAAAACGCGAAAACACAGCGTCCGTCAGTATGTAACGCAGAGGAGGTTCTCCTCGTTCACGAAAGTATTGCCGAAGCATTTTTGCCGAAGCTGAAGGCGCTTTTGGTTGACGGTAGGGCTGCTGCCGGCAAGACACCGGTCGAGCTTAGGCTTGACGAAAATGCGGCGAAGATAATAGACGGCACACCTGCCTCCGAGACCGATTTTGATACGGAATTTCTTGATTATATTCTCGCAGTCAAGATCGTATCTGGCGTTAAGGAAGCGGTAGAGCATATCGCACTTCACTCGACTCACCACAGCGACGGAATAGTTACAGAAAACGAAAATAACGCGCTGTATTTTACGACGGTCGTCGACTCTGCGGCGGTTTACGTCAATGCCTCAACGCGCTTTACCGACGGCGGACAGTTCGGGCTCGGCTGTGAGATGGGAATCTCCACCCAGCGCCTGCACGCAAGAGGTCCGATGGGACTTAACGAGCTTAACACATATAAATATATAATAACCGGAAACGGACAAGTAAGAAAATAATATGAGAATTGGATTTATCGGTTGCGGAAATATGGGATCGGCGCTTGCACGCTCGGTCATGAAGAGCGTTTCCGCGTTTCACATTGTAATTAATGACGTAAATAAGGAAAGGGTCAATGCGTTTTGCTCCGAAACAGGAGCGATGAGCGGTGACCTTAGTGAGATCGCATCCGACTGCAAGTACATATTTCTTGCCGTCAAGCCGCAAATGCTTGCCGATCTGGCGTCTGAGCTGCGCCCGATGCTTGCCGAGAGGAAGGACGGCTTCGTCCTTGTCTCGATGGCGGCGGGGATCACGACCTCGCGCCTATCTGACCTGTTCGGAAATTATCCGACTGTAAGAATAATGCCGAATCTCCCTGTATCTGTCGGAGAGGGCGTCGTTCTTTACACAGCGACGGAAAACGTATCGGAAAATGACTTGAACGGATTCCTTAACATAATGAAGAATGCAGGCACTCTCATGCCGCTTGACGAAGCACTTATCGACGCGGGAACGTCTGTCTCGGGCTGCGGTCCTGCCTTCGTTTGCCAAGTCATCGAAGCGCTTGCACGCGGAGGCGAAAAGTGCGGTTTAAGCTACGAGGACGCTCTCGTTATGGCGGAGCATACCCTTATCGGAACGGCAAAAATGCTTGCGGAGACTAAGGGCGATCCGATCGCGCTCTGCCGTGCGGTCTGCTCACCCGGCGGAAGCACCATTGAGGGCGTAAAGACGCTTGAAAAAGGCGGCGTCGACTCTTTGTTCAGCGCCGCGGTCGAGGCATCTTATAAAAGAAATGTCGAGCTCGGAAAATAAGAGGCATAAATGAAAACAGTAAACATCTATACCGACGGTGCCTGTAGCGGAAACCCCGGTCCCGGAGGATACGGAGCGATTCTTGTTTATCACGAACACGAAAGAGAACTGTCTGAGGGATTCGCCGAGACGACGAATAACCGAATGGAGCTTCTCGGTGCAATAAAGGCGCTTGAGCTTTTGAAGGAGCCGTGCCGAGTGCTGCTTACGTCTGATTCGAAATACCTTGTTGACGGAATAAATCTCGGCTGGGCGAAAAAGTGGAAGAGTAACAACTGGGTCAAGTCCGATAAGAAAAAGGCGCAGAATATTGACCTTTGGGAGCAGCTTCTCGCCCTTAACGAGCACCACGACGTGACCTACGTTTGGGTAAAGGGACACGCAGGTCACCCATACAACGAGCGTTGCGACCGTCTCGCTGTTGAAGCAATTGAAAGAATAAAGAACGAAGCTGATGCGTAAAATAACCGTGAGAGATTCTCACGGTTATTTTTGCGCTGAGTGAACTTTTGGTGAACAATGTTGACTTTATCGGGCGTTTGTGCTATAATGTTTACATTGATAACCTAATTCTAAGGAGAAAGCTATGGCTAAGTATAATCCGAATTTCGTATATGATACAGAAGATATAACGACGATAAGAGAGCTTATTGAGCGCTCCGTTTCGCATTACGGCGAGCGTCCTGCCTTCCTCTATAACGAGGGCGGCGACGTAAGTAAAATTACCTACAGAGAGGTGTTTGAGCGTGTAAAGGGACTTGCGACCTATCTGAGAAGTAAGCTTCCTGAGGGATGCAAGGTTGCGGTTACCGGTAAAAATTCTCATAACTGGGTAATTTCCTATCTTGCTATAACCTGCGGCGTCGGAGTCGTTGTGCCGATAGATAAGGACCTTCGAGGAGAGGAGATAGCGGATCTTATTTCCGATGCGGAGGCGGATGCAGTTATCTATTCCCCCGAGCAGGAGGAAAAAATGGCGCTTGTTCCCGATGAGATACTGAAGCTCAATATGGACGATATTGAAAGCTTCGTCAAGGAGGGAAAGGCACTTATAAAAAATGGCGACCGTTCCTATGCCGATCATAAGATAAATCCTCACGCGCTCGGCTCGCTTCTTTATACGTCGGGTACTACGGGAGTTGCGAAGGGAGTTATGCTTTCGCAGTATAATATCTGTTATGACCTGACGCATGCGCTTCGTCGCGTAAAAATATATCCTACCGACGTTATCCTTTCGATAGCGCCGCTTCATCATACCTATGAAACGACAGTCGGATGCCTTCTCATTCTTTATTCGGGAAGCGCGATAGCGTACAACAGCTCGCTCAAGCGTCTGCAGGCAGAGCTTAAGCTCTTCCGTCCGACAGTCATGGCGGCAGTTCCGCTTATCCTTGAAACCTTCCGTAACGCGATACTCAAGAAATACAAGAAGATCAAGGGTGGTAAGATCATCTTCTCGCTTCAAAAGGCGGCGTCCGACGTGACGGGCAAAAAAGCGGGTAAAAAGATATTCAGTATTATAAACGAGACCTTCGGCGGCAGAATGCGCCTTATCGTATGCGGCGCCGCGCTTCTTGCGCCTGAGGTGTTCCGCGATTACGAGCGCTTCGGTATAAAGCTTATGATCGGTTACGGTCTTACCGAAACTGCGCCGATCTCGCTTATGCACAGTGATTTCTATACCTGCCCCGACGATATAGGTTACCCCCTTTCGGGCGTCTCGGTCAAGCTTGACGACGTGAATGAGGACGGCGTCGGCGAGCTTCTTGTCAAGGGACCGAACGTTATGCTCGGATACTACAAAAATCCCGAAGAAACCGCACGCGTGATGACTCACGACGGCTATTTCCGTACGGGAGACCTTGCGCGTCAGAAGCCGAACGGCGCATATCAGATCGCGGGCAGAGCAAAGAGCATGATCGTATCTCCCGGCGGAAAGAAGATATTCCCCGAGGAGCTTGAGCTTTACCTCGAGAAGAGTGAATTTATCAAGGAGAGCTTGGTTTACGAGGAAAATGACGATGAAGGCAGAAGAATAGTTGCCGCAGTGATCACAGATGAAGAAAACGTTTCGTCTAAAACCGGAATGAAACCGACCGATAAGGGCTATTGCGAGGCGGAAAGGCAGCTTGTTAACAAGATCGTAAAGGACGTAAACTCGCAGTTCCCGAATTACAAGCATATCGGCAAGGTATGTATCAGAAAGAAAGATTTTGTCAAGACCACAACGAGAAAGATCAAACGCAACGCCCCCGATAATCTAAATAACGTATAAGGAAAGGTCGCTCACTATGAGAACGGCAAATGAAGCAAACAAGGAAAAATTTTTAAAGGCGGCAGTATGCGAGCTTGAAGAGCATGGAGTTGCCGATTTTTCGATACGCCGCGTAGCGAAAAAATGCGGCGTTTCCTGTGCTGCGCCGTATAAGCATTTTGAAAGCAAAAACGACCTGCTCGCGGAGGTCATGCGTTACGTGGGCAGAAAATGGCAAGAGGTGCTTAAGAGCACGGCAGAAGCACATACGGATGAGTCGATAAGGGATCAGCTTGTTGCGATAGCTATGTCATATATAGTGTTCCTTTGCACCTATCCCGAATATCTTGCGATCCTCAGTATGAGCGATACCGTATTTAAGCCGAACGCTCTGACCGAAACCGATAGCGTCTCACCTATTACAAGTAAGCTTATTGAGGAATATTGCAAAAAAACGCAGGTAGACGAGGATACCAGGGTGCGTAAGTATTACGTTATCCGTTCGCTGATCTTCGGAGGAACTAAAATGATAAACTCAGGCATATTGCCATTTGACAGCAAGACCCTTGATATGATACGTTCAAACATCGTAAGAGAATTTGAAATAGCGTAAAAAACAGAGCCGTTCGGCTCTGTTTTTTTGCTCTCACCTATTGATATGCGCAAAAAAATTTGTTATAATATATAATTAGATAAATATAAGTATCTATAAAAGGAGATCACCATGAAAATTCAGGAGCTTATAACCAAAATTTCCGAAGGATACCTCGATTCCGCATTCATTTCGCTTTACGGCGAAGAAAACGTCATAGCAGAGAGAGCGCGTTACACCGAAGCGGTAAAGGAGTTTGCCGCGATCTACGGTGAGAATAGAGACGTAAACCTTTTCTCCGTTCCCGGAAGAAGCGAAATTTCGGGAAACCATACAGACCATAACCGCGGTTGCGTAATTGCCGCCGCTATCGACCTCGATATTATCGCAGTTGCGTCGGTAAGCGGAAACGACACCGTAAGAGTAAAGAGCAAGGGCTTCCCCGAGGACGTTGTTACCTGCAATCCCGAAAAGCCCGACGAAAAGCTTTTCAATTCCTCCTCGTCCCTTATCTCGGGTGTTTGCGCCGGCTTTAAGAATCGCGGATATAACGTTTGCGGCTTTGACGCATATACGACCTCTAACGTTCTTAAGGGCTCGGGTATTTCTTCCTCTGCCGCTTTCGAGGTTATGATCGGAAATATCCTCAATTACTTCGTAAACGACGGAAAGATTACGAATCCCGTAATTGCTGAGATCTCTCAGTACGCTGAGAACGTCTACTTCGGTAAGCCATCGGGACTTATGGATCAGACCGCTTGCGCTGTCGGCGGATTCTCCTACATAGACTTTGCCGATCCTAAGGCGGCAAAGATCGAAAAGCTCGGCTTCGACCTCAGCGCCGAGGGCTATTCGCTCTGTATCACCAATACGGGCGGTAACCACGCAGACCTGACGGGTGACTATGCGGCAGTTCCTGCCGAAATGAAGGCGGTCGCCAAGGAATTCGGTCAGGAGGCCCTTCGCGGTCTTGATAAGGAAACGCTCCTTTCGCGTGCAGGCGAGCTTCGTGAAAAGGTCGGAGACAGAGCGCTTCTTCGCGCCTTCCACTTTATCGGCGAAAACGACCGCGTACAGGTACTTGCAGAGTGCCTTAGAAGCGGAGACCTTAACGGCTTCTTTAACGGCGTTAAAGATTCGGGACGCTCGTCGTTTATGTGGCTCCAGAACGTATATACGACGAAAAACGTTGAGGAGCAGGGACTTTCTCTCGCTCTCGCGGTAACCGAGCACGCGCTTACGAACACCTCCCGTCCTTCCGCTTGGAGAATCCACGGCGGCGGATTCGCAGGAACCATTCAGGCATTCGTTCCGAACGAGGACGTGCCGAATTACAAGAATGAGATCGAAAGAGTATTCGGCGCAAATTCCTGTACCGTTCTTAAGGTCAGAAAAGACGGAGCTATCAAGGTTCTTTAATAAAACTTACGAGGGTAGATATGTATATAGAATCCCTACAAATAACATCCTTTGCGGGGATAAGCGGATATGAGCTGTCTCTAAGTGACGGAGTTAATATCGTCCGAGGTAATAACGAGGCAGGCAAGAGCACGGTGGCGGAATTTATCCGTTACGTCTTTTACGGCTTCAACGGCAAGGGCGACCGCGAGAGGTATATCGGCTTTTCGTCGAATGCAGTCGCGGGAAGCATCGTTATCTGCGACGGTGATAAAAGATACAGAATAGAGAGAAAGACGGTTGGAACGAAGGACTCCGTTTCGGTATATGACCTTGAAAACGGAAGCACCTGCTATGAGGGCAAGGTTCCCGGTGAGGTGTTCCTTGGAATGCCGTCGGGACTGTTTGCAAGTACCGCATTCGTCGGTCAGACGGGCGGAAGCCGTATAAACGGCAAGGATGCCTCCGAGCTTCTCGATAATCTTCTTTTCGCCGCAGACGAGGGCGTGAACGTCAAAAAGGCGCTGAAGCGTCTTGACGACGAAAGAGTCGCGCTTCTCTACAAAAACAAAAAGGGCGGAAAGATATTTGAGCTTGAAAACAAGCTCTCACAGCTCGATACTCGCGCTGAAAAGGCAAGAAACGACGGTAAAGAGCTTCTTTCTATCGAAAATAAGCTCAAGGATACCGACGCAACGCTCGAAAGCGACAGGGTAATAAGAGATAAGTTTGCGTCAAGCATAGACGATTATAAGCTGGCTAAGAGCCGCGAAAGCAAGGAACGCCTTCGTCAGCTCGAGGAGAATTATCAGAACGCGACCGATGCGCTTTTGGCACATAAGACGGCGCACACGAGAAAGAATTTCTTTCCCGATGCTTCGTATCTTCAGTCGCTCCGCGACTGCGCGAGCGAGGTAGCTAAATGCGACGAACGGATAGATGGCGTTGAAAGGCGTCTTGAAAACCTCAACAGGGAAATGGAGATCGACCGACTTGCGCGCGAAAAAGCCCTGCGCGAAAACAACGAGAAAAAGAAGAAGGTCGGAACGAAAAGAGGCGTCATGGCGGCACTCGGAGTCGTTTCCCTCATTATGCTCATTCTCTGTGCCGCACTTTGCGCATGGATGTTTATAAGCGGAAGCAAGGGCGCAGGAATCGCGCTCGCCGTCGTTGCGATAGCGGGGCTCGCAGGCATGATCGGATCCTTCTCGCTTGTGAAGAAGCTGTCCGATACTATGAAGGATCTCGAGACCGAGGCACTCGTGCATGATGACGGCTACGAGGCAAAGCTCGATATAATACGGGGAGATCTCGAGGAGCATAAGGGCGAGCGCGCAAGATACTCAAAGGCGCTGAACGATCTTTGTGCAAGATGGGATATCAAGTATTCAAGAGCAGTGCTTGGTGAGATGGTCGAGGTCATTAATACCGCAAATAAGCTTGAAACCGAAGCAGAACATGCGCGTATCGCTTACGTACAGATGAAGAGCGAAGCAGAGGAAAGACGTCCCTATGAGCCGATAGATGACGGTAGGGAGCTTAACGTCCCCGATAATTTCGATTACCGCGATGCCGATCGCAAGTTCAAGCTTGCCGAGGAGTCGATCCGACTTAAGGAGGGAATCAAGCATAACCTTGAGGTCCGCCGTGCCGAGCTTTCTGTTACGTCCGAGCATCCTTACGACGTAGACGAGCTTATAAAGAGCACGCAGGCGGAAAAGGCGGCACTGGGTGAGCGCCTCGATGCCTTCTCGCTTGCTTATTCGATGATAGAGACTGCGTCCGATAATATGCGCCGTTCCGTTTCGCCGCGTCTTTCGCGCGGTGCGTCGGAGAAGATGGCGTCGCTTACCGGCGGTAAGTACGATGAGATCGGTGTCGACGGCGAATTTTCACTTACATTCCGTCCGATCAGCGGAGAGGGAAGAGTGACTAAGGGCGAAAGCTTTATGAGCGCCGGAACGTCGGATATTACCTACGTTTCTCTGCGTCTTTCGCTTTCCGAGCTTATCTCGGGCGGAAAGCTGATACCGACGGTGTTTGATGAAAGCTTCTCGCGCCTTGACGATACGCGGCTCACCAATATGCTGAAGCTGCTGTCGGCAGAAAAGGGACAGGTTATAGTTCTCACGTCGAACGGCAGAGAAGTAGAGCTTCTGAATAAAGAGGGGATTTCTCATAACTACATAAATCTGGAATAAAAAATTCAAACAAATGTTTGACTTTTTAAACCGAATGTGGTATAATTGGTTCAAAGAGAGTTCCGGGATCCAAATGCTACGCGTTGCCATTCGGACGTTCGGGGTAGAAACGCAAGTGTTTCTACGGCGTCGCCGTCACCCTGAGCGGAGCAAAACGAAGTCGAACGGGTCTAGCGGCGCTACGCTCAGAATGACACGGCAGACGGAATCGAACGGGTCTGGCGACGCTTCGCTCAGGATGACCGCAGAGCAATACTTGTAGAAAATGAGGGGGGACACAATATGGAATACTCCCCCGACACCTGCGCCTGCTTCACGGGACACAGAGCTATGACCGAGGAAGAGCTTAAAAGCTCCGCATTGCTTGTCTCGGAGCGGATAAAAGCGCTTTATGCAAAGGGTATAAAGAATTATTACGCAGGAGGAGCACTCGGATTTGATTTTACGGCGGCGGTGACCGTGCTTAATATGAAGCAGGTCTATCCCGATATTACCCTGAACCTCGCGCTTCCTTGCCCCAATTACCAAAGTAAATGGACAACGTCACAGGTCGAGCTGTTTGACCGAGTCCGCGCCCGCGCAGATAGCGAGGTATTTGTGAGTGGAAGCTACCATAGGGGCTGTATGCATGTGCGAAATAAGTATATGGTCGATAAAAGCGTAGTTTGTATCGCCTATTTGAAGGAAAGATCGGGCGGAACCTATAACACAGTAACTTATGCCTTGAAAAAGGGACTTGAGGTCATAAACCTGACGGATCTTCCGTTGACAAACCAAATCAGCTTTGATTTTTGATGAGAGATAATATGAAAAGAGTTTTAATTTTGATTCTTTCGCTTGCTTTGGCGGTATTATTCTTTTCCTGCAGCTCCTGCAATGAGCCGAAGGAGCCGCTCGAAATAAGCGAGGAAAAGGCATTCGAGGTGCTTTGCGACCTCGTTCCGCGCTCGTATGAGTTCAACGTGATATTCTTCGGCGAGGGTCTTCCTCATGAGGACGGCGACTATGATGATACAACGTACGTTGAGGTCGATCTGAGTGAGAGCAAATACTCCTCGATATCCGAAATAAAGGTCGAGGTAGAAAGGGTCTATTCGAAAAGATACCTGGAGTCGATCTACGTAAACATGTTCGTCGGATCGAAAACGACGAGCAGTGACGGACTTCTCGATAACGACGTTAGTCCGCGATACAAGGATATCGACGGAAAGCTGATGATTGATGCAAGCTACAATGAGATCAATATTATGGGTCAGTTGACCGTGGTATCAACAAAGGTCGTAAAGAAAACGCCTGAATATGTCAGCGTGGACGCTGTGTGTCAGGACGAAAACGGAAACGAAATAGAAAAGCGCTTCTTTTTAACACTTGAAAATGAGGTCTGGCTGCTTGACGGTCCGACTTACTGATAAGGAGAATAAAATTATGGCTAAAGCAACACCTAAAAAGCCGGTAGAAATGCCCGGCACCGATGCTGAAAAGAAAAAGGCACTTGACGTTGCCATAACACAGATCACAAAGCAGTACGGTCAGGGAGCGATCATGCGACTCGGCGAAAACAACGCCATGAGCGTAAGCGCAATTCCGACGGGCTCCCTCACCCTCGACCTCGCGCTCGGTATAGGCGGAGTTCCGAAGGGAAGAATAGTTGAGATATACGGACCCGAGTCCTCGGGTAAAACTACGATCGCGCTCCACATTGCCGCTGAAGCACAGAAGCAGGGCGGCGTTGCGGCTTTCGTTGACGCTGAGCACGCGCTCGATCCCGTTTACGCTAAGGCGCTAGGAGTTGATATTGACAACCTTCTTGTTTCCCAGCCCGACAGCGGTGAGCAGGCGCTCGAAATTACCGAGGCGCTCGTTCGTTCGGGCGCGGTCGACGTGCTTGTAGTCGACTCCGTTGCAGCTCTCGTTCCTCAGCAGGAGATCGACGGCGATATGGGCGACAGTAACGTCGGCGTTCATGCGCGTCTTATGTCGCAGGCAATGCGTAAGCTTTCGGGTGCTATCTCGAAGTCGAACGTCGTTGTTATCTTTATTAACCAGCTTCGCCAGAAGATCGGCGTTATGTACGGAAACCCCGAGACGACGACGGGCGGAACCGCGCTTAAGTTCTACGCATCTGTGCGTATCGACATCCGCCGCTCCGAGGTTCTCAAGAACGGAACCGAGCCCTACGGAAGCCGTACCAAGTGTAAGATCGTTAAGAACAAGGTCGCTCCTCCCTTCAAGACCGCAGAGTTCGATATAATCTACGGTAAGGGCATTAATCGCTCGGGCGAGATCATGGATATCGGCACCGAGCTCGGAATCATCGAAAAGGGCGGCTCGTGGTTCTCCTATAACGGAACCCGTCTCGGACAGGGACGCGATAATGCGCTCGCATTCCTTGAGAGCAACCCCGAAATGTTCAGCGAGGTTGAGGAGAAGATCAAGAAGGCGCTGACGGGCGACGAAGCACCGAACGAGGTTTCGCTCGACGAGGACGATTTCGAGTTCGACCTTGACGACGATGTATAAAAAACGCAAAGCGCCTGTCACGTCCGACCCCGAAAAGGCGTACGGAGCGGCGCTTCGCACGGCTATGAATATTGTCGGTTACAAGGATAATACGCTCAATCAGCTCAAAACGAAGCTGACCGAGCGCGGTTATTCCGAAACGACGGTAAACGATGTCTGCGAGTATATGACGATGAAGGGCTATGTGAACGACACGCGGATGATATTCCGTTCGGCGCGTTCGCTGGCACTTAACAAGCTCTACGGCAAAAAGCGGATCATGAAGGAGCTCGCGCTCAAGCGGTTTACAGATGAGGCGTATGACGCGTTCACCTTCGACAGCGACGAGCTTGAGGACGTAGATTTCACCGAGGTCTGCCTGAAGCTGCTCAAGAAAAAAGGTGGAGCGCGTGACGATAAGACCTTTGCCTTTCTAATCAGATACGGACACTCCGTTTCCGACATTAAGGAAGCATACAAAAGATTACAAACAGAAAATGAGGATGAATAAATGACGAAACACGAATATAAGACCAGCGGTACCTGCTCGCGCAAGATAATCTTTGAGCTTGACGACGATGGTAAGGTGCACAACGTAGTCTTCGAGGGCGGCTGCCACGGAAATCTCCAGGGCATCGGCAAGCTCGTCGAGGGCATGGACGCTGCTGACGTAATTAAGCGCGTCGAGGGCATCAAGTGCGGCTTCAAGCAGACCTCTTGCCCCGATCAGCTTTCAAAGGCGCTTTCGGAAGCAGTTAAATGATAAGCATAACGCGGGGAGAAACTTTTTGAAAAAAGTTTCTCCCCGCGCCCCTTTTCAAAAACTTTTGTAAGCCCAAAGCTCCGCTTCGGGCGGGATTATATTGACTCTATTCCATGGCGCACAAAGATTGTGCCACGTCATTGTAGGGGGCGAAGCTTCGCTGCGTTGTTATACCTTCTCCAGCGGGAGAAGGTGTCAACCGAAGGTTGACGGATGAGGTGTAGGTTGCGAAGCAACCGTGTACCGAAGAAACGTAACGTTGCATATACAAAACAAGACCTCCGCGTCTGGGGAGGTCTTGTTATTTTGATCAAATTTTTCCTTACTATATATATGACTTATCGCTGCGCATTTTCTTGCAAATGTCGATAACCTTCTTTATCACGGGTATCATAACAGCTGCAACTAAAAATTCAATGATGAAATTAACTCCAATTATCCCCACAATGAGAAACATGAACACGTTTTTGCCGGGACCTGCCATCGCGGCAAGAGACGGTGAAAAGAATACCAAGGAACCGATGATGAAAATCGCGGTGTTTACTATCGGACAAGTCAAGGCGGAGACCGATATTGACAGAGTTTTGTTCTTTATAGCTTTGTATATAACGCCCGAAACAAAACCGGAAAGAGTGCTCTTGAGAAGGACAACGAATACAGTTGCAGCAAAATTCACGAGCAAGAACCCTTGAGTCGCGGGCTCAAACAAGACTACAACTCCCATAGACAAGCCAAGCCATGCGCCTGCCCACGGTCCGAGTATAGATGCACCGATAACTATCGGTATGTGAGTCAGAGTGATTGAAAAAGTACCAAACTTAATGTTGGCGGAGATGATCTCGGTTAGCACGACAAGCGCCGTCATCAGCGCAAGAAGCGTCAGATTTTTTATTTTGGTAGAGGGTTTTGCTTTTTTCAATTTTGTCATTTCCTTTCGAGGATCTAGAATAACAACATAATATCACCTCCAAAGCGAAAAGTCAAGAAACGAAGGCGAAAAAAATCAATTTCGCGGGAAAACATGTGAATAAATTGTAAATTATTTTAAAAATGAAAATTTCCTGCATTTTCCTATTGCTTTTTACTAATTTATACTGTATAATTGAAAAGCTTGATGTGCGTTGAAGCGGAAGGTTGCTCCAAAGACACCTACAGTTCAGTCGGAGGAGGTAATTTCCGTGGAGTATGTCCGTGTCCAAGTCAGCTTTTCGTCAAGGAAACCGGTCTATCCGGGTAATATCGGACAGGCTGAGATATCTTGGCGGCGGTTTGCCGAGGACTACAAACGGGCGGATGGAAATCGGACTGTGATGGATCGAAGGATCCCGCGTGCTGCTCACGGCGCACGTTCCGAAGGGTTTTTATGCAGGATTGCATGCTGAAAAAACTTCGGGTTTAATTTAGGCCGAGTGAAGAAACACCCGGCTGAGTGTTCAGATTTTCGCCCCACTTTTAGTTGCATCAGCAGCAATATTAAAAAGGAGGCAAAAACGATGGCAGTACAGGAGAAACTCAGAGTCAGACTCAAGAGCTATGATCACTTCCTCATCGACCAGGCAGCAGAGAAGATCGTAGAGACCGCAAAGCGCAACGGCGCAACGGTTTCGGGTCCTATTCCGCTTCCTACCGAAAAGGAGATCATCACGATTCTTCGCGCGGTTCATAAGTATAAGGACAGCCGCGAGCAGTTTGAACTCAGAACTCACAAGAGACTCATTGACATAATCAAGCCCTCTGCGAAGACCGTAGAAGCGCTTATGAGTCTGGAGCTCCCCGCAGGCGTTCAGATCGACATCAAGTAATCCTTAATAAATAAGGATAGATCGAACCCGAGGGAAAGCCCCGAGGTTTTATGTCAAGTTGAGGCACACGGCCTTGCGTGCTTCAACCAATAACTAAAATCAGGAGGAAAACAAAATGAAAAAAGGCATTATCGGCAAGAAGATCGGTATGACTCAGATCTTCGACGCAAACGGCAACGTGATCCCCGTTACGGTGATCGAAGCCGGCCCCTGCACGGTTACTCAGAAGAAGACCGTGGAGACTGATGGTTACGATGCAATCCAGCTCGGATTCATTGACGTAGCCGAAAAGAAGCTTACCAAACCCGAAGCAGGTCACTTTGCAAAAGCTGGCGTTTCCTGCAAGAAGCACCTTAAGGAATTCCGTCTTGATGACATTTCCGGATTTAACACGGGCGATACCGTCACCGCTGACATCTTTGCAGCAGGTGAAAAGGTCGACGTTACCGGCATCACCAAGGGACACGGATACACCGGTGTTATCAAGCGCTGGAATCACCACCACCTCAGAATGACTCACGGTACCGGCCCTATCCACCGTCAGCCCGGTTCTATGGGCGTTATCGACCCCGCACACATCTTCAAGAACAAGAAGATGGCAGGTCAGTACGGTAACGAGCAGGTAACCGTTCTCAATCTTAGCATCGCCAAGATCGATGCGGAAAAGAACATCATCGCAGTTAAGGGCGCAGTTCCCGGAGCTCGCGGCGGTATCGTCTTCATCCGCAACGCCGTCAAGGCCTAATCGGAAGGAGGAAATTAACGATGCCGAATGTAAAGGTTGTTAATATGAAGGGCGCCGAAGTCGGAACCATTGATCTTTCCGAAAAGGTATTTGGCGCAGAAGTAAACGGCGCAGTGCTTCACACTGCAGTTCGTGCTTACCTTATGAATCAGAGACAGGGTACTCAGTCCGCTCTCACTCGTACCGAGGTTTCGGGCGGCGGAAAGAAGCCCTGGAGACAGAAGGGAACCGGTCGCGCAAGACAGGGCTCGACCCGTGCTCCTCAGTGGACACACGGCGGCGTAGTCTTCGCTCCCAAGCCCCGTTCCTACAGAGTCACTATCAACAAGAAGGTTAGACAGCAGGCGCTTATGAGCGCTCTCTCCGCTAAGGTTGCAGATAACGACCTCGTAGTCGTTGACGCTATCGTAGCTGAAGAGTACAAGACCAAGGTAATGGCAGAGATGCTTACCGCAGTCGGCGCAAAGAAGAAGGTTCTCGTCGTTCTTGCTGACAATGACGCAAAGGTCATCGGCTCCTTCGCAAACATCGAGGGCGCTAAGACCGCTCAGACAAACACCATCAACGTTTACGACATTCTCAATGCAGACACGCTCGTAATCGCAAAGGGTGCTGTTGAAAAGATCGAGGAGGTGTACGCATAATGAAGAACGTATACGATATTATCCGTCGCCCCGTCATCACCGAGGAATCTATGACTCTCGCATCCGAGAAGAAATACGTCTTCGAGGTAATGAAGAGCGCAACCAAGCCCGAGATCGCAAATGCGGTCGAAACCGTTTTCGAAGGCGTTAAGGTCGCTTCCGTAAACACTATCAACATGAAGAAGAAGCCCAAGAGACTCGGAGTCCACTTCGGTTACACTTCCGAATGGAAGAAGGCAATCGTAACCTTGACCGAAGACTCCAAGACTATCGAGTTCTTCGATGGCATGTATTAAGAAGGAGTGATATAAATGGCAGTAAAAACATTTAAGCCGACTACTCCGTCGAGAAGAAACATGTCTGTACCCTCTTTCGATGAGGTGACCAAGAGCACCCCCGAAAAGAGTCTTATAGTTACTAAGAAGAAGCATGCCGGACGTAACAGCTACGGCAGAATCACCGTTCGTCACCAGGGCGGCGGTAACAAGCTTAAGTACAGAATCATCGATTTCAAGAGAGCTGAGACAAACGAGCCCGCAACTGTTATCGGCGTTGAGTACGACCCTAACAGAACAGCGTACATCGCACTTCTCCAGCACGCAGACGGTCACAAGAGCTACATCCTCGCTCCCGCAGGTGTAACCGACGGCGACAAGATCTACTCCGGCGCTGATTCCGATATCAAGCCCGGTAACACTCTTCCGATTGCCAACATTCCCGTTGGTACTCTTATCCACAACATCGAGCTTTACCCCGGTAAGGGCGGTCAGCTTGTTCGTACCGCAGGCGCAGCTGCACAGCTGATGGCTAAGGAAAACGGCATGGCTCAGGTCCGTCTCCCCTCCGGAGAAGTAAGACTTGTTCGTCTTGAGTGCAAGGCAACGATCGGTCAGATCGGCAATATCGAGCACGAGACCATCAAGATCGGTAAGGCCGGTAAAAAGCGTCACATGGGCATTCGTCCTACCGTCCGCGGTTCTGTCATGAACCCCTGCGACCACCCTCACGGTGGTGGTGAGGGCCGTGCGCCCATCGGTAGACCGGGACCTGTAACTCCTTGGGGCAAGCCTGCTCTCGGATACAAGACCCGTAACAAGAAGGCCAAGACGAATCAGTTCATCGTAAAACGCAGAAACGGTAAATAAGGAGGCAACATAAATGAGCAGAAGCCTGAAAAAGGGACCTTTTGTCGAAGAAAAGCTCTTCACTCGCATCGAAGCGATGAACGCAGCTAACGACAAGAAGGTTATCAAGACATGGTCAAGAGCTTCCACAATATTTCCCGAGTTTGTTGGACACACGATCGCAGTTCACGACGGTAAGAAGCACGTTCCGGTATACATCACCGAGGACATGGTAGGTCACAAGCTTGGAGAGTTCGCTCCTACGAGAACCTTCAAGGGACATGCCGGCTCCAAGACGTCCAATAACGGTAAATAATGGGGGTAACAAAAATGGAAGCAAAAGCTAAGGTTCAATTTGTAAGGATCTCCCCCCGCAAGGTTAAGATCGTTCTCGACCTCGTAAGAGGCAAGAAGGTCGCAGACGCTGCGGCGATCCTTAAGCACACCCCGAAGGCGGCTTCGGAGTACGTATACAAGCTCGTTAAGAGCGCAGCCGCAAATGCTGAAAACAATTTCGGCATGGATCCCGAAAAGCTCTATGTTTCTGAGTGCTACGTTTGCCCCGGTCCTACTCTCAAGCGCATGATGCCGAGAGCAAAGGGAAGCGGCGACAGAATACTCAAGAGAACGAGCCACATCACGCTTGTCGTGAAGGAAAAAGAAGTTAAGTAAAGGAGGCAGAGCAAGTGGGTCAGAAAGTTAATCCTCACGGTTTCCGTGTTGGAGTTATTAAAGACTGGAATTCGAGATGGTTCACTAAGGACGAGTCCTTCGGCGATACCCTCGTTTCAGACTACAATGTGAGAAAATTCCTTAAAGAAAAATATAAGGAATCCGGCGTACCGAAGATCGAGATCGAGCGCGATAACAAGCGCGTAAGAGTCTTCCTTCACTGCGCTAAGCCCGGACTTGTGATCGGTCGCGGCGGTGCCGAGATCGATAAGCTCAAGCTCGAGCTCGAGGCAATGGTCGGCATGCCTGTCCTCGTAAACGTTGTCGAGGTCAAGAACCCCGACGTAAATGCACAGCTCGTTGCTGAAAGCATCGCAAAGCAGCTCGAAGGACGCGCATCCTTCCGTCGCGCAATGAAGATGTCCATTCAGCGTACCATGCGTATGGGTGCTAAGGGTATCAAGGTTACTTGCTCCGGTCGTCTTGCAGGCGCCGAGATCGCAAGAACCGAGCATTACCATGAAGGTTCTATTCCGCTTCAGACTCTCCGTGCCGATATCGACTACGGCTTCGCAGAGGCAAACACCACCTACGGTAAGATCGGCGTAAAGACGTGGGTCTACAAGGGTGAGGTTCTCCGCGACACCGGAAAGAAGACACGCTTTGCAGAGGCAAAGATCGAGGCTCCCAAGCAGGAAAGACGCGGCGACCGCCGCGACCGTAAGCCCGGCTTCAAGGGCGACCGTAAGCCCGGATTCAATAAGAATCAGGGCAACCGTCAGGGCGGTTTCAAGAACAACCGTCAGGGCGCACCCGCGAACAAAGAGGGAGGCGACAAATAATGTTAATGCCTAAGAGAGTTAAGTTCAGACGTGTTCAGCGCGGCAGAATGAAGGGTACAGCCCACCGCGGTAACACTCTGGCATACGGTGATTACGGTCTTGTGGCAACACAGCCCGCATGGATCACCTCCAACCAGATAGAAGCTGCCCGTATCGCGATGACTCGTTTCACCAAGCGTTCCGGACAGGTTTGGATCAAGATATTCCCCGACAAGCCCGTAACCGAGAAGCCGGCTGAAACTCGAATGGGTTCCGGTAAGGGTTCTCCTGAGTACTGGGTAGCAGTTGTTAAGCCGGGACGTATCATGTTCGAGATGAGCGGTGTATCGGAAGCTGATGCAAAGGAAGCAATGCGCCTTGCATCTCACAAGCTTCCCATCAAGTGCAAGTTCATCACCAAGAACGACACTATTTCCGAGGAGGAATAAGCCGTGAAAGCATACGATATCAGAAATATGTCTTCCGAAGAGCTCGAAGCAAAGCTCAAGGAGCTCAAAAACGAGCTTTTTAACCTCCGTTTCCAGAATGCGATCAACCAGCTTGAGAATCCCCACCGCATCGGTGAGGTCAAGAAGGACATCGCACGCGTTATGACCGTTCTCAACGAGAAGAACGCATAATGAGAAAGCGAGAGGAGTAAAGCCCTATGGAAGAAAGAAATCTTAGAAAAACCAGAGTCGGCATGGTTGTAAGCACCAAGATGGATAAGACCATCGTAGTTGCTATCGCCGACAACGTTAAGCACCCCAAGTATGGCAAGGTCATCAAGCACACCGTCAAGATCCACGCTCACGACGAAAACAATGAGTGCGGTGTTGGCGATAAGGTTGAGGTAATGGAGACTCGTCCCCTTTCCAAGACCAAGAGATGGCGCCTTGTTAACATTATCGAGAAAGCAAAATAACAGTCGGAAACAGCAGAGCGGGGGCAACCCCGTGCAAGCCAAGGTTCGACTCAAAGGAGGATTTGCACATTGATACAGCAGCAGTCATATATGAAGGTTGCCGATAACACCGGCGCCAAAGAGATTATGTGTATCCGCGTGCTTGGTGGCTCCGGACGCCGTTATGCAAATATCGGCGACGTCGTAGTAGCAGCCGTTAAGAAGGCAGCTCCCGGCGGACAGGTAAAGAAGGGTGACGTCGTAAAGGCAGTTATCGTTCGTTCTGTTAAGGGTCTCAAGAGAAACGACGGATCGTATATCAAGTTCGATGAGAACGCAGCGGTTATTATCAAGGAAGATAAGAACCCCGTAGGAACCCGTATTTTCGGACCGGTAGCAAGAGAGCTTCGTGAGAAATCTTACCTCAAGATCCTCTCCCTCGCTCCCGAAGTACTTTAAGATGGAGGTATCGTTAAAATGGAAAAGCTTCATGTTAAAAAAGGCGATACTGTCATCGTAGTATCCGGCGACGATAAGGGCCTCAAGGGCGAAGTTCTTGAAACCTCTCCCAAGGAAGGCAAGGTTATCGTTAAGGGCGTTAATATCGTAACCCGCCACGTAAAGCCCCGTAAGCAGGGTGACCAGGGCGGCATCATCAAGGTAGAAGGCGCTATGTACGCCTGCAAGGTTCAGCTTTACTGCCCCAAGTGCGAGAAGGGCATCCGCCCCTCCGTTACCTACAAGGTAGATAAAGATGGCGTTAAGACTAAGGTCCGCGTTTGCAAGTGCGGACATGAATTCGAGTAAGGAGGAACTTGGTAATGGCAAGACTTAAGACAGTTTATAATTCCGAGGTTGCTCCTGCACTCATGAAGAAGTTTGAGTATAAGAGCCCCATGCAGATCCCGCGTCTTGATAAGATCGTTCTTAACATCGGCGCAGGCGACGCTAAGGAAAACGCTAAGGTTATCGATACCATCATCGCTGACCTCACTCTTATCACCGGTCAGAAGGCAGTTCCGACCTATGCAAAGAAGTCGGTAGCTAACTTCAAGCTCCGTGCAGGACAGAAGATCGGCGCAAAAGTTACCCTTCGCGGCGAAAGAATGTACGAGTTCATCGACCGTCTCTTCAACCTCTCTCTCCCCCGTGTCCGTGACTTCAAGGGTATAAACCCCAACGGCTTCGACGGACGTGGTAACTACTCTCTCGGACTTAAGGAACAGCTTATATTCCCCGAGATCGAGTACGATAAGGTAGAGAAGATCCGCGGTATGGACATCGTTTTCGTAACTACCGCTAAGACCGACGAAGAAGCAAGAGAGCTGCTCTCCCTTATGGGCGCTCCCTTCGCTAAGTAAGAGAAGGAGATAACGAGATGGCAAGAAAGGCTATGAAACTCAAGCAGCAGGCACCCCAGAAGTACTCTACCCGCGAGTACAACAGATGTAAGATCTGCGGTCGCCCGCATGCTTATCTTCGTAAATTCGGAATTTGCCGTATCTGCTTCAGAGAGCTCGCATACAAGGGCGAGATCCCGGGAGTAAGAAAGGCATCGTGGTAAGCAGAACTGCCTGCGACAAATACTGACAAGTCGTAAGCAAAGCTGGTTTACAAAGGAGGAAATATTAAATGCAGATGTCAGACGTAATTGCGGATATGCTCACAAGAATCCGCAACGCAAGTAATGCAAAGCATGAAACAGTTGATATTCCCGCCTCTAACATGAAGAAGTCCATCGCAGACATCCTCGTAAAAGAGGGCTACGTTAAGGGCTACAACATCGTTGAGGACGGCAAGCAGGGAATCATCCGCGTAACGCTTAAGTACAACGGTAAGGACAAGGCGATCAAGGGTCTCCGCAGAGTCTCCAAGCCCGGTCTCCGTATCTACGCAAGCTGCGAGGATATGCCCCGCGTAATGAACGGCCTCGGAGTCGCGATCGTATCTACCTCTAAGGGTGTTATGACCGACAAGGAAGCTCGTAAGAACAACATCGGCGGCGAAATTCTCGCCTTCGTATGGTAATATCAGGAGGGAAAGAATATGTCAAGAATAGGCAGACAGCCCATCGTTCTTCCCGCCGGTGTTACTGTTACCGTTGGTGAAGACAATCTCGTAACCGTAAAGGGCAAGCTCGGAGAGCTTTCCGAGAAGATCCGCCCTTCTATCACAGTTAAGGTTGAAGGCAACGAAGTAATCGTTACTCGCGCAAACGACGAGAAGGAAAACAGAGCACTTCACGGCCTCAGCCGTACCCTTATCTACAACATGGTCGTCGGTGTAACCGAAGGTTACTCCAAGAAGCTCGAGATCATCGGTGTAGGTTACCGTGCGCAGAAGCAGGGCAATAAGCTCGTGCTCAACCTCGGTTACTCTCATACGATCGAGTTCGTAGAAGAGAACGGAATCACTTTTGAGGTTCCGGATCAGACCAACGTAACCGTTAAGGGTATCTCAAAGCAGTCCGTTGGACAGATCGCGGCACAGATCCGTGAGAAGAGACCCCCCGAGCCCTACCTCGGTAAGGGTATCAAGTACGTCGGTGAACACATCCGCCGTAAGGCCGGTAAGACCGGTAAATAAAGAAGGGAGTAGACATAAATGGTTAGCAGAAAAGACGCAAACATTCAGCGCCAGAAGAGACATAAGCGCATTCGTGCGAAGATCTCCGGAACTCCCGAGTGTCCTCGCCTCTGTGTCTACCGTTCTCTTAAGAACATTCAGGCACAGATCATTGACGACGTTAACGGCGTGACCCTTTGCTCCGCTTCGACTCTCGGTAAGAGCTTCGAAGGCAACGGCGGCAACAAGGTTGCAGCAAGAGAAGTCGGCAAGAAGATCGCAGAGATCGCTCTTTCCAAGGGCATCGAAAACGTAGTATTCGACCGTGGCGGATACATCTATCACGGACGCGTGCTTGAGCTCGCTGAAGGCGCCCGCGAGGGCGGCCTCAAGTTCTGAGGATAACGGAGGTTAATTATGGAAAAGAAATTCAATCCGAATACCGGTGACCTTCAGGAAAAGCTCGTTGTTGTAAACCGTGTATCTAAGACCGTAAAGGGCGGACGTATCGCACGCTTCGCAGCTCTTATGGTGGTAGGTGACGGAAACGGTCACGTCGGATACGGTCTCGGCAAAGCAGCCGAAGTTCCGGAAGCTATCCGCAAGGGCATCGAAGATGCAAAGAAAAATATGATCACCGTATCTCTTAAGGGTACTACCATTCCCCATGAGGTTCTCGGTGTATACGGCGCAGGTAAGGTCCTTCTTAAGCCCGCTTCTGAGGGTACCGGACTTATCGCCGGCGGCACTGCAAGAAAAGTTCTTGAGATGGCGGGCGTCCGCGATGTCAGAGCTAAGTGCCTTCGTTCCAACAACCCCGTAAACGTCGTTAAGGCAACCTTCGAGGGCCTTAAGGCTCTCCGCACTGCTGAAGAGGTCGCTAAGGCCCGCGGCATTGACGTTTCTGAGCTTTGATAACGGGAGGTTAGAAAATGGAAAACGTAAAGGTAACGCTCGTAAAGAGCACAATCGGCGCGAAGCCCAATCAGAAGGCTACCGCTAAATCGCTCGGACTTGAAAAGATCGGTGACAGCATCGTACACGCAGACGACGCAGTTCTCGCCGGTAAGGTCAAGGTAATTTCTCACCTTGTTAAGGTTGAGAAGCAGGGCTGATTCTATACTAATAAGGAGGAACTCCAATGAAGCTCCATGAACTTACACCGGCTGAAGGATCTGTAAAAGACGCATGGCGTAAGGGCAGAGGCCCCGGCTCCGGAAACGGCAAGACTGCCGGCAAGGGACACAAGGGTCAGAATGCTCGCTCCGGCGGCGGCGTACGCCCCGGCTTCGAAGGCGGACAGATCCCGCTTTACAGAAAGCTTCCTAAGAGAGGCTTTAAAAACAAATTTGCAAAGGAATACACCACAGTCAATATTTCGGCGCTCAACTGCTTCGAGGACGGTGCGGTGATCGATCACCAGCTCCTTCTCGACGCTGGCCTTGCTCGCAAGGCAGATGACGGTCTTAAGATTCTCGGAAACGGCAACGTAGAAAAGAAGCTTACCGTTCGCGCCGCCGCATTCACCGCGGCTGCGAAGGAAAAGATCGAAGCAGCAGGCGGAAAGTGCGAGGTGGTTTAAGTGTTCAAAACAGTAGTAAACGCTTGGAGAACGCCTGAACTCAAGAAAAAGATAATATTCACTCTCGTGATACTTCTTCTTTACCGTCTTGGTTCTTGCATTCCCGTGCCCTACGTTGACCCCCATACCATTGACCCGGATGAATTCCAGGCCCTTGGCGGTATATTCCAGTACCTGTCAATCATGTCAGGTAGCGGATTCTCGCAGGCAAAGCTTTTTGCTCTTTCGGTCTCTCCGTACATCACGGCACAGATCGTTATTCAGCTTTTAACAATTGCTATCCCTGCTCTCGAGCGTCTTTCTAAGGACGGCGAAGAGGGCAGACAGAAGATAAACAACTATACCCGCTATCTTACGGTAGCGCTCTCTCTTGTCACCGCATACGGCTACTATAGCTTGATCAAGAATCAGACGACGTTCCTCATTGCAACAAAAAATGAGACGCTCAGAATGCTTGTAATGGTCGCATGCTACTGCGCAGGTGCTTCGCTTGTAATGTGGTTGGCAGACAAGATAAACGAGCACGGAATCGGCAACGGCGTATCTATGATACTCTTCGTTAACATCCTTTCCGGCGGTTCACAGGCAGCAGCTACCCTTATCGAACTGATAAAGGCAGGCGGCTTCTACAATATCTTCTCGGCAATTCTTTCGGTTATTATCATGCTCGCGGTTATCGTTCTTATCGTGTTCATTACGAACAGTGAGAGAAGAATCCCCGTTCAGTATGCAAAGCGCGTTGTTGGCCGTAAGATGTACGGCGGACAGAACAGCAATCTTCCGCTTAAGCTGAACATGGCAGGCGTTATGCCGGTCATCTTCGCTTCCTCTATCGTCTCGCTTCCTGCAACGATAGGCGCGTTCGCACAGCCCAAGGAAGGATCTTTCTGGTGGAAATTCGTTAATCTTTTCACACCTCAGTCTTGGGTTTACGCCGTTCTTACGGTTGGACTGATCGTAGCATTCTCGTATTTCTACATCTCGATAAGCTTCAATACCGTTGAGGTATCGAATAACCTCAAGAAAAACGGCGGTTTCGTTCCCGGTATTCGTCCCGGACGTCCTACCGCTGACTATATCAAGAAGATTCTTAACAGAGTTACCTTGATAGGCGCACTCTTCCTCATCGTTATAGCAGGTCTCCCTATGCTCGCTAACATTATTGATGCTGACCGCTTCGCAGTTATCGGTATGGGCGGAACTTCGCTTCTCATAGTAATCGGCGTTGCACTCGAAACTGTCCGTGACCTTGAGTCGCAGCTTGCTATGCGTCACTACAAGGGCTTCCTTGAGTGATAGATTCGGAGGAAAGCGTATGAAAATAATTTTTCTCGGTGCTCCCGGCGCAGGTAAGGGCACTCAGGCCGAAAAGGTCAGTGAGCGCTACAACATTCCCGCGATCTCTACGGGCGCAATCATAAGAGAAGCGATCAAGACCGGAACCGAAATGGGACTCGCTGCTAAGGCGTATACCGAAAGCGGTGCGCTCGTTCCCGACGAGGTAGTGATCGGAATTATTAAGGAACGGCTCGCAAAGGATGACTGTAATAACGGCTTCATCCTTGACGGGTTCCCAAGAACCGTTCCCCAGGCGGAAGCACTTGATACGATGGGTGTTACCATTGATATGGTAATCAGCATTGAAGTTCCCGACGAGACGATCGTCACTCGTATGAGTGGCAGACGCGTCTGCGCAAACTGCGGTGCATCCTATCATACCGAGTTCAAGCCGAGCAAGGACGGAAAGACCTGCGACAGCTGCGGAAGCGAGCTTTCGATCCGCCGTGACGATGCTCCCGAGGTGGTACTTTCCCGCCTTGAGACCTATCACGAGCAGACCGAGCCGCTTAAAGCTTACTACGAAAAGACAGGTAAGCTTAAGCTCGTTGTCGGTCAGGTGGAAGTCGCCGATACGACTCGCCTCACCTTCGAGACGATCGACGGCGGTATCTCCTAAGATTTATGATACAGCTTAAAAACTCACTTCAGATCGAGAAGATGAAGATAGCGGGGCGTATCACGGGTGAAGCTTTGCTTTTAGCCGGCGAAGCTATAAAAGAGGGCGTAAGCACCAAACACCTCGATGATATAATCCGTAACTACATCGAAAAGTGCGGGGCCAAACCGACGTTCTTAGGATACGGCGGATTTCCCGGAAGCGCTTGCATCTCGATAAATGATCAGGTCATACACGGTATTCCTTCTCCTGAGGTCATCCTCAGGGAGGGAGACATCGTGAAGATCGACGTTGGTGCTAACATCGGCGGTTTCATCGGTGACAGCGCAAACACGTTTCCGGTAGGAAGGGTGTCCGAGAGTGCTCGGAAGCTTATAGAAACGACAAAGGAAAGCTTCTACCGAGGAGCTGAACAGTTTAAGGAAGGAAACAGGATCGGTGATATCGGTCATGCAATCCAGACTTACTGTGAGGATCGCGGCTTTGGAGTGATTCGTAAGTACGTCGGCCACGGTGTGGGCAGAGAGCTTCATGAGGATCCTGAGGTGCCGAACTACGGAAAGCCCGGACGGGGCCCACGCCTCGTAAAGGGAATGACGCTCGCCATAGAACCTATGGTCAGCGTCGGCTCCTACGAAGTCAAGGAGCTTCGTGACGGCTGGACCGTCGTTACAGCGGACGGCTCGCTCACCGCACATTACGAGCATTCGGTGGCACTCACCGAGGAAGGGCTCGTATATCTGACGAGAGTGGACGAAACGCTGTGATAAGACGCGGCAGTTATGTCATATCCTTAAAGGGACATGACACGGGAAGAATATATCTCGTGACCGAGCTTGACGGGGCAGATGCCTACGTAAGCGACGGACGCGAGCATAAGATAGCCCGACCGAAACGAAAAAACATTAAGCATATATTTCCGATCCTTGAAGGGCATAAGACAGATCTGACGGGACTTACCGACGGAGTGCTCCGTAAGCTTCTGAGAGAAAAAGGAAATATCTATGACAGTATCGTAAATTGAAGAGGAGGGATTCTTCTGCCTAAGGATGATGTAGTAGAGTTCGAGGGTGTCGTTCTTGAGTCACTGCCTAACGCACACTTCAAGGTTCAGCTCCCTAACGGACACATCGTAACAGCCCACATTTCGGGCAAACTCAGAATGAACTATATATGGATATTGCCGGGAGATAAGGTAACCGTTGAGGTTTCCGTATACGACCTTACAAAGGGTCGAATCACCTGGCGTGCTAAATAAGAAAGGAATGGTAACAAAATGAAGGTTAAGCCATCCGTTAAAAAGATTTGCGAAAAGTGCAAAATCATCAAGCGCAAGGGACGCATAATGGTAATTTGCGAAAATCCCAAGCACAAACAGAGACAGGGTTAATAGAAAGGGGAAAATCACATGGCTCGTATAGCAGGCGTTGATATTCCGAACGCAAAACGCGTTGAAATCGCTCTGACCTATATTTACGGCATCGGAAGAACCTCTGCCAAGAAGATCCTCGAGGTAACCGGAATCAACCCCGATACCCGCGCAAAGGACCTTACCGAGGAAGAGATTGCAAAGCTCCGTGAAGAGATCGAAAACCACTACCATGTAGAGGGTGATCTCCGTCGTGAAGTTGGTCTTGACATCAAGAGAATGGTCGAGATAAATTGCTACCGTGGCATCCGTCACAGAAAGGGTCTCCCCGTAAGAGGTCAGAGAACCAAGACTAATGCCAGAACCCGCAAAGGTCCCGCAAAGACCATCGCTAACAAGAAGAAGTAAAGGGGTGAACTAAATGGCAGCACAGAATTCGGCCAAGAAGGTCGTAAGAAAGCGCCGTGAGCGCAAAAACGTTGAAAAGGGTCAGGTTCATATCCAGGCAACGTTCAACAACACAATCGTAACCGTAACCGATATGGCGGGCAACGCCATCTCCTGGGCTTCCGCCGGTGAACTTGGCTTCAAGGGCTCGAGAAAGTCTACTCCCTTTGCTGCTCAGAGCGCATCTGAGACCGCAGCAAAGATCGCAGTTGACCACGGCATGAAGAGCGTAGAAGTTTACGTTAAGGGACCCGGATCGGGAAGAGAATCCGCTATCCGTGCGCTTCAGACAGCAGGACTCAACGTTGAGATGATCAAGGACGTAACTCCTATTCCTCACAACGGTTGCCGTCCCCCCAAGCGCAGAAGAGTCTGATGGCTCACATTAAGTAAGCAGGAGGAAAAAACAGTATGGCAAGATATACAGGCTCTGTGTGCAAGCTTTGCCGCAGAGAAGGCACTAAGCTTTTCCTTAAGGGCGACCGTTGCCTTTCCGGCAAGTGCGCAATAGAGAAGCATCCTTCCGTTCCCGGCCAGCACGGTAATGGCAGAAAGAACGTAAAGGAATACGGAGTACAGTTCCGCGAAAAGCAGAAGGCAAAGAGATACTACGGCGTTCTCGAGAACCAGTTCAAGGGTTACTTTGAGAAGGCAGAAAAGACCGAAGGCGTTGCAGGTGAAAACCTTCTCAACCTTCTTGAAAGACGTTTCGACAACGTTATTTACAGAATCGGTCTTGCAAACAGCCGTAAGGAAGCTCGTCAGCTCGTAACTCACGGTCACTTCCGTCTCAACGGTAAGAAGGTAAATATTCCTTCTCTCATCGTTCGTGCAGGTGACGTGATCACTCTCCGTGAAGAGAGCCGTTCTTCTGAAAAGTTCAAGGCACTCATCGAGTCCCTCGATTCTCACATCACTCCCAAGTGGATCGAGCTTGATAAGGGACAGGTAGTCGCTAAGGTCGCAGCTCTCCCTCAGAGAGACGACGTAGACTTCCCCTTCGAAGAGCACCTCATCGTCGAGCTTTATTCCAAGAACTAAACCCGATAGCCGTATATGCGGCATCGGGGTTCAGCTCGGCTGCATAACGGTACTGATTTGTTTCAATAAATAAATACAGGAAGGGGTACATTTTAAATGATAGAAATAGAAAAGCCTAATATTGCTACAGTCGATCTCAGCGAGGACGGAAAGAGCGGTAAATTCGTTGTCGAACCTCTTGAAAGAGGATACGGCACGACCCTCGGTAACTCGCTCCGCAGAGTACTTCTCAGCTCTCTGCCCGGCGTAGCAGTAACAAGCATCAAGATCGATGGAGTTCTTCATGAGATCTCTACTGCAGCAGGCGTAAAGGAAGACGTTCCGAACATCGTCCTTAACGTCAAAGGTATCACCGCAAAGCTCTTCAGCGATACCCCCAAGACCGCAGTCATTGACGTGACCGGTCCTTGCACGGTAACTGCCGGCGATATCAAGGCAGACGCAGACCTCGAGATCCTCAATCCCGAGCATCATATCGCAACCGTAAGCGACGGCGCACGCTTCTATATGGAGCTCACCTTCAGCCACGGTCGCGGATACGTATCTCAGGAGAAGAACAAGCTTAATAACCAGCCGGCGATTGGCGTTATATATACGGACAGTATCTATACTCCCGTTTATAACGTAAGCTACACGGTCGAGAATACCCGTGTCGGTTCCAACACCGACTACGATAAGCTCACGCTTAACGTACTTACTAACGGCACTATCTCGGCGAAGGAAGCTATATCGCTCGCCGCCAAGATACTCAACGAGCATCTCAACTTGTTCGTAAACCTTTCGGACGAGGCACAGAAGATCGACGTACTTGTCGAAAGACCCGAAACTGTCAAGGAGAAGGTCCTTGAGATGACCATTGAGGAGCTTGACATGTCTGTTCGTTCCTTCAACTGTCTGAAGAGAGCAGGCATTGATACGGTTGAAGATCTTACAAACAAGACTGAAGAGGATATGATCAAGGTTAGAAACCTTGGTAAGAAGTCTCTTGAAGAGGTAATTCAGAAGCTTCATTCTCTCGGACTTGATCTCAAGAAGGAAGTTGACTAATAGTCAATTTCTACCGCATAATGATTAATGGAGGTATGAAATAATGCCAGGAACAAGAAAGCTCGGCAGAACTACCGCCAACCGTATGGCAATGCTCCGCGGTATGGTAACGCTTCTGCTTGAGACCGGTAAGGTCGACACTACCCTTACCAGAGCGAAGGAAGTTCGCGCTCTTGCCGAGAAGATGATCACTCTCGGAAAGAAGAATACACTTGCAACTCGCCGTCAGGCACTTGCATTCATCACCAAGGAAGACGTAGTTAAGAAGGTCTTTGACCAGATCGCTCCCGAGAATGCAAACCGTAACGGCGGTTACACGGCAATCTACAAGCTCGGTCCCCGTCGCGGCGACGGAGCAGAGATGGCTCGTATAGTTCTTCTCAGTGAGGTTGAGAAGAAAGCAGCTGAGGAAAAGAAGGCTTCCAAGAAGTCCAAGAAGGCTGCAAAGAAGGTTGAAGCTCCTGTAGAGGAAGCTCCCGTAGAGGCAGTAGCAGAGGAAGCTGTAGAAGCTCCCGCTGAAGAGACTGCTACCGAGGAAGCTCCCGCAGAGGAAGCAACCGAGGCGTAAAAAGTTAAAAACTCCGAAAGCATCGCTTTCGGAGTTTTTTTGTAACTGAAAACCCCGCGTGAGGGGCGGGGTTCAAAAAAGGTTTACCGATGAACAATAATAAGACAAAACCAAGAGGAGGAGAATTTGAAGGACAATGTCTTGCCTTCCCCAGCGGGGAAGGTGGCCGAGCTTGCGAGGCCGGATGAGGAGAAAAGAAACGGTGGATGATCAGAAAGGAACAAAAGAAACAAAACCTTGAAATCTCCTCATCCGTCTGCTCCTGCGTCGCAGCCACCTTCCCCGCTGGGGAAGGCAAGGGTCGAACGGGTAGCAAGTAACAAATGCGTGGCTGGCAGACCTTTCTAAAGCGCACTTGTGCGCAGCCGCAAGGATCAGCGCAACGCCCGAAACTGAAAATCCACCCGCAATGCGGGTGGATTTCTATTTATCTGTCTGTATTCGATTCCCTATATGTCGCGGGACTCATTCCGCACTGTCTTTTGAAGATTGAAGAAAAATTAGAGAGCGATCCGAAGCCCGAAGCAAAGCATGCCTCCGAAACCGCAAATCCGCTTCTGAGAAGCGTCTTAGCATAGTTTATTCGCAAAGAGGTGATGCGCTCGGTATAGTTTTCGCCCGTAGCCTTGTAAAAAAGCCTGCTGAGGTAAGCCGGATGATAACCGGCGATCTTCGCAAGATCTTCGAGGGTGATCTTCTCTCTGAAGTGCTGTTCGACGTAGGCAACTGCACGCACGATGCTGTCGAGGTGCTTGCTTTTTTCAATGCCTTGATATTTCGCTTGATCAGACGGAACGAATCGGCTCACAAGATACTCAAGGAGCTGCCTCAGGCAGGGGCCGCCGCTTTCGTATTCGTTTTTTACGAGCATAGTCGCAGAGATGAAGCTCTCAAGCTCACTGCTTTCGAAATGCCGCATCTTCACATATTCGGGGGAGTAAACGAGATTCCGCGCTTCCTCCGTCAGCCAAGTCGCGTCGAACGATACGTTGATTATATCGAGAGAATTATCAGAGGATATTTTGTGAAAGTCAACGGGGGTAAGTAAATAAGCGTCACCTTTTCCGATATCATATTCAATACCGTTGCAGAAATGCTTACCCGAGCCGTTTACCACCGCCTCAATTTCAAAGTAATCGTGCCAGTGCAGATCGTAGAAGCTGTAATTGTTTCTTTTGACAAAAATATGCTTGTTTCCCGTTTTTTCCGCCGTTTTCAGGCGCGGAACGTTGTCGTATATTTTCAAATTCATCACCCGAAAATATAATATACTGAAATTTTATATTTGTCAATAAAATCTTAAAAAACAGTCGATATATCTTCATAGATAGGTTGCCGCATCAAATTACGTATTTTATAATGATTACATAAGAAACAGTATTTGAAAAGCAGAAAAACAATATGCTTCAACCCGAAACGGTAGATTTTTCCAAAAGTAAGAGCTTCACGGCGAAGGACAGACGTGATCTTATAACAATAGATAACCTCCGCACGCCGGTATGCGGGACGACACAATATTTGAAAGGGAGAAGTTTTCGAGCTTGCTCAGAAAGCTTAAGGAAGCAAAGGAGAATTACCGAGCCGAGACAATTTCGAGCTTGTACGCGGGACTGAAAGGATAATATATGAATACTTTTTTGGATAAAGACGAGCTTTTGAGTATACTTGATGGAATAAAAAAGATAAAGGTGTGCTTCGTCGGCGACGTTGCGATCGACGCGTATTGGCGTGCCGATATGAAGAAAAGCACCTTATCGCGTGAAACGCCGCATTATATCTTACCTGTCGTAAGTGAGACCTATTCACCGGGTGGCGGCGGTAACGTGGTGAGCAATATCGCATCGCTTGAACCGCAGAAGCTCATTCCCGTTACGGCAATAGCCGACGATTGGCGCGGCAAGATCCTGACCGATCTGTTTGAGGCGCAGGGCGTGGATCTTTCGGGAATCGTAAAAAGAAAAGACGGTGTAACGACCTGCTACGTCAAGCCCATTAAGGTCGGAATTTCCGGTATCGGGCAGGAGGATCCGCGCCTCGACTTTGAAAATTACGAGGAAATTGACCCCCGTGACGAGGAAAAGCTGCTCGCCGCTCTTGAAATTGCGGCAAAGGAAGCAGACGTTATAGCCGTTTCCGACTACTGCACCTACGGAGTTATCACGCAGCGGATGAGAGACCGCCTCTGCGAGCTTGCGAAAACAATGCCTGTGATCGTTGACAGCAGAGACAGAATAGATCGGTTCAATAACGTAATTATTAAGCCGAACGAGGTCGAGGCGGCGAGAGCCGTTGGTGCAGATTTCGCGGCGCTGAGCGGATCGGTTCAGGACTATATCAATATCGGAAACAGGCTCGAAAGCAGGACGGGTGCGCCCGCTATAATTACGCTTGGCGCCCTCGGCGGACTTTGGTGCGAAAACGGCGAGTGTCATTACATTGAAACTGTTCCCGCTGACGGTGAGATCGACATCGTCGGTGCAGGTGATACCTTTTTGTCGGCGTTTTCCTGCGCGTATGCGGTTTGCAAGGACGGTGTAAAGGCGATGGCGTTTGCGAATCTTGCCTCGGGTGTGACTGTCAAGAAGATAGGCACGACGGGAACTGCCTCACCCGACGAAATAATCGCGAAGTGGGAGAAATGCAAAAAGAACGATAATTTTGAGATATTGCAGCCGAGCCGTATCCCGAACGGTAAGGTGAAAGCGGCTGTCTTTGATTTTGACGGTACGATCTCAACGCTTCGTTGCGGCTGGGAAAGGGTAATGCGGGGATTGATGCTCGACTTCCTTTCTGACGGAACTAAGGAACGTGAAAATGAGATTGACGCGTATATAGATTCATCAACGGGCATTCAGACCGTATATCAGATGAAGTGGCTGAAGGAGCAGGCAGACAAAATCGGACGCGGAGATATGAGTCACGACGTCTGGTGGTATAAGGACGAGTATAACCGACGACTTATGGAAGAGGTCGGCGCGCGAACGGAACGCTTGAAGCGCGGCGAGGATTCGCCGAACAAATACCTTATTTCGGGCGTAGTTGATTTCATCAAGGCATTGAAAGATGCGGGAATCGAGCTGTATCTTGCAAGCGGAACCGACCACGAGGACGTGCTTCTCGAAGCAGAGGCACTTGGTGTATCCGACTGTTTCGGTATCATTAAGGGCGCGCCGCGCAGAGCCGAGGCGTGCTCAAAGGAAGCGGTCATAAAAATGCTTCTTGAGGAGAGCGGACTCAGCTCCGACTCCCTGCTTCTCGTCGGCGACGGCAAGGTTGAGATCGCGCTCGGAGAGGAAAAGGGCTGCTTCACGCTCGGCGTTGCCTCTGACGAGGTAAAACTCAGCGGAGTAAACCCCGTCAAGCGCAAGCGCCTGATAAACGCGGGAGCCGACGTGATAATCGGTGATTTCACCGAACGCGACGCCCTGATGCGTTGGCTCGGCCTCTGAAAACGAATTGTGAGAGGTAAAAATGTTAAGTAACCTGATGGAACGTTATCCGTCGCTTAAGGCGTGTGAAACGGAAATAAAGAAAGCAGCAGCAAAGCTGATCGACTGCTACGAAAAGGGCGGTAAGGCGCTCATCTGCGGTAACGGCGGAAGCTGTGCCGACGCAGACCATATCGTCGGCGAGCTGATGAAGGGCTTTTTAAAAAAGCGTCCGCTTTCGGCTTCGCAGAGGCGGAAGATGTCGGAAAGCTGTCCCGTTTTGGCGACCGACACCTTGAATAAGCTTCAGGGAGCGCTTCCCGCAATCTCACTCTGCTCACTTAACGCCTTGAATACCGCGTTCTCAAACGACGTCGATTCCGAAATGATATACGCGCAGAGCGTTTACGGCTTGGGCGCAAAGAACGACGTTTTTATCGGCATCAGCACCTCGGGGAATGCCCAAAACGTTTATCTTGCCGCGTGCGTGGCAAGATCCATCGGAATGGCGGTCATAGGACTTACGGGTAAGGACGGCGGAAAGCTTAAGGAAATCTCCGATATATGTATAATCGCCCCCGAAAACGAAACCTATAAAATTCAGGAACTCCATCTTCCTATATATCACTACCTTTGCGCCGAGATTGAAAAGCACTTTTTTGCGGAATTATAAAACACCGAAAGCATAGCTTTCGGTGTTTTTGTGTTGTTTTCTCACGTAAAATATGATAGAATGTTGATATAAAATATTGGAGGTAATTATGGGTATTGAAATTTTCAAGGAAAGACGAAGTATAAAAAGCTATAAGAAAGAGCAGATAAAGCCCGAGGAGCTTGACGCGATCCTCGAAGCGGGAACCTACGCTCCGACGGGAATGAACCGCCAGAGCCCGCTCATCGTTGCGTTTACCGACGAGGCGGAAGTGCGCGAGATGGCGACGGAGAATGCAAAAATCATGGGCAGGGAAGGAATAGATCCCTTTTACGGCGCACCGACCGTTGTCGTAGTCTTTGCCGACAGCGAGGTTAATACGGGAATGGAGGATGCCTGCCTCGTGCTCGGAAATATGCTGAACGCCGCTCACGCGATCGGCATCGGCTCGTGCTGGATACATAGAGCAAGGGAGGTCTTTGAAACTCCTTACGGAATCGAGCTCAAAAAGAAGCTCGGAATAGCGGATAAATACGTTGCTGTCGGAAATTGCATCCTCGGCTATCCAGAAGCGGTGCCCGCTGTACGTCCGCGCAGAGAGGGATATACAATTAAAGCGTAATTATCACCAAATTAATACTGTTAATAGAGTGTAAAATTGACACTTATTCATCTTGCCCGAGCGCTCAAAAAAGAGTATAATTTAACCTCGGTGGGTTTTACCCGCACAAAAACTAAAAGGTGAAATAAATGTATACACTTCTTCCGCTCGCTCTTGCGCTGTTCGCAGGACTTATGCTGTCAAGAGTGACGAAAAAATTTAATCTCCCTGCAGTTACCGCATATTTGGTCGCAGGAATACTGATCGGACCGTTTTGCTTAGGCGCACTCGGCGTACCCGGTCTCGGCTTCAATTCTCTTGATCAAGTACACGGCTTTAATCTTCTTTCTGAGGTCGCGCTCGGATTTATTGCGTTCACGATGGGAAACGAGTTCCGTCTCGACGCGCTCAAAAAAATAGGCAAAAAAGCCGTAATAATTGCGGTTTTCCAGGCGCTTGTAGCAACTCTGTTCGTTGACCTTGCCCTTTACGGCGTGCATTGCATTATGCCAAGAGCGCTCCCGCTTTCGGCAGTTCTGACGCTCGGCGCAATAGCAACGGCAACAGCTCCTGCCGCAACTCTGATGGTCGTAAAGCAGTATAAGGCGGACGGACCTCTTACGAGGATGCTCCTGCCGGTCGTCGCACTTGACGATATGGTCGGACTTGTCGTTTTTGCAATATCGTTCGGCATCGCGAAGTCTCTTGAGCTTCATCATCTCGACGTAGCGTCAATAGTTATCGACCCGATTCTTGAGGTCGTATGTTCACTCGCAATGGGCGCGATCATCGGCTGGGCGTTCCATTTTATCGAGCAATTCTTCCATTCTCGCTCAAAGAGAATGAGCATCTCGGTAATGTTCGTATTCCTGGCAGTCGCGCTTTCGCAGCTCGAATTTGACCTCGGAGCAAATATAAAGCTTGTATTCTCACCGCTTCTCGTTTGTATGGCGATGGGAACGGTCTTCTGCAACCTCTGCGATTTCTCGGAGGAGCTTATGGATCGAATCGACCGCTGGACGGGACCCCTTATGGTTCTATTCTTCGTTCTCAGCGGTTGCGACCTTGACTTCAAGGTGTTCTCAGATTGGGCAATTATCGTTGTCGGTGTCGTTTATATAATCTTCCGTTCGCTCGGTAAGATATACGGAGCAAAGCTCTCGGCAAAAATGACAAAATGCAGTCCGACGATTCAGAAGTATCTCGGCATAACTCTGCTTCCGCAGGCAGGCGTTTCGCTCGGGATGTCGCTTACCGCAATGGCGCTTCCGATCGCAGGACCGATCATCCGTAACGTCGCGCTCTTTGCAGTCCTTGTATACGAGCTTGTCGGACCGCTTCTTACGAGAATCGCTCTCGAGAAAGCAGGCGAAATTAAAGAAAGACCGCTCACAGAACGCGAGATCGCGCATATCAACAAGAAAAATCAAAAGAAAAACCAAGAGAAAACTGCCGTTTAACGGCAGTTTTTTATTCACATAATGTGTATAAATATAAATAAATCGCAATTTGCATTCATAATATCCATAAAAAGTGAATATTCACGGTAATATTCACCGAAAAATCAAGAAAATTAGAAAACAGCGCCGCTTTTTATCGAAAAACCGACTTCGATTACAAAGCCAAAACCATTTACAAGTCCGCTTCATAATGTTATACTTGGCTAAAGGAATTTTGGAGGGCGGAAAAAATGGGCAAAACGGCAGAACTTGTGATGGTAAACGTAGCCGAGGAGGACGGCATCGTCATAAGGTATTTTCTCTATGAGGATACTTATGAAAACCGCCCGTCGTTCTCTATCGAATGTCGGTGCGGAGAGGAGAGTGCGTTTTTGCCCGACGTTACGTCGATTTCCGAGCGCGCAAGGGAAATATTCGAGATGTTCGTCCGAGAAAAGGTGACGCCGATCTCGGCATTCGACGTGATGGAGGAAATATTGTCCTGAAAAGCCCAAGCGGGCTTTTTTCATTTATTAAGAATATGTTACCATTTTGTAATAATTAAAGCCGTTTTGTAGACTTTTTGCGCATAAAGAGTTATAATATTATATTATATATTACCATCGGAGGCAAAATGTTCGGATATGTAACTCCCCTTGAGGGCGAGCTCAAGGTAAAAGAACAGCTTTTTTACAAAAGTGCATATTGCGGACTTTGCAAGACGATGGGAAAGCGCGTCTGCAACGAATCGAGATTGACGCTCAGCTACGACGTTGTTTTCCTAGCGCTCATCCGTTTTCTTCTGAGCGAAGAAAAGCTCGAATTCTATAAGGGAAGATGCTCGCTGTCACCATTCAAGAAAAAGGCGATAATGAAAAGCAATCCGTCGCTTGAATATTCGGCGGCAGTCGGAGCGCTTTTGGCGTATCACAATATCGCCGACGACGTAAAGGACAAAAAGGGAATAAAGAGGGTTTTATCCCGTTTTCTTCTTTTTTCGGCAAAAAGGATGAAAAAGAAGGCGGCCCTTTCTGACCTTGACTGTTTCATCAAAAACAAGCTCGATGAGCTTGATAAGCTCGAAAAGTCGGAAGAGGTAACTCTCGACTCCGCAGCGCAGATATTCGGCGAGCTTCTATCTGAGATCTTCGCAAACGGTTTTGACGGCGAAAAGAAGATCATCGCATCGGAGATCGGGTTGCATATCGGCAGATGGATATACATAGCCGACGCCGCGGACGACTTTGAAAAGGATAAAAAGCGCGGCGAATTTAATCCCCTTACCGAGCTTGCCCTGGAAAGAATAAAAATTTCACTTACTCTCGAGCTTGAAGCGACATCACGTGCCGTTGAGCTCATAACCCCGTACGACGGCGGGATAATGAATATAGTAAAGAATATAATTTACCTCGGGCTTCCGTCCCGAGCAGACAAAATAGTAAAGGAAGAAGCATAATGACAGATCCTTACAAGGTGCTTGGCGTTTCACGTGACGCAACAGATGAAGAAATAAAAAAGGCATATAGAGAGCTTGCGCGTAAGTATCACCCCGATAATTATGCGAACAGTCCGCTGTCCGATCTCGCGAGCGAGAAGATGAAGGAGATCAATACCGCCTACGACGAGATCCAGAAGATCCGCGCCGCAGCATCAAGCGGACAGGGAGGTGACAGCTACGGCGGAAGCTATGGCTCATACGGAAGTACCTATACGGGTGACAATGCCGCAGAGTTCAAAAAGGTACGCGATTACATAAACATCGGACGCTATTCCGACGCCGATCTTATCCTCAATTCAATGCCTGTAGGCGCGCGTAATGCAGAGTGGAACTTCCTTAAGGGTTGCGTGCTTGCGCAGAAAAACTGGTTCTACGACGCGCAGAAATATTTTGAGACCGCATGCTATATGGATCCGAACAATATCGAATACCGTAACGCGCTGAACAGTATAAGAGCACGTGCTCAATCATACGGCGGCGGTTACCGTACGAGCACGGGCGGCGGAATGTCGGCGTGCGATTGCTGTCAGGGGCTCATCTGCGCAGACTGCTGCTGTGAATGCTGTGGCGGAGACCTGATCCGTTGTTGCTGATATGAAGAGAAAACATTTGAAGAACAGTACGCGAATGCTCGCCGTATCGGCGGTGCTTTCGGCACTCGGGATCGTCGTGATGCTTCTCGGAACGGTAATATCGGTTCTCGACCTCACGATGGTAGCGATCGCATCAATATTCGTTTTCTTCGCGATAATCGAAATGGGGAAGCCGTATCATTATCTGATATACGTAACTACCTCGGTGCTCTCGGTGCTTTTGCTCCCCGATAAGCTTTCCGCTCTGCTTTACATAGTCTTCGGCGGAATATATCCGATGCTTAAGCGAGTCCTTGAAAAGCTCCCCGTAGTATTATCATGGGTGCTGAAGGCGGTATATTTTAACGCTGTTCTCGTCGGCACGGTGCTTGGCGCAAAGTACCTCTTCGGCGTTGATGAAGAGGGACTGACGCTTATGCTGTTCATAATCGGCAACGTCGCATTCTTCATGTACGATATCGCGATGACGAAGCTTATAACATATTATTTGCTCGGTCTACGCAATAAATTACGAATCGAGAAGTATTTTAAGAAATAACCGATTTTAACGCTTTTGTCATTGACAAAAGCGTTAAAAAATAGTACAATAAATGTATATATACTTTTCTCTTACGAAAGTGTGAAAACAATGATAAAAAGCATGACCGCCTTCGGTAGAGCTACAGGTGTCGGCGAGGGAAAAAATTACGTGTGCGAGATAAAATCGGTAAATAACCGTTATCTCGATACCTACGTTAAGCTTCCGCGCGCCTACGGCTTCTTCGAAGAAAAAATAATATCGTATATCAAGGAAAGCGGAATTACAAGAGGTAAGGTCGAGGTAAACGTATTCGTTGAGGTGACTGAAAGCATAGGTACGACGGTAGAGCTTGATACCGCTTATGCAGAGGGCTATATTCAGGCGCTCAAAAAGCTTCGCGATGAGTTCTCGCTCAGCGACGATATATCGACTATGTCGGTTGCACAAAACCGCGATATTTTCCTTATCAAAAAGCCCGAGGAGGACGAGGAGCGCGATTGGAACGAGTTTCTCCCGACTCTTGAAGCGGCGCTTACTGCCTTCAACGCGGCAAGAGAGCGTGAGGGAGCAAATCTCCGCGCAGACCTGCTTGCTAAGAAGGAAAACCTTGTCATGATGGCAAATAAGATCGCAGAGCTATCTAAGACGCAGGTAGAGAGCTACCGCGACCGCCTTGAGAGCCGTCTGCGCCAGCATATATCCGAAATGAATTTCGATTTCGACTCGCAGAGGATCCTTACCGAGTGTGCGATATTTGCGGATAAGGTCGCAGTCGACGAGGAGCTTGTGCGCCTCGGCAGTCACTTCGCCGCGTTTGACGAGGCGATGAACAGCGACGGACCCGTCGGCCGCCGTCTCGACTTCCTTCTTCAGGAAATGAACAGAGAAGTGAACACTACCGGCTCAAAGTGTAACGACAGCGCGATAACCGCGCTCGTGGTCGACGCAAAGTGCGAGCTTGAAAAGATCAGAGAACAAATACAGAATCTTGAATAAGGGAGTAGCGGTATGAGATTTATCAGTATTGGCTTTGGAAACATGGTTTCCGCAGGCAGAGTAGTGTCTCTTGTCAGCCCCGATTCCGCGCCCATGAAGCGACTCATACAGGACGCGCGCGACGAAGGAAGAATTATCGACGCGACCTGCGGAAGACGTACAAGATCTGTGATCATTACCGACTCGGACCACGTTATTCTCTCGGCGATTCAGGCAGAAACGATCTGTAACCGTCTCAACGGCGAAAGCACCGACGAGGGTGACGACGAATAAGGGTGAGAAAATGACGACACTTAAAACACCAAAAGGGATACTTCTTATCGTCTCAGGCGCGGCAGGAACCGGCAAGGGAACGGTAAACGGAATGCTTCTGCGTGACTATCCGAACTTTGCGTTCTCGGTTTCGGCAACGACGCGTGCACCGCGTCCCGGCGAAATTGACGGCAGGGAATATCATTTCCTGACAAGAGAGCAGTTTGAAGAACAGATAAAAAACGACGGTGTTATAGAATATACCGAGTACTGCGGAAACTATTACGGAACGCTGAAAAGCGAGCTTCGTAAGCTCGAGGAGGGCAAGAACCTCATACTCGAGATAGAGACGGACGGCGCGATGAACGTTAAGCGTCTCTTTCCCGACAGCGTAGCGGTCTTTATTCTTCCGCCCGATTACGATACGCTTAAAAGCCGTCTCGTAAACCGCGGAACGAACACCCCCGAGGACATCGAAAGAAGAATGAAGCGCGCTCTTGAAGAGTTTGCACTCGTCAAGGATTACGACTACGTCGTAGTAAACGAGGACGGCAAGGCAGACGAAGCGGCGCAGGCAATATACGATATCGTTATCGGCGAGCAGCATAAGGTCAGCCGAAGCGAAGGCGCAATTGAGAAGATATTTTTTGAAAACAAGTAAAGGATAAACGACTATGAATAACATGATCACCCCCTCTCTCGACTCTCTTACACAGAATAATAAGTATAACCGTTATACTCTCGTTATCGCAGTTGCAAAGTGCGCAAGAAAGGTAACCGAAGAGTACGTAGCACAGAGAGAAGAAGCTGAAAGAATGCTCGCAAACAAGGAGACCGATAAGTCCCTCTCCGCTCTCATCAAGAAGGATTACCGCGATGAAAAGGCAGTCAGAATCGGTATCAACCGTCTTTCCAGCGGCGAGTACGTTATCGACGATTCTTCTATTCAGTAATAGTTTAAAAATTTGCTCCAAGGAGAAAAACAGTGAATAATTCGGTTGCTCGGGTATATCTGCTTGACGCGCCGTATCACATTGATAAGCTATACGATTATTACGTTCCCGAAGAACTTCGTTCCGTCCTTACGGTCGGCTCCTTTGTCGCCGTCCCGTTCGGAGGCGGGAACAAAAAACAGCTCGCTCTCATCGGCGGGCTGTCGGATGCTTCCGATTATACGTCGCTAAAGCCGATCATTGCCCCCGTTTGTCAAAGTATAGTGCTTGACAGCGAAATGCTCGGTCTTTGTATGTATATGAAGGAGCATTTTTTGTGTACAGTGGGCGACGCGGTGAAGGCGATACTGCCGTCAAACGCGCTCACGAAGGTAAAGGAATATTACACCGTAACCGAAAAGGGAAAAACGGATGCAGATACGCTTCCGCCCTCAAGTGCGGCTGTGCTTCGCTATATCGAGGCGCGAACGCGAGTGAGTGAGGAGACCGTAGTCAAGGACTGCGGAGAGAGCGCATCGTCGATCCTTCTTCGCCTGAAGAAAAGCGGAATGATAGAAGCCGAGGCGGAATTTTCCGACAGTAAGGGCGTTATTTCCGAAACCGTTTCAATAAGCGACGAATATGCCGAAATGGAGCTTGATAAGCTTCTTTCGCTTGTGCGCGGAAGTAAGCAGAAGGAAGCGCTTTCTGCAATATCGGTAAGCGGAAGCTGTAATATGAACGAGCTTCGCGACCGATATGAAATAAGCAGAGCAATTCTTAAGCCCCTTGAAGCAAAGGGAATAATCAATATTTCGTCCTTTGATGTCTTCCGCGACCCATACAGAGGCAAAAAGCTTCCCCCCGATAAGGTCTATAATTTGTCGGAAAGCCAGACGGAAGCAAGAGATAGAATAACGGCGCTTACCGATAGCGGCGAGCCGAAGGCGGCGCTTCTCTACGGAGTGACGGGAAGTGGAAAAACGGGCGTTATACGCTCGGTAATGGATCACGTTATAAGCAAAGGCAAATCGGTAATACTCCTCGTCCCTGAAATAGCGCTGACTCCTCAGACCGTCGCGATCTTCCGTGCGCATTACGGCGATAGAACCGTCGTTATACATTCGGGACTGTCCAAGGGCGAAAGATACGACGCGTGGCGAAAAATATCACAGGGCGAGGCGGATGTCTGCATAGGAACAAGATCTGCAATATTTGCGCCCTTCAAAAATCTCGGACTCATCGTTATCGACGAGGAGCACGAGCATACCTATAAATCGGATATGGATCCGAAGTACCACGCAAGAGACATAGCGCGCTACCGCTGTGCAAAGCAAAAGGCGGTAATGCTGCTCTCCAGCGCAACTCCGTCGCTTGAAAGCTACCTGAAGGCAAAAGAGGGCAAGTATACTCTTGTGACCCTGCCCGAAAGATACGGAAAAAGCGTTCTTCCCGAAACGGTTATAACCGATATGCGTAAGGACGCAAGAAACGGATATACTTCTCCTATCGGCAGTGAACTCCGTCAGCGTCTAAGTGAAGTTCTTGAGAAAAAAGAGCAGGCGATACTTTTTATAAATCAGAGAGGGTATAATAGATTCCTTTCCTGTCCGCTCTGCGGTCACGTTCTGACCTGCGAGCATTGCAGTGTATCTTATACCTACCATACGACGACTTACGGAAGAGGTTACCTCTACTGCCATTACTGCGGAAGCAAGGAATTTGCGCCGAGCAAATGTCCGCAGTGCGGAAACGAGGTAATGCGGCACGTCGGCTACGGCACGCAGATGGTCGAGGAGGAGCTGAATAAGCTGTTCCCAACGGCGCGTATCACGCGAATGGACGCAGACACGACCTCGACGAAATTCTCCTACGAAAACCTACTCGGCTCATTCAGAGACGGCGAGAGCGATATACTTATCGGCACGCAGATGGTAACTAAAGGACACGATTTCCCGAACGTCACCCTCGTCGGAGTTATAAACGCCGATTCGTCGCTGTACTTAAACGACTATAAGGCAAACGAACGAACCTTTTCGCTTCTCACGCAGGTCATCGGCCGCGCAGGACGCTCCGACCGCAAGGGCTGTGCAATGGTGCAAACGACGAACCCAGAGCATCCGATCCTTCGTATCTCGGCGGATCAGGACTATGAGAGAATGTACGAGAACGAGATCGCACTCCGATCCTCGCTCGTATTTCCGCCCTACTGCGATATGGTGCTTTTCACGTTCGGCTCGGCATCCGAGCACGAGCTTGTGACGGGCGCAAGTCAGTTTGCGGAAATGTTTAAAAAGCTCAAAGCCGAAAAATACCCCGAGGTTGCCTCGGTAGTTTTCGGACCGATGGAGGCACCGATATATAAAATAAACGGCGTATACAGAATGAGAGTCGTAATAAAAACTAAGCTCAACGCAGCTTCAAGAAAGCTTATGTCTGAAGCGTATTCAGAAATAAGTAAAACACTCGGTAAGCGAATCGCAATTTCTGCTGATGTAAACCCGACGAATTTGTAAACGTTATTTTGCGGCGGGAGCAAGCCCCCGCTCTACAAAAATGTGGATAAGATTCGATGCGTTGTTCGCCTTCCCTTTGGGGAAGGGGAACCGCGGGCGCTGCGCCCGCGGTGGATGAGGTGTAGCCGTCGCAGACGGCATTACAATAACAATGATTATAAAATGAGGACATAAAAATGGCAATTCTTAAAATACTAACAAAAGAAGACGAGCTTCTACGCAAAAAAAGCCGTCCCGTTGATGAGATAACCCCTCGCATACTCCGTCTGCTCGACGATATGAAGGATACGCTTCATAAGGCAAACGGCGCAGGTCTTGCCGCGCCTCAGGTCGGCGTTCTTCGCAGAGTAGTTCTTGTTGAAACCGAGCCGGGCGATCTCATTGAGCTTATAAATCCCGAGATAATCGAGGTATCGGAAGAGCGCCAGGAGGGAATGGAGGGCTGCCTTTCCGTTCCGAACGAATGGGGAATCGTCGACCGCCCAATGACCGTTACCGTTAAGGCGCAGAACCGAAAGGGCGAGTGGTTTACAATGACGGGTAGCGAGCTTAAGGCGCGTTGCTTCTGCCACGAGCTTGACCACCTCGACGGAATACTCTACACCGATAAAGCATCGAAAATGCTCGACCCCGACGAGCTTGACGAGGACTGATATGAAGATAATGTTTATGGGAACACCTGATTTCGCAGTCGCATCGCTCCGCGCGCTCGTGGAGAATGAGGCAGGTGAGATCACGGTAATAACCCAGCCCGATAAGCCGAAGGGCCGAAAAATGATATTGACGCCGCCCGAAGTAAAGGCTTATGCCGAAAGCGTAGGACTGCCCGTATATCAGCCGAAAACCCTTCGTGACGAGGAGTTTGACGCGTTTTTGCGCGAAAAGGACCCCGATATCATAATTGTCGCCGCATACGGAAAGATCCTTCCGAAGTCGGTGATCGAATATCCGAAATACGGCTGTATAAACGTGCACGGCTCGCTTCTGCCGAAATACAGAGGTGCCGCACCTGTCCAAAGATGCCTGATAAACGGCGAGACCGAGACAGGAAACACGATAATGTATATGGACGAGGGTCTTGATACCGGCGATATGATAGTAAAATCGGTCGTACCGATAGATATAGACGATAACGCAGAAACGCTATTTTCCAAAATGGCAAAAAACGGCGCAGAGCTACTGATCTCGACTCTTCCGAATATTGTCAGCGGAAATATCGCGCGTCAAAAGCAGAATGACGCGGATGCGACCTATGCAAGTAAGGTCGGTAAAGAGGATTGCCTTATCGACTTTACTATGACCGCGAAGGAGCTTCATGACCGAGTTCGAGGTCTTTCCCCTTATCTTTACGCATACGCTATGAGAGGAGAGACGATGCTTAAGCTCGTCAGAACAGCGCTCACCGATAAAAAGTCCGATAAGGAAGAGGGAACGCTTATTTCCGACGGTAAAAAGCTCTACGTTACCTGCGGTGATAAAGCGCTTCTTGAGATCACGGAGGTGCTTCCCGCGGGCAAAAAGCAGATGAAAGCTATTGATTATTTAAGAGGAAATCCGGTCAAGGACGACGAGCGTCTGATACCGGTGAAGGAGTAAATTATGTTTTGGATCGATTGGCCTTATATCGTACTTGTAGTACCGATGCTCATAATATCCCTGTGGGCGCAGATAAAGGTTAAGACTACCTATCATAAATACAGTACCGTGCATAGCCGCTCGGGAATGACGGCAGAGGTAGCGGTTCGTAAGATCCTTGATTCAAACGGACTTTTTAACGTTGGGATCACGAGAGTCCCCGGCGAGCTTACCGACCATTACGACCCGAGAACAAACACAATAGCCCTTTCCGACAGCGTCTACGGAAGTACGTCGGTCGCGGCTATAGGTGTCGCGGCACACGAGGCAGGACACGCGATCCAGCACGCAGTCGGCTACGGACCTATAAAGCTCCGTACCGCGCTCATTCCCGTTACGAATATCGGCTCGCACCTCTCTATGCCGCTCTTTATCATCGGACTTTTGATGGCAAATGAATACCTCGCATACGCAGGTATAATACTTTTCAGCTTGACAGTTGTGTTCCAGCTCGTCACGCTCCCGACGGAGTTCAACGCAAGCCGCAGAGCGGTCAAAGCCCTCGGCGGATACGGATATATGAACGACGAAGAGCTGAAAGGCACCAAAAAGGTGCTTTCGGCTGCCGCTATGACATATCTTGCCGCACTTTTCGTGGCACTTGCATCGCTTCTGAGACTGCTTCTTATCATTAACGGCGGACGGCGCAGAGACTGATGAAGGTAAGAGAAGCGGCGTATCTGTCGCTTGAAAGATGCGACAAGACCGATAAGTTTTCAAACCTCGAGCTAGACAGCGCAATTAAAAAATACGGCTTTACCGGTCCCGACCGCGCGTTTTTTACAGCGCTCGTCTACGGAACTATTGAGAGGAGAATAACGCTCGATTACGTGATCGGCGTCTATTCGTCAAAGTCGATAGAAAAGATCGAGCCGAAGCTGATGAACATTCTCCGCCTAGGTGCGTATCAGATACTTTTCCTTGACCGAACGCCCGACAGCGCGGCGGTAAACGAAAGCGTCGAGCTATCTAAGTATCATACCCATAAGGGAACGGCGTCATTCGTTAACGCAATTCTGCGAAATATAAGCCGCGGAAAGGGAAATATCCCGATGCCGAAAGAGGGAAGCGACGAGTATTTGAGCGTCAAATATTCGCTCCCCGAATGGCTCATATCAATGTGGCGCGATAATTACGGAAGCGAAAAGACCGAAAAGCTGCTTGACGGAATAAAGGTCGCACCGTATATGACCCTGCGCGTGAACACGCTGAAAAATACGCGCGAGGAGCTGATAGAAGCTCTTAAAAAGGATGGCATCGACTGCTCGCCGTCCGATAAATGCGACAGCGCCCTGATCCTTAATTCAAACGTCCCAATAGCGGAGCTGAATGCCCTCGGAGAGGGACTTTGCTTCATACAGGACGAGGCGTCACAGCTCTGCGTAAAGGCAGTAGGCGCAAAGCCGGGTGAAACCGTTATAGATACCTGCTCTTGCCCGGGCGGCAAAAGCTTCGGTATCGCTCTTGAAATGAAAAACGAGGGCAAGCTGACCTCGCTTGATCTGCACGAAAGCAAGCTTTCGCTCGTAGTCAGCGGCGCCGATCGGCTCGGTATCAATATACTTTCGACTGCTGTTCATAACGGAACGAAGCCAAAGGAAGACCTTGTCGGAACTGCCGACAGAGTCCTTTGCGACGTTCCTTGCTCGGGACTCGGAGTTATCGCAAAGAAGCCCGACCTGCGTCATAAATCCCCCGACGATATTTCGCGCCTGCCCGAAATACAGTATAAGATTCTTTGTAACGGCGCATCGTACCTGAAAAACGGCGGAACGCTCGTCTATTCGACCTGTACGCTTAATAAGTGCGAAAACGAGGACGTAGTAACGAGATTCTTGAATGAACACCCCGAGTTTGAACCTTGCTCTGACGGAATGTACGAGGGCAAACCGATGATGACCTTCTTCCCCGACGAGCACGGTACGGACGGCTTTTTCGTCGCAAAATTCATAAAGAAGTAAAAATGAAAAATGAAGGCGTATGCCTTCATTTTTTCGGTTATTGCGCCTGCAGTGTCATTCTGAGCGAAGCGAAGCAGAATCGAACGGGTCTGGCGACGCTCCGCTCAGGATGACAAGGCAAGACTTCGTTCACGATAACCGAACAAGTTTTCTCCACGATAATTTCGCAATCCTCTTGTATTCCCTAAAGAAATATGGTATCATTTCATTATATTAAAATCTTCGAGGTTAAAATGTCGGAAATCTGGGATCTATACGACCGCGACAGAAACCCTCTCGGCGTCACGCACGTAAGAGGTCACTATCTGCCGAAGGGAACGTATCATATAGCCGTCGGAATATGGACGGTAAACAGTAAAAACGAGGTGCTTTTGACCCTTCGCTCGCCACTCAAGCGCGATTGGCCGAACGTTTGGGAAAACACCGCCGGCTCGCTTCTTCACGGTGAAAGCTCACGCGAGGGCGCGGTGAGAGAGCTCCGCGAGGAAACGGGAATTAAGGTAAGTGAGAACGAGCTTCACTTTCTCGGCACCGAGCGTGGACGTAGCGTTATAGGCGATTGCTATATTGTCCGTAACGATACGGATATAAATGACATAGTCTTTCAGGAGGGGGAGACCTGCGACGCCAAATGGGTCACGATCCCCGAGCTTGATAAAATGATAGCGGATGGACTTGTCGCATCGCCCGTCGCTAGACGACTTAAAAAAATCAGAAAAGATTTCGAAAGCTTCATATACGGAAAGGAAGAAAACAATGAGTAAAATGCCGTTCAGCCCCGCAGATATACTTCTGCCGAAAAATGCCTTTGACAAATGGTCGACCGTCGCCTGCGACCAGTACACCTCCCAGCGCGACTATTGGGAAAAAGCAGACGAGATCGTAAGCGAATCCCCCTCTGCGCTCAAGATCACGCTCCCCGAGGTCTATCTTAACGACGCAGACGTTAATGATAGGATCAAGAAGATAAACGCAACAATGAAGGAATACATTGAGAAGGGAATCTTTACCGAGTACAAGGACGCTATGATATTCGTTGAAAGACGCTTGCAGGACGGCAGAGTGCGCAAAGGTATCGTCGGTAAGATAGACCTCGAAGCGTACGATTATACAGTCGGCTCGACCTCGCTCGTAAGAGCGACCGAGGGAACGGTGCTTTCCCGTATTCCGCCCCGCGTTGAGATCAGAAAGGACGCTCCGATCGAGCTTCCGCACATTATGATACTGATAGACGACGTGGAAAACGAGATCGTGCCGAACGAGCCCGACGGCGAGATAGTATATGACACCGATCTTATGCTCGGCGGCGGACATATTCGCGGCTCGCTTATGAGCGAAAGGTCGGCAAATAAGGCGATCGCCGCACTTGAAAAGCAGATGGAGAGCCGTGAGCTTGTATTCGCTATGGGCGACGGCAACCATTCTCTTGCGACCGCAAAGGCGTGCTACGAGAGGGATAAGAGCAATCCGCTTGCGCGTTACGCGCTTGTCGAGATCGTAAATATACACGATCCCGCTCTCGATTTCGAGCCGATATACCGTGTCGTTTTCGGCGTCGATACCGAAAAAATGCTGAACGAAGCAAAGAAGCACTTTGAAAATTGCACCGAAAACAAAGTCGTTACCGTCGTAAAAAATGTCGACGACGAATTTTGCGTCGACGGTCTTACCGCAGGAGTGCTTCAGGAATTTATTGATAAATACATAGAGGAAAACGGCGGCGAGGTCGATTATATACACGGCGAAAACGACCTGCGCGAGCTCTGCATGCGCGATGACGCCATCGGCTTCCTCTTCGACGGAATTAAGAAAAGCGAGCTTTTCCCCTACGTCGAAAAGAACGGCGCACTTCCTCGTAAAACCTTCTCCATGGGCGAAGCGTACGACAAGCGCTACTATATGGAGTGCAGAAAAATTAAGTAATGGATGAAACAGTACCGAAAAGAAAATCTACGAGATTAAAGAATTACGATTATAGTTCTGTTGGTGCGTATTTCGTTACGATATGTATAGCGGACAGAAAACCAATATTATCGGAAATTGTAAAGGCATTCGATACCCAATTGGTAGGGGAGGGGCTTGCTCCTCCCGCATATTCAGTTAGATTAAAACCATGCGGCTTGATTGTTAGAGAGCAATTAAAGCAAATAGAAATCCGTTTTCCAAGCGTATCTGTCGATGATTTTGTTATTATGCCGGACCATATCCATGCGTTAATCTTTTTACATAAGAATACGGGAGGAACAAGCCCCTCCCCTACCTTGAATGACGTTATATGTGCCTTCAAATCCTTGACTTCTCGGATATGCAAAAAGCAATGTGGAATAGAAAAAATATTCCAACGCTCGTTTTCTGAACATATTGTGCGAGATCAAGAGGATTATGTGAGACGTAAGAATTATATGCGTAAAAACCCCGTACGTTGGTATTATGACGAATTAAATTCAGAGAAGAAATAAAGATGTATGATATACGAAAAAACGCAAAAGCGACGGAATCCTGTCGCTTTTTACTATTTGCACAATAAAACGCCTATTTTAATGTATATTATATCGAAAATTGAACAATCCCATTGCAATGCCAATTGTATTGTAGTATAATAATTATAGCGAACAAAACGGCAAATCCTCGCACAGGCATCAGTGTTCGCTGTGTCGCTCAGCGCTTCAATGCATGAAATCCCTGTGTCTGACGTATTCGTCATGTCATAGTATGAGGTAATAATGGGATTAAAGATTCACAATTTTCCCATACAGTATATGGGATACAGTAACTTTGAAAAAATACGCAAATACATTAACGAAACCATTAACGGCAAAAACAGAAGAATAATGATGTATGACGATTATTTTACCGAGAATTTTGTTGACGGGGGATACTTGTATTATCCTTTAGCGATACTCGGTAAAAAGAATCATCAAATACACTGGATAAAGTGGCGCATAAAAGAATTTGAGCCACCTTACGAATGGGAAGACGATGCAGTGGTCGAGGACGGAAACGAAACTGTTCCGCAGAAATTCATCTACACAATGTCAAATCGAACGTATTATTATGATTATTCAAAGTATTTGAAATTCAGGCATGAGCCGACGTACCTGGAAATAAACAGAGGATACGGCAAGAGCGCGAAATACTTTTATTCAAAAGAAACCCATTACGAGCAGCGCCTTATTGACGATGTTGCAATGCAGGTAAGCGATTGGCTAAAATCGCATGTAAAGCGAGAAGGATGGATTAAGGAGGAGTATAACGGTTCTATAGGATTTACGGATATTAGGCATAATAGCGTTGATAATCTATGGTATTGGAGAGTTGGAATACACGATAGAAACGCATTTGGGAAACATTTGTGGCTCAGATCCGAAGAAAAGCCCATACCCGGTATGACATCCTTAAAGATAGAGATATGCGATAAGGTGAGCAAGGAAATAGATCCAAAAGAAGGGTATGACGCAAAGGTTCCCACTCCGCCTCCCGGAGAAACTTTATATTTTATGAGAGAGGTGCCGTACAATACGGCAGACCATTATAAACCGCCTAAACCGTATTCTTCGAACGACGTAGTACACCTCATCGAAACGCGAGGTGAAGATGAAGCGGCAGGTTGGATTGATACTATTAGTGCAATACTAAATGGTGCTCCGGAAATTGTTGAGAAAAACCCCAAGCTCAAGAACTGGCGTGATAAAATGAACGAGGTTCGGGAAAGGCGAAAAAAATAGTAGTTAATGGAGAATGATTAATGAAAGTGTTCAAAAAATCGTCCATATTCTTTTTGCTGTTCTACTGATCATGACCGTCGCATGGTCGATTATTGATATACATTCCGAATATTCAATAGCAGCGAAAAGCGGAGAGGGAATAGAGCTTGCACTGCTTCCTATCGTTGCCGTTTTTTGGGGAGTTATTATAATAAGCGAGATCAGTTTATTTATCAGCGCCGCGTTTATATTACGCGATTGCTGTGCCCAAAGATGGTTTTTGGCGGTATATTACATTGTTTTAGCTGAACTTTCACTTGTTGCGCATTACTTAATGGTGTTCTACCGTTACGGAAATATATCAAACAAAGGAAGCGATATTGCACTAATTGCACTCGCCGCCGCGATAATTATGCACATTGCCGGCGCGATAGTGAGAATTGTGAATTGGTGTAAGAAGATAACCTAAAACAAACCCGCTACTGCATCGCAGTAGCGGGTTTTGTCATATTACAAAAGCTTCTTTCTTATCTCTTCGCCCGAGAGGGGAGAGAGGTATGCGGGCGGAACGTCGAATACCGTCTTCGCTCCCGAAATTCCCTCGCGGTTCATTCTTACAGCGGCTCGGCCGTAGGCAACGAGAACGCTTGCGGTAAACTCGGGATTCGAGCCGAGCTTGAGCGAATACTCGATCATCTGCTTCGTCTCGTAATCCTTGCCTGTCACACCCGTGCGGATAACGAAACCGCCGTGGGGGATTCCCGCGTGATCGCGGTCGAGGACTTCCTTCGTTACGAAATACACAGTCGTGTCGTAGTCTGCAAAATAGTTCGGCATTGTCTTAATTTCATTTTCAATGCGAGCTTTGTCCGCGCCCTCTTCGGCAACAACGTAGCACTCTCTTGTGTGCTTTTCTCTCGTCGTAAGAACGGGGTTTTCACCGCTTCTTACGCGGCCTATCGCGCTCTCAACGGGAACAGTATACTGCTTCGCGTCAATAACACCGTCAATACGGCGTATAGCGTCGGAATGCCCCTGGCTTACGCCTCTGCCCCAGAATGTGTAATCGCTTCCGTCTGGAATGATAGCACCCGAAAGCAGACGCTGTAAACTGAACATACCGGGATCCCAGCCGACCGAAATGAGAGCGATCCTTCCGCTTTCCTTCGCCGAAGCGTCGCAATTTGCAAAATGCTCGGGGATCTTCGCGTGAGTATCAAAGCTGTCGACGACGTTAAAATACTTCGCGTATTCGGGCGTCTGCTTCGGCAGATCAGTCGCACTTCCTCCGCAGATGAAGAGAACGTCGATCTCGTCCTGCTTTGAGAGAATATCGTCTATGTGATAAACGGGAACCTCAGGGCTGAACGTTTTAAGCGTTTCGGGCGCGCGTCTTGTAAAGAAGGCAGTCAGCTCCATATCTGGATTCTGCCTGAGCGCAAGCTCGACTCCGCGTCCGAGATTTCCGTAGCCGAGAATAGCTGCTCTAATCTTGTTTGACATAATTAAGTACCTCTTGAAAAAATGTAATTAAAGTATATCACAAAAATTTCCGCTTGTCACCATAATTTTATAAAAAAATACGGCATACGGAAATTTTCCGTATGCCGTACTGATATTTGACCTCAGTAGCCGCAGCTATTGTTGTTGCAGCCGCAACCGTTATTTCCGCAACCGCCGCAAGAGGAGAGCGAACGGTCAAGGCCGCGAACTATGCGGTTTGTAGTGCAGGCAAAGCCCTTGGCGAGACTGCCTATGATACCGTTGCAACCGCAACCGTTGTTGTAATCGCTTGTGCCGCCGACGTTGTTGCCGCAACCGCAACCGTTGTTGTAATTGCTTGTGCTGCCGACGTTGTTGCCGCAACCACAGCCGTTGTTGTAATTGCTTGTGCTGCCGACGTTGTTGCCGCAACCACAGCCGTTGTTGTAATCGTTGGCGCTTCCGACGTTGTTGCCGCAACCACAGCCGTTGTTGTTTGCGTTATTGTAAGCGATGGCACCTCTGCCGCCGCATACGCTTCTGTTACAGTTTGAACACATTATTTTTAATCGACCTTTCTGTCATTAATCAGGGCATAGCCCTAATTAAAGTATATGCGTGATTCCGACTTCCGTTAATCCTCTTTAATTATGGCAGGATAGCCGTCGGAGATAAGCTTCGCCTTCATCTCCTCAGCGTTTTCACGCTTCGAATAAGCGCCGACTTGAACGCGGTAAAGCTTTTCTTCCTTCGGTGTTTCTTCCTTTTTCGGTGTCAGAAGCTTGTCGACCTCACTTCGAAAATCGTTCATCGTAAGACCGAATTTAAGAAGCCAATGATCAATGTCGGAATGATTTGACGCATAGCCCTTCGCGTGCGCCTCGCGGTGCGAAACGATCACGCTCGACTTCCAGCCGTAGCGGCGGCAAATATCGGCGCAAAGCTCGACAGCCGCGCGGTAGACCGCGTCAAAATATTCCTTATTTTTGAGATTGTCCTCACAAATTTCAAACTGAATATGACCTGTCGGCTCGTAGTTGTACGAGCCATTTTTGCCCTTGCCGCTTCCCCAGGCGGCAATGTCCTCGGGCAGATTCTGCACAACGCCGACCGTACCGTCGGCAAGCTTGCCGACGAAATAGTGGACCGCCTTGCTCGTAGCCGAACGGTTCCAGTGGTTGCCGTACTTATTCACGCCGATAAGCGAAAGAAGCTCGCTTCTTCTCGGATCATTGTCCGACGGCTGACTGTACCTCTTTATCGACGAATTGTTAGCGCCCGTGCTGTGAACTACGATGCCGACGGGCTTTATCGCCTGACGCTTTTTACCGTAGCAACGGCTCTGCGTGTGCATACATTCAATTATCTTCATCTTCGTTTTCCTCACTGTTTCTAAGCTCGGGAAGTCCTGCTACGCTTGTAAGCAACGAAAGCAGTCCCGAGAGCACCGATGCCGACAGGAGCGAAATCCAATCAACCTCGCTTAAAAGCATAGACGTGCCGAGCATAGCGATCGCCGTCTGTGAAACGGTTCTTAATGCTCTTATCCCTGCGGCATGAAACCATTTTGCTATTTTAGTCTTCATTTCTTTTCTTACTCCTTTTTTTCGCTTGCTCGAGATTTTTGAGCCGTCCCTCGTGATTTTCGAGAACGCGCTCATTACTGTTTATGCGTGCAAACATTTCCTTGTGAGTATTGTGACTGTTGTTCTTGAACTCGCTTATAACTTTATTAAGGGTATTTATCGTCGTTTCAAGAATGGCAAGCGTCTTGCTCAATTTGCTTACCCACGTCGCAATGCTCCCTGCAAACCCGAGCAGCGCTATAACTCCGAGCGCGATTTCCCAGTTCATACCGATTCAGGCCTTCACGCCGTAAAGGGCAAAGACCTTTCCTCCAGAAGTGCCGTTGTACTTTTCGGTGTAAAACCCGGTCTCGTGGAACATAAAGACGGTATAAGACTCATTGTCCGCGATCTGAAGCTCCATGGGAGATTGTACGTCCTTGCAATACGTGATCGGAATAGTGCTGCAGATCGGAGAATTTCCGCTTGTGGGGCTTGCATAGCAAATGAGAAAATCAAAATCGGTGAGGTTGCCGCTATAGGAATAGGATGCCTTTCCCGTGCTGTCGGCAAAGATCGTCGTGAAGTTGCTTTTTCCGTCAATGTATCCCTTTACGGTCGCGTTGGAAACGGGATTCATACTCGTATCCGACATCTCATCGTCGATGTTAAAAGAACCGTCGGGAAGAGGAAGAACGAAGTCAAGCTTAAAGAATTCACCGTCGTCATAGCCGGTGACGGACGGATTTTCGCGGTAGGTAGCGGAACGCACATTTCCTATCTTCAGGTTGTTAATGCGTTCCTTGATAACTACCGCCTCTGAAAAGTCAAAATTGAAATTGTTGTTAAAGTTTTCCATTATTTCACCTCTTACATAGAATCCTCAGGATACTTCTTCTTTAGGGCGACCTTTCGTATATCGGAAACGTAAACCTTTGCGTCGTCAGTTCTGAACGTCATCTGAAGCTCAATGATGCCGGGGTCAAACTCCATTGTTTCCCAATCCTCAAGCGTAAAGGAAGCGTAGTATCCGTCGAAGGTAAATCTTTCGTGCTCGATTACGATCGACCATACGTTCTCCTGAATGAGAATGGCTTCAAGATAAGTTATCATATCGCTGTGAACGGGAAGCTTCAGAGTAAAAGTCGGTGTAGAACCCTTTACCATTCAGATCCCTCCTTCAAACGGTTAAGACGTCTTCTTCTGTATGAGTGGAAAACGTCGGCAATATAACCGAGAATGTCGCAAAGGTCAAGAGGGTCGGGAAGAACGTCGCCAAAAATCTTCACGACCGCGCCGTCACCTATCAGAGTGTCGATGGCATAGCTCAGAAACGCCGATGCCTCAGTGACCTCGTTTTCCGCATCCTTGCATTCCTCGGCTCTTTTGCCCGCCTCGTCGGCGAGAAGCGAAATACGCTCGGCAAAATCGCTGTCGGGAACGAATGAAAACTCTTTTCCGTTAATGCAAAGCGGGATTTCAGGTGCTTCAATTATAAGGTTTTTCATGGTTATCTTCCCCGAATTATTCTCCGACTGCATCGCTGAATCCGTCATTGTATCCGGCGTTGTATCCGTCGTCGTAACCGTTGTCGTATCCGCTATCGTAGCTGTTATCGGTCTCATCTTCGGGTACTTCCTCCTCCTTTATCGGGATGTTGTATGCAATAATTTTTATGTGCTGAACGTGGTGCGAGCCGGTCGTGTGAGTTTCGACTTGTCTGACCTCATACGAGTCACTGGGCGGGAAATCATCTTTGCAGCTGCCTATGACCAGCTTTTGTCCCGTCACCACTGTAAACGTTCTTTTCGTGAGCTTGTACATTTTTGAGGGAGGAAGGTATTTAAGAGAGCGCCTGCTGTATAACGGGATGTAAACCGTTACCTTGGTGTCCTCGACGTTGTCGCTGTTAACTATACATACCTTCGTTGCATCTAAGATGTGGCGCATGAATATACTGCCGCTGGGCGTGAAAAGAGTGACGGTATCGTTGAAACGGTAAAAACTCATAGCTCTTCCTCCGCGTAAACACAACGGGACATAAGCCCTTCCTTTTTCAGTATGGCGACGGTCATTCCGGCAACGGGAACGCCGCCGATCGAAAAGCATCTCTTCTGGTTGGAAACGTAAGGGGTGCCGATCGAATAGTCGCCGAGCTTCTCGTCGATACCGGACGTAACCGCCGCAAGTCCGCTCAGAGCATCAATTCCTCCCTGCGCAAAAAGCGTTTCCGCCTCGTAAGCGACGGCGAGTCGTATCTTTTCGGTTATGATCGAAATCGGAGAGCTGACGAGCAGATCAACGACAGTGCTTGCGGCAGAGGCAATATAGGAAAATTCTTCTTCAGGTATCATGGAGCCGCCATATTGCGAAATGTAGTAATCGTATGAAATGTACTTCATGATGGCACCTCTTATCTTACCGTTCGGTAGTTTAAGGAGGAGATCGGCGTGTCAGCGCTGTTGAACGCGCTGAAAACAGGGGCAGATACCTTTTCGCGCTTAAATGCCTCGGGATCGTTTTCCATAATTTTTTCAAGCTCCGCCCTGATGCATCCGCCTTCGCATTCGGAAAGAACGCGGCGAAGCTCATTTTTCGCAAGCACAGATGACGGGCGTGCCTCCTTGATCATTTCGTCAATTATTCCGTTTTTAAATGCGGCGTGCCTTTCGTTCTCTTCCGAAAGAGAAACGATAAGCCCGTCGCGCTCGGCGGTAAGCGATGCGATAATACCGTCCTTTTCGTCATAGTCCTTGCACTTTTCCTTTAGTGCCGAAACGCTTCTGCCGTGCTCCGACATAATAGCGTCAATTATGGACTTATCAAGTCCAAGCTCTTCAAGAAATTCTCTTTTCATGTTTGTTCCTCCGTTCATTTGTACCAACGTGCTTTATACTCGTCGGCGGTTATTATTCCGCATTTAACGTCCTCGCGCCAAGCTTCTTTTACGTTGTCATTTACGTCAATTATACCGTCGCCTATCATAATGCCAAGCGATGGCTTTCCGATATTGAGCGAGTAGAGAGAGCAAAGAGTCGTGAGCGCATTGAAAAGCTCATTAAGAGCGTCTTTGAGCGCAGTTCTTATCGCTAAAACGGTGGTGTAGGTCCTCTGACGCATCGAACGAACCTCGGTAGCGGTCTTCGCAATTTCGGAAGGGTCTGAGAATGTGCCACGCGCAATTCCGCAAGCGTCCTCAATGAGCATAATTATACGGTTAAGCCCGTTGATGAGCGACTTGTCGCGAAGCTCGGGGGCAAAGATCTTGAAAAGCTCGTTTGAAGAACAGCAGGCGTCAAGAGCGTTTGTGCGGAAAAGGCGCTCCTTTCCGAGCGGAAGCACGGGCTTGCCGTCCTTCCCGATACGGAACGCCTCGTCACTTGCATCAACGGCAAGCTCGCCGCCCTCAAACTCCCAAAGAAGACGTTCAAACTGCTTGTCTGCCTCGTGAATGAGATTCTCTGCGCGACGGAAAACGGGAACGCCGAACGGCGAAAACGGATGGGTCGGATTTCCGAACGGCATGCCGAAATATACGAATAACGGCTTGCTCAGACCTTTGATCTCGACCCTCGGTGAGATACTTGCCCACTCGGCGACGTAGGAAAGCAGGGATGGCGCTGTGGCATTTTCGCCTTCAAAAACGCGGTTTGTTATAACGTAACCGTCGTCTGAACGGCGGTGCTCCTCGATTCTCGTGTAAAGCTTGCCATTTCTCTCGACGCGGTAAATAAAGGCGCATTCGTCGATCCTGCCGCTTGCGTCGGTTCCGAGAGGAATAAAATCAAACGGCAGAACTGTCTCAACGCCGAGATCTTTTCCGTCGTAGGTCGGCTTGAAAATGATTCCGCCGATAGCACAGGCGTATTCGACCGCCTTTTTAAGCTTGTTCTTCAGCGCGTCAATGCAGGAGATGATCTTTCCCTTTCCGTTTTTCGGCTCAATATCGAATTCCGTTACAGATAGAGTTGCAAGCTCCTTTGAAATAGAGGCGGCAAGGCTTATGCCGTGACTGTCAAGATATATTCCGTAGCTCCTCTTAAGCTCAAGTATCTCGTCACCCGAAATTATTCCGAACGGGATAAAGCTTTCGCCTGACTCCCCTCTTGAACGGAAAAATCGGGCAATATTTTCGTGTAGTTTCAAAACAGTACCTCCGTTAATAATTCTTTTTTAAGCTCCCGCGGAAGCGGGAGCTTATTTGCTTGATCAGGGTTTGACTACAAAAGAGACTCCTTCGTAACGGTTAGGAAGAACAAATACGTCCTCGAAGCTTTCCTCGTAGTAAACGTACTTGCCGCCGGTAGCAGCGGACGGCTCGTCAAGGCAGGCGAACTCATAAGAAACGGGGGTTATGACGGATTCGGGATGAATGAGCAGCATTTCGATCTGCTGAGCATTCTCGGAAACCGTGCAACCGACGGAGAAGTTGTATTCGGTCTTCATAAGAGAAGCGGGGACCTCGATAACGGTTACGCCGTCAAGGGTGGTAACGGTGCGGTTAACGTCGCCACCGCCGTTGTTTACAACAAAGCTTCTGCTCATCTCGGGGGCACATTTAAGCGCCATCATTATTTCGGGAGTAACGTAAAGAATTCTTCCCGAAACAGGGATACGGGCTTCAGTCATGTTTGCCATGAGAAGGTCGAACACCGAAATTACGTTGTCGGAGTCGACATTGCTGACCTCGGGCTCTCCGCCAAGGTAGATCCAGTCGGAGTAGATCTTCGAAATGGTGTAAGCATCCATTTCGGGGAATTTGTGCTCGTTGTTGAAGACTGAAGTTATGTTCGCAATGGTTGCGGCATAGTTGGTCTGATCAACGTCTGCGGGGTGAATGAGGGTGCTCCACTTTCTTTGGTTGGTAAGCACAAGCTCTTCCCACTGGTTTTCGTAATTGCGGGTAAGAGCATCAACGCTGTCTCTGTCAACATCGCTTCGTCCCGTAGTGGTTATAACGGGAATTTCGATCGTCTTACCGCCCTTGAAGCGGAAGCGACCGTTGTTTTTGGTAGCGTAAAGCGCACCGAAGTTAAGCGCGTAGGGAAATGCCTGCGCGAGCTGGTCGGAATAGACCTTTGCATAGTTAAGATCGTTCATTTGTTTTTCTCCTTGTTTTTGAAAAAATATTTATATCATCGTGCTTTATAACGCCGATTTTACGCCTCGGCCGGCGAGGGCACGGTGTTATCCTATCAATTTTATCGCATCTCGCTCAATTGAATATTCAAGCGCGTCAAGCGAGTCAATATCTGTGCTTCCGTTGTCAAGACGCTCGTCGTGGGCGCCGTCCTGACGGTAAAGCGCGGTAGAAAGGGCGTTTTTCACGCTTTCGGCATCACGGCAAACGTAAAAACGTCTTTGAGCCATGAGCCGACAGGTGAGCCGTATTCGGTCGTTTACGGGCGACTTTTTTGCAAGCCGTATGGCGCATCCAAGTCCTGCCTGCCGTGCCGTCTTTTTCAGGGAACGAATGAGTATCGGCTCGGCGTTGTCGCATAAGACCTGACCGATGTCGCCGAAATCACGCTCTACGGAATGGATAAAATCGCAAAACAGCTCGCCAAGTCGATCACTGTCGATAAGCGAGGAATGAAGCTCGCTTCTCAGAATAACAACGCTTTCATAATTTCCGACAGTACCGGTCGCAACGAAAGCCGTCGCGCTTTTGTTTCCGCCGAAGTCGATCCCGACAGTGATCTTCGAAAGCCGGAAAGTGGATATCTCCTCCCGCGAGAGTAAAAAGGAACTCGGGTCGTCGGCAAAACGGCGGTAGATGATGCCCTCCGCCGCAACCCACCGACCGAGAATGTATCGGTCGTAGTAAACGGTGCCCTCGTATTCCTTTTTCAAGCTGTGCACGAAGGAGGGAGAGAGAAAGGGATTATCGTCGATAATGTAGCTCTGATGGAAAATGTCGGCGTCACTGTCTAAAAACCGCTTGAACCAATGCTCGGGACCAACGGGGTTGCAGGTGCCGTCAAAGACCGAATGATCCTTGTCGAGACGGCTTTTGAGCATCTCAAAAACGTTCTCGCTCCAGGTCGTTATCTCGTCACCGTAAGCGTACTCAATTCCGCTTCCCTGAAGCTTTGACGCCTGATCTCCGCGTCCCGCGCCGACAAGCCAGCACTTGTGCCCGAACAGCATCACAGTGTCATTGCTTGACGGCTTACCGACGAAAAACTCACCCCAAATCTCTCTCATCGGATCAAGAATGTTGCGGCAAAGAGTCGAGACCGTCGTTCCGATGAGAACGATAAGTCCCTCGCCCTGACAGGCGCGTATCCGCTTTGGAATCATGAAATAATCACAGTATGTCTTGCCGGATCGCGTGGCTCCGCTTTTTATGTTCCACCTGTGGGTCGCACCGTCAAAATATTCTCTTTGCTTGTGACTGAACATCGCCTCACCTCCTCGGCATAAACAGAATACCATAACGGAAAATATATTTCGCCCCGACTTTTTCCCCTCTTTTTCCCACGATTTTGCGCGGGAGAAGCGCGTGGGGTTCCCGAAAACGAACAAAGCGAGTTTTTGGGGTTCCCGAGGTTGTCCGTCTCTACAATTAAACGTATCGAAGCTTCCTATAATCGAAAGGGGTTTCCCCCTTGGCGCGCTTCTTTTGTAACTTTTCTTGCGCGAGCAAGAAAAGTTAATAAAACGGTATTAAAATTTTTCATCTATGCTTGACATATAGAAATATGTGTGCTACAATAAACGCGTACACAGTAAAGGCGCATCCGCGCAAGAGTACCGCTTATAGAAAAGATCCCATAGGCGAGGGAGATTATAGGCGGGAAAGGGCAGGATGCCGAAAGAAAGAAGCCGCCACCCTTTCTTGGTTCTTCAAAATAAGATTTGCTGAACTGTCGCCGAAGAAATCGGCGGAGCGTTATCTGTAAGACCTCGGACTATGCCCGCGGTGTAAGCATGATGCTCGGACTTTACTGTTCGGGTATTTTTTATTTTAAAAAGTGGGGAAATGACCATGAAAAAAACAGTATTTACAGGCGCAGCAAGTGCAATAATCACGCCCTTTGATAAGGACGGAAAGGTAGACTTTAAGGCATTTGCAGACCTGGTCGAATGGCAGATCAAGGAGGGAATCGACGCTATCGTAGTCTGCGGAACGACGGGCGAAGCATCGACGCTTTCCGACGAAGAGCACCGCGAATGTATCTCCTTTATGGTAAAGCAGGTCGCAGGACGCGTTCCGGTAATCGCAGGAACGGGAAGCAACTGCACCGAGTATGCAGTCGATATGACGAAGTTCGCATGTGAAGCAGGCGTTGACGGAGTTCTCTGCGTAACTCCATATTATAATAAGGCGACACAGAAGGGACTTATCAAGATGTATACTGAGATCGCCGACGCGTCGACGGTTCCCGTTATCCTCTATAACGTCCCCTCGCGTACGGGAGTAAATATTGAGCCCGAGACCTACGCTGTCCTTGCCGAGCATCCGAACATCGTCGGAATCAAGGAAGCAAACGGCAATATCGGTAAGATAGTTGAGACATTCGCGCTCTGCGGAGATAAGCTCGATATATACAGCGGAAACGACGACCAGATCGTTCCGATAATGGCCCTCGGCGGAAAGGGCGTAATTTCGGTTCTTTCGAACCCGATGCCGAAGGAGACCTCCGAGCTTTGCAAGCTCGCGCTTTCGGGCGACATAAATGGTGCGGCTGAGCTTCAGTATAAGTATCTGCCTTTCATCAAGGCGCTCTTCTCCGAGGTAAACCCGATTCCCGTAAAGGCGGCAATGGCGCATATGGGCTACGGTGAAAACGTCCTCCGTTCTCCCCTCTATCCGATGGAAGAGAAGAACGAGGAGAAGCTCGTAAATGAGATGAAAAAGCTCGGCTTAAACGTAAAATAATTCAGGAAGTAAAAATAAGTGAAAATAATTCTTGTAGGCGCTCTCGGAAGAATGGGCGCACAGGTAAAGGCAGCGGCAGAAAAGCTTGGATATGAGATCGCGGCAATGGTCGATGTCGGCTACGTTACCGACGGCGACGGCTGCTACGCATCAGTAAGTTCCGTCAAGGAAAAAGCCGACGTGATAATCGACTTCTCTTACCACGCAGTAACGGCTGACATCGTTGCATACGCGGCGGAAAACAAGATCCCCGCAATAATCTGTACGACGGGACATACTGAGCAAGAGAAAAACGAAATAGTAAAAGCGTCCGAAAAAACTGCTATATTCTATTCGGGCAATATGTCGATAGGAATCGCAACTCTCTGTGACGCAGTAAAGCGCGTAGTGTCGGTATTCCCCGACGCTGACGTTGAGATCTGCGAAACTCACCATAACAGAAAGCTCGATGCACCAAGCGGCACGGCCCTTATGCTCTTTGACGCAGTCAAGGAGGTTCGCCCCGATGCGGTGCCTGTGAACGGCAGAGCAGGGCAGAGTAAGCGCGAAAAGAACGACGTCGGTATCTCGGCGCTCCGAATGGGAAATATAGTCGGAATACACGAGGTCGCTATCTGTACCGATAACGAGCGCATAACGCTCAAGCACGAGGCGTTCGACCGTGCGCTCTTTGCAGACGGCGCGATCAAGGCGGCGGAATACCTTATCGGCAAGCCCGCCGGCTTCTACAATATGAAAACAATGCTTAAATAAAGAAGAAGCGAAAGCCAAACGGCTTTCGCTTCTTAAAAGGAAAAATAAATGCTTCATACAAATCTTTCGGTAAACGAAAATAATCATCTTACGATCGCAGGCGCTGATACGGTATCTCTCGCAAGAGAGTACGGAACGCCTCTTATGGTGCTTGACGAGGAAAGAATAAAGAGCAATATGCTCGCATACGTAAGCGCTATGAAAAAGCACTTCGGCGATAACGCAACCCCGTTCTACGCAAGTAAGGCGTTCTCCTGCAAGTATCTTTATCGCCTTGCAAGCGAAACCGGAATGGGTATAGATATCGTCTCCTCGGGCGAGCTTTATACCGCGAAAGCGGCGGGCTTTGACCTTTCTCTTTCCTGCTTCCACGGAAATAATAAGACAGATGCGGATATCGTGTATGCTCTTGAAAACGGTGTCGGACACTTCGTCGTCGATAACCTCTCCGAGCTTGACCGCATAGACGAGATAGCGGCTGAAATGGGCAAGACTCCGTCAGTCCTCCTTCGCCTTTCCCCCGGAATCGACCCGCATACATTTGCTGCGGTCGTGACCGGCTCTGTCGACTGTAAATTCGGTATAGCCATCGAAACGAGCCAGGCAGAAGAAGCGCTACGTTACGCGCTAACAAAGAAGAATATATCCGTAGACGGTATCCACGCGCATATCGGCTCGCAGATATTTGACGTTGAGCCGTTCTGCGACGAAGCAAAAATAATGGTCGGATTCCTTTCGGATATGAAGAAAAAGCTCTGCTTTGATTGCAAAATACTGAATCTCGGTGGCGGCTTCGGCGTAAAATATGTCGAAGGACAGCCGAATATAAACGTCGAAAGCTTCATTTCCGAAATCGCAAAATACGTTAAAAACGAAGTCGAAAAATGCGGAATAAGCTACCCGAAAATCTATATGGAGCCGGGCAGAAGCATAGTAGCAGACACGTGCCTTACGCTCTATACGGTAGGCGGCACAAAGGAGATACCGGGCTTCAAAAACTACGTGTCGGTCGACGGCGGAATGTCGGATAACCCGCGTTACGCCCTCTACGGCTCGGAATATACCGTATGCCTCGCGTCGAGAATGGCAGACGAAAAGAGCTTTACTTGTACTGTCGCAGGCAGGTGCTGTGAAAGCGGAGACCTGATCCAGGAAAACGTGCTTCTCCCGAAGCCGAACCGCGGCGATATCCTCGCCGTTCTCGTCACGGGCGCCTATAACTACTCAATGGCGAGTAACTATAACCGCATCCCGCGCCCCGCAGTCGTAGCGGTAACGAAGGACGGCGTCAAGACCGTCATCCGCCGCGAAAGCTTTGAGGATATAATCAAAAACGATCTATAAAAAAATCCTCCCGAAAGGGAGGATTTTTCGCTCTTGTTCGACGAAAATTGTGAATATTTTGTGACTTTTACACAAAAATCGGAATTAAATTTCGTCACGCTCAATTTAAAAAACGGGCTTGAATTATTGAAAAATAAACAAATACATGGTACAATGAAGTATGATTATAGTGGATATATAATAATCACAATTTTTTATAGGAGGTTAATAATGAGTAACCTGAAAAGAATTCTTTCATTTCTGCTTGTAACGGCGATGCTGTTCACGTGTGTAACAGTTTTCGCGGTTGAAGAAGCAGAAGAAGCCGCGAAGACGTATTCTTTCGACCTTTCTATCACAGATTCCGTCTCGGAAAATAATTTCCGTTTTGACGCGATCTCGAAGAAAGACGGTAGACTTGTCGGCGCAGAATCCACTGCGAGAGGAACCTGGTCTGATACTTGGCTCGGATATTGGCCGATAGGCGCAACAGGCAAATCCGACTACGTGTTCTATGACACGGAGGACAAATACTATGGTAGTATCATCGACATGTCCTGTGGCGGCGATTACAAGTCCGCCGTCGTATTTACAGCTCCCGAGGACGGTGTTTACGACATCTATGTCAAGGGTAATAAGTACCAGAGCCAGACGGACGCAATCATAGACGTTGCGCTTATGAGAAACGGATATTCTCAGCCCCTTGCAACTGCTCTTGACGTTGTCGGAGCAAACGGCGCAGGCGAGGTAGTCTTTGACGTAAAGGAAGTTAAGCTCTCCGCAGGCGACGAGATCATGCTGGTATCGACGCTCAGTGACCTTAATACACGTCAGGGCTGCGACAACTTCGGTATCATCAAGTTTGACGTAACCAAGACAGGTACTGAGGGCGGTTATACTTACGGCAACCCGACGTATGAATTCGGCTGCGATCTTACTGCTAAGACCTGCGGTAACTTCTATCTTGCAGGAAGAGACTCCGAGGGAAATATCGACCGTCTCAAAATGGAGGTCGGTACTGCTTGGGGCGAGTGGAAGGGATGGTATCTTAACACAGGAGCTGCGTACGTTTTCTGTGAAACTCAGGTATCTAATTCTAAGCTGAGCGGCGATCCTCATGGCTTGAGCGGTCAGTTTGCGTACATTGATATGATGCCGACAGCAGACTATGATGCGGTTGTAGTATTTGCTGCACCCGTAAGCGGCACCTATTCCTTCGACGCACTGTTTAGCAAGCTTCGTATTACTGCAGGCAGATCCGCCGGATATAAGGTAGAGGCGCTTAAGGGCGAGGAAGTGCTTGCAAGCCACACCTTTGCTACGCAGTCTCCTGCCGAAAATCACGAGGATGCGAATCTTACAGGCAGCGATGTATACCTTAAGACAGGCGAAACCATAATGTTCGTTGCATCTCACGTTTCTGATGCCGCTTACGATGCCGAAATAGCTATCCGTTCGATCAAGGTGACACTCACTAACGCATCGTGCGAGCATGATTGGTTGAACGGCGTTTGTGAGACTTGCTATGCTTATTGCATTCACGAATGGAATAACGGTATATGCTCTATATGTGGCGCCGAGTGTGTTCACGGTTGGAATAACGGCATTTGTGACTACTGCGAAGCATCCTGCTATCACGATTGGAGCTACGCTAACGGCGAAAGCACCTGTGCGATCTGCGGACGCGTAACGGACGAAGTATACGTAGAGTATGTTTCTAACCTCGCTACCGATAAAACGGTTGACGGTAACTTCTTCCTTGCCGGCTTCCGTAACGACGGTGTGGTTTGCGAAGTGGAAGCAACTCCTAGAGCGACATGGAGCTCAAGCTATCCCGGAAACTGGGTAGCCGGTGCTGCTACGCCCGATGCGTATATTACTCAGAAGACCGAAAGCACGTTCAATTCCGACGTAAAATTCGATATGTATCCTACCGCTGATGGAACGTATGCGGCAGCACTCGTATTCAAGGCACCTGCAGACGGCATCTATAACGTAAATGCTCAGCTCCAGGTAATATACAGCGCTAAGGTTGAGATCGTTCTTATGAAGAACGGAACAGAGCTGCTTACCAAGAAAGCCAGCGAGTGGAGAGAGCTTATTGATATAACGTACGGAAATATCGAGCTTAACAAGGATGATCAGCTTATCATCGCAGTCTACAAGGGCGATGCAGGAGACGCGTTGAATACCGGTTATGTTTCCTTCAACGTAGGCGGTCTCTTCGCAACCTGTCCTCACGTTTGGGACGCTGAAACAGGCACCTGTTCCGTATGTAACGTTGGTTGCCCCGATCATAACGAGAAGACCGAATCGGGCGCTTGTGCTACCTGCGGAAAGGGACATACTCATACCGTAACTGCTGACAACGCTACCTGTAAGGCACCTGCAATCTGCGGCACTTGCGGATACGAGGTTGCTCCTATCAACCCCGAAAATCACGGTGAAATTTCTTACGAAGCAAACGGCGACAGAACTCATAAGGTTCTTTGCTCGCTCGGATGCGTGATCGACGAGAATGCAACTTGCGTTCTTGACGA
>JAFUNJ010000002.1 GCA_017482355.1 Clostridia bacterium
AGGGTGTCGGACAAAATAAATTAACAAAGTTACGCAGACTTTAGCGTTGTAAAGTGTTGAAATATTTTCTCGGATGTGGTATAATATAGGTGAACCTACAATTCATATCGCATCCGACCGAGGAAAGGAGAACAATGAATAATAAGTCGGATAAGATAACAGCCCTCTATTGCAGACTGTCGCGCGACGATGAACTGCAAGGAGAGAGCAACTCAATAACAAACCAAAAATCTATACTTGAAAAATACGCAAAAGAAAACGGCTTCAGAAATACGAGGGTATTCGTGGATGACGGTTGGTCGGGAACGAACTTTGCTCGCCCTGCCTTTACGGAGATTATGGAGCTTGCGGAGGCGGGACAGATTGGAACTCTTATCGTGAAAGACCATTCCCGTCTTGGTCGTAACCGCTTGGTCGTTGGACAACTCTTGGAAGAAGAATTTGACCGCCTTGGTGTTCGGTATATTGCCATTCTTGACAATATCGACACATCAAAGGGATTGAGTGATTTTCTTCCCGTGCAGGATTGGTTCAACGAAATGCACGCTAAGAATACCTCTCAGAAGGTGCGCGAGGTATTTAAGCACAAAGGCGAAGCGGGTATTCCTCTGACTACGGGATTGCCTTACGGCTATATGAAAAATCCCGAAAATCCGAAGGAGTGGCTAATTGACGAACCTGCCGCCGAGGTGGTACGCAAGATATTTGCTCTTTGTGTGGAAGGCTTCGGACCGACGCAGATTGCGAAGAAGCTGACCGAAGAAAAGATACCGACACCTACGGAGCATTGGATCAGCGTAGGGCGTAAATGTTCCGCTCCGCCCGCTGTTCCCGGAAGGTGGGTAGCAAGAACGGTTGCAGACCTCTTGGAGAAGCAGGAGTATGTGGGAGATACGGTCAATTTCCGTTATACCACAAAATCTTTCAAGAACAAAACGAGGGTACACATTCCCGAAGAAAATTGGAAGATATTTGAGAATACTCACCCTGCTATCATTGATCGAGAAACCTTTGCTATCGTCAAGGAGCTTCGCAAGCACAAGCGCAGACCATCTCGTGGAGGAAACGTCAGTATGTTTTCGGGCATCGTATTCTGTAATGATTGTGGTGGAAAGCTCTATTATTGCACGGCGAAGAACCTTACGCACGAGCAAAATTCTTTCACCTGCTCAACTGCAAGGCTGAACAAGGACAACTGCACCGCGCATTTTGTGCGAGAGGTACACCTTGAGCAAGCCGTCCTGCAAAGTATGCAACGTGTCTTTTGGTATGTGCAATGCTTTGAAAGGAAGTTTGCCGAGCAGATGCAAAGCCGTTCTATCGAGGAAAGCCGCAAGGAACTATCCAAGAAAAGACGGGAGCTTGAAAAGACCGAAAAGCGAATAGCCGAGCTTGACACACGTTTTATGCGTATTTACGAGGACAACCTATCGGGTAAATTGTCCGATGACCGTTTTGCTCAGATGTCCAAAATGTATGAGGATGAGCAAGCGGAAAAGAAAAAGCTTGCCGAAACACTTCGCACAGAGATCGAAGCGGGCAAACAGCAGACGGACGATATTGAAAAGTTTATTGCCAAGGTTAAAAAGATAACCGAGGTGAAGGAGCTTACTCCCGAGCTTGTCCACGAGTTCGTTTCTAAAATCGTAGTCCACGCTCCGTACCGCAAGGATAAGCGCAGACATCAGCAGATCGACGTGTATTATCACGGTGTCGGCATCGTCTATATCCCCGAAGCCGAGGAAATAGAAGAAATGTTCGAGGAGCATTTGGAAGATGTGAAATGGGAACGAGAACAAGATGTTAATATAAAAGAGAAAACGGCATAACCGAAATCTCGGTTACACCGTATCTCATTCTTAGAAAGGGCGCTCTTGGGCTATCCTATCTGCTTTATGGTAGGTAGCCCAAGCGCGTCTTTTTTGCTGCAGGAGCGCGCGATCTTCCCCAAAACGAGCGAATGTGAGTTTTTGGGTTCCGAGATTGCCACTCCCCTACGAAGGTATATTGAACGTTAATTTGTATGGACAGGCGTCCTCGACGGTCCGCCTGCTGCAACGTTCACGCTGTCCGATATTTTACAACTCTCCGCCACGATGTCTACCTTCTCCAGCAGGAGAAGGTAAAGAAGCGTTCAATCTGCACGTTATGTATATAATTGAGTGAGCGTGAGAGCATCGGACACTCGAGGACGCCTGTCCCTACAATAACGTTGGAGCAATCATTAAATATAACGAAGCTTCCTCAAATCGAAAGGGGTTTCCAAAGGGGAAAACGTGTGCAGAATTTTGCCTCCGCAAAATTCAAGCCCGTTTGCCCCTTGGCGTGATTTCTTTTGCGTAGGTTTGCGAAGCAAAACTACCATTTTCATTTGCACGAGCAAAGAAAAGTGGTAAATCTTACATGAGCAAGAAAGTTAATGTTGACTACAATACCCCAATATGCTAAAATATACTCAACCCCCGAAAAGGAGGCACTATGGACTATTTACAAAAATTGAAGCACCACTACCGTCCCAAAAAGGGCTGGGTGAACGATCCTAACGGTCTTGTCTATTTTAACGGCTATTACCACGTCTTCTATCAACACGCGCCCGACTTTGAAAAGCCCTGGCAGCAGCCGATGCACTGGGGACACGCGCGAACAAAGGACTTTATAACCTACGAGGAGCTTCCCGTCGCGCTTTATCCCGATGAGGATTACGATAAGGACGGCTGTTGGTCGGGAACCGCGATAGTTAGAGACGGCGTTCTATACCTCTTCTACGCGGCAATTAAGAGAGGCGAGCCCGAAACGGAATCAACAATGTGCGTCGCGTATTCGACCGACGGCGTGAACTTCACAAAATACGAAAACAACCCCGTAATAAGGCACTACCCGCCCGACGGCGGTCCCGCCTTCCGTGATCCCGCGATCGCGTTTATAGGCGGAAAATATTACTGCGTTATGGCGTCGGGAAATCCCGAAACGAAGACGGGACGCCTGCTTCTGTATAGAAGCGACGACCTTTATAATTGGGATTACCTCGGAATTATGGCGCTGTGGCCGAACTGCCGATATTGTGAATGCCCGTCGTTTATGGAAGCCGAAAACGGACTATATTTACTTTCCGCATCGGTCTGTCCGCTTGAAAGCCGTCATTATTTCTCTATGATGTACGGCACGTTCGAGGACGGAAAATTTGAGATCAAATATTCCTCCGAGGTCGATAAGGGGCCCGATCAATACGCAGGTCAGATCTTCCGCGACGGCAAAGGCAGAAATATTCTCATATCGTGGGCACCCGGCTGGGCATACCAAGGATACGCCGAAAAGGACGTCGGCTGTATGTCGGTGCCAAGAGAGGTCAAGCTCGTTAACGGCAGGATCACCGCATATCCCGTCGAGGAAATCAGCCACCTGCTGACCGATTCCGACCCGTCGGTTAAAATGACCGAAAACGGCTTTATCATCGAAAGAACAGGGCGCGACCCCGTCGTTTACGAGGGCAAAATAAACGACATAAAAATTCTCCGCGACGGATACCTGACTGAGGTCTACGTGAACGGCGGAGAAGAAGTTTATACGGCGTTGCTGTAATTTATTGTACTGTAAATCCTGCAAAACAATGCGTATATATGCCTCCCTTGTGCAAAGGGATGGTGGAAGTGGCAAAGCCACGGACGGAGGGATTGTAGCAATCTTCTTACAATCCCTCACCGCCTTACGGCGTTAGCTACAAACTCAATCGACTTTAAAACCATGAGGTGACCAAAATGATAACAATCAAAAACGAAATTCTAACCTGCGCGATCAAAGAGGTAGGCGCCGAGATCAAGAGCTTGAAAAAGGACGACACGGAATATATGTGGAGCGCAGACCCGAAATTCTGGGGCAAGACCGCGCCGGTGCTCTTCCCCTGCATCGGGTCCAGCAAGGGCAATAAATACGAGCTTAACGGCAAAATGTATCGGATGAAGAAACACGGATTTCTTATCGGAAAGAAGTTTACCGTCGAAGAGAAAACCGAATCGTCGGTCACTCTGCTCTACACGCATAACGACGAGACGCTCGCCGTTTATCCTTATCAGTTCGAGTTCCGCGCGATCTTTACGCTGGTCGGAAGCTCGCTCAAGGTAGAGTATAACGTGAAAAATCTGACCGACGAAACAATGTATTTCTCGGTCGGCGCACACGAGGCGTATGCTACCCCCGGCGGTGTTGAGGAATACGACATTATCTTCCCGTACAAGGAAGACCTCGACGCTATCCTTCTCGACGGACCCCTCGTGATCGACGACACGAAGACGTTTGCAAAGAAGGTCGACTGCTTCTCGATCTACGAAAAGTATTTTGAGCTTGATACGCTTATCTTCAGAAAGCTCAAGTCCAAGGAAGTCACGCTCAGAAACCGCAAGACAGAAAGAAGCGTCAAGGTCGAATATCCCGACTGCGATTATCTCGCATTCTGGCACGAGCCGGGATCCGAGTTCCTCTGCATCGAGCCGTGGACTTCTCTCACGGCGAACGCTAACGGCGACTACGATATAACAAAAAAAGAGGGGATAATCTCCCTCGAAGCACGCAGTGAATATAATAACACGCATATTATAACGGTATAATACAAAAATCAGGTGATCAAGGTCACCTGATTTTTTGATTCGCCACATTAACCGTAGGGGAGGGGCTTGCTCCCGCCGAACAAAAAACGATTTTTATTTATTCCCCTTCGCCCTATTGTGCGTCTTGCAAAGCATCTGACAATTCTTTATATCCGTCGCGCCGCCGCGGCTCCACGCCGTCACGTGGTCGGCGTCCATTTCCGTTATTTTCCAGATGCGGTTTTTATTGTTATCGCTGCCCACAGCACAAAGCGGACAGTTTGAAACGTTCTTTTCCTTTGCGGCGTTCGTCTGCTTCGTGTAAACCGTCTTTTTGGTCGGCTCGTCGAATATGCGAACGTTCAACAGCTTGTTATCCGTGCAGCCGCCGAGAATGTACTCATAAATTCCCTTTTTGTCCTTAACGTAAAAGTCAGAATACAGTTCACGCAGTTTTCGTGACACCTCGTCGGGCGCGTAGGCATTATGGTGGTAACGCTCGTAAAGCTCGCCCCAAGGCAAACCCTTCATTTCACTCTCAACGTCAATAAATACGCTTGACACCCAGTCAATAACGCTCGTAAAATATGACTTGAGTTCAGTAATATTATCGTCGTAACGGTGACGGCTCATATAATCGTCAACGTTTCCCTTGCTCACCCATTCAAGCGCAGTACGGAGATAATCCTGACGGATGACGTTTCCCGAAACGTATGCGCTCCACTTCTGAACGTTGGCATTTTGGCTGTTTGAAAACTCCTCTTTCGCCTTTGTTACAAACGGACCCGAATGAATAGCGTTTGATAACTCCTGCTCGTTCAACGGCACGCCTGCGATATTTATGGTCTTAAACCATTCCTTGATCTCGCTTTCAGTTCCCTCGCAGATATAGACCGTGAGCTTTGTCTGCATAATTTTTTCTTGTTGATCAGTCGGCAGACCCACGAAATATCTCGGTATGCCGTTATCGTCCTTGACCGCAAACTTTCCCGTAACGTAACGCCCAAAGCTCGTTATGCGCTGCTGTCCGTCAAGCACCTCGTATTTATCCTCGGCAACCTTTGTGAAGTAGATCAAGCCCAAGGGGTAACCCTTCAAAATCGAATCAATAACCGCAACGTCGCGTTTACCGTCGGCATATATGTAATTGCGCTGATACTCGGGCTGTATCGTCAGCTTGCCTGAAAGCCCGAAAAGCCCCTTGCCCTCGTACTCGTTGTAAACGAAGCCCTTGCAAATGTCGGATACCGTTATATCGGTTCTCAGGGTCGTAATCATTTTTGTGCCCTCTTTCGTATAAAAATTCTTTTATAGATCATGGTGGCAACACCTTTTTTATAAAGCCCAGCAGTAGGGTTGCCTTCTTGATAAGCACCTTTTCCTCCAGCCCTATAATAATCGTCAACAAATTTTTGAGTCAGCCCAAAGGTTGTTTTATACTCGTCAGGAATAATGCCATTATCGCTTGTGCCTAATATCTCAAATTGTTCGGGGCAATACTTTTCCAAAAAGCTAATAGGAACACCCATAACGCCGTTATAATCGCTTGGTATGGCATCTGTGAAAGGCACTTCAATGGCGTCATAATTATCGTATTTTTGATACCCATACTCTTTGATTTCTTTATGCTTGCTGAACTTCAGATTATCGGCCATTGTCATCAGCTGTAACGGCTCGTGGCGTTTTCCGTGTTCGAGATTGCTAAACCAAACTGACGATACGTTTTTCATATTCACGCCATCAATTACCTTGTCAACGTCATCGGGGTTTTTGGTCTCAAACCACATACCGCCACCCCAACCTGTTTTTCCTGACCACATTTTATTTTGCATAATTAGAGGAAAAACCTCTTTGAAAGTTACGCTGTTTTTGTTGCCAATTATAATGAATTTCTTTTCTTTTTCAAAAATCCAATCTATAAATTCTCGATAAAGCGAAAACGGCGGATTCGTTATTATAATATCGGCTTCGTCGCGCAATGCTTTGACCTCGTCGCTTCTAAAGTCGCCATCGCCCTCTAAATACTGCCATTCAAGGTCATCAATATCTATCACGCCTGATTTGTTGCTGTCCCTTGTCAGCGTGAAAATTTTGCCGTGCGTTTTCGTCTTGCTTTCGTCAAACTGCGGTGCTTCTTCTTCAAAAAATGAAAGCTGATACGCGCCCTTAAAATTTTTACTTTCATACGCAAAGCTTGTGCTTATAAGCTTTTTCAAGCCGAAGTTTTCAAAATTCTGCGCAAAGAATCTTGTGAAATTCGACCATTCGGGATCGTCGCAAGGCAGAAGCACGGTTTTACCCCTGAACACGTTTGGATCATATTCAAGATAGGCGTTGACCTCGCGCTGTATGTCCTCGTATTGAGTGTAAAATTCGTCGTTCTTGGCATTTTTTGCTTCGGACAGCTTTGCATTCTTCATATCTTCACCTGCAAATAAAAAAGTGCGACGACCGAAGTCATCGCACCGAAAAGCACAAATCCCCGGTTGTCGCCAAACAAAACTACAAAGTAAATGCAGGACAAAGCCACACAAATAATCTTTGGGGGATTGGTGTTTTTACCAAAATCCTTTTAGATTATTTATGTAGCAAAAATAAAGATATACACTTCTCCCAAAAGAAATGCTATCCTACACTTACTTTATTTAGTTTTGTTTGGCACCTTTAATAATAGCACATCGGAAGCAAAAGTTCAATAGGAATTTTTAGAACACATAAAAAACTTGACAAAGCTTCTCCGCGTTTTTTGGCTCCCTCCGGGAGGGGGCTCCGCGAAGCGGTGGAGGAGCCATCGGGCGAGGAACGTACAATAACAGATATTTTCGAGCCGCCCGAAGGAAACGGGTAGCTCTCTATACATTTATCCATCGCGGGCTCCTTCAGTCTCGCCTTTGGCTCGACAGCTCCCTCCCGGAGGGAGCCAAAAAAGCACCCAAGCGGAAATAAATTCCGCCGGGTGCTTTTTCAATACCATTCAGGATTCCGTTCAAATTCCATTTTCTTGCCGTTTTTCGGGTGGGTAAAGGTCAAGCGATACGAATAAAGCATCGGATCACCCTTACCGCCACCGTATCGGCTATCGCCGACGAGGGGGAGCGAACGCGAGGCAAACTGCGCTCTTATCTGATGCGTTCTGCCAGTGTAGAGCTTGACCGAAACGAGGGCGCGTCCATCCTCGGTTCTGACGGTCTTATAAGAAAGCTTCGCTTCCTTTACGCCTGCGCGTTTGCGCTTTACGACGTAGGTCTTGTTTTTCCCTCTGTCGTAGTAGAGCAGGTCAGTAAGCGTGTCCTCGCTTTCGCTAGGCACGCCCGAAAGAAGCGCCAAATATTCCTTACCGGCGTCGGGCGAGGCGAGCGCCTCCGTGAGCTTGCCCGTCATATCGCGGCGGAGCGAATATACCATAAGTCCGCCGACGTTTTTGTCGAGGCGGTGAACCGTTCCGACGTAAGTGTCGGGCTTACCAAGCGCTTCTCTTATAAGCGACGGCACCGACCTTTCGCCGTCTTCCGAAATATATCCTATCGGCTTTACAACTACCGCAAGCGTGTCATCGGAATAGAGTATCTCTATCATTGTACGGGCGTACCGAGACGCTCGATGTTTTCACGGTAGAAGCTTTCAAATCTTCCCTCGTCGAGCGCGTCTCTTATTTTCTGCATAAGGTCGTTATAGAAATAGAGGTTGTGAAGCACGCAAAGGCGCATTCCGAGCATTTCGTCGACCTTGAGAAGATGGCGTATATACGCTCTGCTATAGCTGCGGCAAGCAGGGCAGTTACATTTTTCCGAGATCGGACGCGCATCCATCTTAAAGCGCTGATTCAGTATCGTCAGCTTGCCTTCCCAGGTAAAGAGGTTTCCGTGACGCGCATTGCGGCTCGGCATTACGCAGTCGAAGAAATCGACTCCGCGGTGTACCGCCTCGAGAATGTTCTGCGGTGTGCCGACACCCATTAAGTAACGCGGCTTATTTGTCGGCATGTGCGGCTCGACTTCTTCTATCGTCGCGTACATTTCCTCCGCCGTCTCACCTACGGCAAGACCGCCGATAGCGTAGCCGTCGCAGTCAAGCTCGGCGATACGCTTCATATGATTTACGCGCAGATCCATATAGGTACAGCCCTGATTTATGCCGAAAAGGAGCTGATTCTTATTTATCGTTTCGGGAAGCGAATTAAGACGCTTCATCTCCGCCTGACAGCGCTGAAGCCAACGGAAGGTACGGTCGCAGGAGTCCTTCGCGTAGCGGTACTCAGCAGGGTTAGCCACGCATTCGTCAAACGCCATAGCAATAGTCGAAGCGAGGTTCGACTGTATCTGCATCGACTCCTCGGGGCCCATAAATATCTTCTTGCCGTCGATATGTGAATTGAACGTTACGCCCTCTTCCTTTATCTTGCGGAGCTTTGCGAGCGAGAATACCTGAAATCCGCCCGAGTCGGTGAGAACGGGGCGATCCCAGTTGAAGAACTTGTGGATGCCGCCCATATCGTGTATAAGGCGGTCACCGGGGCGAATGTGAAGATGATAGGTGTTCGAGAGCTCTACCTGACAGCCGATCTCACGTAGGTCATCGGTAGAAACACCGCCGCGAATTGCCGCGCAGGTGCCGACGTTCATAAACACAGGGGTCTGAACCGTACCGTGAACCGTCTCAAAGGTGCCTCGGCGTGCTCTGCCCTCTTGCTTAAGTAGTGTAAATTTTGCCATTTTATTCTCATTTCCGCCGAGAATACAGCTCGGCTTTTTTATTTTCTCCGCGAAAACAGCGCGGATATTTATTTAATTATTTTTTGTAAATGAATCCCAAAGAACCGATCACAAAAAGTGAATTGAAAAGCATTGACAGCGGAAACACCGAAATGATGTCAGCGGCTTTGGGATCAGAAAGTGCTGCGATAGCCGTTATTAAAGCGCCTACGAATCCAACGAGCGCGATAATTAAGCAAATTTTCTTCATATTTTGTTCCTTTCTTGTTTGCGCAAATATCTGTCGCACATTTAGAAAACAACGCTCAACGCTCTTGTAGGGCGGGGCTTGCTCCCGCTGCACAAAAACAATGTTACTTTTTCGAGCGACAAATGGTCGCTCGTACAACGGCGGGAGCAAGCCCCGCCCTACGGTGTGGCGATATATTTCACAGTGGCGAACAGTACCATAACAGAATTATGTACGTTCAAACTGCCTTTCAAACTCGCTCTTCGTCATCTCAAACGCGACGGGGCGTCCGTGCGGACAGAAGCGGATGTTGGGATTGGTAATAACCTGCTCGGCGATCCAGCGGATGTTTTCGGGGCTGTCCTCGCGACCGCCCTTGACTGCCGCCTTGCACGACGCTTGGTAAAGCGCCTTTTCGTAGAAGGCGTCTCTGCCGATCTTAAGGTCGCCGTGACCGTCGCTCAGGCGCGAGGCAAGCTCGGAAAACATCGTCACCGCCTGCGCGTCGTTAAGCCCCGACGGATACTGCATGAGGTCAACTCCCTTTTCGCCCTCAACGAAGTCAAAGCCGAGCTTGACAAGCTCCTCGCGGTACTCTCCGCACGCCGCCATTTCCTCGCTCGTCAGCGGTACGCTCACGGGGAACAAAAGGAGTTGCGAGACGGGCTCGAGCGACGACATATTCGCGCGCATTTTTTCGAACAGGACGCGCTCGTGTGCCGCGTGCTTGTCGATTATCATCATTTTATTTTCAAGCTCGAGGAAAACGTAGGTATTGAACATAACGCCCGCGATCTTGAAAAAGGGTGTCGGAATCGGCTCGTTTTGCACCGTTTTCGTCTCGTTTTCGGGCATTTTTTGCACCGTTTTCGTCTCGTTTTCGGGCGCTTTTATCGGATCGACCGCCGCAGGGCGCTCGGTAAATGTCGGGCGCGGATCGGGCGAGGGAACGGGTGACGGCGCAGGTGCAGTGGAAGGCGTGGGCGCCTTCTTGACCTCAGTCTCCCACGGCATGAGTATCGGCTTCGGCACTGCGACCTCAATATCGGGAAGCGCTGTCTTCTCCTCTACAGGCACCGTTATCTGCTCATATTTACGTGTCAAGCGCTCCTTCTCCGACGCGATCTTTTCCGCCTCGGCTTCGGTCGCCGTTTTCATCGACAGCACGTCCTGATACAGCTTGTAGCTGTCGCCCGTAAGCTTGGTCTGTCCCATTGACGGGCGGTCTATACCGTTCATCAGCGTATTGCGGACTGCGCAGTAGACTGCGTTGAATATCGGCTTATCGTTTGAGAATTTGACCTCTAATTTCTGAGGGTGGACGTTCACGTCGACGAACGCGGGATTGACCGTTATCGCAAGCACGCAGGACGGGAATTTATCCGACGGAATGTATGACGAAAACGCCTGCTCAAGCGCCGCCGACGCCGTACCGCATCTTATGTATCTGCCGTTTATGAAGAAGTTTTCGGCGCCTCGGTTGCCGCGCACGTTATCGGGCGTACCGATAACGCCCTCGACCTCAACACCGTCTGTCATATCGTGTACCTTGACGGTCTTTTTTGCGAAGTCGCGTCCGAGGATCGCATATATGACATTGACAAGCGAATTATCGCCTGCAGTCTGGAAGCGGAGGTTTCCGTCGACGATAAACTTGAATGCGATATCGGGGCGCGAAAGCGCGAGCTTTTCCATTACCGCGCTGACTGCCGCCGTTTCCGACGCGTCGCGCTTTAAGAATTTACGTCTTGCGGGAACGTTTGAAAACAGCTCCTCGACGATTACCGTCGTGCCGTAAGGGCATCCGCTTTCCTCGCAGGAAACGATATTTCCGCCCTCGCTCGTTACCATAACGCCGAGCTCGGAATCCTTCGTTCTCGTCATTATTCTCATTTTCGATACCGACGAGATCGCGGCGAGCGCCTCGCCTCGGAAGCCGAGGGTGACGATACCGTCAAGGTCGGTCGCGTCCTTTATCTTACTCGTCGCGTGACGGCGGGTACAGACAAGGGCGTCCTCCTTTGACATTCCGCATCCGTTGTCGGTTATACGCATAAGCGACACGCCGCCGTTTTTTATCTCGGCGGTGATCTGCGTTGCGCCTGCATCTATACTGTTTTCAAGCAGCTCCTTTATCGCTGAGGCAGGACGTTCAACGACCTCGCCTGCCGCGATAAGATTCGCCACCTGTGTGTCAAGAAGATTTATCTTCTGCATATTATTATCCTTTATTTTGCTATCTTTTTAAGCTCCGAGAGAACGTTCAGCGCTTCGATCGGGGTAAGCAGGTTAAGGTCGAGATTCAGAAGCTTTTCTCTTACCTCGTCCGCCTTATAGTCATCGAAGGTTATCGTGTTATCGCGTCCCTTATACTCGACGGGGCGCGCGTTTTCGGTCGTCAGCTGATTAAGCACTTCCTTTGCGCGTCTGATTACCTCGTTCGGTACTCCTGCGAGCTTTGCAACCTCGATTCCGTAGCTGTCGTCCGTTGCGCCTCTTACTATTTTGCGAAGAAAGGTAATATCGTCTCCCTTTTTCTTTGCGGCGATATTGTAATTGACGACGCCCGTCATTTCCTTTTCAAGGACGGTAAGCTCGTGATAGTGCGTTGCGAACATCGTCTTTGCGCCGAGCTTTTTGCCCGCCGTGTATTCCGCCACCGCACGAGCGATGCTCATTCCGTCGAAGGTCGAGGTGCCGCGTCCTATCTCGTCATAGATTATGAGACTGCGGTTCGTTGCGTTTTTGAGGATATATGCGACCTCGTTCATTTCGAGCATGAAGGTCGAGGTGCCCGATGCAAGGTCGTCTGACGCGCCTACGCGCGTGAATATCTTATCGACGATACCTATTCTCGCTTCCTTTGCGGGAACGAAGGAGCCGATCTGCGCCATAAGCACGATAAGCGCGACCTGTCTCATATAGGTCGATTTACCCGCCATATTAGGTCCTGTGATGAGCGCGAGGCGGTTATGATTCGTATCGAGAAGCGTATCGTTCGGCACGAAATAGCCGTCCTTTGAAAACTGCTCTACGACGGGATGGCGTCCCTCTTTTATAACTATCGCGTTGCCGTACTCGATCTCGGGGCAGGTGTAGTCATTACGCACCGCGACATCGGCAAGCGACACGTAGCAGTCGAGCTTCGCGAGTAGCGACGCGGTCTGCTGTACTCGCTTTATTTCCGATGCGATACGCTCGCGTATCTGTGTAAACAGCTCATACTCGAGGGCGTTCAGCTTGTCCGATGCACCGAGGATAAGCCCCTCTTTTTCCTTGAGCTCCTCGGTGATGAAGCGCTCGGCGTTAACGAGCGTTTGCTTTCTTATATATCGGTCAGGAACCTCGTTGAGATTCGATTTAGTGACCTCTATATAGTAGCCGAAGACGCGGTTGAAGGCGACCTTCAGGTTCTTGATTCCCGTTGCTTCCCTTTCGGCTTCGGCGATCTTCTCAATATAGCTCTTACCGTTATGAACGATCTCGTAAAGCTCGTCCGCCTCGGGATTGAAGCCGCGGCGGATAAATCCGCCCTCGCGGAGCGAGAATGGGGGATCCTCCTCTATTGAGCGCTCGATCAGGTCTCTTATATCGGAAAGAGTATCAAGATGCAGATGTATATCGGAAAGCTCCTCACTGACAAAACTCGAGGTGAGCTCCTTAATGTCGGGAATGAGCGACGCGGTCGCCGCGATGGCGCGGAGGTCCTTTGCGTTTGCCGTTCCGTAGACGAGCTTCGTCATAAGTCGGTCGAGGTCGAGAATGTGAGAAAGGCACTCGCCGAGCTCCTCGCGAGCCATAAAGTTAGATACAAGCTCCGCAACTGCTCTCTGGCGTCTGCCGATCTTATTTGCATTCACAAGCGGCTGCTCTACCCAGCGGCGGAGCATTCTCGCGCCTGCCGACGTGCCTGTACGGTCGAGGACCGAGAGCAGCGAGCCCTTTTTGTCCTTACTGCGCATCGTTTCACAAAGCTCTAAGTTTCGTCTCGTTGCGACATCGAGCTCCAGATATTCGCCGTTCTGATAAAATTTAAGTCCCGAAACGTTTGCCATATCGGTTTTTTGCGTGTCGGTAACGTAGCGGAGAAGCGCACCGATGGCACACACGGTCTCGCGGCTTCTTTCCTTTGCCTCGTACGCCTGCGAGCCAAACTGTCTCGTTACGCTGGCGAGGCATCCGTTATAGCCGAAAAGCTCCTCTTTACTGCTTCCTACGTAAGCACCGAGGCGGTTATTTACAAAAAATTCAACGTCGGGAAGCTCACTTAGCGGCTTATTTACCATTACCTCTTTCGGTAAGAACTTTGCAAGCTCGTTTACGACGCTGTCCGACTGATAGGTATCGAAGCTCGTTGCCGTCATTTCGCCCGTCGAAACGTCGAAGAAGCAGATCGCCGCGCTTTCGTTTACGCAGATGGCGCAGAGGTAGTTATTCTTCGAATCGTCGAGCTGAGTATTGTCGATGACCGTACCCGGCGTTACGACGCGGACTATATCGCGCTTGACGAGCCCCTTCGTTGTCGCAGGATCCTCCATCTGCTCGCAGACGACGACCTTATAGCCCTTTGCGACAAGGCGACCTATATACACGTCTGCCGAATGGAACGGAACTCCGCACATCGGTGCGCGTTCCCCGTCTCCGCAGGCGCGACCTGTTAAGGTAAGTTCAAGCTCCCTTGACGCCGTCTTTGCATCGTCGAAGAACATTTCGTAAAAGTCTCCGAGGCGGTAGAAGAGGATCGCGTCGCGGTGGCGGTTTTTTATTTCGAGGTATTGTTCCATCATTGGAGTCATAGTGCGGTTCTCCTTGTGGGTTAGAATAGAGATATATAAGCTTTTATTGAATGGCTCCCTTGTGTAAAGGGAGCTGTCGACGAAGTCGACTGAGAGATTGTTATAAAAACGTTTCTAACTTTTTACAATCCCTCAGTCATTTGCTCCGCAAATGCCACCTCCCTTTACACAAGGGAGGCATTTACGTGATCGCCGTTAAACAAGCTCACCTGTGAGGCAATAGGTGTCTGCGGTGATTATTTTCACGTTTACAAACGTTCCGATAAGGGAATCGTCGCCTTCAAAATGGACGAGGCGGTTTTTCTCGTTTCGTCCCGTGAGCATTTTCTCGTCGGTCTTGCTTCGTCCCTCGACGAGGACTCGCTCACGCTTGCCGACGTATTCCTTATTCTTTTCAAGCGATATGCGGTTTTGTGTTTCGAGCAGGCGTGAAAAGCGTTCTTTTTTGACCGCGTCGGGAACCTGCTCCATCGTTTCAGCAGGAGTTCCGCGCCGTATCGAATAGATGAACGAGAAGAACGCGTCGTATCTTACCGCCTCGAGCATTGAAAGTGTATCTAAGAAATCCTCCTCCGTTTCGGTCGGGAAGCCGACTATAATGTCGGTCGAGAGTGCTATATCGGGTATTTTTTCCTTCATATATCCGATGAGCGAGAGGTAGGTCTTTCGTCCGTAATGGCGGTTCATTTTATGAAGGATGGCGTCAGAGCCGGACTGAAGCGGCAGGTGGAACTGCTTTACAATTTTCGGCTGACAGTCGTCACCGCAGTTTTCGGCGATAACGTCAATAAGCTTGTGGCTCGCATCCTTCGGGTGGCTCGTCATAAAGCGGATCCAGTAATCGCCCTTTATCTTGCATATATCGGAAAGCAGATCGGCAAAGCCGTAATCGTCGTAAAGACCCTTGCCGTAGGAATTCACGTTCTGACCGAGAAGGGTTATCTCCTTACAGCCGTTTTTCACGAGTTCTTCTACTTCGGCAAGAATATTTTCTCGGCAGCGGCTTCGCTCGCGTCCGCGGACGTAAGGAACAACGCAATAGGTGCAGAAATTGTTGCAGCCGTTCATTATGCTGATCCAGCCCTTAAACGTGCTTTCGCGTCTGACGGGCATATTTTCGGGGATCGAGTAGCTTTCGTCGGGGTAGAACACTCTTTTTCGCTTCCGCATTGATTCAGCGAGATAGTAGGGGAATTTTTCATGGCTTCCCGTGCCGAAGAGGAAGTCGACGTAGGGATATTTATTCTTTATGTCGTTTAATCGGTGCTCCTGCGCGACCATGCAGCCGCAGATGCCGATTTTGAGGTCAGGATTTTGCGCCTTCAGGTGCTTGAGCTGTCCCGTTATCGAGAGCGCTTTAAGCTCTGCGTGTTCACGAACCGCACAGGTGTTGTATAGGATAAGCGACGCTTTTTCCTCGGTCTCGACCTTTTCGTAGCCCATAAGCACAGCCATTCCCATATATCTTTCGCTGTCGGCTTCGTTCTGCTGACAGCCGAAGGTTCTTATAAAGACGCCCGGGCGTTTTCCGTTTTTTTCATAGTACGCATCGGTCATTTTTTTGACGAATTTTACGTCGGGCGACGATGCGTCGAATTTCGTTGTGTATATCATAGAGCACATTTTCCCATAATAAAAGTTTATTGTATTATTATATAATAAAATCCGACGCTTGTCAACAAAATGTACCTATTGACACGGCTTTTTTATTTTGGTATAATTTTCGGGTAATATAAAATAACGAGGATATAAATATGCAGCTTTGGGAGATTTTCCTCATCGGCGTTTCTTTATCTATGGACGCATTTGCCGTTGCGGTATGCAAGGGGCTTTCGCTTTGTAAAGTCAAGCTTTCGCAGGCCATCATAGTCGGTCTTTATTTCGGCATTTTTCAGGCGCTTATGCCGCTTATCGGTTATTTTCTTGCGTCAACCGTCGCGTCGAAGATCGCCGATTATTCCTTCTACATAGCATTCGCGCTTCTGCTCCTTATCGGTGCGAACATGATAAGAGAGGCGATAAAGGGTGATGATGACACTTGCAACGTATCGCTTTCCTTTAAGGAAATGGTGCCGCTCGCGCTTGCTACGAGCATTGACGCGCTTGCGGTCGGTGTTTCATTTGCGCTCGTTGAGGTTGAGATATTCTCGTCTGTCGGGCTTATCGGCGTGACGACCTTTGTTCTCTCGGCTGTTGGTGTCGCTCTCGGCTCATTCGTCGGTGCGAGGTTCCGCAAGGTTGCGACGATAATCGGCGGGTCGGTGCTTGTCTTGATGGGAGTAAAGATACTCCTTGAGGAGTTGGGGGTTATATAAACAAAAAGAGCAAGACGTACTTGCTCTTTTTTAATGAATTGATGCTAACGCATCACGAATTGGCTTCGCCATGATTTCTCGCTTCGCTCCATGAATTGAATTGCAACTGAATGCCCGTAGGGCAATTCATGCCGCAGGCAATTCACGAAAGCAGAGCTTTCAATTCATGCAACCGCGAGGTTGCAATTCATTGCAAAAAAGCAAGAGTAATCCTCTTGCTTTTTTGCTTTTATTTCATTGCGTTTTCGATAGCTGTGTTTACCTTTTCGCGGAGATTTACGTAGTAGCTCTGCTCAAGCGGACAGTAGTTGAATGCAAGTTCCTTATCAAGGTCCTCCTCGACGAGCTTCATCGTTTCTTCCTTGCCGATGAGGGAGGAGAGGTACTGAAGCGCGCGGAGGTCGGTGAGTGCGTCTACGAACTGCGCCTGGTGAAGCGAGCGGTATGGCATTCCCTTCGGTCCGGGATAAACGAGGAATGCGTCTCCTGCAGGCGCGAAATACTCGCCGCAGGTCTCGGAGAAGGGGTTTATCGGGTAGTTTGAATACTGGCAGTTATAGAAGTTGAAGCCCCACTGAAGGAATCCGACGATGTCATACTTAAACATCTGAACGCCGATCGCTCTCGTTCTCGTTCCCGGCATCGAGAGGAAACGGTTTGAGGTCTCCCAGTCCTGGCTTACGCAGTAGTACACCCAGAGGTTCGGAACCTTGTTTTCAAGGAATGGCTCGATATGGTTCGACGCGGGGATCGGGTTCTTGACTGCTCCCATTTCGTAGAACTTATAGTCAGAAAGCGCGTCTATCTGATGGTATTCTCCGATTATATCCCAAATTGCATCCTTTGCTTTGAGGTAGGATTCAAGGTGCTCGCCGTAGGGCTCGTCGGAGATATGGAAGTAGAGCATTCCGTCGATTCCGAGCTTCTTTGCGTGAGCGACAAAATCGGTAAGGAATGCGCGGATGAAGGTCGTATATTCCTCGCTGTGCGAATCGGTCTCCCAACCGAAAATTTTCTTTTCCTCGCCGTTTACGTTTGCAAATATCTTCGGCGCGTGGTGACAGCCCCACTGCGTGAAGAGGTGGGAAATCTCAAAGTATTCAAATCCAAGCTCAAGGCAGAGCTTTACCCATCTGTCAAAGCGGTCGTAGCCGAACTCATAGCCGTTTTCGGTCACGGTTACGTCGACGAGCTGGCAGGTCATTCTCTCGCCGCCGACAGCAGTATCAAGCGGAGGGGTGAAGACAGGGGTGAGTATCATATTTACGCCCGTCTCTCTTGCTTCATAAAGGAAATTACGGAGAATCTCCCAATACTTTTCGCTGAACATTTCGGTCTCGTAATACTGGCAAAGTCCGTCGTTATGGAACCACTCGGTATGTATGAGCGTCTGCTTCGGGAGCACGGCGTCGATGACCTTTATCGGCATCGTTGCTTCGGCGACACAGTTTTCGCCCTCGTATGCTTTGAAGGTAACGTAATGCTCGCCTGCGGGGATTCCGTCCTTATTTTCTACGATAACGTAGAGCGCACGGAGCTCGTCCTTATGGAATATGAACTTATACTGCTCCTCCACGGGACGGAGAAGGTCGGGGTATAGACCTGCCTTTTCGCGGAGGTAACCGTCCATCGGAAGGTCGGGGCGCTTCGGGAAGGTTACGGGAACCTGCTCTACGCGGTATGCTTTTACGCATTCTTTTATATCGGATTCGATCTCAAGGCGCGTGAACACCGAGTGCCAGTCCATATCAGTCGCCGCGTATGCGAGCTGGAAGCAAAGGCGCTCGTTACGCAGCATTGAGAGCTTTTCTATACCGTACTTATCGTCTATATTTTCGTCGATAAAGCACTTTTCGGTTGAGGGGAGAAATTTGAATTTGTAGTTCATAGTAAGATGCTCCTTATGTTAATATTTCGATTATATCACACTAAAAGTTTTCAGTCAATAGCACTTTCATAATACAAGCCCGATTTTTCATACACTGTGAAAAAAGAATTTGGGGGGCTTATGAGGAAGGTTGCGATTACTTACGGTGAAATGATGAAGGAGCTTGATATTTTATGCGAGGAATGTCCGTTTTTTATGCGGAGCGTTATCGGAAAGTCGCTTGTAGGGCGGGAAATACCGCTTATTTCGGTCGGGCAAGGGAAAAAGGCGGTGCTTTTCGTTGGGACGCACCACGGAATGGAATGGATAACGACGGCTTTGCTTCTTGATTTTTTGCGCGACGTTGGAAAAGAGGTCGGGCGCGGAGGAGATTTAAGCGTGGTGCTTGAAAATCGGACGCTTTGCGTCGTTCCGATGCTGAATCCCGACGGAGTTGAGCTTCAGATAAACGGAAAAGACGAATTAAACCCGCTCACGGAACGACTTCACGCAATGAGTGGCGGAGATTATTCGCGCTGGCAGGCGAACGGGCGAGGAGTTGATCTCAATCACAATTATGACGCAGGATTTTTTGAGTACAAGGAATACGAGCGCGAGCACGGTATCGTGCCCGGTTCGACGCTTTATTCGGGCGAGCATCCTGAATCCGAGCCCGAGACCTCTGCTCTTTGCTCCTTCATTCGTGCACGCGGGATAGATTTACTTATTGCTTTACACACGCAGGGCGAGGAGATATATTACGATTTTGGCGGGGTTGTACCCGACGGCGGAAGGGTGATTGCGAAGCGTTTATCCGCGCTTACGGGATACACTTTATCCGAGCCGACGGGAAGTGCCGCTTACGGCGGGTTAAAGGATTGGTTTATCAAGGAATACGGCTTGCCTGCGTTTACTCTTGAGTGCGGAAAGGGTGTTAATCCTTTGCCGATAGGGGACACGGATATTATTTACAAGGGGTTAAGGGAAGCTCTTTTTTCGTGTCTTACGGTGGTATAGGTTTTTACCACTTTTCTTTGCTCGTGCAAAGAAAAGTTCCAAAAGAAAGCACGCCAAGGGGAAAACCGATAAAAACGCGTTCGCGTTTTTTATACGTTTTCCCCTTTGGAAACCCCTTTCGTTTTAAGGAAGATTTACCACGTTGTCTTGCCTTCCCCTCAGGGGAAGGTGGCGGCGAAGCCGTCGGATGAGGTGTAGGTTGCGAAGCAACCGTGTGTTGAAGGAAAGTAACATCGTTTTTGCACGGAAGGGGGACCCCTTCCCCACGAGAATGATTTTATATTTTTTCGCAATACAAAAAAGGACGGAAGAACCGTCCTTTTGGGTGATTATTTATCGGTGCCGTTTGCGATGCCTGAGAGGATATCGCTGTCGAAATCGAACATTGATGAGAGGATATAGTTTGAAACGTACATTCCCTTCGGCGTGAACGACCAGCTTCTGTCCTTCTTACGGACGAAGCCGTTTTTCTCATATTTTTCGAGGTATTTACCGAAGAGACGCTCGAAATCTATTCCGAACGCAGCAGCGAAAAACTCGGTATCTACGCCCTCGCTCAGGCGCATACGGAGCATTACGTATTCGCCGATGCGCTCGTTATCTTTGATCTCATAATTTTCGCTCAGGATATCGGGAACGCTGCCCGGCATTTCCATATTCTTAACGTAATCGGAGATATTCTTCTTATAAGCGAAGCGGCGGTTTCCGAAATAGGAATGTGCGCCCGGTCCGAAGCCGATATATTCCTCGCAGTTCCAATAGCGCAGGTTATGCACACACTGATGTCCCGGCTTCGAGAAGTTACTTATCTCGTACTGCGCGTAGCCCTTTGAGGAAAGATATTCGACCGTATCGAAATACATCTTACACTCGGTGTCCTCGTCGGGAAGCGCGAGGGTATCCTTTCTTTCGTCAAAGGGTGTTCCCTCCTCGATCTTCAGTCCGTACACCGAGATATGCTCGGGGCGGAGCGCGGTCACTGTTCTGAGCGTATTTGCGAAGCTTTCGGGGGTCTGATTCGGGATACCGTACATAAGGTCGATGCTTATATTATCGAAGCCCGCCTTACGTGCGATACGGTAGCTTTCTTCAAAATCCGCGTAGGTATGTATTCTTCCGAGAGCGCGAAGCTCGTCATCGTTTGCGCTTTGCAGTCCTATGCTGAGACGGTTCACGCCTGCGTGACGGAGCTTGCGGAGAGACGCTGTTTTAAGCGTCGCAGGGTTTGCCTCGATAGTGAATTCTGCGTCTCCGCAGACGTTGAAGTTATCATATATGCCGTCGATGACCTTAAGGAGCTGCTTTGTACTCAGCATTGAGGGCGTACCGCCGCCGAAGAAAATACTGTCGACATCGTGGCGCGATGCCGCCTTTGCATAGTCCTGCATCTGAAGCACTATCGCGTTTACGTATCTGTCTGCACAGGACGAATCGGTTATTGAATAGAAGTCACAGTACGGGCATTTACTTTGGCAAAATGGAAAATGGATATATAAGCCGAGAGTTTTATCTGTCATTTTTTATTCCTCTGATAAATATTTATTTGGGGTATGATCTCGCGCGTATTTAGCCTCCCTCCGGGAGGGAGGTGACATTTGCGCAGCAAATGACGGAGGGAGCCCGCGATGTAAATGATTACGAAGAAGATACCCTTCTCATCCAAGGCGGATCCATAAATATTTGTCATCAAAAGTATCTCGCCCGAAGGCTCCTCCACCGCCTTCGGCGGAGCCCCCTCCCAGAGGGAGCCACAAAGGTTCTTTGCAACAAACAGTTTAAGTCTAAACTATATTCATTATATCACATAAAGGCGCAGGTGACAAGAGTTTGGTTAATAAAACAAAAAAATTTATAATTCATCCTTCTACGATAATTTTTTTAATTATTTTGTCGATTTCGGGCGTTGGGTACGAGGGTATCATCACGCTTTTCTGTGCGCTCGTTCACGAGCTTGGACACTATTTTGCCGCGAAGATCTGCCGTGCGGCGCCGACAAGGATAGTCATTTATCCTTTTGGCGCGGATATGGCGTTGCCTATCGGTTTGCGGTCTTACAAAGCCGATATTTTTATAGCTCTCTGCGGCCCTACGCTTAATCTTATTCTCCTTTTTCTCGGAATAACACTTTCGCTCGGGGAATTTTTCTGCGCCTGCAATCTCGCGCTTGCCTTTATAAACCTGATGCCGATACGTGGGCTTGACGGCGGAACTGTTTTGGAGAATCTTCTCCTTACGTTTCTAACGCCGAACACGGCGGAAAGGGTGCTTTTGGGATCAACGTTTTTTATCCTCCTTTTCCTCTATTTATTCTCGGTTTATTTTCTGTTTTCGGGCGTGGGTGATCCGTCGCTGTTTATTATCGTTTGCGCGATGTTTGTATCGTCGGTGGTGAGGAGAAGATAAGATTCATTTGCAGGGGAGGTGTCTCCCTCTCGCATAAAACAATGTTACATCGTTTTAAAACACCTCATTCACCGCTACCGCGGCCCCCTTCCCCAAGGGGAAGGCAAGACAACGTGGCAAAGCTTCATTAAATCGAAAGGGGGTTCCAAAGGGGAAAACGTGTGCAGAATTTTGCCTTTGCAAAATTCAAACCCGTTGTCACCTTGGTGCCGTTCTTTGCTGTAGGTTTGCGAAGCAAAACTACTCATTTCATTGGGCAAGCAAGAAAGTTGAAAAAAAACAACGATACCATAAGAAAACCGAGGATACGCGAGGATAACGGAGGATTTTAAGAAAAATCCCGAAAAACTCCCGTCTAATCACGCCTAATCGCGCTTAATCGCGGTTTTTCAAGATATTTTTACAAAACTATTGCATTTTCCTTTACATAATGATACAATTATGCTGTATTTCTATTTAGGGGTATTTTTGCCCCGTGAAAGGCGGTCGATAATTGTAAAATGGAAAACAATACTGAGATAATTATTCGTCTTCAAAACGTCGTAAAATCTTACGATGGCGAACAGATTTTAAAGAGTATTAATCTTGACATAAGAGATAAGGAATTTATTACCCTGCTCGGTCCCTCGGGCTGCGGTAAAACGACTACTCTCCGTATTATCGGCGGCTTCGAAACTCCCGACGACGGACACGTATATTTCGACGGAAAGGACGTAAAGGACGTTCCCCCTTACGAAAGACCGGTAAATACGGTATTCCAAAAGTACGCCCTTTTCCCTCATCTCAACGTCTATGAAAATATTGCCTTCGGTCCGCGTCTTCGCAAAATGGACAAGAAGGAGCTTCACGAAAAGGTTCTTAAAATGCTCGAGGTAGTCAACCTCAAGGGCTTTGAAAGAAGAAAGGTCACTACCCTCTCCGGCGGTCAGCAGCAGAGAGTTGCTATCGCGCGCGCTCTTATAAACGAGCCGCGAGTTCTTCTCCTCGACGAGCCGCTCGGCGCGCTCGACCTCAAGCTCCGCAAGGACATGCAGATGGAGCTTAAAAACATTCAGCAAAGAACCGGCATCACCTTCGTTTACGTCACGCACGATCAGGAGGAGGCGCTTTCGATGTCCGATACCGTCGTTGTTATGGACAACGGAGAGATACAGCAGATCGGTTCTCCTCAGGATATTTACAACGAGCCCGAAAACGCATTCGTTGCCGATTTTATCGGCGAAAGTAACATCGTTGACGGCGTTATGCACGAGGACTATCTCGTTTCCTTCTCGGGCAAAAAGTTCCGCTGTCTTGACAACGGCTTTGAGAAAAACGAGCCCGTTGACGTAGTCGTGCGTCCCGAGGACGTTGACGTCGTTTCCGTTGAGCGCGGAATGCTCACGGGTGTCGTTACCAGCGTCACCTTCAAGGGCGTTCACTATGAAATTATTGTTGATATCGGCGGATTCAAGTGGATGATCCAGACGACCGATTACGTTGAAAACGGCGCGTCTATCGGTCTTTACATTGAGCCCGACGCTATCCACGTTATGAAGAAGTCGGAATTCTCCGGTATGTTCGGCGACTATTCGACCTTCTCCGAGGAAATGGAGCACATGTCAGACCCGACGTTTGATCCCGATTCCGAGGATGAGGAAGAGGATGTCTCGGAGGAGACCGAAGAATGAAGCGTAAAAGCATTTTCCAGCGTATGGCGGCGGCTCCCCATATCGTCTGGATGGTGATGTTCATCGTCGCCCCCATGCTTTTCGTACTCTACTTCGCCTTTACCGACGAAAAGGGCCGCTTCACCTTTGATAATATTCTTTCTCTTTCGGGTTACTCGAACGTATTTGTTCTTTCGATCGCCTTTGCGCTTATTGCGACCGTGATATGCCTCCTTATCGGCTATCCGCTTGCGTATTTTATGTCGAAGGCGTCGCCGCGGACGAGAAAGCTTCTTATGGTGCTTATAATGCTCCCTATGTGGTGCAACCTTCTTATCCGCACCTACGCACTCATGGCTCTCCTTGATAACGGAGGTCTCTTAAACGCTCTCCTCGTCAAGCTCGGGCTTAACAAGCTTTATATTGTCGGATCCGATTTCGGCGTTATTCTCGGTATGGTCTACGACTTCCTGCCTTACATGGTTCTTCCGATCTTCACTACAATGACGAAGCTCGACAAGAGATACATTGAGGCAGCAGCCGATCTCGGCTGTAACAGCTGGCAGACCATGACAAAGGTCGTTATGCCTCTTACCGTTTCGGGCGTTATTTCGGGAGTTACGATGGTATTCGTGCCTTCGATCTCGACCTTCTACATCTCTCAGAAGCTCGGCGCAGGCAAGATAGACCTTGTCGGTGATACCATTGAGCGTCTCTTTAAGAACACCAGCACCTACAACGTCGGTGCAGCCGTTTCGCTCGTTATGATGGTACTCATCATTATCTCCGTCGGAATCATGAACAAGTTTTCCGACGATGACGGAGGTATAATAGTATGAAAAAGTTTCTTTCAAGCGGTTATATCTTCCTCATTTTCGCGCTCCTTTACGCACCGATCCTCGTTCTTATCGTTTTCTCCTTTAACGAGGGCGGCTCGCTCAGCGAATTTACGGGATTTTCCTTCACCTGGTACAAGGAGCTCTTTAACGACGAGCAGGCGCTGACTGCGCTCAAAAACTCGCTCGTGCTTGCGGTGCTATCCTCCTGTATTGCGACCGTTATCGGAACCTTTGCCGCGCTCGGTCTTCATCACATGAAGAGAAAATGGGCAAAGGGCGCGATCACGTCGATCACAAACATTCCGATGATGAACCCCGATATTGTTACCGGCGTTTCGATGATGCTTCTTTTCGTTGCAGTTGCGACCATCATCAAGGCAAACGACTTTATGGGCTTCGGCACGATGCTCGTGGCACACACGACCTTCAACCTGCCCTACGTTCTCCTTTCTGTAACTCCGCGCTTCAATGCGCTCGACAAGTCGCTCTCCGAGGCGGCTATGGATCTCGGCTGTACCCCTGCAAGAGCGTTCTTCTCGGTAGAGCTTCCCGAGATAGTTCCCGGAATCGTTTCGGGTCTTATGCTCGGATTCACGATGTCTCTTGACGATTTCGTCATCAGCCACTTCGTGTCCTCGCCGAATTTCCAGACGCTTCCCCTTTACGTTTACAACCAGACCGTGCATAACGTAAAATTCAGTATGTACGCGCTCTGCGCAATTATCGTTGCGACTATTCTCGCGATCCTTCTTATCGTCAATTTCGCCGGCTCGATGGGCGACCGCAGAAGCCGTCGTGCGAAAGGGGGGGCAAGATGAAAAGATTTGTTTCTTTAATTCTTATCTGCCTTGTGCTCGCGCCGATGCTCTTCTCCTGCTCGAAGGGCGAAGAAAAAGTAAAGACCCTTTACGTTTACAACTGGGGTGAATACATCTCGGACGGAAGCGAGGGCTGTCTTGACTCGAACAAGGCGTTTGAGGATTGGTACTACAAGGAAACGGGCGAGCGCGTAAAGGTCGTTTATTCGACCTTCTCGTCGAACGAGGATATGTACGCGAAGCTTAGTTCCGGCTCGGTAAGCTACGACATCGTCGTTCCGTCCGACTATATGATAGAGCGCCTCAGAGAAGAGGATATGCTCGCTCCCCTTAACTATGATAACATTCCCAACGCAAAAAACATCGTTGAAGAATTCAGAGTGTTGAATTGCGATACCGACGATGACGGTAACGGTTACAGCGACTACTCGATTCCCTATTTCTACGGAATGATCGGAATTATCTACAACACGACGATGGTCGATAAAGCAGATATCGGATCGTGGGATCTCATGTGGAATCCGAAGTACAAGGGCAACATTCTTCAGTTCAATAACTCTCGTGACGCCTTCGGTACTGCGCAGTACAAGCTCGGTCTTGACGTTAACAGCGAGAATCCGAAGCAATGGCGCCTGGCTCTTGAGGAGCTTCGCAAGCAGAAGGACATCGTTCAGGGCTACGTCATGGACGAGATCTTCAACAAGATGGAGGGTGGCTCCGCCGCTATCGCCGCCTACTATGCAGGCGACTTCCTCGCTATGTACGAGAACAACGAAGATCTCGATTTCTACTATCCCGAAGAGGGCACTAACCTCTACGTCGATGCTATGTGCGTTCCCAAGTCGAGCAAAAACAAGGAGCTCGCCGAGGCATATATAAACTTTATGCTCTCCGAAGAGCCCGCCGTCGCAAACGCACTCTACACCTATTACGCTTCGCCCAACAAGGTCGTTCTTGAAAGCGAGGAGTACAAGGAGGGAATGAATAGCATAAGAGAAGACGCATACGAGCTTATGTACAATACCGATGCTCTCAAAACCGCTACCTCCTACGAGAATCTTCCGGGAAGTCAGCTTGCGCTTATCAACAATCTGTGGGAAGAGCTGAAGTCGGATATTGAGATCAGTCCTCTTATTTATATTCTCTGCATCGGAATAGTTATCGCGCTTGCGTTCTTTGGAATTTTCTTTGCTGTTCGCAAAAGGATCAGAAATAATTATTGATTTGAGGTAGCTACTGTATGTACGCTAATATCGGAAAGAAAATTATGATTCTCGCGGTCGTCATAGCGATAATAATGATGATCGTTTCTGCCCTTCACGGAGTTATTCTCTTGATCAAAGGTCAGGGCGTGATCGGCGTTATAACAATGGTATTCGGACCGTTCGTGTCCTGGATCGCCGGATTCTTCATTTACGGCTTCGGACGCCTTATTGACAACACCGACTATATTGCCCGTAAGATGGGTCGCCGTGACGGCTTCGGTATTCCCGATGTTTCCGACAAGCTCGATTGGAGCACGCCCGAGGAGGACGAAACAGTCGAGGAACCAGTCACGCCTCCCAATTTTATTGCGCAAAGAGTTGTGACCGAAAAGGATCCCGATAAGGATAATTAAATTGAAACACGCTCTCAAAAGAGGGCGTGTTTTTTTGGAAATAGTGTTACATCACACCAAAACGATGTTGCATCGTTTTGCGACACTGATGCAAAAAACAACCGAGCATTTGCTCGGTTGTTTCTCTATATTCAGTTTTTTATTTCCTTATTTTGTGTTTCTTAACTTATCTTGTTTCCGACTCCGCATGATCTATATGAATCATTTTTCATTTGCGTAATCAAGCTTTCCAACTTCTTCCCTTACGGCTCGGAAACTCTTTTCTTTTTCGGTTTTCTCTTTTCTTTCAGATTTTCGGTAAGCTGTTTTTTCTCACCCGCGGCTGCGGCTTTTTCATCTCTTAACTTACCGTTTATCTTACTTTTTCCTTTTGTGCTCGGCACTTACGGTGTTAAGAAACGATCACGCATTTACGGGTGAATACTGCTGTTCATCTTGTGCCAACGGTATCACCACTTTCATTTTTATTCTGCTATTTCCTTTAGCATCTTCATTTTAGCACAACTTTTTCTGTTTGTCAATAGGTTTTTTATAAAATTTTACTAAAATTTTGTGAAAATCAGTTTTTGTTAACATCGTGTAACTTTTTAGACGATTCTATTGACATGGGCGACCGACTTAGTGTATAATTAATATGTTAGTTTGTTTTTTGGAGACATCATGCACTATTTATTTGATTTTGACGGAACGCTCGCCGATTCGATGCCGACTTGGGCGGGCTTTCATGTTTCTATGCTGAAGGAATACGGCATTCCCTGCCCCGACGAATTCGTCAAGACGATCACTCCGCTTGGCAACGTTCGCGCATCGGAATATACGATCTCGCTCGGCGTGCCACTCACGCTTGAAGAATATCTTGACAGAATGCAGGTCGTGCTTTCGGAGCAGTACGGAAACCGTATTTTGCTCAAAAAGGGCGTTGAAAAAACGCTTCGTCACCTTATTTCAGAGGGTCACACGGTTCACGTTCTGACTGCGTCGCCGCATAAATATATTGATCCATGCCTTAAGCGTAACGGTATTTACGAGCTTTTCGATAAGGTCTGGTCGATAGACGATTTCGGTTACCCGAAGAGCGAGGTCATAATTTATGAGGAAGCGGCAAATCGTCTCGGTGTCAGCGTTTCCGACTGTGTTTTCGTCGATGACAACCTCACCTGCTGTCTTACCGGAAAAAAGGCGGGAATGACCGTCATCGGAATTTACGATGAGACCTCGTCGAACCTCGTCGAGGAGATCAAAGCGGCGTCGGACAGGTACGTTTACGAGTTTGATGAGATAATTGATATTGAGTTTTGAAAAGCGCCTCATCAGGCGCTTTTATTATTAAACTCGCTCGCTTCAAGGAACACTGCCTCGACGATCCGCGCAAAAACAATGTTGCTTTGCTTACAAGACGGGCGAGCAATGCTCGCCCCTACGAGGACGTTTGGAATCCTCTTGTAGGGGCGACCATTGGTCGCCCGTGTAAAAACGATGTTGCTCCTTTAGTATTTCCTTTTAACTCTTGACTGACGGCGCAGTTCGGGATATAATATAAATAACGTTATTTAATGGAAGGTAACAATTATGAGCATGAAAAAGATACCGCTTAGATCCGAGGTCTTAAAGGAAAACACCTGGGCGACCGAGGACATATTTGAAGACGACGCGGCATGGGAAAAGGCGTTTGAGGAAGCTCAGTCATACCCTGCTAAGATCGCGTCCTTCGCAGGCAAGATCAGCGCAAGCGCTGAGGGTCTACTTGAATACCTGACCTTTGATGAGGAAGCAGACATTGTTCTTACGAAGCTGTACAGCTACGCTCATCTCAATTCCGATACCGACACCGGTAACGCGAACTATCAGGCGATGGTCGGCAGATCCTATTCGTTCTTCGTTCAGTGCGGCGCGGCAAGCGCGTTTGCTACTCCCGAGCTTATCGGAATCGACGACGAGACGATGGAGCGCTTCTACAAGGAAGAGCCGCGCCTTGAGCTTTACCGCCGTTATCTTGACAGAATAAGAAAAAAGCGTCCTCACGTTCTCTCCGAAAGCGAGGAAAAGCTTCTCGCAGGCGCGTCCGAGATCTCGGGTGCGGCGAACACTATCGGCTCCTTCTTCCGCAACGCCGATCTCCGATTCCCCGACATCGTTGACGGCGAGGGCAACACCCGCCAGCTCACGCAGGGCTCCTATATTCCTTGCGTTGAAAGCTCCGACAGAGTTCTCCGCAAGAACGCCTTTGATGCGCTTTATCACACCTTCGGCTCCTTCAAGAACACAACTGCCGCGCTTCTTGACGCGCAGATGAGACAGCTCAAGTTCTTCGCATCCTCGCGCAAGTACGGAAGCGCTCTTGAAGCTTCTCTTGCGAGAACCGAGGTTCCGACCGAGGTTTATCACAATCTCATCGCAACCGTTCACAAGAACATGCCTCTCATGCACCGCTACATGGCGCTCCGCAAGAAGCTTATGAAGCTTGACGAGCTTCATATGTACGACATTTATCCGACCCTCGTCTCCGAGGCAGAGAACGTAATTCCCTTTGAAGAAGCGAAGAAGATCACACTTGAGGCGCTCAAGCCCCTCGGCGAAGATTACCTGAAGGTAGTCAAGCACGCTTACGAGAACAGATGGATCGACGTTTACGAGAACGTCGGCAAGCGCGGCGGCGCATATTCGTCGGGCGCTCGTCCTCATCCTTACGTGCTTCTCAATCACGAAGATACGTTAAATTCCATGTTCACCCTCGCGCACGAGATGGGACACGCGATGCATTCCTACCTCTCTAAGGAAACACAGCCGACTGTTTACGCTGATTACGTTATCTTCGTAGCAGAGGTCGCATCGACCTGCAACGAGGCGCTTCTCATGTCGCATCTTCTCTCGAAGACCACCGACAAGGCAGGCAGAGCGTACCTCATAAACTACTTCCTTGAGCAGTTCCGTACTACCCTTTACCGTCAGACGATGTTCGCAGAATTTGAGCTCGAAATGTCTAAGCTCGTTGAGGGCGGACAGTCGCTCACCGCTGACACGCTTTGCAAGATCTACCACCGTCTTAACGAGGAATACTACGGTCCTGCAGTTACTATTGATCCCGAGATCGACATGGAGTGGGCAAGAATCCCTCATTTCTTCATGAATTTCTACGTATTCCAGTACGCGACGGGCTTCTCGGCTGCAATGGCGCTTTCGCGCAAGATCCTGAACGAGGGCGACGAGGCAGTCAAGAAATACCTCGGCTTCCTCTCCGCGGGATGCTCCGATACGCCTATTGAGATTCTCAAGAAAGCAGGCGTCGATATGGCGACCGCCGAGCCGATCGAGACCGCGCTCAAGACGTTCGAAGAGCTTCTTGACGAGTTCGAAGAGCTTATGGCTTAAAACAAAAACCGCCCGAGTGGAGATCTCCCACTCGGGCGATATTATCATTTCGCTATTATCGGTCGCTTTTCAAGGACGAGCTTAGTAAACAGGATATCAATGACGATAATGAAAAAAGCTATTACTGCGAGAACCTGCTGTCCGTAGACCTTGATCCCGAAGAGCTGATTTCCGTTCTTCTGTACCGTCTCGAAGATCGACGCTCCGATAAGCGACGCGCCGAAGCCGCATATTCCTCCTATACTGTTCATTATCGCGACAGCTTCAACGTAATATTTTGAATCGACGTAGTTGAACGCTATATTACCGGAATTCTGCCCGATAGCCACCGTTGCGGAATTATATATCAGTACATAGAATATCATCATCCACCAGATTTTCGGTGTCGTGAACACGATACAAAGCGTCGCAACCGCCGCTATGCTAAATCCGAGGTTAAGTCCGTATGCGTAATTGCGCTTATCGGTATAGTCAGCGATTAGCTTTGAAGACAGCATTTGCGCAAACGAGCTTCCGATGCCCAATCCTGCAATCAGAGTAAGACTCATCCCGAGCTCCTTGATCTGATAAATGCCGATAAAGCCGACAAAAATTCCCGACCCTACGCACCAAAGAGCGTATGCGAAGATCGCGCAAATGTAGCTTTTATTCGAGAAAAGCATCCTTATTACTTCCGAAACTTTGAGAGTATGTGCGCGCTCCTCCGGCTCCTGCTTTACGTTCGTCATACAAGCAAGGCATATAAGATCGACTACGTTAAACACGAGGATCAATATTGCAAGGAAAAGGAATCCTGCGTGATCGCCGTGCGTCTTGCAAAGATAGTCAAAAAGCGCACTTGCGCCGAAGCTCACAACAATGTCGGAAGATAGACTGACGATCGAAACCGCCGACGAGAACGATGCTCTGCGCGAGGGGTCAACGAAGCTGCTTGCCCATCTGTAAATTATCGACGCGACCGAAGACCTGCACAGATACCCGATAAGCAGACATCCGCCGACAAACAGCGATGCAACGCTTGTGGGAAGCTTAAGAAACGGAAGCAGGTACAAAAAGGTAAACAGGCACTGTCCGAGCATATGTATCGGCACTACGGTTTTCTTCACGTTCCTTATCTTCTGAACGAAAAATATCGATATGAGCTGAGAAAAAACGGCAAGCGAAAGCACAGACGAGATTATTCCGACGGTCGAGTCGGGAATACCCATATTTGAAAGCAGCTTTGCAAGATATGCGCCACCTATCAGTAACAAAACGAAATACTCGAATGCGGCCTCTATTATATACATAAGACGGGAACGCTTAGCGCTCGGAAGGTCAAAGCTTTTTGTGCTCATAAAATTCTCCCTCACCGATTATTTTCGAGGTCATAATAGCATCTTTTACAAGGTTTGTCAATATGATTTTTGATAAATTTTTATTTCTTGACATGACGGTCGTTTGACGCAAAAAAGCACCCTTTCGGGTGCTTTTTCATTTGCAGTTTTCGCATATACCGTAGAATACGGTTTTGGAAAAATCGACCGTGAATCCGTGGTCGGATGCGATATGTGAAGCGATCCTCTTCAGCTCCTCGCACTCGGCGTGAATGAGGGCTCCGCAGACGGCGCATTTGAGGTGAAAATGCTCGTGACAACCGCTATGACCGTCGTTTCGCTGATAGCAGGATGCCGCTCCGTCTACTATATATTTGCGAAGCTCGCCGCTTTCCGACAGGCGGTCTATCGTGCGGTAGACAGTTGCCTGCCCGATCGGCAGACCTTTATCCGACAGCTTCTTTACTACGTCGGACGCCGTGAAATGTGCCTGCCCGAACTCGGATATCGCTTTCAGTATTTCGTCCTTTTGACGTGTATTGTATACTCGTTTTTCGTTCATGGCGGTTGTTTTTCCTCTTTCCGTGTACGTTTTTGTCGATAAACGTTGTTCAAATTTTTCGCAAAATGCTTGCAAACGTCCTTGCTCTGTGATACAATGTTGGTATTCAGTTAATATGAAAGGACATTTTAGATCATGAAAAAACTACTTCTCATTCTTCTCGCGCTTACCCTCGCATTTTCGTCATTCTCTCTCGTTTCCTGCGACAAAGAAGATGGCAAAAAATTCATCGAGACGCTCAAGGGTAAGACTCCCGAAGAGATCTACGAGCTGTCGCGCACAAAGCTTAAGGACGCTACCTCTTACTCCGTAACCGCTTCTCAGGTAATCACCATGACCGCAAACGGTCAGACGTTAACCATGAATCAGTCGGTCATAAGCAAGATCAACGGCGATAACAGCTACGTAAAGATGACAAATGACTATACCTCTTCCGCAAACATGGAAGCTTGGTACGTTGACGGTATCGTTTACTCCTCCATGGCAGGCGTCAAAGCTAAAGCAGAGATCTCAAAGGAAAAATTCATGGAAGAATACATGAATACAGATCCGTCCGAAAGCACTCTTCTTGACATTCCCGAAAGCTGGTTTGCAGATATTAAGTTTGAGGCAGACGGCAAGGGTTGGGCTCTTAACTTCGTTGTTGACGGCGAAAAGTGGTCAGAGGTGCTCGGTAACGTCGGTCTTGGCGGAACGATCTCCGGCAACGTAAACTACAAGCTGCACTTTGATGACGACGGCAACATCGAAAAGCTCACCACTACGTTCGACATGACCGTAAGCGGCGTTAAGGCAAGCTGCGTTTCCGAGTCTATCATCAAGATCGAGAACGTTACTATCACACCTCCCGAGGATGCTGACAGCTACCAGACTGTTGTTCTTCCTTAAGATCCGTAAGTAAATTTAATTCAAGTCTCCTATAAGCTTTTATAGGAGACTTGTTTTTTCATTCAAAGCAAACGACGCATTTCATCTGCGTTCTTTCGGTCAACAAAGCTCGATTCCGATGACGCCGTATTTCTTCTGCTCTTCTGCGGAATAATATTGCTCCATATCGGACGGTTTTGCGTTATCTATATCGTTCGCGGTATATCCGCATTTTAACAATGGCAAGGATTTATACAGCTCTTCAAAGCTATCAAAGCGGTGCAATTTTACGGCAGTTTTCTCGAGCGTCTCGCCGTTTAAGGTATTCGTGAAAACGATTTTATCTCCGACCTTTATTTGTCGGCGCTTTTCGTCATACAAACGCAGCTCTATCGTTTTTTCGCCACTCTTTATCATCTCAAATGGAGCTTGGTGGAGCTTCATATTGTGATTATCGGTTTGCACGACGGATTCTGTGTGGGTCATAAGAAAAAGTCTCCTAATCGGTCAAAATGGGGGGTGTAACGACAAAAAGTCTCAAAATCATAGGTGGAAAGTAACATTTGTCCCTAAACTCAATCGAAATCAAACGAACCTTTGAATACCGATGTATGGTGGAATTTCAAATATTCAACTCTCTTTTCATCCATAGGAAGTGTTTTGACAAAAGCGTCGTTGGTCAAGCCTATTTGTTTCCATGTATATGGAGATATAAATTCCGATAATATGATGTGTCTTTTCTCTGTAAAGGTAATAAATCCTCTATCAAACAATTTGTCATAAAGTGGAGACAAAATATATCCGTTATAAGGATCTACTTTTTCTTGATCGTTTGAGGCCGCCCAAGGTTTAATGTGACTTGCAATAAGCAAGCGTTCGTCGGCAATCATCGTAAACGGGCAGAAGCGGCATTGCTCTAAAAGTTGCTCACGGTATTTGCCTTGTCCGTCTCTTGCACGAGTTATTTCCTGTCTTTCGGCTTGCTTTTTCTTACTCGTCTTTTCCTCGACTACTTCGGCAGTAGTCTTTCCTTTTCCATACCGAAATACCAATGGACCGTTTTGCTTTTCCCATATCGCCTCAAAATCCACAAATAATTTCCAGTAATATAGCGGCGCCGTTTCCGTTCCGACTTTTTCTACATATATGTAACTAACCAACGGCAACGCAATTTGACGAATAATCTGATATCCATCGTCTTTTGAGTTGATATATCCTCTTGGTCCAACAATTTGATGCTGATCTGAAATATTAAAGAAAATCACATCATCAAGCTTTGAAATCATCTCCATTCGCTTATTCCACAACTCAGGGAGATCCTCTTTCTTGGCGTATTCCTGCGAAGGTGCTGTATATTCGTTTTTAATAGCCAACATATAGGATAATAAATCCGCTTTTAACATAAAACACTTGGCTGTGAATTTTTCTCCACCATAAAAGTCATACATCTCATCTTTGGACGAAATATAAAATTTCGCTTCGCCGTGCCCGTGTCCTAATTTGTTGCTTCCGACAACTACACAATCGGGAACGGTCATCATGTTTGGAAATACTGATATTGTTCGTAAAGTTTCACCGTTAACCTTCATAATTTACTCCATACGTTGTAATATCCATCTGCTTTAGAATTGCAATAAGAACATCTACAACAATACTATTTCCTGATTGCTGATACATAGATGTATCCGAAACTACAATCTTAAAGGAATCCTTAAAGCCCATCAAGCGTAAACATTCGCGTGGTGTAAGTTTTCTAATTCTACCTTTGTGCGTTACATAATTATCAACTCCAGCACGATGCATTTTGTGCATTGTTTGAAGAAGAGGTCTTGCTACATCCAAATCTGTTTTGGTAGAAGTTCTAAACCCCTTCGTTCCACCTGCCAAAACATACTTTGCGACTTTTTCGGAAAGATAGTATTTTTCTTCAACATCCCTTACGTCAAAAATAAATTCATCAAAATCTTCCTCAAAGGGTTCTCCCTCTGCGACAGGATGATATACGAAATCGCCGTGCCAATTAAACTGTTGATTCCTCTTTTGACAAAGAGCTATATCGCCATTCACCTGTGTGTAGCTTTTTTCTCTGTTTTTATGACTTGTTACAAATTTAATACCTTTCTCCTTGAGGAAATATTTCGTATAAGCGTAGTCTTCCAAAAAGTCGTACATTCTATATTCCAACTCAATTGGAGCAGGAAAACGAAACTCGGTAGGTTTCTTAAATCCTAAGCAAAAAAGGCGTTCACGATTTTGAGGGATTCCATAATCTTTGCTATTGAGTATTCTAAAATGAACGTCATATCCAAGTTCTTCAAAGATATCATGGATAACTTGCCATGTTCTTCCGTTGTCGTGATTTATTAAACCTTTGACATTTTCAAAAAGAAACACTTTAGGTTCGGTTTCCTTTACCACTCTTGCGAACTCATAAAAAAGTGTTCCGCGTGCATCCTCAAATCCCAAGCGTTTACCTACCATTGAAAACGCCTGACACGGTGCACCGCCAACGATAAAATCAACCTGACCTCTGTATTGGGTTGCATCAAATTCTCTAATGTCGGTAAACCAATCATCTTCATTGATTTCATAATTTGCAAAATAACTTTGGCGGCACTTTTCTTCTATATCACCCGCAAAAACTATTTTGTATTTGAGTTTTAATCTTTGAAAAGCGTGTTCTATTGCTCCTATACCGCTAAAAACAGTGCCCAATCTGACTGTATTATTTGGAAAAGAAAATGTTTTGGCTTTCCAATCTTCGCTTGATAATTCTTCGGGTGTCGTTTGAAAGGTCTCAACAGCAGACGATCGTGCTTTCACAATTTTTTTGACACTATTAATCTTTTCGGACTCTTCATATATGCTTTTTTCTACATCTGTCATTTGTTTACGCATCATACTTCCTCTCTTTCAACATCAATTATATCGTCAAAATTGCTTATTTTCGTGTGAGACAAACGACACTCTCGACATGTCCAGTTCGAGGGAACATATCAACGGAAGTTACCGTTCCCATTTCGTAGCCGGATTCGATAAGCTTTTTTGCATCGCGTGCGAGGGTCGTTGGGTCACAGGAGACGTAGACGAGCTTGCCCAGATTACTTTTCGCGATCTTCTCTGTCAGCTCCGCCGACATTCCCTTACGGGGCGGGTCAATGAAGACACAGTCGAAATCGCCGATCTCAAAGGTCATCGCGTCGGCGCAGATAAAGGTTGCATTTTCTATGCCGTTAAGACGTGCGTTCGCTTTTGCATTTTCAACTGCCTGCGGGATTATCTCGATGCCGAGGACTGATGCTTCGGGGCGCGATTTCGCAAACGAAATTCCGATTGTTCCTGCTCCGCAGTACAGGTCTGCGACCTTTTTTGCGTCACCTGCGCGCTTGATGGCTTCGTTATACAGAAGCTCGGCGCACGAGCGGTTGACTTGATAAAAAGAGAGCGACGAGATTCCGAATCGGCAATCGCAGAGGACATCTTCGATTTTGTCGGTGCCATAGAGCACCTTTATTTTTTTGCCGAGAATAACGTTCGTTTCCTCGGGGTGTATATTGAGAATCACGCTTACGACGCTCGGAAATCGCTTTATCAATATTTCGGCAAATTCCTTTTCACCCTTGAGCGACTCGTTCGGCGTGACGAGGCAGGTCATAATCTGTCCCGTTTTTTCGGCGAGGCGGAGATAAATGTGCTTTACCTGCCATTTTTTGCTCTTTATATAGCCCGAGACGAAGGATGCTATCTCAGAAAGCTCGGGCGCGGTAAGGTCGCACCTTTCGCACGGAATTACGGTATGAGAATGGCGCGCATAATAGCCGATATTTCCGTTTTCGTCTATCGGGTACTGCGCCTTATTGCGGTAGCCGCCGGTTCTTCCGTCGGTCAGCACCTCGTTTACGACCGCGTCAATGCCGTTTTTTCTGAAAGCCGAGATAACAATATTTCTTTTCAGCTCAAGCTCATATTCGCGGCTTATGTGTCTGAAAGAACATCCGCCGCAACGCGGAAAGACCGCGCAGTCGGGGCATTCACGGTAGGTTGACGGAGTTATTATTTTCTCTATTCTTGCGACCCCGTAGTCCTTTGCGGCTTTTATTATTTTGATTTCAAGCTCGTCGCCCGTCACGCCGCCGTCGACGAAGGTTACGATACCGTCCACCCTGGCGACCCCGTAGCCGAGGTCGTTCATATCGGTGACTGTGACGGTATGATAAGTATTCTTTTTCAGCATTTCGCTCACCAATACTTTCTGTCGAGCGAGCGGAGCTGTATCGCCTCCGCGATATGTTTGGCTTCTATGTTTTCGCTTCCGTCGAGGTCGGCAATCGTTCTCGAAACACGTAAAATTCTATCGTATCCTCTGCCCGAAAGCCCCATTTTCTCGAATGCGTTTTTGAGCAGATTCGACGCGGCATCGGAAAGCTGACAGTATTTTCTTATCTGCGAGGATTCCATTCCTGCGTTACTAAAGGTTGTCTCACCGTTTGAGCGGAAGCGGTTTACCGCGCGACGGCGCGCCTCAACGACGCGTGCGCGAACGGTTTCGGAGGATTCCTCCTTCTTATCCGACGCAAGCTCATCGTAGGATAGCGACGGCACCTCTATCTGAATATCTATGCGGTCAAGAAGCGGACCGCTTATCTTCTGCAAATAATCGGATATATCCTTTTTGCGGCAAGTACACTGACGCGTCGGATGTCCGTAGTAGCCACATCTGCAGGGGTTCATCGCGCAGACGAGCATAAACGAGCAGGGGAAGGTCACTCTTCCCGACGCTCTCGTTATCGTTATTTTACGGTCCTCGAGGGGCTGACGGAGCACCTCTGCCGAGGATTTTGAATATTCGGGAAGCTCATCGAGGAAGAGGACACCGTTATGCGCAAGGGATATTTCGCCCGGCATCGGTATAGTTCCGCCGCCTGCGAGGGCGATAGGAGAAAGCGTATGATGTGGCGAGCGAAAGGGTCTGCTCGTTAGAAGTGAGACGTTTTCGGGAAGTATTCCTGCGACGGAATGAAGCTTCGTCGTTTCTATTGCCTCTTCGAAATCGAGAGGAGGAAGAATACTCGGTATGCGCTTTGCCAGCATGCTTTTTCCTGTACCGGGAGGTCCGATAAGGAGAACGTTATGACCGCCCGCAGCAGCAATTTCAAGCGCTCTTTTTGCCTTTTCCTGTCCCTTTACGTCGGAAAAGTCGAAGCCGAAGGACGTGCTTCCGTCTTCAAAGAGCTTCATATCAAAGACTGTCGGTGAGATCTGTGCTTCATTTTTTAGGTGAAGAATAAGCTCGCGGACGTTACGCACGCCGTAGACCTCTATCCCGTCCGTCACCGACGCCTCGCCTGCGTTTTCATAAGGCACGAAGACCTTTTTCTTGCCTGCGTTGCGTGCCGCCAGGCACATACACAGTACGCCCTTAACGCCTCTTACCTCGCCCGAAAGCGACAGCTCGCCTATAAAGCAGGTGTCCTCTATATCCTTCGGGAGAGAGAGCGCACCGCAGGAGCCGAGAATGCCGATAAGCATAGCAAGGTCATAAGCCGAGCCCTGCTTTTTCTTATCCGCAGGTGCCATATTTACGGTAATTTCCGCCTCGGGAAATTCAAAGCCGCTGTTTTCAACTGCCGCCTTGATTCTCTCCCTTGCTTCCTTTACCGCCGCATCGGGCAATCCTACGACTTCAAATTTCGAAAGACGGTTTGCGCAGTTACATTCGACTGTGACCGGAAATCCGTCAACGCCTGTAAGTCCTGCCGAGTATATCACTTGGAGCATTTCGTTCTCCTCCGATGTTCTTTATTTTATATCGTCGAGCTTTAGATTTTTCCAGAAATCGGAAAACTCCATTTTCATGTCTTTCTGAATTTCGGCGACCATTTCATTGAATCTTCTCGCCACGTAGTAATCGGCGAATGTCGCAATATTTTTATTCGCGTATTCAAGGTCGATCGTTTCGCGCTTGACTATGAAGAAGCCCGTCTTTACGTCGATTATCGGGCTTATTTCACCGTATTCAAGCTCCTCGACCGCGTTTTCAACCTTTTCATCTATCATACCGATCGTATAATAGTAACCGATGTCTATATAATTTGCCATCGTTGTATCTTCACCGTGCTCCTTTATGAGCTGAGCGAAGTCTTCGCCTGCGTTTGCCTTTTCAAGCACCTCGTCGGCGAGCGCTTTTTTTGCCTCTTTGTTCGATTCGCTATATTTGATGTAAACGTATCTTATGTTCCTGAAATTCTCGGGAATGTCCTCAAGGACGGTCACGTCGTCGCTCTTGATCACTCCGCTTTCGGGGGAGATCACATAGTCGTATGTCTTTCCCCAAAGCACCGAGAAGCGCTGAATATATGCAAACGAATAGTCGGTAAGATAGTTTTCCTTCTTTGCCTCTTCCCAGCCGCTTTTATCCGCTTTAAGCTCTTCAAGGGTATCGTTTACCGCCTGCTTTTCGCTTGCGGTCAGCTCTATCTTATAGCGCTTTCCGAGCAGCTCAATTGCGCGGTTACGTGCAATGGTATCGAGAGTTGACGCCTTCAGCTCTTCAAACGCTTCGGGGTTATTTTCCCAATAATTCTCGCCCTCTCCGTATTCCATATCCGCCTTGGTGTTGAGGTAGACGTATCTTACGTAATCGTACTTTATCTCCTCGCCGCCGAGGGTGAAGACCGTCTTACCGTTTTCCGGCTCCGGCAGCTTTACCGCCGCATCTCCACAGGAGGCAAAAAGCGTCGACAGCGTTATAATTATCAAAAGCAAAGAGATCGTTTTTTTCATTTTCTTGCCTTTCTTTTTAAGGGCTATCGCCGAAGCGGTAGCCCTTATTTTAATAGAATCAGATATTCGGGTCGATCGTAAGTCCTCTATTGAAGTAATCGGTATCGCGCAGTACCTTTTCTACGGTGTCTCTGCTTACGTAGAAGGAATAGTGCTCGCTAAGCTCGCCGTTAAGCGTATAATAGCAACGTGTACTTGTATACGCGTAGAAATCGAACTTCTTGACCGTTCCGTCCGTCAAGGTTATGGTTATCGTAGCGATATGCTTGGGATCCGTAACGTTTTCACGGTCATACTCGCCGATAACGTGGATATTGACGATATCTCCGTATATCTGTCTGAAGTTTTTGACCTCGTCTGCCGTATACGTTTCATTCGTCTTTATATTCCAAACCGACTGCTCGGTCTTGCCCGTTTCGGAATCAACGACCGTCGACTTGATACCGTACGCCGAATCTACGTCGATTCCCTCGTCGGGAAGCTTACCGCTTATTTCTATCTTACTTACGGTACTTATGGAATCAAGCGTGATATTCGGCATAATGAAATCGCTTACGTTATAATTGTAAAACGAAACCGAAGTGAGCGGTATCTCGACTACGATATTATAAACGGATGAATAGGCGTAGCAGATACCGTTCTTATCGGGCTCCGAAATGTATATATACGCCTTTTCCACATTCTTTGATTCCGGTGCCTGATAATGATAGTAAACACAGAAATGAGTATTCTTCGGGTCAATATCTATTTTGAATTCTGTCTTGAGCCGTTCTGTTGTTATCTCTGCGCCCTGGGCAACTGCTTTTGAGCCCGCAAGTCCCGAAAGAGAACCGATATAGATGCTTCTCTGCGCATCGTTTACCTGGAAATTACTAAGCTCCTTTGACGTAAATTCAAAGCTATAGATCGGAGAGTCTGTTTTATTGGTTCCGTTTTCCTCCGGCGTAAGAGTCTTTGTCTCGAAAAGCGTAGCGCCGTTCTTGACTGCGCCTATAAGGGTAACGTAATTATAATCCGTCTGGGCAACGGTAAGCCCGAGGTTAGGCGTCATAAGTCCGTAAACGTCGGTATAAAGCACGCCGTAGCCCGTCGTTTTCATAAGATACACCGCGGGTCTTCCGTCATAACGACAATAGAAGCCGTCGCCCGACGGAGCTTCCTTTCCTACCCAGACCTTGTGAGTGTTCTTTCTGTCGTCGGTGAGAATATAACAGCCGCGGTCTTCATCGGTATCGGCAAGTCCGTATACCGAAAGATCGGTGTTTTCGTCAATAAGATATCTCGTCGTAGCGATTCCCGAGCCGGTAGTTGTGACAAGCGCCGCCAAAGCGTAAAGATCGTATGGCGCGCTCTCCATTCCTTCGATATAGAAGTCGCCGTCCTTCTCTTTATAGAAGGTATAGCCGCCTTCCTTATTTTGGACCTCTATTCTTGTTATTCTCGCTCTTTCAAGGGGTGGGAACATATATACCCTCGTCTGATCGGAGGTGCGAACTTCAAGAGGGTCGATAAGCTCTATAGGAGTTACCTTTTCCTCTTTCGGAGCAAGCGCCGGTACCACCGTCAGAAAATATACCACGGCAAGAATGATCGCAAGAACGCCGCAGACGATAGCTGTGATAGTTTGCTTCTTTATCATAGGTAGCGTCTCCTTGCATATACGACTATACCGACAAGCGCGATTGCTGAGGGGAAAAGAAGCGTACAGATCGCCGTCCAAGTATTTGCCTCTTTAGCCGTCAAGGTAAGCGAATCGTTGCTGAACACCTTTACTCTTACGTTGGAAGGTACGTTCTTCTTCGCCATAGTCTTCAGGGCGTTATAAAGAATATCCTTATTTGCATAGGAGCTTCCGTTTATATACTCATTGTCGGAAAACGCGTTTGTACCGCCTGCGATGAGGAAGGACTGCTGATCGACGCCGTCCTTCTTTCTCTGCTGAACGGTGAGGGTAAGAACGTTTACTGCGCCCTCGGTGGATTTGCCTTCCCCGTCCAGAGGATAAGACACTGCATCTGTAGAGGTCATAAGAATGCTTGACGCATATCGGGTTCCGCTGTTATTGCTGAAATACTTACCCGTAGTATCGTCGTAAAGAAGAGTTATCGGGCGGCAGTTCGTGACAACCGGCTTCTGCGGGCTCGAGCTTTCGCGAAGCGACTTGGTTATCGTCGCGCCGTTACCCGTCGTCGCATACTGTGCATATATTACCTTACCGTCGGTTCCGGGAGCGCTGCTGCTGTAGTCGCGAACGCTCTGACGCTCGAACCTTACGCCCCAATGGGCAAGGAAGTCCTCAAGAACCGGAAGCTCATTCGCTGTCTCATCGAGGAAGACCATAAGTCCTGCCGAGCCGTCGAGAAGGGTATCAAGCTTCTTTATTTCGTTTACTACCTGATCTGCGCCCCAGAAATCGGTCTTGGGGTTGTTTATTACGACCATCTTAGCCGAAGGATCAAGCTCCTCGGTCGTAAGGTCTATATCTATTACTTCATATCCCGCGTCGACGAAAAGCTCGCGGAGCACGGTGTTTTCTACCGCTTCGCCGTGGTTAGTGACGAAATGCGCGATCGGCTTATCGCCCGAAAGACGCAATATTGCAGATACGATCTTCTGATCTGCATTGACCGCGTAATAGCTGGTTGAGCTCTCGTCGCTTCTTACGAAGAAGCTGTCGATAGAGTATACTATCGAGTTTGTACCGTTAGTAACGATAACGCTCGTCGTCTTCGGAGACGCGGCGGTATTGTTCAGATATTTGTCTAGCAGCTGAGGATTTTGATTGATATCAATATATTTTACGCTGATAAAATCATACTCCTCATCGTACTGCTTCAGGATACTGTTTACCATATTGCAAAGGTCGTTCTTTATGAGCTTATCCTCAGGCATACAGAAGATGAACTCAACGTTGAATTCCTCGCTTCCTCTGTACTCCTCAAGAAGATTCATTGCGTTCGGGTCAGGAGTATAAAGATCGCGCTCGGTCATATCAATGAACCAGCCGTTCTTGAGACATAGGGAGCCGAAGATCGCGTTTATCAGTATAACAAGCGCGATAACGGTCACCGTGAGAATAAGAGCGAAAGTGCCGTACTTGAAGCGGCGCTTTCTCTGAATATCGTTAATGGGGTTATAATTCTTATTCATTTCCTTTATCCTCCCCTCTTATGCCCAACGGCGCTTCTCGTATACGCGCACGGTAAGGAAAAGGAATACGAAGCATATCGAGATATAATATACTATTGCTGCCGGATCAAATACTCCATATAAGAAGTTTCCGTATCTGCTGTATACTGAGAGCCATTCAAGAACCTGACGCACGGGAGCGAAGGGAATAAGATTATTGAATGACGCGATGAACATGAAGCAGATAAGGATCGCTATCGAGCCGACAAGAGATATGAGCTGGTTTTCGGTAAGCGAGGAAATGAACATTCCTATTGCCACGAAAGCTGCACCGATAAGGAGGACTGCAACAGTCGGTCCGATTATCGAAAGAGCATAGGAAGAAAATACGTCCCACTTTGTTATCGCGCCCTCTCTTTTTGCGTCCTCAACGACCCAGAGGTAAAGCGAATCTGCAAATTTGTGGTATACGGTAAAGTTGAACAGCGTTCCGAATATGAAGGTGCCCGAGAAGATCGTATAGACCGAAAGGAATTTTCCCATAACGATCTTACCGATGCTGACGGGAGAGGTAAGAAGAAGCTGCTCTGTCTTTTGCTTCTTTTCCTCCGAAAAGCTCTTCATGGTGAGCACGGGGATAACGATGGCGATAATTATCGTGACCATCGAGAAATATCCCGTTATGCTGCTCTGGCTTCCTGCCTGAAGAGTCATAAGAGAGAAGAGTCCGCCGTTTATTGCGAGAAATATCGCCATAAAGACGTAACCTATCGGCGTTGTAAAGTAGGAGACCAAGTCTCTTTTGAATATTGCAACCATAATTTGTGCCTTACCTTTCAGTTAGCGTTACGCTTTTTACTTCCGCGCTTTTTCTTCGTATTCGAGCCCGCGGTATTATTGATGAGCGAAAGGAATACGTCCTCGAGATTGACGTTTGAAGCTTCTGCTCCGATAAGCGGCCAGCCGTTACGGGAGAGCATCGAGAACATCGGCTTTCTTATATCTATTGCGGAATCGCTTTCGATAACGAAGGAGTAGCTGTCGGCATCGAGATTACCGAGACACTCTGCCGAGTATACACCGGGAAGCGAACGGAGCGCCTGAGTTACCTCCTTTTCGGGGCCGCATATCTTGACAGCAAGACGGCGGTTGCCTTCTACTGCCGACGCCAGATCCTCGGTGCGCTTATCCGCAACTATCTTACCGCGGTTTATTACGATAACTCGGTCACAGACCGCCTGCACCTCCTGAAGAACGTGCGTCGAGAGGATAACGGTATGAGTAAGTCCGAGAGTTCTTATCAGGTTTCTTATTTCAACGACCTGACGCGGGTCAAGACCAACTGTCGGCTCGTCGAGGATTATTACCTTAGGGTTGCCGACAAGTGCCTGTCCGATTCCGATACGCTGACGGTATCCCTTTGAAAGATGTCCGATCACGCGATTCTTTACGTCGGTAAGCTTTACGACCTCGAGTATTTCCTCGATGTGCTTTTTCTTATCGAGCTTACAGCCCTTGAGCTTATATACGAAATTCAGATATTCGATTACCGTCATCTCAGGATAGAGAGGCGGAACCTCAGGAAGATAACCGATGCTCTTTTTTGCCTCGTTCGGGAATTCGAACATATCGAGCCCGTCTATCTCTATCTTTCCTTCGGTGAAGGAAAGGAATCCGGTAAGGATATTCATAGTCGTACTTTTTCCTGCGCCGTTAGGTCCCAGGAAGCCGACAATTTCGCCCTTTCCTATTTCAAAGCTAACGTTATTCAGCACTACGTTGCGTCCGAAGCTTTTTGTCAGATTTTGTATCTTTATCATTAATACATCCCCCATTATCGGTTGACAAATTTTCACTTATACAGTATAACACGGAATTATAAACAAATCTTGAACATACGGTATCATATAACTCTTTACGGCACTTTTTTTGCAAAAAAAGCGTCATATTTTGCCCATTAAAAGAAAATGGCGCTACGTTATTGTAATTTCGGAGCTTTTAAGATATAATAGAAGTATAAATTTTCTTTAATCCGGAGAAATTATGTCAAAAAGCTATCGCGGAGGTATTCCGTTCTCAAGAAAATACGCTCCGCCCGAAAAGGCGGTAGTTCATATTCCCGAGCGCATTCTTCTCTCGCTCAAAAACGGCGCGGACTGCGCTTTAGAAGAGGGGGATACTGTCAAAAGGTTTGGAATGATCCTCAAGGAAACCGATTCTTCACCTGCGGTATTTGCCGGTGTCGGCGGAACGATCGAGCACATTTACCGTATCGGAAGCAGAGTCGATATAACGATTCTTGCCGATCCCGATGCTGAGATCGAGATCCCCTTTGACGCGCCCGAAAAAAGCATTTCGGATATGACCGAAGGCGAGCTTTCTTCCCTCCTTCTCAGCCGAGGTATTACCCCTCTCAAAAGGGGCAAGCGCGATCCCCGTGCTCTTACCGTCGACTGTACATCTTCTCCCTATAACGACAGCCGTCTTTACATTTGCCGTGCATTTCCCGAGGAGGTCGTTCTCGGCGCGAAGATAATTATGAAGCTTATCGGTGCCCGAAGCTGCAATTTTGCCATTCCGCGCTCCGATCTTGATGCGGCGCAGAGCATTTACGATCACATTCCGAAAAAGAGCGACATGCTTAAGATCGTTCTTACGAAGGACAAGCTTCCTGCTACTGTACCGAATCTTACCGTTTCGGCGCTATATAACATCGAGATCAGTGCTGTTAAGGACATTTCCGACGTGGGTTATCCCGTCGTTTCGCCTCTATACTGCCTTGCCTGCTACCGCGCACTCGTCGACGGAATACCCTTTTGCGAGGGCTATCTGACGGTTGCCGAGCTTGGCTCGGAGCTTGACGTTTTCAGTGTTCCGTTCGGCGCGTCTCTCAAGCCGATAGCAGATCCGAGCGAAAGCGAGCGCGTTATCCGCGCAGAAAATCTCTACGGTGCGGAGATCACGGGCGAGGTCATGACCGAGAGGACTGAGGCGATCGCCGTTATTTCGAATGAAGAACCAAGGTCAAAGAGAACAGAAGAATGTATCGGCTGCGGCAGGTGCATTGACGTTTGTCCCTCCCGTATTTCGCCGATCGAGATCTTCTCCTCCGTCAAGGGCGGAAAGGGTACTCCTTCGCTCGTCTCTTACGCCGCGAGCTGCTTTGAATGCCGCGCCTGCTCCTACGTTTGTCCCTCTGCGCTTCCCCTTTCCGAGACTATAATAAAATGCCGTCACGATAACGGTCTCATTTCGGTCGATATTGAGGACAAGGATCCCGATTTCTATGACGATATTCCCGAAAAGGAGGCAGGACATGAATAAAAATCCAAAGCACCGCCTCCGTTTAACGCGCCGTCCGAAGGGCTTTAAGGAGGTTCCTCTATACCCTATCCTTCCCTCCTCCGAGCGCGCGCAGTCCCTACGTTACGATCTTCTTATAGCGATGGTACCGCTTCTTCTTTTGAGCGTTTACCACTACGGCTTCCGCCCGATCACCCTTACGCTTGTTTCTGTGATGGCTATGACGGGGCTTGATTTTGCCGTTAATAAGCTTTTTAAAAAGGAATACCGTTTTGACATTTCGCCGATCGTAAGCGGCGTTTTGATCGCGCTCTTTTTACCCGCCTCAGCTCCGCTGTGGCTTCCGCTGATCACTGCCATTTTCGCTACCGCTATCAAGACCGGATGCGACAAGCTGAGATTTTCACTCTCCTCCGTTGCTCTATCGCTTCTTCTTTCCTTCCTTCTTTTTCCCGGAATAATGAACGCGATCCCCGAGGCGGGACGCACGCTTCATCCCTTTGCAATTTCGCTTAAATCGTTCAGGGCGATCCCTGCGTCTCCGCTTGAAAAGGTACTTACGGGATTCCTTCCCGACACGACGACCTTCGAGACCTTTTTCGGTCTCAATTCGGCGCGCATAGGCGAGATATCGGGATTTCTTATCGCTGTCGGATTTATTTATCTTCTTATACGAAAGACCGTCAAGCCCGTACTGCCTCTGACGTTTATTATCACCGTCGGTGTTTTTGCATATCTTAATCCGTCGCTCGAGGCGGCGTCCGACGTTGTTGCTCTTGACGGAGCGCTTTACAATGTTTTCGGCTCGAACACGTTTCTTAGCGCCGTATTTCTGATGTCAGAGCCCAAAAGAGCTCCGAAAACGTTTATCAGCGCCGTATTTTGCGGTGCCTTCGGCGGTATCGTCACGATGCTTTTGCGCGGACGTATCCCTCTCTTCCTGACTGCGCTTATTGCAGTTATTCTGATCGACGTTCTCTCCCCGATAGTAAACAGATTTATTAAGCCCTCCCCCTTCGGCGGAAATATTGCTCCTCAAAAGGAGGAAAAATAATTTGAAAAGTAAAAAGAGATTCTGGCTGACCCTTACCGTCTTTTCCCTTATAGGGCAGATCGCGTGGGTCATCGAGAACATGTATCTGAACGTCTTTATCTACAATCAATTTAAGGCGACTCCGTCTGACATTTCGCTTATGGTTGCCGCGTCTGCCGTTACTGCGACGCTGACCACCGTAATTATCGGCGCGTATTCCGACAAGGTCGGTAAGCGCAAGATATTTATGGCAGGCGGTTACATCGCCTGGGGACTTTCCATCATGTCCTTCGCGCTCATAAATAACGGCGTTCTTAATTCGTTCTTCCCGACTTTATCGGCGGCGTCACTCGGCGTGTCGCTCACCATAATCGTCGACTGCGTTATGACCTTTTTCGGCTCGAGCGCGAACGATGCGGCATTCAACGCCTGGCTTACCGACGAAACGTCGGATGGAAACCGCGGAGCGGCTGAGGGTGTAAACGCCATTATGCCGCTTATCGCGATGCTTGCCGTTTTCGGCGGATTTATGGCTTTCGATCTTGAGAAGAGCTCAAGCTGGACTACGATATTCCTTATCATCGGCATCGCGGTATTTATCATCGGCATTCTCGGGCTTTTCCTTATCAAGGAAAGTGCCGCTCGTCGCGAAGAAAATTCGAAATATTTTGCAAATATTATATACGGCTTCCGCCCGTCCGTTATCAGGAAAAACGGCAGTCTTTATATCACTCTCATCGGCTTTGCGCTTTTTGGGATATCAATTCAGGTATTTATGCCATATCTGATAATCTACTACACCGAAACGCTCAAGATGGATAACTACGTTCTCATAATGGCGCCTGCCATTATTGTCGCGGCTGTCGCCTCCGTTCTCTACGGACGCCTTTACGACCGCTTCGGGTACAGAAAGGTCATCTTCCCTGCCGTTATCACGCTCGCTATCGGATATATTATAATGTGCTTTGCTACGGCGACCGCTCCCGTATTTATCGGCTCGCTTCTCGTTATGGTCGGTTACCTTTGCGGCAACGCCGTTTTCGGTGCCATGCTCCGCGATAAGACCCCCGAGGGCAAGGCGGGAATGTTTCAGGGACTTCGTATCGTTTGCCAGGTGCTTATACCCGGCGTTATCGGTCCCGCGATCGGCGCAAAGGTGCTTGAAAATGCGACTGAGATCGTCAATAGTGACGGTACGAAGTCGTTTTTGCCCGACGAGCGCATCTTCATCTGGGCGCTTATCGTATCGGCAGTTCTTGCTCTCTATCTCATTCTGACTAATCTAAAAAAGGACAAAAAGAATGTCTGAATTTAATCAGCTTTTGACCCCCTTCGCCGAGAGCATCGGCGATATTCCGCTTCCCGAATATCCGCGCCCGACGCTCGTTCGTGATTCATTTATAAATCTCAACGGCAAGTGGAAATTCGGCGTTTGCGACTCAATTGAAAATGCGGTTTTTGACCGCGAGATACTTGTTCCCTTTCCGCCCGAATCTCTCCTTTCGGGGATAAACGAGGTCTTTGACGAGAGCAAAACGCTCTGCTACAAGCGCCTTTTTTCGCTTCCCGACGGCTTTAAGGTCGGACGCGTCATTCTTCATTTCGGCGCTGTCGATCAGGTTGCCGAGGTCTTTCTTAACGGTAACAAGCTCGGCTCGCATATCGGCGGCTACGCTCCGTTTTTCTTTGATATTACCGAGCATTTGAGCGAAAATAATACCCTTACCGTCTTCGTTCGCGACAACCTTTCCAACCTTATTCTTCCCTACGGAAAGCAATCTCGCAAGCGCGGCGGAATGTGGTATACACCCGTCAGCGGCATCTGGCAGACTGTCTGGCTTGAAAGCGTAAAGGAAAATTACATCGAGCGTCTTGATCTTCCGACGACACCCGATGATCCTATAATTGCCGCGCATTTTTGCGGTCAGAATGAGGACGGAACGGTTACGGTTAACACTCCTGACGGGAAGGCAGTTTTCCCTCTCAAGGACGGCAGAGCCGAGATAAAGCTTGATTCTCCGCGCCTGTGGTCACCCGAGGATCCTTATTTATACGAATTTGAGATCGTGACCGAGAGTGACACAGTGCGCTCCTATTTCGCACTCCGTTCGCTTGAGATAAAGACCGTCGGCTCCCATCAGCGCCTGTGTCTGAACGGAAAGCCCTATTTCTTCCACGGGCTTCTCGATCAGGGTTATTTCAGCGACGGCATCTTCACTCCTGCGTCGGTCGAATGTCTTGAAAGCGATATCCTCCGCGCAAAAGCCCTCGGCTTCAATATGCTTCGCAAGCATATTAAGGTCGAGCATCCATATTTCTACCACCTTTGCGACAAGCACGGCATCGTCGTTTTCCAGGATATGGTCAACAACGGAAAATACTCGTTTTTCTTTGATACTGCCTTGCCGACTGTCGGGTTTATCTCGCGCAGTGACAAGAAGCTTCACCCCGACAAGCGAAGCCGAAAGGCGTTCCTTTCGCACATGGAGGAAACTGTTTCACTTCTCAAAAATCACGCGTCGATCTGCCTTTGGACGATATTCAACGAGGGTTGGGGACAGTTTGACGGCGACTCAGCTTATCGCCGCTTGAAGGCGCTTGATCCGACCCGATTTATAGATACCGCGTCGGGCTGGTACAGATGCAGTCAGACCGATCTCGACAGCCGTCATATTTACTTCCGAAAGGTAAAGCTCAAGTCAAAGGACAAGCCGCTGTTCCTATCGGAATTCGGCGGTTACAGCTATCGAGTTGAAAACCACGTTTTCAATCCCGACAAGGCGTACGGCTACGGAAAATGCGGCAGCCGCGAGGAATTCGTTACGGCGCTCCGCAATCTGTATGAAAATGAGATAATTCCGCTCGTCGATCAGGGGCTTTGCGCTTCGGTCTACACGCAGCTGACCGATATCGAGGACGAGATCAACGGTCTCATTACCTACGATAGGGTAGTTATGAAGGTCACGCCTGAGGAATTTGCAGATATTGGAAAGAAATTGAAGATATAAAAATGACACCCTTTGGCATTTGTCAAAGGGTGTTTTCGGTTTTGTTCGTTCTATCCTCGCGGTTGAAAAAATTCTGCCACCCTTGTAGGGGGCGACCTCTCGGAACCCCAAAAATTCGCGTTCGCTCGTTTCGGGGAACCCCTACCTCGATGCCCCGTATAAAAACGATGTTACTTTCCTTCAACACACGGTTGCTTCGCAACCTACACCTCATCCGGTCTCGAGTAGTTTGTGCTTCGCACAACCTACCGCTCAACCACCTTCCCCAAGGGGAAGGCAAGGCGGCGTTCGCTTTACGCGTTATGTAGATAACAGAGTGAGCGTGGGAGCGGCGGACGGTCGGGGACGCCCGTTCCTACAAATTAACGTTCGATATACCTTTGTATGGTGAGAGGTATCCCATCTCGCACAAAAGCACAAAAACAGACGACGTTTCCGTCGTCTGTTTTTATTATTTTTCGTCCAATTTTGAAAGGTCAAACGGCGTCGTCTGGTAGACGAAGTAGTTGAGCCAGTTCGAATAGAGCAGGTTTGCGTGCGAGCGCCAGGTCACGACAGGCGGCTTTGAAACGTCGTCGTTCGGGAAGTAATTTACCGGAATATGCGGATTTTTGCCTGCTTCGAGATCGCGGAAATACTCGTCCGAGAGCGTGTACGCGTCGTACTCGCTGTGTCCTGTTATAAATATCTGCTTGCCGTTTTTCGTCGCCATAGCGTAGACTCCGCATTCATCCGACGATGCGAGGATCTTAAGCCCCTCGACCTTCTCTACGTCGGCGCGGTCGACCGTCGTATGACGGCTCTGCGGAACGGGGAAAACGTCGTCAAATCCGCGCAGGAGCATTGAATTCTTATAATCGGCACGGTGCGGATATACGCCCGAAAGCTTGCTCGGGAGAGCGTGCTTCTGTATTCCGAAATGGTAGTAGAGACCCGCCTGTGCGCCCCAACAGATGTGGAAGGTACTGTGTACGTGGGTCTTGCTCCACTCCATTATCTCGCAAAGCTCCTCCCAATATTCGACCTCCTCGAACGGCATCTGCTCAACGGGCGCGCCCGTTATTATCATTCCGTCGAAGTTGCGGTGCTTTACGTCGGAGAACGTTTTATAGAACTTGAGCATGTGCTCCTTCGCTACGTTTTTCGATTCGTAGGTGCTCGTTTTTATAAGCTCCATTTCGACCTGAAGCGGTGTGTTTCCAAGCAGACGCGAAAGCTGTGTTTCGGTCTCTATCTTCTTCGGCATCAGGTTCAGTATCAGTATCTGAAGCGGACGTATGTCCTGTCCCTCCGCGCGCGTTTCGTCCATCACGAAGATGTTTTCGCGTGATAGGATCTCGGCGGCAGGGAGATTGTTCGGTATCTTGATCGGCATTTTCGATTTCCTTTTGGGGTTAATATTATACTATCGTTGTTTCGGGGCAATGTGTCGCCTTCCCCAAGGGGAAGGCTTAATTGCGTTCTATCTTACCCTTAAATATCAGTTCAACGCCTGTTCGATATCGGCGATAAGGTCGTCGGCGTCTTCAAGACCGACGGAGAGACGTACGAGGTCGGACGGTACGCCCGCATTTGTCAGTTCCTCATCGGACATCTGACGGTGAGTCGTTGATGCAGGATGCAGGCAGCAGGAGCGCGCGTCTGCGACGTGCGTTTCGATCGCGGCGATCTTCAGCTTACCCATAAACGCCTGCGCCGCCTCGCGTCCGCCCTTTACTCCGAAGCTTACGACTCCGCAGGAGCCGTTCGGCAGGTACTTTTTAGCGAGGTCATAGTAAGGCGAGGATTCAAGCGAGGGATAGTTTACCCACGCGATCTTCTCGTGATTTTCAAGGTATTTCGCGATCCTCTCCGCGTTTTCACAGTGGCGCTTCATTCTTACGTGCAAGCTTTCAAGTCCGAGGTTGAGAATGAATGCGTTTTGGGGCGACTGAACGGAGCCAAAATCACGCATAAGCTGTGCGGTCGCCTTCGTTATATACGCGCCACTTAGACCGAAGCGTTCGGTATAGGTCACGCCGTGGTAGCTGTCGTCAGGCGTGCAGAGACCGGGGAATTTGTCGGGATATTTCGTCCAGTCAAACTTGCCCGAGTCGACGATACATCCGCCGACTGCCGCGCCGTGACCGTCCATATACTTGGTCGTCGAATGAGTTACTATATCTGCGCCAAATTCGAACGGACGGCAGTTTACGGGAGTCGCGAAGGTATTATCAACTATCAGCGGAACACCGTGCTTATGTGCGGCATCTGCGAATCTTTCAATATCGAAAACGGTAAGAGCCGGGTTTGCAATAGTCTCACCGAACACTGCCTTTGTATTCGGCTTGAACGCCTTTTCAAGCTCCTCGTCGGAGCAGTCGGGGGAAACGAAGGTGAATTCGATTCCCATGCGCTTCATAGTAACGGCGAAAAGGTTATAGGTTCCGCCGTAGATAGACGCGCTTGACACGATGTGGTCGCCGCAGGACGCTATATTGAAGATGGAGTAAAAGGATGCCGCCTGACCTGAGGAGGTGAGCATAGCAGCGCTTCCGCCCTCAAGCTCACATATCTTCGCCGCGACCGTGTCACAGGTCGGGTTCTGCAGGCGCGAGTAGAAATATCCCGACGCTTCGAGGTCGAAGAGCTTTCCCATCGCCTCACCCGTCGCGTATTTGAACGTCGTGCTCTGAATTATCGGTATCTGTCTCGGCTCGCCGTTTCCGGGCGTGTATCCGCCCTGAACGCATACTGTGCCTACTTTTCTTTTATCTGCCATTTTGTTTTGCTCCTTTAGGGGTTTATTAAAATAATTATAACGCATTTCCCCCTCATTGGCAATAGTTTTGATAAATTTCTTTTTTTCGCCTTGGTATATTCACGCCGATGATAATTGGTGAAATAAAGCGGTATCTGCGCGACAACAACTCGGTTCGCGTGAGCCGTTCGCTTCGCGATCTCGCCTATAGGGCGCTTCAGGCGAAGGAGGTTATTTCGCGCCGCGACTGCAAGGACGCGACCATTGACGAGATCGTTGAGGAGCTCAACAAGGATGGAGATACGAAGACCAAAGAAGAGGTCTCACGCGCTCTGGAAGCAATTTCCGCGCCTATCTCGATCTACGATCCCGTTTACGGCGACGGCGACGATTCGCTTTACGTTATGGATCAGCTTCGTGACGATTCCGCGTCGGAGGAAAGCTGGCTTGAAAGCATTGCGCTCCGAGAGGCGCTTAAAAATCTCTCGGAGCGTGAAAAAACTATTTTGAATCTGCGTTTTTACAAAGGGCGGACGCAGATGGAGATAGCGTCGGAGATCGGAATCTCGCAGGCGCAGGTGTCAAGAGTTGAAAAGGGGGCAATTGAGAGGATAAAGAAGGAAATGTAAATCCTCAAGACGGAAAGATTATGATCTCTCTGCCTTTCTTTACGGCATAGTCGAGGGCGATTTTCGTACCGCTTCTACGGGTACTTGGCGCACATTGCTCGTCATAATAAACGATACAGTATTTGCTCTTGTTTATCATTTCATAGTTGCGCTCAACGTAGGCGGCTCTGCCTGCACCGAGAATTTTTTCGGGGTAATAGGTATCATCGCAGGATTTGAGCAAATAAGCCAGATATTGATCGGTAATATAAGGAAATTCTGCCCGCACGTAGATTCGTTTTATGTGCGGGTACTTTTCCTTTATTTGCGTCACAAGGTCAAGACACAGACTGTTAAAGCCGCTTCCGCTGCCAAACAAAAAGGTGTCTACGTTTTCGTCCGTAATCAGCTTTTCGACGGTTTCGGTTAATTGAGCTTTTAGCTCTTCCGTTTCTATTATGTTTCTGTGACCGAAAAAACAGCAGGTGTTCTCTCGCATATACGTTTCTCCAAAGTAAATGATATTTTACTTATTATAAACTATCTTTCACTTAAAGTAAATATATCTGCATATGAAAGTTATAATAATTTACCCCTTTTTTCGGTAAAATGTATGTATAAAGGAAAAGGGGCAATATAATGAATACAGAATTTCCTGACAAGTATATAACTCTCGGTTTGAAGATCGCATATTACAGAAGAAAAGCGGGCTTTACGCAAGAATACTTTGCAGAGCTTATCGGCAAAAGCGTAAGCTTTGTTGGTCAGGTCGAAGGCACCGGCACGGTGCGCGGCGTTTCGCTCGAAACATTATTTAAGATCGCACAGGTATTAAAAATACCGCCGTCCAAATTGTTGGAAGAAGATTGACCGTAATTATAACAAAATCTCTCTGCTGAATTTCGGCAGGGAGATTTTTTAATGTAGCAAATAGCGTGAGCGCGGGAGCGGCGGACAGTCGAGGCGAGGGGGTCCCCGAAACGAGCGAATGCGAGTTTTGGGGGTTCCCGAGGTTGCCTGTCCCTAAAAATCGACGTGGCGAAGCTTCGCCCGAGATTCCGCCGCGCATACGCGCGAACCCCAAAAGCTCGTTGCATTCGCATTTGGGAACCCCGCCGCTTCGGCGCCCTGCGGGTTCGACTTCGGACTTCGTCCTGCGCTCAGAATGACACGGGCAATCGAAAGGGGTATCCAAAGGGGAAAACGTGTGAAATTTGCTACGCAAATTTCACGGTTTGCCTCTTGGCGTGTTTCTTTGGTCACCTTTCTTACACGAGTAAGAAAGGTGAGATTCAAACCACCCTCACCGCAACAACCGTCATATCGTCGCTTCTTTCGTTATTTTTCTTTGCTTTTTCGAGGATTGAACGGGCTATATTCGCAAGCGGACCGTCTGCGTCGATCTCCTCCGAGAGCATCGAAAGAAGCCACGCTCCGTCCTCGAAGCTTTGGCTTACACCGTCGCTCACCATTACGATAAGGTCGTCCTTTTCAAGCTTAAATTTGACCTCCTCCGACGCGATCTCGCGCGTTATTCCTATCGGAAGCGACTTCGACGCGATCTTGAAAAGGCGTCCTTTTCTTATAACGTACGACGCCGCCGCGCCGCTTTTGATGAACGACGCTTCGCCCGTCAGCATATCAACTTCAAGCAGGTCGACGGTCGCGAAGCATTCGAGGTTTTTATTTCTTATAAAATTATTGAGCATTTTTAGCACCGTGTGCTTTTTATTGCCCGCCGCAAGGAGCTTGCTTAAGAATATACCCGTCGTTTTCGAGGTCATGGACGCGTCCTCGCCGCTTCCCATTCCGTCGCTTATCAGCGCGTAATACTTATCCTCGCAGTTTTCAAACACTATCGCGCTGTCGCCGTTGACCTCCTCGCCCTTCTTCTTCACCGATGCGCGTGCGGATTCGCACCCGACCGTTCGTTTTGCGCTTGCGAGCATCGTCGTGTAGTCGTCTTCCACCTTGAATTCGGGGCTCGTCAGCTCTACTCCGCAGGCGAGAGAGAAGGTTTTTCTCATTTCCTCCGTTGTCAGGCGGACGTTTTCAAGGTCGATACCGCCGCCGATGACGGTCTTTTTTCTTTTTCCGTAGACCGCTATACTGTGGAAGCCCATCCCCATATCGAGCGCCGCCCTCCGTACCTTCTCAGTCAGTGCGCCGTCGAGGACGTACTCCTGCGCGTTCTCCTCCGATGCCTCCGAAAGCAGCTTTGCCATTGCCTCGTAATCGAGCGCGAACACCTCAGTCTTATTCTGCTTCGCGGCACTTTCAAGCAGTCGCGCATGTGTGAGATTGACCTCCGAAAGCGCCTTTACCGTGTTCGGACAGATGTCGAGAAAATGGCTCGGCACATACGAGGAATCAGCGTTTCCGTGCCTTACGACGGCGTTTGCCAGCTTATTCATCACGTCGGCGGTCCTTTCGTATTCGCGACCCCAGCAGACCATATTTTGAGAACATGATTTACAGTATTTTTTAAATGACGCCTCGCATATACCCCTCACCTGCCACGCGCCCGGGGTAGTGAGTCGATTCGAGAGCGCGTAGAAAACGCTTGACAGCGATGTCATGGCATCAGAAAGCGCGTTCAGCCGTACCGTCATTGCCTCCTCCTTTTTGCTTATCAGCATCGTCGTGCTTGACGCCTCCTCGCTCATAACGGTGCGGCTTCCGAGAATACTCAGCTTCGCACCTCCCCCGAATCTGACTATCGGCAGACATATTGCTCCGCCCCACAAAAGCGCCGGCACCGTCGTCATCAGCGACGGGCTTCCGCCCGTTATGAGCGCAAATATCACGCCGCCTACGCATCCTCCTCCGACAGAGGCGATCTGCGAATAGCTTCTGAGCGTGCCCGCGATCGCGCCGATCAGTCCCAGCATGACCGCCTCCTCTGCCCCTATGCAGAGTCCGCCTGCCATTCCGATAAGACCGCCCTTGACGCTTCCGCCGCCGAGAGCTGAAGTCAACGTCATAAGTGAGCCGACCACCAAGGCGGGAGAGAAGCCGAGCAAGCTGAAGCTTTTAAGACCGATGATCAGTGATAGATAGAGGGCGAATGAGCCGAGCTCCGCGCGTGTATTCCCCTCTCTTTTTTTGCCGAGCGCACCTGAATAGAGATACGCAGAAAGCGGCACTGCAAATATCAGAAATATTGCCTGAAAGAGCTGCTTCTGACCGAAGCCGCCTGCGAAAATTCCGTAAATTCCGCATACAAATCCGCCTGCCGCACCGACCGCCAACCGCAGTGACAGCGGCTCGGAAAATATCCTTTCGCGCCGTCCTTCAAGAATGTAGGACACGAGAAAACGTATTATCACAATAAGCAACGAGGCAACAAAATATATCGTTCTGTGATCTCCGTAAAGAGACGAAAGCAGTATTCCGCTCAAAACCCAGCCGACCCGTTTTTCGCTTCCCGTCAGGAACGCGAGTCCGAACGGCATCGTTCCGTCAAATACCTCTGCGCGCGACAAAGTAAATGCGAAAATGAAGGACGCGATGCCCTTCAGTGCCGATTCAGCCGTCTTCGACTGCGTTTTTTCGGCGCTCTTTTCGGTTTTTACGTATGTACCTACCCATTTTGATAGCTGCGCTATTATTCCCTTTTCTTTTTTCTTCTCAGAGTCCGTTTTTTCCATTTTTTCGTCCGTCCTTTGTTTTAGTAAGTCACATTTTACACCAAAGCTACCGCGCAGTCTGTCGAAGTCGCTCACGCGCGTTTTAATTCTTTTTGACGATATTAGGGTGCTTTTATACTTACATCGTTTTTCGCGCGAAAAAAAGATAAAACCGTGGCGCAGTTTCGTTTTTGCCGTGATTTTTAGGCGAACGGTTTTAGTAATTTTTTAAATTTAACCACTTATATTTATTGAAATGTCGCTATTTGTTATCTTTTTTTGCACAAATTATGAAAAATCTGTTGCCATACCGCACATTTTTTGATATAATTAAGAAGATAACGCTGCATCTCCTTGAAAGGATTACATTGATGTACGAAAAAAGAAGAAGAAAACTCGGCGACCGTTCCGACGGATACAAGGTCCGCGGTCTTGATCCGTACGATTACGTTTCGCCTTATATAATGGTTGAAAGAAACGATGCGTCAAACTATTTCTCCGACAAGTTCGAAACATCGCAGGCGGAAAAATACGTTAAGGAAAAGCGCGATCAGGGGCTCAAAAATTTCGGAATCATGCACGTCATTCTCGCCGCCTACGTTCGTACCGTTTCGCAGAAGCCGTATCTTAATCGCTTCCTTTCCGGTCAGAAGATCTACGCCCGCAAGGATATTCAGGTAAATATGGCTGTAAAGGAAGAGATGACTTCAAGCAACACGAACACCGTTATCAAGGTCATCTTTCGCCCCGAGGATACTGCCAAGGACGTTTTTGAACGCTTCACGAACACCTATAACGAAGCGTTTTCGGGCGGTGAAAACGCCTTTGACGGCGTTGCACGTATTCTTAACTACGTTCCCGGACTGATCAAAAAGTTCGTTGTCTGGTTTCTCAAGATGCTCGATTATTTTGGGCTTCTCCCGGGCGGTCTTACCAAGGTAAGTCCCTTCCACGGCTCGATGTTCATTACCTCTATGGGCTCTCTCGGTATTCCGCCAATTTATCATCATCTTTACAACTTCGGTAACGTTCCCGTTTTCATTGCCTTCGGCGCAAAGCGCCACGTTTGCGAGCTTGACCTTGACGGAAATCCCGTTCGCCGCAAGTATATCGACTACGCTATCGTTACCGACGAGCGTATCTGCGACGGCTTCGCTTACGCCTCCGCCTTCAAGATCTTCCGCCGTTATCTTGCCAATCCCTGGCTTCTCGACAATCCTCCCGAGGAGGTTTTCGAGGACCCCGATATAGACAAGAAAAAGAAGGTCAAAAAGAAGAAGGAAAAGAAACAGAAAAAGGAATGAAAAAAACGCCTCGGCTGAGCCGAGGCGTTTTTAGGATGCAAAAAGCGGAGTGAATTCACTCCGCGTTTCTTTATCTGTGAAGATTCTTTTTTCTCAGGATCTCGATGACCTCGTCGGGATTGTCGCAGGTGATAAGCTCTACGCCCATCTCGATAGAAGCGTCTATATCCTTTTCGTTATTTGCGTACGTTCCAGCCCAGAGGCGGATGCCCGTTTCTTTCTGAAGCTTTTCGGTATCCGAGCGCGTTATCTCGCCCTCTTGAAATCCGAATATGCAGGTGCAGTAGCCGTAAACGTAGGGATCACTTGTTGAGGGATTGTACCACTCAAGATGTCTTTTCGGATAGTACATGTGCAGCCGGTACTTATTTCCGTATTTGCCGTATATGTACTCATGCAACTTGACATCCCAGGAGTTGATGACGACGCGGTCGGTAAAGCCGTAGTCATCAATGATCTTAAGCGCCTTATCGCAAGCTTCGTATGCAAACTCATCTCTTCCCTCTATGGGATAATCCTTTAGCTCAACGTCAAGCGTGAGCGTTGGATGATCCTTTACAAGCTCCATAAGCTCGATGAACTTAGGGACCTCGTTTCCGTTGCCTGCGTCAAGGGTCTTGATTTCGGAAAGCGTCATCTCGCGAATGAGACCGCTGCCGTTCGTCGTTCTGTCGACCGTGTCGTCGTGCATTAGGATAAGCTCTCCGTCCTTCGTCATGTGAAGGTCAGTCTCGATCTGGTCTATGTCGAACTTTAATGACGCCCTGAACGCCTCCATCGTGTTTTCGGGATGCTCAGCCGCGCCTCCCATGTGTGCCGCGACGTAGATATTTTTGGTGCTTTGCGTCCAGTAATTCATATTATTAGCCCTCGAACGTGAATGCTTCCCAGGGAATATTGACCGGCTTCTTCTGAGTGATGATCTCGTCTATATGCATAAGAAGCGGGAATTCCTCCGCGTTTACAAGTCCCTTTTCCGCCTTTACCTTTACCGCCTTCGCAACGCGCTCCGCAACAACGAGGGATTCGAGGGTAACGCCCTTAAGCTCTGCCTTTGCCTCGTCGATATTGAGTCCGCGTCCGAGCAGGATTCTGACAAGACGAGTTCTTCCGCCATATACTGTTACGTAGAGGTCTCCTGCGCCAAGCACGAGATTGTCAAAATCTTCTGCTCCCTGGAGCTTAAGAAGCTTGTTCATCTCTCTTACCGACTGACCGAATACTGCCGCCTGAGAATTGAAGTGAAGCTCGCTGTCGAGACCGAATGCCTTCTGATTCAAGCCGATAGTAAGAGCGATACCGAGAGCATATCCGTTTTTCAGTGCAACTGCACTCTCAACGCCGACGATGTCGGTAGACAAGCTGATATGATAATAATCGGTCGCCATTGCGCCCTTGATCATTCTGAGCACAGACATGTCTTTACCGCAGAAGGTGACCTCCGTCTGGTCGTGCGCGACAAGCTCGTAGCTCGTGCAGGGACCGCCGATAGCGTTAAGCGGGATGTTCTTGCCAAGCTCGTCAAGCTTTGCCTGCCATATATCAAGATAGGTAAGCAGATCGCCGTCGGGGGTATTCATAAGACCCTTAGTTACCGAAATTACCGGAATATTCTCGGGAAGCTGTGGCAAGATCTCGTCTCTGAACCATTCTACTCCGAAGCTGCTGACGCCGCAAATGATAAAGTCGGTGCCGGTAAGGGCCGTTCCAAGCTCTTCTATCTGGTAATAGGAAACGCCTGCCGGAAAGTCCTTATTGAACTTCGTGTGGCGACCTCTTGCGCGGCAGTTTTCGATAATGTCTCTATCGAGGTGTGTTCCTACGAGGCGAACCTCGTTTCCGTTTTCTGCGGCAGGAAATGCAAGGGCTGAGCCCATCATGCCTGCACCGATAATAGTAATCTTTTTCATGGTTATTGACATCCTTTCACTGGTATGATACTATTATATCAAATGAACAGCATTTGTGCAAGTATTGTTTTATATTCTGATAAACGAGCATAATTCCAACCAAAGCCGAACAGAGAGGAACAAAAATGATCAAAAAGGAAAGACAGGATCACATTCTCGAGATCGTCAAGCAAAGGAAATACTGCACGGTCAATTTCCTATCCAAGCTGCTTTACGTTGCACCGATAACGATCCGCCGAGATCTATATGAGATGGAAGCGGCAGGATTCTTAACCCGATGCTACGGCGGTGCCGCGATTCCCGAGCATGAAAACCGCGAGGTGCCGTTTGACCTCCGAAACACCAGCAACGCCTCCGTCAAGGAGCATCTTGTAAAAAAAGCCGCGAAGCTCATTCACACGGGCGACGTTGTGTTCCTCGACGCGTCATCGACCGTCAGCCGACTCACTCAGCACCTTTCTTCGGAGCAGAATCTGACTGTTATAACGAACAGCACTCTTGTTGCCGAAAAATTAAAGGAAAGGCACGTTCGCTGTTACGTTACGGGAGGTATGTCGGTTGAAAACTCGCACGCCTTAGTCGGAAGTATTGCGGAAAAGAATATTTCCGAGCTTTACGCGAATATTTGCTTCTTCTCTGCGCAAGGCATTGACGAGGACGGCACGATCTCCGATCACTCGGAGGAGGAAAGCGCCCTTCGCCGGCTTATGATCGAAAATTCCAAGGAACAGTATTTTCTTTTCGACAGCAGTAAGTACCGCAAGCGATTTGCTTTCAAGATATGCTCCGCGCAAAATATCAGCGGTGTCATCAGCGACATGAACGGTATTTCCTTTGAGAAAGGAAAGAAATAAGTTAAAGTTAAGGGGAAGGCGAGACAACGTCCCCGATGCTTCGCCATGTTTTTTGTAGGGACAGGCGTCCTCGACTGTCCGCACAAAAACAATATTACTTAACAAAAAGATCTGCCCGTAAGCTCTTCCGAGCTTACGGGCAGATTTAATTATTCTTTAATCTTTGCTATTTTGTCAAGGACAGCGTCTGCCTCGTCCTTTTCAAGATAGCCCGCCTCGATGTCAAACGAAAGCTTTTCATACGAGCCGAGAGTTCTCATTTGTCCCGTACGCTTTGAATAAGAGTAACCCATCGCCTCAGAGGTCGCAGGAAGAATCATTCCCATAGAATCCTCGTCGCCGGTTCTCGATATCCAACGCACGCCGACAGGCAACGCCTCAACCGGATGGCTCACGTAGCAAGCGCCCTCTCCGTTTGTCTGTAAGGTATACGCTCTGCCCGTCTCGTCTCCTTTATAGGTAACGGTAAAGCAGATCTCGGGGTCGTAGATCTCGCCTTCAGCTCCGACCTTATGGTGAAGCTCGGGGTTTTCGGACAGCTTATCCTTAAACGCCTTAAGCTCCTCCGAGTCGCCGTCGCCCTTAATAACCTTGATATGGTCGGGATCGTAGTCAGCGCTGTAAACAAGCGTCGAGCCGTCGATCGGACGGAAGTTGATATGGCAAAGGTACGCATACTCAAGCGGACTCTTACGTTTATTCTCGATCTCTACGTGTATCTTCAGCACGCTGTCGTTTTCGTAAAGACGGCATTCGGGCGAGAAGGCATAATTCATAACGAACGTTTTATCGTAATCATATCTTCCGCCGACTGCGATATAATCCTCTCCTACGTCGATATACGCGCTCTGATAGCACACGTTCGGAATCGTACCGTGCTGAGAATGCTTATCCTCATAGCAGACGGGGGATCCGATCGCGTCAAGACCGCAGTGAAGGAGGAACGCGCCGTAGGTTTCGAGGTAAACGCTCGTCTTCTGTGGCTCATCCATCATCGTCTTCATCCAAAGATCTTTACCGCAGAAATGTGCTCTCCAGATCTGCTGTCCCTTGAAGGGCAGGATGATGAAATATCCCTTTTTGTTCTCAACTCTTATCGCCTCAACGCCTGTCGAATATCTGAACGCTACTGCCTTCATCGACGCGTTTTCGGCAACAAGAAATTCTCTGTCCGTGAAAAATTCTTTGTTCAAATAAAAGCGCATACTTTACTCCGCAAAAATTATTTGATAATATCCTCGAGCGCCTCAAGCGTACATTTTACCATGTGCTGTCCGAGCTCCATGCTGGTCTCGACCGAATTGAGAGCGAACCACTCGGTGTTTCTCTTAGTACGTTCAAGATCAACGTGGTCGGGATAAAGGGCATACATAAGACTGCTCTCATATTTGCCTGCGTGGTCAAATCCGCCGCACTTATGCTGTGCTTCCTTGCTTATAAGCGGAATCACCTTGATATAGGAGAAAGGATCGTCGCCGCTTCCGAGGTTCTCGTAGTAGTCAGCGTAATCGTTGCTGCCCCACCAGCCCTTGCCGCGAGTGTCTTCCATATACTCCATGATGACCTTCTTCGCCGCCTTATGGCATGCGATGGTCATAGGCATAAGTCCTGCTTCCTCGGTCTGATGATGTGCGACGCAGTAGATATTCTTAACACCGCCGTAAATCATGGACTTGAGTATGCAATAAATGTAGTTCTCGTACGCGTCAACGTCAACGTGGATCGTTCCGCTTTCGGGTCCTGCAACCGCGTAGCTTGCAACTCCGTACCAGATCGGAGGACATACTACGATCTCCTTCGTCTTCTCAAGCTCGCGCATAATTCCGTTGATTACCATCGTATCGGTGCCGCAGCTTGCGTGAAGCGCGTGATACTCAATAGTTCCTATCGGAATTATAAAGGGAACCTTTCTCTTTTTTGCGTCTTCGAGTTCCTCGAAGAACATATCTACCATCTGCATATAAATTATCTCCTCACTCGGAAGTGATATTAGAATTCGAGCTCGTAAAGAGTACCGATCTCAGGGGAAAGAACGTCACAACCGGTCTCGGTTACTGCAATACCCTTTTCCCAACGAACGCCGAACGTATCGGAGGAAATGTAGGTATCTATCTGGAAGGTCATGTTGGGCTTGAGGTCATAGGTAGAGCTGGTCTCGCACCAGGGTGCTTCAACCTCGATCATACCGGTACCGTGAAGCGGTCCGTATACGAAGTTATCCTTGTAGCCGTTCTTTACGTAGAAGTCGTAGAAGCCCTTAGCAACGTCAGCGGCGGGAACGCCTGCCTTGACCTGCTTCTCGGTCCATCTGTGTGCTTCAAGACCGAACAAAACGACTTCTCTACGCTTGCCCTCGAGCTTGCCGAGAACGATCGGATAACCGATAGCTGCGGAATAACCGTCGATCTTAGCGGAGAGGTTAAGCTGAACGATATCGCCCTTCTCGAACTGTCTGTAGCTTGAGCGGGAGATAGCGTGACGGGTAGATGCCTCGGAGAATACGTACATGGGAAGTCCCTCGTACTCTGCGCCCTGCTCGTATATAACTCTCTGTGCTACACCGACCATCTGAAGCTCGGTCATACCGGGCTGGATCTCCTTGATGACCTGCTGAGAAGCAAGCTCTGCAATGCGGTAACCCTCGCGGAGGCAAGCGATCTCGTTTGCGGTCTTGATCTGACGGAGCGAAACCATTATGCTGTCTGCTCTTACGATCTCTGCCTCAGGGAATGCTGAACGGATACCCTCCATGATGATAACAGAGGTGTCAAGGTAGCTTGCAACACCGATGCGGAGCTTCTTACCCGTTACGCCGATCGCCTTCATAACGTCAGCGAAGGTATCAGGGATAAGCTCGGGATATGCGGGGTCTGCGCTCTCTCTGTATTCCTTGAGGACGAAGATCTTTTCGATCTTGGAACGGTCTGCCGCGAAGATAGCGCTCTCGGGTCCGACCATAAGTGCTGCGTCTCCGGTAGGAGCAATAGCTACGCCGCATCTTTCGAAAAGCGGCCAGAAGCCGGAGAAATAGCGAGCGTTTGCGTAGTCTGCTTCGTTCGAGTTTACGATAAGAACGTCAAGTCCTGCCTGCTTGATAAGCTCTGCGGCTCTCATTCTTCTTTCTACGTACTCGTAGTCGGGAATTCTGATAGTTCCATGCTGTGCCATAATATTTTTCTCCTTTAAGAAAATTAATAATTTTTTGTTTTAATCGCAGCAGTAGCCGGGGGTAGTGTAGAACGCAACGGTTCTCGGCTCTGCTCTTCCGTACTGTGCAACGACAGGTACGTCGCTTTCGAGCATTATCGCATACTGCTCTTCAAATTTTGCCGTGCGCTCGCCGAAGTCCTTCGGCTCGTTCGTACGCAGGCAACGAACTCTTCTCGCGCCCACTGTAACGACGATGTCGTTTATCGGCTCCTTATCCGTATAAATAAACGTTATGCGGATATGAGCGTCAGCGTCGCCGGTGTTCGTGATGATTATCGACTCGTGTCCCGGGATGCAGTTTACTCCGACAGGCGGAAGCTCGGCATCCGGAAATATCCATACTTTCTTTCCGTAACCCATATAGTTATTCCTCCAAAAATATTTATTCACATGTATTTTATCACTTGAAATTTCTTTTGTCTAGTGTTATAATGTAAAAAAATAGGAAAATATTCACCTTATCACTGTATTTGGCAAAAAGAGAGGAACAAAATGCATTATTTCTCCTACAATGAGAACAAACAGCACGGCACGCTTAATTTTCCCGTCGCTTATTACCTCGTCGATTCAAAGCAATCGCCATACGTTATGCCGCTTCATTGGCACAAGGAATGGGAACTTATTTACGTTACGGGCGGAAGCGTTGATTACATAATAAACGGCGAGCATATTACCGCCAAAGCAGGCGACGTTATACTCATGGGCGGCGGCACGCTGCACAGTGCAAGCGCAGAGGCGTGCTCCTATCAATGCCTGAATTTCGGGCTTCACGAGCTTGTGCTAAACGTCCTTTCTGTGCGTGAGGCGTTTCGACTTTTCTACCGAAACGTATACATTCCACGCACCCTCTATACCTCGACCGACAGTGAGATATGCAGCATCGTTCGCGAGATATTCTCCGCCTTCGGACCCAACTGCTCCGAAAGCTTCTGCAGAATGTCGACGCTCGGCAATATAACGCGACTCTTCGCTCACATTCTTGAAAACAAATACTATACCGAAAATTCCGACAGCCCGTCGGGCACGTTTGAGAAGATAAATATGCTTAAGCAAGTCCTCGAATATATCGAAACGCATTTTTCCGAGGAGATAAAGCTCTCGACGCTCGCAGAGATAGTCGGAATGAATGAAAATTATTTCTGCCGTTTTTTCCATTCCCATACCCGTCAAACGCCGATAAACTACCTCTCTCTTTACCGCATCGAGCAGGCGGCAAATATGCTCTTCGGAAGTAATATGTCTGTTACCGAGATCGCCTTCCGTTGCGGCTTCAACGACGTCGGATATTTCATCAAATGCTTCAAGAAGATCAAGGGCTGTACACCTAAGCAGTTCCGCCTTCGCGCAAGCTGATATTGTAAAGAAAAAAGCACACATTTTCCCCTCCCCAAACCCCTTTCGATTTAAAGAAGCTTTGTGACGTTTAATTGTAGGGACGGGCAACCTCGGGAACCCCCAAAGCTCATTGCATTCGCTTCGGGGAACCCCTACCTCGACCGTCCGTTACTCCCACGTCCATTATATCCGCTATTAAAAAGTTAGATCGAGCCCCATGCACTCCCGCCGTTTTCACACTCATCTTATGTCATACGAAAACTTCCAATCTGCTCTTGACAAATTTGGATTCAGATGATATAATACATAGCGTTGTATAATCTTATACGCGGGTATGACGGAACGAGCCGTGAAACGGCGAAGCGAGAACACGAAGTGCTCTTGTGTAGAACGCTTGCGTTCTACTCCAGACACGCGCGCGGCTGCCAAATATGGGAGCTTCGTGGAAACCCGTAATAAAAATCATAATTAAATACGCGGGTATGGCGGAATTGGCAGACGCGCTAGATTCAGGTTCTAGTGGTAGCAATACTGTACAGGTTCAAGTCCTGCTACCCGCACCATGAAAAAGGACTTCCTTTTGGAAGTCCTTTTTCAATGATATCCGTTCCCTGCGGTCACGGATGATATACTCTAACGGGTATAATATCTGCTCCGCAGATGATATGCGCTTCGCGCATGAGGGGAACGGATATTATATCATGCTTGCTTAGCAAGCATATCATGCGGCGAAGCCGTATATCATATCGCCACAGGCGATAACAACATGACATCTCCACAAAAATCGCTCGTATGAAACCATACGAGCGATTTTGTTTTGCAATTAGCCGACGATACCGGAGCGTTCGATTCCCTGAACGAGGTATTTTTGGCAGAAGAGGTAGATTACTACGAGCGGAAGCATTATGAGGATCGCCTCAGTACTGTATACTGCCGCTGTAAACAGTGCCTCACCGGGATAACCCTTGACCTTCAGAATTCCGGGGATACCCTGGATTTCATTTAGTAGGAAGATACCCTTATTGTCGATCAGACCGAACAAGTCGACATAGAAGTTATCCGTCCACTGCCATGCAAACGAGAACAGGAACACCGTTATAAGCATCGGGATCGAGATCGGGATAATGATCTTGAAGAAGGTCTTGAACGGACCGTAGCCGTCTATGTACGCCGATTCTTCAAGCTCGTCGGGCACGCCCGAGAAGAACTGTCTCAACATGAATATGAAGAGTCCGTTCTTGAACGCCAGACCGGTTATTGACAGAATAACCATCGGCAAATAGGTGCCCAGCATATCTATCTGCTCGATTCCGAACATCTTCAGAATTCCAAATTCACCGATACCGATATCGAAGTTCTGGAATCGCATGTAGAACGAATGGCGGAGCGTCTGGTGCGGAATTACCATCGAGAAGACGACAAGCGCGAAGAGCAGCTTTCTGCCCTTGAACTTATACTTCGCAAAGCCGTAGCCGATTATTGCGCACACAAACGTTTGCAGGATCGCACATACGAACGAAAGCGATGCCGTACCGAGAAGTCCGTCAAGGTAGCCCTGATTTTCGATTACCGCCTTATAGGTATCAAGAGTAGGTCTACGAGGAATGAGCTTGACAGTTACGTCGATGAAGTCATCGCGACCCATGAAGGACGATGCGATCTTAGTATAGAACGGGAAGAGAATTACGTAAGAAATTCCGAGAAGAAGGACGAATCTGAACAACCACGTCAAGCCCTTCGCGATCGAGGTTCCCGTAAGGAAACGGAGGCGGAAGCGCTTGAACCAATTGGTTCTTTCGAAATCAACCTTTATCTTATTCTTCGATTCTCTTTTGATCTTCGGAGAGTTTACTTTATTCATACTGTTTTCCCTCCTTAATCACGTCTCTGATAGAAGACATACGCCGAAAGGACAGCTGCTACCAGAGCAATTATTCCAATAACTATCGCGAAATAGATCCATGACATCGCGGTAGAGATCTCGGGTCCTCCGCCGCCCATAACGTCACCGTACTTCGAGGAGATAAACGTCATTATCTGGCTGTCGCTCGACGTAAAGGAGTCAATGACCGTATATATCGCGTTTACGAGAATCATCGGGCTTATCATCGGGAAGGTTATCTTCCAGAAGGTCTCCCATCCCGTCGCGCCGTCTATCGAGCAAGACTCATAGATAGCGGGGGAAATGGACTGAAGGCCTGCAAGGAAGATAAGCATCTGAACACCCGAACGGTTGATGATGTTATAGATATCGTTTACGATACCCGTAACGTATTCAAGTAGACCGCTTCCGACCTGCATGTTCTGGAACAGCCACCTGAAGTCGGTCGCCGCCACGATGCCTTCGGCTCCGCTTGCGCCTTGACCTGATCCGTCGTCTACGGCACCGGTCTGACCCATGTAGCTCTCGCCTGCCATTGCCGAATGAGATATCTCACTTATAAGTCCCGTCGAAAGAATAACGGGTATGAAGAATATCGCACGGAACGCCGCACGTCCGAAGATCTTTTTATTCAGAAGCACCGCTACGAAGAGCGAGAATATTACTATCGCGGGGATATCGAACACGAGGTCCTTTATACCCGAAACAAGCACCTTTGTGAATTCCGGATCCTGGAGTGCCTTCTGATAGTTTCCGAAGCCAACAGGATTCAGCTCGTATGCGCCGCCCTTAAGAGGTATTATCTTATTAAAGCTGTAATTGAGCGAGTCAAATACTATCGGAAGATATATGAGAATAAGTCCGATAATAAAGGGAAGAACGAACAGCCAGCCGGCTCTTGCCTTTTTTCTGTCCAAAGAAATCGCCTTTCTGCGTCTTCTATGAACCTTTCTTCTTTTTACTTCCGTCATGCTGCCGCCTCCTCTCCGCTGTTAATTACTATTTCGCCGTCTGCGTTAAGCACAACGTATCCGAGCTGCTCGATAACTGTATCGCCGAGCTCTTCAACGGTAACGTCGTAATAGTTATAGTTGAGAATGAAGCTATAGCCGTTCTCAAACGTCATCTTGACTATCATTCCGTTATCAACAAGATACTTGGAAACGGTTGACGGCGAGGTGTTGAGCTCGGGAGCTTCCGTTTCGGTATCATTCTTAATGTAGTTATTTCCGAGATGGTCCTTAAGCTGCTCTTCTCTTTCAGATGCCTCTTTGTCTGCCAAATCCTTATCTGCCTGCTCTTTGTCTGCCTGCTCCTTTTCGAGCTTATCAGCATCGAGCTCCTCGGCAGTCGGTACTCTCATACCGGTAAGGAAGCCATGGTAAACGATAGTGGACGTTTTAACGGGAGAAAGCGCTGCATTGAGATCCTTATACGTCTCAACAAGGTCTTCCTTCCAGTTCTGATAAGAGATCGCAAAATACTTGGAAAGCTCCTTATCCTGCTTCAGCTTTTCAGAGTTACGGTAAACGAGAATGAAGTAGGGGTTTGCACCGTTTTCAAGGATCTTGAGCATTTCATAACGCACGTCGCCTGCCATATTGGTAGCCGAGCCGGCGTAATTCAGATAGCCGTGATATACGAGTGCAAAGAAGGGGATCGCCTCAGATGCCTGCGCACGGCGCGAGGATACGAGCGGAATATTGAGAATATGCTTTGCATATCCGACCGCGTAAGCGTTTCCTCCGTCTACCATCAGATCGTAGCCCGCATTACGCACCTTATTCAGGGTATTGATCACCTGCTGCTTCGAGTCCTCACGGTTATAAGGATCATCCTCATCAAAGTCAGAGGAAAGATCGGATCCGAGAGAGCCGAGAGCGAGACCCTCGAGGTTGAGCTTCTTAGCATCCTTATTAAGCTTGCCGAAGATGCTCTCGAACGAGGAGGGAGCGATAACAAGAAGACCTGTACTCGTGAACTTTTGGAGAACCGCGTCATACGCCTGCTTCTGTACGAATCGGCCGTCTATTGCGCGGAGAGCTTCATCCTCACGGCTGAAGCCGTCAAACATAGCATCCTTATAGGTATACGAGAAATCTGCATTGAGGTAGATCTCAAAGTTCTTTTGATTCGCATACTTCTGGAGGTTCTTTAAGCCCTTATTGCCGCCGACTACCTTTTCAACGTCGATCTGATTTGCTACCGTATTCTTCAGACCGCCGTTCATAAAGCCGGTGAGCTTGAATACGAGGTTATTTATTCCCTCGTCGCCGAGCTCCTTGTGTATCGTCTTAACGTCATCAAAGGTAGTAAGTGCCTTTTTAACGGTTACGGGGATCGAAAGGACTTTTTCCTGAACGTCCATAGCGCCGAGAGATTCGATATAAAGCGGAATGTCGCCTGCTTCGACCTTTTCGTCAACAAGCGCTCCCGTCGAGATGAGTCGCTGACGGTATGCAAGTGCCATGCCGAGATAGCTTGTGTCATAGCAACCGGTCGTATCAATTCCGTTCTGTGCGCAATACTCAAGGTCGGTAAGCATTATATAACGGATAGTAAAGTTACCCGTATATCTGCGGTCAAGAGTTTGGGTTATACCTCCGTCTCCGCCGACCGATACTATCGAGCTAAGCGAGAAGGAGTCCGACGGGCTTGAGTCAAACTCTATCGAGGCAGCGTAATAGTGATGTCCCTTTTCACCGTGAGTTGCACGGAGAGTTGCGAGAGCTTCGCCCTCTTCTATGATAGCGAAGTATCCGCTCTTACGGATAGAGGTAGAGCTTTCGCCGCTTGCCTCGTCGGTTACCGTGTACTGCGTGTCTTCAACGACACCGAATACCGGCATGCGCATCGGCATAGCGTTCTTTATCATCTTCGCTTCATTTCTGTACACGTGGTCCTGACCGTAGGCAGACGCATACAAGGTGAAGGACTGTCCGTTCGCCTTTACGTCCTCAAAGCGGGTAAGAGTACCCGAGCCGTCGGGGAACATCGTATATCCCGTATAGTTCGAATTAGCTGCGCCCATATAAGGGAGGCAGATGATCTTATTAAGTCGGTAAGTACTCTGGTCGAAACGGATACCGTTTGCGGGAATTCTTACGCGAAGACCGGTCTCCTCGATATAGTACTCGAGAGCAACTCTGAACTGAACGGGGTTTTCTCTCTTTTCCTCGTACTTACAAAGCTCGTGGTCGTACTCTCTTTCTTCATACGTGTAGTTAGGGCAGTAAAGCTTGATAATATACTCGATCTCGTTCTTGAGCTTCATGCTCGCCTTCGAATCGAACACGTAAAGTGCCTTAACGTCGGGGCTGCTCTTACCGACATCGGTAGTCTTGTCAAGAACCGGATACTGTATAAGCATTGAATTAATAACAGATTCAGGAGTACCCTCAGCAGTCGGATCCTTAAGAAGGTATGATGCCTTGATTCTTCTGTAATGCGCATACGCCTGCTTTTCTTCATAGGTAGCGGTCTGCGCATTATAGGTCTCTTCATCATACGGGATCATTGCGAGTATTTCGTTTTCGAAACGCTCCTTTTCGATCTGATCCGGGAAGAGATAACGAGATTCCTGCTTACCGATTACGTACTCAACACGGGCGCCGTTTTTGATCGGCTTTACCTTTATCTGGTTGAGCTCGGCAGCATACTCAAAGCTATAAAGATCCTTAGCTTTGATAGTTCCGTCTACGCTTTCGAAATTTACCGCAACCTGCGAAAGCAGCTTTTTCTTTATAGAATCGTCTGCCTTGAAATTTCCAACGTCGTAGGGGTTTGTAGTAAGTATATCGCCTGTTTTTTTGTTAACGATCGCGACCTCACCGGTGAGCGGTTCGACACGGAGCTCATAATCGTAGCGCGATGCCATAACCTCCATCGAAGCAACCTTTTCTTCCTTCGAAGAGTATCCGTATGTGAAGAAATCGGTTGCGTTTATCGGTCCCTGCGGAGTTTCGGTTTCCTCGGCAGCGAATACGGGAAGCGCCGAGATAACGGAAAGCGTACCAAGCAACATGCAGAAGGCCATAACAGCCGATAAAAATTTCTTATAAGTTTTCATTTTCATCTTCTCCTTCTTTAGTAGTTACCGATACGACAACTCGACCACGATACCCGTAATGAAGTTAACCATCTTCATAACCAGCGTCGAGAAGAGCAGTACGCAGAATATAATCACCGCCATAGCGATTATCGTTCCGATACAGGTCAGGACGTTTTTACCGATAGAATAGTCGTGGGTGACCATCGTTCCGAAGAACAGGAGCAGTCCTACCCATACCCATGCTACCGAGACGAGCATTTCGTAGATCGTTGCCTCACTGAGCGTGAGAATGTTTGTTATTGCCGTTGCGGGAATGACGAGCAGCACGAGAGGTACTGCACAGTAACAAGTTGCAATGAAGATATCCTTCATGCTTCCTTCGCCCTCAAAGAGCGTTGTCAGGCACCAGTTTCCGATTACCCACAGTGCGACAGGCACCAGGAGCGAAAGGAGTGAGCCGAACATTGACGTGTAAGAGGCACGCGGATTAAATACGTACGCTCTTCCGACCGACTGGTAACAGATTGCGATGAGCGCAAGAACGAGCCAGAAGATCGCTCCTCTTACAGATCCGCGCTTTTCGTGCTTGAGGTCCCAGAATCCGTCGAACGGATGGAATATAACGTGGAATGCGTACAGCACCTCTTCCTTGAAGGTCTTTTTGCCCTTCTTGAGCGCTGTTCTCTTGTTTACCTTGCCTGCGTATCCGAAGAACTTAATGACTACAAAGAGGAATACTACGATAACGATTGGGATAACGATAAAATATTTATCTGCCCAGCTCTGTCGCATTTCCTTCAGTGCCTTCGAGTAGTTTTCGGTCTCGTATGCACTTGCAAACATCTTCATCGCTTCTTCGTACTTACCCTGACGGTAAAGTGCTTTACCGATACCGATGTAAGCTGCGTCGAAGTTACTGTTTCGCTTAAGGATATCCTGATAGTCGGTAACTGCCTCGCCGTGCTTACGGTCGATCTCGTTCTGAAGAGCTCTGATAAGAACGTCACCGTACTCTGTACGGGTATAAAGTGTGATAGTCTGACGGAGTCCGTCGAACGCGAGGAAGTTTGAATCCTGGTAAGCAATAGCAACCGACATCTCGCTCAGGTTACCGAGAAGGTCTCCGCGGTCACCGAACACGAAGAGCAGGTTACCGTACTGGTCGTAGGTAAATATCTTCGAACGGTCTGCGTCGATTATCGACCATGAGCCGGACGGTCCGAGAGCTACGTCGATGATCCTGGAGGGATTGGTTGAAAGTCCGCCGCCATCAATCTTGACTTCACCGCCGGGTCCGAAGAAGCCGTTACGTCCGAGGATATCCTTACCTGCGGCGTTAAACTTCTTGATAGCAGAGTAGTCGCCGGACTTATCGGTAATGGCTTCCTGCTTAACGTTTGCACTTGCCGTACAGTAGATGAAGCCCTCGTCGTCTATCGTTATGTTGTTATACGAGGTAGGAAGGTTCTTTTTGCCCGAGTCGTCATTGAAAAGCTTCTTGAACATTTCATCCCAGGCACTGTAGGAAACCTTCTGAGCACCGATGTATCCCTGGAACTCACCGTCTGCATTCAGGGAGAGAACACCCTGATATATATCGGGAGAGATAACGTAGATACGTCCCGACGCGTCGACAGCGATCGCTGTCGGGCGGTACTGAGTATTGTCCTCGAAGATATCCGATTTCGGCTCTTCAAGGTGTCTTACGTAGTTACCGTCGAGGTCGAAGATAACTATACGTCTGTTTTCGGTATCCGCAACGTAGATACTGTCCTCCGTTACGAAGCAACCGTTGGGGCTATTGAAGGAATCCTCAATACCGTTGCTGTTGATAAAGGTATCAATAGTGAAGCGGTATCTGAGATTTCGGTCGAGAACGACAATTGCATTCGCGTCCTTATCTGCAAGGTATACGTTGCCCTTTTCGTCAACGACCATGTCGGAAACCTTCTGAAGCGGTACGGGAAGTCCCATTTTGACCGAGTCGAAAATTTCTCTCGGCGTATACGCGTGAGGAGAAAGAAGCTGCTCACCGTCTATACTGTAGGTATAGGTCTGATACGGTTCCGCCGAGATCACCATCGGCAGAAGCGTCATGACTGCGATGAGGACCGCAATAAATTTAATAAGTTTGTTTTTCATTGCGCCCTCCTTTAGTCCTTCATATCCGACGAAGCCATTGTTTCGACGATCTTAGACTGGTTTATGACAAATATCAGAATCGGCACGCTCATCATTACGACTGAGCCGGCACTCGCGGCACCCGCCGACACGCCGCTTATCGTTGCGATAGCGTTGTTAAAGGTCTTCAGCTGCTCTGACCAAACGTAACTCGAAGCACCTGCATTCCATACCTGCTGGAAGGTGGTAACTAGAAGCGTCAGCCATGCCGGTTTAACGAGCGGCATTACTATCTGCCAATAGATCTTGAGCTCGCCCGCACCGTCTATACGCGCCGCCTCGATCATTTCATCCGAGATATTCGCGTCGATAAACTGCTTCATAAGGTACAGACCGAGCGTTGATGCCCACACGGGGACTATTGATATCCAATATGTATTCAGCCAACCCAGCCATATAAATATGAAGAAGTTGGTAATACCTGTGATGGTCGAGCTTATCATGAGCGACCACTGGATCATTTTGAACATTGCAACGCGTCCCGGGAACTTGATCTTCGAAAGCGCGTATGCGGTAAGAGAACCGAACACGAGACATCCGAAAGTAGCTGCTACCGATATGATTATCGTATTGAAGAGGTAACGGCTGATCGGTACCCAGGTACTGTTAATGTTTGAGAAAAGGTCGATGAAGTTCTGCGCCGTCGGCTTCATAACGTAGAGAAGCGGCGGTGTTATGTTTCTTTCACCGAGCGGCTTGAGCGACTCGATGATAAGATACCACATAGGCAGGAACATCAGCGCTCCGAGAATGATGAGGAGGAGGGTAATTCCGAAGTCACCCTTCTTCGAACGGTTAAGTACGACACGGTGGCCTCTGACTCTTAATTTCTTTATAGCCATATTACTCACCCACCTTCGAAAGGAACTTCTGTACGAGCGCGTTTGCGCCCATCATTATTGCGAACAGGATGACCGCAATAGCTGATGCGTAACCGTATTCAAATCGCGTTCCCATATACTCTGTCAGATGATGCTGCAAAGTCCATGCAACGTAGTCTGTCGAGGGGTTTCCGCAGAGGTTATCGACTATTGCACCGAAGCCGAAGGAACCGGTGATAGCGAGGACTGCTCCGAAGAGAAGGATCGAACGCATTGAGGGGAGCGTGATGTACCACGCCTCCTGCCAACGGTTTCTGATTCCGTCGATCGCGCCCGCCTCGTAAAGCGAACGGTCGACACCCTGAAGACCTGCGATGTTTGAAAGGAACGTTGTACCGAGCGATGTCCAGATAGCAACGACTACGCAGAGCGGAACTATGTAGTTAACGTCCTTGAAGAAGACTATCGGCTCGGTTATCATACCCATCTTTAGTAGCCAACCGTTTACGTAACCGTAGATATCTCCCTTGAAGAAGATACCCCAAACGAGGTACGCAGTACCTGCAATGGACGGTGCGTAGAAGATGAGCGTTACGATCGCACGCAGACGCGGCGAAAGCTCATTTATGAACCAAGCGACGATGAATGCCAGAATGAAGGAGGCAGGTCCCGTCGTGATTGCAAAGAGCATCGTATTTGAGAACGCCGTGATGAACAGATCGTCCGCGAGGAAGAGCTGAACGTAGTTGTCAAGACCCTTCCACTCGGGGAACTGAAGCATATTAAATGACGTAAAGCTGAGAAGTATTGAAAGAATGACAGGTACGACCGTAAATGCAATGAACATGATAAGGAACGGGGATACCATTACGTATCCTACCCAGTTTCTCTTCATCTGAGAACGGATATATCTGCCCTTTGTCATTTTCTTTCCGGCATACTTCTGATTCTTCGGCTGCTGACGCTTTACATCTGTTTCGGTTTTAGTCATGATGATTTACTCCTTTGTGATGTAATTCGGGCAGCCGTTACTTGCTGTATTTGGGGTTTGTGTAGTATCTGCCCTTGTGATACTTGCCCTCAATGTCGATGTAGTCCATCTTGAAATCTGCTCTCTTACGGGCGATTTCCTTGTTGATGTAAACAACACGGTCCTGAAGCTGCTCAGCAGCGTCGGAGGAGGTACTGTATACGTTCATGAATGCAGAGTTTACATAGGTTCCGATAATGTAGTTACCGGGATATTCGGGGATACCTGCAAGCCACTTAGTCTGCTCTTCAAGTGCCGCAAGCTCCTTATCGGTCCATGCCTGACTGGTAAGCGCCTCAATCGTCGGAGCGTTATACTTCGTCGTCGGGTTTGCACTTACCATGATGGTCTCGCGTCCGAGAAGCTTCTGAGTCTCGGGCTCTGCCATCCACTTGATGTATTTCCAGGCATTTTCCTGTGCCTTCTTTGTGCCGCCTCTCGGAATAACACGGGAGGAAACGGATACGAAGGAAGTGCGGTCGATGGTTATTTCACCGTCTATTTCGCGTTCAACGCCGCAAAGAGGTGCCATCTCCCAAAGTCCACGGATATCATAGTAAGACATAAGCGTGTTATAGGTGCCGACTGCGGTTCCGAAGTAGATCGGAATTTCTCCCGTACGGAAACGTGTAAGGTCATAGTTGACCGAGCACTTATACTTCGAGAACATGTTACAGAGCGATTCAAAGGCGTCGAGCGCGGTGTTTCCGTCAAGAGTTACACGGTATCCGTCCTCAGTATAGAGTTCGCCGCCCATCTGATATAAGAACAGCTTAAGTCCCGTAAGGCCGTCGACGGATACGCTCGTTCCCGAAACAGTACCCGGCATACCGATCTCAAGGTCGGCTGCCTGAAGCGTGGGGAGGATGTCGTAAAGCTCATCCCAAGTGTTAGGCGCCTCAACACCTGCTTCGTAAAGAACGTCCGAACGGTAGAACATCATATAGAAGTCCATGTACGCGGGGATTCCGTAGGTATGGAATTCACCCTTCGCGTTCTGCATCTGCAAAGGCGTCATTGCCGCCTGGTTCATGTTCTCCATGACCTCGTCGAAGCCCTCCATCGTATCGAGCTCCTTGACTGCGTCACGCAAGCCCCAGGTGATGGTATCAACCGACGACATTTCGGCGATATCGGGACCCATGTTGGCAAGTATCGCCTCGGTCAGTCCGACCGTTATGACCTTCATTTTGACTTGTATTCCCGTTTCACTCGTAAAGTGTTCGTCAATAAGTCCTCTTGTTATAAGCGCGTCCTCACGTCCGAGAGCGGAGGTGATCCACTGCTCGATGACCATGCTCTCATCGACCTTTTCGCCGTCCTCGACCTTAAAGTCGACCGTCGTATAGTCCATGAAGAAGGAGCCGAAGAATGCTCGAATCTCGAACCAAATGGTCTCAAAGAAGTTTGCCTTTGCCTTAGGAAGACCGTCCTTCGTACCCTGAACGGTAAAGTAATCTACCTTAAGGGGCTGAGAAAGGGACGCATACAGCCAGTTGGAAAGGGCGATTATGTAGTTTTTGAAGGTTACGAAGTTAGGAGCGATCTTATCCTCGTCCTCCATCTTCGCAAACAGCATCGCGATAGTATTCAGGGTTGCGACCTGGTCGCCAAGCTCGCCTGTAATTGCCTCGAGCTCGTCAGCGATGCGGTAAAGGTCATCCGACGCCTGAACGATAGTGTCAATAGCATCGGGAACGAGGCGCTTGAAGCCGTAGTCACGGTAAGCGTCGGGAGTAGGTCCTGTAAGCTGAAGAATCTTCTTGTACGCGATATTCAGCTCGTCGATCATCTGACCTATTTCGTAAACGTATTCGGTCATATCGCCGAGGACAGTCTCGAAGGTGATCTCATTCGTACCCTTTTCGAGGTAGAAGAGGAAGGTCTGCTCGCCGTCGGTCGCGTAGGACGACTGCCAGGACGAGTTGTACTTGAAGCGGATGTTCGACGCCTCCTGGAACTGGAGCTGGTCGTTTACCAAGATCCTACGGGACGTAAACATACCGATCAACGCGTTCTGACGGAAGCGGATCGCGATACGGTATAGACCGGTCTCGGGAACGTCTACCGTATACTTCATCCACTCGTTAACGGTCGAGCTGTTAACGATATTGTATCTGATCTGCTGAGGATCCTGCGGCTCGGTAAGGCACGAGGTACGGTCGTTCTGAGGATAGAGACAAGCGTTTGAGATAAGGGTAGGGTTTTCTGCCTGAACCTTGATCTTTCCGCCCTTCACATTTTCGATGACCTTGACGCCCTCTGCCTTCTTCTGCTCAAGGAACTGAGCATAAGTAGGAGCTGCCTCGTAAGGATAAAGCGTTATTTTCGAGATTACGATCGGCTCACGGTTTGCCTCGAAGGTAATTACGTGATCGCCTCCGGTCAGCGTGAACTGGAAGGGCTCCATCGTATAACCGAGCCAGTCACGGAGATAGTACTCCTGCCACTCGGGCTTCTCGTAACGGATAGGACGCACGTCGTTTCCTGCCGCGTCGGTCGGGAATATGCAGGTTCCGTCCTTGCGGTAGTCAAACTCGGTATACGCCCAGTTTCTCGGGAAGTAGAAATATCTTGCCTCCGAGAAGGGAACGTAGCCGTCAATATAGAGAGTTCTCTCGATCGTCGTGAGCGTGGAGACAGCAGCACCGTCCTTCTCAGCTATCGGATAATACTCTATCTTTATTGCGTATTTCGCGGTCTTGGGAATGTTTACCTTCCACGAAGTCTTGCCGGATTCGGGCATATAAAGGACGTTCGATTTACCGTCGAGATTATCAATGATCTCGACGTTTGCGGTAGTATTCGCTTCGTCAAGATTTTCTATAACGTCGATCGTTATTTCGGATTCGGCAACGTCTGCCGGATGTCTTTCAATATACGAAAGATACGGCATGCCTGCAGTACCGGTTGCAAGATTTTCGAAGAACGGTATGTCGGAGATCATATCGGCAACTACTTCCGATTCCGATGATTCCTCCGCGCTTGCCTGAAGCACGTTTACACCGCCGAACAAAAGCACGAATGAGAGAAATCCCGAAAGTGCTTTCGTGAAGAAAGAATTTTGCATCAATCTTTTCCTCCTGTGTGAATTTGCCGCCAACGGGAAGGAAATCCGCCGTTGCGGCTTTGCTGTGCGGGGGATGCGCTTGGCTTTTCCGTTCGCAACTCGGAAAATACCGAAAGTGACCTTTTACGCCGTTTGTTCCTCTGAACCGGTCGGCATCAAACCGTTCATATCACTTTCCTCTTCTGTTCCGCCGCAAAGCACAGGAAGCGCTTTCAACGGGAGGCAGGATAAGAAATTTCATCCGAAAGGGGACCCCCGGAGACACTCAAAACCCTAAAAATGGGCAGAATATCCCCTTTGTTTTTTATACTATAATATAATAACACACTTTTTTCGTACTGTCAAGGCGCGCGATGTGCGCGTTTTTAAGCGGAAAAGCAATTTTCGGCTCAAAATTCGGGGCTTGGGGAACTTTTTGAGGCGTTTTCAAGAGCGTTTTGGAGCGCTTTTTTACCATTTCAAAATCGTTTCGGGTAATTTATATTTACCTTTTTGTTTTGTTGGGTCGTCTACAACGCACGATATTCAGTGTTTTTTCGGGTTTTGAAGTAATTTATATTTACCTTTTAAATTTGTATTGTCATTTTTCACAACAAAATCGCCGTTTTTCGCTTTTTGTGCAACCCCCACAAATTTTGACCCAAATTTTCTACATTTACAACAACGGCATTTTTTTGCGCCGTTTTAGCCGATTTCTTGCCGCCCTCACCGCCTTGACAATGCCTGTATATAATGATATAATAAGGAAGCAAACCGAAAACGAGGACGAAAAAATGAACAGCTTTTACGCATTGTTATTCAGGCAAAAATACATAACGAGATGGGGGCTTATGCGCTCCGTCACCCGCGAAACGCTTGCCGAGCACACTTCTGAGGCGGCTGTCATCGCTCACGCGCTTGCCGTTATCGGAAATACCGTTTACGGAAAAAGCTACGATCCCGAGCGTGTTGCTACTATCGCACTCTTTCACGATGCCGCAGAGGTGTTTACAGGTGACCTTCCAACGCCGATCAAGTATTTCAGCCCCGAGACGAAGCGCGATTACGCCGCTATAGAGCGTCATTCGATCGAGCGCATGCTCTCAAAGCTTCCGCCCGAGCTTCGCCCGACATACGAGAGCTTACTCACTCCGACAGATGTTGACTCCGAGAGCGTCAAGCTCGTAAAGATCGCCGACAAGCTCTGCGCTTACATTAAGTGCCTAACCGAGGAAGCGGCAGGCAACCGTGAATTTATCGCGGCGCGCAAGTCTACCGAAGCAATTCTCGACGGCATTGACAGTGACGAGCTACGTTATTTCAGAGAAAATATGCTTGAAGCGTTCTCTTATTCGCTCGACGAGCTATAATTGAGGTTATTATGATAGGAATTTTCGATAGCGGTCTCGGCGGACTTACCGCCGTTAAGGAAATGATCAAGCTCTCGCCAGACGAGGAGCTTATATATTTCGGTGACACGGGACGCGTTCCTTACGGAAACCGTTCCTCCGCCACTATAACCAAATACGCGTGTCAGGATGCCGCGTTTTTACTAAGCAAAAAGGTCGACGCCATCGTCGTTGCCTGCGGAACGGTGAGCACCACTTCCCTTTCGCATCTGAAGAAGACGCTTCCGATACCCGTTATCGGAGTCGTTGAGCCGTCCGCCGAGGCGGCGGTCAAAGCGACCAAGAACGGTAGGATCGCTGTTATCGGAACTGCCGCGACGATAAGAAGCGGTGCGTTTGAGCGCGAGATAAAGAAGCTTTCACCCGACAGTGAGGTCATAACGCAGGCGTGTCCGCTTTTCGTTCCGCTTGTTGAAAACGGATTTGTGCAGGAGGATTGCGAGATAACCCGTCTTGCTGCCGAGCATTATTTGTCGAAGATAAGAGAAAGCGGCGCTGACACCTTGATACTCGGTTGCACGCACTACCCGATAATTGCCGGAGTTATTTCCAAGGTGCTCCCGAACGTCACGCTGATCAGCTCCGGTGCTGAGGCGGCAAAAAAGGCGCTTGAGGTGCTTGGCAAAAAAGAAAGTGGCGGATGCGGCTCCGTTAGCTACTACGTCAGTGACGACCCGACGATGTTTGTGTCGAACGCCTCCCTTTTCCTCGGCGGAGAGATAAACGGAACGGTTGAGAAGATAAATATAAATGAATATTGAAATTTAATGTGGGAGGTATAAAATGAAAAAGATACTTATAGCTTCGATAGTCGTAGTTATAACAGCGGCGATCATCTTGTTTTTACCCATTCCGCAAGGCATGACCAAGGACGGTGGGACAAAGGTCTATACCTCACTCACATACAAGATCGTAGTTTGGAACAGGTATTTACCGTCAAGCCCCGACGGAAGCAACAAAGGCGATCTGCATATATACCGTGAGGTGTCGATCTACTGGTTCTCCGACAAAGACAAGAGCATTGACGAGCTATGGGAAATTGAGATGTCGAAATACAAATGATATAAACAGATTTTTGCAAAAACCGCCCTGCATCGCAGGGCGGTTTTATTATGAGGTTGATTATTCAGGCGAGCACTATGCGGAGCCGCTTAGCTACCAAGGGGGGAAGGCAAGACAACGTGGCGAAGCTTCGGCGCGTCTTTGTAGGGACAGGCGTCCCGACTGTCCGCGTAAAACAATGTTACTTAACGCAAAAAGAACCCTTGCGGGTTCTTTTTTAACATCAAAGCTTCGAATATCCGAAGCGGTTTATGAGCGCGTCGATCTTCTGACCGTTCTTACACATCGGACACTCATGAGAGCCGTAGCTAACGTAGTCCTTCAAGTCCTTGAGGTCGAATATCGAATTGACCGGGTATCCCATGCATTCGTCTGCGATAGCGAATATTGAGCAAACACCGACGACCTCGCCGCCGTAATAGCGGATCGCCTCGATCGCGCCTCGTGCCGTGAAGCCGGTTACAACAGACGCCGCAAGGATCAGCACGTGATTTCCCGTTATCATCGGAGCAATACTGTCTCTGAATAGAAGCTGGCTTCCCGACGTATGCTCGGGGGTCAGAACGTTTATCGTCTGATTTGAATTAAGACCTGCGTAGGACGTTTTCGTAAGCTCGTTTGCAAGGCAAGCGCCGATTACCTCTGTGCCGTCAAGGCAAAGAACTGTGTTAACTATCGAGCTTCCTATATAATGCGCGGCAAGCTCTGCTCCGACCGCCTTTGCTTCCGAAAGACGCGACTTCTGCTTCGTTACGTCTATATAATAGTTTGTATGGCTATGGCTGGTCGCAAAGTGACCGCGCGCCACGCGCAGATAAAGATTACTTTTATTCGTTCTGAATTCCAAGATATTTTCCGTCGGCATAAGGATTCTCCTTTTTCGCTTTTTATAAGTATACCCTATTTTGGAAAATAATGCAAGACTTTTTTGCGCTCACGCTCGCACAAGCTCGCGCTTTTTCTTCCATTCCTCGTTTTTGACGCGCTTCTTCTCGTAATAGGTATCGTCGGATTCCTCGCGCTTTTGCATTCTTCTGCCGATGCGGTAGGTACCGTCTTTATTTTTGATGCAAAAGAGGTAGGTCAGATATTTTTCGCCGCATTCGCAGTCGTTCTTCGCCATCAGCTTGCCTCTGCGGCAGGATACCCATTCGCCTGCGTTCATAAGCTTTCTGCATTCGGGGCAGACGAGGGTATTGACCTCATCGTCTTTAAGTATTTCACTGAATCTTGTGAAGCTTTTACCTATCGTCGGGAGCTTTGAGCTTCTCGTGATATCCTCGTATCCGAGGAAGCCCGCCTCCATATCCAGATGTCGGCAGACTGCTGCTGTACTCAATGCATCGTTTAGCGCGTCGTGCGCTTCAAACGGCGGCTCGCCGAGCAGCTCCATTGCCGCCGTCAGGGAATGCTGACGCTTTTCCTTTGTTATTTGAGAATCAAATATCGGCTGAACGTCGTAATGGGGTGGAAGCGACTCGGTGTCGATTCCGTGGAGGGTCATATTATCCTTCAGCATCGGAATATCGTCGCAGCCCCATGTAAGGAGCGTGCATTCCTCTCCGCACCATTTTCTGAAGAGTCCGTAGGCGGTCGGGAAACTGTGACCGCGTTTGATATCTGAGGTACGAATACCCGTCAGCTCGCGAACCTTATAGTTCATTATTTTATAATGTCGTGGGGAGATCATTATCTTGAAAACGTCGACTGTTTTGAAGCTGCTATCGAGCTTCACCGCGCCGATCTGCACGATCTCTCCGCGCAGCTTGACCGGCTCGGTCACGAACTGCTCTTTCGACAGTGCTTGGTTCCATTCAAGGTCGAGGACTATGTAGTGCATTTCTGTTTCTTCTTTATTAATTATTATTTGTTTCTTATTCTTTGGTATACGGACAATCAAACGCTTCGGCATTTTGCCTTGCCTTCTCCAGCGGGAGAAGGTCAACAACGCCTCGAATCTTCTTTGTGTGGCACAATTATTTCAACAATCTGTGGAAATAATACACAGGAAGTGCCGACCAGCCGTGGCAGAGACTGCCTGCATTATCGAAATCGGCTTCGCCGAGGGCTGTTTCCCAGAAGGTCGTTGCGCCGCGGTCAAGCATTTTGCCGTACTCGGTGCGTATCTCGTTCAGGATGATCGGCGCGAATTTTTCTTCGTCGCTCTTAAGCAGCGCGTCGAAGCGGAAGCAGTTCATGCTAAGCGTATTCGGCACGACCTTAAGTCCCGTTTTCCCAGCGCCGTTATTTGTGAGAATTTCAAATATCACGCTCTTATCGACTTCGTCCGCCGCACCGCAGAGCAGGCAAAGCGAGTTCGTCAGAACGCTGTAAGTGCCTTGATGACGGTCGAGGAAGCTTTCGAACAGTCCAGTTTTTTCGTTATAGAAAGCATTTTTTATCGCGAGGTTGAGCGCATTTCTTTCGGATTCGTATTTTTCGGCGTCCTCATCGTAACCGAGCTTTTTCGCTATATAGGAAAAATCGGCAAGCGAGAGTGAAAGGAATGCGTTTATCGGTGCTTCTATGCTTCTGACCGTTTCGTTGAAGCGGCCTTCCATGGTTTCAGACCACTCGTAGAAGTTCCAATATCCGCCCTCTCCGTAGAAATTTTCGATAAGTCCGTTCTCGCGATCCTTACTTAGGAAGGTCGATATGAGTGTTTTCATCATCGGATACTTTTCGCGCAGGAAAGCTATGTCACCCGTATAGTCGAGGTACTCCTTCATCTGCGTGAAAAACGCGAGCGAGAAGGACGGTATTGCTATGACCTGTCCCGACGGATAACATAGGTCAAGAATGCCGTCGGGGCGAAGACCTTGCGTTATAAGCCCGAGCGATGCCTTTGCAAAGTCAGTCTCCTCAAATGCATAATATCCGCAGAGCATCTGATTTCGGCTGTCGAGCACGTAGAGTGCCTGCTCGCGCCAGGGGCAGTCCTCGTAATGCTCGTGCATACAGTGGCGGAGCGTATTTATGCAGGTCTTATAAATTCTATCATCAAGCTCGTTTTCGAGCGAAAACGGCTTTTCCGTTATCGGATAGGGCGTCGGGCGGATGCCGAGGTAATTCACCTTCGCTTTTCCGTATACGAATATCTGAAAATAGCGTCCGCCGAAGCGGCGCATCGGGTTGAGAATGTGATTATTTCCCTTTTTGCCCTTGATCTCGACTGCGAAATTACGCACCGCGGTTCGGCATCTACCGTCCGTCAAATGCTCGCCCCAGCCAATCTCGGCTTTACATTCGTTTTCAAGGTCAAAGTTGATCTCGCAAAGTCCCGTCTGCTCTGCGCCGAGGTCGAATATATAAAATTCGCCGTCTTTTCCCACGCTTCCCTCATATAGAGACGCGTTCTGCATTCTATCTGCGGCGCGATTTCCGCCGTTCAGCGTAAAGGTTCCGCTTTTCACAAGCTTGCTCTCGACTCGGTCGAGAAGATTGAGCTTCTTTATCGGGCGGGGGTAAACTTCGCCCTTTACGGTATCGGTAATGACCGATTTCACGTAGTCGGTCTCGGCTGCGGTTGCATCGTATGCGAAGGTGAAGCCGAGCTGATTCGTTATTTTGCTCTCGACGTGAGAGACGTAATAAGGATCAATGCGCGACTGTACATTTTCATTGGAAACAAGGATCGCTTTGCCGTTATTTAGAAGCTCAAAACGGATTCCCGCCTCGCGCTTAATATGCGTCGAAAAGTCCTCGCCAGCGTGGTAGCCGACGATTAGCAGCTCGTTTTTGCCGTTTAGTACCTTATCGGTGAGGTCTACGGCATCGTATATCTTTCTGTTGGGATAATCCGGATACTGACCGAACGCGGCAAGATTGCCGTTTAAGTATACCGAATAGTCGGTGTCTGCTGAAATTTCAAGCGTAAGCATGCCGCCGGTGTATTCAAATTCTGCCTCAAAGTCGGCGTACTCGTCGGGCTTGCCTGCATTACGCGCCCAGATCCATTTTGAGTTTGTCATAATTGCTCCCAGATGGAATACCAGTTTATTATTTTTAAACGTTTATCCACTTTACGTAAATTTGCAACGGCTGTTAGCCTTCCCTTGGGGGAAGGCAAGACTGCGTTCAATCTTCGCCTTATATTGATGGTAAATTCTCTCCTAAAAAGCTCCGTTTTCAGGGAAAACGGAGCTTTTATCTTTTTAATAGAGGGGATACTTTTCGCAGAGCTTCTTGACTTCGGCTCTGATGTAGTCAGCGGAGTTTTCAAAGTCTGCCGCCGTGAGCTTGATAAGCTTACCGATCGTTACCATGTCCTCTTCCTTGAGACCTCTCGTCGTAGCGGCGGGAGTTCCGACTCTGATACCGCTAGTGATGAAGGGGCTCTGAGGATCGTTCGGGATCGCGTTCTTGTTTGCAGTGATATGTACCTCGTCGAGGCGGTGCTCCATCTCCTTACCCGTTACGTTAAAGTTACGGAGGTCAACGAGCATAAGGTGGTTATCGGTGCCGCCCGATACGAGGTCGAAGCCCTCTTCTACGAGAGTATCTGCAAGAACCTTTGCGTTCTTTACGATCTGCTCCTGATACTGCTTGAACTCGGGCTTGAGCGCCTCGCCGAAGCAGACTGCCTTTGCGGCGATGATGTGGAGAAGCGGACCGCCCTGGATTCCGGGGAAGATCGCCTTATCTATCTTCTTCGCAAGCTCCTCGCGGCAGAGGATAAGTCCTCCGCGCGGACCGCGAAGCGTTTTGTGAGTAGTGGTCGTAACTACGTCCGCATAGGGAACGGGGTTAGGATGAAGTCCTGCCGCAACGAGACCTGCGATATGCGCCATATCTACCATCAGGTATGCTCCGCACTTCTTTGCGATCTGCCCCATTCTCTCAAAGTCGATAACGCGGGGATATGCCGACGCACCTGCGACGATGAGCTTCGGCTTGACTTCCATTGCCTGCGCTTCAAGCTTATCGTAGTCGATGAGGTGAGTTTTGGGGTCAACGCCGTAGGAAACGAAATTATAGTAAAGACCCGAGATGTTTACAGGGCTTCCGTGTGTGAGGTGTCCGCCGTCTGCAAGCGACATACCCATAACGGTATCTCCTGCCTGAAGAAGCGCAACGTATACTGCGGTATTTGCCTGCGAGCCGCTATGGGGCTGAACGTTTGCATGCTCTGCGCCAAAGAGCTTCTTTGCGCGCTCACGCGCGATATCCTCGACCACGTCGACCTTTTCACAGCCGCCGTAGTAACGCTTTCCCGGATAGCCCTCTGCGTATTTATTGGTAAGGATTGTTCCTGCCGCCGCCATTACTGCGGGGGAAACGAAGTTTTCCGATGCGATAAGCTCGATACCGTCGCACTGACGCTCGAACTCGGCTTCTATTGCCTTTCCGACCTCGGGATCGCATTCTGTCAGATAACGGAGTGTTTCTTCTACCATTGTTTTTTCCTCACAATTCAACAAAATTTCTCATTATAACATAGTATAACATATTAGCGAAGTAAAATCAATAAGGGCGGAAGAAAAATTTATTATCATACAAGGTAATGTTTTGGGGATTTTGCTATGTTAGCTTTTCCGCTTTTCTTTGCTTGCGCAAAGAAAAGCTCACAAAAGAAAGCACACCAAGGGGAAAACCGATGAAAATTTGCCTTCGCAAATTTTCAAACGTTTTCCCCTTTGGAATCCCCTTTCGTTCGCCCGTGTCATTCTGAGCGAAGTCCCGCCGAGATCCCAAACGCTGCTCCGCATCGTTTGATCCTCGCCTTGCTCGGATTTCGACTGCGCTCAGGATGACACGGCGGTACGCAGTCGAACCGCGAAGCGGCGCCAAAGCGCAAGCGCGGCGGAATCTTGGGCGAAAACGCGCCACGTTCTTCGGTAGGGGTCGGCGCCTCGACGACCCGTTGCTCCCGCGCTCACTCTATCTGCCACGCGAAACATTTGCTCCACGCGGTAGGGGAGGGGCTTGCTCCTCCCACCGTAGGGGCGAACTGTGTCCGTGCGCGTAAAAACGCTGCCGCTCCTATTCGTTTTTGCAAAAAAGGATAGGCGTATGCCTATCCCACTGTATATCCGTGCTTTTCAATTTTTGCTATTATCACATCGTCCGACACCTCTATAGAATAAAGAACTGTCAGCTCGCCTTTTTTAAGGTCTACTCTACCGGCAACGCCATTGATGTCGTTGACCGCCTCCTCGACGCGATTTTTGCAGTGAACGCAGTGCATACCGCCGACCTTGAAGGTCTTTTTCGATATTACGTTTTTCAGCTTCTTCTTTTTCGGCTTATATCCGCCTCCGCCGCAGCAACCGCCCTGCCCCTTAAAGTGCTTGACGGTATAAAAGATGCCGAGTGCGGCGAGAATCACAATCACGCCTATGATTATATAGTTTCCCATCGAGAACCCCTTTCTTTTTGCTGCAATAGGGGATGCGTGCCAAGGCACGCATCCCCTCAGAGTCAAGAGTGATCTTTCTTGTCATCGGTATTCGGTCTGACGGAAGAACAGCTTCCGCCGCATTTGCCCCCGCACTGCTTTGCATAAGGGCAACCGACGCAGGTCTCCCCGCGCTTCTTAGCACGGACAAGATACCATACGATTCCCGTTACGATGGCAAGTATGATCAGAATAACGATAACGTCAGGCATAATTACATATTAACCGACACTTGGTCTTTAGAACCGCTGAGCGCATATTCTGCCTTCAGCTTCTTGTTGGTGTTCATAATGAGACCTACAACGATTCCTATCATTGCAAGAACTGCGATAGCTCCGCCGATAGCTCCGCCGATATGGAGTGCGGAAGCATCAACGATAAGCGTACCGATAGTGTTTACAAGGTAACCTACCGTAAATCCGACTGCGAGCTGGAGACCGATTCCGCCCCATACCCACTTGCCGCTCTTCATCTCGGCGTTCATAGCACCGATAGCCGCGAAGCAAGGAGGAGTAAAGAGGTTGAACATCAGGTACGCAAGAGCAGCGACCTTGGTAAGACCCATAACAGCCGCAACTTCACTTGCACCGCCGATAAGAGCAAGCTCATCGGTGTCGATGAAGTTCGTAATCGAGAAGCATACAGCGAGTGTTCCGACAACGTTTTCTTTTGCGATGAAGCCGGTAACTGCTGCAGCCGCGAGCTGCCAAGAGAGGATGCCTACGATCGGAACGAGCAGATACGCAAAGGGAGATGCAATAGAAGCAAGAATGGAGTTGCTTGCAGTTTCATTTGCTAACGTGAACTTCCAAGTGAAGGTCTGCATCAGATGAACTGCCGTATTGCATAGGAGGATTATTGTAGCGGCCTTTACTATGTAAGCCCAGCCGCGGCTGCACATGGACTTGAATGCGCCCCAGAGAGAAGGTGCCTTGTATTCGGGAAGCTCTATGATAAAGAAGGACTTTCTTGCCTTGTAGCCCGCGATCTTATTAACGAGAAGCGCACCGAGGAAGATAAGGGCTATACCGAGGAGGTAGCAGACCGTGCTAACCCAACCGGCATTCTTGAAAAATACGCCTGCAAAGAGTGCAATTACAGGAATCTTTGCGCCGCAGGGCATAAAGGGAGCAAGCATTGCCGTCGCTCTTCTCTCACGCTCGTTGCGAATGGTACGGCTCGCCATGATACCGGGAACCGCACAGCCTACGGTGATAACGAAAGGAATTACCGACTTACCGCTGAGACCTACCTTCTTAAAGATGGGGTCAAGCACAACGGCAACACGGGACATATATCCGCAGTCCTCGAGGAGTGCGATGAGGAAGTACATTACCATAACGAGAGGCAGGAATCCGACGACTGCAACGACACCGCCTATGACGCCGTCTACGAGGATCGCCATAAGAAGCTCGCTTGCTTTCGCGTCAACGAGAAGACCCCTTACCCATTCCTGGAACGTTTCGAGCCAGCCGACGAGAAGGTCAGCGATCGGAGTACCTACCCAGACCTGAGATATCTGGAACACGAGGAACATAACGACCGCGAAGATCGGAATGCCGAGCCACTTGTTCGTAAGAACCGCGTCGATCTTGTCTCCGAAGTTCTTATCCTTGGTGAGTACCTTACGGGTCTCGACCTCTTTAACGATATTGTTTACGAATTCAAAGCGCTTGCGGTCAGCTGCTTCAACGACCGCCTTGTCGGTGAGGTCGATGTCGCCCTGAACGTAGGGGGCCTTCTGAGCTTCGTTTGCGTGAGCAACAGCCGCCGCAACAACTTCCTTAAGACCGTTGCTTGACGTGGAAACGGTATTTACAACGGGACATCCAAGCTTCTTCGAAAGCGCTTCTGTGTCGATCTTCGTACCCTTCTTGTCGTTTATATCGCTCTTATTAAGAGCTACGACAACCGGAATACCAAGCTCAAGAAGCTGGGTCGTGAAGAACAGGCTTCTCGACAAGTTAGCCGCGTCGACAATGTTTATTATAACATCGGGATTTTCTTTCTTTACGTAAGAGCTTGTGATGCTCTCTTCACTCGTAAAGGGAGACATCGAGTATGCACCCGGAAGGTCAACGGCGATAAGCTGTTCGCTTCCTGCGTACGTTTTTTTGATCGGGTGTTCTTTTTTATCGACGGTAACGCCTGCCCAGTTTCCGACCTTTTCGTTACGGCCGGTCAGAGCGTTATACATCGTCGTCTTACCCGAGTTGGGGTTGCCTGTTAAAGCAATTCTCATGGGGACTTCCTCCAAAATTCCTAACTATTTATTTTTTTCCTTGCGGATATAGTTACAAGCTTTAGTTAGCGGCGGCTAACTGCGGGGCAAAAAAATAATCCTCGGATTATTTTTCTTTTTTGTCAAACTACAATCGCCTCAGCCAACTGATAGTCGATGTTATAGCGTCCGTCCTTGATGGACACCGTACATCCGCCTCTGCGATGGGCAACGACCGTTATCGGCTCGCCGACGTAGCATCCGAGAGAGAAAAGGAAAGCGTTCAGTTCCTCGTCGTCAGTCTTCACAGCTTTAATGATATATTCAATTCCCTCTTCTGCCTGTTTGAGTGTCATTTTTTGCTCCTAACTAACGTTTTACGTCAGTTAGCATCTGCTAACTGTGGTATATTCTATCACTTAGTTCGACCTTTGTCAAGGGGTTTTTAATATTTTTATTGCAAAATTTTTCATTTTATGATAAAATCAATACATAACGGCATATTAAGGAGAATTTTATGAATCTGCACGAATCTGCCGAGATGTATCTCGAAACAATATACGTCCTGTCCCAAAAGGGCGCGGTGCGAAGCATCGACGTTGCAGAGGAGATGGGCTACAGCAAGCCGAGCGTCAGCCGCGCCGTAGGTCTGCTCAAAAAGGGCGGTTATCTGACCGTTGACGGTGTCGGCAACCTGATCCTGACCGAAATCGGTGCTGAAAAGGCAAAGAGCGTCTTTGAGCGGCATACAGTCCTCACCGAGTTCCTCGTCGGGCTTGGCGTCAGCGCCGAGGTCGCATCCGACGACGCATGCAAGATCGAGCACGTGATCAGTACCGAAGCGCTTGACGCAATAAAGAAATTTACGGAGAAAATTAATGAGTGAGAAGAAAAAGGAATTTATCCGAGCGCTTAAATTCACCCTGTTATCAATAAGCGCAGGTGTAATACAGATCGCGTCCGACGCCGTATTTAACGAGCTTTTCCATTGGGTACCGTGGCTTTCATATCTGCTTTCGCTCATTCTTTCGGTGCTTTGGAATTTTACCCTCAACCGCAAATTTACCTTCTGCTCGGCTAACAACGTGCCGATCGCTATGCTGAAGGTCGCGGGATTTTACCTCCTCTTCACTCCCCTTTCGACCTGGTGGACAGCGATGCTTACAGGATCCAAGGTCGGCTGGAACGAGTATCTCGTTCTTATAATTACGATGCTGATCAATTTCGTTACCGAGTACCTTTTCGACAGATTTTTCGTGTTCGGAAAGAGCATCGACAGCGCGAAGAAAAAGTAAATTCAAACAGACGGAGCATTCCGTCTGTTTTTGTTATGAACGGCAGAGATATTTCGCCGCGTTATTGTAGGGGCGACCATTGGTCGCCCGCATCAAACCGCCACGAAAACGGGCGACCAATGGTCGCCCCTACAAGAAGATTCAAATGTTCGCGCAAAACCGAAAGGGGATTCCAAAGGGGAAAACGTGTGCAGAATTTTGCGAAAGCGAAATTCAAACCGGTTTTCCCCTTGGCGTGGTTCTTTGGTCACCTTTCTTACACGAGTAAGAAAGGTGAAAGAAAAAAGGGGGCTTTTTCAAGCCCCCAAAAATTATGCCATTTCCCAGAATCTCTTGATATTCGCAAAGCCCATCTTGATTCCGACGAGGTTATCCTCGGTTCCCTCAAATTCGAGGGAGATGAAGCCGTCGTAGCCCTTTCTCTTGAGCATAGCCAAGCTCTGCGCGATCTTCGCTTCGCCGTGACCGACGATGGTTCCGCGGAGATAGTTGCCCGCTCTCGTTACGAACCAGCCGTCGCCGGGGTTGATCTCGGTTCCCTTCTTATAGAGGAAGTCCTTGCAGTGTACGTGGAATGCGTAGGGTGCAAGGCGAGATGCCGAAAGAGACGGATCCTCGTCCGCGCACATAAAGTTGCCGAGATCGAGAAGAACGCCGAAGTTGTCGTTACCGACTGCGTCGATAAGGGAAGCAACTCTGTCTGCATCCTGCGAGAAGTAGCCGTGGTTTTCGGTCATCGTCTTGATGCCGCGGCTCTTCGCGTACTCCGTGATCTGCGTGCATTTTTCCTTGAGCTCGGGAAGCAGGCAGGCATAGCCGATGCCGTTCTTCTTTCCCTTGCGTCCGCCCGTTATATCGTGACGGAGCATCGAAACGCCGAGAAGCGCCGCCTTGTCGATAAGACCGCAAACGCGCTCAACCTCGTTTTCCCTGTTTATAAGGTCTGCACCGACACAAAGCGCAACGGTCTCAAGTCCTTTGTCTCTTGCATACTGACCGACCTTTTTGATCTCCTCATCGGGCCATTTGATCCAATAGTCCTCGTCGATAAACTCGATGCCGTCGAAGCCCATCTCTGCCGCCTTGTCAATAACGCCATAGATACCGAGGGAATTTTCTTCTCTGTAATCACCGAAGCTGTAAGCACTTACACTGAATTTCATAAAGCTCTCCTTAATTATCTCGTAATTTCAACAGAACGTCCGGTTTCAGCGGACTCATAGATCGCATCGATTATTCTCATAAGCTCAACGCCGTCCTCTGCGGATGCGATGCAGGGAGCATCGCCGTTTACGGCGTCAATGAAGCCCTTGATCTCCCTCTCAAATAGACCCGTAAAGTGAAGCGCCACGCTGTCGCACGGCTTGACGTTTACAAATTTGCCCGCCATCTGAGTGAAGATCTCGAGATCGGGGTCGATGGTGCAACCCGCATTCGTACCAAAAAGCTGAATGTTTCCAACGTCCTTCTTAATATTGAGATTGAAGCTTGCTTCAACGGATACGGTGAAGCCGTTATCAAATCTGATAAGCGCAGTAGTGAAATCCTCTACGGTGTAGGGATCGTCGTTACCCTCGACAGTCCACTCTATCTTTCCGCTCGCACGGTTGGGCCCGAGGTTATTGAAGGTAGCGCCGTAGGCAGAGACTGCCTTGGGGGAGCCCGCGAGATAACGCACAAGGTCAATAACGTGAACTCCGAGGTCTATAAGAGGACCGCCGCCTGAACGAGTTTTGTCGCCAAACCAACCGCCGGGGCAACCGTTACGGCGAAGGTAAGTTGCCTTCGCATAGTAAATGTCTCCGAAGGTATCGGCCTCAATATATTCCTTGAGCGCTTCCGCATCGTTACCGAAGCGGCGAACAAAGCCGATCTGAAGAAGCTTTCCCGTCTCCTTGGACGCCTCAAGCATTTCGAGCGCTTCCGCGGTGTTCATAGCCATGGGCTTCTCGCATATAACGTTTGCGCCTCCGCGAAGAGCGGCAATGGTAGCATCCTTATGAACAGAGTTCCAAGTACAAACGCTGACTGCATCGAGCTTTTCATTCGCCATCATTTCATTGAAATCCGTGTACTTATTCGGAACGCCGAACTGCTCGCAGAATTTGGCAAGCTTTTTTTCATCAATATCACAAGCCGCAACAACTTCAACTTCGTCGCCGAGCGCCTTATAGCCCGACATGTGGCATTCGCTGATGTTTCCTGTTCCGATTATTCCTACTCGTAATTTTCTGCTCATTTTAAATTCCTTCCCTTCAGTTCTTTGCAATAATGTCGCGCAGGAAATCTGCCGCGCACGCAATATCGGACGCAGGATCGTCGCCGCACTCGCGCTCGATCGTAAGGAAGCCCTTATAGCCGATCTCCTCAAGCGCCTTCAGATATGCGGGGAAATCAACGCTTCCCTTGCCAAGCGGCTCCTCGCTGAAGCAGTCGATCTTTTCCATATCCTCGGGCATGGGAGTTACGCCGTAGATTATTTCGGGATCGCGGTCGACGAGCTTCACGCCGTCCTTTGCGTGGGTATGAACTATATACTTTTTGAGATTGTGAACCGCCTGAACGGGATCGTCGCCCGTTACCATCACGAGGTTTGCGGGGTCAAGGTTAACTGCAACACCCGTTGAATCAAGCGCGTCAAGGAAGGTCTTGAGAGTTGCCGAGGTCTCGGGTCCCGTCTCGATAGCGAAGTGTGCGTTGATGCTGTCAGCATAGCGGCTGAGCTCGTAGCACGCTTCCTGCATTATCTTATATCTGTCGTGATTCGGGTCGGAAGGAACAACGCCGATGTGCGTAGTTACAACGTCTGTTCCGAGCTCCTTTGCGAGGTCTATTATTCTCTTTGATTTCTCGATAAGCTCGGGATTCATTTCGGCATTTCCGAAGCCGTGTCCGAGGTCTCCGCAGAGAGCCGAGAAAACGAGTCCGCTCGAATATACCATATCCTTGAGCTCGGTTATTTTGCTCGGAGTCATATTTTCGGGAGAATGCTCGCCGTAGGTAGAATACATCTGGAAGCCCGCCGCTCCGATAGAGACCGCTTTTGCTATTGCGTCCTTGATCGGAAGACGGAAGGAGTCTATCATTACGCCTATGGGAAAATTGTACATAATAAGTACCTCCGTTATTGTTTTACAATATTATGATACAGGAAATATGCCCCTTTGTCAATAATCTATTTTGCACCTTATGTGGCTTATTTTGCTGTTTTTAGCGGTGTGGCATCTCATTTGCAGGGCAGTGCGAAGCTTCGGTATGCTATTTTGCCTTCCTCCCGCTGAAGAAGGTATGATAACGCCCCGATGCTTCGCCCGAAAATTATTCATTATTCATTAAAAAGCACCTGCTTAAGCAGGTGCTTTTTCTTCATTATTTTACGGCTGATATGCGGAGGACCAAATGCGCGCCTTATAGAAGCGTCCGCCCGTTGTGGAAACGGTCTTAAGGGTGCGTGTCTTTCCGTCAATATAATGAACAAAGGTGGTATTCCAGCCGCCGCCATGTCCGTTATCGTCGCCGCCGTCGTGCTCCGTATAGAAGAAGTCTCCGTTCTCGAAATAACCCACCGATCTGATCCAACGCGTCTTTGCGCCTTCAACGTCTAGATATGCGTCGGTAAAGGTTCTCTTCACCTTATCGAAGCGGTAAACGTGATCTGCGGTCGTAAGGAGGAGAACATCGTCATTTCCCATACACGCCTGAAGGTCGTGCAGACCTCCGTCAGGAGTCGTGATACTTAGTTCTTCGTTCTTAATAAGCGTAACGGTGCCGTCAGCGCCCAAGGTTACCGCGTAAGCGTAGAGCATATTGCTGCCTGCGCACCAGAGGACATCATTCTTTGGATCCCAAAGAACTCCGTGTGCATCGGTATAATCAAGCGTAAGCTTCGGCTCGTCGGGGGTGTCTGAGTTAATATCGAAAAAGGCGACCGCGTTGCCGGATGAGCCCGCAACCGCAACTATGCCGTTCTGGAGAAGCTCGATGCTGTGAGCATTGCTCGGGGCGTTGCTCGTTCTCCAAACGACCTCCTTGGTATCGTATGACACCATTTCGGCGCACGGTCCGCCGACCATAAGCACTACGTCGCCGTAGGGAGCGATATTGCGGATTTTGAATCCGCTTATCGTATTGCAGAACGTCGTCGTGCAGCTCCAAATGGGGTCGTTCATTTCTCCCTTTGCTATGTCATAAAGTGCGACCTTTTTTTCGGGACGCTGAATTCCAAGCCCGATCAGCCGCTTTTCTTTTCCGTTATTTCCGCACATAAATTTCTCCGTTAAAATTTCTAATGTAATGGAAGTATCGCACCATAATTATACCCTCTCAGCACAAAAATTGTCAAGCGTTTTCGGGGATTCCGTACCAAAAATATGCCGTGTTTTTTAGTAAGATCGCCGATATTCAGGGAGCGAATTTGTTATTACCAATTATTTCCGAACAAATGTTTGGTTTATGTATTGACAAAGAACATCTGTTCGTGTTATAATCAGATCAACGAGGGGGTGATAGCTTGATACGAACTATCCTGCACTGTGATATGAACAACTTTTTCGCGTCGGTTGAGTGCCGCAAGGATCCTCGGCTTTTCGACCTTCCCGTCGCGGTTTGCGGAAGTATTGAGGAGCGGCATGGAATCGTACTTGCCAAAAATTACGTTGCGAAAAAATACGGCATCGTGACGGGCGAGCCCGTCGTTCGCGCGAAGCAAAAATGCCCCGATCTCATAATCGCCGAGCCGCATTACGATGAATACATGTATTTTTCGCGTCTGGCGAAGGAGATATATCTTTCATATACCGATCTCGTTGAGCCGTTCGGCGCCGACGAATGTTGGCTCGACGTGACGGGAAGCCGGGCGCTTTTCGGCGACGGTGAGACTATTGCAAACACCCTGCGCTTGCGCATAAAAAATGAGCTCGGGCTTACGATCTCGGTCGGTGTTTCCTTCAATAAAATGTTCGCAAAGCTCGGCTCGGATATGAAGAAGCCCGACGCCGTGACCGTCATTCCCTACGAATCGTTCAGGGAAAAGATCTGGCATCTGCCCGCCTCCGAGCTTATGGGCGTCGGCCCTGCGACGCGCGCCACGCTTGCGCGGTTTGGCATTCATACGATCGGACAGATCGCAAACGCCTATCCGCCAATGCTGAAAAGTGCGCTCGGCAAAAACGGGCTTTCGCTTATCGAAATTGCAAACGGCAGAGATAATTCACCCGTAATTTCCGAGGAAAACGCAGAGCCGATAAAAAGTATGAGTCACGGCACGACGACCGCCCGCGATCTCACAACGCACGAGGAGATAAAGACCGTTATGCTCGCTCTTTGCGAGGAGCTCGGGCATCGGCTTCTTGCGCTGAAGAGGAAGGCGTGCTCCGTCAGTGTTGCACTCCGCGACTGCAATCTTCAGACGCGTCAGTATCAGTGTCACCTCGACATGCCGACAGACAGCTATTCGGTGATCGCCAAGCGCGCATTTGCCCTTACGTGTGAAAAGCACAAGCTTTCCGCGCCGCTTCGATCGGTCACGGTCGGTGTAAACGACCTGATCCCGTCGTCCTCGCCCTGTCAGATCGACCTCTTTACCGATCCCTCCGATACCGTTCGGCGCGAAACGCTCGATTCCGTTATGGATAGGATCAATATCCGATTCGGCAGAGATAAGATCCGCTACGGGCTTCTTTATTCCTCTTCCCTCTCCGACGTCGGCGAGGGATTTGGATTCGGGAAAATAAACAGTATGATGGCAGCGACGTGAGGGGTAGGCAAGACAACGCCTCGATGCTTCTATACACAACTTCTCTACCTATTTATTATTTATTATTTA
>JAFUNJ010000008.1 GCA_017482355.1 Clostridia bacterium
AATACATACGAAATCAGTTGCAGGAAGATGTATCGTATGATCAACTGTCGTTGATAGAGTATGTAGACCCGTTCACGGGTCAGCAGGTAAAAGAAGGCAAATAAAAAGCCCCTTTAGGGGCAGCCGGTGAAAGGGTTGCGGTTGGCAAATCTTTCGATGGGCCTATAGGCCCGGCCGGTCTTATGCCCTAAGGGGGCAGTGCATGCCACCGGCACGGCCGGTGGTCATGACTATTCCTTTTCAAACTCAATTATCTCTCTTAGTCTGTCGGGCGCCTTTTGCGGATTGGAAATATCAATATCTCCGTAGGGCGTTTCAAGAGTAACTGAGTCGCTTTTACGGATAAAGAATGCGACTCTCGTAGGAGAAAACTGCTCCTCGGGCTCGTCCCAGGCGTCGCAAAGCTTGTCGGTTCCGTCCTCGGTCAGATACTGCTCCATGTGAGGGACGATTCTGTCAAATTCGTCAACGCCCTCCTCGGGAACCGAAAAGCCGAACCAGTCGATCTCGTCGGGAGTCATATCAAGCGTAAGCTCAATAAGCAGATGAGTTTTGCAAAAATTATATATACCGTGTATCTTCATTGATCCTTCCTCAAAAATATCTCGGCACACAAATGCGCCGAGATACTTTATTTATCTTGAATAATTCTGGCTCTTTTTGCGGAGATTGTACTCGGAACGGGGGTTCACGATCTCTCTCCAGTCGATATCGCCGCGCTCAAGTGCGCGGACGAGGATCTCGGCAGTTGCGATATTGGTCGCAACGGGGACGTTGTGAATATCGCAGAGCTTAAGAAGATTAAGGTTATTTCTTTCTGCCATAGAGTCGGTCTCGGCGTAGTCGCGGAAGAATAGGACGAGGTCGATCTCGTCGTATGCGACGCGAGTCGTTATCTGCTCAACACCGCCGTGTGAGCCGGCGAGGAGCTTTTCAATGCGAAGTCCGGTTGCTTCGGTGATATGCTTGTGTGTCGTGCCTGTGGCGCAGAGATTATGATTTGCTAAGATACCGCAATACGCGATACAAAACTGTGTCATAAGTTCTTTTTTGCTTTCACCTGCGATGATGGCTATTTCCATAGTGTAACCGTCCTTTCATTTTGTCAGATCACTGAATTTTCTTAATAAGCTCGGCTCTCTTTATTTTTTTGAATCCGGTAAAGAGAGGAACCGTTCTTCCCGTCAAGCGGATAGCGATATTTGTAAATGCTTCTGCGGCGTTGCAGGAGGGAATAGTGAATACGTCCTCTCCCTGCGCCTGTCTGTCGGATAGACGCGAATCAAAGGGAATGATTCCGAGGAGCTGTATCGACGTCTTATCGATAACCTCAAGAAGCCCCGGCTGTCCTTCAAATTCCTTTCCGTCGGCATGGAAGCAGTTTATTATAAGTTTTCTTGTCTTAACGCCCGACTCTTCAAGAAGAATGCCGGTGCGCTCTGCCGCGCGTATGGACGCCGGCTGATAGGTAGAGACGACGAGCGCCTCGTCAGACGCCGCGGCAGCAAGCCGAAGTGGGCTTCCCGTGTCACCCGGTGTGTCGATAATGATATAATCAAAATTCATCTGATCGCCGATGCTTCGGATAGCATTTCTGAATTCTTCGTGATCAAGATCCGTTTCGTAGTCGTACGGAGCGGCGCAGAAATAGAGGTTTTCCGAACGTGAATCCTGAATTATTGCCTTTTCGGGGGCAATACCGTGAAGGATGATATCGGTAATATCAAAAATAATACGGTCCTCAAGACCCATAATAAGATCAAGTGAGCGCACGCCGAAATCGCAGTCGATAAGAAGCGTTCGCCAACCGTCGAGAGCGAGCTTTATGGCAAGATTGGCAGAAACCGTTGACTTACCGACGCCGCCCTTGCAGGAGGTGACCATAATTATTCTCGTACTGTTCATAGAAATCCTCGGTTAGTAAAAAATACACCTTAACTATTTTACCATATAAATTTTAGGATGTCAATATCCGCTTTGGCAAAAATAGATAAAATAACGAAATTTTTGTCGACTTTTCTTTCCTGAAAAGTGATTATTGCTCGCCCTTGAGCGCCTTGACAGCGGCAGAGGGATCGGGCGCACGGAAGACTGCGGAGCCGGCAACGATAACGTTTGCACCCGCCTCAATTATCGACGCAACGTTTTTAAGATTAACACCGCCGTCGACCTCAAGGTCAATATCGTATCCCGATTTTTCTATCATTTCCTTTGCTTCACGGAGCTTGTCAAGCGCGATCGGCATAAAGGACTGACCGCCAAATCCCGGCTCGACCGACATAATAAGTATCATGTTAATGAGGGGCAAATATTCCTCAACTGCGGAAACAGGGGTCTTCGGCTTGATTACAACGCCGCATTTGATTCCCTTGCTCTTGATGTATTCAAGAGTTTCTCTTACGTTGTCACAGCTTTCGACGTGAATTGTAATAATATCAGATCCTGCATCAACGAATGCATCAATAAAGCGAAGAGGATCGCTTATCATAAGGTGAGTATCAAATACCGCTTTAGTATGAGGACGAAGCGCTTTTATAAAATCGGGACCAAAGGAAAGGTTCGGTACAAATGCGCCGTCCATAATGTCAAGATGGAGATACTCTGCGCCTGCGTCAACGACTGTTTTCAAGCTGTCTGCGGCGTAAGCGTAATCACATGCGAGAACGGAAGGAGATACGATAATATTTTTTTTCATAGCTGACCTCAAAAAATCAATTAGTTTTTGTTTTATTTGTTAATTAGTTTGCTCAAAGAGAAATTAGGTAACCTTATGCGCCGACGGGAGGCGTGTCACGGAGACGAAAGCGACATAAAATATTAGAGGACGGCAACGCCGTCTGACTTCCCGAAAAGGACGGGAAGAAAAATAGGACGGCGAAGGTCTTAAAGGACGTCAAAATACAGGATGTAAAGGGAAGAGTAAGACGGTAGCCGTCAAATATACTGCCTGATGGCTCTGCTGTCAGGCAGATTTGATTATAAGGCAAACAGCGTGCGCGGAGATTCCTTCGCCGCTGCCCGTAAAGCCGAGCTTTTCCTCTGTTGTCGCCTTAATGTTCACTCTGTCAGGCGTGACGTTGAATACCTTTGCAATATTGACTCTCATTTCGTCAATATAAGGCGAAAGTTTCGGGCGCTGCGCCACGACCGTCGCGTCGATATTTCCGACGGTATAACCCTTGCCCCAAAGGAGCGAAGCGACGTTTTCGGCAAGAAGCATACTGTTTATGCCCTTGAAACGGTCGTCTGTATCGGGAAAATGCTTGCCGATATCTCCCTCGCCGAGCGCGCCTAAGATCGCGTCAAGGATCGCGTGGACAAGCACGTCAGCGTCGGAATGACCGAGAAGCCCTTTTTCGTAAGGAATCTTAACGCCGCCGATTATAAGATCGCGGTTTTCGGTAAGACGGTGAACGTCGTAGCCATGACCTACGCGAATATCGGAAAAATTCATATTTTTTCCTCGCTTTCGCGGAATTTCAGTATTGCCTCTGCTATTGCAAAATCGCAGGGCGAGGTTATTTTCATGTTTTCCTTGCCGCAGTCAACGGGGACGACCTCGAATCCGATCGCTTCAACGAGAGAAGCGTCATCTGTTGCGACCGTGCCGTCTTTCTTAGCGGAATATGCGGCGGCGCGGTACATCTCAGTCATAAACACCTGAGGTGTTTGCGCAAGCCAGACGTTATTTCTGTCAATTGTCGAAAGTTTTTTGCCGTCAATGACCTTAACGGTATCAGTCGCCTTTTGCGCGGCAATTGCCGCACCGTGAATACAGGCGGCGTGCCCGACGTTTCTTATCATTTCCTCGGTGATAAGGCATCTTGCGCCGTCGTGAATATAGACGAAATCGGACTTGTCCGATATGCTTTTGAAGCCGTTGAGGACCGACGCCTGTCTATCTGCACCGCCAAGGACGATTTTCGTGACCTTCTCCCAGCCGTATCTCTTTTTCCACTCGTCATAGAGAGACATTTCGTCCCCCTTTGCAACGATAATGATCTCGTCTATGAATTTGCATTTTTCAAAAACCGAGACCGTTCGTACAACGGTAGGGACGCCCATGATAGGCATAAGCTGCTTCGTTTTGTGTCCGCCTATGCGCGTAGAGGATCCGCCTGCGAGAATTATGGCGGAATTATATTTTGTATAAATGCCGTTTATTCTGTCGGTAATGCCGTTAAGAACTGAAGAAAAACTCATGCGAGTGTCCTTTCAAATACAAAATACCGAGGGTATGGTTCCCTCGGTACTGATTATAGCACATTTTATTGAAAAGTGCAATATTAAATCTCGGTATTTGACGCCAAAAGAGACGAAAATTCAACAGCATTCCCGCCGAAAAGCTCACATTCCTCATCGTCGTGAGTAATGACGAGAACGGTTCTTCCGTCGAGGCGCTCCTTGAGTATATCGGCGGCAATTCTTCTCGTGTCGGGATCAAGTCCTGTAAACGGCTCGTCAAGGAGTGCAAAGCTTCCCTTGTTCTCGAATGCGAAAACGACAGCACGAACGATCGCGACTCTGCGTTCCATACCGCCTGAAAGCTCGTGCGGACGCTTATTCATGTCCTCATCTGTGAACAGCAAGCGCGTAAGAAGCTCGCGCCCAAGACGCTTGGCTTCATCAGTACGGCAAACCGCGGTTATGTTAGCGTAGGCGGTAAGGGACGGCAAAAGCCGAGATTCCTGAAACAGAACGACGGACGCGCCATCAATACCGTGTATTTTTCCGCTGTCGGCTTTTTCAAGACCGCAAATTATACGCCCGAGAGTCGTTTTGCCGCAGCCGGATGCGCCGGTAAGGCAAGTAAAACCTGAGTCAAGCGATAGCAAGGGAATCTCAAACAGAAGCTTTTTTGAAAAGGATTTTCTGACGTTTTCAAGCTGTACCATTTCGCCTCTCCTTTCGGGAAATCGCCTTTATGATCGCACGGAATGCAAGCTCTATTATTACCGAAAGTACAACTATTGCAACGGTATAAGCGAACATGTCAACAGTCTCAAGATACGTTTTCGCTGTCAGAAGCCCGTTACCGAGCGTGTCGTTCGTTCCGCAAAGCACCTCGGCGGCGATTCCTGCCTTCCAGCCAAGTCCCATCGCAGTAACAAGAGCAGTCAGATAAGAGGGAAGGACTGACGGCAGGTAAAGCGCAGTTATGCGCTTGAAAAAGGGTATTTTGTAAGTATTTGCCATTTCGATGAGTTCGCGGTCAACGTTTTGAAGGGCGCTTTTGAGAGCGCTCCAAACGATCGGCGTTATCATAAGCACGGATATAAGAACGGGAATATCGGAATTGTTCATCCATATAAACGCGAGAATGATGAACGATGCAACAGGCGTTGCTTTAATAACCGTATTAAGAGGCGAAAAGAGAATATCAACACCCTTGAGGAACGCGCTCAGAGCGCCCAATACCGTGCCTATAAGCGCACCGCCGATAAATCCCTTCAAAATGCTCAAAAGCGAGTTTCCCGCATATAGATAGAATTCACTTTCTCCCATCATTTCATATAGACGCTTGAAGGTAACGGCAGGAGAGGGAAGGACGTACTTCATTCCGACCTTGTAGGATATAAAGTCCCAAAGCGCCGTCCAAAAGACGGCGCTGATAAGAACGAATATTATTTTTTTGATCAGATTATCTCTTGTAGTAGAGCGATTCATTCGGCATCGTTCCTCCGACCGACTGAGGGTTAGCGTTAAAGAGAACGGTGTAGAAAGCGTTTAGATAGGAAATCATCTCGTCACCCTCGATGAATACGATATTACATCTCGGAATTGCGAGCGCGGCGACAGGCGCGGCAGGAATGATCTCATTTGCTGCGATCATGACCGATGCCTCTGCGGGATTTTCGTTTACGTATTTAACGGAAGCTTTGTATTCGTCAAGGAATTGCGATACCTTTTCAGGATACTTTTCCGCAATTTCCTTCTTAACGACGATACAGCCCTGAACCGCCTTGTTTTCGCTTATCTTGTCCCATTCTGCGGTTATATCGAGAGCAACGCGGAGGTCAGCGTTTTTGGTGAGCGATGAGGTTATCTGCGGCTCGGGAAGCATTATAAGATCGCGCTTGCCTTCAGCCGCAAGAGTAGCAAGCTCTGCGGGCGTAGAGTACCACTGTACGGTGACCTTGTCCTTGAGACCGTTCTTTTCGAGAATATAAGCGAGCATATATTCGGGAGTTGCGCCCTGTCCGTAAGCGTGGATCGTCTTTCCTTCAAGGTCGGAGACGGAATTCACAGTAGTGCCGTTTTCCATGATATAGAGAACGCCGAGTGTATTGATCGCCGCAACAACGTATGCGCCCTCGGTCTTCTTGTTAACAACAGCCGCAAGGTTTACGGGAACAGCCGCAATATCAAGCTGCTGACCGAGAAGCTTTGCGGAGATCGCGGTCGCATCGTTAAAGAGCTCAAAGGTGTAATCTTCATCTGTAAGATTATCGTTTATTATCTTTGCCATACCCATTCCGGTAGGACCCTTTATCGTTCCTACTTTAAGAGTATAGTTTTCATCTTGTGTTCCTTGCTTTTCCTTTTTGTCCGAGCAGGATGCGAAGGCAAAAAGAAGCATCGAAAGAGCTAAGATCATAGAAATAATTTTTACTGTCTTTTTCATTGTAGTTTATCCTTTGCTGAATTGTATTTTGTGTCAAATGATACTCGATAGTCCTTCGGGGTCGATAACGGTAACGTTTCTTCCGTCGACCGAAATGAGTCCCAATTCCGTAAGCTCGTCAAGAGCGCGGTAAAGTGACGCACGCCCGACACCGAGAGCAGATGCGAGCTTGACCTTCGTTTGCGCTATACTGTTTTCCTTGCGCGTTAGAAATGCGGCAAGCTTTTGGGTAACGGACGGTGCCGAAAGCTCAGACATTCTTTTGTTCAGAAACCGAATCTTTCCCGAAAGGAAGGTGACGTAAGAAAGAGCAAACGTGCTGTTATCACGAATAAGCTCCTCTATAAGTCCGATCGGAAGGAAGAACGCCGAAGCGTCTCCTTCTGCGCGAAGGATCGTCACCGACTCGTTTTCCTCGCTGAAGAGAGAAGCGGCACCGAATACCTTGCCTTTTTCGAGTCGCTGCAGAAGCACGGGAAGCCCGTGACCCTTGCGGAAAACAAGCACGCTGCCCGAAAGTATCAGGAAGAGCCCAAGCCCGTTTGCCGATACCTCCTCGCCGTCGGCGGCAGAAACCGTTTTACAGCGCAGATCGGATAAAATTTCCGAAAGCTTTTTTTCCGGAAGAGAACGGAATATCGGATGCTTAGAAAGCAAAGCCGTAATTTCGCCTTTATCTAACATATCATTCTCCGAGTGTCTCATTTGAGACATTTACATTATAGCACCGTCAAGAATAATTGTCAATAGTTTTGAAGAAAATATACAGTAATTATCAATATACTTTATTAATACCCTCTCCGCAATTTATAAACGATCTGATATTGTTGCAAAGAATTTCGATCATGCGGTGTCTTGCCTCGATGGATACCCATGCGGCGTGTGGAGTTATAATACAGTTGTCAAGAGTGAGAAGGGGATTGTCTCTTTCGGGCGGCTCCTTGACCATTACGTCGATAGCCGCGCCCGCAAGAGTACCGTCCTTAAGTGCCGCATAAAGATCGGCTTCGTTTATGACGGCGCCGCGAGAGGTGTTGATAAGATATGCACCCTTTTTCATTTTCGAAAGAAACTCTGAATTTACCATTCCTCTCGTCTCGTCGGTGAGAGGGCAGTGGATAGATATAAAATCGGACTCGGAAAGAAGAGTGTCCTTATCGGTGAATTCGATTCCGTCTATAATCTCGTTTTTCACGCTTCTGCGATAGGCGAGAACCCTCATGCTGAAGGCAGAGCAGAGCTTTGCGAATCTCATGCCGATGGCACCGCAGCCGTAAACGCCGACGGTCTTTCCTTCAAGCTCAACGTACGGGATGGACTGATAAGCAAAATCTGCGCGACCTGTCCAGGTTCCGCTGAGGACTGCCTTGCGGTAGAGATCGATTCTCGTGGATACCGCAAGCATAAGAGAGAAAGCAAACTGCGAGACAGACGAAGTTGAATAACCGGGAATATTGCAGACCTCAACACCGCGCGCACGGCAGGCAGGAACGTCTATCATGTCATATCCTGTGCCGAAAGCCGATATAAATTTAAGGTTGGGGCACTTGGAGAGAACCTCCTCCGTTATGTGCATGCGGTTGGTTATTACGATATCCGCGTCGCCGATCCGCTCGGCGACCTCACTTTCCAAGCTGCGGTCGTAGATCGTATAGGTGCCGAATTCGCTCAAAAAGCTCCAATCAAGGTCACCGGGATTTACGGCAAAGCCGTCGAGGATAACTGTTTTCATAAATGCCTCCAAAAAGTATTTTCAACAAAATTTTACAATATTTAAATAAATGCGACATCAGTGGGTCTTGACATTTGTCGAATAAAATGATACTATAGTACGGAATGATTATGTAACCGTATTCGTAAGAAAGGTCGATATAATGAATAATCAAAGCAAAACTGCAGGGGCGGGATTCGGCTCGTCTCTGGGCACGAAAGTTAGAAGAGTGCGTACGCGTAAAGCGTTGAAGATAGTGCTCGTCGTTCTTACAGCGCTGCTTCTTGTTATAACCAGTCTCGGCGCAGCGATCGTTATGCCCCTTATCCAGGCGTACGATAAGAGCTATACCGAGGTTCCGATAATCACGACTCCTCCGGGATACAGCTTCGTAATTCCCCCGATGCTCGGAGACGATATGAGCGGTAAACCGTTTGTCGGAGAGAACGGAAACTGGTGGATAGGAGATTACGATACCCTTATTAAGGTTGAGTACGGTGCAAGCGAGACGGACGATACAGGAGTTGAATATACGCCTCTTGCAAATGAGCCGATAATCGGAGAAAACGGAAACTGGCAGATCGGGAACGTTGATATCGGTATCAAGGCGGAGGTTACTACCGGAATCCCCGAGCCGCCACCCGTAACGACGGGCCCTGACGGAAATAGCGGATCTACCGGAACCGGAAAGCCGGTAACGGTAAACGGTATTTATAAGGTCGAAAAGAAAGATCCCGATATTGAAAATATACTTCTTGTCGGTACCGATAGCCGAAATATGTCCTCGCTTAAGGGACGCTCCGATACGATGATCGTTTGCTCTTATAATAAGAGAATCGGAAAAGCTAAGCTCGTGTCCTTTATGAGAGACACGCTCGTCCCTATCGACGGACTTGGCAAAAACGGCGGAGTCCTTTGGCAGCGTCTAAACGCGACGTTCTCTCTCAGCGGAATCGCCTGCACAGTCAATACGATAAATCAGCTTTTCGGTCTTGATATTCAAAGATTTGTTATCATAAATTTTGAGGGAACGAAAAACCTGATAGACTCCTGCGGAGGAGTAAACGTTAAACTGACTGATACGCCTAATGACCCGAGAGGAGAGGTTCAGTGGATCCAAAACTCCGGTTATAAGGTCGTTAAAAACAGTGACGGAACCTATCATCTCGACGGTGCCGCGGCGCTTATACACATGCGCCAAAGATACGGCAGCTCGGACGTGACCCGTACTAACAGACAGAGAAAGGTTCTCATGGCGCTTTTCCAGCAGGTCGTTGCCTCGCGAGATATAACCGAGATCTACGATCTCGTGCGTAACGCCTTTAACTCAAAAATGTTCCAGACGAACATTCCGCTTACCGAGATGCTCGATCTTGCGGCAAGCGTCGCGTCGAACGGTGCAAATATGAGCATCGGCTCTCACCGAATACCGACGTCGTATTGGAGCATCCGATTCAACATGAGCACGCAGCAGCAGGTATCGACGGGCGGAGCACAGGTTCTTCAGATAAACTTTACCGAACAGAAAAACAAGGTTCAGGAATATATTTACGGTAAATAAACAGGTGGGCGCCACGTTAGTGGCGCTCATTTTTTGCTATTTCAACTGTTCTTTAAGATGCTTCGGCATTGCATACATCAAAAGTAAACCAAGCACTCCGCAGGAAAGTACCTCGCCGATAAACACCGTGAGAGCAAAGAAGGGAATACCGCCCGAAAGGCAGTAGACGTATTTTAAAACGAGAGGGACTATGACTGTGTTTGCAAGTATCGGCGGGATAGGCGCAAGATATTTGGAAACACGTCCAATGTAATAAGTTCCGAAAGCGCCGATAAGCGTCGCAATGCTTCCGAACAATACGTCAAGAGGAAGCGCACCGTATAAAAAGTTTGAAAGCGCACAACCGAAAAACAGTCCGGGAATCGCCGCAGGGGTAAAAAGAGGCAGGATCGTGAGCGCCTCCGAAAGCCGAAGCAGTACGACACCGCTGCTAAGATTGAACATCGCGCTGACACCCGTCAGCACAACGTAAAGCGCGGCGATCAAAGCCGCTTTGACGATAAATTGGGTCTTTTGCCTTTTCATTTTCATGAAGATTTTCTCCTTTAGTTTTGTTTTAAGTGAGGAAGGTCTCGAACTCACTGGGAACATTCTACCATAAACTTCTACCATTTTCAATATTTAAATATAATTTTTCAAAAGAGTTAAAAATATTGACAGCTTCGGCAATATGTGATATAATTCCAAGATGAATAAATATTTTCGGAAAGAGTGAAAAATATGTCACAGCTACTTACAGTTAACGACAAAAGAACAAAATATTGCGGGCAGTTCAGAGAATCAGACGTCGGCTCGCGCGCTTGCGTTATGGGATGGGTGCAGAGAGCAAGAGACCTCGGCAGTCTTATCTTTATAGACCTGCGCGACCGTACAGGTATCGTTCAGCTCGCTTTTGATGACAATACCGCGCGCGAGGTGTTTGACCTTGCTTTTTCGGTGCGCTCTGAATATGTACTTTGCGCAAAGGGCGTTGTAAGAGAGCGTTCTTCGGTAAACGATACTATTCCGACAGGACACGTTGAAATTGCGGTAGACGAGCTTAAGATCCTCTCCGCGTCCCAAACGCCTCCCTTTGAGATCGTCGAGAACAGTAACGTCAAGCCCGAGCTTCGCCTGAAGCACCGTTATCTTGACCTTCGCCGTCCCGACCTTCAGCAGCATATTATCGACCGCGCAAAGATAACACGTATTGCAAGAGAATACTTTGCTGATCAGGGCTTTATTGATATCGAAACTCCTAACCTGATAGCTCCTACTCCCGAGGGCGCAAGAGACTATCTCGTTCCTTCCCGTGTTCACCACGGTAAGTTTTACGCGCTTCCGCAGTCGCCTCAGCTCTATAAGCAGCTTCTGATGCTTTCGGGCTTCGACCGCTATATTCAGATCGCGCGTTGCTTCCGCGACGAGGATCTCCGTGCCGACCGTCAGCCCGAGTTTACTCAGATCGACCTTGAAATGTCCTTCGTAACTCAGGACGACGTTATCTCGGTAACCGAGGGCTTCCTCAAGAAGGTGTTCAAGGAATTTAAGGGTATTGATCTTGAATTGCCTCTCCTCCGCATGACCTACGACGAGGCGATGAACCGCTTCGGCTCCGATAAGCCCGACCTCCGCTTCGGATTTGAGCTTACCGATCTTTCGAAGGTTCTTTCGGGATGCGGCTTCAAGGTATTTGCAGGCGCGATCGAGAACGGCGGAAGCGTCCGCGGTATCAATATCAAGGGCGGCGCAAAGTTCTCGCGTAAGGAAATTGATTCCCTTACCGAGTTCGTTAAGAGCTATAAGGCAAAGGGTCTTGCATGGTATAAGAATAACGCAGGTGAGGTCTCCTCGTCCTACGCTAAGTTCCTGACCGACGAAGAAAACACGGCAGTCGTAAATACTCTCGGAATCGAAGAGGGCGACCTCGCGCTTATCGTCGCAGATAAGAATAAGGTCGTGTTCGACTCTCTCGGTGCGCTCCGTTGCGAGGTCGCAAAGAGAATGGGACTTCTCGACCCGAACGATTATAAGCTCCTTTGGGTAACAGAGTTCCCGCTCTTTGAATACGACGAGGATGACGGACGCTACTACGCAAAGCATCACCCCTTCACGATGCCCTTTGCAGAGGACATTGAGTTCCTTACGTCCGACCCCGGAAGAGTTCGTTCCATCGCTTACGATATCGTTATTAACGGTACCGAGGCAGGCGGCGGCTCTATCCGTATTCACGACGGCGAGATCCAGAATAAGATGTTCGAGGCGCTCGGCTTTACTCCCGAGGAAGCACAGGCGAAGTTCGGCTTCCTGCTTGAAGCATTCAAATACGGCACGCCTCCTCACGGCGGTCTCGCATTCGGTCTTGACCGACTTGTCACGCTTCTTCTCGGACTTGAGGATATAAGAGACGTTATCGCCTTCCCGAAGGTGCAGAACGCGTCCGAGCTTATGACGAAGTGTCCTTCAGATCCTGATCCCAAGGCGCTAAATGAGCTTGCAATTGCAGTTATCGAAACGGAAGACGGAGAATAATATTCAGATCCCCGACGGGGCACCGTCGGGGATTTTTGTCGAAATGTCTTGACATTCAGCACAGCGTGTGCTATAATGACCCTCGGCACACAGTGTGCTGAAGGGAGGAATGCTATGACGGGAACGCAAAAAACGGGACTGATCCGCGACGAAATGTCAGACAGAATAATAGACGCAGCGGAAGAGATCGCTATCGAAAGCGGCACTGAGGATCTGACCGTCAGAAAGATCCTCCGCTCCCTCGGTATAACTAACAGAGTGTTCTATAATCGCTTCCATAATATCGGGGAAGTGCTTGAACGAGTCTATGAAAAGACTGTACTCAAAGCAAGAAACTGCATAATGGCTCGTTCCGACGCAAAAAACGACTTCTTTGAAAACGTTTACGATCTCGTTTCCGAGATTATCTCGTTGTCGTATGAGAGCCGCAAGCAAATGAGCGGCTTCGTATTTGAAACAGACTCTATCGAGACCGAAAACCGTCAGTGGTGGACATCAGAGATCAAAAAGATGATCGACTATGCGATCGAAAAGGACTACATAAAGAATGTGGATTCTGACGTTTTGAGCTACTCAATATGGTGCTTCTGCCGCGGCTACAACGCGGACGTTATTGCGCGAAACATTCCGAAAGAGGAAGCGATGGCAAATTTCAGATACTCTTTTTCCTTCATGATAGAAGGGTTAAAAAATACTAATTTGAAGAGGACATAATGATGAAAAAAGAACAGCTACACGAAAAACACGAGTTTGAAAACATACGACATCTTGTCGAATGGGCTGCCGAAACATACGGTGAACAGGCAGCATACTCCTTCAAGCTCAAGGCGATGGCTCCCGAGACCGAGGTGAGAAGCTTCGTACGTCTCCGCGACGACGTAAGAGCTATGACGATGAAGCTCATAAATATGGGCGTTAGCGGCAAGCACTGCGTAGTTATCGGCAAGTTCTCCTATGACTGGGTAGTAACCTATCTTTCGATACTCTCCGCGGATGCAGTAATCGCGCCCCTTGACCGTGACTGGCACGAGAAGGATCTCTGCGATACCGCAGTAAGAGCCGATATGAGCTACCTTTTCTGCGATAAGGATATCGAGGAGAAGGCAAATTACATTAAGGAAAACAGCGGTCTAAACACCGACGTTATCCTCATGAGCACCGAGGGCGAAAACACCGTTTCCTCTCTTATCGAGCAGGGAAAGACCGAGTTTGAAGCAAGCTCCGACGCGTATTTCAATAGCCCCATCGACGCAAATAAAATGTCCATTCTCGTATTCACGTCGGGAACGACGGGCAAGGGCAAGGGCGTTATGCTTTCGCAGAATAACGTACTCTCCGACCTTTCGTCGGTAATTCCTTTTATGGACTTCTCGAATAAGACCGTCGGCGTTCTTCCGCCTCATCATACCTTCGGTTCGTCGGTTATGATAGTCGGTCACGCAATGATCGGCTCTGAGGTATATATTTCCTCGGGTATCCGCTACATAACGAAGGAGCTCAAGGAGCAGAAGCCGGGACATCTCGTCATCGTTCCTCTTTACCTTGAAACCTTCTACCGCAAGATACAGGCAAACATCAAGGAGCAGGGCAAGGAAAAGCTCGTTAAGAGAATGATGAAGATATCGAACGGTCTGCTTAAGATCGGTATAGATATGCGTGCAAAGTTCTTCGGAGCTATCCGCGCGGCATTCGGCGGCGAGGTCAAGATGATCATTTCTGGCGGCGCACCGATCAACCCCGATATTCTCCATTTCTTCGAGGGAATCGGCATTTCTACCCTTAACGGCTACGGTATAACCGAGTGTGCTCCTATCGTCGCAGTAAACAGAAGCCGCCGCTCGGTTGAAGGAAGCGTTGGCCCTGTGCTTGATATCGACACGATCAAGATCGACGATCCGAATGAAGACAACGAGGGCGAGATCTGCGTCAAGGGCTCTAACGTAATGCTCGGCTACTATCAGGACGAGGAAGCTACCAAGGACGCGATGACCGAGGACGGATATTTCCGTACCGGTGACTACGGCAAGATGGAAGGCGACGTTCTCTTCATCACGGGACGTAAGAAGAACCTCATCATTCTTTCGAACGGTAAGAACGTATATCCCGAGGAGATCGAGAACGAGTTTATTGCAGTTCCCGGTGTTCTTGAAGTAATCGTTTACGAGGGAAAGAGCAAGCGCGGTATGGAGCATAACCAGATCGTCGCAGAGATCTACCCCGACAGGGAATACCTTGAAAAGAACGGCATCGAGGACGCGTACGCGCACCTCAAGCCCTACGTTGATAACTATAACCGCAGCGCAGTTCCCTATAAGAAGATCGGAGTTCTCAAGGTCCGTACCGAGGAATTCCCGAAGAATACTCTCCGCAAAATAATGAGATTTAAGCTTGATATGTCTATAGACTGATAAAAAATAAGACCACCGATCGGTGGTCTTATTTTTATACTCTTTTTACAATATTGTTCTGATCCTTGACTATACATCCGCTATCATAGATACCTCTTAATGCTGTCAGCGGATATACCGACGTTTCTTTTCCAATGACGACACCCGGATTCAGAACGCATCCGCAACCAACGTCAGCGCCGTCGCCGAGGAAAGCTCCTACCTTACGGAGTCCCGTATCGTAGCTTTCCTTTCCGCGAATTACCACGTTCTTTCCGTCGGATTTAAGATTTGAACAAATGGAGCCGGCGCCCATATGCGAGCGATTTCCGAGAACCGAATCACCGACGTAGTTGTAATGCGGAACCTGAACCTTATTTAAGAGAATGCAGTTTTTCAGTTCCGATGAATTGCCTATCACGCAGTCATTGCCTGTGATTATATTTCCTCTCAAATACGCCCCCGGACGTATTTCTGTTCCGCTTCCTATCACGGCAGGACCGTTTATTGACGCGCTCGGATGAATTTTTACGTTCTCACCGATCAAAACGTTATCGGAGTATAATGTGAATCCTTCGATTCCGTCTCCTGTAAGCTTCAGAACGTGTTCTTTTATTTTCGGAAGAAGCTCCCAAGGAAATTTGCAGGAATCAAAAAGCTCTATAAGATAAGGCGTCTCACAATCGTAAAGATCGGATATCCTGATTTTATCTGTCAAGGGCGTATCCTCTTTCCTTAATACATTCAATAAGCTCGTTTGCGTATTTTCTGCAGTTTTCCGACGTTTCGCATTCCGCCATGATCCTGATGAGCGGTTCGGTGCCGCTCTTTCTTAAAATAATTCTTTCGGTTGGAAGCAAACGCGACTTGATCGAAGCCATAAGAGAGACGACATTCGGATCGTTAAGGACTGCATCCTTGTCGGCAACGCGCACGTTTTCAATTATTTGAGGATAATACTTCATATCCTCTGTTAGCTTCGCTAACGTAGATTTGCGGTCGCATATTTCTTCCGTTATCATTATGGCAGTCAGGATTCCGTCGCCCGTTGTAGCATACTTCTTAACGATAATGTGTCCCGAATGCTCGCCGCCGAGAGCGTAATCGTTCTTTTGCATACATTCGTATACAAATCTGTCTCCGACGTCGGTTTGAACACAGCTTATTCCGAGCTCCGAGAGGGAAGTGATGAGTCCGCCGTTTGACATCGTGGTAGCGACGACGGTATCGCCGTTGAGCATGCCGCGGTCTTTAAGGCGTTTACCAAGGAGATATATTATCGCATCTCCGTCGACGGTATTGCCGTTTTCGTCAACAGCAATGCACCTGTCGGCATCACCGTCAAAGGCAAATCCAATATCAAGATGCTTTTCGCGCACGGCGTTAGCCAGGTTTTCAATATGAGTGGAGCCGCATCCGTCGTTAATGTTGAGTCCGTTCGGCTCGGTGCCGAGCATCGTTACGTTAGCTCCCAAAGCTGCGAATACCGAACGCGCTATCATCCACGAGGCACCGTTTGCACAGTCAAGTCCGATCTTGAGATTTTTGTAGGAATGTGATGCAAGCGAGATAAGATATCCGACGTAACGGTTTCTGCCTGCGACGTAATCGACGATGCATCCAATCTTGTCTTTGTGAGCAAGCGGTATGTCGTCTGATTTTACGTTAAGTTTGTCGAGATCACCGTCGAGGTAGCTCTCAATAAGAGAAACGGTGTAGTCGTCAAGCTTTTCTCCGTGTCTGTTTATTACCTTGATGCCGTTATCAAAGAACGGATTGTGAGACGCAGTTATCATAATTCCGCAGTCAAATTCGTCCTGCCGCGTAACGTAAGAAACGCTCGGAGTTGTAGTTACGTGAAGCATATATGCGTCTGCACCCGAAGCCGTTATTCCTGCTACGATAGCATATTCAAGCATATAGCTTGAGCGTCTGGTATCCTTTCCTATGACGATCTTCGGACGCTTGCCGTGCTTCTCCCCGTTGTATAAAGGCGACGCAAAGTACCAGCCGAGAAAGCGACCGATCTTGTATGCGTGCATTGATGTAAGACCGACGTTCGCCTCGCCTCTGAAGCCGTCAGTGCCGAAGTATTTGCCCGATGTGGGCGCAGTGATCGGAGTAACGCTTTTTTGACTTACTTTAAGAAGCTCGTCAACGGTGATACCGAATATTTCCGATAGCAGTATTACCTTGTCTATTTGGGGGAAAGCTTGATTCGTTTCCCATTTGGAAATTGATTGCCTTGAAACCGAACATTTTTCAGCGAGCGCCTCTTGAGACAGCCCCGCTTTCTCACGCAGGATTACAATATTTTCTCCGATCGTCATATTAGTTCCTTTCCGAATTTTATCTCTACGGTAGTAATGTGCTTATGGTAACATACGAGCTTGCTTAAATCAAGCAACATAAGTTGGAAATTGACCCGCAACCGGCGGTTGCGAAAGAAATGTTTCACCATAAAGTATATGATCAGTAGTGCTCTTATGACATTATTATTGCCAAAAATAACCCCGCCGCGATACCGCGACAGGGTTAAATTATTCATTAATATTTTCCCAATTTATCTTTTTATCCTTGAAGAAATACTCTCTGTCTCTTTCGTTTATCGGGCGAAGCACCCTGCAAGGATTTCCGACCGCGACTACGTTGGGCGGCAGATCCTTTGTAACGACACTTCCTGCACCGACGACAGTGTTATCTCCGATTGTGATACCGGGCAGAACGATCACTCCCGCGCCGAGCCAGCAGTTTTTGCCGATGCGAACGGGAATATTGAACTGATACACCTTCTCGCGGAGCGACGGCTCAATAGGATGACCCGCTGTCGCAAGAACGACGTTCGGTCCGAGCATCGTGTTGTCACCGACGTAAATATGAGTGTCGTCAACGAGTGTCAGATTGAAGTTCGCGTAAACGTTATTTCCGAAATGTACGTTGTGACCGCCCCAGTTTGCGTGAAGCGGCGGCTCAATATAGCAGCCCTCGCCTATCTCGGCGAACATTTCCTTTAGGAGCTTTTCACGCTTTTCGCTTTCCGAAGGTCGCGTAGCGTTATAGTCGTACTGCTTTTCGAGGCAAGCGCGTTGCTCTGCCATTATTTCTTCGCTTTCGCAAATGTAAAGATCCTGCGAATGTATCTTTTCGAGTTCGGTCATCATTTTACCTCATACTCTCCGTCTGAGGTCATATTTACCGACGACGTGAACAGCATTTTCAAAGCGGAGATCAGGTAATCGGTGTCCTTGACACCGGTTGTTTCGCAGCATGAATGCATAGCAAGCTGCGGAAGACCTATGTCAACTGTATTTATCGAAACGTGTGTGCCCGAAATGTTGCCGAGCGTCGAGCCGCCACGCATATCGGAACGATTTACGAAATGCTGAAGCGGAACGTCTGCTTTTTTGCAAAGTGCTGTGAAGATCGCGCTTGAAACAGCATCTGTCGTATAAGTCTGCGATGCGGCGTGCTTGATGACGATGCCGCCGTTCATTGCGGGACGGTGGCTTCCGTCAGCATATTCGGGATGGTTCGGATGAACTGCGTGAGCGTTGTCGGCAGAAACCATAAAGGACGACGCAAGCGCCTGTCTCAGGCAGGTTTCGTCGTTTCCGAGGCACGCGCTTATGCGGTAAAGGGTGTCGTAAAGGAACGTCGAATCTGCGCCCTGCTTCGTGCCCGAGCCGACCTCCTCATTATCGGAAACGTACGCGACTGCGACTGCACTGCCGTTTTCCGCTTCGGTCAGCGCGCGAAGCGACGCGTAGGCGCACTGCAGGTCGTCAAGGCGTGGAGATGAAACGAACTCGTCGTTTGCTCCCCAGACGGTGCCTTTGTCGACGGGATAAAGGAACATTTCGTGGCTGATAACGTCATTCTCGCTGACGCCGAGGGCGTCCGAAATAAGTTTCATAAACGAGCCCTTGCATAGCGACGTACCCGTTATCGGCTGCATATCGGTCGCAAGGTTGTACGACGCGTTTTCGCTTGCGCTTCTGTTCATGTGGGGCGCAACCGACGGTATCATAAAGAGCGGCTTTTTGAGGTCGATAAGCTTGCTTACGACCTTACTGCCGTCCATATAGGTAACTCTTCCGCTTGCCGAAAGCGGACGGTCGAGCCAGGTCGCGCGAAGCATTCCGCCGTAACCCTCAACGTTAATTTTTGTGTAACCCGAAGCGTCGGTCTCGGGGTTGTGCTTGACCTTGAAGCAGGGAGAATCGGAATGAGACGCCGAGATCATAAACGAAAGGGAAGAAGTGCTTTCGGGAATATTAAAAGCGATTATCGCCGACTGATTTCTCGTAACGTAATAGCGTCCGCCGGGAATAAGTTCCCATTTTTCATTTTCACCGAGCTTTTTATAGCCGTTGCTATCAAGAAGCTCAGACGCGGTCTTTACAGCGAGAAACGAGCAGGTCGAGCTTGAAATGAAGCTCAAAAGCTGATTTGAAGTAGAATCATTCATAAAATTTACCTCGAAAAAAAGTAGTGAAAATATTATAACACATAAGGAAAAATAAAGCAATAGCGAATTAAATTGTAAATAATTTGTAAATCCTGAAAAAGGTGTTGCAATTGGTAATTATATATGTTATACTACGGTTTGGTTAAAAAATACACACACGGCACGCTCTTCGGTGAATAACCTGTGTAGCCGTGGTGGGAAAACCGAAGAAAGGAAGACATAAAATGTCAGTAGTAACCATTAAACAGCTGCTCGAAGCAGGCGTCCATTTCGGACATCAGACCAGAAGATGGTGCCCCAAGATGGCAGAGTACATCTTCACAGAAAGAAACGGCATCTATATCATTGACCTTCAGAAGACCGTCAAGAAGTTTGACGAAGCTTACATGTTCGTTCGTGATGTAGCTACCGAAGGCGGAAATATCCTCTTCGTAGGTACGAAGAAGCAGGCCGCTGACGCGATCAAGGAAGAGGCAATTCGTTGCGGACAGTACTATGTAAATATGCGCTGGCCCGGCGGTATGCTCACCAACTTCAAGACTATCAAGAAGTCTATCGCTCGTCTTAACGCTCTTAACAAGATGCAGGAAGACGGAACCTTCGACCTCCTTCCCAAGAAGGAAGTTGCAGCTCTTATGAAGGAAATTTCCGACCTTGAGAAGTCCTACGGCGGTATCAAGCACATGGAAGGCCTCCCCTCCGCAATTTTCGTAGTCGACCCCAGAAAAGAAAAGAACGCAATCGCAGAAGCTAAGAAGCTCGGCATTCCGGTTGTAGGTATCATTGATACAAACTGCGATCCCGACGACGCTGATTACGTTATCCCCGGTAACGATGATGCTATCCGTGCAATCAAGCTCATCTCCTCCGTAATTGCAGACGCAGTTATCGAGGGTAAGCAGGGCGAGCAGACCGAAGCTACTGCAGAAGTAGCTGAGGAAGCAGTTGAAGCTACCGAAGAGAACGCTTAATTTTCTTTGACAATAAGAATATCAGAAAGGAATTAACCACAATGGCTAATATAACCGCTAAAGACGTTGCTGATCTCCGCGCAAAGACCGGTATCGGCATGATGGAGTGCAAAAAGGCACTTGTTGAAGCAGAGGGCGACGTAGAAAAGGCAATAAAGATCCTTCGTGAGAAGGGTGAGCTTAAGGCAGAGTCCAAGATGGCTACCAGAATCGCTGCTGACGGTATCGTTGACGTTCTTAAGGACGGCGACAAGACCGCTATCATCGAGGTAAATACTGAGACAGACTTCGTTGCTAAGAACGAGATTTTCAAGACCTTCGTTAAGAACCTTCTTAAGTGCATAATCGACACTAACCCCGCGAGCGTAGAGGCGCTTCTTGCTTCCGAGTACGAGGGCAGCACTGTTGACGCAAAGCTTAAGGAGCTTATATTCCAGATCGGTGAGAAGATCACCGTTCGCCGTTTCGAGCTTGTTTGTGGCGTAACCAGCACCTATATCCACGGTGCAGGATCCATCGGCGTTATCGTAAACTTCGAGACCGACTGCGCAGACAAGGACGGCTTCGATGAGTTCGCTAAGAACATCGCTCTCCAGGTTGGCGCATATCCTACTCCTTATCTCGACAGAACCTGCGTTCCCGCAGACGTTCTTAACAATGAGAAGGACATCATCAAGGCGCAGCTCGCAAACGATCCCAAGATGGCAGGCAAGCCCGAGAAGGTTCTCGAGGGAATCATCAACGGTAAGATCGGCAAGTTCTACGATAACAACTGCCTCGTTGATATGGAATACGTTAAGAGCGACGATCACGAGAAGGTTGCTAAGTACGTTGAGAACACCGCGAAGGCACTCGGCGGAAGCATCTCCATCAAGGGCTTCGTTCGTTTCGAAAAGGGCGAAGGAATCCAGAAGAGAGAAGAGAACTTCGCAGACGAGATCGCAAAGCTCGTTAACAACTAATACTGAACGGGGTGCATCGCACCCCGTTTTCTCATAAGGAGAATTGATATGTTACTGTTTTACGTTAGACACGGCGACCCGATATATTCCCCCGACAGCTTGACTGAGCTTGGCGAAAGGCAGGCGGAGGCGCTTGTAAGCAGAATGAAGGTATGTAATCCCGAGAAGATATACGCGTCAAGCTCAAACCGTGCGATCATGACCGCAACGCCGACCGCAAAGGCGCTCGGCAAGGAGATAGAAATACTTGACTGGTGTAACGAAAGCTACTCGGGCAAGGCGCTTTTCTATACGGGAAGCGACGGAAGCCGCGATTGGATCTTCCGTCACCGCGAATCGCGCCCCGTTCTCGTTTCCGACGAGGTGCGTAAGCTTGATTATGAGTGGTACAAGCACCCCTTCTTCGACAAAATGCCTTGGTTAAGCGACGAGATGGCAAGAATGAGACGTGAGACTGACGCATTTATGCTCTCTCTCGGTTACCGCCACGAGGGTAACGGCTATATCGCTGAGCACCCGAATAACGACAGAGTCGCACTGTTTGCGCATCAGGGCTTCGGACTTGAGTTTCTGAGCACGCTCCTTGATATTCCGTATTCGCAGTTTGCAACGCGCTTCGATATGGGACATTCCGGAATGACTGTAATTGAGTTTTCAGGTGAAGGATTTGTCGTCCCTAAGGTGCTTCAGCTCTCTAATGACTCTCATCTTTTTGCCGCGAATATCGAAACGAAATATCATAACGAAATACTGTTCTGATCAAAAAACTGCGCACACTTTGAATCGAACAAAAACGCCCCCGACGGATCATGATCTGTCGGGGGATTATCATTCTTATGACGGTCGGCAATTTCGCTCGGATTTTTAAACGGTTTATTTGTTTTGCAAAACTTCAAGAATTTTCTTTAAAAGATCCTCAGTGGTAGGGTTAAGCTCGCGATCAATACGTGCCTTTTCTTCTGCCTCAAGCTTTGCTGCCTCAGCCGCTTTGATTTCTTTTTCCTTGAAATATTCCAATGCTCTTTTTCTGTCTCGTGGCTTGATTCCGTTTGCACGGAGCTCTTTTCTTTCTTTGCGGTTAAAGGTATTTTTTGCAATGATTTCGGCAAACTCCTTTTGCTCCTCGCGGAATTTATTGATAAGCTTAACAATAGTAAAAAGAACAATTGCAATTAAAAAGAAGCTGAGTATGGCGTTAATTAATGCCCCCCAATCAATGTAAATAGATTGCGCCAGGTCAACTTCCTGACCTATTATTATTCCTTCGTCATTGACAATGTCTATGTATGCCTTTTTCAAAAAAGTATATAATTCAGTAAGTGATTGAGCATCAAATATTACAGCCAAAAGATAATTTACGATCGGTTTTAAAACATTGTTTGAAAGCGCAGTGACTATAGCAGAAAAGGCACTTCCGACAATAACACCGACAGCCATGTCAACAACGTTCCCACGGCTGATAAATTTTTTAAATTCTCCTAAATACGGATTCATGAGAAAACCTCTAAATCAAATTTTTCATTTAATTATAAATTTATATTCAAAATTTGTCAATAGGAATAATAAGAAGAATGTATCAAACATAGAAGAAACGATCCAATACAATACGGATGTTCTTCATTGGAAAAGTGGGATACCTTAATATCAAAATACACATAAAATAGTGTTCGAAAATACGCAAATCGGTCAAAACTTGTCTAAAATGCACAAAAAATGCTTTATTATTTTTAACTTCACGCATCATTTTTTTCGGTACACCTATTGAAAATTGCCAAAAAATGTTATATAATTAAAAAGGTGATGTTTTTTGGAACGAAGAGCATCATGTATTTTACACAAGGAGAATTAAACCTATGAACAAGTTCACAACAGCTCAAATTCGCAATGTCTGCCTTCTCGGTCACGGCGGTTCCGGAAAGACCTCCCTTGCCGAGGCAATGCTTTATCTTTCAAAGGCGACCGACCGTCTCGGGAAGACCCCTGACGGAAATACTGTCTGTGACTTTGATTCCGAAGAGATCAAGAGAGGCTTTTCCATACAGGCGGCAGTTGCTCCTGTGATTTGGAAGGACGTTAAGATAAATCTTCTCGATACCCCCGGATATCTCGATTTTGTCGGCGAAGTCAAGCAGGCGGTAAGAGTAGCGGATGCAGCGCTTATCGTAGTTGACGGTAAGGCGGGAGTTGAAGTCGGTGCCGAGCTCGCATGGGAATATGCGACCGAGGCAGGACTTCCTAAATCCGTATTCGTAAATAAGTTCGACGATCCCGAGTGCCGTTTCCGTAAGGTCTTTGATCAGCTTCGTGAGCACTTTGGCAAGCGTATATGTCCTCTCTTTATTCCGATGGTTGAAAACGGTGCCGTTACGGGATTCCTTAATCTTATCGATCTCAAGACCCGTGTGTTCAGTAAAGACGGCTCTTACACTGAAGGCGTGATCCCGGATGAATTCAAGAGCGACGTAGACACTTATAGAGATATGCTTCTTGAAGCTATTGCCGAAACGAGTGACGAGCTTATGGAGAAGTATTTCGCAGGCGAGGAGATCACTCGTGAGGAAGCTGTTGAAGCTATCCATCAGGGAATTATCAACGGCTCGATATGTCCCGTTATCTGTGGCTCTGCAGGAAAGATGTGGGGCGTTGCGACCCTTCTTGATACTATCAATGAATCCTATCCCCGCCATACCGCCAAAAAGGTCGAGACCGATAACGAGGGTAACGACGTTGCGATAGACAAGGAAGGCAGCGAGCCGGCAATATTCGTGTTCAAGACCGTAGCAGATTCCTTCGGAAAGCAGACATTCTTTAAGGTAATGTCGGGTAACCTCGATAATACTATGTCGCTTAAGAACCTCCGTACGGGTGCTGTTGAAAAGTTCGGTCATATCTACGAGGTAAGAGGAAAGAAGACTACGGAGGTCGAGGCGCTGTCTTGCGGTGACATCGGTATGATCCAGAAGCTTAACGATACCGCTACGAACGATACGCTTACCAATATGGATATGAAGCCCTATATGCCGATAACCTTCCCGAAGGCGTATATGACCATGGCTATCGCGCCCAAGAGCAAGGGCGACGAGGATAAGATCGCAACGGGTATCGCACGTCTTCGCGACGAGGATAAGACGATCTTCTTCGAGAATAACGCTGAAACAAAGCAGCTCCTTATCTCGGGTCTTGGCGATATCCACCTTGATATCATCGTAAATAAGCTCAAGGACAGAAATAAGGTAGACGTTGAACTCAGCAAACCGAAGCTCGCATACCGCGAAACTATCAAGAAGCGTATCCAGGCAGAAGGAAAGCATAAGAAGCAGTCGGGCGGACACGGTCAGTACGGTCACGTTCGTATCACCTTCTCGCCGAGCGAAGAGGAAGGACTTACCTTCACCGAAAGCGTTGTTGGCGGAGCGGTTCCGAAGAACTACTTCCCAGCAGTCGAAAAGGGACTTACCGAAGCTATGCAGAAGGGCGTTCTCTCCGGCTACCCGATGGTAGGCCTTGCTGCTGATCTTTATGACGGTTCTTACCACGACGTAGACTCGTCGGAAATGGCGTTCAAGCTCGCGGCTAACCTTGCGTATAAGGAGCTTATCAACGCTAACCCCGTGCTTCTCGAGCCGGTCGGAACTCTTAAGATCACAGTTCCCGAAGCTCTCGTCGGAGACGTTATAGGTGACCTTAACAAGCGTCGCGGTCGTGTGCTCGGTATGGATCATATCGCGAATAAGAAGGGATATTCGCTTGTTGAAGCGGAAGCTCCGCAGGCAGAAATGACCGATTACCCGATCGTTCTCCGCGCGATGTCGCAGGGCAAGGGCGGCTTCACCTACAAGTTCGTTCGCTACGAGGAAGTACCGGGCAATATCGCTCAGAAGATCATCGCAGAAGCGAAGGCTGAAGAATAAATAATTAAGCGGACCGTGTTTTACGGTCCGCTTTTCATATAAAAAATTATGTCAAAAATACTTAAAAATCCATTGACATCAATTTGAATGTGTAGTATAATGCTTGAACTAATTAAAGGAGAGCGCCAAAATAGGCGGTAAAATGCGATGGATAGCTTGCTTATAAATCAAAAACTTACAGAAGCTCAGATCCAAACCATTCGTTCCTTGGGAAGCGAAGAAAAGCCGATTCGTTTTGCTGTTGTCGGTGAGATCTCAAACGAGGCAAAGTACAGCACGTGTGTGCTTCTTGCAACCGATTCAGAGATCTTTACCTACGATTTCGGAAAAGGCGAAGAGTCGAGACGCTACGCATTTTCCGAAATTGAAAGTATATACTGTAAGCGTATGTACGGAAACGGAATGATGAGAGTAAAGACCTTTGACGGTGAAACCCATGATCTCTTCCGCTTCACGTTTACCGTAACTGCTCTTTGCGATGCCGCGGCAAAGTACGTCACAGATATTCGTGACGGTGAAAGCACCGACGAAGCGCTTTCCGTTATGCAGGCGGTATACGAGAAGCTTCTTTCGGTTTGTCCGAAGTGCGGACGGACTCTTTCCGCACCGGGCGTGCCGTGTATACACTGCATGGACAAGGGCAGGGTATTCAAAAAGCTTTGGAAATATCTCCGCCCCGAGATCGTGATCCTTACGATCTCTGTCTTGATCTCGGTAATTACGACGGCGCTCGCGCTTGTACCGCCGTTGCTTACAAAAACGCTCGTCGACGATATTATTCCCGACAGAAACCGTCAGATGCTGACCGTTGTCGTAATATCCCTCGTCTGCGTTCATATAATCCATTATCTCTTCACAGGCATAAGAGGATATATGCTCCGAGTCTCGGGAAATAAAATTATCGCGCGCCTGAGATGTGAAGTGTACGAAAAGGCGCAGTATCTTCCGATGCGCTTTTACGATAAGACATCAACAGGTGCCGTTATCAACCGTATAAGCGGTGACACAGCAACCATACAGGCATTTATGCTCCGAATAACGCAGGAAGTCGTCGTGCAGTTCTTTACACTTATAGGTATAGTCATCGTAATGCTGTGTATAAACTGGAAGCTGACGCTCTATTCTCTTACTCCCGTTCCGCTCGTCGTTATCGGCGCAAGGATATTCAGAAAAAAGATCGCGCCATTTTACCGCAGAATATGGAGACGCTCGTCGGGGGTAACGTCTGTTTTAACCGACAGCATTCCCGGTATCAGAGTAATAAAGTCATATACAAACGAAAAGCGCTCTACCGAGCGATTTACAAACGCCGTCGAGGAATGGCGCACCATAGATACAAAGGCAGGCAAAATACTCAATGCATATCCTGCAATAGTAAACTGTCTTATCAGTTGCGGAGGCGTCGTGATCTGGGCGCTAGGCGGAAACCTCGTTATTAACGGAATATCGACGGGTAACGGCGGTTCAATATCGGTAGGTCTTCTCGTTTCGTTCATTTCTTACGCAAGTATGTTCTACGGTCCCGTAAACTTCTTTGCAAATCTATCCGACTCAATGCAAAACGCAATGGCTTCCCTGGAAAGGATCATGGACATTCTTGACGCAGAGCCGGAGCACGATTTCGGAAAGGGAATGACCGACGTTGATCTTGGCGGAAGAATTGAGTTTAAAAACGTAAACTTCTCCTTTGACCGCACGAAAAAGACGCTTAAAAACATAAACCTTGTAATCGAGCCGGGTGATATCGTCGGAATTGTCGGAACGACGGGCTCGGGTAAATCGACGCTTATCAATCTGCTTCTCCGTTACTACGATCATTACGAAGGTCAGATTATGATCGACGGCGTTGATATCAGAGACATTGATATGCACTATTACCGTTCAAGCATTGGCTACGTTCAGCAAGAGCCGCAGATGTTCCACGATACGATATATAATAATATCGCATACGGCGACAGTAAATTTTCGGCAGACGAGATAATCAACGCGGCAGATATAGCAAACGCTCACGAATTTATCGTCCGTCAGCCCGACGGTTACGATTCGGTACTCGGCGAGCGCGGAGTAGGTCTATCCGGCGGTGAAAAGCAAAGAATTTCTATTGCAAGAGCGATGCTGCGTAACCCGAAGATCCTCGTTTTCGACGAGGCAACCGCATCGGTAGACTCCGAAACGGAGCATCTTATCCAGGAAGCGATAGAACAGCTTATCAGCGGCAGAACTACGCTTATGATAGCTCACCGTCTGTCAACGCTTTCTAAGGCAAACAAGATCGTAGTCGTCGATAACGGCGAGATAATCGAATGCGGTACTCCCGAGGAGCTCATGGCCATGGAGGGCAAATACTTCCGCCTCGTGCAGATACAGTCGATGTCGGACAAGCTCGCTGAAAGCCGCAAGGCGGAGAACTTCGCGTAAGGAGGAAAAGTGTATGGCACGCTATTATATTGATAAATATACGGGTCATCTTGAACGTACCGATCTTTATCTTGTTCGCCTTGTCAAGAAGGACGGAAGCGTTATCGAGGATCTTGAACCGAGAAAGCTGTTTCCTTTTTCGAACAGTGAAATGTATATAACTCTCCTTGACAAAAACGAAAAGGAAGTCGGCTTTGTCCGTAAGCTCGATGAAATAGACGAAGAATCGCGTAAGGTGCTTCTTGACTGCTTCAAGGAATACTATATGATCCCGAAAATATCGCGTCTTCTTGAATGCGAGGATAAATTCGGAGTGCTTAAATGGACGGTTGATACCGACAGAGGCGAGATAACCTTTCAGATACGCAACCGCCACAGTGATATTAAAAAGCTCTACGGCACGAACCGCGTGATAGTCAGAGATTCAAACGATAACCGTTACGAGATCCCCGATGTTACCGCTCTTGATTCCCGCAGTAATCACCTGTTGTATTCATATCTGTAAATCAAAAGCTCTGTTGCAATATGCAACAGAGCTTTTATCATTTAATATTTATCTCAACGCCGTTTACTTCAACGATTCCGTCAGCGCGTATCATGATAAATTTCTGTCCGTCGATAACTCGCGTTTCAACGAGATCAGACATATCTGAACTCAGCTTGATCGAAACCTCAGGAGTCTTTACCTCAAACTGCTTCACGTTAAGCAGATTTTCGGGTGAAACAGTCGCTTTTTCGCCGAAGCTATGATCAAACTGCGTTTCAAACTCGGTGACCTTCTCTTCGTTTATACCGCAGCTTTTTAGAATGTCACTGACAGTCGACTTTGAAACGGTAAGCGGCTCGGGATCCTTCAGCGCCTTGTGTTCTTCGATCAGCTGACCGAGGTGATCCTGAACGTCCTTGACTACGTCAATGCTGCATTCCTCTGCGATCGTATCGCGGAAGATGTTAGTGAATACCTGCTTCTGAATTGCGACAGCCATAGGAGCTTCACGGCGGAAGAGGGCTTCAATAAGCTCCGCCTTGTTGTCCTTCTTGTCGCGGTTGTAGAAAAGCGCGTTGTAGATATTCGTCTTTCTGCCGTCGAAGGCAGGGAAGAGGAAGCCGGCGTCGGGCGCACCGATGACCCAGTCGGGGAGGTTGTTTTTTATCGCATTTTCGGTAAGCTTGTAGCCGAGAGTGGATTTCGTCATATTGAGAGGGCAGATAGCGCAGACTATGTAGGAGTAGATCTCGCCGCTGTCTTCTTTTTTGTTGCCGTCGGAGCCGTAGGAAGGCACGTCGTAAGCGTCGGAGCCGAGAATGATGAGATAATTGCCCTCGCATTTATATGAAATTCTGACCGATTCAATAAGCTCGTCAAGCGCCTTGTCATCGGCAAGTGACGATACCTTAAGCGCCGACAGCATCTTGTGCTCGGAGCTGTCAAGAACCTGCTGATTTGAAAAGGCAATGTCGATCAGATTCTTGTTAAGCGATCCGGAAAGCACCTTTTTGAGCGTGTTAAGTACCGCTTCCGCCTCTTCTTCGCTGATAAGGTTGAGCGACTGATCAAATCGGGAAATTACTTCCTTTTTCTCATTTATAAGTGCGCCGCGAATGCGTGAAATATTCGTTCTTTCGACCTTGAAGCGGCGTTTTATCTCGGAGATTTCTTTAATATTCATCTTGATATTCCTTTCGTTTCATACCGACATATTATAACTCATTTAAGCGCAAAAATCAAGAGACAATCAGCCAATATCCGAATCAATTCTGACCTCCTTCGGAGATTTGCCGAACATCTCTGCGCAAACGTGATTAAAGTTGCGAATGCTCTTGAAGCCGCTTTCGAAAGCGATCTGATTTATTGGCAAAGAGGTGTCTTGAAGAAGCGCGTAAGCGTGATTCATACGGTACTGATTCAATATATTCGAGAAGCTGACGCCGAGCGTTTTGTTAAGCTCGCGGGAAAGGTACTGATGGTTGTAGCCGATTCTTTCCGCCGCGTCGCGCAGCGAAATATCCGACAAATAGTTTTGGCTTATGAAGTGAACGACGTCGATAACGGCGTTCTTCGAATTAAGATAAGGGACGAGCTTCGCTTGCGAAAGGAGAGAGCTTTCGATTATATAAAGAAGTCCCTTGACCTTGATTCTCGTTGCAGACGGCGAAATTCTGTTTGTAGAATATTCCTCCGTACCGAAAAGCGACTTTATCTGTGAAAGAAAATAATCAAGATCATCTTCTTTCGGCTTGAAAATCGGATTTTCTGCTTTCTTTTGTTTGATGGCATTCGATAGAGTGAGAACGATGTTTTCGGAGAAGGTGACGCGGCGAACGGTCGAGTCGTTCAGAACCTTAAAGCCATGTAGCTGAAGCGGGGAAATAAACGCCGCCTCACCCGCCTTTACTCGGTAATCAGTACCGTCGAGTGAGCATATCATTTCGCCTTTTTCAACGATCAGCATTTCAAAATTGTTATGTAAATTTATAGTTTTCGTTACGCCCTCGCCGTAAGCGCCTGTCGAAAATTCTATCTCGATTCCGTTCTCAAAATAATAGCAGAGCTTATTTTCCATACAATCACCAAAAAGTCAATAATTTTCTATAAATCATACAAAATATATATGACTATATCAACATCTTGCTACAAATCATATCATAAAAGTATTTAAATGTCAACATTATGATGTTAAAATATACTCGCATAAATATTTTCAAGGAGAAAGACATGAAAAGAAGATTTTTGTCTATCATTCTTGCTTGCTCAATGATAATGTCAATACTTGTTTTAACGAACAGCGTGACGGTATCAGCGGCAGCACCGAGCGACGGCGTTATGTTCGGATCCGACGATATGTTCTACGTCGATTCGATGAAGGACGCCCCCGCTCCCCTTTCCTACGAGACGTGGATATATATTCCGTCGGATGCTACATATCATACGAGTGACAGCAGCCGCCTCGGAACGGTGTTCAGCTCGTATTCCAACTATGCAACGAGATCTTACGTTTGCCTTGGAATCAAAGTAAGCAGCGGCACTTACTATCCTCAATTTGAGTGGAGTGACGTTTATAATCAGTCGAATATCGTAAGAACCTATAACTTTACAGATATTTCGATACCAAAGGGAGCTTGGACGCATCTTGCGTTCGTTCTTGATCCCGTAACAGGACACGTTTACGGCTATAAAAACGGCGTTCTTGTCCAGACGAAGACCACGTCGGCTGATTACATTATGTACAATTACGGCTCGATCGACGAGCGCGTTACCGATAATCCTATGGTCATCGGTAACGACAACCGCCGCGGACAGCCCTACAATTTCCTAGGAAAGCTCGGTTCGCTCTCCTTCTACACCGAAATTCTCACCGCAGCCGAAGTAAAGGCACACTACGAGAACGGTGTATATGGTAACGAAGAGGGACTTCTTTCTCACTGGGATTTCAAGTCGACCGACATCGGCAAGAATATCGCAGACAAGAGCCCTAACGGCTACGATCTTTCTTACAGTAAGGAATTTCTGAATCCCGACGAAGTTGAGCTTCCTGCCGATTACGCATATACGATGATGGTAGTTGGTGACACGCAGTATATCGTTCAGGACGACGTTAATAAGCTTAACGGCGACCATAACCATACCGCGACCATGTATAAGTGGATCGCCGATAACGCATCAGCGCTCAAGACGCAGATCGTAATGGGCGTCGGAGATATTACCGATATCGGTAATACCGCACAGCAGCTTCACGCTTTTAATGCTATAAGCCAGCTTAACGGCGTAGTTCCTTATACCGTCGTTCGCGGTAACCACGATTACTATTCTTATGACTTCAACCTCGCCTTTGCTGTAGATGACTATCTTAACCAGTTCAAGGAAAACGGCGGTCTTATGGACGATACGTCTGCCGAAAACAGTTACTATAAGCTTACCGCTCCCAACGGCGATAAGTGGATGGTCGTAAACCTCGACTGGTCGCCGACAGACGAAGAGATCGCTTGGGGATGCGGTATCATTGAGGCAAACCCCGACTATCAGGTCATTATAGTAACGCATCAGTATATGTTTCTCGACGGAACGACAGTCGATAAAGAGGACTATAATCAGGGTACAACGGGTACGTACCTCTGGGATAACCTCGTCAAAAAGTACGAGAACGTCAAAATGGTATTCTCCGGACATATGGAGAGCAACCTTATCACCATGACGCAGAGTGTCGGTGATAACGGCAATACCGTCTCGCAGTTCCTTATCGACGCGCAGGACGTTGAGTGGTACTACAACCGTTATCTCAACGACGAAAACGATACTCTGTCTCCTCTCGGTCTCGTTACGATCTTCTACTTTGACGAGGACGGCAGAACCGTTGACGTAAGATACTATTCGACCATCAAGGATAAGTATTATCACACCGCAAACCAGTTTGAATTCGACCTTGAAGCAGAGGGCGAGGAGTTTGACTACGGCTGGAACGGCTACGAGATCGCGCCCTCCGGCTCGGGTACACAGGCAGATCCGTACATTATCGAAAACGGCGGAAACCTTATGTGGATGTCGAATCAGATAATCAGTGGCGGATGTCAGACATCGTCTGATCTCCTTGAAACCAATATCGGCTATTTCAACGGTCAGTACTTCAAGCAGGTATGTGACATCGACCTTAACGGCTGTGCTATTAAGCCGATCGGTTACGAGCATCAGACGGAAACGAGTCAGATACTGAACGTCGCTGCCTTTGGCGGTCACTATGACGGCGGCGGATACAAGATCTATAACGGACGTATCGCAAGCGCGAAGGGACACGCTACGTACACTTCCTCTAACGGATATGCCGGTGACGCTCTCTTCGGAGTTATCTACGGCGCGACGATAGAGAACGTTACGCTTGATAACGTAACGGTCTACAGCCAGGGAATTACGGGCGGTATTGTCGGACGCTCTGCTGCACCCACCAATGCGAATGCTCCCGAAGATTTCAACGTTATCAGAAATTGTAATATTACCAACTCCTGCAAGCTCGTAGCGGGCTTCTATCCGGGTAATACCGTACATAACAGTGTTAAGTACGAGGATCTCGTTTATCAGTGCGGTATCGTAGGTGGTATCATCGGTCAGGCGTGGGCGACAACTATCGAAAACTGCGTTTCCGACGTAGAGATCGAGGTCGACGGCTATCACTCCGTTGCAGCCGGTATCGCAGGCGAAGCGGGATATAACACCGTTATCAATAACTGCGTATTTAACGGCGGAATAACGCTCCTTGACAACACCTCAAAGATCAGGCAGGCATTCGGCGGTATCGTCGCCCTCGTTATCGGTACCGGTACCACAAAGGTTCTTTGGGGCTACGAAAACCGTACCATATATGGATATATCAGAATTCTCAATTCTACCAATAACGGTTACTTTAAGTATGCAGGCACATCTCCGCTCGCTCAGGATATAATGATAGGCGGTATAGTTGCCGACGCTCACTATATAGGTAAGGTCGGCGTTTCGATGAAGGACAACGTCGTCGAAAACTGTGCAAACAATGCAAAGATTACAGCTCCTTCCTCTGATGCGAATGTTTGGATCGGCGGTATTGTGGGTCACAGTGCTACATATAAGTCAACGAGATTGCCACTTCACGTAAAAGACTGTATTTCAGTCGACGTTGCAGAATGCGGTGGAAACGGAACTAACGAATACCGCTACGACCCTGAAAACACTGAAACCCATTCCAGCTCTACAAATGGTGCTTCTGCGGGTGTTGGCGTTACTGACGACGGAGGAAATATGACTGCTCCCTCGTTTACAAGCTTCTCTCTTACCCTTAACAGAGGCGTTACCGTGAACGTTAAGTTTACCGTTTCCTCTGAATACCTCGCGGCATACCCGAATACCAAGGTAATATTCAGCAACGGCGCTGAGTTTGACGCCCTTGAAGGCACCAATACCTACTCCGTAGAGCTTACTCCTGCCCTTATCGGTACTGCTCTTACCGTAAAATGCGGCGAGAACGGCAAGGAGATCGACGTATCTGTCGACACCTATATCGAAAAGGTAAAGGCGGCTTATTCAGAAGCTGAAAACGGCGAGCTTTGGGCGCTTCTCGATGCAATAGACGCATACGGCAAGGCAGCAACAGGCAAGCTCGATAGCGTAACAGCTCCCGACTTCACGGGTGTAGGAAGCATCGAAGAAAGCGGCGATATATTCGTAGGCCTCGGCGCAACGCTTTCTCACTCGGCAGGCGCAAAGCTTACCGTTGACGAAAGCAAGCTTGAGGAAGGATATACCGTTACTATCGCTTTCGGCGGAGAAAATCTCGTTGAAAATAAGCCTGTTATGGGCTACGTAAATAACGGCGCTATTGCTCTTACGGGAATTTATCCCGCTAACTTTAACGACGAGATCACAGTTACCGTTTATGACAGTGACAGTGCTGTCGCATCCGTTTCCTTTACTTTTAACGAGTACCTCAGCACTCTTTACAAAAGCACGACAAACAGCGCAACGCTTAATCTCATCGCTGCGACCTATAATTACGGTGTAGCGACAGAGAACTTTGCGTCTTAAGACGTACGAAGGAGGATACTGACGTGAACAACACATTTATTTTCCCCGAATGCGAAGTAATGATCTTCGAAAACGAGGACGTTATTACGGTCTCTCTCGGAGGAGACTCGGTTAATCTCCCTGATTTCGCCGAATAACAAAAGAGAAAGCCGCACTTCGCTTGAAGTGCGGCTTTTAATATTCTTATACTCTTTTAATATTGACGGCACCAAGCTCGTTTTTGCCGTTAATAAATAAGGTTTTATCTGTCGTGCCTTGCTCCTCCGACGCAGTTACAGCGCCAAGCTCGTTTTTGATATTGGTAACGATGTTCCATTCCTTCGGAACGTTTATCGTCATCGCGCCAAGCTCATTATGAACATCTAATACCACACCGCCCTTGTAGCTTTCAACGTTTGAAAAATATACGTTGCAGGCACCAAGGTCGTTCTTGATTGTAACGGTATCTTCTTCGGCGGCGCAGTCGACGTAGATAGTCGAAGCGGTACCGCGTGAGGTCTTATGATTTGCCGCCTTTGAAAAATACTTTGTGAATTTTCTTTTGGGAGTAATAAGCTTCGCGCCGATGCAAAGGAGAAGCGCACACAGGAACACGAGCCAGTTGTTTATTATGTTGCTCTTACTGAGACCGCACCAACCTGCTATATACTTTTCAAGCAGCATAAAAATGAACGCGATTGGAAGAAACACCATAGACAGCTTGAGCTTTATGAAAGCGTCAAAGAGCCAGATTAAGTTAATAACCGTAAGGATAAGCACCCACGCAGGAATGCCGCTCAAAAATCCGAGAGAGACACCGACGGCGTCAAGAATAATGCACACCGCGCAAGCGATGAAGAGAAGTCCGAAGACAAGTCGGTTTGCTGATAGCTTGAAGTGAAAGGATTTTTCTTTTTCTGTTTCAAAATCCCTATTAAATTCGAATCTCATAGTTATAACCTCGTTTCATTCATTCTTTCCATAAACATTTTGTAGTAGCTTCTTGACAAAAACGCTTTTTTGGGCGTTGAGCGGAAGCTGATCTCCGACGGTCCGGCAAGATTTTTCCTGACCGAATATACCTCACGGCAGTTTACAAGCGTCGATTTCGACGCGCGGCAAAAAACGGGAGAAAGTATCTTTTCGAGCTCGAAAAGCTTGTACGGCGAATTCAAGACCTTGTCCTTCGTGTGACAGACCGAATGCCCGTCGTAGCTTTCGCAGAAGATGATCTCCTTTATCGGGATAAAATACTGAACGTTACCCGACGAAAGCAAAAGCGAATCGTTATGACCGATCGCGTTTTTTATGAGGTCCTCGATAAAAATTACGTTTTCGTTTCTTTCCTTGCAGGAAATAACGATCTCGTCCTCGCCGCTGTCGCAGATCACTGTGCGCAGCTTCATTTCATCCCTCCTTCTGTTTTGCTGATTAAATAATAGCATAAATAGCGAAAAAAGTAAATATATTGAGCTCAACAGGTCAAAAACTGTGATCAACAGGTAAAAATATCGCCGAAAACCAACTTTTTTCTCGAATTTTTACATCATAAAAAACACAAAATAACGTTGCGGCACAAAGCCGCGAAAAAATAATGCGGGGGAATGATATGAAAATAAAGGTCATGGCCGCGCTTTTGCTTGCGTTTGCACTTCCGGTTATCGGTTACGCATCAGGCGGCTCTGTTATTGACGTTTCAAATAATTCGAACTGCTTTAACTGGTATTGCAAAAAGAGCGAAAGCGGAAACCCGCCTCCGCTGCCGACCGAATTTTCCTTTATCAAGGAATACGGCGGATATTATATTGACGAAAACGCGACGGAAGAAGATAAGGTGATATACCTCACCTTCGACTGCGGCTACGAAAACGGAAATATCGAAAAGATACTCGATACTCTCCATAAGCACGACGCACGCGGAGCGTTCTTCGTTCTTGAAAACCTTATAAAGAAAAACCCCGAGCTTGTAACAAGAATGGTAAACGAGGGGCACCTTGTCTGTAATCACACGTCAAATCATAAGGATATGACGAAGATCCGAAATATCGAGGAATTTAAGGCGGAGCTTGACGAGCTGAACAGCGTAATGCTCGAATGTACAGGGCATGAGATTCAGGCGTTTTACCGTCCGCCTGAGGGAAAATTCAATCTTGAAAACCTCAAATGGGCGTCAGAGCTTGGATATAAAACAGTCTTCTGGAGCTGCGCCTACGACGACTGGGATAACAATAGGCAAATGTCGTGTGAGATGGCGATGAATAAGCTTATGAGCCGTCTGCACAACGGAGAAGTCCTGCTTCTGCACCCTACGTCGGCAACCAATGCGGCGATCATGGATGAATTTTTGACGACGCTCGAAGGAATGGGCTACCGCTTCGGCAACCTCTATGAGCTTACGGGAAGCTCAATGATAGAACCTCGGTAATTAAAAACTATCCCCCTGCAAAAGCAGGGGGATAGTTATGTATTAAGCTATCGGACGAAGAAGTTTGACCTTTTCTCCGTCGCTTGAAAATACTAAGTTTCCGACCTCGTCGGTGCGGTAATACTTGATACCGAGCTTGTTAAGCGTGTTTATCGTTTCGGTGTGCGGATGACCGTAGGAATTGTCCTTTCCGCAGCTTATGACTGCGTATTGCGGACTGACCGCAGTGATAAAGTCAAGCGAGCTTGAAGTCTTTGCACCGTGATGACCGATCTTTATAACGTCGGCGCGAAACTCGTTCGGCGAGAATTTCTCAAGCATATCCTTTTCGGACGGTTCCTCGGCATCACCCGTAAAGAGGAACGATGTCTTTCCGTAATCAAGGCGGAGAACTATGCTCATATTATTCAGATCATCGGTCTTTTCGGCAGGACCGAGCACCTTCATATTTGCGTTATCAAGCTTGATGATATCGCCGACCTTTGCAATATGTACTGGAATATTCTTCTTATCAATAGCGAGCAAAAGATTTTCAAAGGTAGCCGTGTCAGTTTCTATGTCGGTCATAACGACCTTTCCGACGGAAAGTGTTTCTATCACCTCACGCGCACCTCCAATATGGTCGGCATGCGGATGCGTCAGAATGAAATAATCAATATGCGTGACCTTTTGATACGACAGGTATTCAAGAATGTTTTTACCCTCGTCCTTGACTGACGCGTCGATAAGTACGGTTCTCCCGTTCGGCATAACGATAAGCGAGCAGTCGCCCTGACCGACGTCAAGAAAATGAACCGCCATATCTCCGTCAGGAACGGTTATCTGTCTCGGTTCTTCGATAAACGGCAGGTATTTCGATAGAAACGCCCAAGCACCGGGTATGGTTTTAAGTGCGATGGCCGCACATATTATCAGGATCAACGCCGAAAGGATGCGTATGCCTTTCAGCTTCTTCTTTCTGTTTCTGCTTTTCTTTTTAGCCATTTGATGTTTTCCCTCTTTGAATAGGTATTCTGTCGGCAATTTTACTTAAATATATCACGGGGAATGCGATCATAAAACGTATAAAGCTTTCTCGTATGCAAATTTGTCCGAGAACGTGAAAAAGACTGTCGGAAAAATCCCATAAATGAAGATGCATAACTCGGTTTGTGATAATGCCGAAGCCAAGCTCGACGGCACTTATCGCAAAGGTCGAAATAAGGGCTTTCGTATATATCGGCTCGTCAGTCAAAGCACGGTTTATTTTGTGTATGATGGCAAAATAAATGCACATTATGACCGAGGCGGCGAATATCACTCTTTCGTGATAAAGAAGCTCTATAAAAGCTCCGAAGAGTATCCCGCAGGAGATCATGAAAATATATCCGTGAATACCGTTGTTTCTCAAAATTTTAAGCCCTTGCATAGTGCTGCTCCCTCTGTTATTTAATACAAGGGTTGACGCATTATAAAGGGCTTATTCTTTAGAATATATTATTTTGCTCAGCCCATTTTCTCTTATCGCGCTTCTTTTTCATCACGTCGTAGACGATAGTGCCCGCAAAGGAAATAACGCCGATTATTGAGATAGCAGAGCCATAAACGAAGCACTTAGGGCGGTAGGTAAAGGTCACCTTGTGAGTGCCTTCGGAGATCTCGATTCCGATCTGGCTGTCGTTGATCTTGATAAGGTCTGCACGCTTTCCGTCGACCTCAACGATCCATCCCTCATCGAAGGTTATGGAGGAAACGAGAAGCGACTGACCTTCGCTTATCGTTACCGTGCCTTCAATGTAATCCTCTTCAAACTTCGTTATATTGAGGTTTGATTTAGCTATCTCTTCAAAGGTTGCCTTGAACAGCTCTGTGTTGAGACCGAAGAAATAATCCTGGTTGTTTCTGACGTATATCGGCTCTTCAGCAAGGGTGAGCGTAACTGTTATCATCTGATCCTCGTCGAAGATTCCGAGATACTGTACGCAGTCGCTCTTATTGCCCATATAGGTGCCGATATGTTCGCCGTTAACCGAAAGATTACATTCTCTCGGATAGTCGGTCGGTATATACATATATACCGGCTCGCCTGCCTTTACCTCGACGATGTAATCGATCTTGGCAGTACCTGTGCTTCTCGCGCTGTATTTTTTGTGATTAGTTGCAAAATCGGTACGGATATTGGTATATACCGTATCGTCGTGATAAAGCGCTTCAAAAATATCAATATCTTCGTCGGCACCCAAAACAGCCGCAGCCATTGCATTCATAAGCTGAAGAGGCGACTCGTAATTTGAAATTTCAAAATATTTCATAGCGTCTGACGAGCCGTAAGCAAGAGAAAGAGCATAGGGGTTTTCGTAAAGATAGAGCTTGTCGGGTGATCCGATGATCTCCGATCTGTATTTTTCATCAACGGGCATCGTATGGATCTCGTTCCATACCTGATTATCTATTTGCTCGTTTGAAATAACGTATTTCATTCCGATGAATGCATCGGAAACGGGAGTACCGCCGAGGTACTGTGACCAATGAGATTTAGACGCATATCCGTAACGGTGGAGCAGGTCGATTATCGACTTGTTAAGTGTCGAGGTCGAATTCGAGATACCGTACATATTGAGCGTCATAGCATCGTTCGTACGCCCGTTATACTGACGGTGGAAATTCTTTTCCATGCGGTAGAATGGCGATTTATCGCGCATCTTCACGTAATCCACCATCGGCTGTACTGCCTCGTAGTAGTTGTTATACGAGTCGCGGGAAGACATAATTACGTCCTCGTCGAGAGCCGCGGCGTTAAGCAGTCCTGCACCGAAAAGCTCTGCGCAAACGAGAAGCAAAACGACGGCAGTTCCCATTTCGTTGTACTTTTTCCGATATACGAAGTAAAGAGCGATACAGAAAACTCCGATAGCGATAATTGAGAACCAAACGGTGTTGAAATCGTCTACGTTCTTGTAATTCAGCTTCTGTATTATCGCAACGAGAAGCACAAGTATGCCGCCCGTTATCGCGAGATTTTTGAAATTGGCGTGCTGTAGATTCGAGTACGCCTTGTAGGCGCAAACGAGAATTATGAATATGAAAATGAAGCTGTAACGGTAATTCAGCCAGTTTGGCTTCTGGAAGCCGTGCCAGACCATATCGAGAGCGTTTATATTGAACGATATCAAAAGGAGCGAAAGGAGAACTCCGTTCATCATCCTTTCACGCCAGTTGATCCTTGATGTGATGAAATAGATAGGGAGGAGCAGAAGCGCGATCACACCGCAGTAGACGAAGGGCAGACCCTCAGGACGAACGGTGTCGTAAGATCCCGGCAGAAGCTTGACAATAAAATCGAGCCAGTCAAAGCGCTGTGTCCAGGCAAAATCGGGATCGGAGAAGGTGTTTTTACCAAACTGGAGCGAGGTGTAAGCAGGAAGAATGATTATCGCCGAAATTGCGACCGCAATTCCCGAGTAGAGAATTATTCTTCCAAGCGAACGGAAAAAGTGGTTATCCTCAAGCCAAAAGTTATTTCCGTATCTGTGAGAGCTTGCGAGGTAGTAGCAGAAGAAATAGATCGCAACGTAAATGCAGACCATATATCCGATGTAGAACGAAGTGAGCAGACACATCGCCAAGGAGACGACAAACAGCTTAAAATCGCCGCGCTTTATTATTCTTTCGATACCGAGAGTAACTAGCGGCAGATAGATAAGACAGTCAAACCACATCGTATTGTTCGCCATAACGACTGCGTAGCCCGAGAGAGCGTAGCAGGTCGAGAAAATTATGGTGTTGAGCGGTTTTGTCTTGTAGGATTCGTTCAGGTAATACGACATCGTAACGCCCATAGAACCTGCCTTGAGAAGAATGATGAGCAGTATTGCCTCTGTTATGTTGCTGTGCGAAAACAGCGAAACAATGAAGGAGAAAGGACTGGAGACGTAATAAGCGAAAATGCCCATGTATTCGCCGCCCATAGACCTTGTCCAGGAATAGAGGAATGATCCTCCCTCGGCAAGCTTGTTTTTAAGGTCGGCAAAGAAGTTTACGTACTGACCGTTTAGGTCAAGAACTAGCACCGAGTTGTTTCCGAAAGGGAATACCTCAAGGGCAATATATATCATCCACATTATGATAACGGGGAGTATAAACGCTAAGAACAGGAAGCTGTGTTCTTTTCGCCACGCGTTAAACCTCGTCAGGTATGATTTGAAAGCAGTTTTCATTATTTTCCTCGCAAAAAATAGTTAAAATAATTATAACACATTTTTCCGCCAGTGTAAACAGATTTGAACAAAATATATATTATTATAAAATTATAAATTTTTCAGAGTATAAATTGACTTATTTCTCTGTATGTGCTATAATAGTATGAATTATAATGCCCAAGGTGTTTATATACAGCGGGAAAGAGGAAAAAATGATAATTTTGGGTATCGACCCCGGGCTTGCGATAGTCGGATACGGAGTAATCGACTGTACGAAGGGCGTCTTCACGACAATTGCATACGGCGCGATAACGACACCTGCGCACACAAAGGTTGAGGATCGTTTAAGTCAGATATACGACGGAATGACGGCGCTTATCGAAAAGTATCATCCGGCAGAAATGGCAATAGAGGAGCTTTTCTTCACGAATAATATTACGACTGGCATATCGGTTGCCGAAGCAAGAGGAGTTGCACTCCTTGCGGCAAAGAAAAAGGGCGTTACGATATACGAATATACGCCGCTTCAGGTAAAGCAGTCTGTCGTCGGATACGGTAAAGCGGAGAAAAAGCAGGTGCAGATGATGGTGCAGACGATTCTGAAGCTTGAAAAAATGCCGAAGCTCGACGATACCGCCGACGCGCTTGCGATAGCGATCTGTCACGCACACACGGGCGCATCGCGAATCAAGGGCTATTATAACGTAAAATAAGGAGTAAAGCATGTACTACTACATAAGCGGAGAGCTGGTGCTCGCCGATCCCGTAAACGCGGTGATCGACGCGCAGGGCGTAGGATACAGAATAAATATCAGCGGAAACACGCTCGGAAAGCTTGCAGGCAAGATCGGAAGTAACGTTCGCCTCTATACGCATTTAAGCGTAAAGGAGGACGCGATGGAGCTTTACGGCTTCTATACGCTTGAAGAGCTGTCCACGTTCAGAATGCTTATATCCGTTTCCGGTGTGGGAGCAAAATCGGCGATCTCGATCCTTTCGCTTATGTCCCCCGAGCGTTTTGCGCAGGCAGTCGTAAACGGTGACGCAAAGGCAATAGCTAAGGCGCAGGGCATCGGCTCAAAGACCGCGCAGAGGATAATTCTCGAGCTTAAGGATAAGATCGGTAAGGAGCTTTCGACTGACGGAGATTACGTTCTCGAAACCGAAGCCGAAGCGTCCGGCTCAAGCAATATCGCCGCCGCGACGGACGGACTTCTTGTCCTCGGCTATACAAGAAGCGAAGCGGCATACGCGCTCAAGGGACTCGATCCGTCGCTTGAGGTTGAGGTGCTGATAAGAACCGCGCTTTCAAAGCTTATGAAGTAAGGAGAGGGAATAATGGCTGAATTTGATAGCGAATTTGAATATGATTTTGAGTCGCGCATAGTTTCCTCGTCCTTCTCGGAAAGCGAAGACAGAGAAAATGAGCCGACGCTCCGCCCAAAGACCCTTGACGAATACATCGGTCAGGAAAAGGCGAAGGAGCAGCTTAAAATTTATATTGACGCCGCAAAGAGCAGAGGCGAGGTGCTTGACCACGTTCTTCTTTACGGACCTCCCGGACTCGGTAAAACCACTCTTTCCGCGATAATCGCAAACGAAATGGGAGTTAATATAAGAGTAACGTCAGGCCCCGCGATCGAAAAGGGTGGCGATCTCGTTGCTATCCTTACGAATCTCGGTGAAAACGATATTCTCTTTATCGACGAAATACACCGCCTGCCTAAAACCGTTGAGGAAATACTCTATCCCGCGATGGAGGATTACGTAGTTGACCTCATAATCGGTAAAGGCCCTGCGGCAAGAAGCATACCGCTCAGTCTTTCTAAATTCACTCTTATCGGTGCAACGACACGTGCAGGACAGATCGCAACGCCGCTTCGCGACCGATTCGGCGTGGTATTGAAGCTTGAACTCTATACAGTGGACGAGCTTGCAACCATCGTAAAGAGAAGCGCGGGAATCCTTAATATCCCGATCGACGAATACGGCGCAAGGGAGATCGCGTCAAGAAGCCGCGGTACTCCGCGTATCGCCAACCGGCTTCTTAAGCGCGTGCGTGACTTCGCACAGGTCAAGGGAAGCGGTATCATAGACCGCGAGATAGCCGACTACGCGCTTAACCGACTTGAAATTGACAAGCTCGGTCTCGATGCAGTCGACAGAAGAATGCTTGAGGTAATAATCAAGTTTTACGGCGGCGGTCCCGTTGGTCTTGATACTCTCGCTGCAACAGTCGGCGAGGAGGCGATAACGATCGAGGATGTCTACGAGCCCTACCTTATGCAGATCGGCTTCTTAAGCCGTACACCGCGTGGCAGATGCGTAACGCGCCTTGCATACGAGCATCTCGGTATTCCGTTCGGAAACAACACCGTAGCAGGAAACCAGCTCGATATCTTTAACACACAAGAGGACTAAAATATGTGGTCAGCTGACAACTGGAAGGATTATTCTCTACTTGACTGCTCCGACGGATGCCGCCTTGAAAAGTGGGGTGGCTATACACTAATCCGCCCCGACCCGCAGGTAATTTGGAAAAACTGCCGAGCACATTCGGCATGGAAAAAGGCGGATGCAGTATATAACCGTTCAAAAAGCGGCGGCGGAAGCTGGAACGAAAATAAACTTCCCGAGGAATGGAAGATAAATTACCGCGACCTTACCTTCTCGATAAAGCCGATGGGCTTCAAGCATACGGGACTTTTCCCCGAGCAGGCGGTAAACTGGGACTGGTTCTCGGCTCTCATCAAGAACGCAAACCGTCCGATCAAGGTTCTTAACCTCTTCGCGTATACAGGAGGAGCAACGGTTGCGGCGGCAAAGGCAGGCGCATCGGTCTGCCACGTCGACGCATCAAAGGGAATGGTGCAGAGAGCCAAGGAAAACGCGGCATTAAGCGGACTTTCAAATGCGCCGATCAGATATATAGTCGACGACTGCTTCAAATTTTGCGAAAGAGAAAAGAGAAGAGGCAACACTTACGACGCAATCATAATGGACCCGCCCTCCTACGGACGCGGACCGAACGGAGAAAAATGGACGCTTGAGGATAATATAGACAGCTTCGTTGCCCTTGCGTCGACGCTTCTTTCCGATAACCCGCTCTTCTTCTTGCTCAATTCCTATACGACGGGGCTTTCTGCTTCGACAATGGGATATATTGTCGGAAAGAACATAATACCGAAGCACGGCGGAAAGGTGATCTCGGACGAGATCGGACTTCCCGTCGAACAAACAGGATGGTCGCTTCCTTGCGGAGCGTCTTCAAGATGGACGAAATAATTTTCTGAAGGATATAAAATGTCAGTACCTTTTATAAAGGTTGAAGATCTCATCTTCACCTATGATGACGAAGACAGTATAGATAAGCATTACGTGTTGAAAAATCTGTCCCTTGAAATAGAAAAGGGATCCTTTGTTTGTGTCCTCGGACATAACGGATCGGGAAAGAGCACATTTGCAAAGCTCCTTAATATGATACTATCACCCGATGAAGGAAAAATATATATAGACGGTTTCGATATCACCAATCCCGATATAACCGAGGACGACCTCTTCGAGATAAGAAGAAAGGTCGGAATGGTGTTCCAAAATCCCGATAACCAGCTTGTGGCAACGATCGTCGAGGAGGACGTGGCTTTCGGACCCGAAAACCTGGGAGTTGAGCCGTCGGAGATCAGACGCCGCGTTGACAGTGCTCTTGAAACGGTTGGAATGTCGGAATATGCGACACACGCGCCTCACCGTCTCTCGGGCGGACAGAAGCAGAGAGTTGCGATCGCAGGAATTATTGCGATGCAGCCGGAGTGCATAATCTTTGACGAATCGACGGCAATGCTCGACCCTCAGGGCAGAGCAGAGGTTATGAATACGATCGCTAAGCTAAACAGCGAGCAGGGAATTACAGTCATCCATATAACGCATAATATGGACGAAGCGGTAAAAGCTGATCGCGTCGTCGTTATTAACGAGGGCGAGATATTCCTTGACGGTACACCGAAGGAAGTCTTCTCAAACGTTGAAAAGCTTCGCCGCGCAGGTCTTGATGTTCCGCAGGTAACGGAGCTGTTCTACGATCTGTCGCATCACGGCGTAGATCTCCCTTCTGATATTCTTTGCGAAGAGGAGGGGGCGGAAATCCTTTCCGCGTGGCTTAAAAAATGACGAAATTGAAGCTTGTAGACGTAAACTATACCTACAGTGAAGGCACGCCCTTCCGTAAGGATGCTTTGCGTAATATCAATATTGAAATCGAAGATAACTGCATAACAGGACTTATCGGACACACGGGATGCGGTAAGTCAACCCTTGTCCAACTTCTTAACGGACTTCTTTTCCCAACGTCGGGCGAGGTCATGTTCGACGGAAATAATATAAAGGAAAAGGGCTACGATCTTAAGACCTTGCGCCATAAGGTCGGTCTTGTATTCCAGTATCCCGAGTATCAGCTCTTTGAGGATACAGTGTACGATGACATCGCGTTCGGACCTAAAAATATGGGACTTCCTAAGGACGAGATCGACCGCCGTATAAAAGAAGCGGCGCTGTTTGTCGGTCTTGAAGAAAGATATTTTGAGGTTTCCCCCTTTGATCTTTCGGGCGGACAGAAAAGACGCGTCGCTATTGCGGGAATAATGGCAATGGATCCCGACGTTCTTATTCTCGACGAGCCGGCGGCAGGACTTGACCCTATCGGACGCGAGGAGATACTCGGAGGCATATACTCTTATCAGAGAAAGAGAAAGAACGCAGTCGTTATCGTCAGCCACAGTATGGAGGACATGGCGCGCTATTCCGATAAGCTCATCGTTATGAATGACGGTGAGGTGTTTATGCAGGGAAATTGCCGCGAGGTCTTCTCGGAGACGGATAAGCTTCTGTCGGTCGGACTTGACGTTCCGCAGATAACGAAGTTCATGCGTGCACTGAAGAGTAAGGGCATCGACGTGAGAACAGATATATTCACGGTCGATGAGGCAAAGGCAGAGATCCTTTCGAAGATGGGAGGATGCGGCAATGCTTAAAGATATAACGCTAGGACAGTTTTTCCCGGGAAAATCCTTTCTTCATAAGATAGACCCGAGAACGAAAATAATTTCGGCACTGCTCTATATCGTTGCAGTGTTCCTTTGCGATTCCATTATGTCCTTTATCATACTCCTCGTTGCGACTCTAATACTGATCGCGATGTCCGGTGTACCGATAAAGATAATTGTCAAGGGTCTTAAACCCCTGATATTCATACTCGCATTTACGACGATATATAACGTGTTCTTCTATAAGGGAGATACGCCTCCGCTTGTACATTGGAAGTTTATTACGATATACGCGGAAGGACTCGTGTTCGCAGTAATTATGGCGCTTCGTATAATATGTCTTTTGGCAGGAAGCTCTGTTCTTATGACGTATACGACCTCTCCAATAATGCTGACAGACGGTATCGAGCGTCTGCTTTCGCCTTTGAATAAAATAAAGGCGCCTGTTCACGAATTCGCAATGATGATGTCGATAGCACTTCGCTTTATCCCGACACTCGTTGAGGAAACAGACAAAATAATGAGCGCGCAGAAGGCACGCGGAGCTGATTTTAACTCGGGCGGACTTATCAAGAGAGCGAGGGCGCTTATACCCGTTCTCGTACCGCTGTTTATCTCTGCATTTCGTCGAGCAAGCGATCTTGCGGTCGCTATGGAGTGCCGCTGTTATCGCGGAGGAAGCGGAAGAACGAGAATGACGAAAACGCGCTTCGGCGCACGTGACGCATTCCTTTTTATCGCAATACTGCTTCTCGGAACGGCAATAGTACTGTCTAATATCTACTCGTATTATTTCCCGATCTGGTTGACATAGGAAGATAATGCTGTGAAGTATTTAATGACAATTTCATACGACGGCAGAAATTACTGCGGCTACCAGAAGCAGAAAAACGGCGTGTCGGTACAGGAAAAGCTGACAGATGCCGCTACGGCACTTTTTGGAGACGGTACTAAAATAACGGGATGCTCACGTACCGACAGCGGAGTTCACGCAGTCGCGTTTAAAGCAACACTTGAAAGCGAAAATGCTAAGATCAAGCCCGAAAAGCTGCCGTCGGCACTTAACGCGCATCTTCCGCCCGATATATCGGTAAGAGAAGCCGTCAAGGTGGACGAGGGGTTTCACCCCCGCTATTCCGTCAAGGAAAAGGAATACAGATATGTTATCTGTAACGCATCTACCCGTGATCCGTTTTCGGAAGGAAGAGCATACTTTTTCCCGAAAAAGCTTGATGCCGAAAAAATGGATGAAGCCGCGCAGTACCTTGTCGGAAAGCACGATTTCAGCGCGTTCATGGCATCCGGCTCAAAGATCGAGGATGCCGTAAGAGAAATATATTCCTGCTCTGTAACCCGAGAGGGTGATAACGTTATCGTATCGGTTCGCGGAAACGGATTTCTCTATAATATGGTAAGAATAATCGTCGGTACGCTTATAGCAGTATCCGACGGCAAAATTGAAATAACCGATATTGCAAAAATAATAGAAAGCAAGGACCGTAAAAATGCAGGACCGACTGCCCCGGCAGAAGGACTGTATCTGTACGACGTAAAGTATTGAGAAAGGAGGCAAAAATGGAGGACAAAAATAAGGCGCAGGTCCCTGCCGAAAAGGAAAAACCGCAAAAAAGCGGATACAAGCTCATAAAAAAGAGAAGCTCGGTCGTTATGCCTAAGGCAAAATATGACGGCGCTTTTGAAAAAGAAAATCCGTATTATATAAAGATAGCGAATAAATACGCGATCCTGAAGTATATATCAATTTTATTGACCTTTGTTTTTGCCGTAACTATGCTAAGCGCATACAGCTCTGACATAACGCCGGAGAATTTTCAATATCTATTAAAGGACCTCGATATTACAGGAGCTATCTCGGGAAGTAAATTCGACTCTGTAATATATAACGGCGGTTCAAGTTCATCCTTCGGTATATACAGAGGAGAGCTGGCGGTCATAAACGCCGGTTCGACCATGCTTTATAAGCCGTCGGGTGCGCTTTCGTACAGTGATACGAACAAGTTTTATAATCCTCGCCTCGTTATTTCGGATAAATATATGCTGATATACGACAGAGGAGATACGACACACACCTATTCAATACATAATTCTTTTGCAAAGCTGCATGAGGAACGCTTCGAATACCCAATCGTTCTTGCAGATATGTCAAACAAAGGAAGCTACGCGGTAGTAACAAGAGACGACAGCTTCCGAAGCATCGTATACGTTTACGATGAGAATTTTAACCTGAAAAATACCGTAAGAAAGGATAAATACGTCCTTTCCGTCAGTATAAATGACGCAGGAAATAAAATGGTGATCGCGTCGGTATACGATAAAGACGGTGCGTTTGAAAGCGAGATACTTGTCCTCGGAATGTCAAACGGTAAGCCCGATTTTACCGTGATCGAAAACGGAAAGATTCCGCTTAAAAGCGAGTGGCTGAAAAACGGAGACCTCGCCGTCGTTTATTCCGACAGTGTAGTTATTTATTCGTCAAAGGGCGATAAACGCGCAACGCTTCAGTTCAGCGGTCATTCATCACATAATCTTGAATTAAATTCATCACTGATCGTTTCAGTGTATAATACAACGGTCCTCGGTTACGATAAAACAGTAAATATTTACGACGTTAACGCCGAGCTTATAATGACGTCGTCGATGGAGGGAGAGCTTATAAAGATACTTCCCGGAAGTGAAAAGGTCTGTCTTCTTTTCGAAGATAGGGCAGTGCTTATCGACGTAACATCAAAGACCGTAAATGAAGCGCCCGTCAAGCCGAATGCAAAGGACGTGGCGTTCTACGATGACACCGTAATAGTCTGCTATTCAGGTGGTGCCGAACCGCTTGATTTCGGCAAATGACAGTATTTGAAGGGAGATAATATAATGTCACTTTTGATCGACGTTATTGTAATAGCCGCGTTTGCGGGTTGCCTCATACGCGGTATAAGAAAGGGCTTTGTTAAAAGCATTATCGGAATTGTCGTAGTTATTGCGGCAATATTCGCAAGCGTTCATATCAGCCCATCCTTGGCAGGAGTAATGGAAGATAAATTCGTTCACAAGGCAGTTGTATCCGCCGCAAAGGATTCGATACCGCAGGTTGATACCGAGACGCTCGTAAATGAAATGCCGCCTGCATTTAAAAAGTCTCTTGACCGTTTCAGAACAGACCCCGACGACGTAAGGGAGCTTTTTGAAAACAGCGACATAAATGAGGCAGAGGAACAAAAGCGTAACAAAATTGCCGAAACAATGGCTGCGCCGCTTTCAAAAGCTATATCGAAAGCGCTTGCGTTCTTAGTGGTGTTTGTTGTACTGTATCTCGTCCTATTTATCATATCAATGATAATATGCACAGTTGTTAAGCTTCCACTGCTGAGGACTGCTGATAAGCTTCTCGGAGCGATCCTCGGAGGAGCCTCCGGTCTGCTTCTGGCATGGGGTATCAGTCTTGCGATATGTGCGCTCCTGCCTCACCTTTCGGTTCTTTACGACGGAGTCGTGCCCGAAACGGTGATCGACAATTCCATAGTTGTAAAATTCATCGGTAAATTTGATCCCTTTAAGCTTATAAAATAAGCAAAAACCCAATTTGGAGAAATAATATGCAGCTTTGCTCAAAATGCCACAAACGCCTTGCAGTCGTTTTTGTTGGCAAAATGATAAACGATAAAATTGAAAACGAGGGCTATTGCCTGCGCTGTGCGAAGAGTCTTGGTATAGCACAGGTAGACGCTCTTATGAATCAGTACGGTATCTCAGAGGACGACCTCGACCGTCTTGAGCCCGATATCGACGAAAGCGATCTTCCCGCAGTAGTTGACAGCGGCGATGACGAGGAGGGAAAAGCACCTGCGATCGATTTCATGAAAATCCTCGGTTCTGTTGGCGGAATGCCGCCCATGAGGGGAAGACCCGAAAAGAAGCCGAACGAAAAGAATAAAAAAGAAAAGGATAAGAAATTCCTTTCTCAGTACTGCACCTCGCTCACGGATAAGGCAAAGAACGGACTTCTCGACGCTATAATCGGACGCGACCGCGAGCTTCAGCGCGTTATGCAGATACTCTGCCGCCGCCAGAAGAATAATCCTTGTCTCATCGGTGAACCGGGTGTAGGTAAAACTGCGGTCGCAGAGGCGCTTGCTTCAAAGATCGCATCGGGCGACGTTCCTTTCCGCCTTAAGGATAAGGAAGTGTATCTCGTTGATATGACCGCGCTTCTCGCAGGCACTCAGTTCAGAGGTCAGTTTGAAACGAGAATGAAGGGTCTTATCGACGAGGTAAAGGCGCTCGGTAACGTTATTCTCGTTATCGACGAGGTCCATACCATCGCCTCCGCAGGAGACGCAGAGGGCAGTATGAACGCCGCAAATATCCTGAAGCCCGCCCTTTCTCGCGGTGAAATTCAGGTCATCGGCGCAACGACGCTCACCGAATACAGAAAATTCATCGAAAAGGACGCTGCGCTCGAACGCCGTTTCCAGCCCGTTATGATCGACGAGCCGTCGGTTAGTGACTGCGTTGAGATACTGAAGGGCATAAAGACTTATTACGAAACCTTCCACGGTATAACCGTCTCGAACGAGCTTCTTTACAAGGCAGTAAACCTTTCCGAAAGATATATAACAGACAGATATCTGCCCGATAAGGCGATAGACCTGCTTGATGAGGCACTTTCCTACGTTGCACTCAAGTCAAAGGTCCTTAATGAATTCAGAGCCGCTGAAAAGGAAGCGCTTGATGTCGCTACCCATAAAGCCGAAATAGAGGCACGCGAGGAGACCGAGCAGGAAGCGCAGAATAAGAAGTACGAGGAGCTAGCCGAGATAAAGGTCAAGGAGATAAACCTTAATCAGCGTCTCGATTCGCTTCGTGAGGAAAAGGAAAAGCTCTCGCTTACGGGCGCAGACCTCGCAAGAGTTATCGAAATATGGACGGGAGTTCCCGCGTCCTCGATAATGGAAAACGACTTTGCAAAGCTCGAGCGTCTTAAGGAAAGCATTTCAGGCAAGATCATAGGGCAGGACCATGCAGTTGATGCAGTCGTCCGTGCGATAAGAAGAAACCGCGCGGGAGTAAGCGCAAAGCGTAAGCCCGTTTCCTTCATATTTGCAGGACCGACAGGCGTCGGTAAGACCGAGCTTGTAAAGGTGCTCGCATCAGAGCTTTTTGATTCTCCCGAAACGCTTATACGCCTTGATATGTCGGAATTTATGGAGAAATTCTCGGTATCGAGAATAATTGGTGCTCCTCCCGGATACGTCGGCTACGACGAGGCGGGACAGCTTACCGAGAAGATCCGCCGTAAGCCGTACAGCGTCGTGCTTTTCGACGAGATCGAAAAAGCGCATCCCGACGTAATGAATATTCTTTTGCAGATTCTCGACGACGGAAGAATTACCGATGCGCAGGGAAGAACGGTCAATTTTGAAAACACCGTCATAGTAATGACAACAAATGCCGGCTCAGAGGTATCCTCGTCATCCGCCGGCTTCTCGGCGAGTCGTCACGATTCCGATAAGGAACGCACCGAAAAGGCGCTTTCAACCTTCTTGCGCCCCGAGTTTATCAACCGTGTCGACGAAATAATCGTCTTTAACCGCCTGAATAAAGAAAACTTCGCAGAAATTGCGAAGCTTATGCTTAACGACCTCGTAAAAGCACTTTCCGAAAAAGATATCAAATTCGTTTATACCGATAAGGCGGCGAAAGCTATCGCCGATGCGTCGTTCAGCGATAAATACGGCGCAAGAAATATGCGCAGATATATCGAAAAGGAGGTCGAGGATAAGCTTGCAGATAAGCTTATAAGCGGCTATTCCGAAAATATTTTCGGTATTTCTCTTGACTACGACGGCGAAAAGCTGACCGTTGAAACTATCTAAGCATTCAATTAATAATTATTCTGCGAGATCTCAACGCTACGCGTTGCCCTACGGGTTCGACTGCGTCCGCCCACAGTCATTCTGAGCGAAGTGCGAAGTACGAAGCCGAACCGCGCAGCGGCGATGCGAAGCATTGGAATCTTGGGTGGGCTTCGCTCAGGATGACCGCAGAATGCCTCTAAATCTTGAAGAAAGGAGAGCAGATATGGCTGAAAAATGGTATGATAAATCTGCCGTGCAGACAGCAACGATCCTCGGCACGAACGTCGGAACGGGTCTCGACCGCGACGAAGTACGCAGACGCAGAAAGCTTGACGGCGAAAACGATATATATCCGACCCCGAAGAAAAACTATAAGACGTATCTTGCTCACCTTCTGACGGATTTCAATTCGCTTCTCATGCTGACGGTGCTTCTTATAGCCGCGATATTTGAGGAGACGGAAAACCTGTTCGTCATGCTCGCGGTGCTTTTGACCTATTATACAGTCGCTATGGTGACGTATATGAAGTCGCAGAGCGTCCTTGACGATATGGGTAAGGGTGCGCTTCCGAACGCAAAGGTGCTTCGCGAGGGAAGAGTATATATGGTAAAGCAGCGGCGTCTTGTCCGCGGCGACGTTATTTATATTTCCGCGGGCGATATAGTTCCGTGTGATGCGCGACTTGTTGAGAGTAACGACCTTGAGGTACTTGAGGTCAACGTAACGGGAGTCACCCACGCCGTGCGTAAATCCGCGCGCTTTGAGGAATATCACGATGTTGCTCCCGCAAATCAGAAGAATATGCTTTTCGCGTCCTCTATTGTCACGAAGGGCAACGCCAAAGCGATCTGCTGTGAGATCGGAGGCGAGACGCTTGTTTGCAAGATGAAGAAGAATCAGCCGATCGTTTCTCACGAACGCTTGCAGGTGTTTGAACGCATCGCGGTCTTCTGCCGCCGTTGGACGCTTGCAATGACTACAGGCGTTTTCATTTTGACCGTATTGTCGCTTCTTGTCGAATCAACGAATAACGGCATTTTCCCATCATTTATGACGGGTGTTTCGCTTGCAGTATCGTCGATGAGCGAGTTTTATACCGCATTTGGCTATATAGTCCTTGCATGCGGCATATTCGGTGCGCTTAACCGTAAAAAAGAGGTAAATAGGGGCGCACTTATAAAGAACAGCTCAAAACTTGAGGATATTAAGAATCTCACTTGCCTGATCGTGCCTAAGGAGGGCGCATTCAATATACGCGGAATGTCGCTCGAAAAGGTGTTTGCTAACGGAGACGTTTATGCAAAAGAAGACCGCGGCTTCAAGAAAAACGCCGCAAGAGTTCTCCGCTATGCGCTTATCTCAACGGGTAAGTACGGAGCAGGTATGCTTACGCGTAACAATATGCTCGGCGAGAACATATATACCTCGGAGGAAGACGCCATTATCAAGGCGGCAGAGGGACTGAGCGAATATAATATAGGTCTTGAAAGACGCTATCCGATGGTCGAGCACGTCGATCGCGGAACGCGCGGCTCCGGCTTTGATACAACGCTCGTTCACTATGAAAACGGCTTCTTCGTAAGCTTACGCGGAGACTACTCGAGTATACTTCCTCTCTGCCGTTACTATACGGAGGATAGCCGTGTATATACCATGACCGACGAGAAGCTGAATAACTTCTATATCGAGGCGGAAAAGCTTGCCCGTCAGTCATACAGAGTAATAGCAATAGCGTCAAAGGATACTGTTTATAACAATCTCAGGCGTGTTGCAAACTGCCATACCGAGCTTACACTTGAAGGTCTGCTCGCGATAAGAGAGCCAATACTTCCCGATGCAGCGAAGAACGTCCTTCGCTGTAAAAACGCAGGAATCAAGGTGATAATGCTGTCGCCCGACGAAAGTGAAAATAACGCAGTTGTTGCAGAGTCCCTCGGTATCGCATCGAGCCCCGATCAGCTTGTGACGGGCAGGGCGCTTTCGGGAATGAAGGAAGGAATCATCAGAGCGGATCTCGATAAATATGCAGTGTATCAGGGACTGACCCTTGCGCAAAAGCGAATGATAGTCCGTTATTTGCAGGAAAAGGGCGAAAAGGTCGGTTATCTCTGCTCGGAGCTTGACGAGATAATCCTGATGAAGGACGCAGACGTCGGCTTTGCGCAAAGCGTAACGCTTTCCGACCGCTCGGGCGGAAGCGGTGTTGACCTTTCAAGACATAATATTCCGATTTACAGTAAGGACGCAAACTCGGGACAAACGGGATGCGAGGCGCTGAAATTCGTCTCCGACGTTATCGTTTCCGAGCCCGATTCCTCGGGAACGGGCGGCTTTAACGCCATAGTCGATGCGTTCCTCTGCTCGAAATCTGTGTATTATAACCTGCACAGAATGCTAAAATACATGATAAGCACGCAGATTGCTCGTCTTCTGCTTGTATTTATATCGCTTCTGTGCGGATTTACCGCGCTGATCCCGTCGCAGATACTCTTCCTAGGTCTTGTTACCGATTTCGCGGCGATAATTATAATCGCCTTTGAAAAGCCGGACTATTCGCTTGTCAAGGCGTCGTCAAACGTCGGCGGAAAGCTTCATAATCCCTTTATTAAGAATCCCGAAGCGGCGCTGATGGGAATTCTTTGGGCGGTAGTTACGGCTGTCAGTGCTGTGATGCTGACTAAGACCTCCGTAATGCCTGAATCTGCCGTTACAGCTTATTGCTTCGTCAGCTTCATTATTGCGCAGATAGCAATGCTGAACGAATGTAAGCGCGAACAGAGCGTGTTCAATAAGAATGTAAGGGTAAACGGCGCATATATTACCATGCTTGTAGTTGTGATCGCGTTCATTGCGTTCGCTTTTGCGCTGCCAAGCTTCGGCGAGCTGTTCGGCATAGTTCCTATATCGCCCTATGCCGCTCTTGCGCTTCTTATTCCTGCGGTGATCCTGACAGTGGCTTACGAGATCTTCAAGGCAATTACGCGTCCAAAAGGTGACAAAAAGCGCACTAAAAGCTAATAAAAATGACCGAAAACGGTACGTTTTCGGTCATTTATTTTTTACTGAAGCTCGCTTACGTAGTAAGCTCTCGAATACGCCTTGTTTCCTTGCGCGTCAGTGACTGTCACGCGGATATATGCGGGAGGGTCGGTCTTTAGCTTGTGTTCAGAATCGGCAATGTACGATTTGAGATCAAATACCGCTTCGGTGTGCGGAACTCCGTCCTTTGATCTGACGCATCTGTTATGGCGTCTTTCGGTTGCAACCTCAACCGATACTGCGGGTGAGGTCTTGACGGTAAGTATTCCGTCCTCGATATAAAGATCGTGTATCTCGGGACCTGTTGAGGAATAGAAGTCGCCGTTTTCAAGCGCGGTCATTATCGTCACGTAATCAAGCTTGTCTGCCTTGATCATGGTCCAGCCGCCGAAATAGTCCCAGAATGTATCCTTTTTGCCGTGCGCGTCGTCCGTTGCGAGAGGGAAGACGTTTTCGCCGAGCGTGAGAAGATCGTCAAGCGGCTGAACGGTATCGGGATAACCGCTTCTGACGCATCCCGTGTTGTACACCTCAACGCCCCAAACGCCCTTAAGCTTTGAATAGAAGGGATAGTGGTTGAGCGACCAGACGGGATGGTTGTACGAAACGAGAAATCCGTCTGCATTTGCGGCGGCAATTACCTCGTTCATCGACTCGGGAGTGAAGGTTCTCTTGAAGTCGATCTCCTTCATCTCGTCGGCAATATACTGCTCGGCGTGAGCAGGCCAGAGACGCGATTTTGAGTATACGGCGCAAACAGTCTTGTTCGGATCCTTGGCATAGAGATTCATGTGACAGGTCTCGCGGTAGCTGTACGCACCGTGAGTAAGCTCTGCGTTGGTCGCAAGCTCGACTGCGGTTATCGCAAGAAACTCATCGTCGTCAAGGTCCTTATGAGGCACCATTGCCTCGTGATCCGTATAAGCAACGACCGAATATCCGCGATTTTTGTATTCTTCCTTTATCTCCTCGGGCGTAAGTGATCCGTCGGAGATCGTCGTATGAACGTGGAGATTTGCCTTATAGTAATTACCTTTTTCGGGTAAAAGGTGCTTTGTCATAGAATTACTCCATTACGGTTCCGTCGGGATGGAAAAGGGGAAGCTTTTCAAGGTATACGATGTCGGGGCGCTCCTGAGCGTCACCCTCGGCAAGTATACATGCCTTTCCAACGATGATTCCGCCTGCCTGCTCAACGAGAACTGCAAGCGCGTTAAGTGATTCACCTGTCGAAATAACGTCGTCGACAAGCAGGATCTTCTTGCCCTTCATTCTCTCGGCATCCATTCCGTCGAGATAGAGGTGCTGATCTGCGTCGGTGGTTATCGAGCGAACGGGAACGTCAAAAACGCTTGTCATATAAAGCTTCGGGTGCTTACGTGCAACGAAATAGAAATCGTCCTCGCGCTGTCTTGCCATTTCGTGTGCAAGCGGAATACCCTTCGCCTCTGCGGTTATGAGGTAATCGTATTCGGGAACGATCTTAAGGAGATCTCTAGCGCAGGCAACGGTAAGCTCTGCGTCACCGAAAATTACGAATGCGCCGATACTGAGGTTTTCGTTTACGGGGCAGATCGGAAGATGTCTCTGAAGCCCCGCGATGGTCATTTTATGAGTGAGCATGATAGTCATCCTTTCAATAATAACTCTACTGTAAATTATATCTCAAAAACGCAAAAAGTCAAGATAATTTACTTCTATTCTTATAATAATCAATAAAAATACTTGAATTATTCAGAAAGGTCTGCTATAATATATTATATATAACTATATAATGGGAGTATTATCTGATGAATATAGGATTGCTCGGCTTCGGAGCTATGGGAAAGACGCATACCTATTCGGTTAAAAACCTGCCGTTCTTCTACGGTGCCGGATATGAAAACGATAAAATTGTTGCCTTGGCATCGGGTCATTACGAGAATGCCGTCAAGGCGGTAGAGAAGTTTTCGCTCGGACGCGCCTATCAAAGCGAGGACGAGATCATAAACGATCCGAATATTGATATAGTCGATATTTGCACGCCGAATATTTATCACTACGAAACCGTTAAAAAGGCGCTGATCGCCGGCAAGCACGTTTACTGCGAAAAGCCGCTTGCGGTCACTTATGATGAGGCGAAGGAGCTTTGCGACTTAGCCGAAAGCAAGGGACTTACCTGCCGAATCGTATTCAATAACCGCTTTATGCCTGCGGTTATGAGAGCGAAGGAGATAGTAGAGAGTGGACGGCTTGGAAACGTGATAACCTTCCGTGTGGCTTATCTTCACGCAAGCTGCATTGATCCGAAGAAAAAAGCGGGCTGGAAGCAGAACCGCGACATTTGCGGCGGAGGAGTTCTTTTCGACCTCGGCTCGCACGCTATCGATCTTGTCCGTCACCTTTGCGGCGAGATAGCTTCGGTCAGCGGCAGAAGTCAGATATATCATAAAAACCGTCTCGGTGTTGACGGCAAAGCGTGGGAGACGAACGCTGACGAGGCGTTCTATATTACAGCCGAGCTTGAAAACGGCGGTATGGGAACTATCGAAGCAAATAAGCTTGCGATCGGAACGAACGACGACCTCTCGTTTGAAATATACGGAGAAAAGGGTGCGCTCAAATATTCGCTTATGCAGCCGAATTATCTGCGTTATTACGACGGAGAGAGAGCCGGCGGTGTTTTAGGCGGTGACGGCGGATTTACCGATATCGAATGTGTCGGCAGATATCCATCTCCTGGCGGAATTTTTCCGTCGTTCAAGGCGCCGGTCGGCTGGCTTATGGGTCACGTTGAGTCTTACCGCGACTTCCTTGACGCCATCAAGAACGGTAGCGTATCGAAGCCCGATTTTAAAGACGGTGCTAGAGTACAGCTTATAATGGAAAAGGCATACGAGTCGGCAGATAACGGCTCGATAGACATTCGCGTTTGACCGACCGATGGCGGTTTTCCGTCGGAGAATGAGGGACTATGCTTACAGTAGGACTGACGGGCAGCTCGGGAAGCGGTAAGGGGTACGTATCCGACATAATGAAGAGCGTCGGAATACCTTGCCTCGATACAGATAAGGTCTGCCGTGATGTCTATATGAAGGGTAACGAATGCTATGACGATCTTGTACGCAATTTCGGAGATATCATTCTAGGCGATAACGGCGAGATCGACAGAAAGAAGCTCTTTAACCTTACTTTTACCGATAAAGAAAGATACGAGCAGTTAAATTCGATCGCTTTTTATCACATAATGCGCCAGACAAAAAAATGGCTCGACGAGCGTGAGAGAGAGGGCGAGAAGATAGTCGTTATTGACGCGCCGATGCTTTACGAAAGCGGATTTGACAAGATGTGTCAGAAGGTCGTTTGCGTGACCGCAGACATACCGACACAGGTCAGCCGCATTATGAAGCGTGACGGCATCTCGGAGGAAGAGGCGCGCGTTCGTCTGAGCAAGCAGAAGGCGAACATTTACTATACCTCAAAGGCGGATTACGAGCTTAACAATTCGATTCGCAACGAGCACAATATTTACACCGAAACTACGCGTCTTGTCGGCGTTTTGCGCCGTCACGAGGCGAGGATGAATAAGTAAATTTAATTCTTAAGGAGAATTTGAAAATGGACGTAAAGGAACTTAAAGCACAGCTCGAATACAAGAATAAGAACGTATTCGACATTATTTCCGAGGACGAGCTTGAAAGATCGTTTGCATACGCTGAGGCGTACAAGCTTTTCCTTGACAATGCAAAGACCGAAAGAGAAGCGGTAAAGTACGCAATCGCTATGGTCGAAAAGAAGGGCTACACCGAGTACCGCTTCGGCGACGAGCTTCAGGTTGGTGGTACCTATTACTATAATAACAGAGGCAAGATGCTTATCGTATTCAAGGTCGGTGAAAACGACATTGAAAAGGACGGCGCGTATATCGTTGCCGCTCATATAGACTCTCCCCGTATCGACCTCAAGCAGAATCCTCTTTACGAGGCAGACGGCTTCGGTATGTTCAAGACTCACTACTACGGCGGTGTTAAGAAGTATCAGTGGACTACTGTTCCGCTTGCGCTTCACGGCGTAATGGTCAAGCGTGACGGCGAGGTCGTTGACATCTGCATCGGTGAAGATGAGGAGGATCCGATCTTCTATATTTCCGATCTTCTTCCTCACCTTGCAAAGGATCAGATGACGAAGACGCTCGCAGAGGGAATCACGGGCGAAGGTCTTAACATCATCGTTGGAACTGAGCCCTATCGCGATGAGGAGACAGACGGCGCAATCCGTCTCAATCTTCTCCGTATTCTCAATGAAAAGTACGGTATTACCGAGGAGGACTTCATCTCCGCTGAGCTTACCGCGGTTCCTGCGCTCAAGGCAAGAGATATCGGTCTTGACCGTTCTCTTATCGGCGGCTACGGTCACGACGACCGCGTTTGCGCTTACCCTGCAATAACTGCACTTCTTGACAATCCCGATACCAAGAAGACGGTATTTGCTATCCTTGCCGACAAGGAAGAGGTCGGATCTGACGGCGTAACGGGTATGCAGAGCTTGGCGTTCACCGATATTCTTGAAGAGGTCTGCGATGCTCTAGGCGCAAATTACCGTAAGGTAAAGGCAAATTCGAAGTGTCTTTCCGCCGACGTAAATGCGGCGTTCGACCCGAATTTCCCCGAGGTGCTTGAAAGAAAGAACGCTTGCTACGCTAACTGCGGCGTTGTCCTCTCGAAGTTCACCGGCGCAAGAGGTAAGTCCGGCACGTCCGACGCGACATCCGAGTTTACCGCTTACGTAAGAAATATGCTTAATGAAGCAGGTGTTGAATGGCAGATGGCAGAGCTCGGTAAGGTTGATCAGGGCGGCGGCGGAACCGTTGCTAAGTTCATTGCAAATCACAACATAGACACTCTTGACGTTGGCGTTCCGGTCATCTCGATGCACGCTCCCTACGAAGCAATTTCGAAGCTTGACCTCTACATGACCTATAAGGCATTTGCCGCGTTTGTAAAATAATGCTTGACAAGCTGAAGGAGGCGGAGCTTTATTACAGCGGCGTCTGTCATAAGCTTTCGACTCCTGAGGCCCTTACCGATCCCTCGGAGCTCCGTCGGCTTATGCAGGAGGAGAAAAAGCTCTCGCCTATTATCGAAAAATACCGTGAATATAAGTCGGTTACCGCTCGTCTAGAAGAAGCGCTTGTTCTTCAGGGCGAGGGTGACCCTGAGCTCCAAGAGCTGGCAGACGAGGAGATAAAGCTCTGCCGTCCGCTTATTGAGGAGCTGAAAAAGGAGCTTACAGTTCTACTGCTTCCGCAAGATCCGAACGACGAAAAGAACGTCGTCGTTGAGATCAGGGCAGGGGCAGGCGGTGAAGAAGCGGCGCTGTTCGCTTATGATCTTTATCGCATGTACAGCATGTATGCTTCTCAGATCGGCTTCAAGCTCGAAACTGCCTACGTTAACGAGACCGAGCTCGGCGGGTATAAGGAAATATCCTTTACCGTTGAGGGGAACGGTGCATATTCCCGACTCAAATATGAAAGCGGTGTTCACCGCGTTCAAAGAGTTCCCGATACCGAGTCGCAGGGAAGAATACACACCTCGACCGTTACCGTCGCAGTTCTTCCCGAGGCGGAGGAGGTCGAGCTTGAGATCAACCCTGCCGACATTGTCGTTGAAACAATGAAAAGCTCGGGCGCTGGCGGTCAGCATATCAATAAGACCGAAAGTGCCGTGCGTCTTATCCATAAGCCGTCGGGAATGGTAATTGAATGCCGCGAGGAAAGATCGCAGTACAAGAATAGAGACAAGGCGATGAAGCTTCTTCGTACACGTCTATATGATCAAATGTGCCGTGAGCAGGAGGGCAAGCTTGCCGATGCACGCCGCACACAGGTAGGCACGGGCGACCGAAGTGAAAAGATAAGAACCTATAACTTTCCGCAAAGACGCGTGACCGATCACCGTATCGGTTACACAGTTCATACGCTTGATGCGTTTTTGAACGGAAATATCGGCGGGTTGATAGACGCGCTCGCCGCGGCAGATACTGCCGAAAAACTAAAAAATTCAGGTGAAAAATGAAAACTCTGATAATTCGGTATGAGGGTAAGGATTCCCTGATACCGGCGGCGGAGATAATCAAAAATGGCGGAATCGTCGCTTTTCCGACTGAAACTGTTTACGGTCTCGGCGGAAACGCGCTCGATCCGAGTGCGGCGTCGAAAATCTATGCCGCAAAGGGACGCCCTTCCGATAATCCGCTGATAGTACATCTGCACAAATATGAAAATGCAGGCGTTTACGCGCATACGACTCCGCTGTTTTTTGAGATTGCAGACGCGTTTATGCCGGGACCTATTACCGTTATTTTGAAGAAACGAAGCTTTATTCCCGATAGCGTGACGGGCGGTCTTGATACCGTGGGACTTCGTGTTCCGTCGAACCACATCGCAAGAGAGCTTATTGAGCTTTCGGGCGTTCCGATAGCTGCTCCGTCGGCGAATATTTCGGGCAAGCCGAGTCCGACCTCGTTTGACCACGTCTATCACGATCTGAATGGCAAGGTCGACGCGATAATCGACGGCGGAAGCTGTGACTTTGGCGTTGAAAGCACGATCGTCAAACTTGAAGATAAGACTATCCAGCTTCTACGTCCGGGTGCTGTCACGGTCGAAATGCTCTCGCTGTTTGGCGACGGGCTTTACGTTGATCCTGCTGTTACTGAAAAATTTGACGGCACGCCGCTTGCGCCCGGTATGAAATACCGTCACTACGCGCCGTCAACTCCGCTTACCGTCCTCGACGGAAGCGACAAGGAAGTTTATTCGTATCTTTCCGACCGAGAGGATGTTGGGGTTATATGCTTTGACGAGGATCTGCCGCATATAAATAACGCTTACGTTATCTCGTGCGGCTCGGTGTCCGATACTCTTACGCAGGCGAAAATGCTCTTCGAGTGTCTGCGAAAGATGGACGGCAGGACAGATCTTAAACATATTTACGCAAGAATGCCGTCAAAGATCGGCATCGGTCTTGCGGTATTCAATCGGCTGATCAAAGCAGCCGGCTTCAGCGTAGTTACGCTTAAATAACAAAGAACAGGACTAAATAAAATGGCAAAGAAAAAAGCCGCTTCCCGTATTTCGGTTCCGACTGTTCAGGCGGAGATACGCCCGCAGCTCATAACCGAAACCATTGAAAAAAACTTTATGCCCTACGCGATGAGCGTTATTGTGTCGCGTGCGATTCCCGATATTGACGGCTTTAAGCCGGCACACAGAAAGCTCCTTTATACGATGTATAAGATGGGACTGCTTACGGGACAGAAGGTCAAGAGTGCGACCGTCGTCGGTGAGACGATGAAGCGCCACCCTCACGGCGACCAGGCAATATACGCAACGCTTGTCCGTCTGACAAGAGCTAACGAGTCGCTTCTGCATCCCTTTATTGACTCAAAGGGAAGCTTCGGTAAGCATTACAGCTCGGATATGGACTACGCAGCCCCCCGTTATACCGAGTGTAAGCTCGATAAGCTAAGCGCCGAGATATTCGCAGGAATTGATAAGAACGCAGTTGACCTCGTCGATAACTACGATAACACTTTAAAGGAGCCGACGATGCTCCCGACGGCGTTCCCGAATATTCTCGTTTCTCCTAACCTCGGTGTTGCGGTCGGTATGGCGTGCTCGATCTGCTCCTTTAACCTTGCTGAAATATGCGACGGAACTATACAGCTTCTTAAAAATCCGAACACTGATACCGAGCGTCTTATGAGCATTATCAAGGCACCTGATTTCCCGGGCGGCGGTAATCTCATATACGATAAAGAGAAATACAAGGAGATCTTCGAGACAGGTCACGGCTCGCTTAAGGTCAGAGCAAAGTATGTTTATGACAAGAGCGCGAACTGCATCGACGTTCTTGAAATTCCGTATTCGACCACTATTGAAGCGATAATAAAGAAAATAACGGGTTACATCAAGGAAGGTAAGCTCAAGGAGATCGTCGACGTTCGTGACGAGATCGACCTTCAGGGCTTCAAGCTGACAATTGACCTTCGCCGCGGCGTTGATCCCGATAAGCTTATGACCAAGCTTTATAAGATGACGCCTCTAGAGGATTCCTTTGAATGTAACTTTAATATACTCGTTCACGGCACGCCGCGCCTGCTTGGAGTCAAAGAAATTCTCAACGAGTGGATAGCGTTCAGAATGACGTGCCTGCGCCGTGAGCTTACTTACGATCTCGGAAAGAAGAAGGATAAGCTTCATCTTCTTCTCGGACTCGGCAAGATCCTACTCGATATCGACAAGGCGATAAAGATCGTCCGCGAGACCGAGAAGGAAGCGGACGTTGTACCGAACCTTATGAAGGGCTTCTCAATTGACGAGATACAGGCGGAGTATATCGCGGAGATCAAGCTCCGTTATCTCAACCGAGAGTACATCATCAGCCGTATAAAGGAAATAGAATCCTTGCAGAAGGAAATTGCCGATCTTGAGCAGCTTATCGCGTCCGATACGAGAATGAAGAACCGCATCGCGTCTCAGCTTAAGGAGATCAAGGAGAAGTACGGTAAGGAAAGAAAGACGCAGCTTATCGGTGCGGATGATGTCGAGGTATACGACGAAAGCGAGCATATCGAGGATTATAACGTCAAGCTTATCTTTACAAAAGAGGGCTATTTTAAGAAGATCACGCTTCTTTCGCTTCGCGGAAACGACGAGCAGAAGCTAAAAGAAGGCGACTTTGTGGTTGATTCGATCGACGCGTCGAACACAGACGAGCTGATATTCTTCTCGGATAAGGCGCAGGTCTATAAGACGAGAGTTTGCGACTTTGATACGACGAAGGCGTCGCTTCTCGGCGATTATATCCCCGCAAAGCTCGGCTTTGAGGAGGGCGAAAAGGCGATCGCTATGAAGAAGCTCGATAAGAACGATCTTTACGGTGGAAGCGCCGTCGTTATATTCAGAAACGGTAAGGGCGTTAAGATCCCGCTTTCCGCTTATGAAACGAAGGGTAACAGACGTAAGCTTACCGGGGCGTATTCTTCCGCCTGCGAGCCGGCAGGAGTCGTTATATGCGAGAGGAATGAGGATAAGGATATTATGCTCGTTGCAGATAACGGCAGGGTAATGACCATATCGACATCTCTCGTTCCCGAAAAGGCGACGAGAACCTCTCAGGGCGTAACGCTTATGCAGGTGAAGAACGCAAAAGTCGTATTCGTTACGACTGATATAGCAGCTTTTACCCCGTCGGGTAAGAGTTACAAGAAAAATAAGCTTCCGACTACAGGTTGGACTATTTACGATGAAGATGCTGCGGCAATGCCCGACAGTGTAAAAGCAAATCTATAAGTAAGAATCGAGGTAATACTATCATGTCAAACGTACTTGAACTCATTAATTCACTTAAAGGACCCTGCTCGTGCGGAATGTGTCACGAGACCGCGATCAAGGACATCGTGATCGAATCCGGCGCAGTTAATACCGTCGGTGATGTTCTGAAGAGAAACGGTTTCCCGAAGAAGCTTCTTCTCGTTGCCGATAAGGACACGCTCAAAGCGGCTGACGGAATCGTTGATTCCCTTAAGGATTTTGATATTGAATATAAGATCTACGACACTCTCCGTGTCGCTACTATGAAGGAGGTCGGTGAGGTCGAGGATCTTATCAAGGATCGCGAGATCGGTGTTCTTTCAGTCGGTACGGGTTCTGTCAACGACCCCTGCCGTCTCGCTTGCGGCAGACAGGATAAGAAACTCTGTATTTTCGGAACTGCGCCCTCAATGGACGGCTTCGCATCGTACAGCTCTCCTATTGTCGACAAGGGCTTCAAGTACAGCTATCCCGCTAAGAGCCCCGAGGTAATCATAGGTGACACAAAGATCCTTGCTAACGCTCCTGTTGATCTTAAATCTGCAGGATTCGGCGATATGATCGCTAAGTACGTTGGTCTTATCGACTGGAAGATATCGGCTCTTCTTACGAGCGAAACCTACTGCGAAAAGGTCGGCTCGCTTACCAAGATGGCGGTTGACGAGCTTTTCGAGATGGCTGATAAGGTTACAGTAAACGACGAGGAGACCGCAGGCAAGATATTCGAGGCACTCCTTAAAACCGGTATCGGTATGTCGTTTATGCAGAACTCCCGTCCTGCAAGCGGCGCTGAGCATATAGTTTGCCACATTCTTGAATGTAAAGAGCTCGTTGACGGAATAATTCCCAACTACCACGGACACGATGTCGGTGTATCTACCTTGAATATGCTGAAATACTACGGCAAGCTCGCGTCGATAGAGAAGATAAGCGCACAGTATGAAAACGTCGACTGGGATGACGTATATGCCTTTTACGGTGACCTTGCCGATGATGTCAAGGCAGTTAATTTCCCCGAGAACATAGTTGACGGAATCACCCCCGAGTCCATCGAGGAAAACTGGGATAACATAAGAAAGATCATAAGAGAAGTGCCTTCCTACGAGGAATGTAAGGAAGCAATGAGAAAGGCGGGCTGTCGCCTTACCGTTGACGACATCGGAAAGGACAGAAAGCTGTTCAACGACTGTACGAGGTATTCGCCATTTATGAGAAAGCGTCTGACGCTTTTGCGTCTTAGCGGTATGATTGGCATATACCCTGAAGACGCCGATTAATTCGGAGGAGTTTATGAAGAAAATCAAAAAATCCGTTATAATTTTCGTAATGATAATAACGGTGCTTTCTTTTGGCGTATCTGCCGACGAAGCGTATTCGAGCAAGAATGATCCGCTCGTATCATTAAGCTATGTTAACGACGTGCTCGGACCGCAGATAATGTCGCAGGTTCTTGAAAAGATCGAAAGTGAGTACGTTAAGATCAGCGATATTACCGACATGATGTCGGGCGAGTTGACGCTTGTTACGCTGAGCAAGGGCGATACGCTTATGTCTAAGGGTGTTTGCGAGATCGTTCTGCTTTCGGGCAACGCGACGACCCTTGTTACCGCTTCGTCAAATATCGAAGCAGGACAGGGGCTTGTTGACGTGACCGACGGCACCGTCGTGACAAACGGCTCGCTTATCAAGGCAAACCACAAGATAATAATTCCGAAGGCGGACGGCAGAGGAATTATCGTTACGGGTGACAGCGTGAGCTTGCTCGTGAGAGGAGCGTATACAATTGCGGACTGATAAAGGTTCAAAAAAGAAGAAGTTTAAGCTTGATTCGCGTTTTTGGGCGCGGGTCTTGGTTCTGATTCTTGCGCTGTCAATGCTTATAGGTGTATTTTATTACGTCCTGATATTCTTCTCGCCGAAAGCTCATGCCGCCGAAAGCACGGTTGAGGATGACGAATCCTGGAATATCAATCTGCGTGTCGGTATATGCTACGATGAATATATAACTGTTTCGGTTCGTCTTACTGCCGAACACGGATTTGACGTTGTTTATTCAACGATGGGACGCAATACGATCAACCTCGGATATTTGTCACAAACCGAAGTGCACGTTTCGCGTCACGTTAATCTGAAATACGCTTCCTCGAAATATCAGAAGGCATCGAGCGCGTCTGAAACGAAGGTCGGATCATATCATATTGACGTTCTTTCGGATGAAAACTATCTTGCTGATATTGAGGAAATAAAGACAGTTTTTCCCGAGTATAACGTATTTCCGGCATATCTGCACGCTGAGCGTCACGTATTTATAGGTCAGTTCGCAACGGAAGAAGAGGCCTCTGAAGCGCTTGCAAAGATCAAAGAAGCGCTGACCCCTCCGACTCCACCCGAAACTGAACCCGCCCCCGAAACTACTCCGGAGCAGACCGAGGGCGAGACCACTCCCGAAATTTCCGATACGACAGATTCTTCAACTCCCAATCAAAATACGGGATCGGATACGACAGTAGAGAATACTACGACAGATACGACCGATACGTCTGGAACGATGTCGGCTGACGAAGTAACTACGCCGGAGGGCACAACGTCGGAGAATACTACTGCTCCCGAGGTGACTGAGCCGCCATTTACTTCGCCGCTTTCCGACGAGCTTACGGAAGCGGTCCTTTCGTCGAGCGTCCGTGCCCCTCTGAACAACGATATGATCGTAATCGACCCGTCGAACCATAATATTATTTGGCTTCACGGATCTCCGCAGACGTACGTGCTTCTCGGTCTTGGCGCACACCGTATTGATCCTGATGTGAATGTGACAATGCGCATGAAGCATAAGTACAGTAGCGGCGAGACCACACGTACTTACGACGGATACATGGAGTTTTCACACCATAGTCCGACTGAGTATTACGGAATTGAGGTCGTCAATCTCGTTCGCCTCGAAAACTATATTGCAGGAGTTTGCGCAGCTGAAATACATACGTGGTGGCCACTTGAAACCTTAAAAGCATTTTCAATTGCCGTTCGAAGCTTCTCGATAAAGAGACTGAACGGACACGGCGGCTTCGCAGGCGACCTGTGTAACGAGGCGTGCTGTCAGGTGTTTAACGGCTACGGTCCGACCGATGAGCGTGTCTGGCGCGCTGTTTTGGAAACGCGCGGTGTTATTGCAACTTCGAACGGAGTTTTGTGCGGAACGTATTATTCGTCCAGCACGGGCGGATGTACAGCTAACTGCACCGACGTTTGGGGAAGCAGTCTTGCAACCTATCCGTATCTGAAGGCCGTCGCAACTCCCTGGGAGAAATACGAGACATATTCGAGAGGTCAAAAAACTTATACAGTTACCGGAACTGCTCTTTATAACCGTCTGGTAGACAAGGGATATAAGAACTTGACCGGTCCGGTTACCGATATAAAAATTACAAAAACGGGTAATAATACAACGTATGTTACCGAAATAAAATTCTATGATGCAAATGGAAACTGCCAGACAGTAACCCGTGCTGATAAGATCAAGAAGCTGCTTTCAAGTTATGTTGACTCCGCAAACTTCGTGGTTACAAAATCCGGTGAAAGCGTTGATCGTGTCAAGTATACGATGCTCGGATTTGGCGCAACGAATCCAAATCCCCCCGAAGGACTTGACGTGCTCGGAAATCCGTATTTGAGCACGGTAACGGGTCGCCAGCAGTTCTCGGTAATTACTGCCGACGGCATCAAGACCTTTTACGACAGTCAGAGCGAGAATGTCATGACGGCGACGGGACTTAAGGATTTTAATATGTCGATCGCCCTCGACTCGCAGGTATATCCAACGATCATAGGTATAAACGGCGATGTCCTTCCTGACATTTCAAAGCTTACTCCGATAACCGAAACAGAAACCCTGACTACGACTGCGGCAGCTAACAGCTTTACGTTTATAAGCCGTGGGTGGGGACACGGCGTTGGAATGAGCCAATACGGCATCTACGAGCTTGGGAATCTTGGCTACGACTATAGATATATCCTCAAGGCGTATTACAGCGGAATAAGCTATACTACTTACAAGGAGTATCTGAATAAATAATCATTAAGAGGTTAGAATTTTGAAGATCACAGTTATAGGATGCGGTAGATGGGGATCGTTTATCGCTTGGTATCTAAATAATCAAAAGCACGACGTTACTGTATACGGACTTGCAAACGCCGAAAGCTTTGTTCAGCTTCGCGATACGAGAACGAATGGGCTTATTACATATCCCGAGGAGATCAAGCTGACGACAGACATCACTGCGGTGCTTGACGCAGAAACAGTTATCATCTCTATCGGCTCGCAGGGACTTCGCGCACTTGTTGCACAGCTTAACGGGCTTGGTGTTAAGGGCAAGAACTTCGTTCTTTGTATGAAGGGAATTGAGATCGGAACCGGTAAGCGTCTAAGTGAGATCGTTGAGGAGGGACTTGATCCTTCTAATACCGTTTCGGTTTGGATCGGTCCCGGTCACGTTCAGGAATTTGCCCGCGGAATACCGAACTGTATGGTTATCGACAGCAAGAATGATGAAGTTAAAAAGAAGCTTGTAGAGGAGTTTTCAAGCTCTGTTATCCGTTTCTATTACGGAACAGACCTTATCGGTAACGAGATAGGAGCTGCATCTAAAAACGTAATAGGAATCGCGGCTGGTATGCTCGACGGACTGGGTCTGTCGTCTCTCAAGGGCGCTCTTATGTCGCGCGGTACAAGGGAAATATCGCGTCTTATTGAGGCGTTTGGCGGTAATCCTATTTCGGCTTACGGTCTTTGCCACCTCGGAGATTACGAGGCGACTGTTTTCTCAAAATATTCACATAACCGCGGCTACGGTGAAATGTTCGTTAAGGGTGAGCACTTCGACAAGCTTGCAGAGGGTTACTATACCGTAAAGGCGCTTATGGATATGAGCGAAAAAAGCGGTGTAGAGCTTCCTATATGCGAGGCGGTCTATAAGGTGCTTTATGAAAACGGCGATCCCAAGGAGGCCCTTTATTCACTCTTTGAAAGAAGCTTGAAGCAGGAATTTTAATATGCGCACAAATTTTTACGATATACTCTCTTCGCATTCACGCGCCTATCCTAAGATGCTGGCAGAGGATTACTACGCGCTCGCTTATGAGAGCGAGTACGGCGAGGTCTGCGACGGTGATAACGACGCTCAGCTCTTGCTTGACGAGCTGAGCAAGACCAAAACAGACGTACTTGAGCCGTTCAGTGTTACGATAGGCGGTGGATACGCGCGTCTCAACCTCGCGCCGATAAAGGCGTATCTTTCGGTAGATAACATTCTTTCTCTCATGTCGCTGACGGCAAAGGAGGGAAGCTCCGACGGTCTCAACCGTAAAATATCGCTCATTCACCGTTCAGGCGTTATGGGAATACTTCCGCAGAACGCACGCGATGTTGACAAATTCGACGGAAAGGTCACGCATAGCGCGTTGTATAAACGCCTTTACGGTGCCTCGTACCGCATAATCTTATCCGACGTTGCGCCGATCATTCCCGGTCTTTGCCTTATATCAGAGGCGCTCGGCAAGGCGGAAAAAATAACGGTCGCTCTTGACGGACGAAAGGCATCGGGCAAAAGCTTTGCATGTAAGGTGATTTCTACGGTGTTCGCCTCAGAGCTCGAGGCAGGGAAGCTTGTTATCAATGACGGCTTCGGCTCGTTTGGAAGCGGAAACTACGACATTAAGTTTTATTTCGATACCGACGAAGAAAGCCGTAAAATGAGGATCATAGAAGCAGGCGGAGATATTGCTTGGTCAAAATACGAAAGCGAGACTCGCCCCGAGGAAGACGTTTATATAGAAAAATACGAGCCCGCAATTAACTGCGACCTCGTAATAAGAACGTAAAAAAAGGTGTTATCCCAACGGATAACACCTTTTATATTATTTAAACTGCTTTTTGTAGGGCGTTTTCTTTTCCTCGGTCTTTTTAGAGGACACCTTACGGACTATCAAGGCAACAAGTGCGCCGATAAGGTAAAGTATCGAAAAAACGATGAGATTTCCGAAGACGTTTTGTCTTTGCTCCAAAATGACAAATGAGATCAGTACGTTAAGCAGATAAATGATGTAATGAATAAAATGCGCGGCGGGAAAGGACATCTTTCTGCTGCGAAAAATCTCGTTTGACCAGCTGAGGATCAATGAAAACAGTATGAAGGGAAGAAGCGTCTTAGGCGTCAGCACATAAGGCATATTGAAGTCCATAAGCGCGTTCAAAACGGAAAACATAAATATTATGACCGTGAATATAAAGCAAGCAGGGTATAGTATATTTTTAACGAATTTTTTGAATCCTTCCAAAACGGTTCCTCCGAATTTTGATAGGTATATTATACATCACAGGAGGAGGAAATTCAAGATGTAATTATAAATTAATCGGGAATATCGTATATAATTACGTCCTTTTCGGCAACTCTGTCCTTGCCGTTCACCGAAACAATGACGCCCATTCTGTTTTGCGAAAGAAATTTTGTCAGCTCGTAGCAGTCGATCCATATCTGGTTGTAGCCGTCCTTTTGACTCGGGTCGAAGATGAGCTGAATGCCGTAGTGAAGATGAGGCGTTTTTATGTTGTTTACGTTCTCTTTCGCGCTGTAACCTGTCATTCCGAGGTAACCGATGACCTGACCTGCCGTTACGATATCACCTTCTTTGAGATCGGTAACGTAAGGGTGATCCTTTCTTAAATGTGCGTAGTAATAGTAGCGCTTGTTGTCAAAGGAGCGGATACCGATGCGCCACCCGCCGTACTGATTCCAGCCGAGCGCTTCGACGTAACCGCTTTCGATAGCGATAATTGGCGTTCCGACAGATCCCATAAGATCGTGACCTAGGTGCTTACGATTGTATCCGTAGCTTCTTGAAGCACCGAAATCATCGGAATGATTATAGTAATATCCCTTTGCGATAGGTGAAAATGCGCGAAGCCCATAATACTGCTTTCCGTCTATATAAAACTCGCCGACGTATTCGCTCAAAACCGCACCGTAAGCTTCAAGATAATAGGGATAGTAGTTATATTTCGCGCCTATAGTATCGAGCTTTTCGCCGCTTTTTATCTTGTCGTAAACTTCTGTCAGATCCTTCTTTTTGTAGTGTTTGAAATCGCCACCGTATTTTGCGCCGAGATAGGAAAGAAGCTTGACGAAGTCGGCGTCGTAGCCATTTTCGTATGCATCGAGAGATACTTCAAGCGTATCGTTCATCGCTTCGGCAGTAACAGAGAAATCGACCCATTTTATGTATTCACCGCTTGTCTGTCGGAACATTTTCTCGTGACTGAGCAGCCGAGCGACGCCCAGCATAATGACTGACGCTGCTATCAAAAACGCGCCGAACCGTAGTCTTCTTTTTACCATACATTTTTCCGCCTAAAAAAGAATATTCACAGTTATGTATATGGCTTGCATTATTCATATATTCCGCTTCTAAAATGCGGATGCATTATGATATTATATATAAGATGTAATTTTTTAAGTTAAATACCCTAATTCCGTTGACAAAGTAAGGAAAAAAAGGTATAATGTATAATTGCAGTAATAGTAGTGTATATACTGCATATTCATTCTAATGATCGACTTGAAAAGGAACAGTTATGGAAAGACGTAAGGCACGAGAGGCGGTAATGGAGCTTCTTTTTGAGAAAGAGTTTAATATGGACGTGACGGCAGAGGAGACATACCGTCTTGCCGAGGAGAGTAGAGATCTTGAAAACGACAAGTATCTTACCGAAACTTATTTTGGCGTTCTTGATAATCTCTCCGAGATCGACGGTGTAATTTCTCAGCACGCTATCGGCTGGAAGACGAAGAGAATGAGCAAGGTATCTCTTTCTGTTATGAGAATCGCAGTCTACGAAATGATGAAGACGGACGTTCCTTTCAACGTTTCGATAAACGAGGCAGTCGAGCTTTCAAAGAAGTTTGACGACGAAAAAGCACCTGCATTTGTAAACGGCGTGCTTAACGCAGTGGCAGAGCAGCTCGGACTTAAAAAATGAAGCCCTGTCTCGGAATAGATACAAGTAATTATACGACATCGGTTGCGACCTCGCTGAGCGGCAAGGTTGAGCATAATTTGAGGATCCTGCTTTCCGTTGGTGAAGGCGAACGCGGTCTGCGGCAGAGCGATGCGGTATTTCAGCATACTGTGAATTTGCCTAAGGTATTTGAAACGCTAGGCGAGGTATCATTAAGAGCCGTCGGAGTGTCTGCTACACCGAGAGATGTTGACGGCTCGTATATGCCGTGCTTCCTTTCTGGAATTGCGGCGGCTACTGCCGTTGCAAGCACGCACGGCGTTCCGCTTTACCGTTTCAGCCATCAGCACGGTCATATAGCGGCGGCGCTTTACAGCTGCGGACGCGAGGATCTTCATCATTCGTCCTTCCTCGCCTTTCACGTTTCGGGAGGAACGACGGAGCTTACGCTCGTTGAGAACGGAAAAATAGCGCTTCTCGGCGGAACGAAGGACATTTCCTGCGGTAAGGCGATAGACCGAATCGGAGTTCTGATGGGACTTAAATTCCCATGCGGAAAGGAGCTTGACGCAATGTCGGTCGATCCGTCGGCGGTCAAGCCGGGTAAGATCACGGTCGACGGCTTTGATTTCAACCTATCGGGGCTTGAAAACAAAGCGGAAAAGCTTCTGCACGACGGAGCAGAAAAAAGCTACGTAGCCGATTTCGTTCTTTCGCACATAACCGCGGTGCTGACTAAGCTTACCGAAAACGCGCTTGAAAAATACGGCGAGATGCCGATAATATACGCAGGCGGCGTTATGAGTAACAGATATATAAATAAGACATTGACCGATCGCTTTGGCGGACTGTTTGCCGAAAGCGAGTATTCCTGCGATAATGCGGCAGGCATCGCTCGGCTTACTGAAATGAAGATTATGGGAGAACTGTAAAATGCCCGATGAATCGAGGATACTGACCGTTGGCGGCTTAAATGAATATGTCAAGATGCTGATCGACGGCAATCCCGTTCTTTCAAACGTCTTCGTTAGGGGCGAGATCTCTAACCTTAATTATCACTCCTCGGGTCACTATTATTTCTCGCTCAAGGATGAGAACGCAAGAGTGTCGGCTGTAATGTTCAAAAGCGCAGTAGTGAAGCTTAAATTCCGACCCGAAAATGGAATGAAGGTCGTTCTTCACGGACGAGTTTCGGTATATCCGCGCGACGGCGCATATCAGCTCTACGCGACCTCCCTTGAGCCCGACGGTGTCGGCGCGTTGACGCTGGCTTACGAGCAGCTGAAAAGAAAGCTCGAAGCAGAGGGCTTGTTCAGGGTAGACCTGAAAAAGCCGCTTCCGAAAATACCGTCTGCAGTCGGTATAATCACGTCGCCGACAGGCGCGGCTGTGCGCGATATTATAAACGTGTGCGGCAGACGCTTTCCGTTTGCAAAGCTTGTGCTTTTCCCGTCGCTCGTGCAGGGCGAGGGCGCAGAATCCGATCTTATTCGCGGAATTAAGTATTTTAACGATAGCAGAAGCGTTGACGTAATAATAATCGGTCGCGGCGGCGGCTCGATCGAGGACCTTTGGGCGTTCAACAGTGAAGCGCTTGCAAGGGAAATATTTAAGTGCGAAATTCCTGTTATTTCGGCTGTCGGTCACGAGACGGACTTTACGATATGTGACTTCGTCTCCGATAAACGCGCGCCGACACCATCCGCCGCGGCAGAGCTAGCAGTTCCAGAAAGTGAAGAGCTTAAAAGAAAATTCGGTAACGTCGTTTCCCGTATGCAGACGCTGACTGAAGCAAAGTTGAAGAGTCACCGTCAGATGTTGAAGATGCTCTCTGAACGCCGCGCTCTTACGCAGCCGTCGGCGTATATAGACGATAAGCGTATGATGATCATATCGCTGACAAAGGATCTTGAAAACGCTGTCAGCTACAAGTTGACGACACAAAAGCAGAAGTTTGCACGGCTTTCGTCAGTACTTGAAGCGGTGAGCCCGTTAAAGGTTATATCAAAGGGCTATTCAGCAGTATTCAAGGACGGCGGAAAGCTCGTAAAGAGCGTTGATGACCTAAGTGAGGGCGATGACGTTTCCTTCAAGCTTACAGACGGAAGCATAAATGCTAAGGTAGTTTCAAAAAAGAAAGCGTGAGAGATATGGATAAGAAAGAAATTAAATTTGAAGAGGCGCTTTCCCGCCTTGAAGAAATAGTAAGAGAGCTTGAAAACGGCACGGCGGAGCTTGATAAATCCCTCGATATGTTTGAGGAGGGCGTTGCTCTCGTTAAGCTTTGCTCGGGTAAGCTCGACGAAGCAGAGAAGAGAATCAACATTCTTGTAAATAACGGTAACGGTGGCTACGATGAAAGACCTTTTACTGACAATTAAAGAAAACGCAGAGCTGATCGGCTCCGCTATTGACGAATATCTTTCGGGAAGTATCGACGAAATTTCGGTGCTTACCGATTCGATGAAATACAGCGCATCCTCGGGCGGAAAGAGAATAAGACCTTTTCTTACCCTTGAAGTTGCGAAAATGTTCGGCGGAAAAAAGGAAGCGGCGCTTCCTTACGCGTGTGCGATCGAGATGATACATACCTATTCGCTCATTCACGATGACCTGCCTTGTATGGACAATGACGACGTAAGACGCGGCAAGCCGACTAATCACATCGTTTTCGGCGAAGCCAATGCGCTTTTGGCAGGCGACGCGCTTCTTACGAAGGCGTTTGAGGTCGCGTCTACGAATGAATTTGTATCGAATAAAAACAAGGTTGAAGCGGTGTTGCTTCTCGCTCAGAATGCGGGTGCTGACGGAATGATAGGCGGTCAGGTGCTTGATCTTGCGGGCGAAAAAGAGCGTTTAAGCGAAAAGACGCATCTTATGATGAACCGCATGAAGACGGGGTGCCTTATACGAACTTCTGCACTTCTCGGTTGCCTTTCTGCGGGCTACGGAGAAGGTACGTTCGAATATCTTGACACAAAAAAGTACGCCGAAAATATCGGTCTTGCCTTCCAGATAGAGGACGATATTCTTGATCTCGGTACAGAGGATAATAAAACGACGTTCCTTTCCTTTATGACCGTTGACGAGGCAAAGCATAAGATCGACGAGCTGACAAATGAGGCGATCTCGGTAATTTCCAAATACGAGGGAAGCGAAATTCTTGTGCACTTCGCGCACTATCTCTCGAATAGAGAAGTATAATGCGGCTCGATCAGTTTTTGACCGAAAAGGGCTACTCCGAAACGCGCACTAAAGCAAAGAATCTGATCGAAAGCGGATCGGTTACCGTAAACGGCAAGCTTATATTAAAGCCCGCCTTTGACGTATGCGACGGTGATGAAATTTCCTGCCGAACCGATCTTGTTTGTCCCTACGTCAGCCGCGGCGGACTCAAGCTCGAGGGTGCGCTCCGCGAGTTCGGTATTGATCCTACGGGTGCTGTCTGCCTTGATATAGGCGCATCGTCGGGCGGATTTACCGATTGTCTCCTCAAGCACGGAGCGAGCAAGGTTTATGCGGTGGATTCGGGAAGCGGTCAGCTTCATAAATCGCTTCAGAGTGATAACCGCGTTATATCCCTTGAAAACGTAAACGCTCGGTATTTGAGCGAAAAAGAAATACCCGAAAAGGCGGATATAACGGTAATGGACGTTTCGTTCATTTCGCAAACGAAGCTCTATTCCGCGATAGTTCCCCTAATGAAAGAAAAGGGAATACTCATTTCCCTAATAAAGCCGCAGTTTGAGGTCGGACGAAGCGGCGTCGGCAAGGGCGGTATCGTGCGTGACGAAAAGAAACGTAAGGAAGCGGTGGACGACGTTATTAACTGTGCCGCTTCATTCGGACTTAAAAATATAAAGACCGTTATTTCACCTATCAAGGGAGGAGACGGCAATACTGAATTTTTGGCATATTTCATTTTAGATAACGAAAGGAGGCAGGATAGTGAAGATTGAAGTAGCATCGACGGTCTTAAAGGACCCCGGGCTAAAATATACCTCGGAGCTGATCGCGACTCTCAAGGAACGCGGAGACGAGGTATGGCTCGACTGCGACGCTGATACGCTGATCGAAGGCGTTAATAAAGGCGTTTCGTCCTGCCCCGATATGATAATTGTTCTCGGCGGTGACGGCTCGATCATGAGAGCCGCAAGGCGAGGTGCTTTGATCGGTGTTCCGATACTCGGCATCGACCTCGGCCGCGTCGGATATCTTGCCGAGCTTTCGCCTGACGATAAAGAAGGACTTAACGCAGTTCTCAGCGGTGAATACTATATTGAGAAGCGTGCGCTTCTTGAGGTCTCGACTGTCAAAAGCGGAATTGAATCGGAAGAAAAGATGGTCGCGATAAACGACGTTGTTCTTTCGCACGGAACTGTCTCGCGTCTGCTTGAAACCGAGGTATACTGCGACGGAAGCTCGCTCGGACGCTATCGCTCCGACGGATTTATCGTTGCCACCCCGACCGGATCAACGGCGTATTCGCTCTCGGCAGGCGGCCCCGTGCTTTCCCCGAAGCTCAAGGGAATATGCTTAACGCCGATATGTCCGCATTCGCTTACGGCAAGACCTATAATAGTTCCCGAGGATTCTCATATTGAGATCAAATACCTATCACCGCTGCCGTCGCCTTCACATCTTACGGTTGACGGTAACGAAGCCGATATGCTCTACTGCGGTGATTCAGTAACGGTTCGCCGTTCAAGTGTGAGCGCCGATTTTATTCGCTTGAATAAAAAGCGGAACGTCAGCTTTTACGATATTTTAAGAGAAAAAATGTCTGATTGAGGAAACGGAAATGAAGTATAAGAGACATAATAAAATAATCGAGATCATAACGGAATACGATATCGAAACACAGGACGAGCTTATAAGCAAGCTCCGCGAGTCGGGCTTTGACGTAACTCAGGCGACGGTATCGCGCGACATTCGTTCGCTTAAGCTCGTTAAGGTTTCGACCCCCGATCATCGTTATAAGTACGCGCTCTCTCCAAGAGACGATATTCACATCTCGGCAAAGTACAGAAACATTATAAGAGAGACAATAATCAAGGTCGATTTCGCCAATAACTTCGTAGTTCTTAAGACCTACGCAGGTATGGCTCAGGCGGCGGCTGCCGCGATCGACGGAATGGGTTGGTCTGAGCTTGTCGGAAGTATCGCGGGCGACGATACCATTTTCGTCATGATGCGCGACAATACGGGTGCGATCGAATTTTCAGAAAAACTTAAACAGATAACGAGAGGAAACTGATGTTATCATCACTTCATATTGAAAATATCGCCGTCATAAAGCACGCCGATATTGATTTTGAAAGCGGTTTTCAGGTTCTGACGGGTGAAACGGGCGCAGGTAAGAGTATTCTTATCGACTGTATAAACCTTCTTCTCGGAGCTCGTCCGAGCAAGGACCTGATCCGAAACGGTGAGACGAGGGCGACTGTATCGGGACTTTTTACCGATATTTCCGCACCGCTTTCGCGTCTGCCGTCGGAGCTTGATATAACGGCTGACGAGGACGGATGTATAATGCTCACGCGTACCTTTGACCTTGACGGTAAGGCGCAAACTAAGCTAAACGGCAGAACGATCCCTGCGTCACTTCAAAGAGAGATTATGCCGTACCTGATCAATATTCACGGTCAGAATGACAACAGAATACTTATGTCGCTTTCGGCTCAGCTTTCGTATCTTGACGGATATGCGGAAAACGACGAGCTGCTGAATGAATATTCGGTAGTTTACGAGCAACTCGAAAGTTGCCGTAAGAAGATGCTTTCCCTTAAGCGCGACGAAAGAGAAAAGGCGCGTATGAGCGAGCTTCTCCGATATCAGGTAAACGAGATCGACGAAGCGAAGCTCAAGCTCGGCGAGGAAGAGGAGCTTGAAAAAAGACGCGAAAAGGTAAAGAACGCAGAAAAGATACTTAAGCAGTCGCGCCTTATTACTAAAGCTCTTTACCGCGGAGAAAAAGCGCTCCCTGCCTACGAGCTTATAAAGAAATCGGTATCTGCTCTTGAAAGCATCTCGGAATACGTGCCGAACGCGGAGGAGTATATCGAAAAGCTCAATAATATGACGTACGAGCTTGAAGAGATAGGTCTTACTGTTTCTGATATAGCCGAGGCGGATTACGACGATCCCGAAGCTGAGCTTGACGAAATAGAAACGCGTCTTGATCTTATTTCAAAGCTTGAAAAGAAATACGGCATCGGCATCGAGGAAATACTTGCTTTTCGCGACAAAGCAGCAAGTGAGCTTAAAGAGATCGAGCAGGCGGACGAGCTTCTTGACGAGCTTCGTGTCGAATATTCAAAGCATAAGAAAAAAGCGACCGAGCTTGCTTCGCGCCTTACGGAGAACCGTCAGAGGGCGGCGACGACACTTGAAAAGAGCGTTGTTGATGAGCTGTCGTATCTTGAAATGCCCAAGGTGCGCTTCAAGGTGGAGATAAAGCCGTCGCTTGACGAAAACGGCAAAACGAAGCTGATAAAGCAGGGTTCCGATACGATAGAATTCCTTTTGTCGGCAAACCCGGGTGAGCCGCTTAAGCCGCTATCGAAGATCGCGTCGGGCGGTGAGCTTTCAAGAATAATGCTCGCGCTAAAAAATATAAACTCTTACGGAAGCGAGGGCGAGACGCTGATATTCGACGAGATCGACACGGGCGTTTCGGGTAAGACCTCGCAGAAAATCGGAATACGGCTCCGCGCTCTATCCGAAAAGAATCAGGTAATATGCGTTACTCACTCGGCGCAGATAGCCGCCGAGGCGCATGAGCATTATCTGATAAAGAAACAGGAAATTGACGGTAGGGTAGAAACCTCCGTGACCCCTCTCACCCGAGAGGGAAGAATAAACGAGCTTGCCCGTATAATGGGCGGCGTAAACATTACAGACAAGCTTCTTCAGTCGGCGGCAGAAATGCTTGACACGGCAGGGCTGGAATAAGAAAGGATTAAGAAAATGACACTTTACGACGAACTTATCGAGCGAGGTCTTATCGCTCAGGTAACTAACGAGGATGAGATCAAAACTATGATAAACGAGGGTAAGGCGACCTTCTATATCGGATTTGACTGTACTGCTGACAGCTTGACGGCAGGTCACTTTATGGCGCTTACTCTTATGAAGCGTCTCCAGATGGCGGGCAATAAGCCGATTGCCCTTATCGGCGGCGGTACTACGATGATCGGCGACCCCTCGGGCAGAACCGATATGAGAAAGATGCTTACCAAAGAGGATATCGACCATAATGCAGAATGCTTCAAGCGTCAGATGGAGAGATTCATTGACTTCTCCGAGGGTAAGGCGCAGATGATAAATAACGCAGATTGGCTTCTCAAGCTTAACTACGTTGAGCTTCTCCGCGAGGTTGGCGCTTGCTTCTCGGTCAACAATATGCTTAGAGCAAAGTGCTACGAGCAGAGAATGGAAAAGGGACTTTCCTTCCTAGAGTTCAACTACATGATAATGCAGTCCTACGACTTCTACTACCTCTTCAAGGAGTACGGCTGTAATATGCAGTTCGGCGGTGACGACCAGTGGTCGAATATGCTTGGCGGTACTGAGCTTATAAGAAGAAAGCTCGGCAAGGACGCACATGCTATGACGATAACGCTCCTTACCGACTCGCAGGGCAAGAAGATGGGTAAAACTGCAGGAAACGCAGTTTGGCTCGACGCTAAGAAGACCAGTCCCTACGACTTCTTCCAGTACTGGCGTAACGTCGCCGATTCCGACGTTCTCAAGTGCATCAGAATGCTTACCTTCCTCCCGATCGAAGAGATCAACGAGATGGACAAGTGGGAGGGCGCACAGCTTAATAAGGCAAAGGAGATCCTTGGCTACGAGCTTACCAAGATGGTTCACGGCGAGGAGGAAGCAAACAAGGCACTTGAAGCATCGAGAGCCGTGTTTGCAAACGGCGGTGTTTCTGCCGATATGCCTACGACCGAGCTTACCACTGACAATTTTGTTGACGGCTCCATTCTCGTTTCCGATCTTCTCGTTCTCGGTGGTCTTGCACCCTCAAAGGGCGAAGCAAAGCGTCTTATTCAGCAGGGCGGTATTCTCGTAAACGACGAAAAGGTAGTACAGTTCAACGCAAGCGTAGCGCTTGATGCCTTCGGTGACGGACTTATTGTTAAGAAGGGCAAAAAGGTATTCCACCGCTTTACAGTTAAGAACTGATAACACATTACTGCATATTTCATATAATATGTAAAAAACGAAAGGAGCAGATAATATGCTCTCAAACTCAAGTATTCTTGAGCAATATATCGAAGAAGCCGAAAGAGAGGGACATTTGACGTTCAGACGCGATTTTCCTCTCTCGTCGCTCTCGTCGTTCCGCATAGGCGGTAACGCGTCTTACGTGATATATCCGTCGACGCCCGACGAGCTTGCGTCGCTTTCGGCACTTTGCCACAGTATAAGTATCCCGAATATCGTTATCGGTAACGGCTCAAATCTCCTTTTTTCCGACAGCGGATACGAGGGTGCCGTTATCGTTACGACGCAGATAAAGGACATAAAGATCGACGGAAATACCGTCAAGGTCGGCTGCGGAGCTTCGCTTACTCATCTTGCCTCAGTAGTTGCCGAAGCGTCGCTTACGGGTCTTGAATTCGCATACGGTATTCCCGGCACTGTCGGCGGTGCGGTATATATGAACGCAGGCGCATACGGCGGCGAGATCAAGGACGTTTGCGTTTCGGTCAAGGCTTATGACGGCGTAAACGACGAGATATACGACGTTAAGGCGGAGGACTGCGGCTTCGGTTACCGTGAAAGCGTTTTCCAGGATAGTGATAAGATCATTCTCGGAGCAAAGCTTGTTTTAAGTGAAGGCGTGAATGCCGATATTACCGAGAAGATGAATCAGCTCATGCAACAGCGCATTGACAAGCAGCCGCTTAACTATCCCTCTGCAGGCAGTACCTTCAAGCGTTACCCGGGATATTTCTCTGGCAAGCTTATAGAGGAAGCAGGTCTTAAGGGCTATACGGTCGGCGGCGCGCAGGTGTCGGAAAAGCACGCGGGATTTATAATCAACGTAGGTAACGCAACCGCGTCGGACGTTCTGTCGCTCATTGACCATATTCGCGAAGTAATTAAGGAAAACGTCGGAATCGAGCTTCAAACCGAAGTAAAATATATAGAAAATCCGGCAGATCAATAAAATGTACGAGTCATTTTCACAAGACGTAAAAAATGAAATAGCATCCTCGCACATAAAGAATAAGTGCTGTAAAAAGGCGTTTTTGCGCGGAATGATATTCGGCACGAACGCCCCCGACGAAGGTGCGCTTTATCTTGAAAGCGAAAATCCGTCGGTCGTAATGCACTACGCAAAGCTTATTAAGGAAATAACGGGGCGTCGCAAGGAAAGCGATATTTCGTTTACCGCAATAACGGACTCTGACCGCTTAAGTGAGCTTTGTGAGCTGCTTGAGATTTCCTCCGTCGTTGATACCCAAGCAGAGATAAACGGCTGTGAGGAATGCGTAAGAGCGTTTGTTAAGGGCGCGTTTCTTACCTGCGGAACGGTTACCTATCCCGAGAATTCATATCACATGGAGTTTCTTGTCCGAGGCAACGAGAGGGCGGAAATGCTCATATCGCTTCTTGATGGGATCGGTACTAATCCGAAGCTCATTGAACGCAGAAGCGGCTTTTACGGCGTATATTTCAAGGATAGCGAAAACGTGCTTGATATGTTTGGCATCTTGGGGGCAAATAAAGCGACCTTCAAAATGCTCGACGTTAAAATGTATAAGGATTTCAGAAACAGTATAAACCGTCTCCATAACTGCGAGATGGCAAATATGGGCAAGACGGCGGCGGCATTTGAAGCGCAAATGCGAGCGATCGAAAAGATCGTTGCCGCAGGTAAGCTGGACGAGCTTCCCGACGAATTAAAGATAACTCTTGATCTTCGTGCCGCGTTCCCGAGCGCTACCTTAAAGGAGTTAGCGGAAATGCATACACCGCCGATAACAAAATCGGGCGTAAACCACAGATTGCAGAAATTACAGCAATTTGCTGAAAAATTATAAGGAGACCGTTATGAAATACACCTACGGAATTCAGCTATACAGTGTTCGCGATATTACAGAGAAGAATCTCCCCGAAGCGCTTGAAAAGATTGCCGCTCTCGGCTATAAGGAGGTCGAGTTTGCGGGCTTCTTTGGTCACACCGCAGAAGAAGTAAAGGAAATGCTCGATAAAAACGGTCTTACCGTTTCGGGTACTCATTCGGGTTGGGACGAGCTTACCCCCGATATGATCGAGGAAACCGTAAAGTATCACAAGACGATAGGTAATCATAACTTTATCGTCCCGGGCGCTGACCTTACTACACTTGAGAAAATCGAAAAATTCTGCGAGGTCATGAACTTCGCTCAGCCGATACTGAATAAAGAGGGAATTACGCTTTCCTATCATAATCATTCACACGAATTTGAAGTTCGTTCATGGGGCTCAACGATCCATTCCGAGCTGGAAATGAGAACGAACGTCGATTTTGAGATCGACACCTATTGGGCGTTCAATGCAGGATGTGATCCGATTGAGGTCATGGACCGCCTGAAGGATAGGATCAAGGTCATACACCTTAAGGACGGACTCAAGGGCGGAATCGGTAGGACTCTCGGCAAAGGCGAGGCACCCATCAAAGAGATCCGCGATTATGCCTATGAGCACGGCTTCGGCATCGTGGTCGAGAGCGAAACGCTCACTCCTGACGGAATTACCGAGGCAAAGGAATGTATCGAATTCCTTAAAACGATAGACTGATAATTTTGAAAATTAACTGAAAGGAGGATAAGGCGATGTCCGATTTCGTGCATCTGCATCTGCATACCGAATACAGCTTGCTTGACGGTGCTTGCCGCTTAAATGAGATACCGAAGCGAGCAAAAGAGCTGGGGCAAAGTGCGGTTGCGATAACCGATCACGGCGTGATGTACGGAGTCGTCGGATTTTATAACGCTTGTAAGGACGCAGGCATCAAGCCGATCATCGGCTGTGAGGTCTACGTTGCGTCGAAATCGCGCTTCGATAAAACGGGAAGCGGCGAAAACGAGCCGAATCACCTTGTTCTTCTTGTTAAAAATGAAGTCGGATATAAAAATCTGACATATATGGTCTCCTGCGCTCATACGGAGGGCTTTTACCGTAAGCCGAGGGTCGATCTTGAGCTGCTCTCCGAGCACGCAGAAGGACTTGTGTGCCTCTCCGCATGCCTTAGCGGTATGATCCCTCGCCTTGTTATGGCAGGTAACGTAAGCGAGGCAGAGGAATACGCAAAGAAGCTTGACGGCATCTTCGGCAGAGGTAACTTCTACCTTGAGCTTCAGGACGAGGGCATCGAGGGGCAGATGATGGTCAACGAGTGCATCGCGGGTATTTCCGAGCGTACGGGAATACCGCTCGTGGCTACTAACGACGTTCATTATCTGCGCAAGGAAGACGCATTTACCCAGTCGGTAATGATGTGTATTCAGACGAATAACGTTATTTCCGACGGCAGACCCATCGGCTTTGAGACCGATGAGTTCTACATGAAAAGCGGAGACGAAATGACGAAGCTTCTCGGCAGATACGACGGTGCTATCGAAAACACCGCTAAGATCGCTGAAATGTGTAATTACGATTTCGTTTTCGGAAAAACGTTTCTGCCGCGCTTTGATCCCCCAGACGGTATGAACGCGAAGGATTACCTGCGTCAGCTCGCCTACGAGGGACTTGAGCGCCGTGAAAAGGACGGCAGCATAGTTTACGACGAAGTCCTAAAGCGCGAGGATTATAAGCTTCGTATTGACTATGAGCACGTTGTAGTTACCTCGATGGGCTACGCGTCTTATTATCTTATAGTTTCCGATTTCGTAAACTACGCAAAATCCAAAATGATACCTACGGGTCCCGGACGTGGCTCGGGCGCAGGAAGCTTAATAGCTTATCTGCTCGGAATAACCGAGGTCGATCCCGTAAGATACGGACTGCTTTTTGAGTCGTTTTTGAACCCTCAAAGGGTCAGTATGCCCGATTTTGATATAGACTTCTGTTACCGCCGACGCGACGAGGTCATTGATTACGTGGCTCGCCGATACGGTGCTGACCACGTCTCACAGATCGTGACCTTCGGTACGCTCGCCGCAAAAGCGGCGCTCCGAGACGTCGGACGAGCACTTGGCATGGCATATTCTAAGGTCGACAGCGTCGTGCGAGCACTTCCCGAGCATAAGGGCGGCGTGTCGCTCACGGAAGCGGTAAACGATAAATCGTTCCGTGCTCTTTGCGACAGCGACGACGAGATAAGAGAGCTTGTGCGTATTGCGACGGCACTTGAGGGTATGCCGAGAAATTCATCAACTCACGCGGCAGGCGTCGTAATTACCGACAAGCCGGTTCACGAGTACGTTCCGCTATCGGTAAACGGCGATACCGTCGTTACGCAGTTTGATATGGATACCGTGGCGAAGCTTGGACTTCTTAAGTTCGACTTCCTTGCGCTCCGTTATCTTACCGTTATCGACGATACAGAAAAGCTCGTCAGAGTAGAGAAGGATTCCTTCCACGTTTCTGAAATTCCGTTTGACGACGAGCAGACCTACGAGCTTATATCGTCTGGTAGAACGGACGGACTTTTCCAGCTCGAAAGCGAGGGAATGCGTCAGCTTCTTATGCAGATGAAGCCGAGAAGCATAACCGATATAATGGTCGCTATTGCCCTTTACAGACCCGGACCGATGGACGCAATACCGAGATTTCTTGAAAACCGTGCCGACAGAAGCAAGATAAAGTATAAGATTCCTTGTCTCTCCGAAATACTAGACGAGACCTGCGGCTGTATCGTTTATCAGGAGCAGGTAATGCAGATATTCCGTTCTGTTGCCGGATACAGCTACGGCAAGGCAGATATAGTCCGCCGAGCGATCGCAAAGAAAAAGCCGGGCGTTATTGAAAAGGAGCTTGATAATTTTATCAAGGGCGCGCTTGAACAGGGCTATTCCGAAGCCGATGCTCGAGAGCTTTACGGTCAGATGACCGATTTCGCAAACTACGGCTTCAAAAAAAGCCATGCAGCAGCTTACGCCTTCATCTCATATCAGAGCGCATATCTGAAAACACATTACGCGCCGATGTATTACGCCTCGCTGATTTCGTCAGTATTTGGTAATCAGGCGAAGATGGGCGAATATATATCGGAATGCGCTAAAATGGGTATAAAGACGCTTCCGCCCGATATTAATGAAAGCGGAACGGGATTTTCGGTAAGCGGCGGTAATATCCGTTACGGACTGCCGGCTATCAAAAACGTCGGTGCGCAGTTCATTCAGCGAGTCGTTGACGAGAGGCGCCTTAGACCCTTTAAGTCCTTTTACGACTTTGCTTCCCGTATGCAGGGAAGTGACCTTAACAAGCGTCAGATAGAGTCGCTTATCAAGGCGGGAGCTTTTGATAGCTTGGGCGTATACAGAAGCCAACTCCTTTCGGCTTATTCCGAGATAATCGAATCCCTTAACCGCAAGGCACATGGAAGCGTTGCGGGGCAGATGGACATGTTCTCGTCCGATACAGTTGAGGTAAGATACCCCGATATCCCCGAGTTTACGCTTCGTGAGAAACTTCGCTTCGAAAAGGAAAGCGCGGGAATGTATTTCTCGGGACATATTCTCGATGATTACGGAAAGAACATCTCCGATATACCACACGCAGATATCCGCGCCGTTCTTGATCACGAATATAAAGAAAAGCAAACTGTTACTATCGTCGGCGCAATCACCTCGGTTACTAAAAAGGTAACGAAAAACGGCGATCTTATGCTATTCATATCTCTTGAAGACAGAAACGGCGAGATCGAGGTCCTTGTTTTCCCGAAAACAGTTACAGAATTCGGACAGTTTCTTTCGCTTGATAGCGCTATCGCGCTTGAAGGCGAGGTCTCTTATAAGGATGACGAGGCAAAGCTCCTCATGAGACGCGCAAAACCCCTTATAAGCGACGATAAGTATGTTTCGATACAAAGGGAAGAAACGATCAAAAAAACCGAGGAAAAGCCGAAAAAGCTTTATATAAAGGTCGACAGTATGTCGTCTCCCTCATTCAAGAGGGCAATTGCAGTCTGTGAGATCTTTGAGGGAAAAACGCCTGTCGTCGTATACGAAAGTGAGAGCAAACGCTACGTTTCCTCCTCGATAATGACAGACGTGACAGATTTCGTTGTTAACGAATTGATAGAAATTCTCGGCAACGCAAGCGTCGTCATAAAATAGCGTTATGAAATTTTCTATAATTCACACTATGTTCAAATGTTGGGTTTAATATAAAAGTAGTAGTTTTGAAAGGAACAAGCTTCATACTATGAACAAAAATAAAAAGAAGATAAATTGGAACGATGAGTTCGCCAAAAGCATAGGCGTGCTCGGCAAGGCGCTTCTGAAGGCACTTGGCTGGGCGTTCAGCATCTTTATAACTATCGGTCTTATAGGAGTTATAACAGGTGTTATCGTCGGCGGTGCGTTCTTGCTTTATGTAAAGAACCATCTTGACACGAGCGTTGATGACTTTTCAATGATGGCTCAGGAGCGTAGTCTTACGACTACGATCAGCTATGTTGACGCGGACGGAAATATCGTCGAATACGAGCACCTCAGCGCCGCAGAAAATCGCATGTGGGTAGCATATTCCGATATGGGCGATTATCTGCCGCAGGCATTTATCGCTATTGAGGACAAGCGTTTTGAGAGCCACGACGGTGTTGACTGGGTGAGAACTGTGAAGGTAACCCTTGATTACTTCCTTGGCGGCGGTGCTCAGGGCGGATCTACGATCACACAGCAGCTCATTAAGAATATTACCGGTGATGATGACGTTACGATCCAGCGTAAGGCGCAGGAGATATTCAAGGCGCTCAATCTGGAAAAGAGATATGATAAGACCGAGATTCTCGAAATGTATCTCAATAACATCTATCTCTCGCAGTCATGCTACGGAGTCGGAGCGGCTTCCTATGCTTATTTTGGAAAGGAACCGGCGGATCTTACTCTTATAGAGGCGGCGGCAATTGCGGCGATAACGCAGAACCCGTCGAAGTGGGATCCGATAATACACCCCGAGAATAATGCTATCCGCCGTAATCAGGTCATTAAGCTGATGTACGAGCAGGGAAGGATAACGCAGGAAGAATATACTGCCGCATATAAGCAGGATCTTGAGCTTAATCCGCAGGATAAGGACTCCGATACAGGAATTTCGATAAATTCCTGGTATACAGACGCTGCACAGCAGGAAGCGAAGCAGCTTCTTATGGATAAATTCGGTTATAGTGACAGTTACGCCTCGAAGATGCTTCTGACAAGCGGACTGAACATTGTTACTGCTATGGATCCCAAGGTTCAGCAGGTTCTTGAAAAATACTATGAAAACGAAGCTTATTGGACACGTGAAGACGGTACGCCTATTCGTAAGGACGAGTCGCCTATTCAGCCGAAGTCTTCTGCAGTCGTTATAGATCCCGATACAGGTAACGTTCTCGGACTCGTCGGAGACCGCGGACAGAAAACGCTTAACCTGGGTCTTAACTACGCTACTCAGACAAGGCGTCCGTCGGGATCGTCAATAAAGCCGCTTTCCGTTTACGGACCGGGACTTGAGCTTGGCGTTCTTACCTATGGTACGGTATTTGACGACGTCCCGATAAACTTCGGTAATCAGGTCGTAAACCCCGAAACAGGTGCTATATCTTATTCGAGAAAGACGGGTTATCCTCACAATTCGCCTAACCGATATGCAGGTCTTCAGACTGTTCACGAGGGTGTCAGAGTTTCGAAAAACACGATCGCGTGGCGAGCGCTCGATGCTGTCGGCCTTCAGAATTCCTTTGATTATCTGACCGAGAAGCTGGGTCTTTCTACGCTGGTTGAAAGACGGGTTAATTCCGCAGGAGTTGTTTATTCCGATATTTCCTACGCTCCGCTCGCGATGGGTGAGTTTACCTATGGCGTAACGGTCAAGGAAATGACTGCGGCATATCAGATATTTGTTAACGGCGGTATATATAATGAGGAAAGAATCGTTCTTCAGATTCTGGATGCAGACGGAAACGTAGTCCTTGACAATACAAGAAAGAGCGAGATCGTAATGAGCGCAGAGAATGCCGCTATTATGACGAAGATGCTCGAAGAGGTCGTTGATTCCGGTACCGCGACAGAGGTCACCTTAAGAAATAAGATCGACTGTGCAGGCAAGACAGGTACGACGAGCTCGCAAAAGGACCAGTGGTTTGTCGGATATACTCCATACTACGTATGCGGTATCTGGTTCGGATATTCGATGCCTCGTTCGCTCGAAAACTTCAGCGGTGTTCCCGAGACGATGTGGAACAAGATAATGGGTGAGCTTGTAGCGGATAAGATCGCCGAAGCAAATAACGGCGGCGAAAAGCTTAAGACGTTTACTGTTCCGAGAAGTGTTACAACAGCAACCTACTGTAAGGACTCCGGAAAGCTTCTTACCGATGCTTGTAAAAAGGACCCGCGCGGAAGCCGCGCTGAGATCGGTTACTTCGTCCGCGGAACCGAGCCGTCCGAATACTGCGACGTTCATTTCCTCGCTGACAGAGATAAGAATACAAACGGTATGATGACGCCGTACTGCCCGGAGGAAAACGCTGTTCAGGTTGGTCTTCTTAACGTATTGCGCCAGTTCCCGTACAATATTTACGTTGACGACGCAGAATACACGGGACAGATTCTTCCTGATGACTATTCTTTTGAAGGGATCAATTATTCGACGTCCTATTATCAGAATCTCCTTCCTACGGGATTTTTCTCGGGAACACACCGAGACGCGAGCCGTTATAACCTTGCCTGTATGTGGCATATCCTCAATCCCGATAACGGAACCACGGGTGATGTGACAGACTCTGATCAGCTTCCGTCGACGGAAGCAAGCATTCGCGATGCTTTGAACGATCTCTATTCATAAATAAAAAAAAGGTGTTATCCGTTGGGATAACACCTTTTTAAATATTTAGTGAGCGTAATATCTTTCGTATCGGTCGATAGATTCCTGAATTATCTCGAGCGCCTCTGTATGACCGAAGAGGTCGCGTACGGCGGTCTCTTTGTTTTCAAGCTGCTTATACACCTTGAAAAAATGTACCATTTCCTCAAATATGTGTCGAGGAAGCTCGGAAATATCCTTTATCGTATTATAGTTAGGATCGGAGAAGGGAATCGCTATGATCTTATCGTCGTTTTTTCCTCCGTCGAGCATTCGCATAACTCCGATAGGATATACCTGAACAAGAGTCATCGGATTGATCGGCTCGGCGCAAATTACAAGCACATCGAGAGGGTCATCGTCATCAGCAAAGGTTCGCGGAATGAAGCCGTAGCTCGCAGGATAGTGCGTAGAGGTATAAAGAACTCGGTCGAGACGCAATAGGCCGGTCTCCTTATCGAGCTCGTATTTGTTTTTGCCGCCCTTAGGTATTTCAATTACGGCTGTAAAGTTGTCTTTTGCGACAAACTTGGGGTTAATATCGTGCCAGATGTTCATAATTTATCTCCTTTCAGACAGAAAGCATAGATATTATAGCATATTATGCCTGTGCCGTCAATAGAAAAGAATTCTTGACAAAACGGTGTCAAAATGGTAATATATTTGGAGATCATTTTCCGGAGATAATATGACTGACATTAAAAATGCAACGACAAAAAGGGCAATGATCGCCCTCATATTTTCGCTTGCATGGCCGACGATGCTTGAACAGCTCATGCAAACTGCGGTACAGTACGTAGACCTTGCCATGGTCGGATCACTCGGTACTGACGCCGCAGCTACTGTCGGCTCTACCACGACAGTAAACTGGCTTCTAGGCAGTACGATCTCTGCCCTTGGTGTCGGATTTCTTTCGATAATTGCAAAGGCGATAGGTGCCTCGGATAAACCTCTTGTAAAGCGCGCTTCGGCGCAGACGGTGTTTATAACGCTCGTTGCGGGAACCATCTTTACTCTAATTCCGCTGGTCTTGAGCCCCGTCGTTCCAACGCTTATGAACGTTGAGCCACACCTGCGTAAAAGCTCCGCGCTGTACTTCTTCATTCTGTATACACCAATGCTGTTCCGTACCGCAAGCGTTATATTCGGAACCGCGCTTCGTGCCTCAGGAGACACTAAAACTCCTATGCGCGTGGGTGTCTTGGTCAATATCGTAAACATCGTTTTAAACTTCTTCATGATCTATAAGACAAGAACGGTTAAAATATTCATCGCTGAGATGAAGATGTTTGGCTTTGGCTGGGGTGTTACAGGCGCCGCTATCGCGAGCGCAATTGCATTTGCGGTTGGCGGTATACTTATTGCCGTGTCACTGTTTAGGCACCCGTTACTGTCTCCTCGCGGAGAAAGTATAAAGCCGGATATGACGGTACTCCGTCCGTGTCTTAAGGTCGCTTTGCCTAATATGCTTCAAAGGTTCTGCACCTCGTTCGGATACGTCTGCTTTGCTTCAATGATCAATTCTCTCGGCGAGGTCGCAACGGCGGCTCATACCTTTGCAAATACCGTGGAATCTGCCTTTTACATTCCGGGATACGGAATGCAAACGGCTGTAGCGACGCTCGCGGGCAACGCATACGGCGCAAAGGATAATGCAAAAATGAAGCAGATGACTTCATTGATAATTAAGATCGAAGTGCTTCTTATGATAGTGTCGGGCGGACTTTTATTCGCGTTTGCACCGAACCTTATGAGCATTTTCTCGGATAATCCCGATGTTATACGGCTAGGGGGAACGGTACTTCGTATGGTTGCGCTCTCCGAGCCATTTTACGGAGTTTCAATAATAATTGAAGGTATGCTTCTCGGCGTCGGACGGACAGTTACACCGTTTAAATTCAACGTTATCGGAATGTGGGGCGTCAGGATCCTGGGTACGTTTATCGTGACCGTATTCCTTTCTCAGGGGCTTGAGGCGGCTTGGGGGTGTATGATAGCACATAACCTTCTGATATTTGTATTGTACGTTATACATTACAAAAAAGGTAAATGGAATCCTCTTGAAACAAAAAATGCTTGACCTGACGGTCAAGCATTTTTTAATTACAATTATTTCTTAGCGCCGGAGGAGGTGAGCTTTTTCTTTGCCTTTACTTCATCCGGAAGGGGCTGATTTCCGCTTCTGTCGCGAGTTGCTATCAGAATTATTGAGATCGTGATTATTGCCGCGATCAGGAGAACAATGAATACTACCATAATGATAAGTATTGTCTTGATCGTGTCGAACGAGAAGCCGCCGAGATCAAATCCGCCGTCATTGCTCGGAGGAGTTGAGACATCTTCTTCGGGTCCGCCGATCAGGAAGCCGGGCTGTTTAGGTCCGCTTACAGGAACGGAGTGTCCGCATTCACAGGAATAATATTCGACTCCTTCAGCATCGATCTTGGTTTCACCGTAGTTGTGAGCTATCTCGCCGGAAAGTGCTTTTTCACATCCTACGCAGACAGTGAAGTGATTGTTTCCGTCGTGAACGGTTAGCTTTTTTTCGATGTGATTGCCGACCGCTTTCGGTATTACCGTTGATTCTTTTGTGATTTCCTTTGACGCCTTGTCATCGTTAAAGAGCTTCTGACAGGAGTTGCAGGAATAGTGTTTATTGATGCCTTCATTCGAGCAGTCGCTTGCGACACCGATTATTTCGACAAGAGAGTGTCCTGTCTTTTCGAGCTTGATCTCAGACTTGACAGAACAGCTCTTGCACTTTCCGACGATGCTTCCGTCGGTAAGACAGCTCGGAGACGTTACGGTTGCGTTTCGGTTGTCGATATTATGCTCGATCTTATCGAAGGTACATGTAAGAACGATATTTTCACCGCTCTCGGTTATGGTAACGCCATGACCGTTGATTGAAGCGGATTCAAGAGCAAAGGTGTATCCGCTTTTAGGTGCGAGCGTTACTTTAACGGTATATGCCTTTCCGCAGGAGAACTTGGTAGCGTTGCTTCCGCCGCTTGAGAATGCAATGCTCTTTACGGTGCAGTTTGCATCGGTTGTTGCTCCCGACGTCTTAGCCGAAGCGCCTGCGACGGGCTCAACGATTCCGCTTACCTTAACGCTTCTGATGTACGTATCTGTGTTTTGGGGAATAAAGCATGCAGTAGCAAATCCGAATTCACCGCCGACTATTGAATAGGAATGAGGAACTGTATTTGTGAAGCTTACCTTTGATTTGTCTATCTGGTTACCGGGGTTGGTTTCCCAATTGACGCGAACGTGATATACGCTTCCTGCTTCAATAACGTGTGTAAGGAAGTCGATACCGTCGTTTGGATCGAAGTCGTGATCGGTTTCTTTGTCATTGGCGAAATCGCAGTAACCGATCTTTTTTCCGTCCTTGTACCAGTGAACTGTTGCATTACCGTAAATGCTGATATTTGCCGCAGAGATCTGCTGACCGACCTTGAAGGCGGAGAGATATATCTGACGATCGCCTGAAACGGTTGTGGATACGGAATACTTGACAGTCAGCTCCGTTTTGTCTTCGTTCAAGGTTGCGGCTGAAACGGAATGGTGAACTGATGAAGTGATAGCCGAATCCGAGAACACGTTATTTTCGGGATCATTTAGCTTATATACTACAGTAAGAACGTAGCTGTTGCCAAGCGCAAATTTACTGAAATCCTCACCTGTATTTGTCTTCCAGGTATAGCTGTCTATAACTATCTTAGAGCTATCGGGAGTTGAAGCGATCGTGGGCTTAGCAGGTGCTGATGCGTCGGTGGGAGTGCCAAAATCTACCTTGACCTCGTAAATAGGAGTCTTCTCGTTATCAACGGGAGCAAACACTGCCGAGGTCTCTTTATGGGAGCAAACGGTGCATTTTCTTGACATAGGAACCGTTACGCCAGCCGTTCCGTCCTCCGTCCAATCAGAATAGGTGTGCTTTGCGCTCGATATGATATGACCGCAAACGGTACAAACCTTGTCGTGAGTATACTGATTAGTTACGTATTCCGAGGAACTGTGAGAGCACGCTGTGGAGATCCATGCAGACACCGTAGCGCTCTTTCCGTCAACGGAGGGAGCAATCGAGGAGTACGATGCACCGGGGAGGAAGGAGATCCTTGTATCGCCGGTAAAAATGTAGTTGCCCTTTGAGGTGAGTCGGAACACAACGAAATAGCTTGTGTTTTCCTTAAAAGTGACAGGAGAATCCATTTCGGTAGTCGAATTTCTCTCGTACCACTTGACGCTGTCTATCTGATAATTTGCATTCGACGGAACCTTAAACGTCGGAGCAGTTCCGTTGTAATAATGGTTGTCGTCGTCAATTTTCGATGGGGTAAGAGAAACTGCTGCGAGAATGTTTTTGTTTGTTGTGTCAAGATTCAGGGTTCTTGAGATCGTCGTCAGCTTATAGTTGCGGTAAGTCTCAGTGATAACGCAGGCAAAAGAGTATCTGCTGCCTACGGAAAGGGAAACTCCGTTGCTTGAAAGCTTTGCGAGATTAAGAGTGGAGCTGTTTGAATTCGAAATAGGAGTTACGCTTCCGTCGATCGAGATCGCGTACCAAGAATACTCGATCGTGCTGCCCGAAGTGAAATAAGGAGTATAGCCGGATGAAAGAGTACCCTTTGCGCCGGGAGTGTAGCTTCCCGAGGTAAGAGAAGAGGTTACGCTTGCGAAATCTGCGGTGTTCGGAATAAGATAAACGGGAGCGCCGTCGGCAGCGTCTGCGGTCTTTTCAAGCGAAGCACCGTTCTGATAGAGTGATTTTCTCGAATTGCCGGGAATAAATACCGTCGGAAGATTGAGCTTGCCGTAGTATTTTTCGACGTTTACGGCTGCGAAATCCATATAATCGGCAACGCGCTCGTTAACCGATGGCGTGGTTTCGAATCTGCCTGCCTTAATGGTACTCTTAGAGGTTGCGTCAAGAGCAAATACGTCAGCACCGTGTGCGCCGATGAAGGTTCCGTCGTTAACGATGACGTTCGCCTTTGATTCGGCTCTGATACATACAGACGCAGGTCTTTCCTCATTCCAACCCTTCAGGTTTGGAAGAATGTTCTGACGCTTTCTGCCGTTTGCCTCGAAGCTACCGCCGTTTATTGTAAGCGTTGACTTATAAGCCGCGGTTATAACTGTACCGCATACGGTATTTTCTGCGAATCCGGTATAGTACTCAAACTTTTTATCAATAACTCCGGCAGCTCTGTGGAGCCATTCCTTTTCGGTGTTTCCGGCAATAAAGCTACCGCCGTTGACGGTGAGAGCAGCACCCTCGCACAGATAGATAAGGTGTCTTCCGGTGACGACCGTGAAATCCTTATAGCTTTCTTCCTCGGAGTAGTTATGTATACCGCCGATGTATGAAAGCTTACCTGTCTCATTCTGAGAGGAATCGCTTATCGTGAGCTTTCCTCCGTTTTCTACCTTTATAAGTGTAGAATCATCTGTGTTATCGGCGAGGTTAGCTGTATTTTTTACAGTTACCGAGTGACCGTTCAGATCAATTGAGACGGTATTCTTTACGGTATAACGGTATTCCTCATAATCCGTTACGGATATTGCTATATCGGACGAGAGGGAATAGCTACCCTCATTGCCCTCGAGCGCTGCGCGGAATTCATTTTCGTTGTTAATTGCTGTAACGGTTTCTGCCGCCTCCGCATTATACTGAAAGGGAAGAATAAGCGTGATGGAGGTCAGGAGCGTCAGCATTGCAACAATAAACGCAGTGATCTTATTAAGTTTAACCGACATTTTTCATAACTCCTTATGTAATGAAAATATACATTCATGTCAGTATATCACATTACAAGATATATTTCAAGAGGAAAGAAATGAAAAAAGCCGCGTAAAAGCGGCTTTAATTTGTTTAATTTGTAATTTCTGTATCACGCGCAGAGGTTGGAGAAATACCCTTAAGCTTTTTATACATTGCCGAAAAATACGCTATATTGTTATATCCGCATTCCATTGCGATCTGTGTTACAGACTTTGATGTCGAACGAAGCTTCATCTCAGCATTGTTTATACGAGTTACGTTAAGGAAGTCCTTGAAGCAACGGCCTGTCACTCGCTTAAAGTTTCTTGAAAAGTAAGAGTACGACATAAACAGGCGCTCTGACATAGACGCAACGGTGAGATCTTCGCTGTAATGCTCGTTTATGTAAAGTATCGCGTCGTCCATTTTCTTGGAGAGACTCTCGGAGCTGTCAGCAAACACTTCATCGGCGTTTTCCTGCTCGGAAAGGTCCTTAAGAACCGCCGAAATAATGATTGCCGCATTTGCCTTCATCAGAATGTCCTTACCGAGGAAGGAGGCGGACGAAAGTTTTTTTAGCTCTTTAAAGCGCTCGCTGATTCCAAGAGAGAGGCACTCTTCTTTCCTCCAGACCGTTTTGTTTGTTGCGTGAAAGCGCGAGAGCAGCATAGAATATCTCATGCCGTCCTCTTTGTAGGCGTAAGAAATTACATGCGGTATAGACATAAATAATACCGAGAACTCGCACCTGTCGTCGATCGGATAGATGCTGTGAACAGCGTTCGCTCTAAAGAGCACCATATTGCCCGACGAGACGGTACACTGCGTGTCGTCACTTACGATGAGAGCGCTTCCGGAGGTGATGTAAAGAAGCTCAACGAGCTGGTGAATATGTGGGGACGCAGGTTGCTTGTGTTCGAGAGAATCGGTAAAAAAATGAATTCCGTCGTGCATCGCCTGCGGATTTTGTTCGCTGCGTATATCTTTGTGATCCATAATTGATTCCTATGACAAATAATTGATAATCTTGTGCGAATTTATTATAGCACATACTTGAACAAAATGCTATACTATTTTTGAAAATAATTAAATATTTTTTTAATATTGAACAATTTGCCGTTATTTTAATGCTTTTTGTGGAAAACTTGAGACCATATTCTTATAGAATAATTGGCAAAAAGTTCAAAACTTCTTATTTGGAGGCAAATATGAAAAAATTCAGTCGCGTTTTCGCAGCAGCCCTTATGTTTATGATCCTGGTTACCGGTCTGGTTTCCTCCTTTAGCGTTTCAGCAGCAACCGTTTCTTATCAGTGCGATCTTGATGTCGGCAACATAAAGAGCGGACAGTTTGAGTTCATGGCTTACGATATTGCTAATCAGATGTTCTATGAGCTTGAAACTACTTCAAAGGCAACCTGGAGCCCCGATTGGCCCGGTCACTTTGTTCCCGGCAAGGAAGTATATACCGTTAGTAAAAGCGAAATATCCGAAGCAAAACTAGACCTTATGTGCGACCCCGAAAGAAAATGGGGCGCCGCAGTAGTCTTCACTGCACCTGCTGCCGGCAAATATAACATAGTTGTAAATCTTAATAAGTACTCCGGTGTAGATGGAAACGGTAAGGTTTGCTATGTTGATGTTATGCTCGTAAAGGGCGGAGACGGTACTGTTCTTCGTGAAGAGAAAAAGCTTGAGTACGGCACTCTTGACTGGAAGAAGCTTAACGTTCAGCTCGCTGCTAATGAAAAGGTATACATACTCGTAACTCCGAATGCCGAGTCTACCAAGGTGTCCTCGCAGAACGTTGCTCTCACTATGTTCCTTGTAAACGAAGCACCTCAGCAGTCTACTAAGCCCAATACAACAAATCCTGATACCACTGATCCTGATACCACTGATCCCAGCGGTTCAAACTCGCAGATTACAACTGATCCCAGCGGTTCTAACTCTCAGAATACAACCACTCCCGTTGGTTCTGATGCAGAAGTTAACGACGGTGATAACGATCCTAAGTCGTCCGGTGTAAATCCTATCCTTATCGTCGGTATTGTTGGCGGTGTTCTCGTCCTTGCTGCCATCGCAGTTGTTGTTATTCTCAACGTAAAGAATAAAAAGAAATAATATCAGTAATAAAAACGCTCCGTAAGGAGCGTTTTTGTTACCTTTTTGAAATCAGAGGGCAATTATGAACGTTAATAAGCAAACGAGAGAATTGTTGATTTCACATTACGAAAAATATCCCGATCTTGAAGCTCAGGATCTGTTTAAATTCGTTTTTCACAGCGCATTTGGATGTGACCATATCGTCTCGTCGCTTGAAAACGCCGTTTCGTATATCGAAGAGGAGTATAAAAGCGTATTAAAAAAAGAAAGCCCGTTAATAGAGGAGCTTGATGGCGATTACGTCAGAGTACATCTTTCTTATCTTAATACCGGTTTGACTGCAAGAAGCCTTGGAAAGATTTTCTGTCTTTCTGCAAAAATTGAAAAGGACGGCATGAATAAGCTCTCCGAAAAGCTTGAAGCAGTAAGATCGCTCATCGTTGAAGGGATAATAAGGCTTGATATTAACGAATTTGATGAAGCTCTTGATGAGTGGAGGAAATTAGGATTTACTGCTGTTAGGCATTCAGAAACCTTCAGAGCGAAATACTCTCCCGCATACAGAGTCATATCAAAAAAATATGCGCGTCATTTGCCGATTTTGGCTCAGATTGATAAGGATTTGGGAAAGAGAGCGATTAAGGTGCTTGTCACCAATGATGAAAGGGAAGAATTATCAGACGTTATTAAGTCTGTGTACGGCGCTGCCGTTCTGACTGCCGATAACGTTTTATATGTCATTCCGTCCGAAAACAAAAATGAACCGACAGGAATCGTAAATTAAAAACGCCCCTTGGGGGCGTTTTTCTTTTAAAACTCAATGTCTTCTGCCTGACCGGTTGCAATCATGACCCACATCATTGATATTTCGGCGTTTACCTGCTCGACCGATTCGGGGAAGTTCATCCAGTTGTCTCTGCCGTGGCGGTCGGTGGGGCAGGGGTAAAGGTACTTTTTAATGTTTTTGGGCAAATAAAGGTCTGCTATCATTTTGCTTCTGCGAAGATGAAGGGGAGAGCTGACTATAAAAACGTCGCAGGTCATGCCGTTGCCGTAATAGCGGTTGATCTCAAGCTGAGAGCAGATCATATTTTCGATAGTCGTGCGAGCATTGTTTTCGAGAATTATATCTTCCTTTTTCACTCCGCGCTTTATCATCACCTCAGCCATGTATTCAGCTTCGGTTATGCGCTTTTCCGGAAGCAAGTCGGCTATTACGCTGCCCGTCGGCATAAGCTTTTCGACTCTGCCGCTGTTGTAAAGATCGACCGCGCCATCAATCCTTTCCTCCATATAAGGAACGTGCGAGCAGCCGAGCACTATAGCAACGTGCGCCTTTTCGCTGTCATCGTCGTAAACAGTGTCGAAAACGATTCGCGTTTTTTCCTCCGCGGTTAATTTTTTGAGGTCTTCTTTTTTGACTTGAGATAGTAGCATTTTGCGTCCTCCATTAAAGTGTGACACAATAATATTACCACGTTAAAAATCCGTTGTCAATATAGATCAAAAAAGCAAGATGAATTGTCAATCCTCGTCCCACGTTATCAATTCACCTAAAACATCTAAATAATGCTTTTCGCAATATTTGTCACCACCGATTTCATAAATGCCTTCTTTGTTGCACCGTTCACACGAATTATCTGTAACAATAGCACTAATAACAACAGCAAGAACAAGCACTAATGCAACTATGGAAATATGCGTTATAAAAATAATATTTGTTATTTTTGTGTTACTTTTTCCCTTGGCTTTTAGAATACGCCACAATATAAATGCTATTACACCCAACAAAGGCAATATGGATAATATGATTGTAATAATCTTTTTAATTTTCATCGCAAAGCCTCCGATGTATAGTTGTGACTATTATACATAACCCCCCCATAAATGTCAATATGAATTACAGGATTTCTCCCCGTGAGAGTGAGAAGGAGCGACACTACAAGAAGCTCGGGATAGTTTATTCTCGAGAATGTAAAAACCCCACTCTTTCAGCAGTGCCAAAACGAACCTCTCGGATAAACGTACCAAAACCAATTGAGAATATAAATCAAAATAGTAATAAAGTGATAAAAAAACCGACAGGCAATGCCTGTCGGTATGGTGCACCTGAGCATTCTATAATCGGACCGTTCACCTCTTTTAGGCTTACGGTTTTGCTTGCTTCCTTATAATTGAATGTTATGACCAGCTTGTCGTCGTAAAGATATACGGCATTGACAAAGCAGTCAATCAGTCTTTGTTTGTGTTCCTTCGTTTCTAAGCTCATGGTCTGAATTTGCTTCAACCATAATACTAAGCCCTCTTTTGTGATCGTGGGCTTCTTCATCTCTTCCTTGATGAGCTTCAAATTTATCTCATCTCTTGTCTGCTCCAATTCGAGCATTCTCTGTTTCGTTGTTGAAGTAATAATGCCTTCTTCTATTGCTTTGAGTAGATTGTTTAATGCTGTTTCCGTTTCATTGAGCATTTGCTTTAATAACTGAATGACAGGATTCTCTTTCTGAAAGTTTCGGAATACGATGCCGGCGATATCTTCAAGTACATTATCGCTCATCATCATTTCGCGAGTGTACTTGATAACGATATTTTCGATCCAATCCTTTTTGACGGTCTTTTTATCACAGGTGTGTTTGTACTTGGCACCATTGCATTTGTAGTATCGATGCACCGTTCCGCTAGGCCTGTACCGCTTTCACCGGTCATATAACGCCCGCATTTGCCGCAGAATAGCTTGGTAGTCAGTAAGTAGTCATCCTCGGCTTTATGCCTTGCTGTGGCTCTCTTGTTCTTCACACGCTCAATTTGCACCTTGTCAAATAATGCTTGGGGTACGATCCTCGGTATACCGTCTTTTTGTATGATGTCTCGGAATTTATATTCGCCGATATACCGTCGATTCTTCAACATATCCGTAACGATATTGATGGTGATTTTCGAACCGAGAGAAGTGGTCAGCCCTTTAACATTGAGCATATCCACGATTTCTTTGATCGTTTTACCGTTGGCGTATGCTTCAAAAGCTTGTACTACATAGGGCGCCTTAACAGGATCTACCTCGAAGAACTGATCCTTGTTGATGGTGTACCCTATGGGGACTGTACCGCCATTGAACTTGCATTTCAGCGCATTCTCGGTCATACCTCTGCCGACCTTTTCAGCAAGCTCTGCGGAGTAGTATTCTGCCATACCTTCAAGCACCGATTCAAGCAGGATACCTTCCGAACCCTCGGATATATTCTCGGTTGCCGAGATTACTCTGACCTTGTTCTTTTTGAGGACATTTTTATAATGAGCCGAATCAAATCGGTTTCGTGCAAATCGATCCAACTTCCAGACGATGATCACATTGAACTTCTGCTTGGAACTGTCTTTGATCATCTTTTGGAATTGCGGTCGGTTATCCGTCTTGGCTGACAAGGCTCGGTCTATATACGTATCAAAGATTGAGATACCTTCCCGCTCGGCAAAAGCATAGCATTCTCGAAGCTGACCTTCGATGCTTTCCTCTCTCTGACTGTCTGAGGAATACCGTGCGTAGATAACACCAATCATTCGTTCTTCACCTCCTGAAGAACTTGAGCGATGGTTTCCTTCAGCCGGTCATTGAACAATGTTCCGGAAGTAAAGCACATTTCCAAGAGTGCTTCCAGACCAC
>JAFUNJ010000009.1 GCA_017482355.1 Clostridia bacterium
GAATTAAAGAAATATATTTATTACTACAACAACGAAAGAATTTCCTTAAAACTAAAAGGAATGAGTCCAGTACAATACCGAACTCATTCTCTAACAATTTAATATTTAATTTTGTCTAAACTTTGGGGTTCACTTCAAAATTTCGTGCTTCTTTTTTGCCGTCCTTAACGGTACGACCCATACGCAAGTCCTTTTTTATTAAATTTCGAATACCAACCAAATGTAGATAAAAGCGGGAATGATGGCGGCCAGGGTGAAGGGGATACCGATGCGGAAGAAATCCTTGTTCTTTACCTCATAGCCGGCCTTCCGCAGGATGCCGATGCCGGCAATGTTGGCCGAGGCGCCGATGGGGGTACAGTTACCGCCCAACGTGGCGTCGGAGAGCAGCCCGAAATACAATGGGGTGGCCACCAGCGCCGCATCCACCCCTAATTGCTCGCTCAGTTGGGGTGCCAGGGAGGCGATGACCGGGATCATGGTGGCAACATAGGGGATATTGTCGATAAAGGCGGAGATCACCACCGAAGCCCACCCGATCACCGTATAGAGCAGGAAGAGGTTGCCGCCGCCCAGATCTGCCAGCAGAGAGGGTATTTTGCTTTCGATAAAGAGGGCTACCAGCCCCATGGTGCCGGCGATCATCAGCAGAACATTGAAGTCCAGCTCCCCTAAAACCTTGCCCAGAGGCAGCATCCCGGTCACAATGAAGACCAGACCGGAGGCCAGCGCAATGTAGGGCGGTACTTGCTGAATACCAGCATCAGTATATAGGCACGGCAAATAAGATCAAGGCAGGAATCATAAAGGTTCTTCCTTTCATTATTGATATTTCTATTATGAATAAAAAGAAGAATTTTGTCAATAGAAAACAAGATGAGTAAAATATATTGACACACCTGCTGTTTTTTATTATAATAAAAATATAGGGTAGAGCGAGATATCCGAACCCGCCTCAAAGCGGTATATTTCGGTGCATTTCACTCGCTTTATTCTTGCAAGGCGCCAGCCTTGCTGCATCTAAATCGAGCAAAAATCCCTCGAAATCTCCTCGCTTTGAGGCCAAAGATTTTAAAAAGAGCGGATTCTTGTTCAGTCAAGGCAAAAACGGAGCCAATACTGGCGTATTGGCGAGTATTTTAACAAAGAATGAGCGAAAATCCGCCTTTTTAAGACGAGGTTCGCATACCTCGCTCTACCCTAAAGTAAGAAAGGATTTTAACGAATGGTTCCCTCTCAAAAGGAAAAGCTTTTGCAGTATCAAGGCAAATACCTGAATTTCGGCATCACCGAAGGGGGTGAGCCCCGGAATGCCATTGGGGTACCTTGGGAGGCTACGGCCCATGCTTTCAATATGCGTACGCCGGATGTGTATCTGGCACCGGAGGATCTGGCAGATGAAGAATTGATGTCGCAACTTCGGGATTTCCGGATCCTCGGCTGTTATATTTTTACGCCGCTGGAGGATTACTCCTTCCTGGCAGGCTTCCCCACGCTGCAGGATATCCATATCCGGAGTGGCAGTGCTATCCGTGACCTTTTCTTTTTAAAGGATCTGGAGGATCTGTTCATGTTTTATTTGGAGGACGCCAATTTGAAAAGCCTGGAGCATCTCTTTACTGCCGGGGGATTTCACAGTTATTGCTTAGGGCTTTGCAATTGTAAAGTGGCGGAGCTGACCCCGCCCCCTCACCGTATTTCTGAGCTGGTGATCCTCCAGCCGGAGGGCACCGGAGAGCGGGAACGCTGGAAGGCTCTTTCTGCCCTGAAATATTATTATTATGAATATAAAGGAGGAAATCACCATGGCTGAGACCTATTGCGGAAAACTCTGTGAGAATTGCAAGCAGAAGGAGCAGTTGAACTGCCCCGGCTGCCGGCTGGGCCCCGGCCGGCAGGTGACCGGCGATTGCCAAATCGCCCGTTGTTGCCGCAGTAAAAACCACGAAACCTGCCGAAGCTGTTCCTCTCAGGGGTATTGCGACTTGAAGAAAAATAACGGCGTGGAGTACCGGTTGCAGCAAAAAGCGGTGCAGGAGGAGCGCCGGGCGGCGCTGGGGGACCATGCGGCAGTAATGGGAAAATGGATGCGGCTGCTGGTGCTGCTGATCATTCCCGATCTGCTTTCGATGGTACTCACATCCTCTTTGGTAACCTCTGTTTTTCCGGTGCTGCAAACGGTGGGTCAGGTGCTTTCCATGGCCGCCGGCCTGGCATATGGTGGTATCCTGCTGCGGCTGGGAAGCCAGAACCGGCATTACCGGATCGCAGGAATTCTTTCTCTTTCCGGGGCGGTAGCGGCGGTTTTGATCTTCTTCCTGCCTGCGGCCCTCGGAACCGCCATCCTGGCGCTGCTTCTTTCCATGGCATTGTTGGCGGTGGATATGGCTGCTCAGCTTCAGGAACTGGATGCCCATGCGGAGGCAGTGCGGGAACTTGATCCCGACCTCTGCGCAAAATGGCTGGATCTGCGGAAATGGACGCTGATCGTCTATGTGGGGCTCCTTGGCTCCTCCCTCTTTGCGCTGGTTCCCCTCCTGGGGCTTCTGGTGCTCCTGATGGCAACGGTGGGTGTGATCGTGATCGCCTGGAGAAAGTTGGATTGCCTATTTAAAACAGAAAAGCTCTTTGTAAATTATAGGAATTGAAAGGAAAACAAAAATGAAAAGTATCAAACCCGGCAGAGGCCCGTCCTTCATGGGCGGTGTGATGAGTATCTTTATGGGGCTGTTTGGCCTGCTCTGGACCGTCTTTGTGGCCACCAGCGGCGGGGGTTTCTTCGCCCTTTTCGGGGTGATCTTCATTTTGATCGCTGTGGTTCAGGCGGTGTATCAATTTAAAAATGCTACCTCTAAAAACCGCCATTCGGCCTTTGATATCACCGATGGCGGCGAGGAGCCTGATCCCTTGAATGAGCGGTTCGGCGGGGAAGAGCAGCCTTCCCGGCCGGAGAGCGCCTTCTGCCCCTACTGCGGCAAGCCGGTGGAGGAGGATTTTGAGTTTTGTAATAAGTGCGGAAAAAAACTGCCATAATAGACTTGAAATTCTGCGAAAACTGTGGTATCCTTTTAATGCTAAAAGGGAGTAGCTTGCAGCAGTTGCTGTAGGAACGGCGTCAATCCGGCATTTTGCCCGCTGTCACTTTAAAAAGCAAGACTTTTATTGCAGGAACCCTGCGATAAAAGTCTTTTTTATATAGATCACATTAAAAATAAGGAGATTAAAAATGGACTTAAGTATTCTCTATGAAAACCTTGGCAAGTTCGAATGGTATCATCTGGTGATGATCCTCATCGGCTGCCTGCTGATCTACCTGGCCATCAAGAAGGAAATGGAGCCCACTCTGCTCCTGCCCATGGGCTTTGGTACGATTTTAGTCAATATCCCCGGCTCCGAGGCCCTCACCGGCCCCATCTCCGAGCTGTACCATGCGGGTATTGCCAATGAGCTGTTCCCCTTGCTGCTGTTTATCGGCATCGGCGCCATGATCGATTTCGGCCCCCTGCTTTCCAACCCTAAGCTGATGCTGTTCGGCGCTGCTGCCCAGTTCGGTATCTTCTTTACCCTCTGCATGGCCGCTATGTTCTTCGGGGATATGGATGCGGCCTCCATCGCCATCATCGGCGCTGCAGACGGCCCCACCTCCATCGCTGTGGCCAATGCGCTGAATTCCCAGTATGTGGGCGCCATCACGGTGGCAGCTTATTCCTATATGGCGCTGGTGCCCATCATCCAGCCCCCTGTGATCAAAGCCCTCACCACCAAGAAGGAGCGGCTGATCCGGATGCCTTATGAGCAGAAGTCCGTTTCCAAGCTCACCCGCATCCTGTTCCCCATCCTCATCACCATCGTGGTTTCCGCATTTGTGCCGCAGGCTACTGCGCTGATCGGCTTTTTGATGTTCGGTAACCTGATTCGGGAGTGCGGTGTGCTGGAGCGCCTTTCCGAAACTGCCCAGAATGCGCTGGCCAACCTGGTCACCATCTTTTTGGGGATCTCCGTCGCCTTCAATATGACCGGTGAAAAGTTCCTGAAGGTGGATACCCTGCTCATCATGGGTCTGGGCCTCATCGCCTTCATTGTGGATACTGCAGGCGGTGTGCTCTTTGCCAAGTTCCTCAATCTCTTTATGAAAAAGAAGATCAACCCCATGATCGGTGCTGCCGGCATCTCTGCATTCCCCATGTCCGGCCGTATTGTCCATAAGATGGGCCTGCAGGAGGATCCTCAGAACTTTCTGCTGATGCACTCCATCGGTGTTAACGTTTCCGGCCAGATCGCCTCTGTTATCGCCGGCGGTATTATCCTTAAGATCTTCGGAGGTATGTGATGATGAAAATGTTCGAACTCTTCAGAGCCGCTTTGACCGCCCAGACTGCTGCCGCCGAGGAAACGGCAAAAATGTTCTTCGAGCCCGGCAGATTTTTGGAGATGCTCCGGTATATGGGTGTTGGGATGCTGATCATCTTTGTGCTGATCGGGATCATTATCCTGGCAACCCTGGCCATCAATAAGGTTTTTTCCAAATCCAAATAAGTAAATGCGCCGCCTTTGCGGCGCTTTACTTTTTTTATATAGTATGCTATAATCCTCCTATAGTCTTTCGCAGCAGCGTACACACCGTTTTTGCGGAAAGGGCAGCGAGTCGCTGCTTTGTTGGTTTGCCCGGGAGCATCGCGTTTGTTTTGAAAAACAAACGCTGCCTGAAAATGCCTCAACGAGCAAAAAAATCATTCCATGATTGTCTGCTCGCCTCGCCATATTCAGGACTTTTCGTGCTGCGAAAGACTTGATTCAGAAAGGGTGATCCGGATGCGTATAACCGAAGGAACGGTTCGATTTGATGGCTGCGACCGGCATTTTGCCGAAAAATTCGGTGCCCACCAGGCGGCAGAAATGGTGCTGGATTTCGCCAGCACCAATACCCACCCGTTTCTTTATGACACCTACCAGCTGGCCGCCCATCTGGGGCTTCGGCGGAAGGCACTCTTTGAACTGGTGCGGCGGCCCGGCCGCCATTACCGTACCCTGCGGATCCCCAAGCGAAGCGGCGGCAGCCGCACCCTCTCGGTGCCGGATGACAGGCTGAAAACGGTGCAGCGCACGGTTTTGCATACCATCCTCTGCCATTTTCCTGCCTCGGCATATGCCACCGCCTATCAGCCGGGGGCAACGCTTCGGCAAAATGCCGCTCCCCATTGCGGAAAAAAATATCTGCTTAAGCTGGATCTGGAGGATTTTTTCGGCAGTATCCGTTTCGATCAGGTCTACGGTGCGGTATTTCATACCCGCCGGTTTCCCAAGCAGATCGGGGCCATGCTGACCGCCCTTTGCTGCAAGGATGATGCGCTGCCTCAGGGGGCGCCCACCTCCCCGCAACTCTCCAATCTGGTGCTGAAATGGTTTGATGATACCATGGGGGCGTGGTGCCAAAGGCGGGGAATTGCCTATACCCGCTATTGCGACGATATTACTTTTTCGGCGGATCGGCCTCTTTATGATGCTTATCGGAAGGCGGTAGGGCTGCTGGAGCATCAGGGCTTCAGTATTAACGAAGAAAAGACCCGTTTTGTGACCGCTGCCGGCCGCCAGACCGTCACCGGCCTTACGGTGAATGAAAAGGTGGGGGTGCCCGCCGATTTTAAACGCGCGCTGCGGCAGCAGGTCTATTATGCTTTGAAATTCGGGGCAGAGCCGCCGGAATACCGGCGTCTGCTGGGGAAGGTGCAGTTTGTGCTGCAAACAGCGCCGGAGCATCCTTGGTTTTGCGATGCCCGGGAAGAATTGATCAGGAGGTTGAAAGGATGAAACTGTATGTGATCCGCCATGGAGAGAGTGAGGCCAATGCGGGGAAATTTTTCTCTGGCTGGGCCCCCGTTGCTCTTACTCCCAAGGGGGAGGATGATGCCCGTGCCGCAGGGGAGCTGATCCGCCATATTCCTTTTGATAAGGTCTATAGCAGCGATATCCGCCGGGTGATCCAGACTCAGCAGCTGGCGCTGCCCGATGCCGATTGCGAGCGGACCCCGCTGATCCGGGAATACAACGTGGGCAGCCTGATGGGCAAGAACCTGCAGGATTGTGCCGAGACCATGGGCGAGGCATTTTTGAAAAACCGTGCCGCCTTTGATTTTACGCCCTATGGCGGCGAAAGCAACGATATGGTAGACGCCCGGGTGGCAGAATTCATGAGGATGCTGGAGCAGACCGATTATGAAAATGTGGCGGTCTTCAGCCACGCCGGCACCATTCGCAGTATCATTGATTATGTGCTGGGTGTCCGTACTCCCCGGAATGCCACGATCCTCCTCAATGGAGCGGTCAGCGTCTTTGAATTCATAGAGGATCATTGGCGGATCCTGATGCTGAATTATACCAAGGAACTATAAAAAATAACGGTGCTTTGCACCGTTATTTTTTATAGTTTTTCGGGGATACCCCTACCGTTTTGGTAAAGACTCTGGAAAAATAGAGGGGATCGGAAAATCCGGAAAGGATGGCAACATTTTTTACCGAGGTAACACCGTTTTCCATCAGTATCACAGCGTGCTTGATCCGCAGAATCCGCAGGTATTCCGCAAAGCCCATGCCGAATTCCTTTTTGAAAAGGTGGGAGAGGTATTTTGCGTTATAGCCCGCCGCCTCTGCCACGCTGCTGAGGGTCAGCCCCGGCTCGGTGAAGTGCTCCTCCAGATAGCCCAGCACCATGCCCACCTTATCGTTACTTTTGGCGGCCCTTTTCAGCTTGGAGAAGGTGTAAAGCAGCACGCTTTCGCTGAGCAGATCGATATTTTCTTCATCGGCCCGGGCCAGGCTTTCCTGCCAAAAGGGGATCAGCCCTTCATAACCTTCAAAAACGCTGCGTCCGGGGGTGATGCCGAAGCGGCGGAACAGCTCCTCGGCTCGCCCACCGTTGAAGGTGATATAGTAATATTTTAGCGCTTTGGTGCTCTCGATGCAAAAGGGCACATCCGCCAGGCTGAAAAAGAGCTTTCCGGCAGTGAGTTTCTGCACCTCGCCGCTGCAGCGGAAAAAGCCCTCTCCGCCAGTGGCAAGATACATTACATGGTCGGAAAGGGTGCGAGTCTCCCCGGAATGGGTGCCCTGCTGTTCATAGATGAAATTGGCGGCAGTAAGCTGCTCCTTTTCCCGGGGAACGATAAATTTACAGATGTTTTGACTATTCATAAGGCTATTCTACCACAAAAAATAACTTTTTTCCATATTTTGATGGAAAAAAATTATTTTCTTTTGTTTTCTCTCATTGTATAATGTGGGGGCGGTGGCGCTTTCTTTTATCGGTATTTTATTTTTAATATTTTAAGGAGAAAACAAAATGAAAACCATTAAATTAGGCATTTTCGGTCTGGGCCGGGGCAGCTCCTTTATGGAGAGTGTGCTGGTCAATAACGGCGAGGTGGTCGCTCTTTGCGACCGGGATGTAAAAAAGATGGAAAAAGCGGCAGAAAACCTGCCGGAAAAGCCTGCTTTTTACACCGATTTTGAGGCATTTATCCGGCATGATATGGATGCGGTCTTTTTGGCAAACTGCTTTCATGAGCACGCTTCCTTTGCCATCCGCTGCCTGGAGGCCGGCTTCCATGTACTGAGTGAGTGCACCTCCAATGCCACCATGGCAGAAGGCGTGGCGCTGGTGCGGGCCGCCGAAAAGAGCAAGGGCTTTTATATGCTGGCGGAAAATTATCCCTTTATGCGCTTCAATCAGGAGATGCGCCGCATTTACCGAAGCGGCACGCTGGGCAAGGCTCTTTATGCGGAGGGGGAGTATAATCATCCCTTCGATATGAACGATGAGGAAACCCATAAGGGGCTGCGCCCCTATCCGGAGCATTGGCGCAATTTCCTACCCCGCAGCTACTATATCACCCACTCTCTGGCACCGCTGATGTATATGACCGGCGCTGTTCCCAAAAGAGTGACCGCTATGGCTTGTTTTGCCCCCTTTGATGAGTTTGATATTGTGGGCACCGGCGTTGCTGACCGTGCCGCCATTATTACCACCCTCAACGACGATGATTCGGTCTTTAGGGTGACCGGCTGTGCCGCCTTCGGCGGCCATAGCAATTCCTACCGGATCTGCGGTACCAAGGGCCAGGCGGAAAATCACCGGGGTGTCAAGGACAAGGTGATGCTGCGCTTTAATAAATGGGATATCCCCGAAGGGATGGAGGAGAAAAACTACTATATCCCCGAATGGCCCGCAGACCTCAAGGAGCTGATCGAAAAGGCCGGTCACGGCGGCGGAGATTTCTTTGTGATCAAGGAATTCTTCGATTGCATCCGGGAAAACCGTCAGCCGGAGTTTGATGCTTATTTTGCCACCACCTGTGCCTCTGTGGCGATCCTGGCCCATCGGAGCCTGCTGGAGCAGGGCGTTCCCTATGATATTCCCGATTTCCATCGGGAAGAGGATCGCCAAAAGTACGAAAATGATACTCTTCTTCCGCTGCCTCGTGGCGGCGAGGCGCCGAATATGCCCTGCTGCTCCCGGCCTGATTATCAGCCAGACCCCCAAAAGTATGCCAATTATCTGAAAATGGTAAAACAGTAAAGTGAACGAGGCACCCCAATTCATTTGGGGTCAAGGCTTCATCGGCCAATTCAATTGGCCGGGGGTGTGTGCTTTCCGCCTCATCACCTGCTGCGCAAGAGGAATCCTTGGAATTAGGAGGCGGGCAGTTGCCGCCGCAACGTCTTTCTTCTACATCTATCTCTTTCTCTTAATGTGACACATGATAAAAACCCGAAGTACGGCAGTTGACGTACTTCGGGTTTTCTTTTATTCAGTTTCTTCGCCGTAGAGTTTGCCGTCGTAGACAAAATCCCGCAGATGTTGGTTGCCGGGTTCCTCGTTATAGGTCAGGTACCACACACCCTTGATCATCTTGCCGCCGTAGCCGCCCTCCTGGTCCACTGCCAAGGGAAAAACTGCCTGGCGGATCTGGTAGCCGCCCAGCACCACCTTCATTCCCAGGTTGGTCACGTCTCCGCTGGAGAGGGTGGTTTTTACCAACTCCAGCAGCTCCTTGGCCACAGCGGGATATTCCAGCACATTCTTTTTCTTCAGCTTTTCATAGCAGGCGGTCAGCACGATCTCATGCATTTCGGAGCGGGCTTCGGTACCGCCCACATTATTGCGAGCCCGCACCATACCCAGCACCTGCATACCTGAAAGGGTCTGGAGGCCGGTGGTGGGGATCAGGTCGGCGGTAATGCCCCGCTCCCAAGCCAATTGGCCGATATGGATATTGGCCTCTTTGCGGTAGGCGCTGCTCACATCCAGCTGGATGCCGCCCAGCACATCGATCACCTTTTCCATATTGGTAAAGTTGATAACGGCGTAATCCTCGATATTCAGACCGAATGTCTGGTTCAGAGTCTTGACCGCCAGAGCCGGGCCGCCATAGGAATAGGCATGATTCAGCTTGGTCTTGCCGTGGCCTTCGATCTCCACATAAGTGTCCCGCTGGACAGCGGACAGGCGGATCTCCTTCATTTCCTCATCGATGGTGACGATGACGATACTGTCGCTGCGGCCCACCATGGAGGAATCGGTGGTATCGATACCGAAGAGGGCGATATTGGTAATGTGGGCGTGATGATAATCCTGCTCTTCGATACCGGTCTCCTCCCGGGTGAGGCCTTCTTCCTGCTCCATTCCGCTGAAAAGATAGGCATAAACGCCCCAAAGCACCCCTCCCAGCACCAGGATGGTGATCAGAAAGGAGGCGATAAATCGGGTCAGGGCATTAAATTTAAACTTCTTCAGCATTTTTTACTTGGAAATAACATCCAGAGTCTGCCGTGCGATAGCCAACTCCTCGTTGGTGGGGATCACGCAGATCTTCACCTTGGATGCATCGGTGCTGACCACCCGGGCGCCGCCGCGGGTATTGTTCTTTTCTTCGTCCATTTCAGCACCCAGGAAAGCCAGGGGCTTGGTGATGGCATTGCGCATGGCAGGGTTGTTCTCGCCAATGCCGGCGGTGAACACGATGGCATCTACGCCGCCCATGGCAGCTGCATAGGAGCCCACATACTTGGTTACCTGATAGGCAAACATATCCAGTGCCAAGCGGGCACGCTCGTTGCCCTCGGCGGCGGCAGCGTCCAGATCGCGGAAGTCGTTGGAAACGCCGCTCAGGCCCAGCACACCGCTCTTCTTATTCATCAGGTTGCTCATCTCATCGGGGGTCAGACCCTCTTTATTCATGATATACATAGCAACTGCGGGGTCGATATCACCGCAGCGGGTGCCCATCAGAACACCGGCCAGGGGGGTGAAGCCCATGGAGGTATCCACACAGCGGCCGCTGTCTACAGCGGTAATGGAGGAGCCGTTGCCCAGATGGCAGGTAACGATCTTCAGCTCCTTGGGATCCTTGCCCAGCAGCTTGGCACATTCGCCGGCCACATAGCCGTGGGAGGTGCCATGAGCGCCGAAGCGGCGGATGCCGTACTTCTCGTAATATTCATAGGGGATGGGGTAGATGGCAGCGGTCTTGGGCATCCCATAGTGGAATGCGGTATCATAAACGGTGACCTGAGGAACATCCTTGCCCATGACCTCCATGCAGGCGCGCAGACCGGTAACGGCTGCGGGATTGTGCAGGGGAGCAAACTCGGTGAGGCTTTCCAGGGTGTTGACCTTCTCTTCGTCCATCAGAGTGGCTTCCACAAATACCTCGCCGCCGTTTACCACACGGTGGCCTACTGCGGAGATCTCGGCGACATCCTTGATCACGCCCCACTTTTCGTCGGTCAGGTGCTTCAGAACCATCTTGATGCCCTCGGCGTGGTTAGGCATGGGATGCTCCATCTCCAGCTTATCGCCGTTGGCTTCATGCTTAAAGGTGCCGTCCAGACCGATACGGTCGCAAAGACCCTTTGCCAGCACAGCCTCCTGCTCCATATCGATCAGCTGATATTTCAGAGAGGAGCTGCCTGCGTTAATGACCAGAATTTTCATGGTTTTATTCTCCTTTATAAAAAATCTCTTTTATTTTGCAATTATTTATTATATAATAAGAAAAAGAAACTTTCAACATTTTTTTAAAGAAAAGGAGGCAGCTCGGATGATTTTTGCCGTCATCAGTGAATTCAATCCCTTCCATAACGGCCATCAATGGCTGCTTTCCCAACTGCCAAAACAGGATGGAAATTATACGGTCTGTATTATGAGCGGTAGTTTTGTACAAAGAGGAGAGCCTGCCGCCTACGATAAATGGCAGCGGGCCGCTGCTGCGGTGCAGGGCGGGGCAGATCTGGTGCTGGAGTTGCCGGTTCCCTTTGTACTTTCCGATGGAGACCGTTTTGCCGCCAAAGGGGTGGAACTGGCCGCTGCGCTGGGGCAGCCGGTCACCATGGCCTTCGGCACGGAATGTGAAAGCTTAGAGGGGCTTGCAAAGTTGGCTGCCCTTCCGGAGGAGGCTCTGCCGATAAAGGAATTTTTGGAGCAGGGGCTTTCCTATGGCGCTGCCCGCCAGGCGGCATTGGAAAAAGTGTTCCCGCAGGAAGGAAAATTATTATTGCAGCCCAATAATCTGTTGGCCTGCGGGTATATCCGTGCCTGCCGGCAGTATGGGCTGGGTTATCTGGGCATTCAGCGTAAGGTTGCCCACGACGGTGCGCCGGTGGGCAATGTGGCCTCTGCCTCCTATATTCGGGCGCATCGGGAGTGCTTTTCCCGGTATTGTGCCTTCCCCCAGGGGGGCGCTTTGGACGTGGCCGTTGCTGAGCGGGGGATGATGACCCTTCTTAAAACCAAGACCGCCCCTCAGCTGAAAAACACCGCCAACATTACCGAGGGGCTGGAAAACCGGATCCTGGCGGCTCTCTATGAGACCGACGGGCTGCAGGCCCTTTACGATCATATTAAAACCAAGCGATATTCCCACGCCAAGCTTCGCCGGGCGGTCTCTGCCGCTGTGCTGGGGATCCCTGCCGGGCTTCCGGAGCAGCCGGCTCCCTATCTGCGGGTACTGGCCTTCGGAGAGCGGGGGACAACGCTTTTGCGCTCCCTGCGGGAAAGTGCCACACTGCCTCTTTGCCAGAACGGCAAGGAGTGTGAGCGGGCCAATGCCGCCTTTTTTGAGGTGGAGCGGCTGGCCACCGATCTGCGCAATTGCTGGTGCGAACGTCCGGTTTCCGGGGGAGAAGATTACCGGAAAGTAGCCAAAGCATTGAAATTTGAATAAAAGGTTGTAAAATCGTCCATTATATGGTAAAATAATAAAGATTAAGTTAAAAAAACTGCCGGAACGCCGCGGCGGTTTCATCATTCCCGTTTGAAAAACCACTCGTTCAAAGGGGTCTTTATAAAATTGTCAAGAAAGGATATTTATGGAAAAAACGAAAAAACAAACGATGGATCGGGCAGAAGCGCGTAAGGCAAAGGGCCGCCGCTCTGCCAAGCCTCTGAATTTAGAGGAGCTCATTAACAGCAACGATCTTCTGATCGCTGCGGAAGGAAAGCGGGGGACTGTGGCAGTAGGGGAGCATATCGCCTCCCAGGAAAAGAAAAAAGCCCCTGCTAAAAAGCCCGCTGCCAAAAAGCCGGCGGCACCGAAAAAGAAGCCTGCCGCCAAAAAAGCCGAGCCTGCCAAAAAGAGCGAGGCACCCAAGACTCCTGCCAAGCGAGGCAGAAAGCCTTTGGGCAAATTAAAGGTCATCCCTCTGGGCGGGCTGGATGAGATCGGTAAGAATATGACCGTTTTTGAATATGAAAACGATATCATCATCATCGATTGCGGCCTGGCCTTCCCCAGCACCGATATGCTGGGGGTGGATCTGGTGATCCCTGATATTACCTATCTGCGCAAAAATATGGAGAAGATCCGGGGCATCTTTCTGACCCACGGTCATGAGGACCATATCGGCTCTCTGCCCTATGTACTGAAGGAATTCAATGTGCCGGTCTACGGCAATAAGCTGACCCTCGGTCTGGTGCGCCGCAAGCTGGCAGAGCACCGGATGGAAAAAACCGCCATGCTTATCGAGACCGCTCCCGGCTCCATCATTGAGCGGGGCTGCTTTAAGGTGGAGTTCATCAAGGTGAACCATTCCATCCCCGATGCCGCCGGCTTTGCCATTCGCACCCCGGTGGGTACGGTGCTCCATACCGGCGACTTTAAGATCGATACCACCCCCATCCACGGCCGCCCCATCGATCTGGCCCGCATCGGTGAGCTGGGTAAGGAAGGGGTCTTGCTGTTGATGGCTGATTCCACCAATGCCGGCCGGCCCGGCATGGCCTCCTCTGAAAAGAAGGTGGGCAAGGCGTTGCTTTCCATCTTTGAGGGGGCGCAGGATAAGCGGATCATTGTGGCATCCTTTGCCTCCAATGTGCATCGGGTGCAGCAGATCATCGATGCTTCGGTGAAATTCGGCCGCAAGGTGGCTGCCTCCGGCCGCTCCATGGAGGGCGTTATCGCCGTGGCGCATGAACTTGGGTATTTGAAAATACCCAAGGGGACTTTGATCCCGCTGGAGCAGGTCTCTAAGTATCCGCCCCATAAGATCACCCTCATCACCACAGGCTCTCAGGGCGAGCCCATGAGTGCTCTTTACCGGATGGCCTTTTCCGATCACCGTACCATAACAGTGAATCAGAACGATCTGATCATCATCTCTGCATCCCCCATTCCCGGCAATGAGCTGCTGGTCAGCCGTGTCATCAATGAATTGGAAAAGTTGGGTGCCACCGTGGTGGATAATAAAATGGCGGATGTTCATGTTTCAGGCCACGCCTGCCAGGAGGAGTTGAAGCTGATCCTGGGGCTGGTGAAGCCGAAATTCTTTATGCCGGTTCACGGTGAATACCATCACCTTTTCTCCCATGCCAAGTTGGCGATCGAAACAGGAATGGCAGAGGACCATGTGTTCCTGGGAGCCAACGGCAATGTATTAGAGCTTTCCAAGGATGCGGCCAAGATCACCGGCAGCGTGCCCTCCGGCCAGGTCATGGTGGATGGCATCGGTGTGGGCGATGTGGGCAATATTGTGCTGCGTGACCGCCGGATCCTTTCCCAGGAGGGGATCATTCTGGTGGTGGCCGCCATCAATAAACAGACCAAGGCGGTGGTCAGCGGCCCGGATATCGTCTCCCGCGGTTTTATTTATGTGCGGGAAAATGAGGATCTTATGGGCGAAGCTCAGGAGGTAGTGGCTGCCGCCCTGAAAAAGAGCCTGGCCCGGGGCAATCTGGAGTGGGCTGCCCTCAAGAGCGATATGAAGGATGCGTTGGCGCATTTCATTATGTCTAAAACCAAGCGGGCGCCGATGATCATTCCTATAATTATGGATGTATAAAAACAAGAGGAAGAAGACTTGTGCTTCTTCCTCTTTTTATCATTTGATCTTATTCAGCAACTCCAGCGATATCCGGATCATATTAGTGGCAGTATCGGCCCGGTAGTTGGCGGTGGCGGTCTCATAGGAGAATTCCGCAAAGCAATCCTCGGTGGGGAAATAGCCTTCGTAGCCGTTGGCGCAGCAGGATGCCATGGTCAGGGGGAAGGGAGAGGCTTCCTTGATAGCCGAACCGATCTCGTTGAAGGGCTCACCGGGCAGGCCGGCAAGTGCGAAATCGCCCACCCGCAAGGCGGTGAGGGGCAGGGTCGTGGTATCAGGCTTTTCCATCAGGGCGACGATCCGTACCGCCTCGGCCACCAGGGTGGTGGCGCCCATGCCCTTTACGGCGCCCTCGGGGAAGACCTTTTTATCTTCCCCCACCTCCAGGTACCGCTGATGGATGCGCATGGCCTCCTCCAGCTGCTCCGGGCGGCCCTTATTGTACCAAACGGTCAGGGGCGCCTGGATATAATCAATAGTGTCCCCCTCCAGCTTATCTGCATGGCAGTAGTTGGCGATCACCGAAAGGGCGATCTTTTCGCCCATGTAGCGGGCTCTGCTGTAGCCCCCCGAGCGCTCTCCCTTGGGCAGACGCACATCGATATGGTTCAGGTTGCCCTGAGCGCCGTTGAGATAAAGGCAGTAGGAGTTGGGGATCAGCTTTTCATAGGTTCTCCGCACAAATCCGGGATAATCTGCCGAGATCAGGCTGCCGCCGATAACATCCGGGTGCACCTGGAAATTTACAATGCCGATCTCCGGCTTGCCTTCCCTCTTGAGGATCAGCAGGGAGGAGGTTTCGTCGCAATGGCCGATGGGTGCTATGATATCGGGATTCTGCCGCCCGGGATTGGTGCGTACTGAGCCGTCCTTCATCCGGAAACGGCGCAGGAAGGCCACATCCTTGGCCTCGCCCCGGGTGTAAAGCATTTCAGTGGGGGCAACATCCTTCAGCGCCATAACTGCCAGATCCTGCAGCCGGCGGCGGAGAAATTCACGGTAATCCTCGTTTTCACGGTTTCCCCGGGCGTCTGCTGTGCCGGGCCCCAGATGGGTATGGGTACAGCAGATAAAGATCGCTTCGGCGGGAAGGCCCACCGCCTCGCCGATGGCTTGCCGCAGCTCGCCCATCAGGCTCTGGTGGATGCCGATCAGATCCAGGCCGATCAGCACCGCCTTTTTCTCGCCGTTATCAAAGGCGACTGCATGGGCTTGCAGGGGATCCAGTACCCCTTCCGCATAGCGGGGGTGGAAGTAGCCCTGCAGAGAGGTGCCGAGATAAGGGGTGATATCCGTTCTTGCAAAGCCGGTTTGTAACATTTATAATTCCTCCTTCGGATATTGAATTTCGATCGCTTTCCCCAGTCGGGCAGATTCGGCCGCCGCCACACATACGGCTACGGTACATTCGCCGTCGAAGGAGGTGGTGGGCACCGGAGCATCCTGCAGGATGCTTTCGGCAAAGTTTTCCAGCTCCCCGAAGGTATTGTGGTTGGAGATGGAAACGGGGTACTGCACCGGGATCGTGTAGTCCCGTTTGCCGGTAAAGAGGGGATCCTTTTCCTTCAGTCCCTCCTTGAACACGGTGATGTGGGTACCGGTGTTATCGCAGATGATGGTGCCCTTGGTGCCGTAAAAAACAGAGCGCATGGTATAGTTCCGCTTGCAACCGATGGATACGAACACCTTGCCCAGTACATCCCCGGGGAACCGGAGGATGGAAACGGTGCAATCGTTCACCGGCCAATCGGTCAGGCATTTATGGTTGGAATAGGCGGTGATCTCATAGGGATCGCCGGCGATCCACCGTAGCAGATCCACCGCATGGCAGCCGCCGCCGATGTAGGGCTCCCGCCGGGGATCCACCCGCCAATCGTCTGCTCCGCGGGCAATGGAGTAATCGTGGGCATATTCGCTCTCCACATAGAAAAGCTCCCCGATCTCGCCTCGCTGGATCAGCTCCTTGGTTTTAATAAAGGCGGGGGTGTAGCGGCAGATCTGGCCGATCATCAGCCGCCCGCCGTACTTTTTCTCGGCTGCCCGCATGGCTTCACATTCCTCTAAGGTCAGGGCCATGGGCTTTTCGCAAAGGACATCCTTGCCCGCCGCCAGGGCTGCTTCAGTCATCTCGAGATGCAGGCCGTCCGGGACGCAAAGCACCACGGCCTCTACCTCCGGATTCTTCAAAACATCCCGCCAATCGGTGTAAAAGCTGGGGCATAGCACCCGCTCCCGGGCGATCTCCAGCCGGGCAGGATCCTTATCGCATACCGCCATCAGCTCCATTTTAGGGCTGCGGGCAATGGCTTCAATATGTAGCAGCCCCATGTTGCTGGCGCCGATGGCACCAAATTTTACGCGTTTTTCATTCATTTGATTCACTCCATTCTCGCGGCGTTTTGCCGGTTCTTTTTTTAAAGGTTTTGGAAAAATGATTGCCCGATTCAAAGGAAAGATAGTCGGCGATCTGGGTGAAATTCAGGTTGGTTTCCCGGATCAGCTCTTTGGCCCGGCTGATCTTCATATCCAGAAAGGTATCGATGATCCCTCGGCCGTATTTCTTGGAAAATTCCCGCTTAATGTAGGGCACACTTAGGGAGAGGGCCCCGGCGATCTGCTCTAAGGTCACCCGGTCGGTCACATGGGCGGTCAGGTAAGTATAGACCCCATCTGCCACTGTGGTGCGGCGGGCCGGGCTTTGATCCGTCAGGCGGGATTCTATCATCTTGATCAGAAAGATCTCTAATTTATTTTTTAAGGCCTGCAGCCGCCCTCGGGAGATCCCCGGCCGAACCTGATAGCCCAGCTCGTGGCTTTGATCCGGCATCAGTTCAAAGCAGCGGGTGCCTTCCTCGGCGATCTCGCTCAGCAGTTCCTGCTCATCCTCCGTCAGGTCAATGACCCTGCCGCAAAGGGGCAGCAGCAGACTTCCTTTGCAGATAAAGCCGGAAAGGCTCAGGGTGGTCTCTCCTTCTGTTTCGACAAGATGATGGGCCGTATTTGGCGGAGTCAAAAAGCATTGCCCCGCCTCGGCGCTGAAAGTGGCATCCCCCGAGCGCATGGTCACCTTTCCCCGGCGAACAAAGTATAATTCGTAGTGCTCATGCTGATCTGCATCGGAGGTGGGCTGCATCTGCTTTCGGGTAAAAAACAGTACCAGCCGGTCGATCATAAAGAGATTGATGATCTCGGTTGTCTTGAACGGTTTTGTAATCATGGCTATATTATAACATCTTTTTGTTGATTTGCATCGTAAAATCAGATACAAAAATAGTATAATCAGATCCTTTTATCCCGCTAAAAGCCAGACTGCCGAAAAAAGTGCAGATTTCGCTGATCACATCTCGAAGGCGTATGTGATACGCTGAGCGAAGCGGATTTCGATCCATCTATCATTTTTCCAAGGCATTCAAGAAGCAATGGGGGATGGCCCCGGCGGATTATCGCAGGACTTGTGCGGTTTACCGTTGACAGGTGCAAGAATATTGAATATAATTATTAATATCCATTCTGGAGAGGAGCGTCGAAAAATGAAATTGTCTTTGATCGTCCCCTGCTTTAATGAGCAGGATAATGTGGCATTATTTTATGAGACTTGCGCGCAGGTGTTCCAAGGCGTGATCCCTTCCTATGAACTGATCTTTGTGAACGACGGCAGCCGGGATGCCACCTGGCAGCGGCTGAAAATGATCCGGGAGCGCAACCCGGAGGCAAAGCTCAAACTGGTGAATTTTTCCCGTAATTTCGGCAAGGAGGCAGCCATCTATGCCGGCCTGCAGAAGGCGGCGGGGGATTATGTCACGGTGATCGATGCGGATCTGCAGCAGCGCCCCGAGGTGGTGCTGGAGATGGTGCGGCTGCTGGATGAAAACGAGGAGGTCGACTGCGTGGCGGCCTATCAGGAGCAGCGGCGGGAAGGGAAATTCATTTCCTTCTGCAAAAAAATGTTTTATAAGCTGATCAATAAGGTCTGCGATATTGATTTTCACGATAACGCCAGCGATTTCCGCACCTTCCGCAAGCGGATGGCCGAGGCGATCGTGGAGATGCGGGAATACCACCGCTTTTCCAAGGGCATCTTTTCCTGGGTGGGCTTTAATACCCACTTTATTCCCTATACCGCCGAGGAACGGAATGCCGGGCAGACCTCCTGGTCCTTCTGGAAACTGCTGAAATATGCCTGCGAGGGTTTTTTGTCCTTTACCACCTTTCCCCTGCGGCTGTCCACCTATTTGGGGAGCATCGCTTCTCTGGCCGCTATCATCTATCTGATCGTGGTGGTGATCCAGAAGCTTACCAACCATATCGATGTACCGGGCTATGCCACTATCGTAGTGCTGATCCTGCTGATGAGCGGCATCCAGCTGATCATGCTGGGCATGATCGGGGAATACCTGGCCCGGGTCTATATCGAAAGCAAGCAGCGGCCTATCTGCATTGAAAAGGAGTATTTATCCTATGAAGATGCTGAATGAAAATAAATGGATCGCTGCCGGCATCCTTTGTTTCATCTTTCTGGTGATGCTGTTCTGTAATTTTCAAACTCCGTACATCGCCGATGATTACAGTTATCACTACAGCTGGGCCACCGGGGAGCGGATCACCAATGTATGGCAGATCTTTGCTTCCATGAAGGTACATTATACCGCTACCAACGGCCGGCTGGTGACCCATTTTCTGGTGCAGATCTTCGAAATGCTGCCGAAATGGGTCTTCAACTTCTGCAATGCGGCGCTCTTTACCGCTATGATCGGAATGCTTTATAAACTTTCTGCCGGCCAAAAGCGCAGCAACCTGCTGCTCCTTTGCCTATTTGGGGCGGTGTGGCTCTTTACCCCCGCCTTCGGCCAGGTCTTTCTCTGGCTGGATGGCTCCTGCAACTACCTCTGGAGTATCCTCATGGGGCTGTTTTATCTGCTGCCCTTCGCTGCCGATCTGCTCTTTGATAAGCCCATGAAAAAACTCTGGCAGCAGTTTCTGTTTCTGCCCTTTTCGGTATTGATGGGGGCTTATTCCGAAAATGTTTCTGCCGCTTTTATGGGGATGGCGGTGCTGCTGCAGCTGATACTGATGCTGATGCAGCATAAAAAATGTACCTGGTGGGAGCCTCTCAGCGTGGTGGCGGCCCTGGCAGGCTATCTCCCCATGATCTCCGCAGAAGGGACTGCAAAATTCAACGGGATCGAATATACGGCGGAAAACTTACGTTTAGGCTTTATAAATGCCCTGAAAAACTATCAAAAACTGGAGGTTTTGCTGGCAGTTTTTTGCGTTTTTTTGGTGCTGGCCTGCCTGGAAAGGGCGGAAAAAAAGAAGCTTGCCATGGCGCTGATCCTTTTTGCCGGCTCTCTGGCAGCCTGCTTTTTGATGATGTTTTCGGCCAATTTTGATGACCGCCGCCTTCTTGGCAGCGCGGTCCTGCTGATCGCTGCCTGCGGCGTTTTATTTCAACCTCTCTTCGAAGGGCGGCACCGGGCGGCAGCCTCTGCTCTGGCCTCGGTGCTGATGCTTTATACCTCCCTTCATCTGCTGCTGGGCGTTCATGATGTCTATGCCTCCGGCAGGGAATACCGCAATAATGTGCAGTATATCTACGATTGCAAGGTCCAAGGGATCACCGAGATCCGGCTGCCCATCATCCAGCCGGAGACCAAATACTCTGCCGGCCACGGCTTGTACTACCTTTCCACCGAGACGGCCGACCTTTGGCCCAACGATGCCATGGCCAAGTACTACGGGGTGGATTCCATCTTGGGCTATTGACTTCAACCAGGAGATTTGGTATACTAAAGAATAATGGTATTTTTGAATAAGGAGGGATGCTCCGTTGAAAAAAATAGCGTTTTTGGTTCTTCATCTCGGCTACGGCGGGACAGAGCGGGCTGTGGTGTCTGAAGCGAATTTATTATCGGATTTTTGTGATGTAGAGATATTCTGTTTATATCAGCTTTTAGAGAAACCCGCTTTTGAGCTGGATCCAAGGGTAAAGGTGACCTATCTGGCGAAGGGGCTGAAGCCCAATAGAGAGGGGCTTCACGATGCCTTCCGGCGTAAAAATCCCTTTAAAATTCTTGAGGAGTGCACCAAAAGTGCGAGGATCCTTTACCTCCGCCGCCATTTAATGAAGAAGGCTATCAAAAAGTGCGATGCGGATGTGATCATTTCCTCCCGCTATATGTATCATCAGTTGTTAACAAAATATGCCAAAAAGGGCACCGTCTGCATTGCGCAGGAGCATAATCATCATAACGGAAACGAGGAATATATCCAGCAGCAGGTGGATGCGGTGCGGGATATGGACTATTTTATGCCGGTATCCCGGGAGCTTACCGAGTTTTATTCCGGGCGGGTCCATCCGGGGGTGAAATGTAAATATATCCCCCACCATCTGGATGATTTTCCCAAGGAAACCTCTCCTTTAACTGAAAAGAACCTGATCGCCGTGGGGCGCCTTTCCCCGGAAAAGGGGATGGACGAGCTGGTGCTGGTCTATCAGGAACTGGCAGAAAAATACCCCGGTTGGAAGCTGCATATTGTGGGCGACGGAGAGGAGCGGGAAGCGCTGGAGGCGCAGATCGCGGAGCTGGGGCTGAACGATCAGATCGTGATGCACGGCTTTAAGAATAAAAAAGAGATCAATGCCCTGTTGATGCAATCTTCTATTTATGTGATGACATCTCATACCGAATCCTTCGGGCTGGTGCTCATCGAGGCGCAGGCTTTGGGCGTTCCTTGTGTCGCTTACGACAGTGCGCAGGGTGCCCGTGAGATTATTCAGTCCGGGGTGAACGGGCTGCTGATCCCCAACCGTGACCGGGCAGAGATGGTTGCTGCCTTGGGGCGGTTGATTGAGGATGAATCCTATCGCAAAGCCATCGGTCGGGCCGGCAAAGAATCTGCTTATGAATATTCTGCCGAGCAGGTTCGATCCAAGTGGCTGGAATTTATTAATACACTTTGAGGTATATCAAAAATGAGAGTTTATTTTGAAAAACTTTTCAAAGGAAGCCGGGATAACTACCTGCTTCAACTGAAGGAAAAATTAGCCGAAGAAACCAAAACCTTTATTGTGACCGCAAATCCCGAGGCTTTCATGTTCGGGGAGCAGGATCCGGAGATGAACGCTCTGTTGCTGGACGAGGAGACCTCTGTGGTGGCAGACGGAATCGGGATCGTCAAGGCCGCCGCCATGCTGGATATTGAGGTGGCGGAGCGGATCCCCGGGGTGGATATCGCCGAGCAGCTGATGATCTACGGAAACGAGCTGGGAAAATCCATCTTTTTGCTGGGTTCCAAGCAGGAGGTCATCGATGCGATGTGCAAGGTGATGGCGGAAAAATACCCCAACCTGAAGGTGGCCGGTGCCATCAACGGTTATGTACCGGACAAGGATGCCGCCTTTGAGGAGATCAAAAAGGCCGCTCCCGATATCGTGCTGGTGGCGCTGGGGATCCCGGCTCAGGAAAAGCTGATCTATAAGCATCTCAAGGATTTCAATAAGGGAATTTTTGTGGGTGTGGGCGGCAGCCTGGATGTGCTCAGCGGCAGCAAAGAACGTGCCCCCGAATTTTTTATCAATCATAACCTGGAATGGGCTTACCGGATCGCTAAGGAGCCCAAACGGCTGAAACGGTTTTATAACAGCCATGTGAAATTTATCTTTAAGGTTCAGAAAGAGAAACGGGGATAACGTTAAATTTTATGGTTAAAAATAAAGAAGTTCTAACAAAGATTATAGAATGGTTCATCGTGCTGCAGCCGGTGATCGATTTTCTCACCTCTCTGAGCGTGCGCTTTTCAGACTCCTCCCTTACCTTCGGTATTGTGGTGCGGGTCTTGTTCACGGGGTTGATCTGCTTTTATCTGGTGTTCCTTTATAAGGGAAGGATGAAAAAAGCGATGATCGGCTATCTGCTCGCCGTCATTGCATACGGAATAATATTTATAGGAATAAATATCTGGACAGGCGGCCTGTGGACCGTAGTGGAAAACGCAAAGATGTTCTTTAAGATTTTCTACTTTCTGTTTGTTCTGTTCTTTTTCTATGCTCGGTATCTGGAAAATGGGCACCTGATCGGAGATAAGCTGCTGGTAGTTATCTTTGCGGAGTATGCGGTCAGTATTTTTGTATCTGCTGTTACAAATACCAGTTTTGTGGCATACGAATTTGCAGAAGGCTATGTAGGCTGGTTCTATGCGGCCAATGAGATCGGTGCGGTGATCGCTATTCTGGCTCCGGTAGCACTTCTTTTTGCTTTTGAGACCAAGAAACTATGGATCAAGATCGCGGTTGGTTTTCTGGCTTGCTTTGCGGCGGTCTATATCGGTACCAAGGTGCCGTTCTATGCGGTGATCGGTGCCATTTTGATGCTGATCGTCTTTTATGTCTTTAAAACGGTCAGTACCAAAAAGGGGATGGAGACCTTGGCTCAGGGGGTTGCCATGGTGGTCATGCTCACCCTTCTTTATCAGATCAATTCCCCCATGAAGCAAAACAGTGCGGTTTTCTCCGGAGAACACTTTGAGTCTCATGTGATAGAAAAATTAGAGCCGGAGGATCCTGATGACCCGGGGACCGAGGAGCCGTCCGATATTACGGAAAGCAAGTTCTTTCTGGTGGCAAACTGGTTCCTGAGCGATCGGCTTTATTATGCGGAAAATGCCATCGTGGCGTACGGTGAAGCTGATCTGCTGCATAAGGCCGTTGGATTGGGCCATCATTTCCAATTGAAGGACGGCAGAACCCTGATCGAAATGGACTTTTTGGCCTTGGTGATCAATCACGGTATTGTTGGTTTTCTGCTCTATATGCTGCCGATCATTTATTTTGCCATTCTTTGCATTTCGATGCTTTTCAAAAATATCAAGTATTTTTTCAAGATGCGATATGAGCTGACTTATACATATGCGGTGCTGATCGGCATGGGCTGCGCCTTTCTGGCGGGGCACGTTTTGGTGGCGCCGGCAGTCAGTGTATATGTTGCCATTATGATCATAAAATTATATGCATCCTTTAAAGCTGAAAAATTTAAGGAGGTTACGGAATGAAGACTGTTCTTACCTACGGCACCTTTGATCTTTTGCACAAAGGGCACATCAACATTCTGCGCCGGGCAAAGGAGCTGGGCGATTATCTGATCGTGGCAGTTTCTACCGATGAATTTAATGCCATCAAGGGCAAAAAGGCCTATTATTCCTATGAGGATCGGAAAATGATCGTGGAAGCCATCCGCTATGTGGACAAGGTCATTCCCGAGGAGACCTGGGAGCAGAAGCTGGATGATGTAAAAAAATATAACGTCGATATCGTTGCCATGGGCAGCGATTGGGCGGATTCCGATGAATTCAAGGTGCTGCAGGAGGCCTGCGAATTGGTTTTCCTGCCCCGCACGGAAAATATCTCTACTACACAGATCAAAACCGATCTGAAATCAAAATAAAGGGCATGGGAGAATGAAAAAAGTTTTGTTGATACTACCCGCCTATAATGAAGAGGGTAATATCCTGAATACCGTAAAGCAGATTCTGGAATTTCGGGGGATCGAAGATGTTCAGGTGGATTATGTGGTCATCAATGATGGCTCTACAGACTCTACCGAGGCGATCTGCAAAAAGAACGGGCTGAACTGCCTGACTCTGGTGCAGAATCTGGGAATCGGCGGCGCTGTGCAGACTGGCTATATCTATGCAGTTAAGGGGGGCTATGATATTGCTGTGCAGTTTGACGGAGACGGTCAGCATGATATCAATTCCTTACCCCAACTTATTGCGCCGATTTTAGCAGGAAAGGCAGATTTTACGGTGGGCTCCCGTTTTTTGGAAAAGAAAGATACTTTTCGTTCCACCTTGATGCGCAGAATAGGGATCAAATGGCTTTCTTGCCTGATCCGGCTGGTCTCAGCTTTGCACTTAGCGGATGTCACTTCCGGATATCGGGCTGCCAATAAAGCGGCGATCGCATTTCTTGCTCGTAATTACCCAATGGATTATCCCGAGCCTGAATCTGCTGTTGCATTGAAAAAAGCCGGCTTTCGTATCAAAGAAGTGCAGGTGAATATGTTTGAGCGGGCTACGGGAAAATCTTCTATCAATTTCGGCAAATCCATTTATTATATGATCAAAGTCTCGCTGGCTATTGTTTGCGCCGGGATCCAGAGAAAGGAGAAAGTGATCCATGCCGATACTGCTTCGGATTGAAATGATCGTTTTGGCACTGATCATCGCCGTTGTGGTGATCGTGTCGATCAATAGGAAAAAGTTGATGATTCAGTATTCTTTAGTTTGGCTGGTATTGGTAGTAGCGCTGGTCGTTGTGGCCGGCTTTCCCCAGATCATTTTTGCGCTGTGCACTATTTTTGGGATCCAAACACCCTCCAACCTGATCTATCTGCTGGGCCTCATTGCCCTTTTGCTGATCACCTTCAGCCAATCACGGATCCTTTCTAAGCAGACTGAACGGATCAAATTCTTAACACAATCTGTTTCTATTGAAAAATATCAGGCGGAGAAGAAAGAAAATGAAGATCATGATGAATAAGGTCTATTCCTTTATAAAAGAGCACAAAGGTATTCTGATCCTGATGATTTTGCTGTTTTTGGAAAGAGTGGTCGCCATGTATGAATTTGGGATCATGTATTCCTTAAAAAATGATGACCTGTCTTATGTGAATAGCGGTATTACCTTTGCCAAAACCGGCATGATCACGATGCACGATACCGTTCCCAGCGCACAGATCATGCCCGGGATGACCGTGCTGATCGGTTTTCTTTCGCTGATTTTCGGCGAAGGAAAGCTGTTTTGGCTTGTGATGAAATTGTTGTGGTTTTTTATGGCGTCCATGACAGCGTGGTTTACCTATAGGAGCGTTAGCCTTTTTACACCGAAATGGTGCGGGATCCTTGCGGCTGTTTTTTATTTTCGTCCGGATTACGTTTGGATGGATAACGTTATTTTGACAGAAACGCCCTTTTTGCTTGCGCTGACTGCAATGATATATTTCACCTTTAAAATGGCGAAAGAGCCAGGCTATAAAAACTTTTGGCTTTGTGCAATCGCCTATTTTTGCGGGCTGATGCTGAAGGCAAACATAGCGCCGTATCCGCTGTTTGTACTGGTCTATCTGCTCATTGTGAAGTATGATAAGAAGTTGTTGATCAAGCAGTGCGCTCTTCTGATCGGATGTGTGCTTTGCTTTTTGATACCGTGGAGCATCCGAAACTATACCCACTTTAATGCGTTTATTCCTTTGACCTATGGTTCCGGGAATCCCACCTTGCTGGGAACCTACCAGGGCGTAAGATATCCCGCAGATGAAAAACTGGATTATGAGACGAATGTAGAGGAGGTCGCCCGGGAAAAATACGCAGAGTATTACGGTGAGGACGGAGAGGTGCTTCCTCAATACAGAAGATATGTCTCGTTAGGGAAAGACGCCATCAAGGCAAGGTATCGGCAGAAGTACTGGGCACAGACCGATTGGAAGAGTATGGTCTATTCTTATTTTGTGCGGAAGCCGCAGGATATGCTCAATAGTATATTTTATTGGAAAATGACCTTCAATATCAAAGGGGAGCTTTTGAAGGAGTTTCCCATTTGGGAAAATCTCTTCTGTATTCTTACGGTGCTTGCGGCGCTGATTCTGAAAAAATACAGGTATGCCGTTTTTTATGCCGCAGCTGTTTATTTGGGAAATATCTATATATACGCAATGACCTATTCTTATAGCCGGTATAATGCCTCACTGATCAGTGCGAAGTATATTTTGATAGGAATTGGTATCAGCCTTGTACTGCAACTGTTCATGAAAGGAATAAGGGCAATCAATACCTTTGAAACAACGCAGCTTGCAGAAAAAAATGCGGAGGAAGGAAATAAAAGTTATGATTAAAGTAATGAGTATCTTCGGCACCCGCCCCGAAGCCATCAAGATGGCGCCTTTGGTAAAGGAGCTGGAGCGCCGCCCCGAGATCCAGAGCATCGTTTGCGTCACCGCCCAGCATCGGGAAATGCTGGATCAGGTGCTGGAGACCTTTGAGATTACCCCCGATTACGATCTGAATATCATGAAGCAGGGCCAGACCCTTGCCGATATCACCACCCGTGCCCTGCAGGGCGTCAGCGAGGTGATCCAGCAGGCCAAGCCCGATATCGTGCTGGTTCACGGCGATACCACCACCACCTTTGCCGGCGGCCTGGCCGCCTTCTATAATCAGGTGGCCATCGGCCATGTGGAAGCGGGGCTGCGCACTTATAATAAGTATTCTCCCTATCCGGAGGAGATGAACCGCCAGATGGTGGATTGCATGACCGATATGTATTTTGCCCCTACGGCCCTCAGCCGGCAAAATCTGCTGAAGGAAAATATTGATGACAGTAAGATCTACGTCACCGGCAATACGGCCATTGATGCCATGAGTACCACCGTGGAAAAGGATTATCACCATGAGGTGCTGGATTGGGTGGGGGAGGATAAAATGATCCTGCTCACCGCCCATCGCCGGGAAAATCTGGGTGAGCCCATGAAGAATATCTTCCGGGGCATTCGCCGGGTGTTGGATGAAGTGCCCGGATTGAAGGTGGTTTATCCCATCCATAAGAATCCCATCGTCCGTGCGGCGGCTGATGAGGTGCTGAAGGATTGCGATCGGGTGAAGCTCATTGAGCCTTTGGAGGTGTTTGATTTCCATAACTTCCAGAATATGGCCCACCTAATCCTGACCGATAGCGGCGGTATTCAGGAGGAGGCGCCTTCTTTGGGCAAGCCGGTGCTGGTGTTGCGGGATACCACCGAGCGGCCCGAGGGTATTGATGCCGGTACGCTCAAGCTGGTGGGAACCGATGCGGATACTATTTATCGGGAGACCATGCGGCTGCTGACCGATCCTGCTGAGTATGAGCGGATGAGCCGGGCCTCCAATCCTTATGGTGATGGGCACGCCAGCGAGCGGATCGCTGATGCCATCATTGCGAAATTTTCGGAGAAGTGATATGCTGATTAGTATTATTATTCCGGTTTATAACACCAAGGATTACCTTGAAAAATGCGTAAGCTCTGTGCTGGCCTGCGATTACAGCGATTGCGAGATTCTGCTCATCGATGATGGCTCCACCGATGGGGAGACCCCCGCTCTCTGCGATGCCATTGCTGAAAGAGATCCTGCGATCCGCGTGATCCACCAGCAGAATAAGGGGCTGGGCGGTGCCCGGAATACCGGTATTGAAGAAGCGACGGGTGAGTATCTTTTTTTCATTGATAGCGATGATACCATCGTTCCCCAAGCTCTGGAGCTGCTGAAAAAGGAGATCAGCCGTACCCATGCGGAGATCTATTCCTTTAATATGACCTCGAAAGATGATAACGAAAACCGTTCTTTGTTAATAACGAATTATTATGAGTCTGAAACATCGTTTTCATTGGCCGAGCATCCGGAATATATGCAATCTGTTCCCAGCGCTTGCTGCCGGATCTGGAAAAAAAGCCTTTATACTGAAAATGAGATCTATTTTCCGGAAAGGGTGTGGTATGAGGATATCCGTACCACAGTAAAGCTGTTTGCGCTGGCATCTTCTATTGTTACATTAAAATCCCCGTTGTATATTTATTATATGCGGGAAGGCTCTATCATGCATTCTGCAAACCTGGACCGCAGCAGGGAGATCATCGATGCTTTCGAGGATCTTTTGGGCTGGTACCGGGAAAAGGGATTATTCGAGCAATATAAAGAGGTGCTCTGCCGCCTTTGTATAGAGCACGTTTATCTTACCGCCTCTGTTCGGGTGCTCCGTGGGGATCGGAAGCATCCTCTACTGAAGGAATTTGCAGATTATCTTAAAAGGAATTTTCCGGATTATAAAAAGGCCGATCTGTCCTTCTTGCCGGCTGCCCGTAGGTTGGTATTCCGGCTGCTGGAATGGAAACAGTATGCATTGATCATGCTGCTCTTTAAAATTAAATCATAGAAACGAGGCGTTTTTTTGAAGAAACTCGATTTCAGTAATAATAAGCGGGGCGTGTTGTTTAAAAACACGCTCATGCTCTATATTCTGCAGGCCTCTACTGCGTTGCTGGCGGTGGCGGTGGCACCCTATCAAAGCCGTGTTCTGGGCCCCGAGGTGTTCGGCGGGATCTTTAAGGCATCTGCGGCGATCATCGTTTATTTCCAGCTGATCATTGATTTTGGCTTTATGCTTTCTGCTACCGAGGAGGTTTCTTTGGAGCGGGAAAATAAAGGCCGGCTGCAGGAGATCTTTACCTCTGTCACCCTTTCCAAGCTGGGGCTGGCGGTGATCTCCTTTGCGCTGCTGATGATCCTCAGCAGCGTGATCCCTGCTTGGGAGCATAAGAAAACGGTGCTGATCCTCACCTTCTTTGCCACCCTTTTGAATTCCATGATTCCCGATTATTTGTATCGGGGCTTGGAAAAGATGACTGCCATTACCATCCGTACGGTGCTGATCAAGGTGTTCTTTACAGTGGCGACCTTCCTGTTTTTGAAGGGGCCGGAGGATGTGTGGGTGATCCCCACTTTGAATATCATTGGCAACGGTGTGGCGCTGATCGCGGCGTATGTTCATGTTTATAAGGCGTTGGGGATCGGCTTTGTGAAGCCCCGCCTTGCTGCTATCTGGAGAGAATTTAAAAAATCCTCCGTGTTCTTTTACTCCCGGATCGCCACCACCGCCTATACGGCCTTGAATACGGTAATTCTGGATATCATTACCGGCAGCGGCAGCGATACCGGCTTTTATACCTCGGCCAATCAGCTGATCGAAACCGGCAAAACGGCAGTTTCGCCGATCTCGGATAGCTTTTATCCTTATATGACCAAAAATAAGGACTTTAAACTGCTGAAAAAGGTTCTGCTGTTGATCGAACCGGTGATCTTTGTGTTCTGCGCCGTCGTTTTTGTCTTTGCAAAGGAATTCTGCGTGCTGTTTTTTGGGCCGGAATATGCAGCGGCCGGGGATGTGCTGCGGGCGATGCTGCCGGTGGGCGTGGTGATCCTGCCCAGCTATCTTCTGGGTTTCCCCACCCTTACGGCAATGGGCAAAACCAAGCACGCAAACTATTCCACCATCTTTGGATCTGTGCTGCAGTTTTTGATGCTGGGTCTGATGTTCCTGACCGATCATGTCAATATGATCACCTTGGCGCTTACGGTATCCATTACCGAAACCGCCATCCTTGCATATCGCATTGTGATTGTGGTGAAAAACCGCCATCTCATGAAGAAGGAGAATTGAAATGGGGATTGTGAATAAATTGTATATCGCCGGCTGCTGGGTGCTGAGTCTGGCCCTTCCGGTGAATAAAAAGAAGGTCGTGTTCAGCAGCTACTACGGTCGGGGCTATTCCGATAATCCCAAGGCCATCTGTGAAGCCCTGCGGGCGGCGGATTCCGATGCGGAATTGGTCTGGCTGGTAAAGAACGAAAAGGAAGCCGCCTCCCTGCCGGAGGGGGTTAAGCCATGCCCTTACGGTTCTGCCAGACGGGTCTTTGCTCTGGCTACCGCCGGGGTTTGGGTGGATAACTGCCGGAAATATGACCGTTTTAAAAAGAAAAATCAGTATTATCTCCAAACCTGGCATGGTTTTCCCCTGAAACGGATCGAAAAGGATGCCTATGATGCGTTGGGGCCTGAATACGAAAAGGGAGCCAAGCGGGATTCCGCCAAGATCGATCTGCTGCTGTCCAACAGCGGCTTTTGCACCGAGACGCTTCGCCGCTGCTTTTGGTATGACGGAGAGATCGCTGAGTACGGCAGCCCCCGCAATGATGTGTTCTTCAAGCCGGATCCTCATACCGATCGGAAGGTGCGGGAGGCGTTCTCGCTGCCTGCCGATCGGAAGCTGGTACTTTATGCCCCCACCTTCCGGGCCGATCATTCCATGGACGCCTATGAGTTGGATGCCAAAAAATTGGGAGAGGCCTGCGAAAAACGCTTTGGCGGAAAGTGGACAGTTCTCATCCGGCTGCATCCGAATGTGGCCTTCCAGTCTGAAAAACTCTTTGCGTACGACGGCGAAACGGTGGTAGATGCCACTATGTATCCCGATATGCAGGAACTGCTTTGCGGTTGTGATATGCTGATCACCGATTATTCTTCCTCTATGTTTGATTTTGCCCTGAGCGGCAAGCCATGCCTGCGTTTTGCGCTGGATATTGAGGATTATAAGAAGGATCGGAACTTTTATTTCACCCAGGAGGAAATGCCCTTCCCCTTGGCAGATTCTAATGAGGCACTGGCCGAATGTGTACTGCAATTTAATGAAGCAAGCTATCAGGCGGTGTGGAAGGCCTTTACCGAAAAGAATACATTCTGTGAGGATGGCAACGCCGCCAAGCGGTGCGCTGATTGGATTCTGGAAAAAATCAAATAAAAAGCGTGCCTTCTGGCACGTTTTTTATTGCATTTTCAAAAAGAAAAGTCTATAATAACAATGAAAAAAACAAGGAAGGTCTCCATTATGCGCTGGATCACAAGAGATAAGCATTTTTATAAAACCATCGTTACGCTGGCGGTGCCTATTTCCATGCAGGCGCTGGTGACTTTTTTGGTGGGCTTTGCCGATAATGTGATGATCAGTTCTTTTGGAGATGCTGCCGTTTCCGGCGTGCTCTTTGGCGGGCAGATCCAATTTTTGCTGCAGCAGCTGGTATTTGGCTTGGGCAGCGCCTTGATGATCATGACCGCCCAATATTGGGGCAGGGGAGATCTGGAACCCATCCGCCGGCTGCTGGGTCTGGTGCTGCGGATCGGCGGGGCGGCCGCCCTGGTGATGACGGCCCTTTCCTTTTTGATGCCCCGTCAGCTGCTGGGGCTGTTCACCGACCAGGCTGTTTCCCTGGATCAGGGGGTCGCTTATCTCAGGATCCTTTGTTGGAGCTTTTTGTTCTATGTGGTCTCCCAGATTCTGGCCTTTGCCATGCGCAGCGTAGAGACTGCCTTTATCGGTGCGGTGGCGTCTGTTGCTGCGCTGGTGGTCAATGTGTTGCTGAATTGGGTGCTGATCTTCGGCGTGGGCCCTTGCCCGGCTTTAGGGGTGCGGGGCGCCGCTCTTGCAACGCTGATTGCCCGCGGGGTGGAGTGCGCGGTGATGGTGTTCTATGTTTTTGGGAAGGATCAGAAGTTGCAGATGCGGCTTCGGGATATCTTCCGTTCCTCCGGGGAGCTTTTGAAGCAATATCTGCACTATGGCATTCCGGTGGTGGCCGGCGATCTGGTATGGGCGGTGAATGTGCTTTGCCAGAACGCCCTGCTGGGCCATTATACCGAGGATGTTTCTGCTGCCGCCAGCATCACCAACACCCTGAACAGCCTGATCTATGTAGTGCTGAACGGACTTTGGGGCGGTGTTTCGGTGCTGATCGGCAAAACCATCGGGGAAGGCCGGCGGGAAAAGGTAAAGGAATATGCCCGCACCTGCCAGATCCTCTTTTTAGGGGTGGGGCTGGTTTCCGGCGGCTTTGTGTTCAGCTGTAAGGGGCTGTTTCTGGCTATGTATGCCGGTATCAGTGCCGGTGCCCGGGAGGTTGCCCTTCAATTCATGACCGTTCTTTCTGTGACCATCATCGGTTCCTGCTATGAGGCCTGCTGCCTTGGCTCTCTGGTCAAGGCCGGCGGCGATACCTCCTTTGTGTTTAAAAACGATTCCATCTTCGTGTTTTTAGTGGTGCTTCCTTCGGCATTTCTTGCCCGCTGGTTGGGCGCGCCCCTTTGGGTGGTATTCCTCTGCCTGAAAAGCGATCAGCTGCTCAAATGTATCGTGGCGGTGATCAAGGTCAACCGCTTCCGCTGGATCCGGGAAATTGCAAAGACCTAACGGCAGACGGGTTCCTTGCAGATCCAGATCACATCCTCCCCGATCCGCTCTACATCGCACCAGGGGATCCGCATCTCCTCCCGGCGGAAAAAGCCCTTTCCGCATAGGATAATGGCCTCGATCTTGCCGCAATCGCAGCTGATGATGAAATCAGTGGGAAACCCCAATTTCCGGCCGCTGCAGGCAACGATCACTTCCTTTTGTTTTAAACTGTCGATGGACATTTCCATAAAATCACCTCAATCTAACATATGAAAGGCGAAAAAAATGAATACAAATTTTAAAAATCAAGCGTATACTGCCGCCAGAGAATTGGCGGAAAATTTAAAGCCCGGCGACCTGCTGGTGGTGGGCTGCTCCTCCAGCGAGATCGCCGGGGAAAAGATCGGCACCCATTCTGCCCCGGAGACTGGGAAAGAAGTAGCCGAAGGGATCCTGCAGGCCTGCGGCGAGGCGGGGGTCTTTCTGGCCGCCCAGTGCTGCGAGCATCTGAATCGGGCGTTGATCCTGGAGCGAGAGGTAGCCGAAAAGCGGGGGTATCCCATCGTGAATGCGGTGCCTCAGCCTAAGGCCGGCGGCTCCTTTGCCACCGCTGCCTATCAGCTGATGAAGGATCCGGTGGCGGTGGAGCATATCGCCGCGGAAGCCGGCCTGGATATCGGCGGCACCCTGATCGGGATGCACCTCAGGGAGGTGGCGGTTCCCTGCCGCCTGAGCCTCCGGAAGATCGGTGATGCCATCCTCCTTGCCGCCCGCACCCGCCCCAAATTCATCGGCGGCGAACGGGCCCATTATGATGAAAAGTTAAAATAATAACCAAAAGCCCCAGTCGGGGCTTTTGGTTATTTCAGGCTGCAGCGGATGACGGTGTAGTCCAGATTATAGGTGTTTCTGGCGAAGAGGGTCAGGTCTGCATCCCGGCTCAGGTTTTCGGCAGAAACATCTTTTGTTTTTTCAATGGCGGTCACGGTGAAGCGATACCGACCGCCGGTCGTGTCGGTCACATAGACGGTATCGCCGTTGGTGACGGTTTTGGTAAAGTCCAATTGTCCCGGGGCGTCGCTGCCGCCGATGATCAGGCTGTTATCGTAAAGGCTTCCCGTGTATCGGCAAGGGTATCTGGCCACCGCGGCTGGATTCCAATGGGCGTAGAGGGGTAGTGTTGTTCCGTAGGCAGGGAGCTCCATCACCCCGGCAAAATCGGTGCCCTCCACCTCCAGCAGGGGCATGGCGGGATCGGTGCGGCCGTCGGGGGCGGTATCCTGCACCTCCGGCATCAGGGCAAGCAGCTGGGTGTAAAGGGCATCGGCCTTTTCGGCTGCCTGCTTTTGAAAGACTTGGGTGCCAAAAACCGCAAGAACGGCAAGAAGGATCAGCAGGATTCCAAGTATCAGCGGGATCCGGGTTCGTTTTCTCATACTTCTTTTCTCCTGTTCCAAAGGGCGAGGAGCACCAGCAGACCGCCGGAGAGGCACATAGCCAGCAGATAAGGCCAGAGCACAAAGGTATCACCTGTATTGGGTGGGGGACTCTCTTCTCCGGGCGTTTCACTTTGATAGGCGTTGGTAATGGTGATGGTGGTACTGCTTTCGGTAACGGTCACGGTGTAATCGCCTGGGATCTCCCGCTCCACCGCTTGCCATTTGCTGCCGTCGTCCTCTGCCGACCAGCTGTAGCACCAGTTATTGGCCGCCGAAAGGGTTTGAGTAGATTGCAGAACACCGTCCTTCAGGATCTCGATCTGAACGCTTTCCGGGCGTTTTTCGGGGTATTCGCTATCCTTCCATTGCTTGACCACCTTGTAGTTCAAAAGCTCCGGCCGCAGGCTGAAGCTCCGGCTTTTGGGATAGGCTGTTACACTGTATAGCGGCTCTTCGTTTTCATTGGTTTGGGGGATGACGGTGAGAACATCCTCGAAAACCACCGTTTCGGTTCGGACCGATTGGGTCAGGTACATTCCCGGCCGGATGCCGGAAAAGAAGACTCCGCCGGTCTCATCGGTGGCAGCCTTGAAGGTGGGGGCCAGTTGATCGGCGGTGGCGTAGGCCGAAAGGGTGGAGGCAATGTTTTTCCACTCCTCCCGGGTGGTGATGCCGTAGATATTGACCGGATATTTTTTGAACTCTCCGGTGAGAGCAAAGGTACCGTCTGCAAAGACCTCGGCCACCCGAAAGGTTTTTACAGTAAGTCCCGGAAAGACCTGCTCTCCCCGGCGGTATTGCAGGGTCAGGGAGGCTTCCCGCTGGGGATCGATGGGCGCACCATGGGCGGTGGCGGTGAAAAACAGCAGAAAAATACAAAGAAAAGCAATGATTTTTTTCATGATAATAAATCTTTACCTGCGCTTTCTTTCTTGATGGGTTTAAAAAGGACGATCAGCATCAGCACCAGCAGCATGGGCAGCGCAACGATGGGGGTGACGATCAGAACATCGATCTGGTAAGCGTCGGAGGTCAAATGGATGTGCTTTTGCTCCACGGTCTCGATCCGCTTGCCCCGTACCAGCAGCCGGTCGGTGTTGATGCCGTAAGGGGTGCAGGTGAGCAGGGTGCAGAGATCCTCCCCCGGTACGATGGAAAGCTCCTCCATTTTGTTGGGGGCTACGATCCGGATCTGATCCACTTGATAGGTCAGGGTCCGATCCAGAATGGTGACCTGAAAGGTGTCGCCCACCTCCATCCGGTCCAGATCGGTGAAAAGCTTGGCGGAGGGTAAGCCCCGGTGGGCAGAGACCACCGCATGGGTGCTCTCGCCGCCGATCGGTAGGCTGGAGCCCTCCAAATGGCCGATGGCCACATTCAGGATGGAATCATCGGTGCCGTGGTAAAGGGGCAGCTCCACCCCGATCTTACCGATGGTCACATAGCCCATCATGCCGTTGCCGTTCAGGTTCAGGGTCTCGTGATAACCGGCCACATTGGTATATTCCACCAAAGGAAAATCCTTGGCGTAAAGGCTTTTGTTATATTGTTCTGCAGCGGCAAAAAGCGCGGTGTAATCCGCCTCCGGAATGTATTCCAGCATGGTTTCGTAGTCTACGATGGCCTCCGATTGGGTACGCTGGTTCCAGAAGTTGCTGAGGGATGGGTATAACATTACGGAGAGGCCCACAAAAAATATCAAAAGCAATAAAAATGTGGACCATTTATTATTTTTTTTCTTTTTTTCAGGTGTGTTCATGGGTCTCTCCCTAATTCCGCCCCGGGAAGGGAGGAATGAAATAGTTCTTCCCGGGGCGGGTTGCGAAGTGTGCGGGGTTAATTATGCCATTTTGGACATTCTTTTCTTCGCGATCAGAAGAATGCCGGCGCCGATGACCAAAATGCTGCCGATGACAGTGAACAGCACGGTACCGATACCGCCGGTCTCGGGCAGGATGGAACCGGTCTTGTTTACGATCTGAACGCCGGTGCCAGCCTTATAAGCGCTGTTTTCCTCGGTGGCCTTCAGGTTGGAGGATTCAATTTTGAAATCTTTCCGGGCGGTCAGCTTGTTGTAGCCTTCGGGAGCAACGGTCTCTTCCAGATAGTAAGTAGTGCCGCCGTCCAGACCGGTAATGGTCGCTTTGCCGCCGGTAACTTCGATGGCTACGCCGGGTTCGACGTCTTTGGCTACACGGTAGGTGCCGTCTGCTTCCTTCACAACTGCGATCTCTTCACCGCCAGTAGCTGCAGTATAAAGTCTGAATTCAGCACCGTCCAGCAGCTTGTTGTCTGCATCGGTCTTAACAAGATCGAACTCGTAGACGTAGGTATAGGTGAAATCGTGGGTGGTTTCGTTATTATCGCCGTATTTCAACCAGGTCTCGTTGTAATTGCCATCACCGGCAATATCTGCATCATCGTTGAGATAAGCAGTGTATTCTACAACGATTTCCTTTCCTACTGCCAGAGATGCAATATAAGTATTATCAAAAGCAATCTCAAAAGCACACCCATCAGTGGTGCCGGAGGCAGTCACAGTATAGCTGGCTTCGGGAACAGTAGTACCATCAACTGTTATGGCGGTGATAGCGGTATAGGTCAGGCCCTTCTCCATCTTATCGTGCAGAACATAGTTTTGGGCACCCTTCTGAACGGTGATGGTGGTTTTGAAGTTTACAGTCTGATAAAAATCAGCGTCGTTGGTCTCGCCCCATTCTTGGGTAGAGTCCTCCTGGACTTCCTTCTTTACTTCGGGCTTCGCATTCTTCTCCTGAACGGAAGCGTTGGGATCGGTCGTGGTCAAACCGCAGAACGCACCGAGGGAAGAATCAACCAGATAGTAGCCAAGGCCCAGCTCGCTGAAAACGATCTCTTCATCATCAGCTGCGGCGGTTTTGGCTTCGCCCGTCACAGCGATCTTGTTGTTCTTAGCATAAGCCAGGGCGTCCTTGGCCAGCTGAGCGGAGGCATTCGCATCCAGCGTTACGCCGTCCTTCAGGGATACATACCCGTCAACGATCTGGAAGTACTCGCTTTTGCCGGTGAAGAAATTCACCCATGCCGTTACAGGCTTATAGGAATAAGCACTGTCTTCAACATAGCTTTCCAGGGTTGCCATCTGGTATACAGAGTAGGCTTGGTCTTTCACGGTATTAGTGATCGTAATAGTACCGGTGGTGTCTGCAAAGGTGGGGGCGCACAGGGCGCAAACCATCAATACAGCGCAAAGAATTGCTAAAAATCTTTTCATGTTTCCTTTTTCCTTTCGTTAATTTGTTTTTATTTCCGGAAGTGTTCTTGGCACAAGCAATTTGCCGCGATCAGAGGCTTTTTTTCAACCTCCTTTCGCGCTTGTGCCTCAACACACATCCGCATATCAGGGAGAGGACCACGATCAACGCTCCCCCGAATATGAACACTTGACTGGCATAGCTGCCGGTTGACGGCATTTCAGCGCCGCCGATGTTTACAAACGATGCGGTGGCATCGTTTTCCAAGGTACCTTCCACGGTGTTGCTCGGCTGCGGAGCAGCGCCATCGCTGCTGCATTCGGTGAAGAATCCATCGGTTTTTTGTTCCTTCACCGACCACACGGTGCCGTAAGGCAGGCCGTATACGGTCATGGAGTCTGCATCCTGCAGGTAGAAGGTGGCGATGCCCTCGGCAAACAGGATCTCTGTCTGCCCGTTAGGGCCGTCGCAAGCAAACCGTCCGTTGAGTGGCGTGCCATCGTGGGAGGCAACAACATCAAAACGGAAATGCTGGTTGGTTTCGGTGCGCTCCACCGTTTTGGTAACGGTCAGGTTGCGCACATTCCGGTTGGTAAAGGCCAGCGCATCGGCGGGCTCGGTACCGTTTTTCAGAATTGCGGTCACGGCGGGGCTTACAGTACCGTTTTCTTCGGTTACCGTAACCGCAAGGATGTAGAAGTCGGTGTCTATCCCGTTTTTTCCGGTGGCTCCTTCCTCTGCCACTATGTAGTAGTGGTCTCCGGCAGGCGTATCCTCCGGGAAATTTAAGGTCAGATTTGCGGCGGCGGCGCCCTCAGCCATGGTCACAGAAGTTTTCAAATATTTGCCGCCCTCTGCAAAGCTATGGTCCGTGAGGGAGACGATCTCCCGCAGATAGAAGGTAAATTCATATTCCCGGCCGTCGGGGTAAAGGAGGGTCTTTTCCACCGGGATGTTGGTCTTAACGCCTGTTTTATCGTTGGTCACTCGGATGGTAGAGGTAAGTCCGGCGCCGATGGCTCCGGCTGCCCAGCCATCGGCCTCGCTCAGCACCAGCTCCTCGCTGGTGTAGGTCACGGTGTAGCCTGCAGCGGAGGAGGGATCTTCCTGCAGCGCCACCACCGAGCCGGCCAGAATGTTTTCCAGCCGCACCGTCTGCCCGGCGGCAAAGGTGAGCTTGCCCTCTTCCGTTACCGTGCCGGGGATCTCGGTGCCGTCGGCCAGGATCAGGGTGTAGGCGGTGCCGGCGGCCAGGGGCTGCTCATCCAGCGTGATGTTAAAGGTCACTTCCTTCGCCGCTTGATCTGCGGTATAATCCAGAAACTCTTTGGTCAGCTCCAGAGCGCCGTACTGCTTGGTATCGATGCTGTTGGTAAAATGGAAGTCGGTGTTGCCGAGGACGGTGTTCCGCAGATCACTTTCTGCGCCCTTGAAGGTGCCGGAGCTGATCACAATATCGGAATAGACATCCCGGGTGACACTTTTTCCGTCGATGGTCACCTCCCCGTATTGGGAGGAGATGTTGGTGGGAAATACCTCCCGCACAAAGAAATCATCTGCATCTGCCGGCACATGATGGAAGATGGCAGTTTGATTGGCTTTAAGCTTGAAAATACTGTTTTCATCGGTATATTCTGTGGCGATCTCATTGCCGTGGGCATCCAGAACGGAATAGGGTTCTCCGGGACCGAAGAGCAGATCCACACCGTTTTCCCGGTAGACCTGGAAATAGAAGTCCGGATCTCCCAATACCTCCGGGGCCAGATCCCCGCTGAATTCCTTGGTGACCGAAACATAGTGCTTGCGGATCATGGGAATGTTGAAATTCATTTCGCAGACACCGGAACCGGCACCGCGCTCCATGTAGTAAAAATTCAGCGTGTGATGGGAATAGTCTTCGAAGGCTCCTATTTCGTTCAGCCCCTCTGTGCTGCCCAGAATCTCCGCAAAGGTCACCACCATGGAGGGGGTTTCGGAAATGTGACCGGTGGAAACATCCAGGTCGTAGTAAAAGACTTCGCCGGTGGTAAAGTCGATGGTGCCGCCCACATGGCGATGAATGCCGGAAAGATCCAGGAAAAGCTGGCCGTCCACATAGATCCACACATCATCGTCGCCGATAAAATTAAAGATCATCTCCTGCTGGCCGTCCAGACCGGTCAGGCCGTCCTTGGGCTGCATGAAATCCAGATGCATATCCATGCCGAAGAAGAAATCGGTGGCTTCATCGTAATCGATGGAATAGATCAGATCCAGATAATCGTCGGTCTGGTTAAATTCAATGCCATTCAGGTCAAAATACACCTGTAGGGCTTCATTGTAGTCCCAGTTGGCAGCGCCGAATTTATTGTCCATCAGGCTGATATAGGCGGTGATGGAATTATAGAGAGTCAGGTATTTGCTGCCCTCGCCGTTGTTATAACGAAAGAGCGCATTGGCGGCCACCTTCTGGAACCAGGCCCGGTCGATGGTGGTGGTCTGGGTGGTCTGGGCTTCAATGTCGTTGAAGGGTAGGAAGTTCCCAAAGGGATACATCAGGAAGTTAGAGGAGATCAGTTGCTTATACAGCACAAAGGTATCGGTCTCCGGATCAAATTGCGCATGATTGTTCCGGGAATTGAAGTGGTAGGCTCCGGTCTCCATATCCCGCCAGAAAAGCCCGTTGATATTGGTTTCGTTCTGTTTTTCGGCATAAATATTATCGCTGAAAAGGTACGCCAGGCTGGTGCCGTCGGCTAGGGCGGGGTAGCCGTCCTGCAGGGTAGAGAGCATGGCATCGCTGATGGGACTGTTGGCTCCGTTGGTCGTTTTGTTGATGGCCGAAGGATTGTTGGTGGTCACATTCCCGATCTGGGTGGCCAGATCTACGGTGATGTTATTGCCGAAGTTCATGCCGAACCGGCTCAGGGAGGAGACGCTTTTGGTACCGCCGTCCTGCTGGAAGCCGGGGTATTTGGAATTGCTCAGGTACGGCTCGTTGATATTGGAGCCGTAGTTATAGAGGTTGATGTCGATCAGCTCGGAGGTGTCGGCGCTTTCTACAATGGTCAGCTTGTCCTTGTTGATCTCTGTATTGTCCTCCCCGGAGGTGGGGCCGGTGGTAAAGGTGACGGTCCCGATGGGCGAGGTGGAGGCCTTTGTGGTTTTATAAAAATTTGCCGGGTTGACTGAAACAGAGTGGCCGGCCTCTACATCAGCAATGTTCAGGCGGTCGGTATCCCCGTGCCATACCAGCAGAATGAAGCCATCGGCGGTGGCGGGCTCAAGGCTTAATTTGGAGCCCACCGAGCGGTATACGGCGCTGACATACAGGCCGGTCTCGTTTTTATCGATCACGATGGCATCCCAATAGGAATAGTCCAGATAGGAGGTCATGACCTCCCGGACGGAGCCGCCATAGGAAACGGTAGTGAGGGCGTTGCTGTATTTATTGGCCTGAAAAACATTGATGGAGCTTACTGTATCGTTGCTCATGGTGGCCGCCTGCCATAGCCAGCTGAGCGCATCCAGCTTGGAGGTGTCCTCAATGAGGATCTGCAGCCGGGGCCCCAGATCTTCGTAGTAAACATAGGCGGTGGTGGCCCGGAGGGAAAGGTTTTGATACCAGGCCTCGAACTCCGGAGAATCCATGTCGAAGCTCTCCATCTCCGCGAACACCTCATCCTCTGTGGGCAGAGCGGCAATCTCGGCTTTCACATTTTCCAGCTTGCCCTTTTCCCACTCGGTCAAGGAGCGCTCAATGGCAGAATAGATGCTGCCGTAGCACAGGATGCGGGGATCTGAAAGCTCATAAATAAGCATTTCCACCTGATCGTTGCTGTTGCCTTGAATGACGGTGATGGCAGAATCAATGGCGGTGATGATGCCGATATCGGTGCAGCTGCCCTTTCCGGCAGGATCCAGAAAAACAAGATCGCCGATCCGGGGGGAATAGCCGGCAGCCTCTGCCGCCAGCCCCTCTGCCTGCCAGGCGGTCAGCATGGCGTTGGCACCGGAATTATAAGGGACGATATCTCCGGTGATGCCGCCGTAATGGAGGCAGAAGGAGGCAAACATTGCCGACCAATCGCCGTAAGGATTGCCGTACCATTCGCCGTAACGGGTATACCCCCGGCGGCTGCCGTCCTCATTCAGCATATAATTGAGGGTACTTTCTCGGTATCCCAGCTGGCTTTCGGCAATGGCGGCAATATCTTGCCCCGCCTCGCCGGTCAGGGAGATCTCTGCAAAGGTGGCCTCCCAATCGGAGGCGGTCTCCAGATCCGCCGTATAGTTGGAATAGCAGGTGGCGATGTGGATATGCTCTTCCTTGCCCTCGGAGCAGGTCAGCCCATCGGCCATGCAGGCTTCGCTGTGGGTGTGCTCGCTGAGGCCGCAGAAGGCCTCGCCGGCCATGGTGATACCGACGATCTTCAGCCACCAGAACACGCCAACGATCACCACCAGCGAAAGCAGTAACAAAAGCGGTGTGCGACTGCGGAATGCTCTTTTATTCAGTTGTAAGGATTCCTTCACCGCTTGCAATTACTTCTCCTTGTTATTGCCTTGCAAGGATAAAGCGAGTGAAAATACCCGAAATATACCGCTTTGAGGCGGGTTCGGATATCTCGCTCTACCCTACTTTACAAACGAAAGCTTTGATAAGGGCCAGACCCGGAAAAGGATCTTGCCGATCATCTGATCATCGGTCACACATCCGATCACCGAATTTCGGCTGTCGATGGAGGTGTCTCGCTGATCTCCCATAAGAAAATACTGATTTTCGGGGACCTGATAGGGAAAGTCTATATCACAGTCTCCCAAGGCCTTAGTGATCAGATAGGGCTCTTCGATGGCGGCGCCGTTCACATAGACCGTGCCGTCGCTTTTGATGTCGATGTAATCGCCGGGGGTGCCGATGACCCGCTTGATCAGCGTTTTGTTGGAATAGGAAAATGCGCAGAGGTCGCCCCGTTTCAGACGGTCGGTCTTGATCAGCACCACGATATCCCCTTCCACCAGGGAAGGCTCCATGCTGGTACCGGTGATCTGCACTACCGGCAGCACCAGGGTGGCGATCAGCACCGCAATGGCGGCCACGATGATCAGGGCATAAACGGTGCTTTTGATCACCTGCTTATATCGCAGTTTGTAATTTTCCCGTTTCAGTTCTGCCCGGATGGCATCGGTGGTGGGCATCTGTTTTTTATTGATCGCCATCTTCTTCTCCTTGATCAAAAAACTCATTGAGCTTGGCATCGATCCGGGCCATCATCTCCGGGGAAAGAGGGGATGGCCGGGGAGTATCCTCCCAAACCGGCTCCTGCCGGTTCACAGGAACGGGAGCGCCCTGCTTCTCGCTCATCCGCTTGACATTCACAATGTATTGGGAAGCAGCGGCTTCGGCGGCTTCGAATACTCCGTTGAGCTTTAAAGCTGCTTCTGCAATGGAACCGGCCTCACTGGCGGTGATGGATCGGTTCGCCAGCTGCCTTTCCGCTGCTGCCAGCTTTTCCTGCAGATAGTTGACGCGCCTGGTCTGCTCCAGCAGCAGTTCCAGCAGCTCTTTGCGGCTTAATTTTTTTAAGTCCTTTTCTGTCATGAACAAAACCTCTGCTATGCCGTGCCCGGAATAGCCGGTCGGCACCTATATTTATAGATACTTATACACTTTAATTATATAAATTGCTATAATAAAAAGTCAATATAAAACAAATTGTTGGAAAAAATTACAAAAAATAACAAATTTTAGAATACAAAAAAGAGTAGAACGTAAAAAAATGTTCTACTCTTTCGGTTTTTATTTCATCATGGTCTCCAGCAGGGAAACGGCGAAGAGCTTGTTCATCTCTCGGGTGGGGTGGTTGATGTAGTTGGCCAGCAGGCGGGTCACATTGACGCCGTTGGCATCCATCTGCTTCCATTTGGCGTAGCAATCGCAGATGGCGGCGCCCCGGGCGGCGGCGATCTCCTTAGCGGCCGCTACATACAGATCTAAGATGCCCTCGTTCTGCCGCTTGGCGCACTTTTCGGCGACCTCCTTGAAGAGAGGATCGGTCACCATGCAGCTCACATGGGTACACATCATGTTGGGGGTCAGCAGAATGGCCTCTATGCCCTCCTGCTGCAGCCGGGCGAAGATGCCGTCCATGGCTTCCTTGTATCGGTCTAATTTTTCGGCCCCGCCGCCACAGTCGTTGAGCCCAAAGTTGACTACCACCAGATCCGGTTTGGCGGAAAGTACATCCCGCTCCAGCCGCTCCAGCCCATGGGGGGCGCTGCCGCCGCTGACTCCGGCGTTGATGATGTTCACCGGAACGTTGGGGTAGAGGGTAGCCAGCATATTGCGGAGATGCTGGTGATAGCCGTTGTTCTGATCAAAAACGGTATCCAGCCCGGTCTCGGAGGTCTTATAGATCTCGAAGCAGCCTTGGGTCACGCTGTCCCCTATAAAAGCGAGCTTCACACCGGGTTCGTTCCAGTTGCTTTTGACCTTGGCGGCAAATTTTTCCATGATTTTCATTGGTTTTCCTCCTTCGGGAGCTTGGGCTCCACCAAAACAGAATAATAATTTTCGTAAACCACCATGCCCGGCCGGGCTCCGTTGGGTTTGCGAACATGGGAAACAGGGCAGTAATCCACCTCTACCTTGGGGGCATTTTTGCCCTTGCTGTAGTAGGCACAGATGGAGGCGGCCTCTAAGATGGTCTCATCGTCAATCTCCCGGCCGCCGCTCTGGATCAGCACATGGGAGCTGTGGATGTTCTTGGCGTGGAGCCAGAGATCGTCCTTGCGGGAGAGCTTTACCGTCAGCTGATCGTTCTGCACATTGTTCCGCCCCACCAGAATGGTAAAGCCGGTGGAAGAGATGAATTTCCGGGGCTTGGAGGGGGCGGCAGCACGGCCGTTGTTTTTACGGCGGTTTTTGCTGAAGCCGGTGCGGATCAGCTCCTCCCGAATCTGGTCTACATCTGCCGAGGTCTCGCAATCGCAGAGGCTCATGAACACGCTGTCCAGATAAGAAAGATCCTCTTTGTCCTGCCGGATCAGATCCGCTACCACTCGGGCAGAGGTCTTAGCTTTGTTGTATTTTTTGAAATAAAGCTGGGCGTTCTGCTGGGGCGTTTTGTCCGGCCGCAGAGGGATGGTGAAGGGCTTGCAGTTATCGTAGTAGTTCTCCACCGTTACCTCGGTCATGCCGGTCTTGGCCCGATGGAGATTGGCCTGCAGCAGCTCCCCGCAGATGCGGTAGTGATCGGCTTTTTTCCCTTCCTCCAGTTCCTTTTCCCGCACCCGCATGGTGCGTTCGATCCGGGCGGAGGTGCGAGTGAGCAGCTGCTCCACATCCCGGGTCTTTTGCTTCAGCCGCACATCCTCGGCGCTCTTTTCGAAATAATCCTCGATCAGCGCCACCGGGGAGGGATAGGAGAGTTCTTCGGCGCTTTCACCGTACTGCCCGATGGGCATAAAGGAAAAATCCAACCATCGGCCGGTCTCCTTTTCCCGCAGGGCGGTGGGGGTGCAACGGTTCTCTGCAAGAGCTTCTCCGGCTTCGGTCAAAGCGGCTTCCAAATTGGCTTTCTGGTTGGGGGTCAGACCATTGGCGGGGGCATCGATCCGCCCGGCGCTCCGAAAGGCCAGTTCCCGGGCCACAATGGGGGAGATACCGCTGTAGGTATCCATCACCGCCTTCCAGAGGGGCTTATCCGTTTCGGTAAGCAAAGGAAGATCCTCCGGGGAGACCTCCGAAAAGGGCTTTTTATCCTGAGGCACCACCGGCTCGTATTTCAGCCCCGGCAGCATCTGCCGCCCGGCAGTGATATCTACATGGCGGATACATTCGATGATCCGCTGCTCCTCATCCATCAGCACTAAATTGCTGGTTCTTCCTAAAATTTCCAGCACTAAATACTTCTTTACCGGCTCAAAAAAGTCATTTTTGCCGGTAAATTCCACGAAAATTGCGCGCTCAAAAGCGGGCATATACACCCGCTCCACCTTAGCACCGGTCAGGTGCTTCCGCAAGACCATGCAGAATAAGGGGGGCTGCGCCGGATTTTCCGCATCCTTTCCGGTGAGGGTGATGCGGGCACAGTTGGGGGTGCAGCAAAAGAGTAATTTGGTTCGTACATTGGGAGCCCGTAAATTCAGGATGATCTCATCCTTCCCGGGCTGATAGACCTTTTCCACCCGGGCATCGGTGATGATACTGTTGATCTCCCGGGTCAGGTAGGTCATAAAACAAGCGTCAAGTGCCATTTATAAACTCTCCATGGGTGATTGATAGGGTAAAACACAAACTTCCAGGGCGGGGAACTGCTTTTTCAGTGCCGCAGCCAGAGGCGGTAGGGCAATATATTCGGTCTCGTAATGGCCCAGCACCAAAAGGTTGATGCCCAGCTCCTTGGCCAGCAGATAGTGGCTGTATTTGGCTTCGCCGGTCACAAAGGTATCACAGCCCAGCCTGGCGGCATCCTCTAAAAGACTGCCGCCGCTGCCTCCCACCACAGCTACGGTGTGCACCGCCTCATGGGCCTTCACTCCTAAGCAAATTTGGGCGGGCAATTCCTTTTTCAGCCGCTCTGCCAGGGCGGTGAGGGTGGTTTCCACCGCCCCCATCCGGCCAATGCCGCAGAACAGCTCTGCCTGCTCCATGCCGCAGCAGGCTGCCAGGCAGGTGTTGACACCACCCTCTGCCGCATCCAGATTAGTGTGGCAGGCGATATGGGCGATTCCCCGCTCCGCCAGCGATAAAATGTGCCGCCCGGTGGCGGTTTCGCTGTTGACCTGCTTTTCCGGGCTGAAGATCAGGGGATGATGGGTGATCAGAAGCTGGCACCCTTCGGCCGCCTTGATGGCGCCTTCGGTGGCGTCCATGGCCAACAGCACCTTGGTGACCTCCCGGTCAAAATGGCCCACATTCAGCCCTGGATTATCCCAATCCGCCGCCAGCTCATAGGGGCAGTAGGTGTTTAAAAAATCATAAATATCTCGAACTGTCATTGCATTGCCTTTCTGATCTGATCCAATAATTTTTCTGCTTCGGCGATCCGTCCTTCATCGGGGGCTTTGGCAGAGCACAGCCCCGCCAGAGCCGTCTCCACCCGCCGCTGTTCTTTCTCTAAAAAGGGGAAGTAAAGGGGATCCTGCCGGATCATGCCGAAATAGTCTGCTTTATAGGGGATGCCGGTCTTTTGAACTGCAAAGACCCGGTAAAACTTTTCGCCGTCCCGGGCGAGGGCTCCGGCGGTAACGGCGTAGCCCTTTTGCGCCAGAGCGTCCAGCAATTCATAAACGGCGCTCATGGGCTGCAGCACCCAGAGGGGCGGCTCTGCCGGAGCGGTGTCCAAGATCACCTCGATGATCTCGCCTCCCATCCCCGCCACCGCCACGGCGGTGACCTGCTTCAGCGTTTCCGGAGGGATCTCCTTCAGGCCGTCGGAAAGATATAGGGGGATCTTGCCGGACAAGCCCAGCGCAGCCAATTGCTTTTTCGCCGCCTGTAGCGGACCTTCCTTAATGTCTGCCGCATAGGCTCCCGCCAGCCTGCCGCTGCGGAGCCCTTCGGCGGGCAGCTTGCAGTGATCGGTGCCGATATCCAGCAGGATACTGCCGGCGGGGATCAGGGAAAGGACCGTTTGTAATCGGCTGTCAAGTAAACTCATTGTATATTATTCTCCAAAATATCCAGCATGTATTTGATTACATCGGTTTTTTTCTCTTCCAGAAGGATCTCATGCCGCATGGCGGGGAAGAGCTTATGGCTCACATTGTAGCCCTTCTTCCGAACGATTTCAACCGCTTTCATAAAATTCTTTTCGCCGGTGTGGCAGGGATCATCCTGACCGGAGATAAAATGCACCGGCAGGGCGGTGTTTTTGCATCCCCAGTTTGCAGGGGAATAGGTCTCTGCCATCAGCGCCATCAGCCCTTGAAAGCCGCTTAAGGTAAAGCAAAAGCCGCAAAGAGGGTCGGCATCGTAGACCGCCACATTGGCCGCATCATAGCTGATCCATTGATTGGGAGAGGAGGCGTTTTTGATCCCCCGGTTAAAGGCTCCGGTCACCAGGGCATTGACGGTGGTGGAGCGGTGCTGATCCCCGTTGAGCTTGATCTTCAGAGCAATATAAGCCCGAGCGATGCGGATGGCCGCCGGCGGGGCATAGGGGGTGCCGCAGATGAAAAGCCTATTCAACTCCTCATCATACCGCTTCAGGTAACACCGGGCTACCAGACTGCCCATGCTGTGACCAAAAAGGGTGAGCGGCAGGCTAGGAAATTTTTCCTTGGCCAAGCAGGACACCGCGTGGGTATCGGCGATCATCCCCTCGGCACCGCCCCGGCCGAAGTGGCCTAAAAGGGCGCAGCTGCCGTGGCCCCGGTGGTTGTGGATCACCGTGGCATAGCCGGCCTCGGCCAGCGCCGTCATGGTGCCGAAATAGCGGGCCTTATGCTCTGCCATGCCGTGCACAAACTGAATGATTCCCTTGGGGTCTTCCGGATAGATATAGGTTCCCTCCAGCGGCGTTCCGTCCGCGGGGGAAGCAAACGTGAAGTCTTGCTGAATCATTATGATCACCTCTTCTTTATTCTATCAAAATATCCTGTAAAGTTCAAGTTTTTAGTTGAAATCAATTAAAACTATGTTATACTTATTTAGAACGATTGAATATCAGGAGAGAGAAGAAAATGGGAGAAGCAAAATTGCAGGTCCGGCTGCTCAGCCATACGCCGGACGGAGAAAAGATCATTGCCGCCGCGGCCAAGCTGTGCTATGCCCGTGCCGATATCGATACGGTGCTGGAGGGCCTTACCCCCGAAAAGGTGGAAAGCTTTTTGGATATGCTGGCCTCTTTGGGCCATGAAAGCCCCATTGAGCATATCAATTTTACTTTTGGAATCGAAAATGTGTCCCGAGCGCTGCTGGCCCAGATCACCCGCCACCGCCATGCCTCCTTCAGTGTGCAGAGCCAGCGGTATGTGGCAGAGGATCACTTTGAATTTGTGCTGCCCCCGGCCATTGCCGCCAATGAGGAGGCGAAGGCGCTGTATCTGGATACCATGGACGAGCTGGCATCCCGCTATGCCCGCCTGACCGACCTGCTGATGGAAGGCACCGAAGGGACCACCGCCGATAAAAAGAGGGCCATCGAGGACGCCCGGTTTGTGCTGCCCAATGGCTGTACCACCAAAATGATGGTCACCATGAACGCCCGCAGCCTGATGAACTTCTTCCGCCTGCGCTGCTGCAACCGGGCGCAATGGGAGATCCGGGAGCTGGCCACTCAGATGCTGATGCTGGTGCGGGAGGTCTGCCCCACCCTCTTTAAGTTGGCGGGCCCGCCCTGCGTGGCCGGGAAGTGCCCCGAGGGAAAGATGTCCTGCGGGAAGGCAAAAGAAATGAAAGAAAAGTTTTTGGGAGCGTAAAAATGGGTAGACTATTGGTAATCGACGGATTGGACGGCAGCGGAAAGGGAACGCACTCCAAGCTGGTCACCGCCAAACTGAATGAAATGGGGATCCCCGCCATGCGGATCTCCTTTCCGGATTATGACTCTCCCTCCAGCGCTCTGCTGCAGATGTATCTGCACGGCGAATTCGGCTCCCATGCGGAAGATGTGAATGCCTATGCGGCCTCGGTGTTTTTTGCCGCCGACCGTTTCGCCGGCTTCCGTACCAAATACCAGAAACTCTATGATGAGGGCGTGATCCTGGTGGCCGACCGTTATACCACCTCCAATATCGTTCATCAGATGAGTAAGCTGCCCGAGGCGGAATGGGATGCCTTTATCGAGTGGCTTTCGGATTTTGAATACGGTAAGCTGGAGCTTCCCCGCCCCGATGCAGTGATCTATCTGGATATGAAGCCGGAGATCTCTCAGCGGCTGATCGAGCGCCGCTACCGGGGGGATCTGACTAAAAAGGATATCCATGAGGTGGATGTAAGCTATCTGGAAAACAGCCGCCGGTGCGCCCTTTATGTGGGGGAGCAGCTGGGCTGGCATATGACCCCTATGTACGATGAAGCGGGGGAGCCCCGTAGCAAAGAGGAAAATTTTTCCATTATTTTTGAAAAGGTGAAAGAGGTATATCATGACCTTGAACTTTGAAACCCCTTCTTTCGCAATGAAAGAAGTTGTGGATCAGGCGGTGCGGAATGCCGATGTGCAGGTCTGCGATCAGACCTTCGGTAATCTGTACTGCTGGGCCGCCGCCTTTGAGGTGGCCCTCGCCATCTATGAGGATAGCTTTGTTGCCCGCTGGGGGAGCCGGTATGCGGTTCCGGTGGGCCCTCAGCGGCAGAAACTGCTGGAGGAGCTGCTGGCCCGAGGGGTGGATGGCTTTGTGGGGGCGGACGGCTGCTATAAAGCCTGGCTGGAGGAGACCTTCCCCGGCCGGTTCACCTTTACCGAACGCCGCAGCAGCGCTGATTATATCTACGACCGCCAGAAATTAGAATTGCTTACCGGCAAAAAGCTGGCGGCCAAACGGAACCATATCAATTATTTTGAGCAGAATTTTCAATGGCAGATCCGCCCTCTGGACGATTCCACTCTGGAGGATGCTATCGCTTTTAATGAGCGCTGGTGCGAGCAGAACCATTGCCTGCAAGAGCCGTCCCTGGCCCGGGAGGGCTGTGCAGTTCGCCGGGGGCTCCGGCATTTTAAAGAGCTGGGCTATACCGGCATGGTGCTGTATGCCAACGGCACCCCTTGCGCCTTTACCTACGGAGAGCCTATAGGGAAGGCGGGCTTTTGTGTTCATGTGGAAAAGGCTGATGCGGCGCTGCGGGGCGCGTATCCGATGATCAATCGGGAATTTGTCCGCAGCCTGCCGCCGGAGATCCAATGGATCAACCGGGAGGATGATACAGGGGATGAGGGCCTGCGGAAGGCAAAGCTCAGCTATCAACCCAAAGAACTTTTGATGAAATATACTGCGGAGGTAGTAAAATGATCTATGTATTACTGGCCGACGGCTTTGAGGAGCTGGAGGCAATGGCCCCTGTGGATCTGCTGCGGCGGGCAGGTGCAGAGGTGCGCACCGTTTCTATTGAAAAAGAACAGATCGTGACCGGTGCCCGGGGGATCCCTGTGGCAGCGGATATTTCGATGGATCAGTTGGATTTTGACGCTATGGAAATGCTGGTACTGCCCGGCGGCTATCCCGGCTATGAAAATTTGGCCAATAGTCTGCAGGTGACCGAGCTGCTGAAAAAAGCCGATGGAGCCGGCAAGATCATCGCCGCCATCTGCGGCGCCCCCTCTGTCCCCGGTCAGCTGGGGCTGCTGAAGGGGCAGAAGGCCACCTGCTATCCCGGCATGGAGGATACGCTGGGCTGTGAATGGGCCCCCGGTAAGGTGGTGGAAAGCGGCCGTTTTATTACCTCCCGCGGTGCGGGTACAGCGGTGGATTTTGCGCTGGCGCTGGTGGCCCGGGCCGTTTCCCTCGAAAAGGCTGCCGAGATCGCAAAGGGAATCGTTTATGAGCAGTAAAAAAAGAGATGTTTCCAAGGAGATCTCCGGGCTGCTGCTGATCGTGCTGGCCCTGCTGCTGGCCCTCAGCCTCTGCCGCCAATGGCTCCCCGCCTTTGGCCCGGGGCTGACAGCCTTGATCTACGGGGTCATTTATCTGATCCCCATGCTGGTCTACATAAAGAGCCACCGCTATAAAAGCCGCAATGCCTTCCGCCTGAAGATGGTAAGCCCTAAATACTGGCTGTTCGTGCTGCTCTTCGGCCTTTCGGTCTGCCTGATCTGTACCCTGATCAATGTAGGCTGTACGGCCCTTTTCCGGGCGGTGTTCAAGGTGGATTTCCAGAATTCCATCGTGGATCTCACCGGCACCGATACCGGCACCCTCATCCTCACCTCCGTGTTGCTCCCTGCCTTCGCAGAGGAGCTGCTGCTGCGGGGGCTGGTGCAGGGGGAATATGAAAAGTACGGCATTACGATCGGCGTGCTGCTCACCTCCCTGATCTTTGCGCTTTTTCACACCAATCCCATGCATATTCCCTCCCTTTTTGTGGCAGGGGTCTGCTACGGCGTGCTGACGGTGATGTTTCGCAGCGTCTGGCCGGCTATTCTGGCCCATGCCATCAATAACGGCGTGGCGGTGTTTGTGGCAAAACAGAGTGCCTTTATCCGCTATCTGCTGCAGGATAAGCTGTTTGTTATTATTGCGGTGCTGGTCTGCTTCCTGATCCTGATCTTTACCCTTAAAATGCTGGAAACTGCCATCAGCGAGCAGCTGGGTAAATTCAGCAAGGCCAAAAGAAGCACCCGCTCTCTGGCCTACGGCGACCCCCTTCTGAGCCCCTGGCTTTGGATCTTTGCGGTGCTGTGTATAGGAAAAATGGTCTACAATGGATTTTTTAAATAATATTGATCAGACTGCCGTATGCGATACGCCGAGCGGTGGGAGCGGCGGAAAGCTGAAAAATTTAATTAAATTCCGCATTTTTATGCGGAATTTTTCCTTATATGAACAAAGAGAAAGAGCAGAACTCTTTCCCTATATCGATTTTTCAAAATTGGCTACCACCACTATTATTTATTCTGCGGTCGGTGCCTTTTTTGACAGTCTGAACCCCCGGAGAATAATTCTCCGGGGGTTCATTGTTGATTGTGTGCATATTATTAAATTTAGATGGAAGCTGAGCCTCTGTTGCGCAGTTGCCTGCGTTTTTTGCTCTCAGCCTAACGACTCCCGCCGAAGGGACTTCCGCCGAGTCTTTCGATGATCCCTTTCCTCGTCACCTGCTCTGAATCGGTTAAATTGCAGGCCGGGCGCTTGTTTTTTATGCTTATTTTACCTCCAAGTGACCAAAAGTATAACATTTTGAACCAAAAATGTCAATAGGTAATTTAAAAAGAGTGCTTTTCTTTCGAAAAGCACTCTTTTAGTCTGCCGAAAAAACGCTACACTTGCCTCCTCTTGTCAGGGGAGGTGGATTTTTCGCAAAGCAAAAAAGACGGAAAACTTTAGTTCATCTGTTATACAATATTGAAAGCCGCCGATAGGTATCGGCATGAAGCTGGGCAAAGGCCTCTTCGGTGAGCCGATAGCTCCAATTGCCCTCGGCAATGCCGGGGCGGTTCATCTTGGTGTCGCCGCCGTAGCCCAGAAGATCCTGAATGGGTACCACGATCAGCTTGGCGGGGGAGGCCCAGAGGGTGCGCAGGATGGCGCGGATGGCCGGGTTCTGGGCGCCGCCGTCCTTCCAGGTGGTGCCCTCAAAGCCGCAGTAATCCAGGCAGTACCGCCGGTTCTCCGGCGTCAGCTCCCAAAGATAGCCCAAAAGGGTGTTGTTATCGTGGGTGCCGGTGTAGGCCACAGTATTGGGCAGATAATTGTGGGGCAGATGCATCCCGTCATCCTGGCCGATGAAGGCAAACTGCATCACCCGCATCCCCGGCAGCCCGGTGTCCTCCAGCAGCTGCTCCAGCCCTTCATCCCGGATGCCCAGATCCTCGGCGATGAGAGCCTCCCGGTCTATATATTTAAATAGAATATTGAAGAAATCCATTCCCGGCCCCTGCCGCCAGGCCCCTTCCTTGGCGGTCTCGGCGGTGGTGGGCACCGCCCAGTAAGCGCTGAAGCCCCGGAAATGATCGATGCGGATCTTATCAAAAAGGGCATGGGCGTGGGTGATGCGGCTGATCCACCAGCAGTAGCCGTCCTTTTTCATGGCATCCCAATCATAAAGAGGATTACCCCAGCGCTGGCCGTCTGCACTGAAATAATCGGGGGGAACCCCCGCCTCTGCAGCGGGAAAGCCCTTTTCGTCCAGATCAAATAATTGCTGATTGCTCCATACATCTACACTGTCCAGCGCCACATAGATGGGCATATCGCCGATGATCTTCACCCCTCGCTCATTGGCATAGCGCCGCACCGCCTGCCATTGGGTAAAGAAAAGATATTGCAGAAAGAGCTCCTTTTCAATGGCGGGCTTCAGCCGTGCCCTGGCTTCCTCCAAGGCCTGCGGCTCCCGGCGGCGGAGAGGCTCCGGCCATTCGGTCCAGCTTTTGCCGGTTTCCTCCTGCAGGGCGGTATATAGGGCGTGATCTGCTGCCCAGCTTTGGGCGGCACACCATTTTTCCACCTTTTCCCGTAAGGCCGGGGTGATCCGCTCAAAGGCCTTGGCGAATAAGGCGCTGCGCTGCGCCTTTAAGGCAATGAAATCCACCGAATAGGGGCTGGAAGCCTTGCAACTCTCCAATTCCTCTCCGGTGATCAGCCCCTCTTCGAAAAGCTGCTCCGGATCAATGAAATAAGGGTTTCCCGCGAAGGCACTCACACTCTTATAGGGAGAATTACATTCGTCCGGAATGGTAAAGGGCAGTACCTGCCAGGCCCGAAATCCGGCTTCCTTTAAAAAATCAATAAATCTGAGGGTATCCTTTCCGAACACTCCGATGCCGTAAGGCCCCATCAGGGATGAAACGTGCAATAAAATGCCGCTGCTGCGTGTCTGCATGTTCCGACCTCCTTTTCTAATAAGTATTATAGCAGACGTTCATGAACTATTCAATGAAAATCTTCGCTATTTGTAATAAAAAATAGACAATCCGACTAAAATTAACCACATAGTGTTAAATAAAAACAACATCATGTTATCCAATCGTGGACGGTTTGATGTTATAATACTAATATCTAAAATTATCGCAATGATTCTGCCGCAAAGGCGGAAGGAGGCAACCATGAATAAGAAATGGACAAAATTGATCGCATTGGCCACCGTCATCCTCGTATCGGTGATGATGCTGGCATCCTGCCAGACCGGCAAGACCTATGTGGATGAACCGGGCAACGCGGATGTGGTTTCCGTAAAGCAAAAGAACCAGATCCAGGAAGTGGAGTATACCGGCGATCCCAAGCCCAATATTGAGTATACCGACGATCCTGCTTATGCGGATACCAGTACCAACGGCGGCAGCACCGGCGGCGATACTACCGGCGGCGATACTACCGGCGGCGGTAATACTACCGGAGGTAACGCCGATACAACAGATAAGCCGGAAGAGGTCACCTATACGTTCATAAATAAAGACAGAGACGCTCTTCAGCTCGGACTTCTCCAGCTTATAAACGAGCAGTATCTGTATGGCTTCAAGGAAGAGGGCATCCGCGTAACGCTCGGCGAACACCGTCCGACATATAAGTCGTATCAGCTGTCGAAGTGGGGACATGAGCTTAAGCTCGATGCCGCAAACGCGCTTAATCAGATGATGGACGATTTTTATCTCGTAACGGGATACACCTATCTTAATATCAATAAGGCATATTACGATTTCGATTCGCAGAAGGCACTTTTTGATAAGGGACAGACAGACACGCCTGCAGGCGCAAGTGACTGGCATAGCGGTGCTACCTTCCGCTTTACAGGTTATAACCAGGAGACAGGTAAGACGGTAAATATCACGAATGCGGAAGAGCCGCAGTGGCTGAAAACGCACGCACACGAGTACGGCTTCATCTTCCGTGCTCCGTCGAATAAAAATTCTATAGTCGGCTACACCGAGCCGTGGCAGCTTCGCTACGTCGGAATGCCTCACGCAGAGTATATGTATAAGAATAATCTCTGCCTTGAAGAGTATCTCACTAAGCTTTCAACCGATTTTGCCGGAATGTCTAACGCATATACCTTGAAATGCGCTGACGGAAACACCTATATGGTCTACTACATTGAAGCGCCCGACGAGGGAACGCTCCGTCTCCCAGTGCCGGGGAACCGTTCCTATACGGTAAGCGGCGATAACATGAACGGATTTATCGTAACGGTCACACTCGAGACCGGAACACGCCCGCCGCTTGAAACTCCCGCACCCGAAACAAATGCTCCCGATATAACGGAATAACAGAAAATAAAAGGAACGCCGAAAGGCGTTCTTTTTTGTGCTCACTCTATTTGCAATTTTACAAATCTTAGCCCCCTACGAACAACGTGTCGAAGGATTGGGGCGCCCTCTTGTATGCGCCGAGTCGTTAGAAAACAAAAAAGAACGCCATTTGGCGTTCTTTTTCATTTGGTGAATTAGTCCTCGTAAACGCTGACGCGCTTCTTATCCTTAGTCATGTGCTCGAAACGAACCACACCGTTTGTGAGTGCGAAAAGGGTATCGTCCTTACCGCGACCTACGTTCTTACCGGGGTGGATATGAGTTCCGCGCTGTCTGACAATGATATTGCCGGCGATTACGCTCTGGCCGTCGGCCTTCTTCGCACCAAGACGCTTGGACTCAGAGTCACGACCGTTCTTAGTGGAACCAACGCCCTTCTTATGAGCAAAGAATTGAAGATTAAGCTTCAACATCGTTTCTTACCTCCGTTAATCGTTAATTGGTTGTCGGGACATTTAATCCTCGACCTCGTTTACGTCAAGATATTCGTCATAATCCTCAAGCATATCAATAAGCTGAAGGGAATACGCCTCGATAAGACCCGATACGGCGAAACGCTTTGTTTCGTCGTCACTGTTTTCGGGGAGCGCACTCGGCACTCTGACCTCGATATCAGCCGTGTCCTCGTCGATAGAATACTCAACGTTTGATTCGTAAGAGACCTCAATAGCATTTATAACAAGCATCGTCATCGCGGATACTGCCGCGCAAACGATATCCTTGCCGGCATCGTCGAAGCCGGCATGACCGGTTTCTTTGAAGCCGTAATAAACGCCGTCTCTTTTGAAGAATGTGACCTTGATCATGTGAGATTAGCCGTTAATAGCGGTGATCTGAACCTTAGTGTAAGGCTGTCTGTGACCGATCTTCTTCTTCTCATTCTTCTTTGCCTTGTAGCGAAGAATGTGGATCTTCTTGCCCTTGCCGTTCTTAACGACATTGGCAGTAACGGTAGCGCCCTCAACGTAGGGAGCGCCGCAGGAGAAAGAATCGTTTGCCGAAACTGCAAGAACCTTATCAAAGGTAACAGTTTCGCCTTCGTTTACGTCGAGCTTCTCTACGTAAACTACGTCGCCTTCGGAGACTTTGTACTGCTTTCCGCCGGTTTCAATAACTGCAAACACGAAAAGCACCTCACTTTCATTACGCGGATTTTAACCGCAGACTCGCTGATACGGGTAAGTACAAAGTACTTTTTATGACCCGTAGATCACGCGGCAAATGACATTATAACATTTAATTTATCTGTTTGTCAACAGATTTGAAAATGGAATTGTAAACTTTCTGTAAACTCACTTATTTTCGATATTTTTGGCAGCGGTGAGGGTATTTTTCATCAGCATCGTGATGGTCATAGGACCGACGCCACCGGGCACGGGAGTGATAAACGATGTCTTGGGAGCGACGTTTTCAAAGTCAACGTCACCGCAGAGCTTGCCGTTTTCGTCGCGGTTTATACCGACGTCGATGACGACCGCGCCCTCCTTTACCATATCGGGCGTGACGAACTTCGCTTTTCCGATAGCCGAAACGAGAATGTCGGCGCGGGAGCAAATTTCAGTCAAGTTCTTCGTTCTCGAATGGCAGACGGTAACGGTACCGTTTGCGTGGAGAAGAAGCATCGCCTGGGGTTTACCGACGATGTTCGAGCGTCCGATAACGACGCATTCCTTGCCTGTTACGTCAATTCCAGAGCGCGAAAGAAGCTCCATAACGCCTGCGGGAGTGCAGGGCAGGAAGGAGTGGTTTCCTATCATTATCTTGCCGACGTTCACGGGGTGGAACGCGTCAACGTCCTTTTCGGGGTTGATAGCAAGAATTACCTTCTCCTCGTCAAGATGCTTAGGAAGGGGAAGCTGAACGAGAATTCCGTGTATCTGCGGACTTTGATTGAGCTGATCTATAAGACCGAGAAGCTCCTCCATACTTGTTTCCTCGGGAAGCGTATACATTTCGGAGTAGAAGCCGACCTCCTCGCACGCCTTGTTCTTGTTGCGAACGTAGACCTGCGATGCTGGGTCACTACCGACGAGAATGACGGCGAGCCCCGGCTTTACGGTCATCTTTTCTGCTTCTGCCTTGATTTCGGCGCGAATGGACGCCGATATTTCTTTTCCGTTGATTATGTTCATTTTGTCTGTCCTTTCATTCGTCATCGTCGTCTGTGTAATTGTCGGAGACCTCGAAAACTCCGTCGTCCTTCTTTTCTTCCGGTTTTTCCTCTTTGATCTCGGGTATTTCTTCAGCGGCTTCACAAGCGAGCACGGGAACAGCATCCTTTTTGCGAAGATGACGAACGATCTCCATTGCAGTAAGGATACAAATACCGACAAAGAAGCAGAGGAAGCCGACGACCTGCGAGACGCGGAAGCCGCCTGCCTTAAGCGAGTCGGTGCGCAGGCCCTCAATGAGCATTCTTCCGAAGCCGTACCAGGTCAGGTACATAACGAGTATTTGCCCGTCGTATTTCTTCTTTTTATAAAATAGGTTGATAAGTACAAATCCGAGAATATTCCAAAGAGATTCATAAAGGAAGGTCGGGTGGACGAAGTCAAGGGGGATCGTTTTTTCAACGCCGTTTACGGTCTCGGTGCGGTATGCACCCTCAAGCTTCATGGCCCAGGGAAGCTTGTCGACGCCCTTTGACCAGCCGTACGCCTCGCCGTTGAAGAAGTTGCCCCAGCGACCAATTGCCTGAGCGATCATGACGGCAGGAGCGACCATATCGAAGAATTTAAGCGGCTTGATCTTCTTTATCCGTGACGCGATGAGAATACCCAGCGCGCCGCCGATTATGCCGCCGTATATGGCAATTCCGCCCTTCCATATCGCAATATATTCAATAAACGGCTTGCCCTTGTATTCGTCGAGCTGCATTAAAACGTAATACAGCCGCGCTCCTATAATGCCGAGCGGTATTGCCCAGATGGCGAAATCGAAAACGTTGTCCTGCTTGATGCCGTCACTGCGCTTTGCGCGGTATAGGACGTACAAAACGGCGAGTATCATAGCAAGTGAAATGATGATGCCGTACCAAGCGACGTCTATGCCTGTTCCAAACAGATTGGGAATGGCGATCGGGTTGAGCTCGAATTCCTTTATCCCCAAGTTGGGGAAAGATATTTTGTTCATATGTCACCTCATATTGGTTCAACCACCGACATCGTGTACGCTTCGGGCTTGAATAGCTCCTTGGCTACCTTAATTACGTAGTCGGCGGTGATATTTTTAACGTGATCGGTGTATTTGAAGATATCTGCTCCCTCGAGCGCAAAATCGACGATGAGGTCGTTTGCGATATCCTCTGTGCTGTCAAAGCTCTTGATAAACGCCGAATAGAGTACTCGTCGAGCGCGCTCGAAGCTTTCGGGGGTTATCGCGTCAATAAGACCCTTTTGCGTGTATTCTTCAAATTTCTCATAGAGCGCCTCCGGCTCGTCGGTATCGGTGAAAATCGAGAAGAAGGAAAAGGACTCGGTGTGTTCGTACCAAGTGCTGAACGAGGGGGAGATCAGTCCGCTCTCGTAAAGCGAAGCATAGAAATCGGACGATTTTTCAAAGCAGATAGCCGAAATGAGATCGAAGGCGATGCTCTTCTTCACTCTTTCCTCGGGATCGGACGAAATACCCACGTCCTTTACGCCGATGCAAACTATCGGCTTCGAGACCTGCATTTTCTTCGTTACGCGCTTCCTCGCCGCCGTCTTGCCCTCGGTCACCGTCTGACTTACAACAGGTATCGGCTCAATACCGTGTAAGCACTTATCGGCAACGGCTAGTACCTCGTCAAGCGTCGCCTGACCGCAGACGCAGAGCGCCATGTTTGCGGGATTGTAGAATGCCTTGTGACAGCGGTAGAGCGTTTCGGGGGTTATCTTCATTATTGAGGGAACGGTGCCCGCGATGTTGATGCGGACGCTGTTTCTTTCATACAGACCCTCGAGCATTCCGTACTGAACGGCGTTTGAGGGATTGTCCTCGCCCTGTCTTATCTCCTGGGCAATAATGCCTTGCTCCTTTTTTACGTTCTCCTCGGTAAAATAGGGGGAGAAGACGGAGGTCAGGAGTATTTCGAGCGACGGATAAAGCTCGTCTACGCAGGAGCAGAGATAAGCCGTTACGCGGAAGGAGGTGTATGCGTTTGCATCTGCGCCCGTGCGTGCGAATTTTACGAAAGTGTCCTCGCCGTCCTCGTTTTCGAACATCTTGTGTTCAAGAAAATGAGCAACACCGTCGGGGACGGTCACGTAATCCTGCTCGTCTCCGACCTTAAAGGTGTTGTCGACTGAGCCGAACCGCGTTGCGATAAGGCAGTAGGACGACGTTAAGTCCTTCGGGAAAACGTAAATTTTAAGGCCGCTTTTATGAGTAACGACCGTGTAGGTCTCGCCGAGCAGCTTGCTTTTTACCGTTATCGGCTTATTCATAGTCCTCGTCCTCACTTTCTCCCTTCAGGGTTCCGTTAAGGAAATATACCGTATGAAGCGTGAGGGTCGAAGCGACCGCCGATACGTCGGATACGGTAAGGGCTTTGCAGTTTTCGACACAGTCCTCGGGAGAGATAAATCTGTCCCAGACGGTCTGCGCGGAGTACCAGTTTATCATTGCCATTTCGTCGTCGCAGATGCTTTTCCAGCCGCTTATAAGCGATTTTCTTGCGCCTTCAAGCTCATCGTCGGTCACGTCACCGTTCTTTATCGCTTCAATTTCCGAAATAATTGCTTTTTCGGCTACTTCCTTTTTGTCAACTTCAATTCCGCTTGAAATAACGATAGTACCCTTTTGGCGGTCGGGGATAGCGTAGCAGTAGTAGCAGAGCGAAAGCTTTTCGCGGACGTTCATAAACAGCTTTGAGGTAGGAGCGCTTGAAAGCACGCCGAGGAAAAGGTTGAACGCAGTTGACGCTTCGGGCGTCGGACGGAGAGTCGTCGTAAATCCGAGGGAAAGCTTGCCTTGCTTTACGGGCTGATCCTCGGTCACGGTGTTTACCTTCTCGGCAGGCGCGATAGGCGTGACCTCGGTATTTTGACGTGACGCGCGGTTTTCGGAAACGAAGAATTTCACACAGTCGTTTTCGAGCTTGTCGGTATCAAATACGCCTGCGCACCAGATCTCGATATTTGCGGTGTTTATAATTTCATTCAGACGCTTAGTGAGTGCCTCGGGAGTTACCGCCGCTATCTGCTCGACAGTACCGGTGTCCGGGATAGACGAGGGGTCTCCCTTGCCCATTTCCTCGACACATCGGCGGATAGCGTAGGAGGTCTTATTGTTTATCGCGGCTTTGACGCGGTCGGTAAGCGTTCTTTTTTCGCTTTCAACGTATTCGGCTTTAAGCACGCCGTTTTCAAGCAGCGGTTTGTTTATCAGCTCAGACATAAGGGAAAGGATCTCTGCGCTTACGTTCATGCCCTCCGTATATTCGTTCCGCAGAGGGAAGGAGGTAAAGCCGAGGTACTGCGTGTCGCCGAAGCGCCCGACGTTACCCTGAAGCTCCGAGCCGTAAAGCATCTGAAGCTCCTTCACTATGTCGGCCATAGTGGGCAGACGTAGGCAACCTCTTTTAAGAACGGACGGTAATAGGGCATTGAGCGCCGCCGTTTCCTCTGCCATCGGGCAGAGGAAACGGACGCTTATACAGTTCGTCTTGAATTTATCGGTCGGTATTATATTGAGAGCGACTCCGTCGCCTATCATTTTCCTTATCGGCAGCATAAATAGTTACTCCAATTAGTTTACTTCACCTATTTTACTCCAAATCGGAAGAAATTTCAACCGTTATTTCAAGTAAATGGTAGTTTTTATCAAAATGAAATAAATTGTTTACATTTTTACCGTCGAGGAGGCAGCGGTTTTTTTCTCCTCGGTGGACGGTTATTTCGTAGGTTGTGGAAAGATGGGTGAAGGTTGCAGTGTAGCAGGGCAGGTCGGGAGAGAGGGTAGGGCTGACGGTGAAGGTGTCGCCGTCGATGACGATTCCGAGGATCGACGCGAAGATTGCGTTGAATACCCATCCGGCAGAGCCGGTGTAGAGCGACCAGCCGCATCTGCCGACGCTGTCAGGGGCGCCCGACACGTCACCAGCAACAAAATACGGCTCGCCTCGGTAGCGCTCGGCACCCTCTTGTGTTCGGCAGATAGACGCAGGGTTTATTGCCGTCAGTGCCTCTGTTGCCTCGCTATTCATTCCCATCTCCGCCATCGCCATTATCGCCCAGGCGGCGGCGTGAGTATACTGTCCGCCGTTTTCGCGGATACCGCAGGGGTAGGACGATATATAGCCGACCTCGCGCTGAGAGGGGCGCGAAAAAGGCGGAGAAAGGAGCAAAAACGTGCCGTTTTCGGGCAAAAACAGGCGCTTAAATGCCGTTTTAAGTGCGGTTTTCGACCGTTTTTCGTCGCATTTTGCGAATACAGAGAACGCCTGCGGAAGAATATCGGTAAAGGAGTCACCGCCGATGGGTGAGCCGTCACCGAAGAACGCGCGGAGATATTTTTCGCCGTCGAAGCATTTTTCAACCGATGCGATAAGCTCGTCGCGGATGCGTCGGTATTTGGAGGCGCCCGAGATGTCGCCCATTCGCGTCGCTATCGGCGCAAAGGAATCGAGTACGAGGGCAAGGAACATTCCGAGCCATACGCTCTCGCCTTCACCATCTCCGACCTTATTCATTCCGTCGTTCCAGTCGCCGCCGCCCATCAGGGGCAGACCGTGCCTGCCAAATTCAAGCGAGCGTTCTATCGCCTTGACACAGTGGATATAGAGTGACGAGCGGTATTTGCTCTTGCTCGGGCACTCGTAGCGGTCGTGCTCGTCATCGCGAAGCGGCGGAGAGACGATATAGGGAAGCTCTATATCGAAAATGCCGTAGTCGTCCGTAAAGGACGCGTATTTCGATGCGACGTAGGGAAGCCAAAGCAGGTCGTCGCTGTATCGGGTACGCACGCCTCGGCATACACCGCGGATAACGTGCCACCAATGGTTCACGTCGCCCTCCTCGTACTGACGGCAGGCGCACCGCAAAATATGCGTTCTTGCGACCTTGGGAGCCGATAGCATTATGGATAGGCAATCCTGAAGCTGGTCGCGGAATCCGTATGCGCCGCCCGACTGGTAAAATCCCGTCCTGCCGTAAAAACGGCAGACGAGCGCCTGATAAGGCAGGTAATATTCGGTCATTACCGAGAGATAGCGGTCGGGGGTAGAAAGCTTGAGATTCGGCAAGAGTTCGGAGAGCGTTTTTTCGTATTCGTCGGCACAAAGGCGGAAGTCGTTTCGGGTCTTGTATTTTTGCATTACGGCTTCAAGCACCCTTGTTCTGCCCTTAGGAAATGCGCCGAGCAGGAAGCATACCGTGCCGTCAAAGACGCGTTTGACCAAAAACGCCGTATCCGCGCAGTCGGAGACCGCCCCGGTGTATAGGGTAACGTTTTCGCGCTCCTCTACCCTTATCGGACGGTTTCGCCTCGGAACGTCACCGAGAACAGGGGTTATACGGTATTCGGTCTTAATATCTGCGTTTCCTATATAGGTGACGGTCACCGCCTTGCAGGGAAGCTTCGTATCAATGCTTGCGGTCACGGTGTAAGAGATCGGTCCAGCCTTGCCCTCCCATACCGCTTCTCCGCGGTTAAAGGAGACGGTATGCGAGCAGGCGATAAGGTCGTATTCGGCATCCATGACGGTTGCAATGAGCCGTTCGCCGTTCAGATGACGGCGCAGGTCGGGGATGAAAGCCGTTATTCTCCTTTCGTGGCTGTTTCCTATCCAGGTATAGCCGAGCGAACGGTCGGTGACGAGCGTTCCGAAATGGTTCAGCGCGTAAACGTAGGAATGGGGAAGCTTTTTGTTTCCGCGCTCCGATTTTAAAAGCGTGAAGCCGTTTTCCGCAAAGTAGCCGCCGCAAACGTGAAGCGCGTCCTTTGGCGGATAGCTTTTTACCTTCGTCACAGCGGTGATCGGCTGAGTTTCAGGGGTAACTTCGCCTGCGTTTTTCGATATGAAGGCGTCAAGCGTGAAGGCGGTATCAAGCTCGGCGACAACAGACGCGGTGTTTTCAAAGAGGTCGCGGTCACATCCGTCGATGAGGTATATTCCGCCCTTTAGGAAGAAGCCGGCGGCACATTCGTTTACTGCCTCTGTAAGCGCCGATCTCGTTTCCGACATATATTCGCCGCCGCTGTCGTAAAGAACGACGGTATCGAGCTTTATTCCGCTCAGATTCAGGTGCTTATGGCAAAGCACGAAGAGCTTTAACCATTTGTAAGCAGGCGAGTTTCTATCAAAGTCGCGCCCGAGGATGACGGTCATTATCGGATTGTCGCCCGAGATGCCGTGTCTCCAAAAATCGCCGACGCCGTAAGTGCCGATTGGCGTCCTTTTTTTCGGAACGAGGATCGAGGAAAGAATTTCCGAAAGAAGCGTTTTACCGCGCGGATCGGAAGAAAGGATCGGAATGCCGCCGTTTTTTGCCCTTATCGTCCGCTCGGCAATATACGCGCCGTTTTTTCCTCTGCCGTTTTTTATCTGCTTTCGGGCGCTTGATATGCGAGAAATAACCTCCTCCTTGCTTCGCCCTACGGTAATGAGAATATTGGAAAGATATTTTCCCTTTGTCTGCGAGGTCTTTCTTATCGCGCAGAACGGCTCGGAAAACGTCCCTGTTTTGTTATCAAATTCCCTTTTTATCAGCGCTTCAACGTCATTTTCGCCGAACATTTCGGGCAGATATTCGCGCCCCGTTATAAATTCCTCGCCGCCGCTTCCGCTTTCGAACGATATTGCAAGGCATTTTTCGCCGTCCTCGGCGCTTTTTTCCTGCTTTCTATACAGAAGCGCGCGTTCGTTTTCGCAATATTCCGATACGACCATAATATCGCTGTACGCAGGGTGAGAAAGTCGGTCAGCGCTTGATGAGAGCGACGGGAAAAGCACGAGCATCGGGGTCACCCTTTCAAAATGTCCCTCAGCCGATATGCTTATGACGAACGTCTTTGCGTTCGGGAAGAGGGAAAGAGACATTTCGGAGGTGAAACGGCGCGTATCGTACGTTCTCGATATTCTTCCGTGACTGTCCTTGTGTCTGCCGCGCATGAGATCGAAGGTTGCATTGTCTATTGACATAATGAGCCGAGGACGGTATATCCGTCCGAAAACAAACGGATCGAGCGTTATCTCGCTTCTGAGTGCCGAAAGTCGGAGCATATCGCCCATCATGACAGCCGACGCGCCGCCTTCGGAGATAAGGACCGCTTTTTCATTTTCCTGCGGCTTTTCAAGTGCGAAAAGACGCGGAAGCGGCTCGGGTATCACCGACCTTTTCGATACCGATTTTTTGCGCTTTATAGAGATCGCCTTTCTCGGCACCTTCTCGGTCAGTAGTCCGAGCGCGGAGGAGCAATGCGGATCGGACATGAACGCCTTTACGAAGATGTTGTCGAGCAAGGCGTTTGCGATGGCGGTAAGCGACATTCCGACGTGATGCGCCATCTGGCTTTTTATTACTGCGTAGCCGTGTCCGACGCGCTCGGGGGTCATATCGAGCGCCTCGTAGAAGCCGTATTCGCCGTACATTCCTTTTCTTTTCAGCCGTTTGAGGTTCGATAGCGCCGCGGCTCTGTCAAAGGGCAGGGCAAGGAAGGACGAATAGGGCGAGACGACCTTGTCCTTATCAATTCCGTTCTTGAGCGCGAGCGACTGAACGCCGAACGCCTTGTACTGATAATTCAGGTCGCGGTCAAAGTCGAAATATCCGCTTTCCGACCGTCCCCAAACGCCCTGACAGAGCGTTCTTTTCTGCTCTCTTACCGCGCTTGAGAGTGCCTCGTAGGAGAGCGAGCCGCGCAGTGTCGGGGTGATGAGGGAGGGCATGAGATATTCGAACGCAGTTCCCGTCCAGGAGGTTAGTGCGGTATATCCGCCTATAACCGTCGGGATCCGACGCAGGTATTTCCAATGCTCACGCGGAACGTCGCCTCTCGCTATCGCGTAGAAGGAGGTCGTTCTCTCCTCGCTGGTGAAGAAATCGTAGCAGGGAGGATCGGTCTCCGGCTTTTCGGGGTTTATTCCTATAAGCATAAGCTTTTTCTTTTCATTGTAGAGGTAAGAAAAGTCGGAGTCCGCTATCAGCTTGTCGGCTTTTTTTATTATCTCGTCGCGCCTTTCGTCGGCTTCAAAATGTGAGAGAAGAAGCTCTCTTACCGTAACGAGCGCGGTGATGAAGTTTCCCGAGTCGACGGTTGAGATATAGCTTTGTCCTAAGATGAAGAGCGTTTCGGTATCGTACCAATTATATAGATGTCCGTGCCATTTCGGGAGCAGAATTACCGTATTCAGCGTGTTATCTATTCGGGAAAGTGCTTCCTTTTCGTTTATAATTTCAAGCTTGCAGGAGGCGCATACCGAGAGCAGATACAGTCCGATGTTGGTAGGAGAGGTGCGGTGCGCGACGCGCTCGTCGGGGGTGAACTGTATATTGTCGGGCGGAAGATGATTTTCTTCCTTATTTACTCTTTGCGAAAAGAATTTCCAGCCGTCGCGCGCGTATTCAAGTAGCTGCTTTTCATCGCTTTTCGATATTTTCTCGGGTGTTTTGAAGGGCTTGCCGAGGAGGTGGCAGGCGAAGGGGAAAAGGAAGGTCAGTGCGCCGAGTATCTTAAGAGGCAACCGCGGACAGAAGATGAGAAGCGAAAGCCCTATCGCGATAGAGGGGAGCATCGAATAGAGAACGAGGGGAAGACCCTTTATGCTGTCGCTTTCCGACGCGGTTTTCCATTCGAGAAGCTTTTTGCGTGAAAATAGCATACGGAATCCGGCACGACCGATCGCGTCTGCGTTTCTTAGCGCGGTATGGGTAAGCGAGGAAAGGGAATAGATGAAATTGAGAATTGCCGAGAGGGAGGCAGGGATAAGGTGTGAAAAGAAGCGTCTGCCGATGCTTTTGAGTGTCGATATTAGAGAAAGAAAAAACGGTATTATAAGGTAGGCAAGCGCGAGAAGCGCGATATAGGGCGACAGATGGCTCGGACGGAAAATGCAGAGCAGAAGCGCGATGAACGCCGAGATGGGCGTAAGCGCACGGCGCGCGTTGTCGTATATCTTATACACTGACAGTGGGGAGATCGGGTTTTTATACTGCTTGCCGTTTTCGTCCTTGCAGTATTTTCCTGCGAAAGCGAGCGCCTGAATATCGCCTCTTATCCATCGGTGGCTTCGGTCAAGGTGGGAAAGCGGACTTTTCGGTATATCGTCGGTCAGCGTTATATCGGTCACGGCGCCTGCACGCAGACGGCTTCCCTCGAGCAGGTCGTGGCTCAGTACCGCGCCGTCGGGGAATGCGCCGTCGATAAGGGAGGAATAGGCGTCGAGGTCGAAAATTCCCTTACCGCAGAAGATACCCTCGCCGAATATGCTTTGATAGGTCTCGTACGACGCGGTCGCGTATATATCTCCGACTCCGTCGGAGGTCAGCACGGTAAAGGGTGTTTTTTCCGTCGAGAGGAGTGACGCTTCCATTTTCGGCTGGAGTATCGCGTGTCCCTTTACCACCCTACCTTCTTTTATAACGGGGGTGTTCGACGGATGGAGCATCGTTCCGACGAGGTCATTTACGGCTCCCGTATAGAGGCGCGTGTCGGAGTCGAGGGTGATTATATATCTTGTGTCGAAAATCGGAGTCGGGTCACCGCAAAGAACGCGGATCGAGGTCTCTTTTCCTCTGAGGTAACGTGTAAGCTCGATTATCGCGCCACGCTTCCGTTCCCAGCCCATATACTTGTCCTCGCTCGGCGCGTAGCGCCGGTCGCGCAGGAATAGGATAATATTTATGCCGTACCTTTCGTTCATTTCGTCAATTGCGTCGGCGATCCTTTTTTCTGTCTCGCGGTCGGAGGGGGAGGTCGGTCCGTCCGATTCCTTTAAGTCACATAAGAGACCGAAATAAGCGTTAACGTCCTTGTTCGCGTAGGCGCAGTCGCGTATCTTTTTGCATAGCTCAAGGTCGCTTTCCTTGCCGCTGAGAAGCGAGGTTATCACCGTCAGCGTTTTTGCATTATCGGGGATGCTTTTGAGCTTTTTCTTCGGGATCGGGACGGTTCTGACGAAATGCGAAAAGATATAGTCGGTCAGCTGCTTCGCGCCCTCAGACATCGGCAGGAGGGTAAATAGAAAGAAAGCAGGATTTTTCGTTACAATAAGCGAAAAAACGGAAAACGCCGCCGTCATTATTCCGAGGATCGGAAAATAGAGCCGCGACGCTACGGTTTTTTCGTGCTCGAACGGGTCTCGGCTCAGAAACAGCGTTGCCGCTTCGCTTTCGCTGATTTTGTGCTTTTTTGCTGCGAGGATGACCTGACGGCGGCATTCGTTTTTTGTGTCGGTATCGCAGTTTTTAAAATACTTGCTTTCGGAAAGTATCCTTTCCGCCTCCGAAAGCTCGTAATACAGCTCGTCCGTCTCAAGTGAGTGGAGCAATTTGAGGTAATCGACGGTCCTTGCGAGTGCTTCCTCGGTAGGCGGTGCTTCGTTCAGCGAAACGAGTGCGTTTATGACCGCGTAGGTGTAGAAGTGCGAAAGCGGCTTATAGCGTATATTTTTGCCGACGGTGTTCGCTATTTTTTGGGAATCAGTCGTGAAGCTCGGTGAAACGGTCTTTTTTATCGCTTCGAAAAATTTCGGATATGCGATCCTGCCCCTCAGGTTTTCCATATACGGAGAAAGGAGAGGGAATATCTCCGAGCTTCCGTATTTTTTATAGAGGGAGGCAGAAAGAAGCTTTATATTTATGCGGCGGTTTTTCATAACGTACCCTTTCGCTAGAAATTATTGAAATTATTATCGTCGGGTTTTATGAAAATTATGTAAAAGACGGCGTTCTTCGAGCTTTTTGTATTTTTAATAAAACAGAAACATTTCTCAAAAATTTCGAAAACAAGTGCGGGATATAATGTGCTCACAAAATGAGAAGGAGATAAGAAAAATGCCAGATAATAACAGCAAGAAAAAGAGCGTAAAGGAAAAGTCAGTCTTATGCTATAAAAAGATCGAAGACGGAGTCGTCGGCGGTTACAAGAAGATAGAAAACGGCGTTGTCGAGGGCTTCGGCAAAGTTACTGATAAGTGTGTTGAGAAGCTCTTTGCAAAAGAGGGCGAAAGTGTCGAGGACGCAAAGAAAAGACTTTCCGGAGAAAAATAATTTAGCATTACGAGGTTTATATGGATCACAACACTACGTTCGTTTACAGATATTCCGCAAAGGAAAACAAGGAAATACAGGAGATAAGAAAAAAGTATCTTCCCAAAGAAGAAAGCAAGCTCGACGAGCTCAAGCGGCTCGACGGTAAGGTGCAGAATTCGGGCGTGATCGAAGCGCTTTGCGTCGGGATCATCGGATGTCTGATATTCGGCACGGGAATGTGTCTTACGATGCAGGTGATCGGAAGCGGCGCGCTTCTTATCACGCTCGGAGTTATCGTCGGTCTGATTGGAATGGGCGTTATGCTAGCGGCGTATCCGATATACAGAAGGATGTTCGCTAAAGCAAAGGAGAAATACGCTCCGAGGATACTTGAATTGACGGAAGAGCTTTCGGGCGAAAAAATCTGAACTTTAATAAAACTTAAACATTTCTCAAAAAAAACAAAAACATCGGATCGATATAATGAGTCCGTAAAATATGAAAGGTGAGGTAAACAATAATGGCAAACTTTATGAAGAAAGCATTTCAGGACATGAAGGAATCGGCAAAGCAGCAGCACGAGGTAGATAAGGCAAACCTCGAGGCGGTCAAGGCAGAAAGCAAGGCAAATTTTGAGGAAAACAGAGGTCACAACACCTTTGCAAAAGCAAAGGCAGACGCAAAGAAAAGCTGGGACGACGCACACATGACTCCCGCAGAGAGAAACGCAAAAATGCAGGAAGAGCGCGAAAAGCAGATCGCTGAGGCAAAGGAAAGAACGGCAGCAGCTAACGCTCGCTACGATGCCGCAAAGAAAAAATAAGTCAAAGCGATTAAGCGAAACGGCATTGCCGTCTCGCTTTTTCGGTATTTTAAGAGGTTGAAATGAAACGGAAATATACCTATTTTGATGGCAAGGAGCAGAGAGAACTCGCGTATTCATATATCCCCGCGCGCTACATAATCGCGGCACTTATCACGCTTATTGAGGTGCTTGCCGTGATCGGCATTGTCGCGGCATTTTGCTATTACGTGCCTTATTTTTATATTGCGGCGTGGGCGACGGAGGTGTTCTGCGTCATACGCATAATCGCGTCCGATGATAACCCAGACTATAAGGTCCCGTGGCTTCTTTTTGTGCTCATAATCCCGATCGCGGGCTTTATGCTGTACTTTATGTTCTATTCAAGAACGCTTCAGAAGCGCTTCATCAAGCGTATGAACGCTCTGAAAAGTCACGGGTACAAAAAGAACGATACCGAGCTTTTCGAAAAGCTGAAAAGCGATGATCCCCTTGCCGCCTCTCAGGCGAAAATGCTTTGCAGCATTTCGGAAGCGCATCTGTTTACGGATACGAAGCAGGAGTATTTTCCGCTTGGTGAGGATATGTACGGGCGAATGCTTACCGACCTTGAGAATGCCGAAAAATTCATCTATATGGAGTATTTTATCATAGAAGAGGGCAAATTCTGGAACTCAATACTCGATATACTTAAAAGGAAAGCAAAGGACGGCGTTGAGGTAAAGGTCTTATACGACGACATCGGCTGTATGGCGACACTGCCGGGCGATTATTATAAAACGCTGAAATCGTACGGCATTGAGGCGACTCCGTTTTCACGCCTTAAGGGCAACGCCGACAGTGAGTTCAACAACCGAAGCCACCGCAAGATAACGGTCATCGACGGTAGAATCGGCTATACGGGCGGCGTAAATATCGCCGACGAGTACATAAACGAGGTCGTAAGATTCGGTCATTGGAAGGACACCGCGCTTCGTCTTGAGGGCGAGGCGGTATGGGAGCTGACGCGAATGTTTCTGATCGACTTCGGCATCAACGTAAAGAATATGCCGAATATAAGAGACGATCTCTATCCCGAATCGGACATAAAGGAAAGCGGATATATGATCCCGTTCGGCGACGGACCGCGACCGCTTTATGATCGGCGTGTCGGAAAGAGCGTCATACAGAATATGCTGAACGGCGCGTCGGAGTATATGTGGATGACGACGCCGTACCTTATTATAGATAACGACCTCTGCCACAGTATTGAGAACGCGGCGCTTCGCGGAGTTGACGTTCGCATTGTCGTTCCGCACATTCCCGACAAGAAGCTCGTTTTCGGTATGACGAGAAGCTTCTACCATCGGCTTATGAAGGCAGGCGTCCGCATATTTGAGTACGAGCCGGGATTTATACATGCGAAGAGCTATCTATCTGATGACTGTCAGGCAATGATAGGTACTATCAACCTCGACTATCGCTCTTTGGTACATCACTTCGAAAACGGATGCTGGATGTACGGATGTGAGTCGATAGGTGAACTTAAAAAGGACATGGAGGAGACCATGCGGAAGTGTATCGAGGTCACTCCCGATATGCTTAAGACCAACCTGCTTCAAAGGTTTATCCGCGCGGTAGTAAGAATATTTGCACCGATGCTATAACAGGAGGAAAAGAAAATGAATGCAATAGAGATAAGGGGGCTGTCTAAAAGCTTCCGATCAATGTACGCGGTCGATCATCTTAATATGACCGTTCCCGTCGGCGCCATATACGGCTTTATCGGCGAAAACGGATCGGGTAAATCGACGACGATGAAGCTGCTTTGCGGACATCTCGTGCCCGATCACGGTTCGATCAAGCTTTTCGGGCGTGACTATACTGACCCGGGTGTCCGCGTCAGAGTCGGCGCGCTTATAGAGAACGCGGGATGCTTCCCCGGCTCAAGTATATATCAGAACCTTATGATGCAGTGCATCAATCTCGGTCTTGATAAGCCCGATGAGGAGATAGATAGAGTTCTCCGCATCGTCCGTATGGAGGAGCACGCGTCCCTCAAATTTAAGAAATGCTCGCTCGGTATGAAGCAGAGGATCGGTATAGCTATGGCGCTTCTCGGCGATCCTGCGCTTCTCATTCTCGACGAGCCGATCAACGGTCTCGATACCGACGGTATGAGAATAATGCGTGAGATACTGACCGATATTACGGAAAATTACGGCTGCACCGTTCTCATTTCCTCGCACGTTCTCGGTGAGCTTGAAAAGATAGCGACTCATTACGGAGTCATTCGACAGGGCAAGATGATAATGGAAATTTCGGCCAAGGAAATGGACAGCCGCGCACAGGTATTCGCATCACTTAAAACGCCCGATATGAAGGGCGCTGCAGCGCTTCTTAAAAAGAAATACGCCGACGTTCGCCAGGACGCAGAGTATATACGCGTTTACGACGCTGCAAACACCGCCGAGATCGCTTCATATCTTATGGAAAACGGTCACTCGGTGAGCGAGCTTCGCGCAAACAAAATAGGCCTAACTGAATACTACGTCGAGCTGATGTCGGGCAAGGAGGATAAGTAAGATGACAAAAGAGCTTAAATTCAAAAAACCGAGCTTTTCAGAAAGAATAAAGGGGATGCTCGGCGTCGATTTTTACCGTCTTTTTCACACCCCGATGTTCTACATCTTTCTCGTCATCGCCGCGATAATTCCCGCGATGGTATCGGCTATGACAATGATGCCCGATCAGAACGGCGAAACGATGAAGCCGCTATATTCGAACGTATGGCAGATAATGGCGGCGTCGGAGCCACTCTACGTTATAAAGAGCATAGCCGATTACGCGAATATGAATATGGTATTCATTTTCGGCGGAATAATGGTGTCGATCTTTATCGGTCACGACTATAAGTCGGGCTACGTGAAGCAGCTCTTTACTACCCACGCAAAAAAGCAGGACTATATGATCTCAAAGACCCTCGTCTGCGCGTTTGCTATGGCTTGTATGTGTATAACGTATCTTATCGGCGGAATCGCTGGCGGTGCCTTTGCGGGCTACGATTGGGACGTTAACGTCGGCTCGCTCATTATCGCACTTCTCGGCAAGATAATTATGTCGCTCGGCTGGGCGTCGCTTTATACCTTCCTGAACGTAATTTTCCGCAGATATTTCGGAATTTCGATCGCGTCGAGCTTCTTCTTCGGAACGGGAATTCTTATAATCGGCGTTGCGGCTGTGGTTGAAAAGCTTTCGATACCGATGTCGTTGCTCAACCTTTTCCTTTACGGCTCGTCGGTCAACGCCTGCCTTGTAAGCAACATCGGAACGCTTCTCACTTGCGCTGCCGTGTCGGTTCTATGGGCGGTATTTTACATCCTGCTCGGAACGCGAATACTCTCGAAGAGTGACGTTTATTAAGAGGTGATAACGATGAATGCAGTTGAAATAAGAAATCTATCCAAGAGCTTTGGAAAAAAGCAGGCGGTAAACGGTCTTGATATGACCGTTCCCATGGGCGCGATCTACGGCTTTATCGGCGAAAACGGAAGCGGAAAATCGACGACCGAGAAGATGATATGCGGTCTTATTCCGTGCAGCGGCGGAAGCATAAAGCTTTACGGTAAGGATCATACCGATCCATCCGTCAGAGCGCGCGTCGGTGTTCTCATCGAATCCCCCGGATGCTTCCCGTCTCTTACGGTGTTTGACAATATGATGCTTCAGGCAGAGAATCTCGGCATCAAAAACGCCGAAAAGGAAGTAATAAAGATACTCAAAACCGTTCGAATGGAGGGCGCGGCGGGCAATAAATACAAGAACTGCTCCCTCGGTATGAAGCAGAGAGTCGGAATTGCGATGGCTTTGCTCGGCAACCCCACGCTCCTCGTTCTCGACGAGCCGCTTAACGGTCTTGATGCCGACGGAATGAGAATAATGCGCGAGGTCTTTACCGATATCGTGAAGGACGGAAAGCGCAGTATCGTGGTATCGTCGCACCTGCTCGGCGAGCTTCAGAAGGTCGCAACTCACTACGAAATCATTCGTCACGGAAAAATGATACGCGAGATGACCGCGTCCGAGCTTGACGGCGACTGCCGTACCTACATCGCGCTGAAGGCAGACGATATGGGCAAGGCGAAATATATTCTCGGAGGCAAGCTCTCGCGCGTAAGCGAGGACGAGGCGGGATATATCCGCGTTTACGACCCCGTGACTCCCGAGGAAACAGCCGCTTATCTATACAAAAACGGAGTCACCGTTACCGAGATAATGACCGACAAGATCGGTCTAGAAGAGTATTATATAGACCTTATGAAGGGAGGCAAATGAGATGAATGACGCACTAAAATTCCCGAAGCACAGCTTCGGTCAGCGCGTGAAAACGATGATGAAGGTCGATGTGAGAAGAATGCTCAAATCAAAGGTGTTTTACATTCTGCTTGCGGTAGCTCTCATCATTCCTATCGTTATGACCGTAATGATGACTATGATGGCAGGGAAGGAATCGACCGACCCGCAGACGGGCGAGGTCACGGTTATGGAGGGTCCCGAGAGCGTGTGGGAGTCGATAGGCACGCTTCCGACCGACGAAGCCGCTGAGAAACCCACCGATGGAGAAGCGCAGATGGGCGATATGGACGTTATGGCGATGTGTAACATCAATATGGCGTTTATGGGCGTTTGCGTGTTCGTTTGCCTGTTCATATCCGACGATTTCAGAAGCGGTTACGCGAAAAATCTCTTTACCGTTCGCGCAAAGAAGGGCGATTACGTCGTTTCAAAAACGGTGTGTGGCTTTATCTGCGGTTCTCTTATGCTGATATTCTACTTCATCGGCGCACTTCTAGGCGGGGCGATAAGCGGTCTGTCGTTCGGGCTTGGAACGCTTAATATCGGCAATATCATAATGTGTATGCTCTCTAAAATCTTCCTTATGCTCGTGTTCGTTTCGATATTCACGCTCATCAGCGTGTCGGCAAAGCAGAAGGCATGGCTCTCTATTTGTGGCTCGCTCGGCGGCGGAATGCTCCTCTTTACGATGGTCGGAATGATTACGCCTCTTAACTCGACGGTTATAAACGTCATTCTCACTCTCGTCGGCGGACTTCTTTTTGCCGTCGGTCTCGGAGTTATAAGCAAAACGGTTCTTAAAAAATCAAGCTTGGTGTAAGGGAAAAAAGGCAACGCAGATGCGTTGCCTTTTTTAGATAATAGATAATAAATGATGAACGCGGCGAAGTGTGAAAAACGAAAAACAACGAATATTATTTCTAAAAAGCGAAAAACGTAAACAAAACTTTAACATTTGCCATTTATAATGTATAATAGATCACAGTAAAAGCGGAGGAATCACGATGTTTAAGATATTGGTCGTAGAGGACGACAGAGATTTGAATAAGACCGTTTGCTCCTTCCTTTCGCAAAGCGGATACGAGGCGACGGGATGTCTTAATGCAAACGAGGCGTACGACGCGCTTTATGAAAATATGTTTGACCTTATCGTGTCCGACATTATGATGCCGGGAGTCGACGGCTTTGAGTTTGCAAGAAACGTAAGAGAGTTGAATCAGGAGATACCGATACTGTTTATGACCGCGCGCGACGACATTGCCTCAAAGCAGAGAGGGTTTCGCATCGGTGTTGACGACTATATGGTAAAGCCGATAGACCTTGACGAGCTGTTTTTGCGTATCGGCGCACTGCTTCGCCGCGCGAAGATCGCATCGAGCCGCAAGCTTGAGATCGGCTCTTTTGTGATGGATGCCGACGAGCATACCGCTTACCTCGGCGACGAAGAGATATCGCTTACGAACCGCGAGTTCAGCATTCTGTATAAGCTCCTTTCCTATCCGAAAAAGACCTTTACGCGCACTCAGCTTATGGACGAATTTTGGGATGCGGATACCGAGACCGCGCCGAGAGCCGTTGACGTTTATATGACTAAGCTTCGCTCGAAGCTCGGGGGCTGCGAGGACTTTGAGATAAAGACGGTTCACGGTCTCGGGTACAAGGCGGTGATAAAATGAAAACACACAGCAGAACGAAAAGCGTTTTGAAGTGGCTGAACCACTATCTCATATTCTTTCTGCTCGTTGCCTTCGTCATCTCCTGCTGTACGATGCTTTTTGCGTCGACGCTGAGAGATTCCCTTGGCGTTACCTTTACGGATGCAAATATCAGTGCGGCGGCAAAGATAACTTTCTGGAACGTGGTGCTTTTGAGCTTTATATTTACGGTTATCGACACAGTTCGCAGAAAGCTGACGGTAGAGCGTCCCGTTAAACGTATTACAGATGCGGCAGACAAAATAATCAAGGGCGATTATTCGGTTCGCGTAAAGCATCAGGGCAAATTCGGAGCCGACGAGACCTTTAACCGTGTCATCGACTGCTTCAACAAAATGGCAGAGGAGCTGGGAAGCGTTGAGACTCTGCGTACCGACTTTGTCGCAAACGTCTCGCACGAAATGAAAACGCCACTTTCCGTAATGCAGAATTACGGAACGCTTCTGCAATCCCCCGATCTGAGCGAAGAAAAGCGTCTCGAATACGCAAAGGGTGTGACCGACGGCTCCCGCCGTCTTTCTGATATGATGACGAATATTTTGAAGCTCAACCGTCTCGAAAATCAGCAGATATATCCGAGCACGACGACCTTTGACCTCGGAGAACAGCTCTGCGAGTGCCTGCTTGGGTACGAAAACGTCTGGGAAAATGCGGAGATCGAGATCGAGACCGATATTGCGGAGAATATACGTGTCAAAGCCGACGCGGAGCTTCTCTTGCTCGTCTGGAACAATCTGTTCTCAAACGCCTTCAAATTTACCGACAAGGGCGGTAAGGTGTCCGTTTCGCTTACCGCGACGGAGCATCACGCGATCGTCAAGGTGACCGACACCGGCTGCGGAATGACTCCCGAGGTCGGCGCGCATATATTTGAAAAATTCTATCAGGGTGATTCTTCGCGCTCCGTTCAGGGCAACGGTCTCGGACTTGCGCTCGTGAAAAGAGTCGTTGATATAATGAAAGCAGAGATAAGCGTCGAAAGCGCAGTCGGAAAGGGAAGCACCTTTACCGTGAGAATGCGGAGGACGTGATGCCCCCGAAAAAGCTTGTACTAAAGCTCCTTCGTAGCGATGCGAGCTCGAGAATGAAAATATCCCTATACGGAACGCTGATATTCAATGCCGCCTACGCCGCGCTTCAGCTCGGAATGGGACTTTGGCACAGATCGTTCTGGTTTATTTCGCTGTCCTTATACTACGTTTCGCTTGCCGTTATGCGGTTCTTCCTTTTGCGGCACACAAATAGATACAGACCGGGAGAATACATTGAAAGGGAACTGCGCAAATTCCGCGCCTGCGGGATCGTGTTTCTTATAATGAACTTTGCTCTTTCGATCATGGTATTCTTTATGGTCTATTGGAACAGGACGTTCATTCATCACGAGATCACGACGATCGCGCTTGCATCTTACACCTTTACCGCGTTCACGCTTGCAATCGTCAATGCCGTGAAGCACCGCAAAAACGAAAGTCCTGTCTATTTGGCGTCAAGGGCAATTACCCTGACTGCTGCCTGCGTTTCGATGCTTACGCTTGAATCGACGATGCTGACGACCTTCGGCAAAGAAACGCTCAGCTTGACCGAGCGCAGGATATTTCTCGGAACGAGCGGTGGCGTTATATTGGCGTTTATCATCTCAATGGCGATATATATGATCGCAGGCGGAACAAGATCGTTAAAGCGGTTTAAAGCCGATAAGGAGTAAAAATGGAAAACAAGGAAGTATATACCTACACCTACTCTGCAAAGGAGCAGGAGGAAATAAAGGCGATACGGGAAAAATACGAAAGACCGACAAAGACCGAGAATAGCATGGAGAAGCTTCGCCGTCTTGACGCGGCGGTCACGCAAAAGGCGACGGCGGTGTCGCTTATTTTCGGAGTTATCGGTGCGCTTATTATGGGCTTCGGAATGAGTCTTGTTATGAGCGAAAAGCTCGGCGAGCTTCTCGGGATGGAAAGCGTTGCCGCGATGATCCTGGGGATACCGATTGGCATTATTGGCATAGCTCTCGTTGCGCTCGCTTATCCCATGTATAACCGCATCGTAAAAAAAGAGCGTGATAGGATCGCGCCCGAGATCTTACGTCTTACCGACGAGCTTATGAAATAAAAAAATGACGGACACTCCGTGTCCGTCATTTTTTTATTCCTTTGCTACCGTTTTTCTTTTAAGTATGCTTCGGAAAAATGCGTTCACGACGGCGACCGTCACGGCGATTATTCCCGAAATGATAAGCGTTTTGGTTCCTTCCGAGGCAAATCCGCTCATATCGCTCCGCACGAGGCAGAGCATCGTTCTGTATAAACCGAGTCCCGGAACGAGAGGAATGACTGCAGGGAATATGAATATCGTTGCAGGCATCTTACAGGCACGTGCGAGTATTTCGGCAGAAAGTGCCGCAAAGCAGGACGCGGCGAGGTAACCAACGTATTCCGAGCTTATCGAAAGAAATATGACTCTGTATACGATATACGTGAGTGCCGAGGAGAGCGAGGAGATCCAGAGTGCCTTTTTCGGAAGCTGCATTATTATGCAGTAGAATATCGTTGCGCCGAAGCAGGCGACGAAGTCGCGGAGGTAGTAGATAAACATTATATCGTACCTCCCATATTCATGTACGCTATAAGCACTACGCCGACGCCGCCCGCGATGCCTATCGCGATAAGGAGCGTTTCAACGACTCGTATGGTTCCCGAGATGAGGTCGCCCATTACGGTGTCGCGTATTGCGTTTGTGAATGACAGTCCCGGCAGAAGCGGCATTATCGAGCCGATAATTATGGAATCAATATTACCTATTCCCGAGAAGTGTACAGTCGCGATCGTTATAAGCGCGATCAGGAAAGACGAAAGGAACGTGACTGTGAATTGGTAGGAATTTTTCAGCCGCGAGGACATTCCGACCCACTGTGAAAGGGCAGTTGCGCCGAACGCAACCAGCATATCGAAAAGGCAGATGAGGTTGATCGTTGGCTCAAAGAGCAGTGCGAAGAGCGCGGCGGAAAGCCCCGACGCGAGTATTACCGCCGTTTTCGAATACAGTATGCTTGAACGGAGCTTCGTAAGGTTTTCATAAAGCTCGGAAAGGGTTATTTTTCCTGCCGAGAAGCTTCTTGAATATGCGTTTGCTCTTTCGACCTTATAGAGGTTTACGCCTCTTATCTTGATTCTCGCCGCGGCGGATATTTTTTTGCCCTCGCAGTCCTTGACTGTAAGGAATGCGCCTGTCGGAAGAACTATTGCTTCGGCATCTCTGCCGCCGCTTTTACATATTATCGTTGCGATCTCCTCAGCGCGCGAGGTCTCGCCGCCGCTTTCGAGCACGATGAGTGCGGCAAGCTGTGCTGTGTCGAGGAGGAGGTCGGTGTTTTCTACGCAGTTATTCATATCGAATCAGCCACCGTTACGCTTTTCAGCTTATTTGCTATCGTAATCGAAATATCGTCAAATACGCGGTTGAAGAAGCAGTCGCAATGCTCACTTACGCCGTCGTGACGGCAGACGAAGTCGTCACCGAGGCATTTTGACATTACGATAGGTCCTTCGATTACCTCGAGGATATCGAGGAGCGTTATTTCTTTCGGGTCGCGCGAGAGGGCGTAGCCGCCGTTTGCACCCTTTTTCGACATTACTAGTCCGCTTGTGACGAGCTTGCCGAGGATCTTTAAGGTGAATCTCTGCGGTACTGCGGCGCTTTCCGCGATGGTTGACGCGTCGGTCAGCCCGCCTTTACGGGCAAGCGCCCGCATTATGCGGAAGGCGTAGTCTGTTTCCATGTTTATTTTCATTTTTTGTGTCCTGATTTTTGGGATAAGTATGTAGTATGATTATATTATTGATATTGAATTTTGTCAAGATGAGTTTTTCCCACTTTTCTTTGCTTGTGCAAATAAAAGCTCGCAAAAGAAAGCACACCAAGGGGGCAAACCGATGAAAATTTGCGAAGGCAAATTTTCAAACGTTTCCCCCTTTGGAAACCCCTTTTGGATTAAGGAAGCTTTGTGACGTTTAATTGTAGGGACGGGCGTCCTCGACCGTCCGCACAAAAACGATGTTACTTTATTTTCAGATCGTTCGCAACAGAGTCAAAATAAAAACACCGCCGCGGCGGTGTTTTTTTTGATCATTTCTTTTTCGCTTTTTTCTTGCAAAGGAGCACGTATACCGTCGTGAGGACTATGACCGAACCTATGAGGATCGCGAACATTGTACCCTCGTTCAGGTTATGTCCGAAAAATTCAGGTTTTGCGTCGAATGCGGTTTTTAATCCTTCGATGGCTTCGCTTGGAATTTTGCCGTCGAGCTCCTTATAGACACCCTGCATGAGATGCAGGTGGAGGAGCGATGTGCCGTAGGTTCCGGGGAGCAGGGAAATGAAGGTTCCTATTGCGGGGGCAAATTCCGAGATCGGCATATACGCTCCGCAGATGAAGCCGTAGACTGAGCTTACTATCGTGCCGACAGCGGAGATCTGTCCTTGCGTTGAAAGGAAACGGTTTATTATCGAGGAAAGCGACGTGCCGAAAAGGACGAGAAGAACGGTATCGAATACCGTCATTATTGCGTCGTAAGCCGAGAGATACCAGCCGCTGAACGCCATTATGATAAAGCAGATTACGAGCGCGACGAGGCATATTATCAGAGTAGATATAGCCGACGCTATGTAGTAGGAGAGCGACAGCACCGTCGGGGAGACGGGCGAAACGTCGATGTCGGAACGGCTGCCGTTTACCTTGTCGGATACCATCAGCAGATTTGAGCAGAACGAGATCGTTACGGTACAGACGCCGAGGAGCGACGAGAAGAGCCAGCCGTGCACAAAAGCGTTTTCGAGCGATTTTGCAACAGTTACTCCCTCGGGGATTGCCGAGACGAACGCGTCGCGGTAGACCTCGCCGAGGAAAGTGATGAAGAGCATTATGAGGATAAGCGGTGTTACGAGGGAGGTGAAGAACGCTCCCTTATCGTTGAAGAAGAGCTTTACGTTTCTTCTTATAAGTGCGCGTAGGGTTTTCATTACATGATGTCTCCGTTAGAAATGAAATTGTTATAAAAGATAAAAAATTTCGGGACGAAAGCTTGCCTTCCCCTTGGGGAAGGCAAGAGGGCGTTTCATCTCGTTTGTTAAGCGGCTAATATATTATGCGTTCAGCGTTTTTCCCGTTACGGCAAGGAATACGTCGTCCATTTTGCCCTTCGTCAGCTCGTAATCGCGGAACACGTGGGGCGCTTTTGTTATAAGCGCGGTAGCGTCTGCGGTCTTTTTCAGGGTGAGGGCAAATCCGTCGTGAGTTTTATTATACGGAATGCCGAGCGACTTTACTTCGTCCTCGGTGACCGAATATAGCGTCAGAGTATCGGATGCGTAGCGGTTTTTCAGCTCAAGCGGAGAGCCCTCGGCGGATATTTTTCCCGCATCGAGAATGACTACGTTATCCGCTTCTGCGGCTTCCTCCATATAATGCGTGGTCAGAAATACCGTGATCTTTTCGCTTTTGCGCAGGTCGTTTATGACTGCCCAGACCGTCTGTCTCGTTTGCGGGTCAAGACCTGTCGTCGGCTCGTCGAGAATGAGTATCTCGGGGCTGTGCAGCAGTGCGCGTGCGATGTCTATACGGCGTCTCTGTCCGCCCGAAAGCTTTCCGACGGGGTGGCGGAGAATTTCTTTGAGATCGAGAAGCTCGGTGAGCTCACCGAGACGGTTTTCGAACTGTTTTCCCGTTATTCCGTAGAGCGCGGCACGGCTACGCAGATTTTCGTATACCGAAAGGGGCTTATCGAGAGCCGAGTTCTGAAATACGACGCCGAGACGCGACTTTATCTCGTCGGGCTTTTCTTCGATTTTTATGCCGTCGATAAGTACCTCACCGCTATCCTTTTTAAGCGAGCCGCAGATGACGGAGATCGTGGTGCTTTTTCCTGCGCCGTTAAGACCGAGAAAGGCGAAAAGCTCGCCTTTTTTGACCGAGAACGATATTCCGTCGACGGCTTTGACGGAGCCGAAATGCTTTTTCAGGTCGGTAATTTCAATGATGTTTTCCATGTTACTTCCTCAAATTGAATATTGCGCATTCCTTTTTCGGAACGTCGTTTTTTGTATATTCGTATATTTTTCCGTCGGGGATGAAGCCGAGGGAGAGGTACATTTTGTTCGAGATAGGATTATTCTCGTCCGCAAGGACGGTCGGTATCAGACCTCTGCCGATAAGCAGCTCGGAAAGCGAAGAAACGAGTGCGCCTGCGTATCCGTGACCGCGCTTTTCGGGAGATGTGTAGACTGTATTTATCCTTGCGTATTTCTTGCCGACAAACGCTATTCGCGCGATCGCGCAAATGCCGCTGTCGTCCCAAATGTACAGCCCGTTTTCGCCGTCCGAGAAGGAGTTTATCTCCTCCTCGCTCACCGAAAGACCTAGCGATGATGCCATTGATGAAAGCAGACTTTTTGCCTCCGGGCACTTATCGGCAAGCAACATTTTTCCGTTTGCGGTCTTCTTTATAAGCTTGTCGCAGCGGTAGAGGGTGTAGGTTTTGAGCGTGTGATCCGACAGGTCAAGCTTTGCGTCGGAAATTATTATATTTTCGTTGTAGTTTTCGTTTTTCATGGCATCTACATTATACCACTCGTCCAACGCCGTGTCAATGACCGAACTCCTTGACTTTTTTGCCGAACGGGGGTATAATTAAAAAAACTCATGGCGGTACAACTGTATGGCTCCCTTGTGTAAAGGGAGCTGTCTGCGGAGCAGACTGAGGGATTGTTATCAAATAATTTTTTCCTTCGCAATCCAATCCCTCCGGCATTTACCTTTCGGCAAATGCCACCTTCCTTTGCACAAGGGAGGCTTGGCTCGACCGATACGGCTACTACGTGAAAGGAGGTAACGGTATGGAAAAATATCCGCTTATAGCACGCGCAGAAAACGGTGCCGAGCTTAAAAAAATGAACAAGGACGAGCTCCTCCCGCTTTGCTCAGAGATAAGAGAGTTTCTTATCGAAAAGGTGACCGAGCACGGCGGACATCTCGGCTCCAATCTCGGTGTCGTTGAGCTTACCGTTGCGCTCCACAGGGCGTTTGATTTCCCGAACGATCATTTGATCTTTGATGTCGGTCATCAGTCATATACTCATAAGATACTGACGGGTAGACGCGAGGGCTTCGACAAGCTCCGTCAGCGCGGCGGGATGTCGGGCTTTACGAAGCGCGAGGAAAGTGAATTTGACTGCTTCGGTGCAGGTCATAGCAGCACGTCGGTCTCTGCCGCGATCGGCTTTGCGGAAGCCGAGAGAATGAACGGAAGCGATAAGTATACCGTTGCCGTTCTCGGCGACGGTGCATTTACGGGCGGAATGGTACACGAGGCGCTGAACAACTGCCGACGCGACCTGAAGCTCATTATTATTCTTAACGAAAACGAGATGTCTATCTCGAAAAACACGGGTGCGTTCGCTTCGCTTATCTCGAAGATCCGCGCGTCGAAAAACTATTATAGAAACAAAAGACGAACCGTTAAGATCATAAAAAGGATACCGCTTATCGGCAAGGGGCTTTTCGCTCTGATCAAGAAGATAAAAAAGGGCTTCAAGAACAAGCTTTACAAGAGTAACTATTTTGAGGATCTGGGTCTATACTATCTCGGTCCTGCCGACGGAAACGATATGACGAAGGTAGAGCGACTTTTAAGTGAAGCAAAGAACGCTTCGCAGAGCACGGTCATTCATCTGCGCACCGTCAAAGGCAGGGGATATATGCCTGCCGAGAAGGATCCGGGCGCGTTCCACAGCGTTTCGCCAAAGGATACTGAAAAGGTCAAGAATTTCTCGTCTCGGATGGGCGAGGTGCTGACCGAGCTTGCGTCGGAAAACGAAAAGATCTGTGCAGTTACTGCTGCAATGGCTTCGGGAACAGGGCTTGTCGGCTTTCAGAAGGCGCATAGCGACAGATTCTTTGATGTCGGAATTGCCGAGGAGCACGCGCTGACCTTCTGCGCGGGACTTGCTGCGAACGACTACAAGCCGTATTTTGCGGTTTATTCGTCGTTTTTGCAGAGGGGCTACGACAACCTTATTCACGATATTGCGCTCCAAAATCTTCCCGTCACCGTTCTTGTCGACCGTGCGGGAATAAGCGAGGGCGACGGTGCAACGCACCACGGGATCTTCGACGTTTCGTTCCTTATGCAGATACCGAATATGTCTGTCTTTGCTCCGGCTTCCTTTAAGTCGCTTGAGAGAATAATGAAAATCACGCAGGGGTCGTCATCCCCCGTTGCGATAAGGTATTCAAACTGCGGTGATATTAAAGAATTTACGGACTTTGTGCCTGTTTCGGATTTCGTTTATAAGAACTTCGAAAACGAGTGCGAGACCGTCATAATTACATACGGAAGGATAGTTTCCGAAGCCGTAAAGGCGGCGTCTAAGTTGCCGTCATGCGGAGTTATTCTCATTGAACGGCTGAAGCCGATATGCGACGCTTTGGAGAGCATTCTGCCGAAGGGCGTGAAAAACGTTATCTTCCTTGAAGAGGGCATCAAAAACGGCGGCACGGGAATGGTGCTCGGGCAGGATATTTCGCTTCCCGATGATTGCCGTTATATCCACCTTGCGATAGACGACGTGTTCGACACGCCGCTATCTACAGGGAATATATATTCCGATTTCGGCATCGGTGCCGACGATATAATCGGTGCTATAAAGAATAAATAAAAATTGGACGGCGACAGCCGTCCTTTTTCTTTGTTTTGCTTGACTTTTATTATAATGTATGGTATTATACAATGGGCGTTTGGGCACCCGTGTTAAAATGGACTTATGGAGGATCAAAAGTGTCTTCAGAGAGAATACATAACGTTTTGGCTTATTTACGCAATATCGTACCAAAAAAACCGAATAAGATCGCTTTTTCCGACGGCGAGCTTTCCCTTACCTTTTCGGACGTTTACGACCGTGCCTGCCGCATCGGCTCGTACCTGAACGAAAACGGGATCTATAAGCGCCCCGTCGTTGTCTTTATGAGAAAATCGCCGCGCGAGGTAACTGCCTTCTTCGGAGTTATCAGCGGCGGATGCTTCTACGTTCCGATCGACGAGGAAATGCCCCGTGACCGTATTCAGCTAATACTGAATAACGTGTGCTCGCCTCTCGTTATCTGCGACGAGGACACTCTGCCCGTTGCGTCGAATTTTGACGTTTCGGACGGAAAGGTCGTCCTTTACGATGAGCTTCTTACTACCGAGCCGAATTATGAGGCGATCGACAGTATCTATGCGCGTTCGCTCGACATTGATCCGATATACATAGTTTTCACCTCCGGCTCAACTGGCATCCCTAAGGGCGTTGCCGCCTGTCACCGCTCGGTAATAGATTACATCGAGCAGCTTTCCGAGGTGCTTTCGTTTAGTGAAAGCACGGTGTTCGGAAATCAGACGCCGCTCTACTTCGACGCTTGTCTTAAAGAGCTTTACCCGACGCTCAAATTCGGCGCGACGACGTATCTTATCCCGAAAACACTCTTCTCGCAGCCGATAGCACTTCTTGAATATCTTAATAAGCATAAGATAAACACCGTTTGCTGGGTCGTTTCGGCTCTTACTATGGTAAGCGCGTTCGGCACCTTTGATATTATCAAGCCGGAGTATCTGCATACCGTTGCCTTCGGCTCCGAGGTGTTCCCGATAAAGCAGTTCCGACTCTGGAGAAACGCGCTTCCGAACGCCTCCTTTACGAACCTTTACGGTCCGACGGAGGGCACGGGAATGTGCTGCTTCTATCACGCAGACAGAGACTTTGAGGACGGCGAGGCGATCCCGATAGGTAAACCGTTCCGCAACCGCGAGATACTTCTTCTTACCGACGAAAATAAGCTTGCCGAGCAGGGACAGGAGGGCGAGATTTGCATCCGCGGAACAGCCGTTACTCTCGGATATTATAATGACCCCGAGCGCACCTCAAAGGCGTTTGTACAGAATCCGCTTAACAGCGCCTATCCCGAAATCATTTACAAGACGGGTGATATGGGTAAGCTTAACGAGCGAGGAGAGCTTGTCTTCGTTTCGCGCCGCGACTATCAGATAAAGCATATGGGACACCGTATCGAGCTTGGCGAGATCGAGGTCAGCGCGAATATGATAGATGCTGTACAAATGGCTGCTTGCATTTACGACAAGGTGAAGGGAAAGATCGTTCTCTTCTACGTCGGTACCTGTACCGAAAAGGAGCTTACGGTCGCTCTTAAGGAGCGCCTGCCGCGCTATATGATACCGAACAAGCTCATCCGTCTTGAAACGATGCCACTGACGGCAAACGGAAAGCTCAACCGCGTTGAGCTGAAAAATAACTTCGAAAATAATATTTACTGAAAAGGAATTTAAACATGGAAAAGCTTCTTGAAATCCTTACCGATCTTCACTCTGACGTTGACTTCGAAACCGAGGAAAACCTCATCGACGACGGAATCCTCGATTCGATGGACATCATCTCGCTCATTACCGAAATAAGCGAGGAGTACGACGTTACCATCACCGCAAAGGACATCATTCCCGCAAACTTCAATTCCGCAAAAGCACTTTACGCACTTATCGAGCGCCTTTCCGACGAGGACTGATTTAACTAATGCTTTTTACTTCGTATGAATTTTTGGGATTTTGCGCAGTTCTTTTGCTCCTCTACTACATAATCCCGAAAAAAGCACAGTGGCCCCTGTTACTTGTCGCAAGCTATGCGTTCTATTTTATAGCGGGACCGCAGTTCATTCCCTTTATCGCGGCGACGACCTTGACTGTTTATCTCACTGCCCGCGTTATGCAGAGCATCGCGGATAAGCAGAGCGCCTTTCTTAAAGCCCACAAGGAAGAGCTGTCAAAGGAAGAAAAGAAGATATTTAAGGACAAGCAGAAGAGAAAAAAGCTCTTTTGGTTTGTCCTTTGTCTGCTTCTTAATCTCGGTATTCTCGCTACTGTAAAATACGCTAATTTCTTCATCGGAAACATCAATTCCGCGCTGATCTCGTTCGGCTCAAAGAGCGTTCTTTCCTTTGTGAACGTGATAGTTCCGCTCGGAATATCCTTCTACACCTTCCAGTCGATAGGTTACCTCATCGACGTTTACCGCGGAACGGTGACGGCGGAGAAGAACGTGTTCAAGTACGCTCTTTTCGTGTCGTTCTTCCCCCAGCTCGTTCAGGGTCCTATCGGCAGATACGGACAGATGAGCGAAACTCTTTATACGCCTCATAAATTCGACAGCAAGCAGGTCGGATTCGGGCTTGAAAGAGTCCTTTGGGGTTACTTCAAAAAGCTCGTAATTGCAGACCGCCTTTTCGTTGCGGTCAGCACGATGATAGGCGATCCGTCGACTTATAACGGCGCGTACTCTATCGTCATTATGTTGTTTTACACGGTTCAGCTTTACGCCGACTTTACGGGCGGTATTGACATAACTATCGGACTTGCCGAAGCGATGGGAATTCGACTCTCCGAAAACTTCGACCGTCCGTACTTCTCAAAGTCGCTGAAGGAATATTGGAGACGCTGGCACATTTCGATGTGCTCGTGGTTCCGCGATTACCTTTTCTATCCCGTGTCGGTCAGCAAGCCGATGCAGAAGCTGACGAAGTTTACCAAAAAGGTCTTCGGAAACAACGTCGGAAAGCGCATTCCGGTATATCTTTCGACTGCTATCGTATGGTTCTCGACAGGTATTTGGCACGGCGCAAGCTGGAACTTTATCGTCTGGGGAATGGCAAACTTCGCCGTTCTTATGATCTCGGAGGAGTTCGAGCCGCTATATAAGAAATTCAACGATAGATTCAAGTTTACGAAGAGCTTCCCGTATACGCTCTTCAGAGTCGTCCGTACCTTCGCGCTCGTTTGTGCGCTCAACCTCTTCGATTGCTACGTTTCTATCGCAACGACGGGTAAGATATTCTTCTCGGCGTTCGGTGCGAGAAACTACCACGTTCTTTTCGACGGCTCGCTTCTTAATCTCGGGCTTACCTCGCTTGATTACATAATTCTTCTCGGCGGAGTTCTCCTTATGCTCACGGTAAGCTTGCTTCAGAGGAAGGGAAGTGTGCGAGAGCAGATCTTCCGTCTGCCTTATCCCGTGAGATTTGCCCTCTATTACGGACTGTTCCTTATCATTATCCTTATGGGTGCTTACGGAATCGGATACGATGCAAGCCAGTTTATTTACAACCAATTCTAAGAAAGATTTTTAACTATGAAAGCTGCCGCTAAAAAGTGGATAAAATTTATAGCTTCTGCCGTTATCGTAGTTGTGACGCTGTCGCTTCTTCAGATGCTTCTGATGCCGAAGTATTCGGTTGACGGACCTGTCGAGGGCGCGTTCGTAGCCGAGTATTACGGCGAGGTCAAGGATCACGACGTTATTTTCGTCGGCGACTGCGAGGTGTATGAGAATTTTTCTCCCATCGTCCTCTGGCGCGATTACGGTATAAACAGCTACATAAGAGGTAGCGCCGATCAGTACATTTATCAGTCGTACTACCTGCTTGAGGATACGCTTCGCTACGAAACTCCCAAGGTCGTCGTTTTCAACGTTCAGGCACTTGACCCCAAGAGAGAAGCCGAGGCAAAAGAGGCATATAACCGAATGTCGATCGACGGAATGAAGTGGTCGCCTGCAAAGATAGGTGCGATCAATTCCTCGATGCTTGAGGATGAACAGTTCCTCGACTACGTTTTCCCGATCCTCCGTTATCACAGCCGTTGGAGCGAGCTTGATAAGACCGATTTTGAATATATGTTCAAATCGGAAAAGGTCTCGCATAACGGTTACCTTATGAAGGTCGGCGTTAAGCCCGCAGAAAACGTTCCTGAGGGCAAGCCGCTTCATGATTACAAGTTTACCGAAAAGGCACGGAAGCATCTTGATATGATGGTCGAGCTTTGCGAGAAAAACGGTATAAAGCTTCTTCTCATAAAGGCGCCGAGCTTGTATCCCTATTGGTATCCCGAATACGATCAGCAGGTCGCTCAGTATGCAAAGGAGCATAATCTTACCTACATAAACTTCCTTGATGAAACGATTCAGGCGGAAACTGGTATTGATTATACGAAAGACACATATGACGCAGGTCTTCACATGAACGTTGAGGGCGCAGAAAAGCTCTCGGAGTGGCTCGGCAAGTACCTGACCGAGAACATGGGTCTGACCGACAGACGCGGAGAAGCGGAGCTTGCCGCGTGCTGGGAGGACAAGATCGCCTTCTACGAGGCGGATAAAAAAGCAAAGTACGAAGAATACGAAAAGAACATAGAGGCAAATTAAAATGTGTGGAATTTGCGGAATTTTTGATAACACGGGAAGCCGTCTTATCACAAGTGAAATGATAAACAAGATGCTGACGGCGATCCGCCACCGCGGTCCCGACGGCTCTCAAAGCAAAATAATGCCGGGCGTCGGTCTCGGCTTTAACCGTCTCAGCTTCATTGACCTGAATGGCGGTATGCAGCCGATAACAAACGAGGACGATACTCTTACTCTCATTTGTAACGGCGAGATATTCAACTACCGCGAGCTGAGAAGCGAGCTTATCGCTCTCGGTCACGTCTTTAAGACGCAGACAGACGTTGAGGTGATCCTCCATCTTTACGAGGAGCACGGTCTCGATTTTCCGAACAAGCTTAACGGTCAGTTCGCTATTGCTCTTTACGACAAAAAGGAAGATCAGCTCATTCTCGTGCGCGACCAGATAGGAATCTGTCCGCTCTTTTATACCGTTGCCGACGGTCAGGTCATATTCTGCTCCGAGATAAAGGGAATCCTTGAATGTCCTTGGGTTGAAAGAAAGCTTAACCTTAAGGCAGTCGATCAGCTTATGAATTATCCCGGTGTCGTTTCCCCCGAGACCTTTTTTGACGGAATACGCTCGCTTCGCGCAGGACATCTGCTCGTCATCAAGCGTCATCAGGAGATAAAGGATATTGAATACTGGGATCTCATCTACAATGCCGAGGAAGAGGACGATAAGGGCGAGGCGTATTACGTTGAAAAGCTCCGCGAAATGATGAAGGAGTCTATCAAGCGCCGTCTAGTTGCCGACGTTCCCGTCGGATTCTACGTTTCGGGCGGTCTTGACAGCTCGGTCGTCGCTTGCTATATCGGCAAGTTCTTACTCGACAGCTATTATTCCTTCTCCGCTGAGATCGGTGAAGCCGACCTCGACGAAAGCCGATTCCAGAAGATCGTCAAGGAGTGCGTCAATTCCACTCACTACAAGACGAAGGTCGGCGAGGAGGAAATTTGGAAGAACCTTTACGATGTCGTTTACCACGCAGAGTCGGGTCTTAAAGAAAGCTATGACGTAGCGGCGTTTATGCTCTCGTCGCTCGTTCAGCAGTCGCCTGCGAAGGCGGTGCTGACAGGTCAGGGCTCCGACGAGTTTTTCTGCGGTTACGTCGGATATATGGTAGACCTTTTCCGCGAAATGCAGAAGGGCAAGATGACGAAGGAAGAATGTGAAATAAACGAGCGCCTTTGGGGCGATCCTTATTTCCGTTACGAAAGAAATCATCCCGAAATAAGAAAGATACACGAAACTGTTTACAGTGACCGCGTAAGAGGCGATATCGAGAGCTTCTCTGCGTTCAGAACAAGCCCCATAAACGTTGACCGCGTCAAGGGACTTTCCTCGCAGAAGCGCCGCTCGTATATCGACTACAAGCTCCGTCTTTCCGATCACCTGCTCACCGAGCACGGCGACAGAATGTTCTTCTCTCATTCGGTAGAGGGACGCCACCCGTTCCTTGACAGAGATCTCCTCGCATTCGTTGCGACGATCCCCGACAAGTATAAGATGAACGGCGCAAAGGAAAAGTACATTCTCAAAAAGGCGGGCGAGGGGATCGTTCCCGACGAGATACTCAAGAGAAGAAAGTTCCCGTTCCAGGCGCCGGGTATGTCGTCTATGGTAAAGAAGGCGAACGGAGAGATCGAGTTCCTTTCCGATTCGCTTATAAAGAAGTACGATATATTCGATCTTAATAAGGTCAAAGAAATGAAGAAGGTATACCTTGCCGACGACTTCCGTCTGATGGGTGCTTACGAGATAGATTACCTTCTCATCGTTATGACCGTCACGATGCTTTGCGAGCGTTACGGTCTCAAGGCGTAAGGAGGAAATATGAAGAAGATTATATTTATTATTCTGCTTGCTTTGATCGCTTGCTTTGCTTTCTCTTGTAATGATGAGAGCGAGCCGATTCCGGTCATTGTCGGAGTTAAGGAAAATATAACCCTATACGCCGACGATCCTGTCGAGCTCATCCAAAGCGCGCTTCTTGACGGAGTGACGACCGAGGGCGGAAAGCAGACCGAAATAATCGTTAAGGTGTTTAATAAAGGCACCGATTCGGAAACGTCTCTATTTACGGCAGGAGAATACGACGTTAAGTATACCGCGAAAAACAAGAAGGTAAAAGAGGTTACCGCGTCGCTTACCGTCAAGCCGGCGGACACCACCGCTCCCGAGTTTACGGGAATCAAGGATCTTGTCGTATATCTTGGCGACACTGTTTCCTACCGTGACGGCGTTACAGTTACCGATAACGATGATGAAAACGTGACCTTTACGGTTGACGCGACGAAGGTAGACCTTACCCGCCTCGGCGCTTACAATGTTACCTATACCGCGACCGACAAGAGAGGAAATACCGCATCGGTAACTGCTAAGGTCTCCGTTCTTGAGCCGCTTGACGGCGGTCAGGATTCGAGCGTTTGCACTAAGGAGGAGCTTGATGCTTTGTGCCAAAGTATTCTTGACAGTATTCTTAAAGAAGGAATGACTGACCGTGAGAAGGCAGAGGCAATATATAATAAGGTATATAAAGTAAAGTACGTTTCAACCGATGACGATCCCAATTGGATCGTGAACGCATGGACGGCACTTACTACGAATAAGGGTGACTGCGTCAATTACGCCGCCGCTTCAAGAGCACTTCTCACGATGGCGGGAATACCGAACTATCAGATAGAGCGCGTCGGCGGTACGACGGATCACTACTGGCTTATTGTTTGTATCGACGAAAAGTGGTATCATTTCGATACCTGCCCCACCTCGAAGAAATATCCCTTCAAGTGCTTCCTTAAGACCGATTCCGAGGTCAAGGCATATTCCGACAGCAGAACCGACAAACCGAATTATTACGGCTACGATAAGGAAAGCTGTCCTTATGACGTAGTTGATTAAAGGAGTATATCATGAAAAGATTTTTAGTATTATTTCTGAGCGCAATTCTTCTGATTTCCTTTGCTTCCTGTACGGCACCTGCCGATACCGGAAATCAGGGCGGCAAGACGCCGAAGGACAGCAAGTATTTCTTCAAGGTCGCAAATAAGGATAATTACGCAGTTAAGATCGACGCGGATATGGCTGACGTGCTTAAAGCACTTGGCGAGCCGCTTCAGTATTTTGAAGCCGCTTCCTGCGCCTTCGACGGTCTTGATAAGACCTATACCTATGCAGGTTACGTTATCCTCACCCGTCCCGACGGCAAAAAGGATTACGTGAATTCCATTCAGCTTACCGATGACAGCGTGCAGACCCCCGAGGGCGCGTATGTCGGTATGACCCCCGACGCGGTAAAGGGCATTTACGGCAAACCCACTGAGGAGACAGAAACGCTCCTTTCCTATACCGACGGTAACACGACGCTTAACTTCATCCTTAAGGACGCAAAGGTGATTTCGATAGAGTACCTTCCTGCATAATTGCAAAAAATAAAACGGCAGACACGGAAACGTGTCTGCCGTTTTTGCGCGTTGTGGAAGACCACTTACCCGCCAAAGATAGAGGGACGTTCTCTTGCCTCCCTTGTGTAAAGGGAGGTGTCGGCGGTAGGTTTCGCGTAGCGAAAACTACTTGCGACCGGAGGGATTGTAACAGTTAGAGATTTTTTGCGAAACAATCCCTCACCGCTTCGCGGAGCCTTCGGCCCTGTCCGCAATTATAAATTGCGGCCCGCTTTGGCTAAAAATATGCCGCAGGCATATTTTTAACGCGTCGCGCCCTTTACACAAGGGAGCCGATAACGCGGCGAAGATTTGTAAAATGGCGAATAGTGTGAGCGTTTCCCCCTTTTCCGACAAATAAAACCTGCTCTTTACAAAATCTTCTTTTTATGGTAGAATATAATGAATGACTATGTGATAATATAAAAATACCGATCTTTATGAGGTTTTATATGAAAAACAGCAAGTACCGCAGGCGTTTCGGAAAGACGCTGATACAAATATATAAATTCCTATTCTTCCTACTGCTCGTTGCGATGGTCGTCGGATCGTGGCTCGAGATGCAGGGGCTTTATCTTATCGACGGCAAGACTACTATCGTCCTTACTGTGATCCACGCGCTCTGCCTCGGCACGCTTCTTCTCACCTATCACGCTCTTGATATAGGAAAAAAGCGTCCGCTTGACCTTGTTATCGGTCAGCTGCTCAGCGTAATTATAAGTGACGCTGCGTCGCTTCTCAGCGCGTCGCTCGTTCTTAAAACGCTTCCGCACATGGGAATTGCAGGCGTGACGCTTCTTTGTCAGGGCATTCTCTGTGTGCTCTGGTCGGTCAGTGCTACTTGGCTTTATAACGCATGGGTTCCCGCAAAAAAAGTCGCAGTCCTTTATTCCGACGAGCGCGCTTACGAGTCGATGGGTGAATTGCACCTCGATAAGAAGCGCTACCGCGTAGTTAAAACAGTTGACCTTACAGATACCGAGAAGGACTGCGACGGGATCGTCTCCGAGCTTCCCGAGGTCGAGGGTGTCTTCCTTTGCGGTCTTCCGACTAAGCTTCGTAACGACCTTATGAGCTTGTTTATAAAGAAAAACGTGACGGTCTATATCCGTCCCAAGATAAGCGATATCTTCCTCAACACCGCGCAAAGACGCTACATGTTCCATATTCCGATGATGTCGTACGAGAGCGAGAATCATTCAGTTATCGTGCGTGCGTCGAAGCGGCTTCTCGATATACTCGTATCGCTTCCGCTTGCCGTTATCGCGCTTCCGTTTATGCTTATTGCCGCTATCGCGATAAAGATAGAGGACGGCGGACCTGTCCTCTATAAGCAGGACCGTCTTACAAGGGGCGGAAAGGTATTCAGAATAATGAAGTTCCGTTCCATGAGAGTTGATGCCGAAAAGGACGGAGTTGCTCGTCTTGCCTCGGAAAGCGACGACCGCATAACGAAGGTCGGCAAATTTATCCGCGCGACGCGAATAGACGAGCTTCCGCAGCTTTTAAATATACTTAAGGGCGATATGTCGCTCGTCGGTCCTCGCCCCGAGCGTCCCGAAATTGCCGAGCAGTACGAGAAGGAGCTCCCCGAATTCCATCTGCGCCTGCGCGTGAAGGCAGGTCTTACCGGCTACGCTCAGATACACGGTAAGTATAATACGACTCCCTACGATAAGCTTCAGATGGACCTTATATACATTAACGATATGTCTGTTCTGACCGATATTAAGCTTCTCTTCCAAACGATGCAGACCGTTTTCCAAAAGGAAAGCACAGAGGGCGTCAAGAATGGGCAGACGACTGCAAGCAAGAACGACGGGGAAGAAAAGAAATGAAAAAGGTTCTTATTGTCGGTCAGGATATGTTTATCAGCGGCGTGTCGAGAGCGCAGCTTGGGCTTCTGCATGCCTTTGATAAGGAAAAGTATAAGGTCGACCTCTTTCTCCGAAACCACGAGGGCGAGTTTTTAAAGTATATTCCCGATGACGTTACGCTTCTTCCCGAAAAAAAGGCGTATAGGTGCGTCGATATGACGACGGTTGAGACCTTGAAGCAGGGACGCATATTCCAGGCATTCGGCAAGGCGTACGGAATGGTGAAAGCGAAGAGCTACGCGAAGAAGCATGGCGTTCAGCTTTCCGCCGTCGCGCTTGATTACACTCATAAGCATCAGAAGCGTTTTCTTCCTATGATCTCAAAAGAGGAATACGACCTCGTTATAAGCTTTGTTGCGCCTCATTATTTCGGCGCGTACAAGTGCAGGGCAAAGAAGCGCCTAAGCTGGATACACACGGATTATTCGCTTATTGATATTGATGCGAAAAGCGAGGAAAAGGTATGGGGTCTATACGACGGTATTGCGTCGATCTCCGATTCCGTTGGTATTGAATTTTCGAAAAAGCTGCCGACGCTAAAGGATAAGATAGTAAGAATAGATAATCCGATCTCACCGTCGCTTATCAGGCGTTCTGCCGATGAGGGACAGAGCGAGATGGCAAAGGACGGTATCAGGATAGTTTCCTGCGGTACTCTTGCTCCGGGTAAAAATTTCAGAAGCATTCCGAAGATGGTCTCAATACTGCTTAACGAGGGGCTTGACGTTAAATGGTATATAATCGGTGACGGTTCCGACCGCGCCGAGATCGAAAAGCGCATAGCGGACGAGGGCGTGACGGGCAGAGTTATACTGCTCGGTAAGAAGGAAAATCCTTACCCGTATATGAAGGAATGCGATCTTTTCGTTCATCCGAGCTTAAGAGAGGGCAAGGCGGTCTCGGTCATCGAGGCGCAGATACTCGGTAAGCCCGTAGCGATAACAAATTTCCCGACTGCTCATTCACAGCTTAAGGACGGCTTTGACGGCGTTATCGTTCCGCTCGATACCGAGGGATGCGCAAAGGGAATCTTAGAGCTTCTTCGCGATACCGAAAAGCTTGAAGCACTGAAAAATAACTGCCGAAATACCGATTACGGCAGTGAAAAGGATATGAACACTATCTACTCGTTTATCGAGTGACGGTAAAGAAAGGACACAAAAATGAAGACAGTAAAATTTGACAAGGCGGGCTGGGAAAACGAGCTTACTACCGCCTATACCTTCCGTTACGTGGAAGCCCCCAAGTTCACACAGAAGGACGGATACGTAACGACCGCTGTAAACCCTAACCACCGCGAGGGCTTCGACAACATAAGCATGCTTACGCATGAAAAGCATACTGCGGGCGTGACCGCAACGCTTCACTGCGCGTTTGAGGATGTCGGATGCCCCGAGATAATTATCGTTCCCGAAACTGAAAAATGCCCCGACGGCGAAACGCGCTACGGAGCATGCTTTGAGATCGTTCTCTGGAAGAACGGTATTAACGTATGGCGTCACTTCCGCGAGGAGGACGGCAGATGCCATTGGCATCTTCGCCTCGGCGACACCTTTGACGTGAGCGAAAACGATATTCATACCCTTACGGTAAACGTTGAGGAGTATTATCTGAATATCGACGTTGACGGTCACAAGATCAGACTTCGCGTCGAGGACATTCCGAAGGAGTTTTATATCGGACTCACTGCCTGCGAGGGTATCGTAAGAATTTACGATTATTCGGTTGAAGCATAATAAAAAGCCCGTCGATGACGGGCTTTTTTATATTAACATAGTGAGTTTTACCTATCGGCTTTTGGATAGCGCTTGCGGCAATCTGTTTCTCCCACAAGATAGTCAACGCTTACCTTGTAATGTCTTGCCAACGTTATGAGGTGACGGAGCGGGATTTCATTTATGCCCTTTTCGTAGCGCGAATATACCTGTTGGGTAGTACCGAGAAGCTCGGCGATATCCTGCTGACGCAGATCGTTGTCCTCACGAAGCTCAAAAATTCGCTGTTGAACGCTTTTCATTGAAACCTCCCTGTGTATTAGCATAGTGTTACAAAAAATCTTACCATAAACCTAAAGTAGTGTATTGACAATACACCAAATATGGTGCATAATGTTGTAAATACGGCTTTGCCGAAAAGAAAGGATTTTTTAAAATGAAAAGACTATTGATACTAATTTTGGCGGCACTTATGTGCATTTCGATCGCATCGTGTTCTTCAAAAGAGTCTGAGCCCGATCTCGGTGGTGCAGTGCTGGAGGGATATGAAGATGTTCCGTTCAGAAAGCTGATAAGGGACTTATGCGAAGAAGCAGACGAACGGGCGAAAAATTACGGAGATGAAGACTGTGGGGTCACTTGTAAATTCTCGAACGGATGGAACACAAAGAAACTCGACCAACGAGATTACGTAGGCGCTAAGCAAGCGGCGGTTACTTGTTCTATTACTTCGAAGACAAAAATGCTTGATGTTTCCTATACGTCGATAATGGACTTTTATCTCGTTCACGATCTCGAATCAAATACTCTGGAGTTAATTGGATGCAGAAATTACTATAATGAAGGGGGAAAAGAGGAAGAACGGTTTGGCGATAGCTATTATGCGTGGGATATATTAGGAGACATTTTGCCATCCGATCGCTAACATGACTGATTAATTGTTTTACCCGAACACATAGAAATGTACAGAGTATAAAGAAAACAGCTCCGTTTTTCGGAGCTGTTTTTTGTCAATTCAAAAGAAAAATGCCGAAATTAAGATACCCTGCGAATATTATCCAAAGAATATAGGGAATAAAGAGAAGCCCTGCGCGGCGGTCGATTTGGTAGAAGAGATAAGCGTTCGCGATCACGAGGGCGAGTAGCGCGACAAGCCAGATGAAGGCGAAAAGATACGCTTCAAAATTGAAGAATATGATCGACCACATGAAGTTGAAGAATAGCTGAACGCCGTAGACGGTGAGCGCGGTCTTCGACCTTGCCGGCTTGCCCGATTCGGTGATAAGGTAGGACGAGATTCCCATGAGAATGTATAGTATAGACCAAACGACAGGGAACAGCCATCCGGGCGGCGAAAGCGGCGGCTTGTTGAGCGACGCGAAGGACTCCATGCTTCCCATACTAATGAGCGCCGAAAGTGCGCCGACGCCGAGTGGGATCGCGATATTTATTATAAGCTTTTTGAAATCTATCTTCAAAAAAATCACCTCCGTATTGATAAGGTATTCAAACGGAGGTGATTATATTCATTTTTTGACCTGCTCGGCTATAAGCTCCATTGCCTTACGGTCGAGGTCGATATCGAACTTTCTTGCGTAGAGATTTTCGGAGCGGAGAAGCATCGGCACGTCCTCGCTTCGGAATGTGTAAGGACCGCCGCGTGTCCAGTCTATCTCGCGAAGACACCTGCCCGTTACGGTGTCGCGGTATGGCGACGCCATTGCGACGCTCTGCAAAAATACCTCGTCGGCGCAGTGCGAACAGTAGAACTGTTTTTTGATAAGCTTCTTTTGGGTTAATACGTACTGTATCATTTCGTCGGTCACGCTTATCCAGTTTGCGCCCTTGTAAAGCGGAATTATCTCCTTACGCTTCATTCCGAGCTTCATTTGAAGCGAGATCAGACGCTCCTGAAGACCGCGCAGACGGCACATAAACGGATCATAGCTTCTGCCGATTATATTCTGAAAAAGATGACGCCAGTCTACTCTTCTCGTAAATTCGCGGTTTGAAAGAGCTTTTTGGTCGAGGTTTATGAAATTCTTCCCTGTGTGTTCCTTGAAAAACGAGTGTATATAATCCTGCGTTTTGATCGGAAGGTCTATTCCCGACAGCAGATGATAATACGCATAGTGCTTCTCACCCGCGCTCTCAAACAGACGCAGCTCGCACTTTATCATACTGTCGCCGCCCCATATGACCGACATCGGCTTGACATAAAACAGCCCCGCGTTCTTCGTTTTAATTGAAGAACGGTCAAAGTCCTTCGCTTTTTTGTCAATATGAAGATAAATATCGTTTCTTTCGTCGTCAAGCAGGTCGACAAGCACGGCAAGCTGGTCGAATTTATTATGCGCCATTATGAGATAGGCGTGTTTTTTGTTTTCTTCAATCGGCATACCGCACCTCCTGCTTCGATTTATGACTGAATTATACCACAATACGGAAATAAATACAAGATAAAACTTATTTCGTGTTTATATGCGTTTTCGGATATGTGCTCAAAAACTGCGTCGGGGTGATACCCTCGTGGTACTTGAAGTATTTGAGAAAATATTTGTAATCGGAAAATCCCGCTTCGCAGGAAACGTCGGTCAGGGTTTTTCCGCCTGTCAGAAGAAGCTGTTTTATATACGTCATCTTGACGGAGTCGATGTATTCCTTCAAGGGCTTTCCGCAGCTTGCCTTGAATGCTCTGCTCAAGTAATCGGCGTTGTAGCCGAAATGCGCAGCGACCTGTTCGGCTTTTATTACCGTATCGCGGTTGGCATTTATCCAAGCCGCAATCTCCGAAACCGTGGGGCTTCTCACATCGCTTACCTGCGGCGAAAAGCATTCTATCAGAATGAGCCGTGTAAGATAATCCATCGCTTCCGTCGGACGGTTTTCCGCGCGGTAGTGAACGAGCTGCTTGAAGAGGAGCGGCAGGTCGTACGAATCCTTCATATTCCGAAGCTTAAGGGCAGGGTCGGGCTTCGGCGCGTTTTTAAAGTGTACCCAGAAAAATGAGGTATTCGAGCTTGGAAAGTGACCGTAGTGGCGAAGCCCCTGTTCGAGCAGAAGAACGTCGTTTTCCTTGAGCTCGTATTCCTTTCCGTCTTCGGTTAAATAGACCCGCCCCTTGATGACGAAGATTATTTCGTGCGAATCTATAACTCGGTCGGGATGTATCCATTCGCCGTGTGATACGAATTTTCCCGCTCCGCAGTAGGTTGCGTTTTCATACATAGTCGGATTTTAACCCCTATTATACAGATTTTGCCGTTGAAATCGGTTTTTGGATACTATACAATAATTATAGGAAAAACTCCGCAATTTGTCAATACAACTATTTGGAGGAGATAATAATGAAAAATTTAAGCTTCGAAAATGTAAAGATCAAGGACGGATTTTGGAGATTTTATATGGATCTCAATCGCTCGTCCGTCGTGAAGAACGTCTACGACCGCTTCAAGGAAACGGGACGCTTCGATGCGCTCAAATGCAACTGGCGCGAAGGAATGCCGAATAAGCCGCATATTTTTTGGGATTCCGATGTCGTAAAATGGATCGAGGGCGTCGCTTATATGATTAAAGAAGCCCCCGCCCCCGAATGGGAGAAGCTCGTTGACGGGATGATAGACGACATCGCGGCAAATCAGCGCACAGACGGATATTTTAACTCCTATTTTCTCTCGGTCGAGCCGTCGAAGATATTTACCGATCGCGATTGGCACGAGCTTTACTGCCTCGGACACAGTATCGAGGCGGCGATAGCGTACCACAAGGCGACGGGTAAGGATAAATTTCTTAACTGCGTGCTTAAAAATATTGATATGGTCTACCGCGTGTTCGTTGAGGAGGGGAGCGCAGCGTTCGTTACACCCGGTCACGAGGAGATCGAGCTTGCGCTTCTTAAGCTCTATAACTATCTCGGAAACGAAAAGCATCTTTCTCTTGCAAAATTCTTTATCGACCAAAGAGGAAACAACGATAAGGAAGCAAAGTGGAGTCAGATACAGTCCGACGTTCCGCTCCGCGAGGCGAGCGAGGCGGTCGGACATTCCGTCCGCGCGTGCTATCTCTACACCGCGATGAAGATGCTTGCAAACGTTGACGGTGACAAGGAGCTTTCCGACGCCTGCGACAGATTGTTTGATGATATTGTAAACCGCAAGATGGCAATAACGGGCGGTGTCGGCTCCGATCACGGAGGAGAGAGGTTCTCGTATGCCTACGACCTTCCGAACAGCGATACCTATAATGAGACCTGCGCCGCTATCGCGCTTGCGCTTTTTGCAAACGCGATGCAGGAGGGCAAGGTCAACGGCTGTTACGGAGACGTTATCGAGCGCGTACTGTATAACGGCTTTATTTCGGGACTTTCTCTCGACGGTGAAAAATTCTTCTATACGAATCCCCTTGAAATCGACAGGAAAAAGTATTCGCGCAGCACCTATCAGCCGATATGTCAGAGAGTCAAGGTGTTCAGTTGCTCCTGCTGTCCGCCCAACGTCGTAAGAGTGCTTGCTTCGATACCGAGATATATGTATACCCTTGACGGCGATAATATCTACTGTCATCAGTATGCACAGAGCGAGGCGAAGCTCGTTATCGGCGGTGGGGACGCGGTCATTAAGCAGACGACGAATTATCCCTGCGACGGAAATATAACGATCGAATACGAGGGAGAGCCGACGACCCTTTACGTCAGGATCCCCGAATGGTGCGTTGAATACAAGGGCGAAAGAGAAAACGGTTACGCTCGTTTTGACCTTGTCGGCGGTGACAGGATAACGGTCGAGCTTCCGATGGAGGTCCATTTTATCGAGGCGAATCCCTGCGTTCAGGACAACTCGGGCAGATACGCCGTTCAGCGCGGACCGATCGTCTATTGCTTGGAGGAGCTTGACAACGGAGAAAATCTCCGCGATATTACGCTCATTGAAAACGGAAATATTGAGGTCAAGGCAGAGGACGGAATTCCCGCGCCCGTAATTTACCTTGATGCTTGCCGCCGTCCCGCGAGTGAGCGTCTGTATTCGCTGAAAAACGGCAATTCCGTTCATTTCAGAGCGCGCCTTATCCCTTATTTTGCATTTGCGAACAGGGAAGAGAGCGATATGCTCGTCTGGGCGATGGCGAAGCGATCCTGAATAAAACCGTTGTGAAATTGCTATTGACAATATTACTTTCGAAAACTATCAAAAAGTCCTATTTACAATGTTTTTTCGGCTTTTATAGTAATTGAATTTAATTTACGCTTGTAATAGAATATAACTGTGAGATGATTATGATGTTCTTATAGACAAAATTGGGAGAAACGCTATGAAAAAGCTTTTTACTGTTTTCCTTTCGCTTTGCGCTGTTCTTTCGCTTGCCTCCTGCGGCGGCGGAAAAAAGGATTCGGATAATGAAGAGGAGGTGCCTGTGAATATGAAGGCATGGACTATGCACAGCTTTGAAAAAACGGTCGTCAACGCCGCCCCGACGGGGGATATGTCGACCGAATACACCGTCTATCTTGCCAAGGGTGAGACAGAGGGATGTCAGGTTGCGGTTTATTCCGACACGGAGATCAAAAATGTATCTCTCAGGCGCAAGTCGGGCGAGACAGACCTTATCAAGCCCGCAACGTTCTCGATGGACAAAACGCAAAAGGTCGGCAAAAAGCAATATACAGACGCTCTTATTCCGTATGGTGGCAAACGTCTTACCGTTGAACCGAAGGTCATTCTTCCTTTCATGATAGAGTTCACGACCGATGAAAATACCCCTGCGGGCGATTACGAGTACGTATACGAGCTTAAGGATAAAGACAATAACGTTTATGCCACCTTCAACATAACCGTTCACGTTTGGGATTTTGAAATTCCGAAGGAAAAGACCTTCGCGACTGCCATAGGTCTTCATCATAAATTTATCGGCTATTATAAAGGGACATACAAGGACTGGTATGATACGCTGCTTGATCATAATATGAGCGCCGTCAATCTTCCCTATGACATTCTCGATCCCCGAGCAGACGCATATATGTCCGATCCACGCGTTACCTCCTTCCGCCTCCCGTATCCGGAAAACGAGGACGGTACCATTAACGAAGAAAAGCTTCTCGAATATTACAACAAGCTCTTAACAAACGCAGTGTGGCTTAAAAAGGCGTACCTTTATCCGCTTGACGAGCCGCATACCGAGGAACAGCTTGCGGAGCTAAAGGAATGGGAAAAGAAGTTCAGAGAGCTTTGCCCTAAGCTTGAGATAGTGTCGCCCTTCTACACTAATATACAGATAGGTACTGAAAAGAGAGACCAGACAGACTTTATGGAGGAATTTACCGACCTCTGGTGTCCTAAGCTCTGCCTCTGGGACGATGAAAGATCGTACGGCGATTTCCTCAACTACACTCCGAGCAAGACCTTCCACGAGAGAATGGACGAGCAGATCGCTAAGGGTGACAGAATGTGGGCTTACGTCTGCAACGACCCCAATAATCCCTATGCTCAGTTGTTCCTTGACACGGATGGCGTAGTTCAGCGTCTTATGTTCTGGCAGATATATCAGAGAGATATAAAGGGCTTCCTCTATTGGTCATCGTGTTGGTATGCCACCGATAATGACGGAAATATACAGGATCCTTGGGAAAACGCGAAGTCTATAGTAGACGGCGACGGAAAGATTATTTACGGCGAGGGCTGGTTCCTTTATCCCGGTTCGCCGGTCGGATACGGCGGCGCATGTCCGTCTATTCGCGCGAAGATAATTCGCGACGGTATTGACGATATCGAGATGTTTTACCTTGCAGAAAAATATCTTGACAAGGAATGGATAGTCGAAAAGACCAAGGAAGGCACGCCTACTCTTACCGAGTATACAAACAGCGACAAATACGCCTCTCTCCGTATCGAGATCGGTAACGCTCTTGAAGCGGCAATAAATAATAAATAAACGAAAACCGAGGTGAGATCACCTCGGTTTTTTTATTTCGTTCGGGGAGACGCCGAAACGGTTTTTAAAGGCGCGGCTGAAGGCGTAGATCGATGAAAAGCCGAGCTTTTCAGAAACCTCCGATACCGTTGATCGCTTCAGCATTTCTTTCGCGGTCTGCATCCGTTTTTCGTTTCTGTATTTCATTATTCCGATTCCGTAACGGCTGCCGAAGCAGTGGTCGAGGTAGCATTTGCTGTAACTGAAATGTTTTGCAAGATCGTCAAGCTTAGCACTCAGTCCCTGTCCTGCGTCGATGTAATCCTTGACCTGCGCTTCAATGGGGAAAAAGCGGGTTTCCTTTTCAAATACGTTTCGGAAATTATCGTTTATGAGCATCTCGATAAGCCGTATCAGCTCCGCCTTTTTTGAAAGCGCAGACGTTTCGGAGCTTATAATTTTATAAAACAGCTTCAGCGCCTTTTGCTTTTCGGAGAATGATACTAACGGGTTTTCGGGACTTTCGGAAAACACGTCCTCACGAATCCAGCTCTTTTCCTCGTCAGTCAAGGCGGGAAGGTCCTTGAATGAAACGGGAACTCTTGCGCTGTTTTCGGTATGGGTAATATCGAAATGAATATGCGGTTGAATGAGGTCGGATTCGATGTTCGAAAAGCTGTGCGGTATTCCGGGGCGGATGAAAATAAACTGTCCCGCCTCGCAGTGAAGGTACGTTCCGTTATAGGTGAGCGTGAAGGAGCCGCTTGAAAGGTATATCAGCTCGTAATCGAAAATTATTCTGCGCTTTATGCCGCCCCCTGCGGGCATGACCGAATTCATTGCCACTCTTACGTACGGGTTGATCTGTGACTGATCTAACATATTATCCTCCGAAAGAAATGTTAAATAAAAGGCAAGGATTGCTATTCATATAATAGATGATTTTCGATAAAATGTCAATATGGAAAAAATTTCGGAGGCACAAAATGTTAAGTAACCTTACGATCAAAAAGAATATAACGACCTTTTCCGTCTCGCCCGAAAATCTGACGGGCGAAAAAGGCAAGGGCGGAATGGCAAAGGAGGGAAGCGCCTCTCTTGCGTCGCGCGAGCTCGGACAGGGGTGGAAGGTAAATCCTTTTCTGATGCTTCAGCCGAAAACGAGGACTGTTCTTGCCGATATAAAGGGTCAGGGCGCGATAAAGCACATCTGGCTTACCGACAGCGCAAAGGCAGGACGCCTTCTTATACTCCGCATTTATTTTGACGGTCACGAAAACCCTGCCGTTGAAGCGCCGATATCCGATTTCTTCGCTAACGCCGATTATCTCGAATACCGTCAGCTTTCGAGTATTGCTATGTGCGTAAATCCGAAAAGGGGACTGAACTGCTATTTCGAGATGCCGTATTTTGAGGGCTTTAAGATCGAGGTCGAAAATATCGGTTCCGACGAATGTCAGATATATTATCAGATCGATTGCGAGGAAAAGGTGCTTGACCCCGAAACGCTTTATTTCCACGCACAGTTCAGACGCGTAAATCCGCTTCCGTATAAAGAGCCGTACGTTATCCTCGATAATATCAAGGGCAACGGTCATTACGTCGGCACCTATATGCATTGGGGCGTAAAGAGCAACCGTTGGTGGGGCGAGGGCGAGATCAAGTTCTATATCGACGGCGACAGGGAATTCCCGACGGTATGCGGAACGGGAACCGAGGACTATTTCTGCGGAGCGTACAATTTCGACGTAAACGGTCAGTATGTCGAGTACACCACGCCTTACGCGGGAATGTATAAGGTCGGCAGCACCGATCGGCTCTACAGATCACAGCTTTATTTCGATATGTACCGTTGGCACATTACAGATCCGATCTATTTTAAGGAAGACCTTAAGGTGACGATACAAGCACTTGGCTGGAGAAGTGAGCAGAGATATATGCCGCTTCAGGACGATATCTCGTCGGTCGCATATTGGTACTCCGATACCCTTGACGACGTTTATCCCGAGTTCCCGACGAAGGACGAATTGGAGATAATATAATGTCAAAATACGTAATAGGTATTGATTACGGCACGCTGTCCGCACGCGCGGTGCTTGCCGATACGGCTGACGGCAGAGTGCTTTCGAGCTGTGAGTACGTTTATCCGCATGCCGTAATGAATGAAAAGGATATTTGCGACAGCGAACCGAGCGTAAAAACGGCGCTCGCACACCCTGATGATTATATAGAGGCGCTCACAAGCACCGTTAAGGGCGTTCTTTCGGAATCGGGAGTTTCACCCGAGGAGGTCGTCGGACTGTCTATTGACGCAACGTCGAGCAGCGTTTTGCCGATTTTGAACGACGGCACTCCGCTTGCGAGCATGCAAGAATTTTCGCGCGATCCTCACGCATATATAAAGCTTTGGAAGCATCACGGCGGCGAGGAGCAGGCGGACAGAATGACGCGCGTTGCGAGCTTGCGCGGCGAAGAATGGCTTGAAAGCTACGGCGGAACGGTCTCCGCGGAGTGGGCGCTTCCGAAAATGCTCGAAACGCTCGAAAAATCGCCCAAGGTATATAATGCGGCGGAAAAATATTCCGAGATCGGCGACTGGCTCGTTTCTCTCATTACGGGAACCGAGTATCGAAGCGCTTGTCAGGCGGGTTATAAGTCGATGTATCAGGACGGATATCCGTCGAAGGAATATTTGAATGAGGTCGCGCCGACCTTTTCAACGGTGCTTGACAAGCTGAGAGGCGAGGTCGTTCCTCCCGGAACGGTTGCCGGATATATAAACGAAAACGGCGAAAAGCTCACGGGGCTGAGGATCGGAACCGCGGTCTCCGCGTCGGCGATCGACGCGCACTCGGCTCTGCCTGCGGCGAAGGCGGTATCAGACGGTGACCTGACGCTGATAATCGGCACGTCCGGCTGTCATATTCTGATCTCAAAGACCGACGCACCTATCAAGGGTATTTGCGGCAAGGTCATGGGCGGTGTCGTTCCCGACTACCGCGCTTACGAGACGGGGCAGTCGTGCGTTGGCGATATGTTTGCCTGGTTTATGGAAAACTGTCTGCCCGAAAGCTATGCTGAGAGGGCAAGGGAAGAGGGGATCGGTATTTTCGATTACCTTAATTCGCTTGCGGAGAAGCTTGATATTGATTCTATCGGACTGCTTGTTCTCGACTGGTGGAACGGCAACCGCTCGCCCTACGTTGACTACGACCTTTCGGGACTCATGATCGGAATGACGCTTATGACGAAGCCCGAGGAGATCTATCACGCTATGCTTTCCTCTATCGCTTACGGTACGAGACGAATGGTCGAGCTTTACGAGGAGGGCGGAGTGAAGGTCGAACGCATATTTGCGGTCGGCGGAATACCGCTGAAGAATCCGCTTCTTATGCAGATAATGGCGGACGTTCTCGGCAAGAGCATAAGCGTCGTCGACAGTAAGCAGGCAGGCGCAAAGGGAAGCGCGATATATGCAGCCACCGCGGCAGGAATCTACCCCGATGTTGAGGGCGCGGCTGAAAAGATGGGAGATGACTGCGCGGCGGTCTATAAGCAATATCCCGAAGCACACGCGAAATTTACTCGGCTTTACAATATGTACGTTGAGCTTTCCGACGGCTTTGCAAACAGCGATATTATGAAGCGCTTGAGAAACAAATAAAACAGGAGTAATTTATGAAAAACAGAATGATTGGCGAATATCCCGTTATAGGAATACGTCCCGTTATCGACGGCAGAAAGGGTCCGCTTGACGTTCGCGGCGGACTTGAAAAGCAGACCATGGCAATGGCTGAAGCCGTTAAGAAGCTGTACGAAGAAAGCCTCCGTTATTCGAACGGTGAGCCGGTCAAGGTCATCATTGCCGACGGTACTATTGGACGCGCCCCCGAAGCGGCGGCTTGCGAGAGTAAGTTCAGACGCGAGGGTGTTGCGGTTACACTTACCGTTACCCCCTGCTGGTGCTATGGCTCCGAGGTAATGGATGCCGATCCGAATACGATAAAGGCGGTCTGGGGCTGTAATAAGACAGAGCGCCCCGGCGCGGTTTTCCTTGCATCGGTAAAGGCAACTCATGCACAGAAGAATCTTCCTGTATTTTCGATCTACGGGCGCGAGGTTCAGGATATAGACGACGATTCGATCCCTAAAGACGTAGAAGAAAAGCTTCTCCGCTTTGCGCGTTCTGCGGTGGCTATGGCAACGATGCGCGGCAAATCTTACCTGCAGATCGGCTCTGTATGTATGGGAATCGGCGGATCGGTCATTGATTCCGATTTCCTCGAAAGCTATCTCGGACTCCGTGTCGAGTCTGTTGACGAGGTCGAGATACTCCGCCGTATGAATCACGATATTTACGATAAGGCGGAGTTTGAAAAGGCGCTTGCATGGGCGAAGGAAAAGTGCAAGATCGGCTTTGACAAGAACCCCGAGTTCGTTCGCAAGAGCGACGAAACGAAGGAAGAGCAGTTTGAATTCGTCGTAAAGATGGCGGTCATTATCAAGGAGCTTATGTGCGGAATCGAAAATCCGCCTGCTGGCTGTGAGGAGGAGGCACTCGGACATAACGCTATCGCGGCGGGTTTCCAGGGACAGCGTCAGTGGACGGACGAATATCCGAACGGCGACTTTGCGGAAGCTATCCTTAACACCTCCTTTGACTGGAACGGAGCGCGTGAGCCGTATATTCTTGCAACTGAAAACGACGTTCTCAACGGTCTCGGAATGCTGTTTATGAAGCTTCTTACTAACCGCGCTCAGATGTTTGCCGATGTCCGTACCTATTGGAGCGGAAGCTCTATCAAGCGCGTAACGGGCTACGATATCGAGGGTAAGGCAAAGGACTGTGACGGCGTTATACATCTTATCAATTCGGGCGCTTGCTGTCTTGACGCCTGCGGTGAGGTTACCGATGAAAACGGCGACGCGGTTATTAAGCCGTGGTACGAAATGACCGACAGCGATATGGATAAGGTTCTCTCGGCGACAACCTGGAACCCTGCCGACAACGGATATTTCCGCGGCGGCGGATTCTCCTCCCGTTTCCTGACGAGAGCAGAGATGCCTGCGACTATGATCCGACTCAATCTCGTAAAGGGACTTGGCCCTGTTATGCAGATAGCGGAGGGCTGGACTGTTGCGCTCCCCGATGACGTTGCGGACACCATCTGGGAGAGAACAGACTACACTTGGCCCTGTACGTTCTTCGCTCCGAGATGCGACGGCGAGGAGGGAAGCCCCTTCAAGACCGCGTACGACGTTATGAACGCGTGGGGTGCAAACCACGGTGCGATCTCTTACGGACACATCGGCGCTGACGTTATCACTCTCTGTTCGATGCTCAGAATTCCGGTTTGTATGCACAACGTACCGACGGAGGATATATTCCGCCCGTCTGCTTGGGAAGCGTTCGGAATGGATAAAGAGGGCGCGGATTACAGAGCTTGTGCGAATTACGGACCTTTTTATAAGTGAAAGAAAACCGAGGCATTTGCCTCGGTTTTATCTATGTAACCGCAATCCCCGCCATAGTTGGTAGGGTTCAAATGAGGTTGACAGATGAAAAGAGAATAACAAGAAAAAAGAAAACGCATAAGGGATTCGTGTCTGGGGCTCCCTCCGGGAGGGAGCTGTCACCGAAAGGTGACTGAAGGAGCCATCGGGCGAGGAACGCTCGATGATGAATATTTATGGAATCGCCCGAAGGAGAGGGGCGACTCTCTAAAATGTTATTCATCGCAGGCTCCCTTCGTCATTTGCTTCGCAAATGCCACCTCCCTCCCGGAGGGAGGCAAAGCAACGTTCCGAACCCCATTTATGGGTAGCAGTAGCCGATGCGTGGCTGGTATACGGGGATTTTTATTACAGTAGCTCGATCTTACCTTCAAAGCGAGCAAATTTCTTCGTCTCCGCACCCTCGCTGATAAAGCAGTCGACGTCGGACAGCTCTCCCTGCTTAAAGGAAGCGCGCTCGCCGAATTTTGAGCTGTCGCAGAGCAGAACCTTTTTACGCGCATTTTTGAGCATTGAATTTCTGACCGACACCTCTTCGCTCGAGCAGTCGCTGATGATACCGTCATCGGTAAGCGCCTTCACCGAGAAGAACATAACGTCCGCAAACACGTTTTCAAATGTCCTTTGCGCGTTTCCGCCGATTAGACAGTTTCGGTTTTCGCTACTCAAAAATCCGCCCGACGATACGACATTGACGCTCGATCCTGAAAGAAGCATGAGTATCTCGATATTGTTCGTAACTACCGTAAGCGAGCTTTTATTCATAAGCTCGGTCGCAAGATAAAAGGCGGTAGAGGACTGGTCGAGAAAAACGATGTCGCCGTCGTTTACAAGCGCCGCCGCCTTTTTTGCAATATCGAGCTTTTGATTTACGTTCTGACGCGTGCGGTGATTAAAGGTAACTATGTTCGACAAGCTGTTACGCAGCGACGCACCGCCGTAGCTTCTTTTGATCAGCCCCTTTTCTTCAAGAGACTTCAGATCACGTCGTATGCTCGATTCACTTGCGAACAGAGCGCTACATAACTGTTTTACCGTCACGAATCCGCCCGTTGACTTTAATATATTCATTATTTCCTGTTCGCGCTCTTTGCTCAGCATTTTGCCCTCCGATTTTGACCGATGTTGACCGATTTGCGGTTATGAAACGTTAATTCTTCATTATTTGCGCGTTTTTTACGCAAATTGTTGAATTGTTTTGACTGAACTATTATAATACAAATATGATACTTTGTAAAGCAAAATTTTCTGTTGACGGACGGTGAAAACAATGTATAATAATATTAAGGTCATCGCAATGGATCTCGACGGCACTCTCACACAGCATAAAACGCCACTTTCTCTTAAGCACAGAGAGATACTTACCGAGCTATCGAAGAGGTATAAGCTTCTTATGGTCGGCGCAGGTCAGGTAATGAGGATATTCAATCAGCTTGAGCAGTTCCCGATAGACATTATCGGCAATTACGGTATGCAGTACGGTGTTTATAATGAAGAGACCGAAAGCATTGATATTGTAAAGGATACTCAGGTACCGTGCGATAGAGACAAGGCGGCGGAAAAGATAAACGCAATGAGAGAAAAATACAGCTTTACCGAATACGCGGGCGAGTCTGTCGAATTTCATCCCTCGGGATGCGTTACCTTTCCGATACTCGGCACGAAGGCAAAGCAGGAAGACAAGCTGAGCTTTGACCCCGATCGCGCAAAGAGACGCAAGATATACGACGAGGTCTGTGAGGAGTTTGGCGATTACTGTGTTTTCGTCGGCGGCTCCTCGTCATTCGATATGGCGCCGAAGCCGTACAATAAATACTATGCGCTCGACCTTTACTGTAAAGAAAACGGCTACACGCACGACGAAGTCTTGTACATAGGAGACGATTACGGTCTCGGCGGAAACGACGAATCGGTCTATAAATCGGATTTTAATTATTTAACGATAGATAACTATCTTGATTTTCCCAAAGTAGTAAAACCGCTTTTGACGGAGGTAAATAATATGAATTATTGGACACAAAGCGAGAAGAATATTTTTGTCGCAGGTCACAGGGGCTTTTGCGCAAAATATCCCGAGAACACGATGCTTTCCTTTATTGAGGCGGTAAAGGTCGGCGTCGATCAGATCGAGACCGACGTGCGTATCACTAAGGACAACGAGCTTGTTCTTATCCACGACGCGACACTTGAGCGCACGACGAACGGACACGGCAGAGTCTGCGACTATACGCTTGCCGAGCTGAAGCAGCTCGATGCAGGACGTGGCGAGCAGATACCGACTCTCCGCGAGCTTATGGAGCTTGTCAAGGATCATCCGACGATGACTCTCGATATCGAGCTTAAGGAATATCCGACGGAGGGCTGGGAGGAGGTCGCGTTCCGCACCTGCGATCTAGCGATAGAAATGCTTGAGGAGTATTCCTTCGGTCAGCGCTGTGTCATCAATAGCTTTAACGGCAAGCTGAACGAATACGTTTATAAGAAGTATGAGGGAAAATATAAGCAGCATCTGTTTTTCCCCGCAGTTCACATGGATCTGAACGGCTGTGAGCTTGAAACCTACAGCTTCGGATATTGCGCGTGCTATTTCGGCTCGCATCCGGCGGAGATGATAAAGGAATTCAAGGAAAAGACGGGAATAAGAGTCTGGGGACCTGCTTCGATAAGAGACGAGGCAACGGTAGACGAGGCGATCAGGATGGGCGTTGAGCTTATCACCTGTAATAACCCCGACTGCGTTCTTGAGATCCTGCGCAAAAAGGGACTTCATAAATAAGAGAGAACCGAGGCGTTTGCCTCGGTTTTTTTGTTGTTTTAAGCTAGAATTACAGACGATGACTGCGGCTAAAAAAAGCTTTGGTATGCCTGATTCTGCCGCGGCGATATGCCTCCCCTGTGCAAGGGGAGGTGCCCGATGTTGACATCGGGCAGAGGGGTTGTTTTCTCGGTTACAATCCCTCAGTCAGCCGAATCGGCTGACAGCTCCCTTTGCACAAGGGAGCCAATTAGTGCGCACAACAGTATCTGCGGTTTTGACATCGCTCGTGACTATATGGTATATCCAAAGACGGTCATCTCTTTCGTCAGCGCGTTTTCTGCCGGACGGAATTTGACCGTTCTCGTTTCGTTTGGCATAAGAGAGAAGTAGTTATCGTCGAATATATATTCTCCCTCAAGCTCAAGAGCGTGGATGTATTCAGACGCCTTTACTGTTATGCTATCCGCGCCCTTCGCGATGATCTCGGGCGCGGAGCAGGGAACTATCGGAAGAACACCATTCTTGTAGAAGGCGCGGTCGCGGAAGCTTTCGCAGGTTGCGTCGCAGATAAGCATCGCGCCGTCGGGAACTGCGTTAAGGGGCAGGGAATATACACATTCGGAGCTTTCCGCGCCGATAGACGCGGTCACGTTTTCGATATGAACGACCTTGCCGTCCTTGATATAGGAGAGCGAAAGCTCGACCGTGTGATCTTCAAAGCCGTCGTTGCAGAGGTAAATGTCGTATTTATTCGACTTGTCTATTGACACGACAAGCTCGGAAGCGCAACGCTTGAAAGAATAGAACGACGCCTTCGGCAGACAGTAATAGTCGACGAACGCCCAGCCGCTTGACGCAGGCCAGCAGTCGTTCCACATCCAGTAGATTATGCCGTTTACAAAGCCGCGGTTGCGTCTTATGTTTTCAAAAGATACTCGGATCCATTCGTACTGCGCGTATTTGAGCTTGAAGAAGCGGTCGTGACCGTCGGTGAATGCGCCGAGCACCTTTTCGGTAAAGGCGGTAAGAAGTCCAAAAAGACTGAGCGGCGGATTATCCTTTGTGTGATAATTCCACATTTCGTCGGTGTCGTAAATGTCGCTTTCGGTCATAAAACGCTTAAGAGAGGGGAGGGAGATTGCGCCCATCGTCGGCTCCTCGGCAATGAAACGCGCGAGCAGGGTCGAGAGAAATTCCTTGTAGTCGGTCATATCAGTGTCGGTTATGTAGGGGAAGATCGACTCGCCGAGATACTGAGTGTTATGTGTAGTTCCGACGGTCTTTGACGCGTATACGTTACCGCCGTAGGGGCTTGAAAGAAGGAATCTGCGGCGCGGATCAAGGCGGTTAAGGATCGGCATTATCGCATCGTGAATGACGGTCCTGCCCCAATAGTCGGGTGCTTCATCGTCACCGCGGACGGCGTTTTCATTGTCGCCCGACCACCAGACGAGAGACGGATGGTTGCGAAGCTCGTAAGCGGCAAACTCTGCCTCTTTTTTCACTTCGGAAATGAATTCCTCGCGCTCCTCGGGATAGTGTCCGCAAGCCATTAAGAAGTCCTGTGTCGTCAGTATTCCGAGGCGGTCGCACTCGTTATAAAAATGCTCTTTTTCGAAGATTCCGCCTCCCCATACGCGAAGCATATTGACTCCCGCTTCACGCGCAAGTGAAAGAAGCGTTGTGATCTTCTCGTCGCTCTCGAAGGACGGGAACGGCTCGGAGGGGACCCAGTTTGCACCCTTGCACATAATGGGCGTGCCGTTGATAAGCAGACGGAAGCCGGAGAACTTTTCGTTTTTATCGTAAATCTTACTGCTTACGCTGTTCTTGATCTCAAGGCACTTTTCGTAGTATGGACTTCCGACTTCGTCGGGGATCTGCTCGATAACGGCGGTTCTGATACCGAAAACGTACTGCTTACCGTTGATCTCCGCGGCATAAAGCGGCTGATCGCCGTAGCCGTGAGGATACCAGAGCTTTGCGTTCGGAACGTCGATATAACGCTTGAAATGCGGCTCCTTCGTGTAGAAGCGGTGGCTGTAGATATCGCTTCCCGACGGATCCTTGACTGCAATGTCAACAAATGCGCCGTTTTCGTAATTTTCGGTATCGGCTTCGATTACGATCTGCGCCCAATTTTTCGATACCGCCTCGGTATAAATATAGGGATCCTTAACGGCAAAGCCGTTTCTTGACTCGATGTAAACGCCGCGCCAGATGCCGCAGGTCACGAAGCGCGCTACCCAGTCCCACTTATAGGTACACTGCATGCGGCGCGTATAGAGACGCTCGTAGGTGAACGCCGCAGGGCGCTCGGGCTCGTTTTCTACCTCACGCACGGGCGAGCGGAAATAGACCGACAAGGTGTTTTCGCCGACTTTAAGAATACTTGATACGGGAAATTCGTGTCGGATAAACATATTCTGCGTCTTGCCGATGAGCGAGCCGTTTAGGTGAATGTCGGCGTAGGTATCGAGCCCCTCAAAAACGAGAAATGCGTTTTGCGGAATATCATCAAGCGTGAAGGTGCGCTCATATTTCCAGTCGCAGTCTTCGATCCATTGGCACTTGTCGGCGCTATCGCGGTAATATATATCTGACGGAATACGGCTTCCCATAAGATCGGTATGCACGCAACCGGGAACGGTGCCCGAAAAGGAAAAATCAAGCTTTCCGTCGCGGTAGCACTGACCGTTCCATTTTCCGTTAAGGTCAATTATCTTCATATAAATATCCTTTCTTTTAACGTCTGACGGTATAAGTATATCATATCGGAAACAGATATAAAAGACAGTATTTTAAGCTTTATTTGCGTCCTTTTTTAATATTTTGCTGGGGAAAATCACGTGACGTTCTTTGAACGCTTTCGCCGCCTTCGCGTTAAAATCGCGAACGCAACAGAAGCGCTCTTGCGGAATGATAAAAAGCGAGGCGATTTCACCTCGCTTTTTAATCAATTATCAAGCCCTTTTCTTTTTGTTCTTGCCTGAAATCTTTTTGAGCTCGTAGCGTTCGTCGCACATTGCCGCAACGTCGGGAGAGTGGCTGACAAGAATAACACATTTGCCTTGATCTGCAAGCTCGCGGAAGATATCCATGATTTCTTTTTGAGTATCACGGTCAAGGTTGCCCGTCGGTTCGTCGGCAAGAATAATATCGGGGTCGTATGAAAGCGCACGTGCGATCGCCACACGCTGTTGCTGACCGCCCGACAGCTTCAGTACACGGCGGTTTGCCTCATCCTCGTCAAGCCCCACGCCTGTAAGAAGCTCCAAAGCGCGGGTGCGCTTGCTTTTTGTTTTGTAATTTGCCACGTCCATAGAAAGAACAACGTTCTCAAGCGCGGTATATTTGGTGATCAAATTGAAGTTTTGGAACACGACGCCGATATACTTGGAACGGAAGGTGTATTTGTCGATTTTGGCAATACTCTTGCCGTCGTAGATTATCTCACCCGAACATGGCGTTGCAAGTCCCGAAAGCAAGGAGAGCAAGGTCGTTTTTCCTGCTCCCGACTTGCCGATGATGCAGTACATTTTTCCTTTTTCAAATTCATAGGAAATATCTTGAAGCACAGGCGTTTTATCATAAGAAAAGCTGATATTTTGGAGCGATAAAATTGACATATTCGCATTCTCCTTTCTTAATCTCTGTTCGCAAGGATCTTAAGCGGATCATAGCGCATAATAAACAGCACTGAAGCCGCACTTGCGATAAGCGTCAGCAACAACCCGACACCGAGCATCTGGAATACCACCGTCAGATTCATCGCCGAATCGACCTTGGTAATGTAATTTGCGGTATCGTCGAACATATTTTCAAACGGATTATTCTTTCCGCCTCCCATATTGTTCGGCATGTCCGACGGGATACCGCCGCCCATGTTTCCGCCCATGTTTCCGCCCATACTTCCGGGACGGCCGAAATTCTCATTCATTTGATCTTGTTTGTTATTCTGACTTTCGACCTGACCCTCAAGGAGCGCGTTAGTTACTGGAATAGAGCTGACCGCGCCGATGCCCGCGCCGATCGTCACAGCAATCATGGTAACGACAAGGATCTCGCATATAAACTGTGCTGCTACCTTCCACTTTTTCATTCCCATAGCGGTCAGAACGCCAACCTCATATTTGCGTTCTCTTATGTTGAAAATATTGAGAGCCACGAGTATCACGCCGCCGATAATCAGAATGACGAGCAGAAACCAGCCCGCCATCTTGCCGAGCGTATTGAGGGGAGTCAAGCTGTTTTCAAATGCGGTAATATCAGTAGAGGATACGGTATAGGAATCGTCAAGCCCGAGCGCACGGACATCATTTTCGAATGCGTAATAACCGTCCGTATCTGCAAAAACATAGGTTGCCGCAAGTGTTCCCGTGATTTTGCTTTCGGTTTCTCTGCCGTAATCGTCCGTGACGGTTGTGGATGCGTCCTCGGACGCCGTTATGATCTTTTGCAACGCATTGGCGCTCATATAGATCTGATTGGCGGGGTCTTGGCTTTTACCGAACATTGACATAGAGAAATCGTTATTCGCGGTGCTTGTATATATTCCCGTGATCGTCAAGGTGTAGGTTTCTTCTTCAAGAGATGGATTGGTGATAACGATCGCATCGCCGACGGCAAGGTCATTGTAAATTGCCAATTCTTCGGATATTACACAGACGTATTCACTCGTTCCCTCTTCAAACATCGTACCGCCCTCAAGGATCGAAGCGGTACCGTCAACAAAAGCGCTCATCGAGTTGTCGCTGCTGTACCCGATGACGGAAAAATCTCCGCCGGAGAACCTTCCTCCCATCATTCCGCCGCCCATACTTCCCGGGAGGCGTGACGGAGTTTCCGAATCAAGACTTCCGTCGAGCATGCCGCCTGAGTCGCTGTCTTCGGTTTCATCGCTGACGGGCGATAAGCTTTCCGATCCGTTGAAATATGCGGTCAGTGTATAATAGAAATCCTGAACGGTCTCGGCGGCCGCATATTTTTGATATTCTTCAAGCGTAAGTGATGAGGCGTTTCCCATCATATCGGCGAATTCGTCGCGGTCAAATCCGCTGTCCATTCCGCCGGGGCGGCTGCCGCCCATTTGCCCCATTGCGCTTGCGCGGTCGTATGAGATCGTTGCGGTTATACTCATTCCTTCAAGAGCCGATGCTTTTGCACTTTCCGCTGCCTGTCTGATCGAAAGTCCGATGCAGGCGGATGTGGCAATGACAAGGGCGATAATTCCAATCAAGGCGTTTCTGCCCTTGGATCGTCCAATGCACCGAAAAGCATTTTTTATTATATACATACGTGGTTTCCTCCCCAAAACATAACATCATGAGCTATTATAATCTGCCAAAGTGTTGGCTGTTCGAACGTACGGTGAAAACTAGGTGAATTTTTCCAACAGTATATTTTGCCCGAAACAAAAAGCGAGGTGATTTCACCTCGCTTTTCTCTTATTATACGCAATAAATTTCGGACATTCATCGGGCGAACCGACACGGATTACAATTTCTTCGTCAGACAACGAGCGATACATTGGCGTAACCGCCAACTCAAATGATGCGTAAAGGTCTCGCTGTCCTGTAGAAAATTAAAGCTGTCGACGCCCGCTTCAAGCTCGGCAATACAGGCGTACACAGTGTGCAGGGAGCGAATTTCTTTCGGCGCCCGACGAACGTATGATGCCGCGAGCGGCAGATACCCTTTGATCAATGCTTCTTTTGCACTTTCGTCGCCGTCGCTCATTCGCTTGGCAAGTGATTTTTCTTCTTCTCTCGTCGGAAGTTTCGCGGCTTCCGCTTGGGCAAAAAAATCCTCGGTATCGGTAAATATCATAGCTTTCTCCTGTAGGTAACATTTCCGTTCATATAATATATACCACATTTTTGCGGAAAAGTAAACCGAATATTCGTAATATGATAGAAAGAGTAAAAGCGAAGTGAAAATCACTCCGCTTTTTTGTATACGAATTTGTCTATCTTGTACAGGCAAGCGAATCTCCCGAGTGCGAAATTCTACCGCTTAATGTTTACAGATAAGTTGACAGATGTAAATATAAGTGATATAATTGGGATCAGTATACGATATGACCGTTTGGTGAGGGAAAAGGTATGAAAAATCAAATCGAACAATTAAAGAATAAGAAGAATGCTGTCATTCTCGCCCATTACTATGCACCCGGAGAGGTACAGGAAATTGCCGATTACGTAGGCGACTCGTTCTATCTTGCAAAGATTGCAAAGCAATCCGAAACGGATATCATCGTCTTCTGCGGCGTACGGTTTATGGGGGAGAGCGCGAAGATCCTCAATCCCGATAAGAAGGTGCTGATGCCCGACTTAACGGCAGATTGCCCGATGGCACACATGGTTGCCGACGGCATAATTGAGGAGATGAGAGCTAAGTATGACGATCTTGCCGTCGTCTGCTATATCAATTCAACTGCGGAGCTTAAATGTAAGAGCGACGTTTGCGTTACGTCGTCAAACGCCGTTAAGATCGTGAGGGGACTGCCGAATAAGAATATTTTCTTTATTCCCGACCGTAATCTCGGAAGCTTTGTTGCCGAGCAGGTGCCTGAAAAGAACATTATGCTTAATGACGGCTGTTGTCCGATCCATGCAAGGATAACGGCGGATCAGGTTTTGGCAGAACGAAAAAAGCATCCCCGGGCGTTGGTTCTGACACATCCCGAATGCGATGCCTCCGTCATCAAGCTTTCCGATTTCATCGGCAGTACTGCGGAGATCATCGCATACGCAGGTAAGAGCGAAGCGAGCGAGTTTATCATTTGCACCGAGGACGGCGTGGACTATAAGCTGATCACCGATAACAAGAATAAGCGTTTTTATTATCCCGATCCCCATCCGTGCTGCGCCGATATGAAGCTGAATACTCTTGAGGCCGTTTTGTCGGTGCTCGAAAAGGAAGATAAAGAAATAACCGTAGATGAGGATATTCGCCGCCGTGCGCTTCTTCCTCTTGACAAAATGCTGGAGCTTGCGAAATAAGAATGATTACTGATGTTTTAATTGTAGGCTGCGGGGTAGCCGGTCTTTACTGCGCTCTGAACCTACCGGAAGACAAAAATATAACGGTCGTTACCAAAAATGAAGCGCCTAAGAGCGACTCGTTTCTTGCCCAGGGAGGCATTTGTGTTTTGCGTGACGAAACCGATTACGATGCCTTCTATGAGGACACGATGAGGGCAGGGCACTATGAGAACAATCCCGATTCTGTCCATATTATGATCCATTCCTCGCGGGAGATCATTTCCGACCTCGTTTCCTTTGGCGTAAGGTTTGAAAAAAACGGAGAGAGCTTTAACTATACAAGAGAGGGAGCTCATTCAAAGCCGAGGATCCTCTTCCATGAGGATGAGACGGGTAAAGAGATCACGTCTCATCTGCTCGAGAGTGCAAGGAGCAGAAAAAATATTACTCTGATCGAAAACTTCACGATGGTCGACCTGATTTGCAGTGATAATATCTGTAACGGCATCGTCGGTCATGACGCAGAAGGGAACTATATCAGTATCAGTGCCGATTATACGGTGCTTGCAACAGGCGGCATCGGCGGACTCTTCAAGCATTCTACGAATTACCGTCATCTTACCGGCGATGCTCTGGCGCTTGCCTTGAAATATAATATCAAGCTGCAGCATATTGACTATATTCAGATTCATCCGACAACGCTCTACACCGAAAAGAACGGTCGCGAATTTCTCATTTCCGAGTCGGTACGCGGCGAGGGCGCGATCCTGCTCAATTCCAAGGGCGAAAGATTTGTTAATGAGCTGTTGCCGAGAGACGTTGTGGCTAACGCTATCTTCGATGAGATGAAAAAGGAAGGCAGCGAACACGTATGGCTGTCGCTATCTCCGATACCCGAGGAGGAGATCAGAACTCATTTCCCGAATATTTATCAGCACTGCCTGAGCGAGGGCTACGACGTTACGAAAGAGCCGATCCCCGTCGTACCGTCACAGCACTACTTTATGGGCGGAATTGACGTTGACCGCTACAGTAAGACCTCGATGGACAGACTGTACGCGGTAGGAGAGACGGCTTGCAACGGCGTTCACGGACGAAACCGTCTTGCAAGCAACTCGCTTCTTGAAAGCTTGGTGTTCGCAAAACGGGCGGCAAAGCATATCGAGAGCAATTATTCCAAGCTGACCCCGTCGGGTGAAGTGACTTTTGATGCTTCGCAGTATGAGGGCTACGCAGAAAAATATAAGAAAATGGTGCTCGAAGCCATTGAAAAGGAGAAAAACAGCCATGAATAATATTTCGATGAAGGTAAACGCAGATGATCTTATCCTTCTTGCCTTGAAGGAGGATATTACAAGCGAGGATATTACGACTAATTCCGTTATGAGACTGTATCAGCTCGGCGAGGTTGAGCTTATCTGTAAGGAGGACGGAGTTATTGCAGGTCTCGATGTGTTCAAGAGAGTTTTTGAGCTTCTTGACGAAAAAACCGAGGTGACCTTCACCTGCTCAGACGGCGACGAGGTGAAAAAGGGACAGAAGCTCGGCGTCGTTCGCGGTGACATCCGCGTGCTTCTTTCGGGTGAAAGAACGGCGCTCAATTACCTGCAACGCATGAGCGGTATCGCAACCTACACAAGAAATATCGTGAACCTTCTTAAAGGAAGCAAAACGAAGCTCCTTGATACCCGTAAGACGACGCCCTGCATGCGTATCTTTGAAAAGTACGCGGTAAAGGTCGGCGGCGGATATAATCACCGTTACAATCTCAGCGACGGTATTCTTTTAAAGGATAACCATATCGGTGCCGCAGGCGGTGTCAAAGAAGCGGTTTTGATGGCAAAGGAATACGCGCCGTTCGTTCGTAAGATCGAAATTGAGGTAGAGAATCTCGATATGCTTAAGGAAGCTCTTGAGGCAGGCGCGGATATTATCATGCTTGATAATATGAGCGTCGAGGATATGAAAGAAGCCGTTAAGCTTACGTCAGGCAGAGCCGAGACCGAGTGTAGCGGAAACGTAACGAAAGAAAACGTCGCAAAGCTGGTTGACATCGGTGTTGACTATATATCGAGCGGCGCACTTACGCATTCGTCTCCGATTTTGGATCTTTCTCTTAAGAATCTTCACGCTGTATAAAGGGGTGAATACATGAAGGCAGCCGAAAGAAGAAAAGCAATAGTAAATTTGCTTCTGTCGACAAATGAAGCAATATCCGGCAGTACTCTTTCGAAGAAATTCGGCGTATCAAGACAGATCATCGTTCAGGACATGACTGTGCTGAAGGGCTCGGGATACGAGATCCTTTCTACGCACAACGGATATATTATGCGGCAGACCCCTCTTAAGGAGCGCGTTTTCAAGCTGCATCATACGACCGAAGAGACCGAAGATGAGCTGAATCTGATAGTTGACCTCGGAGGCACTGTCGCAGACGTTTTTGTCTGGCATAAGGTGTACGGCAGAATGACTGCACGGCTCAATATTTTTTCCCGTCTTCACGTCAGACAGTTTATTGAGGGCGTCAGAACGGGAAAATCAACCGAGCTCATGAATATCACGGGTGGATATCATTACCATACCGTCCGTGCCGATTCCGAAGAGATCCTTGACAAGATCGGAAAAAAGCTTGAAGAACGCGGATATATTGCACCCGAAATATGACCGTATAAATAATATTGAGGATTGCGTTCGGAGCAAAAAATCTATTGCATTGTTTGCGTGAATATGATATAATTACTCAATCAATATTGATAAAAGGAGATTACAATGGAACAGACAATTTACCTATCCCTTTCTCTTGTGGCTATTGCGGCGATAATTACCCTGTGCTTCGTGTTCGTACTGTTTCACAAGGTATCGCGCCTGAAGATAGGTGACAAGAAAGTCGAGGAGATTCAGGGCTATATTCACAGCGGATCAATGACGTTCCTTTCCCGTGAATACAAGCTCATCATTCCTTTCGTTCTGGGCGTGGGCGCGTTGCTCGCGGTGCTTGGCTTCATACCTGCCCTTAAGGGCGCTGAAGGCATTGGCTGGCAGGCGGCGATCTGCTTTGTTATCGGCGCGTGCTTCTCTGCTGCTGCCGGCTGGATCGGTATGTCGATCGCTACAAAGGCAAATGCAAGAACCGCCATAAAGGCGAAGGAAGAGGGCATGTCCGGCGCGCTTAAGGTCGCATTCAGCGGCGGAGCCGTGCTTGGGCTTTCCGTTGCCGGCTTCGGCTTGCTCGGATTGGTCGGTATTTTCATCGTAGTTTATCTGATAACGGGCGATATTCACGCGCCTATACAGATACTTACCGGTTACAGTCTCGGATGCTCTCTTATCGCTCTGTTTGCACGTGTCGGCGGCGGTATCTACACGAAGGCGGCAGATGTCGGAGCTGACCTCGTCGGAAAGCTCGAGGCAGGTATCCCCGAGGATGACCCCCGTAACCCCGCTACCATTGCCGACAACGTAGGAGATAACGTAGGTGACATAGCAGGTATGGGATCTGACCTTACCGAGTCTTACGTCGGCTCTATTATTTCTTGCCTTACAATGGCACTTTTCACAGGTCTTTCCTTCAAGCACATTTTGTTCCCCATTCTTATTTGCGGTGTCGGAATTATTGCGTCCCTCATCTCCGTTATGATCGTTCGCTCCCGCAATTGGAAGGATCCCCATCAGGCACTTAATATCTCTACTTACATCGCAACTGGTATCGTTATAGTTGCATCGGTTCTGCTTGCGATATTCTTCCTCGGTGAATATAAGTATATGTTCAGTGTAATAATCGGACTTGTTGCCGGAATTGGTGTCGGCTTCGTTGCGGAGCTGTATACCTCTGACAAGTATTCCTCTGTCAAGGCGATCGCAAAGGAGTCACAGACCGGTCACGGCACGAATATTATCTCGGGTCTTGGCGTAGGTATGCGCTCGACCTGGCTTACGATCGCATGTCTCGGCGCGGCGATCGCGCTCGCGTATTTCTTCGGCGGTGCATACGGAATCGCGCTCGCGGCGGTAGGTATGCTTTGTACGGTAGGTATCACGGTATCGGTCGACGGCTACGGTCCGATCTCCGATAACGCAGGCGGTATTGCCGAAATGTCGGGAATGCCGAGCGAGGTCCGCAGTATTACCGATAAGCTCGACGCTGTCGGAAACACGACCGCCGCTATCGGAAAGGGCTTCTGTATCGGTTCTGCAACTCTTACATCCCTTGCGTTTATCGTTTCCTTTATCGAGTCGGTAGGAAAATACGTTGACGGCTTCAGCATTTCCCTTAGCGACCCGTGCGTGCTTATCGGCTTGCTTATCGGTGCAATGCTTCCGTATCTGTTCAGCGCTATGACGATCGGCTCGGTCGGAAGAGCCGCTAATAAGATGGTAGAAGAGGTGCGCAAGCAGTTTGAAAACGATCCCGATATCCTGACAGGTAAAAGCGTTCCGAATTATAACCGTTGTATTGATATATCGACGAAAGCGTCTCTTCGCGAGATGATCGCTCCCGGACTGCTTGCCATCCTGGCACCGATCGCGGTGGGCTTTGTGCTCGGCGCGACAGGTCTTGGCGGTATGCTGATCGGCGGACTCGTATCTGCAATTATGCTTGCTGTATTTATGGCAAACGCGGGCGGCGCGTGGGATAACGCGAAAAAGTACGTTGAAGCAGGTAACTTCGGCGGCAAGGGAAGCGAAACTCATAAAGCTTCCATTACAGGCGATACCGTAGGTGACCCGCTTAAGGATACCGCAGGCCCTGCGATGGACATTCTTATCAAGCTTATGTCCGTCATTTCTCTGATCCTCGTACCCGTTCTTGTTAAAGTAACGCCTCTTTGGGACGTTATCGTAGAATTTTTTGCAAAGCTCTAAATAATAAGTAAAAAGCGAGGTGAATTTTCACCTCGCTTTTGCTTAGTCGCTATGACTAATGACGGTTCTTCTTACACGCTCGATTTTTCTATCAATTCTCTTCAACTCAAGAATTAATTCTATCATTAATTCTTTTTCGGAAAGCGATTGCAGCCGCACTCGTTCTGCTTGCTCTTCTTGCTCTTGCGCATGTTTTCCCCACCCAAACATTTTCAACTCCTCCTTAGTTGCTTTCAAATTATAACGCTTTAATTTATTATAACACAGCAAATTGAAAAAGTAAATCTACGCAGTATAAATCTCCTTGTTTTACAGATAATAGTATTACTATTACTAAAACAAGGAGATTGATTTTATATATGAAAGCAACCGGAATAGTCCGACGGATCGACGACCTCGGACGAGTCGTTATACCGAAAGAAATAAGACGCACGATGAGAATAAGAGAGGGCGACCCGCTTGAAATATACACCGACCGAGAGGGCGAGGTCATTTTCAAAAAATACTCACCGATGGGAGAGCTTGGCTCGTTTGCGTCACAGTATGCTGAGACGCTTCACAAGACCTGCGACCTTGGGGTAGTCGTGACAGACCGCGACGGCGTGATCGCGTCGGCGGGAGTGCCGAAGCGTGAGTTTGGCGAGAAGAGGATATCGTCTGGCGTTGAAAAGCTGCTTGAGGGCAGGGGGCTTTACCGCCTGCAGAACGGCGAGCGCCGTATTCACGTGACCGACGAGGACAGTAACTACTATATTTCCTGCGCGATGCCTATAATAACCGAGGGCGACGTGACGGGGTGCGTCATTTCCGTCGTAAAGGATGAAAACGAGCGCCGCGGCGACGAGGTCGAAAGTAAGCTTATTCAGACGGCGGCGGGCTTTTTGTCGCGTCAGCTTGAGGGCTGATTCGTCATTTTGCGCGAAAATGTGTCCAAAATCATACAATTCGGCTACAAATGCTTAAAAAATACTATTGCAAAAACGATTGATATGCTGTATAATAATAAGAGGCAGGTGATCTGCCTCTTATTACGTTTATACGGAGGATAATATAATGGCAAATGCAACACTAGTGGTAATGGCTGCAGGAATGGGAAGCCGCTTCGGCGGATGCAAGCAGCTCGAGCCCGTCGGAACTGCAGGCGAGGTTCTTCTTGACTATTCTGTTTATGATGCAAAGAGAGCCGGCTTTGATAAGGTCGTATTTATAATTAAGGAAGAGATCGAAAAGGACTTCAAGGAGATCGCAGGCGACAGAATCGCTCGCAATATTGAGGTCGAGTACGCATATCAGACGATCCCGTCACACAGAAAGAAGCCCTACGGCACAGGTGACGCAATACTTACTACAAAGAATCTCGTTGACACTCCCTTCGTCGTTATCAACGCAGACGACTTCTACGGACACGACGCGTTCGTAAAGGCATACGAGGGACTTAAGAATAAGGACGAGTACTGCATGGTCGGCTACCGCCTCAAAAACACCCTGTCGGATAATGGCTCGGTCGCACGCGGCGTTTGCTCTATAAAGGACGGATATCTTGCAGGCGTTACCGAGCATACAGCTATCACTAAGGATACCGACCTTGATCCCGATACGATCGTTTCTATGAACATGTGGGGAATCCATCCCGACATCTTCCCCGAGCTTGAAGCACAGTTCGCTCAGTTCCTTGCGACTGCTAATATCGAAAAGGACGAGTTCTATATCCCGATGGTGATCGACAAGATGATCAAGGATGGCAAGAAGCAGGTTCGTATGTACGATACCTCCGCAGTCTGGTACGGAATGACCTACCGCGAAGACAAGGAAAAGGTAATGAACGCTATCAAGGGCATGGTTGAAGAGGGGATCTATCCGAAGGAGCTTTGGTCGTAATGGATTTCAACGTAATTAAAGAAAAGTTCGGTCTCGTGGGCGAGCTCATAGAAGCTGCACCCTACGGCTTCGGACATATAAACAGCACTTTCTGTCTCGTCCTTAAGGACGGCGGAAAGCAGACCCGCTACATTCTTCAGAGAGTGAATAACTCGATTTTCCGCGACGTTGACGGACTTATGAATAACATCAAGTACGTAACCGATCACATCAGAAAGAAGAACGAGGGCGACCCCGACGTAGACAGATGCACCCTTACCGTGATTCCTGCCGTTGACGGCAAGCTTTACTACGAGGACGGCGAGGGAAATTATCTCCGTCTTTACCTCTTCGTTGAGGACACGGTCGCGCTTCAGCAGGTGGAAAATCCCGAGCAGCTCAAAACTCTCGGTGCGGCGTTCGGAAACTTCCAGAATCAGCTCGCTGACTTCGACGCGTCGAAGCTCATCGAGACGATCCCGAACTTCCATAATACCGCCGACAGATACCGTCTGTTCGAGGAAGCTGTAAAGAACGACCTTAAGGGCAGAGCGGCTGAGGTTCAGGACGAGATCAACTTCGTAAAGGAGAGAAAGGCAGACACCGAGCTTCTTCTCGGACTTCTTAAGGAAGGCAAGCTTCCTCTCCGTGTTACTCATAACGACACCAAGCTTAACAATCTTCTCTTTGATGCGACCGATCTCCGCGCGGTCTGCGTTATCGACCTTGATACCGTAATGCCGGGTCTCGTTCACTACGACTTCGGCGACAGTATCCGTTTCGGCGCAAGCACCGGTGCTGAGGACGAAAAGGACTTGAGCAAGATCGAAATGTCGCTCGAGCTTTTCGAAAAGTACACAGAGGGCTTTATGTCGACCTGCGGAAGTAAGCTTAACGACTGTGAGATCGAGTATCTCCCGTTCTCGGCGAAGCTTATGACGTTTGAGTGCGGAATCCGCTTCCTCACTGACTATCTTAACGGCGATACATATTTCAAGATCCATTATCCCGAGCAGAACCTCGACCGCACGCGCACGCAGTTCAAGCTTGTCTACGATATGGAAGGCAAGATGGACGCAATGAAGGCGATCGTGGCTAAATATAAATAACAATGTAGAAAAGCACCCGAAAGGGTGCTTTTTTAGGTAAGAGGGAAGAAGTAATAGGGAAAAGGTAATAAAGGGCAAAGTCTCGAGCGAACGCGAGTTTTGGGGGTTCACGAGGTTGCCAGTCCCTACAAATAACGTGGCGAAGCATCCAACTCCCCTTACGGATTTTTGACATGATAGTTGACTTTATTTGCCTAAAATGATATAATAACCCAAGCAAAACCATATATGGAGGTCACTTATGAATTATGAAATTTTCAGCATGAACGAGTGGGTGTTCCCCGATTCGGTAGTTTCCGACGGCAGAAAAACGGCATCGCTTAAGCTGCTCAAGGAGCAGACGGGAGCAATTCAGATCCTCGTTGACGGTCTTACGGTCGGCGCAGCAGTCGAGCTTAGGACTGTAGGATTTGACGGCGTAAAGGTTCAGGCGTATAGAGAAATGGATGTCGGAGTCAACAGAAATACAAACGATTACCAGTGCGGCGATCTTACGGGCGGCGAATGGCGCGACCTGAAGAGAGACAGAGTGCGCCCAGCCCCTTACCGTGCTTACGATCCGCTTTTCCCGATCGAGGGCATCAAGGTCGAGAGAGAAACGGAGGCATATTACGTATCCTTCTGTCCCGATCTTGATTCTGCAAGCGGCATAAGAGACGGTAAGATCGTTATCTCGTTCGGCGATGATTCGATAGAAGTCCCCGTAACGCTCACGGTCGGCAAAAAGTCTCTTCCCGAAAGCACACTTGCGCTCTCCAACTGGTCATGGGTTCAGAGCATGGCGGCAATGCACGGGCTTGAATACGGCTCGCCTGAGCATGAAGAAATGTTCAAAAAGTACATGAAGACGCTTATCGACTGCAAAAACTTCATTTTCTTTGTTGATCTACCTCTTATGTATAAATGTACGAAGATCGACGGAAAGTACGTTTTCGATTTTTCGGTGGCGAAGCGTTGGGCGGAGCTTGCGCTTGAATGCGGAATGAAAACGCTTGAATGGTCGCATATCCTTCACCGTCCCTCCTGGTCGTCGCCGCCTTTCCTCGTTAAGGACAAGTCCGATAACGACCGCGAGCTGAACTGCCTTTCGACGGGTGGCAGAAAATATCTTACCGCGTATCTCTATCAATTTAACGCCTTCCTTAACGAAAACGGCTGGAGAGACATCTCGATCGTCCACGTAAGCGACGAGCCGAAGGAAAGAGTTGCCGATGACTTCAGAATCCTTTGCGGAATCTACCGTAAGTACCTGCCGGGAATCAAGCTCATCGACGCAATTGAAATATACTTCGTTGAAGAAGCGCTTGACATCTACGTGCCGAAGGATCACTACTATCAGCTTAACAAAAACGATTTCGAAGCGCTGCGCGACGAGCATAACGAGCTTTGGTTCTATACCTGCAATATGCCGGGCGGACGCTTCCTTAACAGACACATAGACGCCCCGCTTCTCAATACGAGATTGCTTCATTGGGGCAACTACCGTCATAACCTAACGGGATTCCTTCACTGGGGCTATAACTATTTTGATCACGAATGCGAACCGTTTGAAAAAACCAGCGCGAGCGTAGGACTTCCCGCAGGCGAGTGTAACATCGTATATCCATACGAGGACAAGGTTCTTCTGTCGCTCCGTTATATGCAGATGAAATGCGGTGTCGAGGACTATGAGATCCTTCGCGCACTTTCGCTTTCCGATAAGAAGGAAGCCGACGAGCTTTGCCGCCGCGCATTCTATGCGTTTGACGACTACATAAAGGACGTTCCCGAATTCGATAAGATCACAGACGATCTTTTCGACGCTTATGAAAAGATCTGACTTAAAGTAATATAAAATATCAGCTCCGAGATCCGCGTAAGGCGCGATCTCGGAGCTGTTTTTGCAAAATAAAAGTTTCAAGAAAAAATTAGAAACAATTTTAAAATAGGTATTGACAAATTTTAGTACGCGTACTATAATATGAACATAGTAGAACGCCGTAGATTTCTATGGCGTAAATAAGAGGAGAAAACCATGGCAAGAATAGACAAAGGTGCTCTGACGAAGATAGGGATCATCGGTGAAGCCACGAAGCAATTTCTCGAAAACGGTTATTCGAATACAACCGTATCATCAATAGCAAAGGGACTTGAAATGAGCCCCGGGAATCTGACCTTCCATTATCCGACGAAGGAGCATCTGCTGGCAGAGCTTGTGGATATGCTATGCAAATTCCAGTGGGAGATGATGGAAACGGAGGCAAACGAAGGAGTAAGCTCGGTAATGGCGATCTGCCTCGAGCTTACGACGATGCTGAGCGCGAGTGAGGACGATGAAGTGATAAAGGATTTCTTCATTTCCTCGTATTCAAGTCCGCTATGCCTTGATCATATAAGAAGAAATGACGCCCAGAGAGCAAAAAATGTATTCGGTGCATATCGGCCGGATTGGACCGATGAGCAATTTGCAGAAGCGGAAATGCTCGTATCGGGCATCGAATATGCAACGCTCATGACGGCAGGGGACCCCGTTTCGCTTGAAGCGAGAATAACGGGCGCACTGACAAATATTCTTACTATCTACGGTATTCCGGAGGAAACGCGAAGTATTAAGCTTAAAAAGGTGTTTGCAATGGATTACAGAACCCTCGGCAGGCGCGTTCGCGAGTCATTTAAGCAATATGTTGTCGAAGCAAACGAGAAAGCATTCCGCGAGCTTGTCGGAAGATAAGCGTTTGACGGTAACGGATCAAATATAATTGAAAACAAACGGGGTAATACCCGGAACGCAGTACGTGAAAAGGAGAAAACGGTATGACTGCAAAAATTAAAGTATCAAAGAGAATAATAAGTGCGATTCTTTCGATCGTGCTTCTCATCACCTGCCTTCCGATGATTCTGACGGCGGTAACTACGACGGGCGAGGACGCATATTCTCTCGTTTCCGATCCCTCGACGATAGACGGTTGGAAGCAATTCTTCCCTGTAAGCGGCGACCTTACGACCGCGAACGCGGGAGCAGTATGGACCGACAAGTCCGTCTTTAACTCAAACACGACTATCGACGGCAAGAGCTTTACCATAAACGGTAAAAATAACTTCCTCGTCGCTCTTTCGGCAATCGGCTCGAATATGAGCGTAACGGGTAAGGCGGCGGTTCCGACCGATACCGTAATGGTGCTCGATACCTCAGGCTCGATGCAGGGATCTGCTGCTGTCGCAATGGTCAACGCGGTAAACTTCAGTATCGGTCAGCTTATGAAAGCGAACGACGGCAACCGTGTCGCGATAGTTTTCTTCGACAGCGAAACGACGACCTATCTGCCCCTCGACCACTACAACACGACAGACTCTGACGGCAGATACATTAATATAAACACCAGCGGATCAAGCATTTCTCTCAACCGTAACGTAACTGACGGAAACGGAGACCGCGTCACGGCGAGAGGTTGGAGCGTCAGCGGCGGTACCTATACCGCGCTTGGACTTAAGCAGGCGATGAATATCCTTACGGCGCAGAGCAACGTCCTCAGCCAAAGCTCTGCTCCCCGTATTCCCGTTTTGATGCTCTTCACCGACGGTATTCCGACCTTTCGGCAAACGACTTCACAAATCCGCCTACCAATGAGAACAATGCGGGAATCGGTAACGGACAAAACGGCAGCGCAGGAGTAGCCGAGGTCTTTGCAACCGAGCTTACCGCATCATATGTAAAGGCGAAGATAACCGAAAAATACGGCAGCGAATACGGCTGTCTCTTCTATACTCTCGGCAAGGTCGGTACCGAAAGCAATTCGCTCCGCAACTGCATCCTTGATCCCGAAAATTATAATACCGACGCGATCAATAACGCTTGGAACAGCTATAACGCACTTTCGACTGGCTCCTCGTTCAGGGTTGACAGCGAATCCTTTACCAAAATTTCGACTGATCTCTCGGTCGGCTACGTTGACGGCTACTTTGACGTTGACTCCTACCAGAACAGCGACACGACCCTTGAAGAAGCTCTAAAAAAGGCGTTCAATGATGTCGTTTCCGAGATCGTTTCGAAGTCTGTATATTCTCCCACGCTTCTTGAGGGAAGTGACCATAACGTATCGGGCTACGTTTCCTTCGTAGACAAGATCGGATCTTATATGAAGGTCACCGATATGAAGGGTATCATGTCGGGCGGAAAGCTCTTCACGGGCGAAGCGCTCGCACACGCTTTGACTGACTCGTTTAACGGCGGCACGCTTGATGAAAGCTCTGCGCTCGTTGTCGAGGGTCTTCAGTCGGGTATCACCCGTCTCGGCGTCGACGAGGCGACTGCTCAGGCGCTTCTTAAAAATGCATACGATCACGGACAGATTTCCTATAACTCCGCAACAGGCGAATTTTCCAACTGGGTCGGCTGGATATCCGACGCACAGGGCGCGTATCTTGATATGTGGTACGAGGGAATGACCCTTCCCGTAAACGCGGCACACATCAATGCCAGCTACATTTTCCTCGGCACCGAGGGCGATACCGATATGATGTACACCACGGTACGCGTAAGAGAAAAGGTAAACGCAGGCGTACCGACGGGCGAGCAGGACGTTGCATTCGCAGTTCCCGCATCGCTTCTTCCGAAGGTTACCTATAAGGTCGATCTCGACGAGAACAAGAACGTCACCAATCTCTCCGTAACTCCCGACACTCCCATTCACCTCATCTACGAGGTAGGACTTGATCCCGAGATCAACAGCTTCAATATAAGAGATAAGGTATCGGCAGCTTATCTTGCAGCCAATACCGACGCAGACGGTAACGTTTATTTCTACACGAACGAGTGGGACAGAGCAAATGAGACCGGCTACGGTAAGGTAAACACTTACTCCTATTTCCGTCCCTCGCGTCAGAACGACCGCTACTATTATCAGAACGACTCTCTCGTTTATTCCGATACCGCAGGTACGGTCTATAACGGCAGCACGCATCCGTCGGAATATAGCGGAAAGCTGTATTATTACCACAGCTTCTATACTAAGACCGGCTCGACCTATAATACGGTCTACGAGTATCACGAGCTCCCGAAGGAGGTTCTCTCTGTTGCGGCTGATAACGGCGACGGCACCTACACCATCAAGGCGGGAACTATAAGAGACGACTGGACGGGCGACGCGGGTATCGTTAATAAGACCGATAACGCGACGGACACTCTTCCGATGGCACTTCATCTCATTTGCGATACCAATTCCCATTCTTGGGATGACGTGACACATTCCTCAATCGCGGCAGTCACACTCGGAAACAACGGACGCCTCGCAATGACTCCCCAGACGGGCATCAAGATCACGAAGGAGCTTGCGCCGAACGTTACTGTTTCTTCCGGTGAAGCTCCCGCATTTACCTTCAACTTGAAGTATACGGGACAGAACGGCACCTTTGACGCTTACGCATACCGCTACGTAAACGGTGAGCTCGTAGGCGAGGTCGAAACCGTAAGCTTTGACAGCAGCGGCGAGGCAACGGTAACTCTCAAGGTAGGCGAGACCATCTATATCGGCGGACTGACTTCCGGTACCGTAACGGTAACCGAGCAGACTTCTCTGCTATGGACGACGCAGAGCGTTACCGTCGACGGAAACACCTCTTACGGAACGACCGCGGCAGTTAACGTCGAAGACGGCGAAATGAAAGAGGTCAGCTTTGTAAATACTACCCGCGGCACAGGCAACTTCACGGTAGCTAAGGAAATACTCCACAACTACGGCGCGGGTTATACCGTCCCCGTAAACGATAACACCGCGTTTGAAGTTGAGCTTACCTTTACCTTTGACGGCAAGCCCCTTTCAGGCGAATACGTCGTTGCTCATACCGACGGAAACGAGACCGCGATCAAGCTTAACGGTACCGCAGGCGAGAGCGTTAAGATCACTCTCCGCCACGACGATCAGTACACGGTCTACGGTCTGCCCGAAGGCACCGTCGTTAAGGCAGTCGAGAATCTCACTTCCGCACAGCAGAATAGCTTTACTCCTACCTACGACGGCGGAGTAAACGAAGTAACGGTTACGGCTAACACCACCGCGCAGGTAATTATCAATAACGAATACGAAGCAGAGGCGGTATCGCCCGTTATCAAGGTAAGCGGAACCAAGACCCTTACGGGTAACGCATATTCGGGAAGCTTCGTCTTCACGCTTCAGAAATATAACGGCACAGGCGCTCATATTTCCGACTCCTCCTGGACGACGATCGAACAGCAGTCTGTAACCTACGTAAATTCCACAAACGGCAAGGATTTTGCCTTTGGCTATGACTTCTCGGTAGATCCCTATACCGAGGTCGGCACCTATATCTACCGCGTAAAGGAAGAAAAGCCGGCAGTTGAAGGAATGGTATACGATACCAGAATACACACCTTCCAGGTCGACGTAACCGATGCCGATATGGACGGCTACCTTGAAGCGAAGGTTACGACCACCCGCGATCCGCAGGTGGCGGTAAGCGGCTCGGGCAACAATTGGGAAGTAAAGGCAAGCTTTGAGAACGAGTATGTCAGCGACCACGTAGTGACCGTCCGTATAGACGCGCAGAAGGAAGTAACGAACCTCAAGGACAGCCCCCTCGGAACGTCGCTTGCGGGATTTGAGTTCGGTCTCTACGACGAAAACGGTAAGCTTATCGAAAGCTTGACCACGACGAGCGTCGGCTCGGTCATCTTCAGCAAGACCTACAAGGCAGACGATGTAGGCACTCACGTTTATACTCTCAAGGAGATCAAGCCCACTACCGTTCCCACGGGCTGGGATTATACCGAAAAGGAAGTAAAAATCACGGTAGTAATATCCCAGGTGCAGGGTGAAAACCACCTTCAGGCAGTCGTTACTACCAACGATACTACCGCAACCGTAAACGGAAACGATGCAATAGTAACCTTCACGAACACCTACGAGCCGAGCGACGCAACCCTCACCGTAGATTTCGTAAGCAAGGAGATCACGAGCAACGTCGGTAACCGAGTTCTTAATGACGGCGAATTCAGCTTCGAAATTTACGAGGTAATAAACGGCGTTCGCGGAACCACCCCCGTCGCGAGCGGCAAAAACGGCACCGACGGCAAGGTGACCTTCAATAAGGCGCTCACCTTTGATAAGGTAGGCGAATATCACTATGAGATCGTCGAGATCAAGCCCGATAACGCTCCCGATTATATCACCTACGATACGACAGTATACAAGATGATCGTTCACGTAACCGATAACGGCGGTCAGCTCGTTGCTACCCCTGTTGTTGAAACGGTTGCAGGCAACAATATCACCTTTAAAAACACCTACACCGCGTCCCCGACGACGCTTGTCATCGACGGCACCAAGCTGCTCACGGGCAGACCGCTTCTTGAGCATGACTTCCAGTTCATTCTCGCAGAGGTCGGAACGAGCAACGCATGGTACGTAATGAACGGCGCTCCCGTGAATAACGAAGCTACCTTCGAATTCCCCGAGCTCACCTATACAGTACCCGGAACCTACACCTACGAGGTATCGGAATACGATCCTTCCTCCGCAGTTGCGGGCTACTTCGACGGCGTTAAGTATGACGATACCGTATATACGGTAGTAGTAAAGGTGACCGATAACGGCGCAGGACAGCTTGAAGCGACCTATACCGTTGACGGCGACGCAAACAAGGAAATTGCCTTCAATAACACCTATAACCCCGAATCTCTTGACATCAAGGTAATAGGAACCAAGGCGCTCCTCGGACGTGACCTCCTCTCGACCGATAAGTTCACGTTTGAGCTTTACGACGTGGATTATGATGAAACCACTCACGTATGGACAAAGGGCACCTCTCCCATAGCAACGACCGAAAATGCCGCAGACGGCGCGATCGTCTTTAACGCAGGAACGGTCAATAAGGCAGGAACCTACCGCTACATCGTTACCGAGCGCAATACAGGCAACGCAGGTATTACCTTCGATACGACCGAATGGCAGGTTACCGTAAACGTGACCGATAACCAGCACGGTGTCCTCTCCGTTTCCTCCGTTACCTTCGTAGATGAGGACGGACAGCAGAGCTCTATGGTATTCGTAAATACCTATACCGCAACGGGCGACGTGCTTAAGCTTCAGGGCACGAAGACCCTTACGGGCAGAACGCTGTCTGACGGCGAATTCGGCTTCACGCTTTATGAATCGAACAACGAATGGGCAACAGGCACCGCGGTTCAGACCGTTTCTAACGGCGCTGATGGCAGCTTCGCCTTCGATGAGATCGCGTTTGACGCAGTCGGAACCTACTACTACCTCGTAAAAGAGGATAAGGGCAACGCGAGCGGCGTGACCTACGACGAGACCGTCTACCGCGTAAAGGTAGAGGTAACGGACGATCTCAACGGCAAGCTCGTAGTAAGCTACACACTGTACGACGAGAACGATACCGAAAAGACCGCGATCGAGTTCGTAAACACCTACGCGCATACTAACCCCGATACCGGCGATAACGTTCTTTCGTGGCTTATCCCCGCAGTAGCATCGGGCGCAGTACTGACTGCTCTTGTAGTTCGCAAAAAGAAAAAGAACGAAGACGAGGAATAATTAAATAACAAAAAATAAAAGCACCCGAAAGGGTGCTTTTGTTTTTCATATTCTGTAAGACGACGGCGTTCGCCCTTTGTATTTTTTGAATATTCTAGAAAAGTAATTCGCATCGGAAAATCCGCATTGCATGGCAATTTCAAGCACGGTCATATCGGTGCCCGATAAGAGATCAACCGCCTTGTCAAGCCGCTTTATAAGAACGTATTCCTTTGCCGAGTGTCCCGTTGCCGCCTTGAAAAGGTTGCAAAAATATCCCTCGCTCAAGTGGCATATCTTTGATAGCTGCTTGGTGCTCACGTTCTCAAAGCAATTTTGTTCTATATAACGGATAGCGTCATTCATGCGGTCAGAGGTCTGAAGATGCTTCTTATATCTGCCCTCGGAAATGGTCGCGTCGGTGTGGTTGCTTATCAGATGCGAGATCAATAGATACGCGTAGCCCTTGACGGCGAGAATATTCGTGTGATTTTTGTCCTTGTATTTTTCAAAAATTCCGAGAACGGTTTCGTTTACAAATTCATCCTTTATAAGATGCTTGAAGGTGTAGTACCGCTCCTCAAAGAAAAAAGGCGGCAGATATAGGCAGAGGAAGTCACATTCGCCCGAAATACCCTCGTGAAGCTCGTTTCCGTTGATGACGATACAGTCGCCCTCGTTTGCCGTGATTATTCCGTCACCGCATCTTACTGTCATTTCTCCCTTGCGCAGAAGCAGGATCTCGGTCTCCTCGTGCCAATGAAGATCGAAGTCGTCGGGCAGGGAATGATATTCAACAAGATGAATGGGAAACGCGTCCTTCGGGACTTTTTCGTACAGTATCAGATCGTTCAAAATGCCGCCTCCTCAGTAAAATCTCAAATTTGTGCTATATTATATCAAAAAAATAATAGACTGATTCCTTAATACATTATATAATATAATTAGTGATTTGGCAATGATAAATCGTAAGTTACGGCTTTTTTTAATAAAAAACACTAAAAACTGTAAAAAGGAGAGCAAATGAAGAACTTCGCTATCATCGGATTCGGCGGCTTAGGCAAGACACATTTTCTCAATCTTCTTAAGATCGAAAAGGAAAGAAAGGATATTCGCCTGTCCGCGATCTGCAATGCTGACATTGAATCTATCACTAAAAGCATAAAGATAAACCTCGGCAACGTAAACCTTGACGATATAGACTTTTCGCGTTATAATTTATATACGGACTATAAGGAAATGGTCGCAAAGGAAGACCTTGATTTCGTCTTTATTGCGCTTCCGACGTATCTCCACTGTGAGGCGGCGGTTTATTGTCTTGAGCACGGCGTAAACGTCTATACCGAAAAGCCGATGGCGATAACGCTCACACAGTGCGAGCAAATGATGGACGCGGCAAAAAAGAGCGGCAAGAAGCTTATGGTCGGTCAGTGCCTTCGCTTCACGGGTGAATACGAGCTTCTTAAGGAGTTGACCGAAAACGGCAAATACGGTAAGCCGATTAAGGCGGAGTTTTACCGCCGTTCGGCGCTTCCGACCTGGTCGTTTGACAACTGGCTCCTCAAGGACGATAAAAGCGGAAGCTGTATCGTCGATATGCACGTTCACGACGTTGACCAGATGGTCTGGCTCTTCGGCGCGCCCGATACCTGCATGACGATGTCTACGCACCAAATGGTAGATTACGAAAGCACCTATTCGCTTTACAAGTGCGGCGAGACAGTGGTTATGATCCTCACCGACTGGGGTATACACTCGTCATTCCCGTTCCGTTACGGCTACAGCGTGACCTTTGAAGACGCTTACGTCGTTTCGCGCGACGGTAAGATCACCGTGTATACGAACGACGGTGCGTTTGAACCCGAAATAAACGGCGGCGACTGCTACCATAAAGAGGTAAACGAGTTTATCGAGGCGGTGGTCGACGGCAAGCCCTTCAAAACGGCAGATATTTCGTCGGTCTACGAGACCATGAAGGTCGTATTCAAGGAAAAAGAAATTTCTAAAAAGAAATAAAAATAAAGGAGCTTATTATGAACATTTTAGCAATTGGATGCCATCCCGACGACATTGAGATAAACTGCGTCGGAACGCTTATCAAGTGCGTAAAGCGCGGTGACAACGTTACCGTTTGCCACGTTTGCAACGGTAATATGGGTCACGAGGTAATAATGCCCGACGAGCTTCGCAAGATAAGGATCGAGGAAGCAAGACGTGCAGGTGCTATGGCAGGCATTAAGGTCGTAACCTGCGATATCGGAGACCTTGATGTGTATAATCAGTCGAAAGAGCAGAGAGACCTTGTGATCGACGTTATCCGCGAGGCAGATCCCGATCTTATCATTACTCACGCGCCTAACGACTACATGCTCGACCACGTAGCAGTAAGCAAGCTCGTGTTCGACGCGTCCTTTGCCGCAAGTGTTCCTCACTATAAGACGAAGGTCGATAAGACCGCGAAGGTCGTTCCGCTCTACTATATGGATAACCTTACGGGCGTTGACTTCATTCCGACGGAATACGTCGACGTAACGGAAGAAATCGACCTCAAGCTTGAAATGCTCGAGTGCCACGAGAGCCAGCTCAAGTGGATGAGAGACCACGACAATATCGACTTTGCCGATATGGTAAAGACCTGCGCAAAGTACCGTGGATACCAGTGCAATGCCGCTTACGCCGAAGCGTTCACGCAGTGTCTGGCATATCCCAAGATGCAGACGAAGCGGCTGCTTCCTTAATATGAAAAAGGTTGCGTGTGTCGGCATTCTGGTTGCCGACGTAATAGTAAGACCGGTAAACGAGTATCCCGATAAGGGACTTCTCGCGCGCGTCGATTCGATAACCGTCCATTTGGGCGGAAACGCGATGACCGCGGCGGTCAATCTCCGCAAGCTCGGCACAAGCTCGACCCTTATCGGAAAGGTCGGATGCGATATGTTCGGAGAGTTCCTTGTCGGTTGCCTTAAAGAAGAAGGCGTCAATACCGACGGAATATTCCGCGACGAAAACGTACAGACCTCGGCGTCGGTACTTATGCTCGACGAAAAAACGGGCGAGCGCACGATACTGCACTGTACGGGATCAAACGCAGCTTTGACGGTCGACGATATCGACTTCGGAGTTATCGCGGAAAACGATATAGTGTTCGTAACGGGCACCTTTCTTATGGACCGCTTCGACGGTGCTGAGACGGCAGAGTTTCTCCGCAAATGTAAGGAAATGGGCAAAATCACCGCTCTTGACGTCTGCTGGGACGCAAAGGGAAAGTGGGGCGAGCTTCTTGATCCCGCAATGCCGTATATAGACTATTTTCTTCCGAGCATCGACGAGGCGAAAATGCTCGCAGGTAGGGAAGAGGTCGAGAAAATGGCAGACGTATTTTTCGATAAGGGCGTAAAGCACGTCGTTATCAAATGCGGAAGCCGCGGCTGCTACTGCCGATTTGAGCGTAACGCCGAGGGCGTTATGATCCCGGCGTTCAGAATCGAAAATCCCGTTGATACAACGGGTGCAGGCGATAGCTTCTGTTCGGGCTTTCTTGCTGCTCTATCGCGCGGAGAGGACTTCCTTGACTGCGCCGAAATGGGTAACGCAACGGGCGCCTTCTGCGTAACTCAAAAGGGCGCAACCTCGGGTACGCCTACTTATGAAGAAGCAAAAAAATTTATAAAAGAGAGAAAATAAAATGTTAGTAACTTTAAAGGATATTCTTTCTGATGCCGAAGAAAGAAAGTACGGCGTAGGGCTTTTCAATATGCTCAATCTCGAAATGGCAAGAGGAATCATCGAGGCGGCGGAGGAGATGCGTTCACCTCTCATTCTCGGCGTAGCAGAGGTTCATCTTCCCTCGATACCGTTCGAGTACGCCCAGCACGTCATGATGAAGATCGCAAAGGAAGCGACAGTTCCCGTATGTCTGCATTTCGACCACGGTACCGATTACGGTAAGATCCTCGAAGCAATAAGAGGCGGATTTACCTCGGTAATGTACGATGGCTCCGCGCTCCCTTACGAGGAAAACATCGCAAACACGAGAGAAATAAGCAAAGTCGCTCACGCGCTCGGCGTTTCAGTCGAGGCGGAGCTCGGACACGTCGGCGGCGCCGAGGGCGGAGCTGACGACGGTCACGAGGAGATGTATACGAAGGTCGAGCAGGTAAACGACTTCATCGACAGAGCCGACATTGACGCGCTCGCAGTTGCTATCGGTACGGCACACGGCGTATATAAAACGAAGCCGAAGCTTGATATAGGTCGGCTTGCCGACATCTACGCAGTATCGAAGAAGCCCCTCGTTCTTCACGGCGGAAGTGGTCTGAGTGACGACGATTTCAGAAACACCATCGCAAACGGCATAAGAAAAATAAACATCTGCACTGAAATGTGCGTTGCAGAGTATAAAGCGTACGCAGAGGCATACGCAAACAAAGAAAGCTACGAAAAGTCGCTGATCCTCGCAAAGGACGCGGTCAAGGACGTAGTTGTCGGTAAAATGAAGCTGTTTAACAGCACAGGAAAAGCATAATAAAATTGGAGGATAAAGAAATGGATTTCAACAGTACAGTTAAGGGCTCAATGCTCGAGGGCTTTTACCCCGCCGGCTGGGATATGGCAAAGATCGACGCTTGCTGTGACCCGAACAATAAGGTAGAGGAGAGACAGTCCTTTTGGAACGATGGTTTCACCCCCGTCCGTTGCGAGAACATCGGCGAATTCGACACCTATATGGGACACGAGATCGCGCTCGAGATCAAGGCGGCTCGCGACAGAAATGAGAAAATCGCGTTCATTCTTCCCGTAGGACCTATGGGAATGTATAAGTGGGCAGTCTACTTCCTTAAGGAATGGAAGGTAAATTGCGATCACGTTTACACCTTCAATATGGACGAGTGGAGCGACGGCGAGGGTAATACTCTCCCCGCAACCGACCCCGCAGCGTTCCAAAACGCAATGCGTGAAGCATTCTTCAATCCCCTCGGAGAGCTTACCGTTCCCGAAAATCAGAGAAACTTCGCAACGAGAGATAATCTCCCGACCTACCCCGAAAAGATCGCAGCTCTAAAGGCAGAGGGCGCAAAGCTCGTTCTCGTTTACGGTATCGGCAGAATGTGCCATATTGCATTCTGGGAGCCGCACTTCGCCGCTGAATTTGAGTCGGTCGACGAGTGGAAGAAGCAGTGCTACCGTCTCGGCGCAAAGCTCCACCCCCTCACGATAGAGCAGAACGCAATAACGAGCTTCAAGTCCCGCACGACCCTCGTTCCTTGCAGAGCGAACACTATAGGCCCCGGTCTCTTCCTTCAGGCAGATTACGCTATCGGCGGCGCCGACGGCGCATTTAACCGCGGAATGCAGTGGCAGGGAATGAGCTTCTGGACGACTCTCCGTCACGGTCCGAATATGTGGATCACCTCCACATTCATTCCGACCCTCCCCGGCAAGCTCTTCTACCTCAAGGATCTCGAAGGACCCCTTGTAGCAGAATGTAACTGATAACAATAAAAAGCACCCGAAAGGGTGCTTTTTATATATGATAAAATTACCAAATAATAACTCTGCTCTTCGGCGCGATATACATCTTGTCGGTCTTCTTAACGCCGAAGGTGTCGTACCATTCGGGGAAGTTTCTCGGCTGCATATTCGCGCGGAGAATAGCTGGCGCGTGAACGTCGAGATTAAGAAGAAGCTGCTGATATTCGGGCTTCGCCTTCATACACCAGACCCTTGCCCAGTTCTTGAAGTATTCCTCGTAGGAAACATTTTCGGTCTTTGCCATAATAGCAAGGGTAACAGCCATACCGCCATTATCTGCCATATTCTCGCTTACGATGAACTTGCCATTGACGACGCCCCACGGAAGCTCTATTTTGTCGAACTGCTTGACCATTGCCTTGATCTTCGAATTAAACTTCTTGTTGTCTTCCTTAGTCCACCAATTGTTGATGTTGCCGTTCTCGTCGCACTTTGCACCGTTGCTGTCGAATGCGTGAGAGATCTCGTGACCGATGACGGCACCGATACCGCCGAGGTTTTCGCTTCTCGACTGCTTGATCGAATAGAAGGGCGGCTGAAGTATTGCGGCAGGGAAGGTGATATCGTTTACGAAGGGGTCGTAGCAGGCGTTTACCATATGTCCGGGCATTGCCCATTTTTCGCGGTTTACGGGCTTGTCAAGCTTTGAAAGCTGATGCTCAAGCTCGATCTTGCGTAGAGATGTAACGATATCGAAAAGGGAAGCGTTGTTATCAAAGACGAGCTGATCGAAGTATGGGTCTACATTGTCGGGATAACCCATCTTAACGCCGATCTTCGAAAGCTTGAGGATCGCCTTTTCCTTGGTCGCATCCTCGAGGAAGTCGTTATTCTGAATGCGCTCCTTGTAGGCGTCGATTATCTGATAAACGATTTCGGTAATGTCCTTCTTTGCCTCTGAGCCGAAATACTTTTCGCCGTAATAGATTCCGACCGGCTCGGAGTACCAGCCCGACGCAAGCTCGTAAGAGAACTTGTCAATGGGAGTAACGGCAGGGATTCCGGCGATAGCACGGTAATAGGAGCTTCCGATCTCGCGAAGCTCCTCGCTGAGGTAGGAGCAGGAATTGATCAGACCGGTAACATATGCCCAGTGCTTGTAAAGGAGGAAGTTTTCCTCGTTGAATATCGTGTCGAACGCCTTGAAATATCGCGGCTCGGTCACGATAACGCGCTCGGGCACATGTCCGCAAAGCTCGGTAAGCAGCTTCTTGAACTCTATCGGCTTAAGAAGCGTACAAACACGTGAGGTCTTCATGGGATTGTACATCTTTACGTACTCGGACCATTCCTCGCTCGTCTTAACGGTCTGACCGAGAAGCGCATCAAACGCGAGAGTATCGGATAGATACTGTGCCTGATCCTTCGGCGAAAGATCGGTCTTCGAGAGAATGACCTGCGCCATACCGGTCCAAATTCCGAGAATTGCGGTCTTCTGCGCTTCCATTTCGGGCTTGTAGTAGGAAGCGTCGGGGAGAATTACGCTCGGTCCCTGAAGGTAAACTGCATGATGCGCAGTGTCCTTCATGTCGGTGTCGATGCCTACGTTAAAGGGAAGGGGAAGCTTGCGAAGCACCATTTCCTTGAGGTTCTTGTTCATTGCATCAAGCGAATCAAGCGTATCAAGGATGGATAAATATCTGATAGCGGGCGAGATTCCATCAGACGCCTTCTTTTCAGCATTCATCGCTGCCTTGAACAGCGTACAGGAACGCTTAAGATAGTCGCTCGGGTAAGAGTCGCTTTCGCACATCTCCTTGTACTCGTCGATCATAAGCTTCTGGATCTCAAGTGCCAGAGTTGCAAACCCACCGATGCTTGGCATATCGTCGGGAATAACGAGCTCGTCTAATTTTTGCTGATTGACGAACGTAAACAGATCGTCCTGAATTCTAACTTGTTCCATTTTTTCCTCCGAACAGTCAAATTTTCATGAATATATTGTAGCACAACGCGTCCTTTAATGCAAGAAAAAGTGAGCGAAAGGTAGTAAAAAACCGTTATGAGGTAAAAATCGAGACGCTAAAAATTCGAATGATTGTCAATATGATGATTGCAAGCATATCATTGTAGTACATACTTTAAAGGAGGTAAAAAAATGAATAGACGAAGAATTAATAACTGTTACCGTGAAAATGATAATAATGACAACTTTCAGACGGATCGCATTGAAAATGAATGCGATTGTGATTGCGGTTGCCAAAATGCTTCTTGTGAAGACAGCCGCGCCTGTAGTTGTTGCCCTAAATGCCCTCCGGGACCTCCCGGACCTCAAGGACCTATGGGCGAACCCGGACCTGTCGGTCCGCGTGGACCAAGAGGATTTCGCGGTTTGCCCGGTCCGATAGGACCGCGTGGCCCCGCAGGTGAACAGGGAAATGTCGGACCTCAAGGACCCGCAGGTCCACGAGGTTTTACGGGTGCTCAAGGACCAGTCGGACCGATCGGACCTGCAGGCGAGAACGGCGCGATCGGACCTCAAGGACCGATCGGACCGAGAGGATTTCAGGGCGTGCCCGGCCCCGCAGGTCCACAAGGCCCGATAGGCGAAACAGGTCCCGCAGGTCCACAAGGTCCCATCGGTGAAACCGGTCCCGCAGGTCCACAAGGCCCGATAGGCGAAACAGGTCCCGCAGGTCCACAAGGTCCCATCGGTGAAACCGGTCCCGCAGGTCCACAAGGTCCCATCGGTGAAACCGGTCCCGCAGGTCCACAAGGCCCGATAGGCGAAACAGGTTCCGCAGGTCCCCAAGGTCCCATCGGTGAAACGGGTCCCGCAGGTCCACAAGGCCCGATAGGCGAAACCGGTCCCGCAGGTCCCCAGGGTCCCATTGGCGAAACCGGTCCCGTAGGTCCCCAAGGCCCGATAGGTGAAACGGGTCCTGTTGGCCCTCAGGGACCCGCAGGCGGTGTGCTCAACTACGCGGATTTTTACGCTCTGATGCCGCCTGATAACGCTGCAACCGTTGCCCCGGGAACAGATGTCAGCTTTCCGCAGGACGGTCCCAACAGCGGCTCGGATATTTCCAGACTAGGCCCCGATTCATTCAACCTGGCGCAGATAGGCGCGTATCAGATACTGTTTGAGGTTGGCGTTGATGAGGCAGGTCAGTTAATATTGACATTGAACGGAGAAGACCTCGCATACACCGTGGTCGGCAGAGCTACGGGTGCTTCGCAGATCGTAGGCATGGCTATCGTAGAAACGACTGCCGTTAACTCCACTCTGACCGTCAGAAATCCCGCAGGAAACGCCGCCGCGTTGACCATAACGCCGCTCGCGGGAGGAACCAGACCCGTTTCTGCGCATCTTGTTATTATGCAGATAGGATGATTTGAATCCAATTGAAAACGCACTCTTTAATATGAAAAAAGCACCCTTTCGGGTGCTTTTTGTATTGTATTCAATTCTTTTCATCCGTCAATCCGAGAAAATAATCGGTGCTGACGGAATAGTATTTGCAAAGCTTGAGTAAATGCCGTATCGGAAGCTCGTTCGCGCCGCGCTCGTATCGTGCATACATCGTCTGCGACGTGCCGAGAACTTCCGCAATTTCCTGTTGCGTCTTGTCGCTGTCCTCGCGCAGATCTCGCATTCTTTTTATATAATTCATATCTCACCAATAATAGTATTATTTACGATTATTATATCAAGTAAATAAATTTACTATTGACATTAGTAAAAATTTGTACTATAATAAATCTGCAGGATAATTCTGCAAATCATTTTTATAAGAGGTAAGGACGATGAGAAGATTATTTTGTTTGCTTATGTGTTTTGCTTTAGCTTTTTCTTTTGGCGGATGTGGCGGAAGCGCTACGGTAGGTGACGGTGATGAGGTTTCGACTATTGATGATAATGCTTATTATGCCGATTATAATGAGGTATATAATTTAATAAAGGCATATAATAGCGGTTTATCGATGTGCGCTAACATTAACTTAACAATAATACAGCAAACGTTTGATTATTATAGTGGCAATAGCGTCGGCGCATCTACGATTTGGGCAATGGCAAATGAAATGATAGCACTTTCAAAGGCCGTAGACGATCAAGCGTCGTATGAATCGTATCTTATCCGCAACGGTATAACTTCGACTTCAAATAAGAATCAAGTATCTAATCTTTTAAGATATATCTACTACGACGATAATTATTATAATAAAAGCTTGGATCCTCTTTTTGTAACCTTTAAGGCGTGTAATATAGTCCGCAAGGCTTTGCCGGATAGAGTAACGGAAATAAAAACTGCGATAGAAGATCTTCGCAATAAATATGGTACAAAATATTCAATGGAAATTGAACTGCTTGACGATTGGTTTTCGGAGTGTAAGTCTTATTCAACGGAAATGAATAGAACCTCAGGAGAATCTCTTTACAGCTTTACTACAAAAATGAACCAATTTGAAACAGACCTTAATAAGTTAGCAAATAAGGCAGACAGACACTAAAAAATGTTGATAGTGATATGATCACGTTAAACTTCCATTGATCAATGTATGGGAATTGGTTTCGCTTGTCTATTGACTACTCCGATAGTCATTTATTACCGACCCGTTCGATTCCCTCCATCAATTAAGTCAAAAATAAAAGCACCTGACGGAAAGTAATTCCCGTTCGGGTGCTTTTTTGTCGAATATGAGTTTAATTGTTTTCCTTTGAGGTGTTAAGCGTCGAAATCAAAATTCTCTTGATTTCAAGACAATCCGTGAGAAGGGAATCGCCTTCGGCTTCCGTCAGATAATCGGATAATATGAGCAGACGCAGCCAATATTCGGTTTCTGCGGTCTCTTTCAATGATATTTGAGCTTTGATATGAAATCTGCCTTGCTGATGCCGTAGACGGCTTCGTTAGCATTTGCGCCGATGCTTGTTGCGCTGCGGATTATTTGCTTTGAAATTATATTTTCGTGCTTTTCCTTTGTGAGATATTTATTGAGCTTCACAATTCTCGCGGCGAAAGAGAGGGATTTGTCAAGCAAAATACTCTTTTGAGCCATAATACTGTTCCTTTCAAGGTTAGATAAAAGAGAAGAGATAAAAGATAATAGATAATAATACACCAAAAGCGCGTCTCGCTTCTTTATTAACTATTCACTATTATCTATTATCTCTTATCTTAGCCGCGTCAGCGGCGCTTTTGGTGGATCCGAGGGGAATCGAACCCCTGTCCGAAAATCTTTCCACGAAGCTTTCTACGAGCGTATTCGGTCCGAAGATCTCCCTCCCCGTCGTCGGACCGACAAAGATCGGGGGAGGCAGCTCTTTTATCCGTGGCGGCTATAAGAGCAACTCACCGCGCACGTTCACTGCTGAATGACGCTCCTTACCGAGCCGCAGTACTCTCGGGGGAACGGGCGGCGTTATACGAGCCGCGGCCTGCCGTTAGGCAGCTACTAATTCGTTATTAGCGTTTAATTTTAAGATGAGACCTTTTAAGAGATTGTCTCAGCTCTGCTCGCTTACCTCGCATCTGGATCCCCGTCGAAACCTTTACGGACCCATATATGGAGCAGTTACGCCCCGTTTTAATCCTTCATCAGCCATTCCTTCGCGAGAGGAATCCAAGAGGCAACCTTGGACATTCTCGGCGTGTAGTCGGTACACAACAGATCGTTTGCAAGACTGAGACCGTGTCTGAAATGAGGATAGATATGAAGCTCGATCGGAACGCCGTTGCTTATCAGTGCATTGGCAAACAGCATCGAGTTTTCAACGGGAACCGTCGTATCCTCGTAGGTATGCCAGATGAACGCTCTCGGCGTGTCAGAACTTACACGGTTTTCAAGTGAAAGATATTCAACTATTTCATGGTCGGCATCACTGCCGAGGAGATGCTCGAACGAACCTCTGTGCGCCTTATCGCCGCTCGTTATAACGGGATAGCACAGGATCATTCCGTTCGGCTTGTGACCTTCACCCTCGAAGCCGCATTTTTTAATCAAGTCGGAATTCCAAAGAACTCCGCTTGAAGCAGCAAGGTGTCCGCCTGCCGAAAAACCGACGACCGTGATACGGTCTGGGTCGATATTCCATTCATCTGCATTTTCTCTTATCTGCCTTATAGCGGCATAGACCTGACAAAGCGAGGTCGGAAAACGGTCGGGAGAGACGGAATAACGAAGAATGAACGCTGCCGCGCCGCAGGTGAGAAACTCAAGTGCAATAGGAGTTGCCTCACGCTCGGAGGTGTAGTGGTATCCGCCGCCCGGAAGAACGAGGACTACGGGGCGACGTCTGCCCTCGCAGTATTCGTCGTAATTTTGAGGGATAAATCCGATAAAGCTCGGTGTGACGGTCGGCTCCTTTAAGCCGGCTTTTTCGTAATCAAGCTTGAGATCAATTTCTTTTGCTATCATAATAAACCTCACTCATAGCGGTTAGTTTTCATAACTCTGTCAATATCGCGGTTTGCCTGACGCTCGGCATCGCTGTCGCGTTTGTCGTAAAGCTTTTTACCAACGCAAAGCCCGACCTCGACCTTAACTCGGCTTCCCGAGAAATACAGGGAGAGGGGAACGAGGGTGTAGCCCTTTCGTCCGACAAGACCGAAAAGCTTGAGTATCTCCTTTTTGTGCATAAGCAGCTTTTTTGGACGAAGCGGATCGCGGTTAAAGACGTTACCTTGCTCGTAAGGGCTGACGTGAACGCCGTAGGCGAACATTTCGCCGCTGTCTATACGGCAAAAAGAATCCTTAAGATTGACCTTGCCTCCGCGAATGCTCTTGACCTCGGTGCCAAAAAGCTCGATTCCTGCCTCGTAAGTGTCCTCAACGAAGTAATCGTGACGGGCTTTTTTGTTTTGCGCTATGATTTTATTGGCTTCTTTTTTGTCCGCCATGATATTCTCCTTTCGTCAAAATGCCTTCTCCTGAGGGAGAAGGGGGATCGCGATAGCGGTGGATGAGGAGTAAGCTCCCAATATAGACACCTCATCCGTTCGTGGCTTGCCACTTGCACCATTCTCCCGCTGGAGAAGGTACTTAGTAACATTGATTAAAATGGTGTTGCGAATTCTTGCAAGTCAAATCTAACACGGTCAAACCGCTGATTTTCAGCAGTTTATTCTAACACAATCCGCCATATTTGTCAAGGCGAAAAGTGTAGATGAACTTATTTACAGTCGTACCAGTTATCTCCGATTCCGACCTCTGCTTCCATTTTGACTGCAAGCTCGACTGCGTTTTCCATCTCGTGTTTTAAAAGCTCTGCGGCTTCGTTTGCACAGTCCTTGTGCGCTTCGAGAATGAGCTCGTCGTGTACCTGAAGGATGAGCCGAGCGTCAAGACCGCTTTCTTTAAGCGCTTTATCGACCTTTATCATCGCAATTTTGATAATATCCGCCGCCGCGCCCTGAATGGGACTGTTCATCGCAACGCGTGCGCCGAACGCCTGAAGGTTTTTGTTTGACGCATGAAGCTCGGGAATGTATCTTCTTCTGCCGAAAACGGTAGTAACGTAGCCGTCGCGCTTGCCGTCCTCAACGACGGCTTTAAGGTATTCGTCGATCTGCGGATACTTTTCGTGATAGCTCTTGATGTATCTGTCTGCCTCGTATTTCGAAACGCCGATGTCAGCACCGAGTGAAAAGCCGCCAATGCCGTAAACGATGCCGAAATTGACCGCCTTCGCGCGCTTGCGCAGCTCGGGTGTAACTGCCGCTATCGGAACACCGAAGACCTGCGAAGCGGTAACGGTGTGAATATCCTCTCCGCACTTGAATGCGTTTATCATTGCCTCGTCGCCCGATATCGCGGCAAGAACGCGAAGCTCGATCTGCGAGTAGTCGGCGTCGATAAGAACGTAATTCTCCTTACGCGGAATAAAGAACTTGCGAAGCTCACGTCCGAGCGGAGTACGGATCGGAATGTTCTGAAGATTTGGCTCGGAGGAGGACAGACGACCGGTCGCAGTCACAGTCTGGTTGAAGGACGAATGAATTACGCCGTTTTCGTCGGCAACCTTAAGAAGTCCGTCACCGTAGGTGCTCTTTAATTTTGCCGCCTGACGGTATTCGAGAATGCGGTCGATTATCGTGTGATAAGGACGGAGCTTTTCAAGTATCTCTGCGCCCGTGCTGTAGCCGGTCTTTGTCTTTTTGAGAACGGGGAGCTTCAGCTCGTCGAAAAGCACCTCGCCGAGCTGCTTGGGTGAGTTTATGTTGAACTCGTGTCCTGCCTCGAAATAAATGCTCTCCGCATATTGCTCACAGCTTACTGCGAGCTTGTCCGAATACGCCTTAAGCCCGTCGCGGTCTATCTTGAAGCCGATACGTTCCATATCGGCAAGCACGCCAGAAAGCGGTTCTTCAATATTGTAGTAAAGTGCGGCTTGTCCGCTTTCCTTAAGCTTTTCGTTGAGCGCGTAGGCAAGCTCGTAAAGCACCTTTGCGCGGTCGAAATTCTCACCAAGAGACGTGCCGAGATACTTGATCGCAAGGCGCTCGAGCTCGTAATGACCCTCGGACGTGTCAACAACGTAGCCGGCGAGGGTGACATCGAAGAATTTGCAGGTGACTCTGCCGTAGTCAAGGCAGAGACGCTTGCTGTCGATGACTATTACGGTACGGTTTTCGTCGTAAAAGAAATCCTTTATCTTATCCTTTTCGGATATCGGAACCTGATAGCCGCATTTTCCGTCGTATATTTTTATATAGTTGTCTTCAAAAGATACCGAGCAATAGGGGATATCAAGTGAAAGAAGCTCGGATGCGCTTATCTCTTTGACCTCGCCGCACGAGAAGCATTCCAAGCTTTCGCTTTCGGTACTCTCGGTAACCTTATCTTCATCTTTGTCAAGCCCGAGACGCTTTATCATCGAGCTTAATTCAAGCTCGGTAAGGACGTTCTTCATTTCGCTCCTTGCCATCGGCTTTACTTCGAGGTCGGAAAGTGTAATTCCGAGCGGAACGTCGGTCACTATCTGAGCCAAAAACTGCGATATATAGGCGCTGTCCTTGCCGTTTTCGAGTTTGGTCAGAGTCGCGCCCTTGATCTCGCCGTCGTGCAGATGCTCGTAAACACCGTCAAGGGAGCCACTATCGGAAATGAGCTTAAGAGCGGTCTTTTCGCCGATCCCGGGTACGCCGGGAATGTTGTCAGACGTGTCGCCCATAAGCGCCTTTACGTCGACGAACTGCTCGGGCTGAACGCCGTATTTTTCATTAAACGCCGCGCGGTCAAATATTTTGGTCTCGCCCGTTGACGCAAGAAGCACCGTTATATTGTCGCGGATAAGCTGGAACGAGTCGCGGTCACCGGTGACGATGTATACCTGCGTGTCGGAATCAGGCATAAAGGCACAGGTGCCGATAATATCGTCCGCCTCGTAGCCGTTAAGCTCCAGCACGTTAAGACCGAGAAGCTCCATACATTTTTTTGCGTAAGGAAGCTGCTCGGCAAGCTCTTCCGGCATACCCTTGCGGTTTGCCTTGTAGCTTTCGACCTGCTTGTGACGGAAGGTCGGTGCCTTGCGGTCGAATGCAACCGCAACCGCGTCGGGCTTTCGCTCTGTCAGATGATGCATAACGATGTTCATCATTCCGTAAACGGCGTTGGTGTTAAGCCCCGATGCCGTCGTAAGCGGACGTATTCCGTAAAACGCGCGGTTCAGTATAGAGTTTCCGTCAATGAGAAGTAGTGTTTTCATTTTAATGTCCTTTTGGAAAGGGAGTGTGTTAATTGTGGCGATTTGTCAGCTATTGTAGGGGCGACCATTGGTCGACCGTTGGCTCCCTTGTGTAAAGGGAGCTCCGCCGAAGGCGGTGAGGGATTGTAATATTAAAATTCTTATTTAACAATCCCTCCGTCATTTGCCTTGCGGCAAATGCCACCTCCCTTTACACAAGGGAGGCATTAGCTATTTCGGTTTGTTGCTGATTCGTTCATTCCCCCGCAAATTTGCGGCTCAATTTATCGAGCAGCCACGCGGCGATGAATCCGAGAACGATGAACGCAACCTTGAGTGCTGCGTTGCTGCCCCAACCGATCGTAAAGAAAAGTACGGGCAGGGTAGTGCCGAGAACGATACCGAATATCGTGTGATACATCTGAGACGGCTTTTTTGATAGCAGGTAATTTACCGGCTTGGCAAGACCAATTAGCGTTACTATTATCGCAATACCGAAGGGAAGTGCGTTTCCAAACTGCATGCCGCTTATCGCCGCAGAAAAGGACAGCTTTCCGGTGATAAAGCCGACGCCGTTATCGAGAAAGCTGGTAATAACTCCCATAAGCGGGTCGTAAAGACCGAGGAAGAGGAGCGGACTCGACGCGCTCATTCCCGGGACAACGACGCCGAGACCCCAGAAAATACCGCAGACGGCGTACCAGAAGGGATTGGGGGTTATAGAAACCTCGGTGCCGAACTCAATATAGGTAAAAAATCCAAAGAGGAGCACCGCCGCTACAGCAGCGCTGACGAATGACGACTTCGGGCGTCCGTGTTCTCCTGCTTCCTTCCAAAGCGACGGAAGCATTCCGAGGATAAGTCCGACAAATACGCAGGTCGCAACCTCCATATTGCTCTTGAAGAGCAGCTCAACGAGCTTTGCAAGAGCCAAGAAGCCGATAGCTATTCCGATAACTACGGGAATTATAAGCTTGATATGCTTTTTAAAATTTTTGATGGGGTGCGCGAGCACCTCCATAAGCGGCTGATAAATACCGAATATCGCGCAAATCACGCCGCCGCTGATGCCGGGTAGGATCCCTCCCACACCGATGAGCGAGCCCTGAAGTATTCGTATAAAGAACAATGCTACGCCGTTTTTCTTCTTGTTATCTTTACTCATGATCCACCTGTATGTTACTTATTTGAAAGCTCTGCGCGCTCGCGGCAAAGCTCGTTATATAATGTATGTGCGTCCCAGACCGCGTTATGCTGGGTGAGGATAGCTTTAAGGGACACTCTGATGCCCTTTTCGCGCAGTACGCCGAGGAATACATCAAGCATCGTGTCGGGGAAATTCACGAACACGAGCATTCCCTCGGGCAGTGTGCTTGAGGCGAGGGGATTTGCGCTCGCCTTGACGCCCGATGCGACGGAAAGAAGCGGCAGTCCATAGCTCTCGGGTGCTACCGAAACCGTCTCGGCATTCAGCTTTTTTGCCTCGCGCGTAAGCGCGGCAAGGGTTTCGGTGGAGATATTGTAGCACAGTATCTTCGATCTGTTCATATTATTATCTTCCTTTCGGAGTTATAAGCTTGTTCATTACGCAGGTTTTGAGGTCGATCGTTTTCGATACGGGATAGCGATCGAATTTGATCTCAGCGAACGTGCCGTTCAGATATATTATCTTGCCCTCGCCGAACGTTTTATGCTTGACCGTCGCGTCGATCTGCATAAGTGATTCAAGAAAAACCTGCTCGTTTTCGGTCAAAAAAGTGCTGTTTTTTGACGCTTTTCGGCGCGTTAAGACGCTGTTTTGTGCCGTTTTTGACACCTTTTTTACTTCAAAAACATCGTCGGGGAATTCAAAGCCCGAGTTAAGCGCTCCAAATTCGCTTTCCCACGTCACGATCTCAAGCGTCGATTTCGCGCGCGTCATTCCGACGTAAAACAGCCGCCTGTCTTCCTCGCGCTCTGCCTTTTCCTCGTCACGCAAATTGCTTCTGTACTGCGTCATAGGAAGCACGCCGTTTTTGCAGTCGCAGAGCAGTACGCGGTCAAATTCCAGACCCTTTGCCGAATGTATGGTCGATAGAATTATGCCGTCTCGGCTGACGGAGCCGCGCTTGACTTCGCCCTCAAGCTCGGCAAGGCGGCGGTAGAAATCGCTTCTGTTACGGTGGCGATAGGCAAGAGCGAGCAGGGTATTGCGCTTAGTTATTTCCGAGACCTTGTCGGACCGCTTGTTATTGTACCCGAGTGAGAAGAATATCGTTCTTATCGCCTCGTACGTGTCCTGCTCCGATACGCGTCTTATATCTTCCCAGATACGCTTTGCGCGCGCCCGTTTTTTGTCGTTCAGGAATACGGCGGTGCTAAGATAATCGGGAATTGCGAGCATATCGTCGCCGTAGTTGTAGGCGATTGCACGCTCGGTCTCCGCCTTTGTTATTCCAAGCGGAAGCTTGTAGTATATCTTCTTCCAGAGCTCACCGTCGTACGGGTCGGATGCGAAGTTGAGTATATTGATCACGTCTGTGACGGTCGTGCTCGTGAAAAACAGTCCGTCGCCGCCTCGGACGCGGAATGGTACTTCTTTTTCTGAAAGCAGGTCGATTATCGGGAGCATTGATTCGTTTAAGCGGAAGAGGCAGGCGGTAGTGCCCGGTGTCTTCTCGGCAGAAACGCGGCGAATATAGTCGGGAAGCAGATGCAGGTCTGTCAGCTTGATCCTGACGGGATCTGTTCCGTCGGGGTTTTCGGTCTTCATTGACTTGTCGCCGTTTATACGCTCTTTGTTTTGCTTTATGAAGCTGTCGGCTGCTTTTACGATATTTTTCGTGCTTCGGTAGTTATTGCTGATAGTCAGTATCTTTGCGTCCGGATAGGTCGTTTTGAAGTCGAGAAGCGCCTTAGGATATGCGGCGCGGAAGCCGTATATGCTCTGATCCTCGTCGCCTACCATAAAGACGTTTCCGCTTCTGTCGGTAAGTAATTTGATTATCTCGTGCTGAAGGCGCGAGGTGTCCTGTGCCTCGTCGACGCAGACGTATTTGAAGCGGTCGGCGTAGACGGCGTTTACCTCGGGGTGATTCTTGAGGATAGTATAGCCGTAGACGAGCTGATCGTCATAGTCCATCAGGCGTCGGTCGCGCTTATACGCTTCGTATGCGCGGTATATGTCGGCGAAGTTTTTGCCCTCGAGCTTGATCTCCTTTTCGATCTCACCGTCGTCTAGCATACTGTTTTTACAGTAGGTTATCGCGGTCTTGACCTCACGGAGGTCGTTTTCAGTCGGGAAGATGCCTTGCTCCGCCATTACCGTGCGGAGTATAGAGCTTACGCTTTCGTCTCTTTCGATAAGCTCAAACGCTTTACGTCCCTTGACCTTTTCGTAACGGTTTATCATTGTAGCGCAGAAGCCGTTTATCGTTCGGAACTCGATATCGCACGCGCCGAAGTACTTTTGGTATCGCTTCTGCATTTCCTTCGTTCCGGCGACGCTATATGTTATTGCGAGAATGCTTCGCGGACTGATACCGCATACGCGCGTCATGTAGCCGAGACGCGCGATCATGACCGTCGTTTTTCCGCTTCCGGGAACGGCAAGGAGAAGAACCTTTCCGTTAACGGTCTTGCATGCCTCGCTCTGCTCGGGATCGAGAGGGAAGCCGTATTCAGTTTTGAAGCTTTCAAAAAGTTCTTCGGCTTCCGACATGTTTTTCCTCGCAAAGTTACGAAAAGGGGCGTTTATTAACACCCCTTTCGATCATTAATTGTTTGTAATATTTCCCTCTACGTCTTTAATCTCGATGGCTATCTTATTGTCGTCGATAAACGTACGAAGTCCACCTCTGAAGCGGCGGAAGTTCGGCTCTTCATGCTCGCATACAAGAAGCTCTGCGGGAATATCGGGATCCTCGATATAGAAAATGATTATCTCCTCGATCTCTTTTTTAAGACCGAAGAAGGTCTTAAACAATGCATAGTCGTAAACTACCTTTTTGATGTTCTTTGCGTTGAGACGGTAGTGTCTGTCTTCAAACCTATCGTAGAAAACGACCTCGGTCTTGTGTACGGTTATTGCATCTTCAACTACTTTTTTAGCCATGATGTGTTTCCTTTCGGTTACATATTATATATAATAGGATAACATAAAAAAGTGTTTGTGTCAAGTTTTTCCGCATTTCTTTTCCCACGAAAAGAAACGCTTGCAAAGAAACGTGCCAAGGGGACAACCGATGAAAATTTGCGGAGGCAAATTTTCAAACGTTTTCCCCTTTGGAAACCTCTTTCGATTTAAGGAAGCTTTGCTGCGTTTAATTGTTGTTCCCCCGTTCACTCTGTACGATATTTCACAGATTTCCGACACTCCGTAGGGCGGCGAATCTTTTGGGAGTAAAAGGAAAACCCGTCACGCTTTGAGCATGACGGGGAATTTTATGCGTTTATGAGCTTTTCTGCATCTGCCTTGCAGGATGCGAGGCGTTCGTTAACGGCTTTGAGACTATTGCCCTTTGCCATGAAGTAGAGCTTTATCTTCGGCTCGGTGCCCGAGGGACGGATGACAAAGACACAATTTTCAGTCGTATAGTAGAGGACGTTTGAGGAGGGAAGACCTGTTTCCTCGGTCTTTCCGCTGCTGAGATCCGTTATCGTTCCTAATAGATAGTCACGAACCGAGATGACCTCTTCGCCTGCTATCGTTTTGGGCGGATTATTGCGGAGCTGAGACATCATTGCAGTCATCTTCTCCTTGCCGTCTGAGCCCTTGAAATAGAAGGACGTTCCCGATTCATTGTAGTTTCCGTAGCGTTCGTAGAGAGAATCAAGGGCGTTTTTGAGCGTCATTCCCTTGCTTCTGTAATAAGCCGCCATTTCGGTTACGAGAAGCGTTGCAACCACGGCGTCCTTATCGCGCGTGTAGGTGCCTTTAAGGTAGCCGTAGCTTTCCTCAAAGCCGAGCAGGTAAGTGCCTATACCCATTTTCTCGTGGTTCTTTATGACCTCTCCTATATACTTGAAGCCGGTGAGAACGTCGTGCATCTTCACGCCGTTTTCCTTACAGATAATGCTTGCAAGCTCCGTGCTTACGATGCTCTTTACTGCATAAGCGTCGGACGGGATACCGCCGTTTTCGCGGTATGCGGTGATTATATAGTCAAGAAGGAGACAACCGACCTGGTTTCCCGTGAGAGAGAGGTATCCGTCGCCGTTGCGGATCGTGATACCCATTCTGTCTGCGTCGGGGTCGGTGGCGATAATGAAGTCACAGTCGTTCTCGATAGCGAGCTTTTTACCAAGCTCGAACGCTTCGGGAAATTCGGGGTTCGGGAAGCGAACAGTCGGGAATTCGCCGTTCGGAGTACCCTGCTCGGGAACGGTTATTACGTTTTTAATACCTGCACGGCGGAGAACCTCGGGGACGAGCTTATATCCGGCGCCGTGGAGGGGAGTGTATACGACGGTCATATCGCTCTGCTCTTTGATGGCGTTCGGATTCACGCGCTCGCCGAGGACGTTTTCCATATACTTTTCGTCGAGCTCGTTACCGATAACGGTGATAAGTCCCTTTTTCACACCCTCGTCAAAGGGCATCTGTTCGACCTCGAAAATATCGCACTTCGAGATGTTTTCCGAGATCGCCTTTGCCTCGGCGCCGCCTATCTGCGCGCCGTCAGACCAATATACCTTATAGCCGTTATATTCCTTCGGATTGTGCGATGCGGTTATGTTGATGCCTGCGATGCATCCTAATTCGCGGAGCGCGAAGGAAAGCTCGGGGGTTGGGCGCGGTCCGTCGAAGATGTACGAGGGAATGCCGTTATATGCGAGCACCTCCGAGGCGATCTCTGCAAAAAGTCTGGAATTTATTCTCGTATCGTGAGCAATTGCGACCTTTCCGCCTCCTTGTGCGAGAATGTAATCGGATAGACCTTTCGTTGCCTGTGCGACGGTATGGACGTTCATCTTTCCGATTCCGGCTGCCATTGTTCCGCGCAGACCTGCCGTACCGAATGAAAGGGGAGCGGCGAAGCGGAGCTTTAATTCTTCTTCGTTATCCTTGGCTGCCTTGAGCTCGTCTTTCATTTCGGCGCTGACCTTATCGCTATTCAGCCATTTGTTAAGTTCATTTTTCAGGGTTTCGATTGCCATTGGTCATTATCTCCTTTTTGTCGGCTCCGCCGACGGGGTTATTATATTTCCTCGAATATTCCTATCGGGGTATAATCGGGGTAGTTAAGTGACAGATATGTCAAAAATCCGCAGAAGCCACTGTCTGATACCTTGAGTATTATTCGGCTTTCGCCGTTACTTTCGGGCGTGAAAGAAACGCTTACCGTCTTCATTCCGCAGCATTCTGCCGCGTTCAGTATTTCGCTCGGTCCGTCTTCATTTTTAAGCGCGAACTCGAAATAAGTTTCACTTGCGCCCTTGGGTATTTGGATGTCCTTTCTCAAAAGCGCGTAGACAGTATATGAATCGTCGTCGCTTTTGACTCTGTGACAGAGCGCAGTCTTCAGCCCGTATTTCAGGGCGAGGTTACTGATTCCCGCGAGCCGTCCGTCGTGTGAATTTGCTATCGGGAGAATGCAGTAGGCGGTCTTTCCGTAATAGACGCTTTTTACGACCTCGGTAAAATCGTCTGCATAGCTGACTCTCGGGTCGGTCATCTTCGATGCGAAGGAAAGATACGCGGTGTCGGTTGAGTGGTTCTTTACGCAGGAGACCGTTTCGTTTTCCGCTTTTTGCGTGCCGTCGAAGAAGGTCTCGGCGCCGTCTATGCTTTTGATCCCGAGTATCTCGCTTAGGCGCAGGCATAGAAATGCTTTTTCTGCGGTGCTGAGCAGACGCTCCTCGGATCTTATTTCGTTTTCATTAAACGGTGCGACCGACGTTCCGATCGGGGTGTCGGTTAGTAGGCGGAAGCGATTTATGAACGCTTCGTCACGGAAGAATATCTCGTCGTCGTCCGCTTCGTCACAAAGCACCTCTGCAAGCTCCGATAAGTGCGAAAGCATTTTTTCGCTCAGGATTGCGCGTGATGAAATTATTTCCTCCGCACTTTTCGTTACCGCATTTATCTTCGCGTCAGACACGTTACTTGATTCCTTCGTTTATGCTTTCGTAGGAAAGCGTCAGAAATTCGTTCAGCTCGTCGGCACTCAGACCTCTTTGCGAGAGCGCGGAGAGCATATAGATCTGCTTTGCGGTCTTTTCTGCACCCTCGGGATCGGTTTCATATTTTTTCTCGAGGAGCGAGAGGGTCTCGGAATTTGAATTGAGGATAAGCTCATCCTCGGGGGTCGGGATATTATCGCCCATACCGTAGAGCTTCATCATTTCGCCGAAGCGTCTATGTTCCTCGGAAACTGTGAGGATCGCCGGGATATTTCCCTTGAGCGACTCGAAGCGGAGCTTCGTTTTTTCGCCTGTTACCTTTTTGAAGAGCTCGGTAAGCTTTTCGTTTTCGCTCGTTTCGCCGTCGCCCTTGAGTGCGTCTGCAAGTGAAGAGTCGACGCGGTAGAACTTGACCTTTTTGTCCTGCTCGACCATCGAGATGAACTGATTATCGAGCCCTTTATCAAGATATGCGACACTGATATTTTCGTTTTCGAGCATAGAGATATACTGCGCCTGGGATACCTTGTCGGTACAGTAATAGACTGTATTTTCGTGCTTTTCCTTGGCGGATTCAAGATATTCGTCAAGCGTTACTGTCTTGCCGTTTGTTAACGGATAGACGATGCTGTCCTTGATCCTGCCATAGAACTTTTCGTCCTTGAGCGAGCCGTATTCGACGAATATCTTTATATCGTTCCAAAGGTTTTCGTATTTTTCTCTTTCGGTATTGAAGAGGGAATTCAGCTTGTCCGCTACCTTTTTGACGATGTGCTTCGAGACCTTACTAACGTAGGTGCTGTTTTGCAGGTAGCTTCTCGATACGTTAAGAGGAAGCTCGGGGCAGTCGATCACGCCGCGGAGCATAAGGAGAAATTCCGGGATTACTTCCTTGATGTTGTCTGCGACGAAGACCTGGTTATAGTAGAGCTTTACCTGTCCCTCCAAGCTTTCGTACTCGCTTCCGATCTTCGGGAAGAAAAGTATGCCCTTGAAGTTGAGGGGGTAATCGGCGTTAATGTGAATGTGGAAAAGCGGATCGCGGAAATCGCCGAAGACCTTGTGGTAAAACTCGTTATATTCCTCCTCGGTGCAGTCGGACGGGTTTTTCATCCAGAGGGGAAGGGTATCGTTTATCGGCTTCTTTTCCTCCTCTTCCTTTTCGCCCTCGAAGTAGATCTCGACGGGCATAAACGCGCAGTAGCGGTCGAGGATGTTTTTCAGCTTGCTCTCGGAGAGGTATTCCTCTTCGTTTTCGGCAATGTGAAGGATTATATCGGTTCCGCGCTCGGTCTTATCGGAAGCCGACACGGTATATTCGCCGTTTTCTCCGCATTCCCACAGGACAGCGGGAGCGTCGGTATACGATTTCGTGTTCACGGTTACGCTCGAAGCGACCATAAACGCCGAATAGAAGCCGAGACCGAAGTGACCGATTATGCCGTTATTCTCTCCCTCGCCCTCGTATTTCTTAATGAAATCGAGTGCGCCCGAGAGGGCGATATTGCAGAGGTACTTGTCAAGCTCCTCCGCCGTCATTCCGATACCGTTATCGGAGACTGTTACGGTCTTTTCGTCCTTGTCGACCTTAACGGTGATGCGAAAATCCTCGTTATCGAGTGAAATGTGTCCGAGGGAATTCAAACGCTTGAGCTTCGTTACCGCGTCACAAGCGTTGGAGACGAGCTCGCGCAGAAAGATGTCCTTATCGGAATAGAGCCATTTTTTGATTATCGGGAAGATATGCTCGGTTTCGACCGAGATACCGCCCTTTTTCATTTCGTCAGACATTTTTTAGTCCTTTCTTAAAGCGAATCAGCGATGTCGTAAATAAGCTTTTCGGTCTTGTCCCAGCCGAGGCAGGGGTCGGTTATCGACTTGCCGTAGACGTTTTCACCGATCTTCTGGCAGCCGTCCTCGATGTAGCTTTCGATCATGAGACCCTTGACCATCGAGCGCACGTCCTTGTTATGACGGCAGGAATGGAGAACCTCTTTTGCTATTCTTATCTGCTCGAGGTACTTTTTGCCTGAATTTGCATGGTTTGTGTCAATGAGGACTGCAGTGTTGGAGAGACCCTTTGCGCTATAAGTTTCGTAGAGGTTTATTAGGTCCTCGTAGTGATAGTTCGGGTGTGAAACGCCGCGGTCGTCAACGTAGCCGCGGAGGATCGCGTGTGCGAAGGGATTGCCGAGGGATTTGACCTCCCAGCCGCGGTAGATGAAGGTGTGCGAATGCTGTGCGGCGACGATGGAATTGAGCATTATTGAGATGTCTCCGCTCGTCGGGTTCTTCATTCCGCAGGGAATGTCAAGTCCGCTTGCACAGAGGCGATGCTGCTGGTTCTCGACCGAGCGCGCTCCGACTGCGACGTAGGAAAGCACGTCGGAGAGGTAGCGGTGGTTTTCGGGGTAGAGCATTTCGTCGGCGCAGGAGAAGCCCGTTTCCTTAAGTGCTCTCATGTGAAGGGCGCGGATGGCGATTATGCCCTTCAGCATATCGGGGCGCTCGTTCGGGTTCGGCTGATGGAGCATTCCTTTATATCCTTCGCCCGTCGTTCTCGGTTTATTCGTGTAGATTCTCGGTACGATAACGATCTTGTCAGAGACCTTATCCTGTACCTTGCGCAGACGCGATATATAGTCGATCACCGAGTCCTCGTTGTCGGCAGAACAGGGTCCTATTACGAGCAAGAACTTGTTTGATCTGCCCTCGAATATATCGCGTATCTCCTTATCCTCCGCCTCTTTGAGCGCGGCGAGGTCGGGAGTGAGGGGGTACTGCTCCTTAATGTCCTTCGGTATCGGTAATTTGCGGTAGAATTCCATATTCATGGTGTTGGGTTTCCTTTCTTATGCTGGGTTTACTTTTTATCAAATTTATCGCGGCGGACAGTCGACAGCTTCATCATTTCTTTCATACCGTCTGTATCGCCGTCCTCAAGCTGCTTTTTCAGCTTGTCGAACTGCTTTGAAAAGAGGTTCATTTGGTTTAGGAGCGCTTCCTTATTCATCATAAAGAGCTCGCTCCACATATTTTCGTTTATATGTGCGATACGGGTGAGGTCGCGGAAGGAGTTACCCGTATAGTCCTCGAGGTTATCAAGGTCGTTACAGGTCATAAGTACTACGGCAAGACAATGCGCAAGCTGGGAGAGGAACGCGATCATTTCGTCGTGCGCTTCGGGCGTCAGGGTCGAGATCCTTGCAAATCCGATCTTTCGTCCGAGCTGTTTTACCGTTTCGATATTTTCCTCGGTGTTTTTATCTGTCGGGGTGACGATGAAGTTCGCCTCCGAGACGTTTACGCCTCTCGAATTTTGCACGCCGTAGACCTCGCGTCCTGCCATTGGGTGCGCGGGGACAAATTCGATATCGGGGCGGAGGATGCTTTGAATTTCGTAGACTATTGAGGTCTTTACACCGGTTACGTCGGTGATGAGAGCGCCCTCTTTGAATAGGTGCTGGTTTTCTTTTATCCATTCGATGAAAACGGCGGGGTAGAGACTGAAGATTATTAGGTCGGCTTCACCGATAAGCTTCGTGTCGATTTTCGTCGTGCCGTGATCTATGATGCCGTTTTCAAGGGCGTAGTCGATAGAGGATTGGGAACGTGTTATTGCTGATACTTTATAGCCGTTTTTCTTAAGACCTATTGCGTAACAGCCACCCATAAGTCCGAGGCCGATTATCAGAATTTTTGTGTTTTTTGTGAGTTTCATTTTTTACCTGTTGTTTTTTCGCATTTCTTTGTTCGTACAAAGAAACGCTCGCAAAGAAAAACGCCAAGGGGCAAACCGATGAAAATTTGCCTTTGCAAATTTTCACACGTTTTCCCCTTTGGAAACCCCTTTCGATTTAGGGAAGATTTTATATGTTTGATTGTTACTCCCACTACAAGGTGTGGCGGAGATTTTGATATGTTTTTTACGGCTATTTTAGAGCATTAAGAATTTCAAAGAAATCGGGGAAGGATTTGCTTACCGCCTCGCAGCCGTCGATCTCGCCGCCGACAAGGGAGAGGATGATGGCGGACGCCATAACGATTCTGTGATCGTTATGTCCAAGGAGCGGTTCTTTCAGGGGTGTGAGCGAATCGGGGGCGGTGACGGTTATTTCGTTATCGCCGACGGTGACGGTTACTCCGAGCTTACGGAGCTCTTGAGCCATTGCTTCGCCGCGGTCGGATTCTTTGATCTTCAGGCGGTCGGTATTTATGAGATGCACGCCGTTGAGAGCCGCTGCCGTCGCCATAAGGATAGGGGCAAGGTCGGGGCAGTCCGATACGTCTATTGTCGGGCAGGTACGCGAGAGCTTACCGAGCAGCTTTATTATTACCTCGTCGCCCTGGAGCGAACGGCGGCGCAGACCGTCGATTTCGATATCCGAGCCGAGTGTGTTAAGCGCGAGGAAGAAGGCGGCGTTTGACCAGTCGCCCTCGACTGTGCAGACGGTCGGCTTATATTTTTGCCCACCCGGGATTATTATTTTATCGTCCTCGGTGACCTCGACGTGAACGCCGAACTCCTTCAGCGCCTCGACCGTCATTGCGATATACGATGCCGACATAACGGGCGGTATCAACTCAATTACGCTGAAGCCGTCACAAAGTGGAAGCGCGAACATAAGTCCGCTGATAAACTGACTCGACACGTCACCGCGCAGGCGGAAGTGTCCGCTTGTTATCGGCCCCTTGACGGTCAGATCGTTTTCAGTCAAAATATAGTCCATTCCCTGAGAGACGCAGATCTCTTCATACGGCTCGAGGGGGCGCGACATCAGGCGTTCGCTTCCGTTTAAAGTCGCTTCCTTATCGGAAAGCAGACATATCGGAACGAAGAAGCGAAGCGTGCTTCCGCTTTCGCGACAATTTAGGGTTGCTTTTTCGCGGTTTTTCGGGTCGCATCCGATGACTGTCACGGTGTCACCGTCCTTTTCGACCGTTGCGCCCAGCGCCTTTATGCAGTCGATCGTCGCTTTCATATCCTCTGATTCGGAAATGCAGTGAATGACGCTTTTTCCGTTCGCGAGTGCGGCACATATGAGCCGTCTGTGTGCGGCGCTTTTTGAGGGCGGTGCGGATATTTTGCCCGAGTAGGTTGTTTTTTCTATCTGTATTTTCATTGTTTGTCTTTCAGGAGCTTGATTATACTTGATGCGACCTCGGCAACAGTTCCGTTTCCATCTACAACGTCATCGCAGACCGACAAATATATCGGGTGACGTTCCTCGTAGCGCATTGTTAACGCTTCTATGTCGTTCGAAAGCGGTCTGTCGGAGGTCGGTATGAGGTTATTAAGGTCGCGGTCGAGGAACACGAGGCGTCCGTTTGCCTTCAGCATATCGACGTTTTCCTCGCGTAGAACTGCGCCACCGCCCGTTGCTATGACGGCGTTCCATATACCGCTTGACAGCTTCTTTATTGATTTCGTTTCGAGATAGCGGAAATGGGTCTCTCCGTAGCGCAGGAAAATTTCGGGGATAGACATATTCGCTTCCTCCGCTATCGGCTCGTCGCTGTCGTAGAAATGACGGCGCAGAGTAACGGAGAGCGCCTTGCCTATGCTCGATTTTCCGCACGACGGCATACCGACGAGCACGATATTTTCCTTTTCGAGAAGCACCTCATTATAAATGCGATCGCAAAGCTCTGTCGGAGCTTCGGTATCGAAGAAATAACCGTAAGCGGCAACTGCCTGAGAAACGAGCATATAAAGACCGCCCTCGGCAGGTATGCAGAGCTTCTTTGCCTGACGGATAAGAGGCGTGCGGAGGGGGTTATATATTGCGTCGATGACGCCCGAAAGATGAGTGAAGGGCATTAGGTCTATCGGGCTTTCAAAATCGTTCGGGTACATTCCGACGGGGGTGCAGTTGATAATAAACGATGCGTCGGAATGAAGCTCAATGGCTTCATCGTAAGTAACCGTATTATCGGTTTTCGTGCGGCTGACCGAAATTATTTGCTCTGCCCCGAGGTCGTGCGCGACGACCTTTGCCGTGACTGCCGTGCCGCCTGTACCGAGAATGAGCACCTTACCGCAGAGCTTTTTACCGTCTGTTACACGCATAATGAGACGTGACATTCCTATGTAATCGGTATTATAGCCGTAAAGCTTTCCGTTACGGTTTACGACGGTATTGACCGCGCCTATCTTTTTCGCCTCATCGCTTATTTCGTCAAGGTAGGGAATGACTTCCTTTTTATAGGGAATCGTTACGTTTATAGCCGAAAAGTTCTTTTCGGTCATAAAAGCGCCGACCTGCTCCTTATTAAGCTCGATAAGCTCATAGGGGTAGTCGCCTAATTTTTCGTGGATCTCGGGGGAAAAGCTATGTGTGAGTTTTTCGCCTATAAGTCCGTATTTCATATATTTCCTTTCGGCGCGTTTCCGTCGCGCATATAGATCAAATCAAGAAGTGTGAGTGCGGTTACGGCGTTTACGACCGATGCCGCGCGGTGTACGATGCAGGGATCGTGTCTGCCGTGAACAGAGAGCATTTTGTTCTCGCAGTTTTTGAGATCGACTGTTGACTGTTCTTTTGCTATTGACGGCGTGGGCTTGACGGTTACCGTGAAGGTTATCGGCATACCGTTTGTGATTCCGCCGTTTATGCCGCCGTTATTGTTCGTTTTGGTTACGACCTTGCCGCTTTCGTAAGTAAAGGCGTCGTTTGCCTCGCTTCCGCGAATGGTGGCGAATTTTTCGCCGATGCCGAAGCCGACTGCCTTTACGCCGGGGATCGAGAAGAGTGCGTGAGAGAGCATGCCCTCGCAGGTATCAAACCACGGCTCGCCGTAGCCGCCTTTCATTCCGATGACGGCAGTTTCGAGCGTTCCGCCTATGCTGTCGAGGTCGGTTCTTGCTTTTTCGATCTCGTTTATCATTCCTTCTCCCGATTCTTCGGAGAGCACGGGGAAGGTCTTATCGGATAGATATACTATATCGTTTTCGAGGTTTTCAAAATCGCGGTCGGTGATGGTGCCGATATTCTTTATGTGTGTACCGATCTTTATTCCCTCGTTTTCAAGCGCGAGCTGTGCGATCGCACCTGCCGCGACGAGCGCCGCCGTTACTCTGCCCGAGAAATGTCCGCCTCCGCGGTGATCCTGATAGCCGCCGTATTTAAGGAATGCGGAATAGTCTGCGTGAGAGGGGCGGGGAAGATAGCGCGTTTCGTCGTAGTCCGCGCTCTTCTTTGCTGTGTTCGGGATAAGTATGCAGAGGGGCGTTCCCGTTGCTTTGCCCTCGTATACGCCGCTTATTATTTTGAATTCGTCGGCTTCCTTACGGGGCGTTGATATATTGCCCGACGGACGGCGGAGCGTGAGGCGCGAGGCGATATAGCTTTCGTCAATTACCGTTCCGGGACGGAGTCCGTCGAGGACGGCGAACAAGCTGTCGCCGTGGCTTTCGCCGCCGAGGGTTATATGTAGGTTATTTCCGAATGTGTTTTTCATGGTTTTGGTCCTTTTTATCGGAGATGGTTAGGAGTTTGACAGTAGGGCGGGGGCTTGCTCCCGCCGTTTTTTTTAGGTAAGGTTTCTTTTTTTCGCAGGTCGTAACGACCTGCGGACGGCGGGAGCAAGCCCCCGCCCTACAAGGCGTTTTAGATTTTTTTGGCAAGGTCGAACAGCTCCGATAACGTTACTTTCTTTACGGTATACGTTCCTATCTCGTTACAAAACACTGCGTTTATGCCAGAGGAGGTCGATTTTTTATCGTGCGAGACCGCTTCAAAAGCTTTGTCAATATCGAAATCAGATTCTGTCGGCAGGTTCAGCTTTTTGAGTATCGGGATCAGGCGCTTTCTTACGTCATCTGCGCACATCGGTATCATTCCGAGCGCGACGCACTCGCCGTGGTAATATCCGAGTCCGAGGGATTCGATTCCGTGACCTACCGTGTGTCCGAAATTCAGCACGCGGCGCAGTCCCGATTCCTTTTCGTCCTCTTCGACGACCTTTACCTTTATTTCAATACTTTTTGCGATTATCTTTTCGAGCTGCTCGGTAGGGCTTTCGTTTTCAAATATTTCAAAAAGCGCGGCATCAAAGGTCGCCGCCATTTTGAGCGCTTCGCAAAGTCCGTTTGAAACTTGGCGGTTGGGGAGTGATGCGAGGGTGTTTATATCTGCGATCACGCCTTTCGGCTGCTTGAACGCGCCGACGGTGTTCTTTACTCCGCCAAAGTTGATCCCCGTTTTTCCGCCGACAGACGAGTCGACCTGCGAGAGAACCGTCGTCGGTATGTTGTAAAAATCTATTCCGCGCATATAGGCGGACGCGGCAAATCCCGTAAGATCTCCGACGACACCGCCGCCGACGGCAACTGCGCAGTCGTTTCGGTTAAAGCCGTTACAGAGCATTTCGGAAAGGAGCGTCGAAAAGGTCACGATGCTCTTCGATCCCTCGCCTTGGGGGACTGTCACTATATATGCTTCCTTACACTGCTCGGCTATCTGTTTAGCGTATTCGGAGGGAACTCCGTCGTCTGTTACGACGAGGACCTTGCGGTCGAGGTCAAAGAGGTTTTTTGCCTCGTTTATCAGACCCTTGCCGACGTGTACGTTATAGCTGTTTTCGCCGAGATTGATTTTTATGGTTTTCATATTTTTCCTTAAAGTGTTTTAGTTTTGTATGCGCCTGCGATCTTGAGGCGGTCACAGCAGCAGGACAGCTCGTCCTTAAGCACCTTTGCTTCTTTTTCGGTGAGCGTGCCTTCGCATTCAACGTAGAAATAGTAGCTCCAGAGAAGCTCCTTCATCGGACGCGAACGAAGGGTAGTCATGTTGTAGCCGTGCCGTCCGATTATGTTTATCGCTTCGGAAAGTGATCCGGCTTCGTTGCGGACGGTGAACATCAGTATGAAGCGATTTTCGGGCGCTTCCTTTATGCCGTGGTCGATCGGTGCACGGGTGAATACGCCAAAGCGTGTCGTGTTCGAGCGGCTTTCGTTTATGTGTCTTTCAAGCACGGTAAGCCCGAATATCTCTGCACATTCCTCTGAGCAGATAGCGCCGACTGTCTTATCCGCCATTTCGCTTACTGCTTTCGCCGCCATTGCGGTGTTTTCGTACTGTACCTGCTCGAAGCTGTTGTTTCTTATATAATTTGCACATTGGCTGAGTGCCTGCGGATGGCTTATTACCTTTTTGATGTCGCTCTTGACCGCGCCCGGGATCGCGACGAGGTCGTGGACGACGGGAAGGTCGTACACGCCGCTTACGTAAAGCGGACCCGAGAAAAGCATATCTATTACTTGTCCGACATCGCCTGCATAGCTGTTTTCCATCGGAAGGACTGCGCAGTCGCATTCGCCCGAGACGACGGAATTATACGCTTCGGTGAAGTTACCGTAAGGGGTTCTTTCGCCGACGCCGAAGATTTTGCCTGCCGCGATGTGTGCGAAGGCGCCGACGGTACCCGAATACGCGATCTTCATTCCGCTCATAAGTCGGTTCTGATACGCTCTTGATATCTTCATCGTTTCGGTTATGTAGTTGACGTAGTACTCTCTGATCACGGGATCGGAAACGTACTCGCAGTTGCGCGTTACGACCTCGCGCTCGCGCTTTTCATCGAGGATCGGCATGCCGACGCTTTTTTTGTGCTCGGCAACCTGCTCAGCTGCTCTCATACGGCGTTCAAAGAGCTTTGCCATTTCCTTGTCTATTTCGTTTATTTCTGCTCTGACTTTTGTAAGATCGCTCATTGTATTCTCCCAATCGGGTTGGTTTTTAGAAAAAAATTGCTATAATATCATATTATATAACACAAAACAAATAATTTCAATATGCTAAAGCAATTTTTATTGACGAAATTGAAAAAAAGTGTTATTATGTTTTCATCAAGTGATTTAGGTGGTTTTTATGATCAATTCCGAAATGTACCGTCTCGGATCGGCGCCGTCGTCGATCAGAGAGCTTTTTGAATACGGAAAGAAGCTGAAAAAGGAGATAGGCGATGAAAACGTCTTTGATTTCAGCTTGGGTAATCCCTCGACGCCTCCTCCTCAGACAGTTTTATCCGAAATGAAAAAAATTCTTACAGAGAGCGAGCCGTGTGCTCTTCACGGCTATTCGTCGGCGCAGGGAGATCCCGCGACGCGCAAGGCGATAGCGAATGATCTTGCGACGCGTTACGGCGCGAAGATCTCGCCCGACAAGATATATATGACCTGCGGTGCGGCGGCTTCCCTTTGTATTACCGTCCGCGCGCTCGCTAATAGCGAGCGTAACGAGTTTATCGTTCAGGCGCCGTTTTTCCCCGAATACAAGGTGTTTACCGAGAATAACGGCGGAAAGCTTCTCGTTGCCGAGGCGGACACCGAGAATTTTGAACTGAATATTCCGGAAATAAAGAAGCTGATAAGTGAGAGAACGCAGGGGATTATTATCAATTCTCCGAACAATCCCTCGGGCGTTATTTACAGCAAAAAGTCGCTTACCGAGCTTGCTTTGCTTCTAAGTGAAAAATCGAAGGAATACGGTCACCCGATATACATAATTTCGGACGAGCCATACCGCGAGCTTACCTACGGTAAGAGAGTTCCGTATATACCAGATATTTACCCCGATACCGTTATTTGCTATTCCTACTCGAAGTCGCTTTCGCTCCCGGGTGAGCGAATCGGTTATATCGCACTTCCCGACGGCGTGAGCGATATTGACGAGCTTTACTTCGCTATATGCGGTGCGGGCAGATCGCTCGGATACGTTTGCGCTCCGACCTTTATGCAAAAGGTTGTCGGTGCCTGCACGGGTCAGGTGAGCGACCTTACCGTTTACAGAAAAAACCGCGACAATCTCTATGCCGCGCTTACCGTTATGGGCTACACCTGCGTTATTCCCGACGGGGCGTTTTATCTCTTCGTTAAAGCACCGGGCGGTGATGCCGTTAAATTCAGCGAAAAGGCAAAGGAGCTCGGACTTCTTCTTGTTCCCGGTGACGGATTCGGCTGTCCCGGATATCTGCGCATTTCTTACTGTGTCTCGGAGGAGACGGTAAGACGCTCGCTTCCTGCCTTCGGACGTGCAATAGATCTCTTTCAATGACCGCGATTTTTGAAAACGAGAGCTTGACCGAGGTAAACGACGGAATCAAGCTCATACAGAACAAAAAAGGACTTACCTACGGCACCGACGCTTATCTTCTTTCTGCTTTTATAAAAGGAAAAAAGACGGGTACCGCCGCCGAGATAGGGTCGGGGAGCGGCATAATTTCGCTTCTTTTGGCGCAAAGGGGTAAGTTTAAGAAGATATTTGCCCTTGAGGTGCAGGAGTATTACGCGTCTTTGACCGAACGGAATGCTGTTCTTAATTCTCTTGACGGTGTTGTCGAGGCGGTATGCACCGACGCAAGAGATTTTAAGACCGAATGTGACGCGGTATTTATGAATCCGCCTTATATGAAGGTCGGAGACGGAAAGCGCAACGAGGACGACGGCAAATACGCCGCGCGTCACGAGCTTAACGGCGATATAGGCGATCTCTGCAATGCGGCTTCCTGTATGCTAAAGTCCGGCGGCGACGCGTACGTCGTTTACCGTCCTGATAGGCTGACCGATCTTATATGTGCGCTACGCGAAAGCAAGCTCGAGCCGAAAAGCATCTGCTTTGTGTTTCAAAGTGCCTCTCACGCGCCATGTCTTGTTCTCGTTTCTGCCAAAAAAGGCGGAAAAAGAGGTGTTAACGTTATGAAACCGCTTATTCTGACCGACGGAAACGGAAACGAAAGCGACGATTGCAAATACATTTACGACAACGGAAATTGGATGAAAGGATAAAAATATGTCAGATACCGAGAAAAACAAAATATTACCGTCGACGCTCTATCTCGTGGCGACACCGATAGGAAATCTCGACGATATGACATTCCGCGCCGTCAAGACCTTGACGGAGTGCGACTTTATTGCCGCCGAGGACACGAGAGTTACCGCAAAACTTCTTTCGGCTTACGAGATAAAGAAGCCGCTTGTGACCTACGAGGAGCACACCAAGCGCTCTGCGGGCGAAATGATACTGTCTCGCCTCAAAAACGGCGAAAGTTGTGCACTGGTGACCGATGCGGGAACGCCTGCCATCAGCGATCCGGGCGAGGATCTCGTCCGTCTCTGCGCCGAAAACGGAATAAACGTCGTTGCAGTCCCCGGTGCCTGCGCGGCAGTCAACGCACTTGCGCTTTCGGGGCTTTCAACGCGCCGATTCGTCTTCGAGGGCTTCCTTGAGGGCAAGGATAACGCAAAAAAAGAGCGTCTTAATACGCTTGCGGGCGAGGACAGAAGTATCATCTTCTACGAGGCGCCTCACCGTCTGGCCGAAACGGTCGCTATGATGGCTGACGCCTTCGGGCGCGACCGCAAGGCGGCTTTTTGCCGTGAGCTTACGAAGCGGAACGAGGAGGTCCTTCGTTTCACCCTTGGTGATGCCTTAACGCATTTTGAAAAGACAGAGCCGAGAGGCGAGTTCGTCATCGTCGTTGACGGCAGAAAGGATAGCGGCGATGCGTTTTGGGTCAATATGACTCTGCCCGAGCACGTTCTTTATTACGTTGACAAAATGGGACTTGACAAGATGTCTGCGGTAAAGGCGGCGGCAAAGGATAGGGGACTTCCCAAAAACGCGGTATATAAGGAATTTCTGAATCACGAGAATAAATGAGAAGCGGCGGAGTGATCCGCCGTTTTTTCTAATTGTCTTTTTTTCGTCATTCTGAGCGAAGCGCCGCGAGGCGGAATCTAAAGATGCATTTTGTTCGCGGTGACGCGCTCGAAGATGCCGCATATTATATAAATACAGAGCAAATCACACCGACGGCAAAAATTCATTGTGGCTCAAAAAACGAAGCAAATCTTTCAACAAAACGCATAAAAACCGTCATAATCGGCTGTAAAATACTGACATATCGGAAAAAAACACAAAAAACCCTTGATTTATTGAAAATTTTGTGTTACGATAGTATTTGGGTTATTTGGCGAAAATGATTTTTACGAAAGGAGAGCCACCGAAATGGACTTCCGTGCCATACTCGAAAAGCTTAATAAAAAGCTGAACGTTGCACGCTCGTTTGTAAGCAAGGTGATGAAAAAGCGTCATGCAAGAACCATAGCGGCGGCATCCGTTATCGCTATTCTCTTCGCTTCGTCAGCTACTATCGTTTCCGCAAGTGCTTCGGGAGTCGTGTATATCGACGGCGAGGCGGTGTGCAAGGTCGAAAGTCAAGCCGAGTTCGACCGTGCGCTTGCAATTCTTGAGAAGCTCCACGTTGAAAACGGAGTTTCCGACAGGACCGACAAAAAGATAACCTGTTCATTCACGCTCTCAACAGTCGAGAAGGTAAGCGCGAGCGAATGTGCCGACATTCTTTATAAGGAATGTATGAGGGACTACGTCCGTGCGTACTGCATCTCCATGAAGGGCATTGAGATCGGCTTCTGTGCTACATATTCCGAGGCAGAGCAGGTCGTTGAGCATTTCAGAGAGCATATTATCGACAGCGTTCTCGAAAACGACAGCGTTGCCGACTTCGTTGAGCTTACGACGGATTTCTCGATAGATTCGAAGATCTGCCGCTCCGACAGAGTAAAGGTGCCCGAAACGCTTTGCCGTACCGTTCTTAATATTGACGATCATGACAAGACCGAGGACGGAGAATCGTCGAACAGAGTTACTGCGAGCGGAGCGCTTGATTTCCTTTACGTTGACAAGAATTTTGCCTTCGGTATGCTGAAGAACGAGGCGGAGGTCGAGCTTCCGAAGTTTGATTTCTCCTTCAACCTCGGACAGCTTAATTCTTCTATCGAATTTAAGACTTGTGTTATCGAGACGTATTCCGAGATCATTCCGTTTGAAACCATAACGGTTGAGACCGACGAGCTTTACGTCGGACAGAGCGAGATCCAGGTTCAGGGTGAAAACGGTATTGCCGATAACGAATACGAGATCGCTTACATAGACGGTGTTGAGGTCTCGAAAACACTCATTTCCTCAAACGTCATTTCCGAGCCGATCGCTTGCGTCAAGCTCGTCGGCACGAAGAATTATCCCTCTACCGCTCCGACAGGTTCGTTTATGTGGCCTGTTCTTGACAGATTCGTCATAACTTCGGGATTCGGCGTTAACCGCGAGGGACTTGACGATGCGGGAACCTACCATAAGGCAATTGATATTGCGGCTGCGCGCGGCACCTCGCTTTACGCTGCCGACGGCGGTGTCGTAACCTTTGCTTCCTACAGCGGAACTTACGGTCTTATCGTCAAGATCACTCATGAAAACGGAGTTGAGACGAGATACGCACACATGGACAGGATCGACGTTAAGGTCGGAGACAGAGTTTACAAGGGACAGATGATAGGAACTATGGGTATTACGGGACGCGTTACCGGTCCTCACGTTCATTTCGAGGTTCGTATCAACGGCAATCCCGTTAATCCGAGAAATTACCTCCCCTCCGATAAGCCGTGGGAAAATTAAGAATATGAATGAAAACCTCCGCAGAAGCGGAGGTTTTTTGTATGCATTTTGAATTTGTATTGTAGGGGCGGCGATTTGTAAAATGGCGGATGGAGTGAACGCGGCGAGTATGTGGATGATAGGTATGGATTCGCCGTTCAAAGCGACGGGTGCATCTTGACAATATATTAAATATATTATATAATAATATTGTATGTCCAGAAATCAGAGGCGGAAAAGGAGCGTTCGGCCCATTATGCGTTATCTTATAATATCAAACAACGGCGGAATGCTCGTTATTTACCGCGGTGCGCTTTTGCGCGAGCTTCTCAAAAATGCGTCGGTGACGGCTTGCGTGCCGCACGGCGGCGAAGAGGAGCTGAAGAAGCTCGGCTGCGATATTGTTTATGCCGACGTTGACAGACGCGGAATAAATCCGATAAGCGATCTGAAGCTTTTTGGGCAGTACAAGAAGATAATCAAAGAGGTCAATCCCGACGCGGTGATAACCTACTCGATAAAGCCGAATATCTACGGCGGTTACGCCTGCCGCAAGCTCGGCATCCCATATTATTTGCACGTTCAGGGACTCGGAAGCGCCTTTTACCGAAAGGGATTAAAGACGGTCGTTTCGACTATGTACCGCGCAGCAGCAAAGAAGGCGAAAGCAGTTTTCTTTGAAAACGACGGCAACCGCGATCTTTTCGTGAATAAGAAAATTATTAAGAAGGATCAAGCCGTTGTGTTCAGCGGCGCGGGAGTTGATCTTGATGCCTTTTCTCTTACCCCTATGCCCGAGGGCGACGGTGTGAAATTCGCGTTTGTCAGTCGAATCATGAAGGAAAAGGGCGTGGACGAGCTGTTTTATGCCGCGAAGAAGTTGAAAAGCGAGTTTGGCGACCGATTTGAGCTTAGTATTGCCGGAATCTTTGAGGATTCCTACGAGCAGGTGGTGAATGAGCTTCACGAGAAGGGAATAATCAACTACCTTGGATTCGTAAACGACGTGGTATCGCTATACAGATCCTGTGACGCCGTCGTTTTGCCGTCATACCACGAGGGAATGTCGAATGTGCTCCTCGAGGGTGCGGCGATCGGACGAGTGCTTGTAACTACCGACGTTTACGGTTGCCGCGAGGCGGTCGTTTCGGAAGAAAGCGGACTGATATGCCCCGTTCGCGACGGCGAGGCGCTTTACAGCGCGATGAAGCGTGTCTGCCTTATGTCGAAGGACGAAAGAGAGACGATGGGCAAGCGCGGACGCGAACACGTTGAAAAGAATTTCGACCGAAAAGAGGTCGTAAGAAAAACTGTCGAGGTAATAAAATGATACCGAAGAAGATACATTACGTTTGGTTTGGCGGAAACTCGCTCCCGCATCTGGGCAAAAAGTGCCTTAAGAGCTGGAAAAAGTATTGCCCCGACTATGAGATCGTTCTCTGGAACGAGAAAAATTTTGATATTTCGTCTTGCCCCCTTTACGTAAGACAGGCGTATGAAATGAAAAAATGGGCGTTCGTCAGCGACTACGCGCGCTTGAAGATCATATATGAAAACGGCGGGATCTATCTCGATACCGATGTTGAGATAATAAAGAATATCGACTTTCTGCTTGAGCACGAGGCGTTTTTCGCTATCGAGTCGGACGGAATAACCGTCGCTTCGGGTCTCGGCTTCGGCGCAGAGCAGGGAAATGCTGCGGTCAAGACTATGATGGACGATTACGAGGGTCAGGCATTCTTAAAAGAGGACGGAAGCTTCGATCTTACGCCATGTCCCGTCCGCAATACCCGTTCGCTTTACAAATACGGCTTTGAAAAGGAAAACAAGGATCAGCTTTTGCCCGGCAACATAAGAATTCTGCCGTCGGAATATATGTGTCCGATGTTCTACTCTACGGGAATCTTAACGATCACCGACAAGACAATTTCGATACACCACTATTCGTCGAGCTGGATAAACGGCTGGGTTCGCTTCCGTGTTAAGATAACGCGCAAGCTCCGCCGAACCTTCGGTGAGCACTGCCTCGACTTTTTGAAAAGGAAAAAGAAATGAAAAAGGTACTGGTTCTTTCGCACGCGATGTATATCGGCGGCGCGGAAAGAGCGCTTATCGGGCTTCTTTCCTCGTTCGATAAAAGTAAATATCAGGTTGACCTGTTTTTGATGAAGCACGACGGCGAGCTTTTTGACCTCATTCCCGAGGGCATTAATCTCCTTCCCGAGATCAAGCAGTATACCTGCCTCGGCGAGCCGATTGCGAACACCCTGAAAAAGGGCTGTTTTGGGGTCGCTTTCGGACGTTTTATAGGTAAAAAACGCGCAAAATCGTTCACTAAAAAGCACGGTCTTAAGAGTCCCGTCGGCGTTGAGGTCGAGTACAGTCACAAGTACACGAAAAAATATATGCCGAAGATATCCGACACGGAATACGACCTCGTCATCAGCTTTTTGACTCCGCATTATTTCGGAATCGAAAAGTGCGTCGGCAAGAAAAAGCTTGCCTGGATACACACTGACTATTCGTTTATTGACATAGACACCGAGTCGGAGACGAGGATGTGGGAGCAATACGACGGTATCGTGTCTATATCCGAGTCGGTAAGCAAAGCGTTTATATCGAAGTTCCCGACGCTCGGCGACAAGCTCGTTCGTATTGACAATATCTATTCCCCCGACGCTATCCGCAAGTCGGCGCTCGAGGGGCAAAGTGAGATAAAGACGGACAAGCCCGTCATCGTTTCCTGCGGACGGCTTCACGAGCAGAAGAATTTTGTGTCTGTTCCGATAATTGCGTCTGAGATGAAAAGGATCGGCGCGGATTTTCGATGGTACATTCTCGGAAGCGGAACAGAAGAGGGAAAGATCAGAGAAAATATTGAGAAATACGGCATGGAGGATACGGTCATCCTTCTCGGATCGAAGGCGAATCCTTATCCGTATATAGATGCCTGCGACGTTTACGCCCAGCCGAGCTTATACGAGGGCAAGGCGATTGCGGTGCTTGAAGCACAGATACTCGGCAAGCCGGTAGTTATTACCGATTTTGCAACCGCTAAGAGTCAGCTCAAGGACGGCTTCGACGGAATCATCGTTCCGCTTGAAAACCGCGCCTGTGCTGAGGGTATTGCTTCACTTCTTTTCGACGGCGAGCTTATGCTTATGCTTTCCGAAAACTGCATGAGTACCGATTACGGCAACGCGTGCGAGGTCGAGAAGATTTACAAGTTTATGGAATAATTCGGGCGATTCGTGAATCGCCCTTGCGGTGTAGAGGAAACGTGCAAAAGTATCGGGACGCTGTTTTACCTCCTCCAGCGGGAGAAGTCAAATCAACGTGGCATGGATTTCTAAAACGGCAGACAGCGTGAACGCCCTCTTGGATCGGAAGAAAGGAGCTTTATATGGAAAAGGTTTCGGTAATAATTCCAGCGTATAACGTAGAACGGTTTATTGCCGAGTGCGTTAACAGTATAAGGGAGCAGACCTATGAAAACCTCGAAATAATAATCGTCGACGACGGAAGCTCAGACAGTACGCTTGAAATATGCGAAAAGCTTGCGTCGGAGGACAATAGAATAAAGATCATCAAGAATAACCACGGCGGTGTCAGTCGCTCGCGTAACGCGGGACTTGATAACGCAACCGGCGAGCTTATCGTTTCAGTCGACAGCGACGACGTTATAGAGCGGGATATGATAAAGACGCTTTACGACAAGATGACTGAAACGGGCGCTGAGGTCGTTGCCTGCGGCTGCTCTTATATGAAGGAGGACGGCGAGCATATCGGAAATTATCCTCCCCCTGCCGAGCGTGTCTTAAGCGGACGCGACGCGCTTGAAGCGCGGGACAGCGGAGTCGGCGTAAACGCCATGATAGCGTCTCCCTGCGCGAAGCTCACAAGACGGAAGGTCTATGACGGGAAAAGGTATAAAGAGGATATCGTTTACGAGGATATGCACCTCATGCCTTATCTTTATTTTGACGTTTTGAAGTTCGTTATAATCCCTTACTGCGGTTACCGTTACCGCCAAAGAGAGGGAAGTATAATGCATAGAATAGAGAGCGAGAGGGAGTATAAGTTCTATTTCGACATTTGGGCAGATCATGCCGAATTTTACCGTCAGAAGGGCGACATCGGGCTTGAGTATTACGTGCATAAAAACGCGGCGGACAAGATCCTTATGGCTTGCCGCAGAAGAGAGGTCCCCGATGGGCTTGATAAATATTCGGTGAAAGAATTTAAGAAGCACTATAAATTTCTGAAAAAGCATGCGCCGAGCGCAAAGGAAAAGCTGAAATATCTTCTTTTCCGTTTGCTTGGCATAAAGGGCTATCGCGCGATAAGAAAAAAGGTGTAAGAATATGGAAAAGGTATCGGTCATAATTCCTGCGTACAACGTAGAACGGTTTATTGCCGAATGTGTAAACAGCGTTAGATGTCAGACCTATAAGAATCTAGAAATAATAGTGGTCGACGACGGAAGCTCCGACCGCACGCTTGAAATATGTGAGAAGCTTGCGTCGGAGGACGATAGAATAAAGATCGTGAAGAATGATCACGGCGGTGTCAGCCGAGCAAGAAATGCGGGGCTTGACAGCGTAACGGGCGGGCTTATAGTTTCGGTAGACAGTGACGACGTTATATTGCCCGACATGATAGAAACGCTTTATAACAAGATGCTTGAAACGGGTGCCGAGGTCGTCGCCTGCGGCTGCAGATTCATTACCGAGGAGGGCGAGCCGATCTTCGACAAGTGCCCTGCACAGGAATGGGTCGTAAGCGGACGCGATGCGCTCGCGTCGCAGGATAACGAGATCTGCGCCAATGCCATGGTCGCCGCGCCCTGGGGAAAGCTTACAAGAAAAGAAGTATATGAGGGCAAGCGTTACAAGGAGGGCATCGTTTACGAGGACAGACACCTCATGCCGCGCCTTTATTACGGAGTCTCAAAATTTGCGGTAATTCCTTACCCCGGCTGTCTTTACCGACAGAGAAACGGAAGTATAATGCATACCTCTCCCGATTCCGACAGGTTAAAGCTTCTTTTTGACGTTCTGCACGATCATATAGAATTTTATATGCAGGTCGGCGACAGCGAGCTTGAATACAAGACGCGCAAGCATATTCTTGACGTTATACTGACAGCTGTCCGAAACGGAGTTCCTAAGGAGCTTAAGAGGTGCGTTAAAAAAGAGTTTCGCGCTCAGCGGAGGGCGCTTGGAAGCAATCTCGTTTCAAAGAGGGATAAAATCAAGTATTTCCTGTTCAGAGTGCTTGGAATATGGGGCTATAAAACGTTTATCGCGCACGGTAAAACGAAACAAACAGAGTGAAAGGCAGACAAAATGACAGAGAATAAGAAGTCTGATACCGCCTTTAAGACGGTAGTTTCTGCGGACAAAAAAATATTTGACTTAAAGCTGAAGGAAGCGTTTAAATACAAGGATATGATCCTTCTTTTCGTAAAGAGGGAGTTTGTGTCGAAGTATAAGCAGACCGTCCTCGGTCCGCTTTGGGCTATTATTCAGCCGCTGTTTACGACGGTTGTCTATACCGTTATATTCGGAACGCTTGCCGGACTTGATACCGCCGACGCGAGCCCTGCGCCGATGGTGCCGTCCTTCCTTTTCTACATGAGCGGTACGATACTTTGGAGCTATTTTTCCTCGGTCGTTTCGGCAACGAGCCATACGTTTTTGGCGAACGCTCATATTATGGGCAAGGTGTATTTTCCGCGTATTGCGATGCCGATAGCGACGGCAATATCGAACCTTATATCGTTTGGTATCCAGCTTGCGATGTTTATAGTTACCTATATTGTCCTTATCATAAACGGAAGCGCGGAGTTCGTATTATCGTGGCACCTTATCTTCGTCCCGCTTTCGATATTGCAGCTTATGCTTCTGTCGACCGGTATCGGAATAATCATATCTGCTCTTACGACCAAATACCGCGATCTTTCGATGCTCGTCGGCTTCGGTCTTAACCTTTGGCAGTACGCGACCCCCGTTGCATACGGTTTAATGCTTATCCCGCAGAATTACATAGGTCTTTATCATCTGAATCCCGTTACTCCTGCAATTCTTTCCTTCAGATACGGAGTTTTCGGAGTCGGATATTTTGATCTTGCTTATTATCTTATCGGTTGGGCGATCACGCTTCTGATCGCGTTCCTTGGACTTTTACTCTTTAACCGCATTGAAAAGAACTTTGCGGATACTGTATAAGGGGGCGGAAACAATGAGTGAAATAATGCTTCGCTGCGAAAACGTTTCAAAGCAGTACCGCCTCGGTGCGATCGGCGGAACCACCCTCAAGGAGGATCTCCAGCGCCTTTCGGCACGGCTTCGCAAAAAGGAGGATCCGACTTCAAAGATCGGTCAGAAGAAGCGCCCGATCTCAAATGAAAAATTCCTCGCGCTTGACGGCGTGTCGTTTGAGGTCAAAAAGGGTGAGGCAGTTGGTATCATCGGTAAGAACGGTGCAGGAAAGAGTACGCTTCTTAAGCTTATTACCCGTATTACCGGCCCTAGTAAGGGCACTATATCCCTTAACGGACGCGTTGCCTCTATGCTTGAGGTCGGAACCGGCTTCCATCCCGAGCTTACGGGACGCGAGAATATCTATATGAACGGCGCGATCCTCGGTATGTCAAAAAAAGAGATAGACGCCAAGATCGAGGAGATCATCGACTTTTCGGAGGTAAGGCAGTTTATTGATACCCCCGTTAAGAGGTATTCCTCGGGAATGTACGTCAAGCTTGCTTTCTCGGTCGCAGCACATCTTGATGCCGACATTATGATCATGGACGAGGTTCTTGCCGTCGGTGATATGGCATTCCAGAACAAGTGTCTTACAAAAATGCGTCAGTCGGCGCAGGAGGAAGGAAAGACTGTCCTTTACGTTTCGCATAATATGAATACCATCCGTCAGCTTTGTGACCGAGTTATCGTTCTTGAAAAGGGCAAGCTGATTTTCGACGGCAGCGTTGAAGAGGGTATTGCGATCTATATGAATAATTCCGATAGCGGAAGCAACGTTGTAACTCTTCACGATAAGACGCACCTCGGCAACCTGATCGGCGGAGCGTTTATGGAGAGCATGGAGTTCCTTGACTGCGAAAATGCGACCGTTGTTTCGGGGAATCCGCTGAAATTCAAAATGAACTTCCGAGTTGACAGAAAGCTCGAGGGGGTAAAAATGAGGATCACGGTGAAGTCGCGTGATGACGTTCCTGTCGGAATCAGCATTTCCGATGAAGTCGGATCGTTTGATGCCGAAACGATGGCAAGCGTGACGCTCGCATTTGATACCTCGCTACTTGCGCAAGGAATCTATTACCTGAATTTCGCGGTCTGTCAGTATGACAGTAACGGAAATCCCGTTATCCTTGACAACGTCGCAAGAGCTTGTAATTTTACGGTGATAAACAGACAGGACGACAGATCCGTCTGGTCTCAGATGTGGTGGGGATCGATCAAGTTTCCGCCGATGAAGGTCTGTGAAGCAGAGGCGAAAAACATAAATTGACCGAAAGGGTTAAGAAATGAACATCTTTATTAGGGCGTGGCGCTCTTTCCTCTATCGCACGCGGCATATTCGGGTGAAGATCCGAGTCTGCGGTCTTGGTAGAAGAACGAACAAAAAGGCGCTGCTCGTCGGCGTTCCGAACCACTCCAATATCGGAGATATGGCGATCACGGTTGCCGAAAAGGTTTTTTTGAAGAATTGCCGTATAAGCTTTGCATCTCTGACGACAAACGAATGCGAAGATAATATTTCAATGCTGAAAAAAGCGGTTCGCCCCGATACCGTTATATGCTTTCACGGCGGCGGAAATCTCGGAAATCTCTATGAGTACGAGGAGCGCATAAGAAGAATGCTCCTGACCGAATTTTCCGATAATCCGTCGGTCATATTTCCTCAGACCGTACACTTCACCTCCGACGGCAAGGGAGAGGCGGATATGAAAGCGGCGTCTGCCGTTTACGGTGCGCACAAAAAGCTGACGATCGCGCTCAGAGACGATAGCTCCATTGAAGTCGCAAAAGAACTTTTTGGGGGCGCAAATCTGATCTACTCTCCCGACATAGTTATGGGAATGGATAAAGATACGTTCGGAGTAAAAAAAGCCGAGCGAAACGGTGCGCTTCTCTGCTTTAGACACGATTTTGAAAAAGCGCTGTCTGATTCCGACAAGGAAGCGATCACATCGTGCCTGGCAAAGTCAGGAATCAGCTACGGTCATACGGATATGATGGCGGAAAACGATCACGTTGCTCAAGGCGCACAGTACAGTATTGTGTCCGATAAAATGCGCGAGCTCTCGGGAGCGAAGCTGGTTATTACCGATCGACTTCACGGTATGATATTCTCGGCGATCACCGAGACGCCGTGTATTGCCTTCGGAAATTTTAACCATAAGGTAGAGCAGTCATACAAGGTGCTTAAGCATCTTGATTATATTAAGTTCGTAAACAGTGCTGAGGAGGCAACGGAGCTCGCCTATAAGATGTACGGTATCTGCGGTCATTACGACCGTTCGCCGATCACGCCTCAGTACGACGGGCTCAAAAACATTCTTCTTGAATATACAAGGAAACAGTAAGGATATGCAGAAAATTTCGGTGATCGTTCCGGTATACAAGGTTGAAAAAACGCTTGATGCATGTGTAAAGAGCATATTGGCGCAGACATATACCGATATCGAGGTAATACTTGTCGACGACGGAAGCCCCGATGCTTGCCCTGCGATGTGCGAGGAGCTGGCAAAGGAGGACGGTCGAATAAAGGTCGTTCACCGTGAAAACGGAGGACTTTCCGCGGCGAGAAATACGGGTATCGAAAATGCGTCGGGCGAGCTTATCACCTTCGTTGACAGCGACGATATGATAGCGCCCGAGACGGTTGCGGTTTTGTATGATACGCTGATTAAGGCGGAAGCCGATATGTCGGTCTGCATGTATGAGATCTTTCAAAATGATGACGATATAAAAAATGCCGAGATCTATGACGGAGTAGCGGTTGCCGATGCGCGAGATCTTCTTCTCTCGGAAAAGGTGTACGATCGCACCGAGGCGTGGGGAAAGCTCTACAAGAAGGAGATTTTTTCCTTCCTTCGCTTCAAGGAGGGGATCTATTACGAGGATACTCATATTGCCCCTTATATTCTTGAAAGAATTAGCAAGGTTGCGTTCAATCGCTCCAAGCTCTATTATTACAGAAAAAACCCCGAGCTTCCGACGATAATGAATGCGAAGTTTTCTCTTAAAAAGCTCTGTATTCTCGATATTTTTGGGGAGCAGATAAGAGATATTTACAAAAGGGTCGGTATGTGCCCAGCATACGGCGTTGCGCTTGAGCAGCTTTTCGGAAGTGTCGCAAAGGCGCGTGTGCTAAAAAAAGAACTCAGCATCGGTATGCGATTCTACAAGTACTATTTCAAGCTTTTGCCTACGATGCTTTTCGCACCGAAAAGTCAGAAGTTCGGCTTTAAGCAGAAGATGGTATATCTGAGCTTGATACTGCCGTTCGGAGTCCTTAATTCTTACTACCGCAAAAACGTTACGGTAAAGCGTTACGACGAGCTGAATAATCTTTAAAAAACGCCCTTGGGCGTTTTTTTCATAAACAAAGATACTTCGCAATATATTTACATATAAGAAAAAATTAGAAGTGCAACGCTTATTGACAAAATGCGACTTAAAATGTTATAATTGATGTACTAAAGAAAAAGGAGGACGTAATTATGAGATCTAAGCGCTTGATGGCGGCAGTTTTGTCGGTGATCATGCTTGCTTTGACGGTTTTTTCCGTTCATGCCGAAAGCGGCATCGTCTTCTCCTTTTCATCCGACAAACCGAGCGGTAGTGAGGTCTCGCTCGGTGATACCGTTACTTATACGGTGTCGCTTGACGCGAACAGCGGTTTTGCTTTCGGAACGCTGTACTTTGACGCATCGGACAACCTTACGTATATAAGCTCGACGTATAAGGGCGAAAGTGTTACTGCCGAAAAGGCGGTTGCGGGCGAAAATGCAGGTGCGTACGGAATTATTATTGCAGGTGAGACCGTAACCGGAACAGATCCCGAGCTTTGTACCATAACATTTAAAGTCACGGGCAAGGGTGATATAAGCGTTCGGTTTTACGTTTATCAGCTGAATGACGGAAACGCGCACGTTACCCCGTCGGTAAGTAACGGAACTGTAACCCATACGGTCAAGGAGCTTGTGAAGCCGGTTATAACGACCTCGTCTCTTCCCGAGGCGGTCATGGGATATGAATATTCCTGCAAGATAGTCGGAAGCGACGACGAGTTTTTGACTTACAGCTACGAGGGAACTCTTCCGAGCGGAATGACGCTCGATCAGGACGGAACGCTTAGCGGAACGCCGACGCAGTTCGGCTCTTTCAAGATAACGGTGAAGGCGACGCTTCTCGGCGAGCTGATATCCGACCCGAAGGAGCTTACGCTGACGGCCCTCGAAAAGCCGAGAGCGCTTGAGCTTGAAAGCGGCAGCGGCTATGAGATAGACGGCGAACGGCTGCGAGGGGTTATTGAGGAAACAACGCTGAGCACGCTTCTTGACAGGTTTAAGAATAAAGAACGAATCAAGGTCTTTGACGGTGACGGCGCGGAGGTTACGGCATCTGACGAATACGTCGGCACGGGATATACTGTATCTCTTATGCACGGTGACGAGAAGGTGCATACCGTAGCGGTAGTAGTTCTCGGTGACGTGAACGGAAACGGACGAGTTGACTCGAACGACTATCAAAGAATCAGAAGATATGTTATCGGAACTTACAATATAGAAGGCATCTATTTCGATGCAGCGCGCGTGTCCGGCGGATCTGATATAAGGCCGGTCGATTACCAAAGAGTAAGGCGTCACGTAATCGGAAGCTATAATATATTCGAATAAATTATCAGAGGATTGAATATGAAAAAGATTTTAATTATCGCTCTTGCTACGATAATGGCAGTATTTTGCTTCTCCCTTGGCTCGTCGGCTGCGGAGCCGAGCTTCAAGGTTGATATCAGTGGAGCGACCGCAGTTGCAGTGGGCGACACCGTAAAGTATACTGTTGAGGTCAAGGATATAAATGTTCCGTCGTCTAATACCGACGAGTACGATAGCGGTCTTGCAAGTGTTACTGTGTTTATCAAATATGATACGGCATTCTTCGACGGCTCGTCCGTCAGCGTAAAAATGCCCGATCTTCCGAGTGACGTTTGGGGCACATCACTTAAGCAGCCCTCCGACGGAGTTATTAAGGTAGAGGTGTGGAGTGAGCCGGATTCTGACGGTAAAAATCCTACCGCAAACGCAAACGGAATTCTTAAGTTTGAAATTTCCATAAAGGTCAAATCGAGTGCCGTTGAAGGCGGCGGCAAGGAGATTTATATCGGAACCGATACTGAGGGCGGCGATGCAAATCTCGATATTGTAAGCAACGTTACCTGCGGTTCCCTTGACGTTTCTCTTATAAAGAAGCTTGATAAGCCCGACGGTCTTGTAATTGACAAGGAAGATGGCTACAAGGCAAAGTGGAATGCCGTTGAAAATGCGGATTCTTACGAGATTCAGGTATACAAGGACGAAGAGAAGCTCGGCAAGCCCCTTACCGCTACCGGCACGAGCTACGATCTTTCTACCCTTATTACTAATAATTTTGGCGGCGAATACAGCTTTACCGTCGTTGCAAAGTCGAATAGCGACCTTTACAAGGACAGCGACGCGGCGACGTCGAGCGTTTGTAATTACAGAGGAAAGCTTCTGACTCCGACTATTGCACTTACCGTCAACAAGATAGCAGGTACTGTCAGCTATAAGATAACCGATAAGAACCTTGAGGATACCGTCAGCGTATACATAATCAAAATATACGATAAGGACGGAAATCCCGTCGGCGAGGAAATATCATCCCCGAAGACATCGGGAACGATAACGGGTCTTGCTTTCGGAACGAAGTATGATGTGACTGTAACTGCAAGCTCTTCGTCTCTTGACAACGTTGAGGCGGGCAATCTCTCATCCGACGAGTCGGGCAAGGTCTCTGTAACTGCGGACGGAATCGTCGGGATTTCTGTTACGAAGAATCCGACCCTTTCCTATACTGAGGGTGATACCGTCGACCTTTCGAAGATGGAAATAACCGTTGATTTTGCAGTTGCTTCAAACGTAAAGATCGGCAAGGATAAGTTCAGCGAATACGGAATCACCGTCACGCCCAAGCATGATGCGGATGCTATTCTTTCCCTTAACGGAAAAACCATCACCGTTACCTGCGGCGAGCTTACCGCGTCCGAAGTATTAACTCTTGAAGTAAAGAAAGGTCAGTGTGAACATACAATTACCACGACCGAGCATGAGGATCCTACCTGCGGTGAGGACGGATTTGACAAGGTGGTGTGCGACTGCGGTGTCACCGTTGAGAACACGCCTATTCCCGCAACCGGAAATCACAATTTTGGCGAATGGTCCTGGAAGGGCAACAGCGTTCCGATCGAAGGAATTGACGGTGTTCGCGAGCGTACCTGTAGCGTTTGCGGAAAGACCGAGGAAGAACAGATCACGTATGAAGAGTATCTCGAAATGATGTCAGGCGGCACGACTGCTCCTCCGGATATCACTCCCGATACTACGAAGCCCGTGACCGAGCCCGACGAAACCACCGCTCCGAAAAAGCATAATGCGCTTGGCGGATTGGGGGATCTCGGAAAAATATTCCTGTTCGCGCTTATCGCGGTGCTCATCGTTATCGTTATATTTATAGTCGGTGCGATCTACGTTGAAAGCCGCAGAAACCGCAGAAGAAGATCTCGCTCAAGAACAAACCGCGCAAAAAACGGTCAGAACAGAAATAACTACAGAAGATAAATGAAAAAATCAGGCGAGTGATCGCCTGATTTTTTATATGAAGAGCGGTCTTTCCTGTTTTCCTTTCAGGGCGGAGACGAGGCAGTCGGGTATCATTTCAAATTCAGAAACGAGCGAATGCGGCTTTTTTAAGCAATCGTCTTGCTTCATGGGAACGAAGAAAACGCCCTTTTTTTCGAGCATTGTGGAGATATTTTTGAGATTTGCCGACATTGCGTCGTTCGTGGCAAGAGAAATAAGGAGCGGACGGCTCTGGCGGAGGTGCGCCTTTGCCGCCATAGTGACGGGAGTGTCGGTAATGCCGTTTGCGAGCTTTGCGAGCGTGTTTCCCGTGCAGGGCGCGATAATGAGTGCGTCGAGGGGGATAGCAGGGCCGAGCGGCTCTGCGTCCTTGATAGTCATGATCGGCTCTCGGCGGCATATATCGGTTATTTTCTTTATAAAATCAGCGCTTTTACCAAAGCGCGTGTCGGTAGATGCGGCATTGTGGCTCATTATCGGAAGAACGTCGTAGTCGTGAACCAGCTCCTTTAAGACCGATATTGAGCGGTCAAAGGTACAAAAGGAGCCGCAGAAGGCGTAACCTATCATATTTCGCCTCCCGACATTTTGTCTTCTATACAGCGCGCGATTATTTTTCCCGCCGTGACGGGTGCGACTCGTCCGGGTAAGCTTTGAGCGGAAATTACGCGCGTTCCGTGACGGATAGCGCCGACGGGATCAATGCCGCCCGGCTTTGATGCGAGCTCGATGACGGGAACGCCGTCGCGGAGCTTTGAAAGCATTTCTTCGTTCAGCACGGTCGTCGGGACGGTATTGAACACCGCGTCAAGCTCTTCCATTACGGGTGATAAAGAGGAATAATCGAGAGGCATCATGCCCTCGCTATCTGCTTCGGCGCGGTCTCTTTCCTTTCGTGCGGCTACTGTGACTGAAGCACCAAGCGCCTTAAGACGGCGCGAAAGGGCTTTTCCTATTCTTCCGTAGCCGAGAACGAGGCATTTGCTTCCGTCGATGGTCACGGGGGTATTTCCCATCGCAAGGGCGATGGCACCTTCTGCCGTCGGAACGGCGTTAAGATAATTGAAGGTCTCGTTTTCACAAAGATCGTGATATTTGATTTCGTTTTTGTCAAAGATCGCTGTCATATCGGTCGGGAATTTTCCGCCGAAAACGACCGCGCCCGGCTTTGCGTTTTTTGCGATCTCGGACGCGAGAACGCGCGGCGAGAGCTTCACGCTCGAAAGCGGAAAATTCATGTAGTCGCCGCGAAAAACGGGGATCGGAAGAAGTATCGCGTCGGCATTTTGAAGCGTATTCGAAAGCTCACAGCTTTCCTTATAGGTATCGAGGGCATAATGATATATTTTGTATCCCTGCTTCGTAAGCTCGTTTCCCGCGTGTAGCTGACGCAGGTCTCCGCCTATGAGCAAGACATTATTTTCAGTCATATTGTTACTTCCTTTCTTATTAACAGATTAGGTTTCCCCATTACAGTTTATGAGAAAGAAAGTTACGCGCTACTATATCTTCGTTTCTATTTCCTTGCGCAGACGCGATATTATTTTCTTTTCGAGGCGCGAAATATAGGACTGAGATATGCCGAGCAAGTCGGCGACCTCCTTTTGCGTCAACTCGTCACCGCCGTCCATTCCGAAGCGGAGGCGGATGATCGTCTGCTCACGCTCGGAGAGCTTGGAAAGCGCTTCCTCTATTGTCTTTTTGTCCTCGTCGAATTCCATGTTTCGGTATACGGTGTCCTCGTCTCCTCCGAGCACGTCGGAGAGCAGAAGCTCGTTTCCGTCCCAGTCTGTGTTCAGTGGCTCGTCTATCGACATTTCAAGGCGCAAGCGGGAGGTCTTTCTTATATACATAAGGATCTCGTTTTCGATACAGCGCGAGGCGTAGGTTGCGAGCTTGATGTTTTTCTCGGCGTTGAAGGTGTTTATCGCCTTGATAAGTCCTATAGTGCCTATAGAGATAAGGTCCTCGATTCCCGTGCCTGTGTTCTCAAATTTCTTTGCGATATAGACAACGAGGCGCAGATTCCGCTCAACTAGCACCGAGCGGAGCGACGGCTCGCTTGAAAGGCGCGAGATTATGTCTGCTTCCTCTTCGTGGCTCAGCGGCGGAGGAAGCGTTTCGGGACCGTTTATGTAAAAAACTCCGTTTTTTCTTTTCAAAAGCCGCCGAAGCGCTTCCTTTACGATAGACAGTATCTTCATATTATTCACCTCAATTTATGAGAATTTCGGGCACGAGTGCGGAATAACCGCCGTAGCCGTTTTCGTCACCCATTGCGAGAAGGGCAGAGACCTCGGCGCCGTTGATAGTGATACTTTTGGGTAGGTAAGAAAAAAGCAGCTTATCTCCGCCTACAGAGCTTGACGGTATCAGCCGAACTGAGGTCAAAAGCTCAGGCGAAAGGTCGGATAGGGCGGTGGGGTCACTTTTTTCGAATATCGGGACGAGGGTTTCAGGCAAAAGAGAAAGGAAGTCCCTTTTTTGAAGGATGATGACGGGCTTGCCGCTCATTGGGTCGGTGAGAAGATTTCCGCTGTCTGTCATTGCATCGAAGGTGAACGTGCCGTTGTGACTTGTGACGGTCAGGCGGCAGGGGCGAAGCGACCGCTTTCGCTTTGCCATTCGTCCGCCCGCGATGGCGGCAACGCCTATTACGGCGGCGCTTACCGCCATCCATCCGAGCGGTATTTTTTCCGGGAGATGGTTATTCTCCGTGGAATCGGTATTTATGCCGTTCATGAAGGTAAAGAACGCCGTCATCGCTCCGCCGAGCAGACACCCCGTTCCGTAGAAGAGGGCATAGCAGGGAAGAGTTCTTTTTTTGAATACGATGAGGCACATGAGGAAGGAAACGGCGAGGTTTATGAAAATGTTGATGAGAAGTATTCCCTCAATAAAGACTGACGCAACGCCGTAGATACCGCCGATAGCCGAGGCGATGCAAAGGCGGATGACGCGGATCTTTCGGCGTAAGATCGACGCTGTTACGAAGAGCGTCAGAAAGTCCATTGTGAAGTTTATGAGGAATAATATATCGGCGTAAATGGTTTGCATGGTGTTTTTTTCTCACCTTTCTTGTTCACCCAAGAAAGGTGACCAAAGAATGGTGCCAAGGGGCAAACCGATGAAAATTTGCTTCGCAAATTTTCAAACGTTTTCCCCTTTGGAAACCCCTTTCGTTTTTAGCGGAGATTTTTATGTATTCATTATATACTTTTACCCATGAAAAATCGGTCGGTGCGTGGGGGCGAGAAATAATTTATTGGGGGACAAATATAGACTTTTTTGTAAATTATCGGTCACGGTGTTGTTATTGGGCGGATATTGTGGTAAAATGAATTCAACGAATATTTTGGAGATTATTATGAAGAAGCTTGTTTCTTTGTTTTTTGCGCTATCTCTTTTACTTTCGGTGATCCCGATGATGGCACGCGCGGAGGTTCTTGAGACCGACGGTGGTATAATGTATACGGTTGAAAGCGGGGAGGTCGTGATTCAGGGCTTTAGCGGCGACGGAAGCGTTATGAACATTCCCGAAAAGATAGACGGTGTTCCGGTCAAGCGCATTGCGGCGCAGACCTGCCGCGGTGACACCCTGATAACCGAGGTCCGTATTCCGAAAAGCGTGATTTCGATAGGCGAATACGCGTTTGCGGAATGCCCGAATCTTACTAAGGCCGTGATCAGCGGCGGCGTTTTTATCGGGCGGTCTGCATTTCGCGACTGCAAGGCGCTTTTGACGTTGAAGCTTCCCGATACTCTCGAAAGTATTGACGATTTTGCCTTTGAGGGCTGTACGGTGCTCGGCACTGTGAAGATACCAAAGGGACTTGAACACATCGGCAATGATGCGTTTATGGGCTGCGAGCGGTTACGCTTTGAGCTGAACGGAAACGAGGCGGCTAAGGAATATGCGAGAAAGTATAATATTGATACGTCTTTTACAGATACCTGGGAGTTTACCCTTATTATGATCGTTCTCGTTACCTCGCTTCTCGGAGGCGGACTCATATTTGTCAATAAGAAGATGAAGAATAAAAAAAGACCCTGACGGGTCTTTTTTAGTGTTAAAAACGCCGCCCGATCGGGCGGCGTTTTCATATTATTCGTGACGCTTGTGTCTTGTGCAGAGCTTGACAAGCTCGACGATCGGGATCGTTGAGAATGCAAGACCGATAGCAATAGCGTATTCCTCCCATCCGATCGGAACGAATCCGAAGAGGTTGCTGAGGAAGGGGATCTCGACAAGTGCGGTGGTGAGCACTAGAGATACGAGCATCGAGCCCCAAAGGATCATATTGTGTGTCTTAAGCTTGAAAATAGATCCGTGAGAACGGAGGTTGAAGGAATGGAATATCTCCGACATCGACATAGCGAGGAACGCAAGCGTTATACCGTGGTCACTGTTACCGATGCCCCAATGGTTGAACTGGAAGCGGTAGCCGATAAAGTACGCGGCAAGCGTGATCGCCGAGATCATAAGACCCTGATATGCGATATTGAAGCCCATGCCGCCCGCAAAGATGCCTTCGTTGCTCTTACGCGGCTTGCGAGTCATGATGTTCGGCTCTGCCTTTTCGGTTCCGAGCGCGAGCGCGGGAACGGAGTCGGTTACGAGGTTGATGAAGAGGAGGTGCGGTGCCTTAAGGATCGTGAATCCGCAAAGAGTTGCGGTGAATACGCTTATGACCTCGGAGAGGTTAGAGGAGAGAAGGAACTGGATACACTTCGTGATGTTATCGTAGATTCTTCTTCCTTCCGCGACTGCGGAGACGATGGTTGCGAAGTTATCGTCGGCGAGTATCATGTCGGCGACGTTCTTTGTAACGTCGGTTCCCGTTATACCCATACCGATACCGATGTCGGCACTCTTTATAGAGGGCGCGTCGTTTACGCCGTCACCTGTCATTGCGGTTACCATTCCGCGCTTACGCCAAGCGTTAACTATTCTCGTCTTATGCTCGGGCTGTACGCGTGCGTAGACAGAATACTTCGTTACTGCCTCGTCGAATTCCTCGTCGGTGTACTTATCTATCTCGGCACCTGTTATTGCTTCCGATGCGTCGGAGATGATTCCGAGTGTCTTCGCGATAGCTACTGCGGTGTCCTTATGGTCACCGGTTATCATTATCGGACGGACGCCGGCAAGCACGCACTGCTTAACTGCCTCGGTTACCTCGGGACGAACGGGGTCGATCATTCCGACAAGACCGATGAACACAAGATCGTGCTCAAGAGCATCGGGCGAGCAGTCACTCGGCATTGCGGGGTGCTTCTTGTATGCGCAGGCGAGAACGCGGAGTGCCTGAGAGGCGAAGTCGGTGTTTTTGCCGAGTATTTCCGCCTTGTATGCGTCGGTAAGCGCGACCTCGCTTCCGTTTACGAGTATCTTCGTGCAACGCGCGAGAAGCTCGTCGGGCGCGCCCTTGGTGTACTGAATTATATTACCGTTATCGTTATGAACGGTAGACATCATCTTTCTTCCCGAGTCGAAGGGAGCTTCGCCTACACGGGGAGAGGTCTTTTCTATTTCAAGCTTGTGAAGACCGAGCTTTGTCGCATAGTTAACGAGCGCACATTCGGTCGGCTCGCCTACTGCTTCGCCGCTTTCATCGGGGCTTGCGTCGGAGCAAAGTGCCATACCGATAGCGAGGAGGTTATTGTCGCTTCCCCAGCTGTCAACGACAGTCATCTTGTTCTGAGTAAGAGTACCGGTCTTATCGGAGCAGATTATCTGTGTACAGCCGAGCGTTTCAACTGCGGTAAGACGGCGGATGATCGCGTTCTGCTTCGACATCTTGGTAACGCCCATCGAAAGAACGATGGTAACAACTGCCGCAAGTCCCTCGGGAATAGCTGCGACCGCAAGGGATACGGCCGGCATAAATGCGTCCTCGAGAATAACATTGAAGGCATTTTTCGCGGTGAGAACGTCTCTGTTCATGAACAGGGTAAAGCCGAACATGAATACGCAGATACCGAGAACGAGCCAGGTAAGTATCTTGGAAAGCTGAGAAAGCTTCTTCTGAAGGGGAGTTTCGCCTTCCTCTGCCTCGGTGATAGCGGTTGCGATCTTACCCATTTCGGTATTCATACCGATTCCGGTAACGACCATAACGCCGCGTCCGTAAACGACGACGCTTCCCATGTAGCACATGTTCTTTCTGTCTCCGAGCGGAACGTCACCGTTGCCGTCGGCTGTAAGAACATGATCGACCTTATCGGACGGGACACTTTCGCCAGTCAGCGCCGCTTCCTCGATCTTCATGCTCGCGCTTTCGAGTATTCGTCCGTCGGCAGGGACCGCGTCACCCGCTTCGAGGACGACGATGTCACCGATAACGAGGTCTTCGCTTCGAACGGTAACGAGCTTGCCGTCGCGGATGACCTTTGAGGTCGCCGCCGCCATTTCCTTCAACGCGTCAATGGCTTTTTCCGCTTTGCTCTCCTGAACGACACCGAGTACGGTGTTGAGGATTACGACCGCGAGAATGATAAATACGTCGGTCGGGAGCTTATCGGGATGGAGCGAAAGCTCGGTTACTGCCGAAACGATCGCCGCGCCGATAAGGACGAGTACCATCGGGTCGACAAGCTGGGAAATGATCCTCCGGAAAAGAGTTATCTTCTTTCCTTCTGCAAGCTTGTTCTTTCCGTCTCGTGCTTGGCGGGCTTCTGCCTCGGCGGTGCTCAGACCGTCAAGCGAAGAGGAAACGCCGCTCAGCACTTCTTCTTTTTCGGTTAGATAATGCTTCATTTTTATTTAATTCCTTTCGGATTTTTTTACAACAATAAAAAATAACGAGCCGATGCACGGAAAAATGCCGCACACAGTCTCGTTCTTTAAGTCAAGTCAATCGGAAGACGTTTTCCGCGGGATGGTTGGCTTGACACGCTTACGCGCAAACTACTCCCTATGTTACGGTAATTTTAGCACATATTTCCTGATTTGTCAAGGAATTTGCTTCGATATTATTTAAGAATTATTCCGCCCATCATAAGTCCGCGCTTGCCGTGGCTTGCGCGGTGAGAGAAAAATACGTCGTTTTCACATGAGGTACAGGAGGGGCAAATATTGATGTTTTCGTCTTTAACGCCCGAGAGGGTGAGGAGGTGTCGGTTCATGCTGGGGAGGTCTGCGTAAAATTTTCCCTCTGTCTTGGCAGGCGTGATGAAAGTCAGAAGCTCGCTTCCGTATTCTGCTTCCTTTACCGCACGAACGAAGGGGATATCGACCTCGTAGCAGCAGGAATGAATACACGGTCCTATCGCGGTCTTTATGTTCTCAGCCGACGCGCCGAGTGAGATCATCTTTTTTACTGCGCTGACGGCGATGCCGCTTACCGTTCCGCGCCAACCGGCGTGAACGGCGCCGATAACTCCCGAATCATCGTAAAGAAGGATCGGAACGCAGTCCGCGACCTTGACGGTGAGAAGCAGCTCCTTTTCGCTTGTCACGAAGCCGTCGCATTCAAAGTGCCGTCCAAGGTCGTTTTTTGTTACGGTCTCAACGATGTTTGAATGTATCTGCTTTGCCGAGAACATATTTGAAATATCGCCGCCAAGTGCCGAAGCAAAACGGCGACGGTTTTCTCTTACGTCCTCTTCTGTCCCCATGCCGAGGTCGAGGGTGTCAAGCCCGTCTCCGTGGCTGACGCCGCCCTCGCGCGTCGAGAATCCGTGTGAGCAGCTTATGTTGTCCGATATTAACAGCGGCAATGCGCCCGATTTTCTGAATCCGCTCATTTTCTTGTCCTTTCGATTTCATATATCTATTATATTACATTTTTTGGTAATTATCAATAGAAAAGAGATGATGGGGAAAATCTTTGCTATCGCCTTTCTTGCAGGGGCGACCTCGGAACCCCAAAAACTCACTTCGCTCATTTTCGGAAACCCTTGCGTGTTCGCCTGATGGCTCCCTTGTGCAAAGGAAGCTGTCGAGCGTAGCGAGACTGAGGAATTGTAATCCAGGGGGTTTCACTTAACAATCCCTCCGTCATTTGCTTTGCAAATGCCACCTCCCTTTGTACAATGGAGGCATTGGCGTTTTCCTGTTAGTGTCGGCTTTTCACATCACAAATTTCTTCGCGTAAAATAATTACTGTAAGGGCATCAAATTTTTCTTAACGCGAATATTATTCCCACGCCTGCCGAAAAATAGTAATGTGCTCTTACGAAGAAGATCAAAAAAACCGAAAGGAAAAATATTATGACGTGTAAACGCGGAGATATATTTTATGCCGATCTCAGTCCCGTCGTCGGCTCGGAGCAGGGAGGACTTCGTCCCGTTCTTATAATACAGAATGACGTCGGTAACAGGTACAGCCCGACGGTCATTGCCGCCGCGATAACCTCACGCACGGGAAAAAACAAGCTCCCGACGCATATAGGCGTTGAGGCGATGATAAGCTCCGACACATCAAGCGGCGGACTTATGAAGAACTCCGTTATTCTGCTCGAGCAGGTAAGAACGCTTGACAAAACCCGACTCAAAGAAAAAATGGGGCATCTTGACGACAGCGTTATGAGGCGCGTAAACGAAGCTATTGCCGTCAGCTTCGGGCTGGGCGGAACTGCACCGAACGAAATAATCGGTTAATACTTGAAAAAATCTGCATATCCGTGTATAATGTAGGTAAGAAACGGAGGTGCGGAAATGAACGGAGTATTAGACCGTATATGCAAGACAGTCATTGACGAGGTCAGTCCGAGCAAGGTGATCCTCTACGGCGAAAAGAAAAACGGTGAGCAGCTGCGCGAGGCAAGCTTGCTTATCGTTGTAAAGGGCGACCCGAAGGAAGCCGAAAGACGGCTTTACCGTATTCTCGACTGTGACGTTGCATTCAACCTGCTCGTGTATAGGGAGGAAGATTTTCTCATTCTCGTAAAGGACGAAACGAGCTACGCGTACAGCATAATGTCGAAGGGCAGGGTGCTTTATGGGTAGAAGACGCGGAGGTCCGCACGATAGTAAAAGATATTTCGACTGGCTTGAGCGATCAGAATGTGACCTTGATTCCGCACGCATATTAAAGGATAATAACGGCGACAACTGCAACGCCGCATTTCACTGTCAGCAGTGCATTGAAAAGGCGCTCAAGGGGTATCTTCTCTTTAAAAACGGCAAGCACGTTGACGGACATAACCTGACATTCCTTTGCAGGAGTGCCTGCCGAATCGACAGGAAATTCGATGAGTGGCTCGACGAAAGCACTTCGCTCAACAGATACTATATCGAAACCCGATATCCGACCGACGTCGGTTTTGATATTACCGACGCGGAGCTTGACAAGGTCTATAAAATGGCTTACGATATGTACGTTTTTATTTTTGGCGTCATATCGGACGATGTCGTTAAAAAATAAGGATGAAAAAAATACCGAAGCGGATGCTTCGGTATTTTTGTTTGGCTGATTAGAGCTTTCCGAGGTAAGAAAGAACGCAAACTACGATGTTTACGATTCCGTAAAGATCAAGCGCCAATCCGATAAGCCCGGTGATAATTCCGAGGAACGGGATAACCGACGTGATGAGTGCGCTGATCCAACCGAAGAGCCAACCGACTACTGCACAGAAAAGGATCCCGATTACGATCCAAATGATAAGCGAAGCAACGTCACCCTTCTTTGCCTTGAGGCCGAGAGGCCAAAACTTTTTAAGTAAATCCATAATAAAATACCTCCTGTGTCTATGTAAATATATGGTACATGAATATTATAAATTCTTTTTTAACAAAATGCAATAGTATTGTAAAAATTTTACCGAAAAAGAAAAAACGGTAGACAAGAATGCGAGTATGTAGTATAATTAAGGTAGAAAAGAAAAGGAGAAATTCCCATGGCAGACAAACAGTATCTTGTGGCTCTTACGAATCAGAGCGAGGGCAGAGTAGACGTGCACGACATTGGAAAGGGAGTTATCGACGAATCCTCACTTGTATGGTCACATCAATACGATCAACCTTCAATTGCCGGAGTAAAGCTCCGCCGTTATAAAGGACGCAAGGTCGTTCTTACGTCCTACGGACACATGAGCGCGGCCATGGTCGATTACGAGACGCACGAACAGCTCTACCGAACAGACTGTACGGGCGCAAACCCTCATTCCGTTGAGCTTATTCCTTTTGATGACGGCAGATACCTTATCGCAGTTGCGTCGAGCGTCGGCTTTGACGTTAAGTTTTTCGATCCCGACAAGGGCGGGGCTGCGTCTGTCGGGTGCGTTTATGCGTTCGATGGACACGGAGTGCTTTACGATCCCGATGAAAAGTGTCTCTGGATCCTCAGCGGTAACAATCTCTCTAAAAACGAGATAATATGGGAAAACGGCGAGGTGACCGTCAACCGCCTTGCAAAGTACGAAGTGCCCTTCGGCGGCGGACACGATCTTGCCCCTTATTACGGAGACAAAAACCGCCTTTGGGTGACCTTCCACCGTACGGTATATCAGTTTGATAAGACGACGGGCGAGTTCAGGACCGATTATGATTCTTTCCCTCTTATTCACTCCGAGGAAAGAAACGGTCAGATCAAGGGAATCGGCAATTTCGACGATGGCTCGTGTGTAAAGATATATCCCGACGGCAAGTGCCATCAGTGGACTTCAACTACGATCCGCTTCATGAGGAAAAAGAAAGACGGAAGCTTTGATAAAACCGCTATCACGTCGGAGATGGGACATTACTACAAGATCCGCGTGTTTAACGAGAACTATAATTGAGGACAGATATGAAAAACATACATCTTTTAGGTAAAAAAATTCTTTTTGATAAGTCGAAGGTGCTTCTCGACTATAAGCCGAATACAGACTGGCTTGACTATTTCGAGCCGAAAAGCGGAGAGTGGAAATACGAGGACGGCGCTCTTATCGGAATCGAAAACGGAAACAAGGGAGGAATCCTTTTCACGCGCGATTACTATAATGGTAACGTAATGCTTTCCTTCACCGTCTCGACGATACTTCCCGCAACCCGCGACCTTAACGCCGTTTTCTGCGCAAATTGGGATGACGAGGTTGACTATCTCGGTCTTTCCTACGTCTGCGGTCTTAACGGCTGGTACGAAAACAAGGCGGGTCTTGAAAGAAATATCGGCTACGGCGTCGGCTCGAACCTCTATTCGACGACCAGCTTGTATAAATACACCCCCGGCACCGAGGTCAGAATGACCTGCGGAGCGATAGACGGTCATTCCTTTATGGTCGTTGACGACGTTCTCGTGTCGGAAATGATAGACCCGAATCCGATAAACGGCGGTCACGTCGGCTTTTCGGCGTATTGCACGATGCTCCGTATAAAGGACATCGAGGTAAGAGAAATATGCTGGGAGCCGTTTGAGCAGAAGTACGATCCGGAGTTCTGATGCAAACGGAATAAGAGCTAAACCTGCTTTTTTTCGCGATTCATCTGTTGTTCACATATCCATCACAATTGTTTACATTTGATAACAAATAAATGATAATTTAAGACAAATTTCTTATAGAAGAAAATTCGGTTGCGTGTTATACTAATTTTGCAAAAAAGCGATAAAAAACCATCGAATTTTGGCGTTAATATGTTATAATTGCAAAAGATTTTCGGTCAAAAGTTAAAAAAACGTTAATTTATCAAAGTTTTTTGTAACAATTGCAAAAAAGCAAAAAGCAGAGTTTTAACATATTGCACAAGAGATGGTGCGCGTTTTCGCAATGATATGGTTTTAACATTTGCCGTATTGCATACGCAAATGTCAAAATATAAAAAATATTTTCAAAAAGGAGAAAATCATGAAGAAGTTTGTTTTACTTCTTATCGCAGCTTGCATGCTGATCACATGCTTCGCTTGCGGTGGCGGCAAGGACGAAGGCAAAAAAGAGCCCGCATGGATAGACGATCCTAATCTGAAGCCGACTGAAAACAAGTGGGAAGACCTCCCCGAATACGACGGAGAAGGTACTGACTTCAGAATCAGCACCAGAGGACACTACGGTGCAATGGAGGTCGTTGTTGACGACGAAACGTCCGAAAACATCGTTGACCAGGCGCTCGTTCTCAGAAACTCTAAGGTTGAGGACAGATACAGCGTATTTATCGTACGTCAGGATAATGACGGTGCTCAGTACGCTCACCTTAACCAGGTTCTTTCCGACTGTACCATGCAGGCTGATAACTTCGACCTCGCTATGACCTACGTCTACGAGAGCGCACCCCTTATCACTAACGGATTCGTTCTTAACTGGAACAATCTTAAGTACAACAAGCTCGAAGAGTCTCACTGGATCCACGGTATGAACGACGAGTTCTCCGTCCGTGACGCGATCTACACTGCTATTTCCAAGATGTGTATTTCTACTATCGGTCAGACTGTTGCTATGCTTTACAACCGTGACCTCGGTGACCAGTGGAAGGGCGAAGAGTTCTCTTCTGAACTTATCGAGACGATCAACAACGGCGACTGGACCTACGACGAGCTCATGAAGATCGTAAACGACTTCAACTGGGACGACGCTACCGGTGACGGTAAGACCGCAGACGACACTTGCGCATTCTTCATGTCTAAGGACTGGATGATCGATACCTGGCATGCTGCATGGCAGGTTCCCATGATCAAGAACAGCGTTGAAAACGGTCTTGAGAACGTATACATGAGCCAGAAGCTCCTTGACTATACGAGCAGAATGCACACCATGTACTACGAGACTCCCGGTATCTTTACCGGTAACGGAGGAGAAGCTTACACTGCATTTGCTACCGGTAAGTCACTCTTCGTTCAGGCAGGACTTAGCGCTACTATCGGTTACTTCCAGGAAACGATGACTGACTATACATACACCATCATTCCTCAGCCGAAGTTCGACGAGAACCAGGAGAAGTACTACTCTGCAATGACCGATAACTACTCTGTAATGTCTATTCCGATCACTGCAGACGCTGACATCGTTTCTCTCCTCGTTGAAGCACTTTCCATCGCTTCTGAGGCACACGTATATCCTGCATACAAGTTCGACGCACTTCAGGGTCAGGTCGTTTCCGACGTTGACTCGATGTTCGACATCGTTCTTGATAGCGTTTCTTGGGACATCGGAACACTCCTTCACTCCAAGGTTCCTTTCATGGACATGGTTCGTGTAGACGTTAACTTGAACGAAGGAAACAGCCAGATCCAGCAGTCTTACGATGCTATCGCGGATGACGTTCAGGACGCTCTTGACGAGATAATGACGGCATTCGACGAATTCCAGGAGAACTAAATACTGATCAGTAATCGCTGACATCGGAAAAGCGGCGACGCTGCCCGTTAAACGGCTTGCTGACAACTAAGGGGGGGCGACTAAATGTCGCTCCCCTATTGCATTTTCCCAAATAAAACTAAGGGGAACTGATATGAAAAGATTTGTCTCAGTAATACTTATTCTTGTCACTATGCTCGCGCTGTTTGCCTGCGCAAACGGCGGCGACGGAGAGGAAGTTGTTACAACAACGAAAGAAGTGGTGACGGCCAGACCGAAGGACACTAATAAAAATCCGAACACAACAACGCCCTCGACGACGCAGCCGTCAACGACCGTTCCTGCCGTAACCGAGCCGCCTATAAAAGGCACGTTAGCGAAATTTAATCTCGGTATCGGAACCGTATCAAGCGGTAATTACCGATTTGCCGCGTACGAGCTTTCCGAAAAAAAGTTTTACGAGCTTGAAGCAGCAAAAAGATCGACATGGAGCTCCGATTATCCCGGTCATCATATGATCTACCGTCCCGATATTTATACAGTCTCAAAATCTGAGGGAACCGGAATAGTCGACCTTATGTGTACCGCCAATTACGGTTCCGCAGTAGTGTATACCGCATACGATAACGGAAGCGCTACGATCGTTGCTGAGGCATATAAGCTTTGGGCGAACGATGTGAAGCTGGATGTTCTTCTTCTCAAGGGCGACGGAACTGTCCTTGCAGAGGAAAGAAATATCAGTAACAAAAAGAATATTTCCTTTGAGGAAACTGTAAAGCTTGTCCGCGGAGATATTGTATTTCTCCTCGTAAAATACAGTGATACAAGCAAAAAAGAAAGCGGACAGAACGTAGTTCTTAAAAAATTCGAGGTTTACTTAGACAAACATAAGGTTAGCCAAACGACGAAGCTTCCGTCGGTGACTGACGATAATATAACCGCGTGGGCTACACATTCCTACGATAAGATCGTTCTCAATGCGCCGAATAACACCGGTACTACGAAATACACGGTCAATATGGCGAAGAACGAGACCGAGGGCTGTCAGCTCGTCGTTATGAACTCGGCTTCGTCGGGTTCGAAGAAAGGCAAGCTAGTTCTTGTGTCTGCGCCCGGCGGATCTATCAGCTCGAGTATGTATATGCTCGATAACTACGAGACTGTGAACGGAAATCAATATACCGATGCCTGCCGTCCCTATTACGGCACGCAGGTCACGATCGGTGCCGGCTCCGTTCTTCCGTTCCTTATTGAGTTTACGACATCGGCGGCTACCCCTATGGGTGACCAAAAATACGTTTACGCATTCGTGAACGATAAGGGAAAGGCGGTTGCGCTCTTTGAGGTGACCGTTCACGTTTGGAATATCACACTGCCGACCGATAAGACCTTCCGCACCGCGGCGGGACTTGATAACTGGATGGCGGTAGTACACGAGGGTAAGCAGAACGCAAGCGACGCCGAGTATCTTGAGCTTTTGAACAGCTATTACGGCTTTATGCTCGAGCATAACTTAAGTCCCTATCACTTGCCGGCGGATATTCTGAATAATTATGCCGACAAATATATGAGCAATCCCGCAGTCACCTTCTTCCTCGTTCCCTGTATTGGCGACGACGGAAATCTGCTTCCCGACTCGGAGATCCTCAAATATTATAAGAAGTTGAAGACAAATAAGACCTGGCTTTCCAAGGCAGTGTTCTATCCTCTTGACGAGCCGCATACGAAGGAGCAGGTCGAAAAATATAACCAGTTCTGCGAGCACCTTCGCAAGCTTTGTCCCGATATTCCCGTAATCGCGCCTTACTATACGAATTTCAAATGGGAAACGGGCATTTCAGGCGCACTCAGCAAGGATGACCAGACGAACCACATGTATAACGATTCGGGTATCTGGTGTCCGAAGCTCTGTCTTTGGGACGACGATCAGGCGTACTATGATTTCGGTAAGTACGTAAGGCCCGATCAGTCTTATGCCGACAGAATGGAGGCAAAGCGCGCCGAGGGAAGTGAGCTCTGGACTTACGTTTGTAACGATCCCGATGATCCGTATTCACAGCTTTTTGTTGATACCTTGGGCCAGAATCAGCGTCTGCTCTTCTGGCAGATATATCAGAGAAATATAAGCGGCTTCCTCTATTGGGGAACCAACAAGTGGGTTCAGTATAACGATTATACTAAGTTTATCGACCCATGGGAAAGTCTCGATAACGGTCTTGTTGACGCAAACGGCAACAAGGTCATAGGCGAGGGCAACATCTTCTATCCCGGCAAGCCCGCAGGTGTTGAAGGACCGGTTGCTTCTCTGCGTCTAAAGTACATCCGCGACGGTATCGATGATATCGAGCTTATGTATCTTGCGGAAAAGTATCTCGGCGAAAGCTGGGTGAAGGAAAAGACGAACGGCGCGACATCGTCCCTTACTTCCTTCTCTGATGCGGATACTCTTGCTGCAATAAGAAAAGAGATCGGTGACGCTCTCGAAAAGAAAATCAACAAATAACAAACGGAGGAACAAATGAAAAGATCGCTTTTGATCTTGCTTGCGTTGTGTACGCTATTTACCTTTACTGCCTGCTCGGAAAGCGTCGTCGGCAAGCCGACGGAGAATGAACCTGTAGACGAAAAGCCGAGCGACGATTTTGAGTTCACTGCGCCGAACGACAATCCGAAAAGTGACGTTCAGGCGAGCGCGTGGACGGCTCATTCCTATACGAAAATAGCGGCAAACGGCACCGTTCCGACGTCAGCTTCGACCTCTTATAAGGTCTATTTGGCAAGGGGTGAAACGGAGGGCTGTCAGGTGGCGGTCCGTACCGAATCAAACTGCACGCTGACGCTTAAATGCACCTATAAAGAGGATAATGATCTCGATTACGAGGTATTTATCCTTGATACAAATTATGATATAAACGGCGCGATCCTTCCCGATCCGGCGAAGCGATATGCGGAGGGAACAAGCTTTGACTTAAAGGCGGGACAGACCCTTCCGTTCCTTATCGAATTTACACCTGCAAGCGGTACGAAGGCAGGGCATTATCCTTACGTTTTCGAGCTTCGCGATCCGTCAGACAAGACTGTTGCGCAGTTCGTGATAATCGTAAGAGTATGGGATATTACGCTTCCCGAGAAGCTGTCGTATCAAAGCTCGGTCACGGTATCGAAAAAAGATATTGCAGATTACTTTTCCGTAGGTGAAGAAGAGGTCACCGACGAGATCTATCTTAACTACTACAATCTTCTTCTTGAACACAATCTGAGTGCAAGAGATCTTCCTTACGATATTCTCGATCCGCGCGCCGATGCTTATATGTCGGATCCTCGTGTTACGGCGTTCAGGGTGCCGCATGATGTTTCGGACGAAACGCTGGAAGCATATTATAAGAAGCTTAAAACGAATACAAAATGGCTCAAAAAGGCGTTTTTCATGCCGGCAAGCGAGCTTTCCACCGAAGAAGAAATTGAGGCATTTTGCCTTGAAGCAAAACGTCTTCAGGGCATTTGCAGGGCGATAAAGATCACGTGTCCGATGAATCAGGATGTCCAGATTGATCCTCGCGGCTGGGACCAAGTCAACGCGATGAAGGGCTGGTGTACCCTCTGGTGTCCGAAGCTATGCCTTTGGGACGACGAGATCTCGTACGGCAAGCACGATTACGTTCACAGCATGTCATTTGAAGCGAGAATGAGAAAGATGATGAGCGAAGACTTCGGCGTTTGGACGTACCTTTCTTACACGCCGGGCGAGCCGTATACCGCGCTTGTGGTCGATCACCCGGGACTTGATCAGCGAGTTGTTTTCTGGCAGCAGTATCAGAGAGGAATTCACGGGTTTATATACTGGTCGTCGACTGCCTGGAGCGTCTTTAACAAGGTCGATCCGTGGCAGAGCGTTGATACCGGTCTTTACGACGAAAAGGGCAATCACGTTTACGGCGACGGCATCTTATTCTATCCAGGAGAGAGCGTTTCCGATGCTCCGACGGTATCCTTGCGCATGAAGATAATGCGTGACGGTATCGACGATATCGAGCTTCTCAGGTACGCGGCGCAGACGCTCGGAAACAAATGGGTGAACGAGTGTGTTAACTCGATATCCTCGTCGCTCACGTCGATAGAAGCGACTGACGACGTTTTCGCACAGATCAGAATCGAAATCGGAAGCGCGCTTGAAAAAGCACTTCCGTAAGGAGGCATATTATGAAAAAGATCATATCCATTCTTCTTATTGTTTGTACGCTGTTTTCTGTGGTTGCTTGCGGCGGAAAAAACAGTGACGGTTCAAAAAATAATTCCAATGAAAAGCCAAGCGTAGCGGCAAATATTACCTCCTATGCTACGCATTCCTATAATAAGATAATTGCGAACATTAAGCCGAAGGGTAATTTGTCCTCGGATTATACGGTATATATGACAAGGGGCGAGACCGAGGGCTGTCAGCTTGTAATTTACAGTGATCAGGCGGTAAAAAAGGTTGAGCTTGTTACCGTTTCGGGTGAAAACGAGAGCATTACGACCGAGTTTTTCTCGATGAACAATACTCACAAAATAGGCGGTAAACAGTATACAGACTCCACCTTCCCCTATGGTAAGAAGGATATTTCGCTTGAAGTGAAAAAGTCGCTTTCATTCGTTATCGACTTCAAAACGACTGCCGATACTCCTGCAGGTGAATATAAGTATGTCTTTGCGATCAACGATGCATCGGGAAAGAAGAGCGTGCAGCTTGCAACCTACAACGTGACGGTTCACGTTTGGGATATAGTTCTTCCCGAGGAAAAGACCTTTGCAACCTCAGCGGGTATTAATACATATCATATCGGCCGTTTCTACGGCGGCGGTTGCGGTCCTGCTCTCTACAAGCAGTTCTACGATATGCTTCTTGAGCACAATATCTGTGCTCATACGCTCCCGTACGATATTCTCGACTCTCGCGCAGACGAATATATGTCCGATCCGCGCGTAACGTCGTTCGTGGTTCCGTCCGCCCCGGATGATCTTTCCGATGAGGAAATACTTGCTTATTACAACAAGCTGAAACAAAATCCCGAATGGCTCAAGAAGGCGATCTTCTATCCTATAGACGAGCCGTCCACTAAGGAGGATCTTGCAAAATATAAGGAGCACTGCGAGCGCCTTAAGCGCCTTGCCCCTGAAATTCCCGTAATTTCCCCCTTCTATACGAATATTCAGATGGAAGAGGGCAAGGACCAGGTCGACTTCATGGATCCCTATACCGATCTTTGGTGTCCTAAGCTCTGCCTTTGGGACGACAGCCAGTCGTACGATCCCTTCCTCGATTACACTCCGAACAAGACCTTTGCCGATAGAATGGCAGAGATGCAGAGCGAGGGCGACAGAATGTGGGCATACGTTTGTAACGATCCCATTGATCCTTACGCACAGCTCTTCATCAATACCGCCGGCGTTGAGCAGCGTCTCATGATGTGGCAGCACTATCAGCGCAACATCGAGGGCTTCCTCTACTGGGGAACGACAGCTTGGGGATATAAGACAAATGAGCAGACGACATACAATAACATCGACCCATGGGAGACCACCTTCAACGGTGTCCGCGACGGAAACGGCAGCCCCGTTTACGGAGAGGGCTTCCTCTTCTATCCGGCAGGTCTTGATATGAGAATGTTTGAGCCGGTCTCATCTATCCGTATGAAGATACTCCGCGACGGAATCGACGATATCGAGTTCTTCTACGTTGCAGAGAACGCTCTCGGTAAAGAATGGGTAATGAATTACGTAAATCAGGCAACTCCGACTCTTACGAGCTACGTGACTAATGAGCAATTTGCAAATATCAGAATTGAAATGGGCAACGCAGTCGAAGCTGCCCTCAAGAATAAATAAGCATTAAACAAAAGCCGAAACGAAATTCCCGAAAAAATGAGCAAAATGGATTTTTCGTTTCGGCTTGGAGGGCATTATCGGAGGATATTATGAAAAAACTTTTGCTATTAATTATCACGTTTTCCATGATAATTTCGCTTTTTGCGTGCAATAAGGATGGTGGAAAAAAGGATGACGGCGAAAGCGCAGGAAACGGCGAAACCGGAGAAAATGAAGTTATCAACGTAAGTGCGTGGACAACGCATCTGACTGATAAGCAGATAGCTAACGTTAAGCCCAAGGATATAAGCTCGGGCACTGTTTACGACCTTTATATGATGAGAGGCGAGACTGAGGGCTGTCAGCTTATTATATACAGTGATAAGGACATCAAAAAGGGTGTCATGGAATCGGAGCTTAATAAGTACGAAGACAAGAACCTGACTTCGGAAATATTCATAATGAACAGATCTCATAACATAAAGGGAAAGAAATGGACGGACTCCGCTGTTCCTTATTACGGCACGAAGATCGCTTTTGATTCGAGATTGGTAATTCCGTTTATCGTTGAATTTACTACTACAAAGGATACTCCCGCAGGCGATTATACTTATAGCTATGAGTTCAAAAATGCGGCAAGCGACGAAGCTTTGGCGAGCTTTACCGTAAACGTACACGTTTGGGATATAGTTCTTCCCGAAGAAAAGACCTTTGCGACCTCGGCAGGAATAAACGGCGCTCAGATCTCAAGATTTGACAGAGGTTCCGAGATGTATAAAAAGTACTACGATATGCTTCTCGAGCATAATATCTGCGGACACGTGCTGCCTTACGATATTCTCGACGAGAGAGCAGAGGCGTATATGTCCGATCCTCGCGTAACGTCGTTCGTTATCGGAATCTGGGACGCAAAGCTTTGGGACGACGAGAAGCTCCTTCAGTATTATAACCGCGTAAAAGAGAACCCCGAATGGTTCAAAAAGGCGATATTCTACGTTATAGACGAGCCGACTACCGAGGAAGCACTGGCTAATTACAGGGAATATTGCGACCGTTTTGCAAAGCTTTGCCCCGGAATCGGTGTTATCGCGCCCTTCTATACCAATACCCAGACGGGCGTAGGCAAGGACCAGGTAGACGCAATGGCGCCGAGCACGATCCTTTGGTGTCCTAAGCTCTGCCTTTGGGACGACAGCGAGTCCTATGATCCTTTTCTTGATTACACTCCCGAAAAATCCTTCGCTGAGAGAATGAAGGAATTTCAGGCAGAGGGTGACGTTGTTTGGGCATACGTTTGTAACGCTCCGACGTCTCCTTACGCACAGCTCTTTATTGATACCGACGGTCTTGTTCAGCGACTTATGATGTGGCAGCACTATCAGCGCGATATCGAGGGCTTCCTTTACTGGGGAGTCTCGACGTGGGGTTATGACGGCAAGAACGTCGACCCATGGGAGAAGCCGTTCAACGGTGTTGGCGACGGCAATGGAAATCTCGTTTACGGAGAGGGCTTCCTCTTCTATCCCGGCACACCCATTGGTATTCCGGGACCGATTGCGACGAGCCGTCTTAAGATCCTCCGCGACGGAATCGACGACATCGAGATGTTCTACCTTGCAGAAAAGTATCTCGATAAGGAATGGCTGATGGAAAAGATAAATGAGGCAACTCCGTCTCTTACATCCTATACATCTGAAGAAAACTTCTATAAGATTCGTAAAGAAATAGGCGACGCGCTTGAAGCGGCACTTAAAAATCAAAAATAATATACGGAGTAAGAAATGAAAAAATTTTTACTTATCATTTTAACGCTTTCGATGCTTCTTTCACTCTTTGCATGCAATGAAGAAAGCAAAAAGAACGATGGCGAAGGCGGCGGAAAAAACGAAGTAAACAGTGAGATAAAGGTGGAAGCGTGGACAACGCATCTTACCGATAAGCAGATAGCTAACGTCAAGTCCAAGCCCGAGAACGCAAGCACAGTATATGACCTTTATATGATGAGGGGCGAAACAGAGGGCTGTCAGCTTCTGATCTACAGCAGTGCGAAGATCAAAAAGAGCTTTTTGGATTTCGATTCCGATAAGTATGCGGATAAGAGCATAACCGCGAATACTTATGTAATGAACGACACGGTCACTATCAAGAGGAAGGAATGGACCGATGCCGCTATGCCTTATTATGGCAGAAAGATCGCTTTTGCGGCGAAAAAGACGATTCCTTTTATTGCTGAATTTACAACCACTAAGGATACTCCCGCAGGCGATTATACCTATACCTATGAGTTCAAGGACGGTACGACAAACGAGGTCTATGCGACCTTTACGGTAAACGTTCACGTATGGGACATTGTTCTTCCCGAAGAAAAGACCTTTGCTACGTCCGTCGGAATCAACGCTTATCATATCGAAAGATTTGATAAGGGCAACAAGATGTATAAGCAGTATTACGACCTTCTTCTTGAACACAATATCTGCGGACATACGCTTCCTTACGATATTATGTCCGAGGAGGCAGAAGCGTACATGTCCGATCCGAACGTAACGTCGTTCGTTATTGGACTTTGGAGCGCAAACACGTGGACTAATGAGAAGGTAGTTCAGTACTATAACCGCGTCAAGGAAAATCCCGAATGGTTCAAGAAGGCGTTCTTCTACGTTATCGACGAGCCGTCGACTGACGATAAAATTCAGGAGTATAACGAGATCTGTGAAAGATTTGCACGCCTTGCCCCCGGAATCGGCGTAATTGCTCCGTTCTATACGAATCAGCAGATGGGTGAGGGTAAGGATCAGGTAGACGCAATGGCTCCGAAGACCATTCTCTGGTGCCCGAAGCTCTGCCTCTGGGACGACAGTCAGTCATACGAACCCTTCCTCGATTATACGCCGTCAAAGACCTTTGCAGAGAGAATGAAGGACTTCCAGAAGGAGGGGGACGTTGTCTGGTCATACGTATGTAACGACCCGATCTCTCCCTACGCACAGCTCTTTATAGATACCGACGGTCTTGTGCAGCGTCTTATGATGTGGCAGCACTATCAGCGTGAGATCGAGGGATTCCTCTACTGGCAGACTACCTCTTGGGGTTACCGCCAGGAAGGAAGCGATATGAACCCTTGGGAGAAGGCGTATAACGGCGTGCAGGACGGCGACGGCAGACCCGTTTACGGCGAGGGTTACCTCCTTTATCCCGGAACTCCCGTTGGCTTTGGCGGACCGGTTGCTTCAATTCGTCTGAAGATCCTCCGCGACGGAATCGACGATATCGAAATGTTCTACCTTGCAGAGAAGTATCTCGACAAGGATTGGCTTGACTCGAAGATCAATGAGGCAACTCCCTCCCTCACTTCCTATACGTCGGAAGAAAACTTCTACAAAATACGCAAAGAAATAGGCGACGCGCTTGAAGCGGAGCTTAAAGCAAAATAAAACATAATAACAAGGAGAAAAGCTATGAAAACCTGGATGACTTACGGTTTTGATAAGATCGTAGCCGACAAGCCGGCGCCGAACGAACTCAAAAAGACGTTTACCCTTTACCTTACAAAGGGCGGAAACGGCAACTGTCAGATCGCCGTCAACAGCGATACCGATACCGCGGTTTCTCTTAAAACGGTTTCGAGCGGCGTGAAGTGCGATATCTTTACAGCAGATCACACTCTTACGATAAACGGTCATCAGTATACCGACCCGATCCTTCCGTACAGCGGCGAGCCCATTGCCGTCAAGGGCGGAATGACACTTCCGTTCTTCCTTGATTTCAAGGCAGAGGAAGCGGGGGACTATACTGCGACCTTCGAGCTTTGCGAAAACGGAAGCGTTGAGACCTTTACCGTTTCGCTTCACGTCTGGAGCTTTGCGCTTCCCGAAAATAAGACTTTTGCGACTGCCTGCGGTGTAAATGCGTACAGGATCGCAAAATATGATAAGTCCGAGGATGCTCATAAAAGATATTACGACTTTCTCCTTGAGCACTGTATGTGCGGATATGATCTACCCTACGATATTCTTGACGATAGAGCCGATGCTTATATGTCGGATCCCCGCGTAACGTCCTTTATCGTTCCTTCGGATGATGACGAAAAGACCGTGGCTTACGTAAATAAGATCAAGAGCAATCCCGTATGGCTAAGCAAGGCGCTCTTCTATTCGATCGACGAGCCGCACACACTTGAGCTTATAGAGACCTTTAAGCAAAAGGTTTCGCGTCTCAAGAATCTCGCTCCCGAAATTCCTTCGATCGTTCCCGTTTATACCAATCTTCAGGTCGGAGAGGGCAAGGATCAGTTCGACGAAATGGCTCCTTATCTTGACCTTTGGTGCCCGAAGCTCTGCCTCTGGGAGGACGGTCAGTCCTATACGCCTTTCCTTGACTATACCCCCGAAAAGAGCTTTGAAACGAGAATAAACGAGGTTATGGATAAGGGTCAGCGAGTTTGGTCTTACGTTTGTAACGACCCGATCACGCCCTACTCGCAGATGTATATCGACACCGACGGCCTTATGCAGCGTCTTCTTATGTGGCAGCATTATCAGAGAAAGATAATCGGCTTCCTTTACTGGAGCGTTGTTGCCTGGGTAAAAGGTGATAAGACTTCTTGGGAAGAGCCGTTCAACGGAATCGGCGACGGACAGGGAAAACCCGTTTACGGCTGCGGATATCTCGTATATCCCGGACAGCCCGTCGGATATGACGGACCTGTTGCTACCCAGCGTCTTAAGATACTTCGTGACGGTTTATCCGACGTTGAGCTTCTTGCTCTGGCAGAGAAGCATTTCGGACGCGAATGGGTAATGGAAAGAGTAAACGAGGCAACTCCGACACTTACCACTTACACTACTTATGACAGATTTGATGAAATAAGAAAAGAGATCGGTGACGCCCTAGAAGCGGCGCTCAAATAATCAGGATCGATTTTACGAAAAGGAGAACTACTATGAAAGCTTGGATAACTCAGAGTTTTGACAAAATTATCGCTGATATGCCCGCGCCTGAAAAGCTCGATAAGGATATCACCCTTTATTTTACGAAGGGCGGAAAGGGCGGCTGTCACGTCGTTGTAAACAGCGACACCGATACGAAGGTATCCCTTAAAGCAATCGCCCCTGAGGGCGTTAAGTGCAAGATTTATTCCGAGGATCATATCCACGAAATACAGGGTCATCTTTTCGTTGACCCGATCGTTCCTTACGAGGGTGAAGCTCTTTCTGTTAAGTCAGGAATTTCGCTTCCTTTCTACGTTGATCTCGAAGCAAAAAACGCAGGCGATCACATCGTTACGCTCCTTCTTTGCGACGGTGACGGAAATACCGTTGATACCTTTACTGCGAATCTGCACGTCTGTCATTTCTCGCTTCCTGCAGAGAAGAGCTTTGCGACTTCCGTCGGTATCAACAGATGGCATATCGGACGCTTTGAACCCGAGCCCGATGCACATAAGTCGTATTATGACCTTCTTCTTGAAAACAATATCTGCGGTCATAATCTTCCGTACGATATCCTCGATCCCCGCGCAGACGCATATATGTCTGACCCGAACGTAACCTCCTTCGTTATCGGTCTTTGGGAAGCAAAGAACTGGTCGGACGAGAAGATAACCGAATACTTCAACAAAGTTAAGAGCAATCCCGAATGGCTAAAGAAGGCGATCATTTACGTTATCGACGAGCCCTCGACCGAGGAAGCACTCGCAAAATACAAGGAGATCTGCGAAAGATTTGCCCGTCTTTGCCCCGGAATCGGAGTAATTTCTCCTTTCTATACGAACAAACAGATGGGCGATAAGATGGATCAGGTCGACGCTATGGCACCCTCTACCATTCTATGGTGTCCCAAGCTCTGTCTTTGGGATGAGAGTCAGTCCTATACCCCTTTCCTTGACTATTCCCCTGAAAAGAGCTTCGGCGAGCGCTTTAAGGACTTCCAAAAGCGCGGAGATACCGTTTGGGGTTACGTTTGTAATGCACCGCTTACGCCTTATGCACAGCTCTTTATAGATACCGAAGGTCTTGTGCAGCGACTCATGATGTGGCAGCACTATCAGCGCGATATTACAGGTTTCCTCTACTGGGGGACTACCTCATGGGGCTATCACGGAAACGACGGTGTAAACCCCTGGGATACCGCATATAACGGCGTAAGAGGGTGCAACCCCGGCGAGGAGGCAAATGCTGAACTCATTTGCGGAGAAGGATTCCTTATGTATCCAGGTTCCGTTATCGGACGCCCCGGTGCTATCGGTTCTATCCGTATGAAGATACTCCGCGATGCTCTTGACGATATCGAGCTTCTTGCGCTTGCGGAAAAGTATCTTGGCAAGGATTGGGTAATGGCAAAGGTGGACGAGGCAACTCCCACTCTCACCAGCTATACCACTCCCGAAAGATTCATCGAGATCAGAAAAGAGATCGGTGACGCGCTCGAGGCGGTTGTAAAGCCGTAATTTTTGACACACTGGAGCATAATATGAAAACATGGATAACTCACGGCTTCGATAAGATCATAGCCGATATGCCTGCGCCCGAGGTGCTTAAGAAAGAGTTTTCACTCTCTCTTACCAATGGCGGCGAGGGCGGCTGTCAGATCGCTCTCAGAAGCGAAACGGACGGTAAGGTACAGCTAAAAACGAAGTCTTGCGAGGGCGCTTCGGTCAAGCTCTATTCCGAGCATCTTACGCACGAAATTAAGGGTCACCGATATACCGACTGTATCGTTCCTTACGAGGGCGAAATTCTCGATATTAAGGGCGGGCTTTCACTTCCTTTTTACCTTGATTTCAAGGCGGAGAGCGCAGGCGATCATACCGCTGTCTTTGAGCTTTGCGACGGTGAGGGCAATACTGTCGAAACCTTCACAGTAAAGCTTCACGTATGGAGTTTCTCGCTTCCCGAGACCAAAACTTTCGCGACTGCAGTCTGGACTGCCGAGCGCTATATAACGAAGTTTGATAGAGGCATGAAGGGCGACATCTGCGATAACTATAAGGAATACTACGACCTGCTTCTCGAGCACGGTCTGTCTTCCTACAATCTTCCCTATGACGTTCTCGATCCCCGCGCGGACGAGTATATGTCAGACCCGAGAGTAACCTCCTTCGCGATCGGTATCTGGGCGCTTGACAACCTGACCGACGAGGAGCTTGCAGCTTATTACGATAAGCTTAAGAGCAACCCCGTCTGGCTGAGCAAGGCAATGGTATATCCGCTCGACGAGCCGAGAGAGCCGCATCATCTTATTAAGTACAGAGAGGCGTGCGAGCGCTTCATTCGACTCTGCCCCGAGATGAGCCGCGTGTCTCCCTTCTATACCAATCTTCAGGTCGGAGAGGGGAGAGACCAGGTCGATGAGATGGCGCCGACTACTAATCACTGGTGCCCGAAGCTCTGTCTTTGGGACGACGATCAGTCGTACGACGCGTTCCTTGACTATAAGCCCGAAAAGTCCTTTTGGACCCGTATGGATGAATATAAGGCAAAGGGCGATAAGATGTGGTGCTACGTTTGTAACGACCCGATAACTCCTTACGCTCAACTCTTTATCGACACTCCCGGAAATATGCAGAAGGCGATGTTCTGGCAGATGTATCAGAGAGATATAGACGGCTTCCTCTACTGGGGAACCAACTATTGGGGCTACTGGGCAGGCGACGTCGATCCTTGGGAAAACGTCTGCAACGGAGTCGGCGACGGGCAGGGTAATCCCGTATACGGCGAGGGCTTCCTGCTCTATCCCGGAACGAAGATCGGCAAGCCCGGTCCTCTTGCGACCACCCGTCTTAAGACCATCCGCGATGCGGTAAACGATATTGAGCTCTTCAATCTCGCAGGAACGTATCTTGGCAGAGAATGGGTAAAGGAGCGCATAAATAAGGCGACTCCCTCCCTTACCGAATACGCGTCCGACGACGTTATGGCGGAAGTCAGAGCAGAGATCGGAAACGCTCTTGAAAAGGCAATGAATTGATATAAGCCCACCCGAATATCGGGTGGGCTTATTTTTACATAACGAAAAGAGAGCACTTCTTTACGAAGTGTCTTTCTTTTTGCAGGTGCGTTTTACTTTTTTTCTTTTTGAAAAAGATAATATAATCCCGAAAGGACGAGAAGTCCTCCGTACATTTTTGATAGAAGCGCGTTTTTGATAAGCGACGCGGCAAGAGATCCGAGGACTGCCATCGGGATGCCTCCGACGGAAATAATCGCAAAGGTCTTTAAGTCGATAAGCTTGTTTTTGCGGTTGACCGCAAAAGCTCCGACGGCTGACGAAAGGAAGAATAATAGATTCACTCCCTGCGCCGTTATCTGCTTCATGCCGCTGACGGCAGTAAGATAGAGAACGAATATTCCGCCACCGCCGCCGAGACCGCAGAGGATAGCTATAGCAAACGCGGCGGTAATATCGAGTATTATCACTTCGATTCCTTTCCGCAGCAGTCACGCTTTGCCGCGCCGCATTTCTTTTGCGGCTTGTCGTACCGCAGTCGCTTACGTACGAAGGTGCGGAGAAGTGCATCGCCGTTGAAGGGAATAAGGGGATAAAGATAGGATCTGCTTCCCGAAACGGTCTTGTTGAGCGCGATGGTTATCGCGGTCAGTATCAGCCCGACGACAAGCCCCCAGCCGCCGAAAAGCTCGACAGCGAGCAGTAAAAGCATCCTGATAAACTTAAACGCGTATCCAAGCTCGTAGCTCTGCTGAGTGAAGGAGGCGATAGCGACTATTGCCATATAAAGGATCGTCTGCGGTGAGAACCAGCCGGCCTCGACGGCGTAATCGCCGAGTATAAGTCCGCCAACGACCGAGAGGGAATTGTTAAGCATATTCGGGGTGTTGAGCGACGCAAGCTTCAGACCGTCTATCATGAATTCCGCGAGCAGAAGCTGCATGAGAAGCGGCACCGCCGCTTTGTCGTCTATATCAAGAAAATGCAACCATTCGGGAAGTGACGTTACGTTTTTTACGCAGTAATACCATAGTGGCGTCAGTATCAAAGAAAGCAGGAAGATCGCCATTCTTGTAAGGCGCAGATAGGTGCCGATAAGGGGAGGAAGATAAAAGTCGTCTGTCTCCTGCAGATAGTCAAAGATCGACGTCGGAAGTATCATCGCCTGCGGCGTGTTGTCGCAAACGATTATTACGCTTCCTTCCTCAAGCATCGCGGCGGCGGCATCGGGGCGCTCGGTGTAGCGTACCTTCGGGAATGGGTTGTACCAGCCGCGGTGTATGAGCGCCTCCGCCAAGCTTTCCTGAGTCATATTTATTGCCTTGACGTTAAGATTTTTCAGCTTTTCAGCCATAGCGGAAACGAATTTTGCGTCGGCACAGCCGTCAACGTAGCAGAGTGCAACGTCGGTCTTTGCGTTTTTGCCAACCGAAAAACGCTCCATTATCAGATTCGGATCACGAAGCCGACGACGGATCATCGCAGTATTAAAAACGAGAGATTCGGTAAATCCGTCGCGCGGACCTCTAAGAACGCGGTCGTTTTCCGGCTCGTTTATTCCGCGAAGGGGGAATTTTTTAATGTCGGCAACGATTCCGCCCTTGACACCGTCGCAGAGTATGACGCCTCTGCCCGAAAGGACGGCATCGGTCAGCACGTCGGGGTCCTGGCTTACCGTCACATCATGGCAGGGAAGGGTGAACACCGCGCCATCGCCGCCTCGCGCAAGATGCTCGATAAGCTCCTCGGCAAGCTCGTTGTCGATAAGACCCGCAGTCGAAAAGAATGCCGCTTCCTTGCCGTTTAACGTAATTACCCTGCACTGTATATCAAAGCTTTTGCTGAGATTCAGCTTGTTTTTCAGAGTAGACAAAAGTTCACTGTATTCCATATTGCACCTCGTTTAAAGCATTTTTTCCAATAACGAGAAAAATATTCGTATATAACTTGACAAAGCTTTAGTACGGTGATATAATAAAAAACGTAAACCTGTGATGAAGAGTAGTATCCGCAATATTAATCTCAAAAAGCGAGCCGCAGACGGTGTAAGTGCGGCGGAGGTGCTTGCGGCGAATGGACTTCGGAGGGCGGCTAATGACCGACGGAAACGTAACCGTTAAATACGTGCATGCTTTTTCGGTATGTTGAGCGGGCGCGAAGCGCCAAGTCACGGTGGCACCGCGGATATATGCTTTTGCTTATATTCGTCCTTGACGGAATTATGTTTTCTGTCGGGGCGATTTTTGTTTTCCGGCGGAGAAGGAGAGAGTATGTTTATTTTAGCAAGACGATGGCGGTATTTTTCTTAAAGCTTTACTTTACTAACTTTTAAGGAGAATTTATTATGAAATACGAAAACGTTGATTTTAATACTTATTTTAAGACTTACCCCGATAAGAACGGATATTTCGGAAAATACGGCGGCTCATTCATCCAGCCCGAGCTTCAGGCGGCGATGGACGAAATAACCGAGGCGTATATGACGATCGCGCAGTCAAGACGCTTTATAGCCGAGCTGCGCCGTATCCGTCGGGAATTTCAGGGCAGACCGACGCCCGTGTCGCATCTTGAACGACTTTCGGGCAAGCTCGGAAACGTTCAGCTTTACGTAAAGCGAGAGGATTTGAATCATACCGGAGCGCACAAGCTGAATCACTGTATGGGTGAGGTTCTGCTTGCAAAATATATGGGTAAGAAAAAGGTCATTGCCGAGACGGGAGCGGGTCAGCACGGTGTTGCGCTTGCTACCGCGGCGGCATACTTCGGACTTGAATGTGATATTTATATGGGCTCCGTTGACATTAAAAAGCAGGCGCCCAACGTAGCAAGAATGAAGATACTCGGCGCAAACGTCGTCGAGGTAACTCACGGTCTTCAGACCTTGAAGGAAGCGGTCGACGCGGCGTTCGCGGCGTATTCAAAGGAATACAAGGATGCCATCTACTGCATCGGCTCTGTCGTCGGACCGCATCCCTTCCCGATGATGGTGCGCGATTTTCAGAGCGTCGTCGGTGAGGAAGCGCGTGAGCAATTCGTTGAAATGACGGGGCATCTGCCCGATGCGATCGTTGCTTGCGTTGGCGGCGGCTCTAACGCTGCGGGATTCTTCTCGGGATTCCTTAATGATCCCGTTGATATTTACGGTATCGAGCCGCTCGGACGCGGCGAGGAGCTCGGTGAGCACGCGGCTTCTCTCAAATACGGTACTGAGGGCGTTATGCACGGCTTCAACAGTATTATGCTCAAGGACGAAAACGGCGATCCCGCACCCGTTTATTCGGTCGCAAGCGGTCTTGACTATCCGTCTTCGGGTCCTGAGCATGCGTTCCTCCGTGACATCGGACGCGTCAAGTATGACGTTATAAACGACGAGGAGACTATCGACGCATTCTTCGAGCTTTCGCGTATGGAGGGAATCATTCCCGCTATCGAGAGCGCACACGCAGTCGCTTACGGTATGAAGCTCGCAAAGCAGATGAAGCGCGGATCGGTGCTTATCAACCTTTCGGGCCGCGGCGATAAGGATATGGACTATATTATCGAAAATTACGGAATAAGATAAAAAAACGCCGCGAAAGCGGCGTTTTTTTGTCGGCGGCAGTCGTTTCGCGCTTGACAAGGCGAATTCGGTATGATAAAATGTAACCACAAAGCTATTGCTGAAAAGTAAAAAACATTCTTTGGAGGATAATTATGTTTTGTAAACAATGCGGCGCACAGCTTGGCGAAGGAACAAAATTTTGCCAGCAATGCGGAACGCCGACAGAATCTGTAAATGAGACACCTGCTCAGCAGCCCGCTCAGCCCCAGTACAGTCAGCCGAACTATCAGTTTAATCAGCCACAGCAGAACGGATATGTGAATAATAACAACGTTTATTCACAGCCCCTTCCCGGAAAGGGTACGGGAATCCCGTCGCTTATACTCGGCATTCTCTCTTTGGTGATTTTGCCGTTTATATGTTCTTATTTTGGCATAATAGTTATGTGTGTGTCGATACTGTTCTCTATTGTCGCCTTGGTGCTGGGAATCGTTTCCAATCACACCGCAAAGCGCGTCGGACGCAGAAACGGCATGGCTACTGCCGGAATCGTTTGTTCTTCAATTAGCTTGGGATTGAATCTGGTGCTTGTCATTCTTGTGGTTCTTGCAGCGATGGGATTATTTTACTACAGATGGTAATGATAAAAACAGGGAGTTTAAAACTCCCTGTTTTTTTACAGCCCCGATAAGAATAGCGTTGCAAGTATGAGCAGAGCGTCGACGGGAATCTCTCCGTCACGGTCCTTGTCGGTGAATATGAGAAATGCGAGACCGAGGAGGAGCAGATCGTCGCTTCCGAGCCTGCTGAGGTCAATCAGCGGCTTGTCGGTGCGCGATGATGTCGGAACGGTATCGGGGATCGGTTCGTTTTCGTATCGCTCTCCCTCTCCGTTCTGACCGAGGATGCCGAACGGCGCTTCGGTTTTGTCGATTATATCGTCGCTTTTCTTATGGTAGCTTTCTTCGCTGTATTGCGGACGGCGCGGCGTTATATCGCGCCCAAACGCAGTCCCTCTGCCGTTTGACCGCGTGAGGGCGGTTCTTACAGGCGTCTCCTCCGAAGGCGTCTTCAGCGTTAAGGCAGTGCCGCTGTAATCGGGCGGTAGGGGAGAAGCGTTATTTCTGCCGGCGTAGCTTCTTGTGTACATTATATCCCTCGCTTTCAGAGGTTTCCGAGCATTTTGCTCAGATCGGTAAACTTCATCATTTTGAGCATTTTTATCATGCTGTCGGCGCTTTTTCGCCGTTCGGGCGACAGATACGGCCGTATCGCCGAAATGAGCGCAATGCGCTCCTCGTTGCCTTTTGTCAGGATGCTCGGCTTTGCATCAACCTCGATTTTGGGCGCCTCATCCTGCGGCGACGGCTTTTCGTTTCTGCCCGTCAGACCCTGCGCAACGCTCATAAGCTTCGACATCGTCTCGGGGTCCGACATAACGTTTTTCAGCATTTCGGAAATATTTTCGTCCATGTTGGCTCCTTTCTTAAAGCCCGAGCGTCTTTTTCAGCTCTTCGGCTTTTTCGGGCGGAACCTTTGACACGAATGTCTGCATTTCGCTTTTCGACATTTTGTTGATCTTCCGCTTAATGAAGCCGGCGTTGTTCACCGCCATGCGCTTTTGTGACTGTGACGCGCCGAGTGCATCTGCGATCTGACCGATCGCTTTTTTCAGCTCTGCGTCGTTCATTGCGGTAATTTTGTTTATCATTTCTTGGCTGATTTCCATATGGCACCTTCCTTAATTTACAAAAAACTGTGGTAATCACTTTCATTCTATGCTATAATCAAGTTAGCGTTACTTGGAGGGATTATGAAGATACTTGTTTTTTCAGACAGTCACGGTAAGTATGAGAGAATGGCGGAGGTTTTTTCACGCGATAAATACGACGTTGTGCTTTTCCTCGGCGACGGACTCTCAGACTTCGACCGTTTACAAAAAAGCAATATGACAAGCGCGAGAATGATAGCGGTCAAGGGAAACTGTGACCTCTTCGACGGCACGCCCGACGAGCGGATAATTGATCTTGACGGCTTTCGCGTGCTGATGCTTCACGGACATAAAAAGAACGTAAAAAACGGTACGTCGATCCTCGAATATTACGCGAGAGAAAAGGAGGTCGACCTCGTTCTCTACGGTCACACGCACAGCCGCGACATAAGGCGCATTGACGGCGAAAAGCCGTTTTATATCTTCAATCCCGGAAGCATAGGCGCATCGGGATACCTGAATCCATCTTTTGGATATATTGAGACGGTAAAGGGGCAGATCGTTCTTAACGTTACCGACTACAGGAGTTAATATGAAATACGTAAGTTTAAGTAAAAATAAATACGCGGCTCTGTTTGCTACTCTTTTCAGCGCCCTCACCATTGTCTTTATTTTCCTTTCAACACTCGGTTTATTGTTCAGAGGTATATTCGAGGCATTGGCGCTTGCAAGCGCCGTCGCGGTCATACAGATAGTTCAAAGATACCTTATGACTTATTACGAGTATATTCTCGATCCGTCGGACGAGCTTCTCACGTATAACCGTCTTACGGTTATTCAGGTGACGGGCAAAAGGCGAACTTCGATTTATACCGTTCCGCTTGCGACTCTTACCGAGGCAATCCCTTACAAGAAGATGAAGACCGTCGAGAAGGAATACGGCAAGATCGGTAAGAAAATGTCGTTTTGCACCGATATGTTCCCGAAGGAAAGCTGCCTTCTCATCTTCGAGGACGGAAACGAGCTGACACTTTTGCGTCTGCAGTGCGGGACTGAATTTCTGTCGGAGATAGAGAAACGCAAGGGCGTTTGACAAAATTGTCGGTTTTTGTAAGAAAACTATTGTAAAAGCACCTTATATTATGATATAATATAAGATACGAAAATTTTGCTCGGAGGATATTATGGAAAGAGTTTCGAAAATAAACTACTATCTTGACATCGCAGAGACAGTTGCAAAGCGAAGCACCTGCCTTCGCAAGCACTACGGAGCTATTATAGTAAAAAATGACTGCATCGTTTCGACGGGCTATAACGGCTCGCCGAGAGGAAGAAAGAATTGCTCCGATATACAGTTCTGTATGCGAGATAAGCTCAATATCCCGAGAGGCGAAAGATACGAAATGTGCCGCTCAATTCACGCTGAGGCGAACGCAATTATTTCCGCATCGCGTGAGGAGATGATCGGATCAACGCTCTATATGGCTTGTATCGACGCAAAGACGGGCGAGCTCGCGTCGGGAACGTCGAGCTGTGCAATGTGTAAGCGTCAGGTCATAAATGCGGGAATTGAAAAGGTCGTTATTCGTGATACCGAGGATACATACCGTATTATTGAGGTTGCAGACTGGGTAACAAACGATGACAGCTTGACGGGACAGTTCGGATATTAAGAGGGAAAAATGGGCAAAGAGAAAAATACGCTGAAAAAGATGGCGGAAAAGAAAATAAGGGCAGACAGAAAAAGACGGGAGAAAAACACCGTCATTTTCGTCGTTTGCGGACTTATGCTTTTCTTTGCCGTCATAGCGATATTTCCTGCCATAAGAAATGAGCGTACCTTCATATACGACGAGGGCGCGTATATAGATCCGAGTAACGGTAAGACCTATTGTCCTGCCGATATGTCGGCATATCTGATAAAGACTGAGTTTTACGAAGATAACCTTTACGGTACGATGAGGGGCGATAAGGTCTATACTATCCCGGGCGTAAAGGATAAAAGCTGGCTCGTTCGGCACATTGGCGACGATCTTTACGAGCTTTATTATGATGAAAACGTGCTTCTTCCGAGTATTTCGGAGTTTGAATCGAGCGAAATGTACCTCTTTGTAGACGAGCCGGTTATTCTTTACCGCGAGGAAATTAAGGATAAGACCGAGCTTGATGATATCGTTTCTACCCTTGTAAACGGCGAAAAAACGGAGGATCCCGGTGAGTTTATCGAAACGTATTCGATCCGCTTCGTCTCGGAAAAATACGGTCACATGTATTTCTGCTTCGAGTACGTTATAGCCGATAACGGAAGCTATTTCTACGATCACCTGTCGTTTTCATATATCGAGGCAAACGGGATGCTCGACGGTTACGTTGAATCCTTGAAGGAGCAGCGCGGTGAATGAGCTTGATCTGAGAACGCTCAGTAAAAGCGACGCGCCGATGCTCGCGCTTCTTGAAAAAGAATGCTTTTCATGCCCGTGGAGCGAGGATAGCTTTTATGAGTGCCTAAGTAACGAAAGATTTTGCTTTGTCGGGCTGTTTGAAGACGGCGAGCTTGTCGGCTACGGCGGACTGGTTACCGTGCTTGACGAGGGTGACGTTGCGAATATCGCGGTCAGGACCGATAAACGTGGACGCGGACTCGGAAAAACGCTTCTGAGTGCATTATGCGAGGAGGCGGAAAGGCGCGGTGTCACTTATCTTCACCTTGAAGTAAGAGAAAGCAACGCCCCTGCGCGTCGCCTTTACGAAAGCTTCGGATTTCAGATCGACGGAATAAGAAAAAATTACTATACGAAGCCGCAGGAAAATGCGGTGCTTATGACTAAAAAGCTATGAAGATTTTATCAATTGAAAGCTCCTGCGACGAGACCTCGGCGGCGATAGTCGAGATGGGAGAGGAAAGGAAGATACTTTCCAATATCGTCGCTTCACAAATAGAAACGCACGCCCTTTACGGTGGCGTCGTTCCCGAGATCGCAAGCCGTGCGCATAGCGAGGTCATCTCAAAGATAACCTACGAGGCGCTCGAAACGGCGGGTGTTACGCTTGATGATATAGATGCTATCGGTGTAACGAACCGTCCGGGGCTTATCGGTGCGCTTCTTGTTGGCGTGAATTTTGCAAAATCGCTTGCGTTATCAAGAAATATACCGCTTGTCCTCGTGCACCACATAAGAGGGCATATAGCGGCGAATTACCTCGTTCATCCCGACCTTGAGCCGCCATTCCTTGCGCTCGTCGTTTCGGGCGGACACACCTCGCTTATAGAGGTCACCGATTACACGCATTTTGAGACCGTCGGAAGAACTAAGGATGACGCGATGGGTGAATCCTTTGACAAGGTCGCGCGCGTTATGGGAATACCTTATCCCGGCGGCGCGGAAATGGATCGCCTCGCTTCGCTCGGCGATAAAAAGGCGTTCAAGCTGCCGTCGGCGGCACTGAACGACGGGAGCTTGGACTTCTCGTTCAGCGGTCTGAAAACTCACATAATAAACATTCTTCACAATATGGAGCAAAAGGGGATCCCTTATCCGAAGGAGGATATTGCCGCTTCCTTTACCGAAACGGTGCTGAATAGCGTTGAAAAGAAGCTCAAAATGGCGATCGAACGCTATCCGCATACCTCGCTCGTTCTTGCGGGCGGAGTATCTGCAAACTCGCACTTACGCTCCTTTATGGAAGAATTTGCGTTCAAAAACGGAATGAAGTTTTACGTTCCGCCGCGCTCGCTCTGCGGAGACAATGCCGCAATGATCGGTGCGCAGGCGTACTATGAATTTATAAACGGAAATACCGCCTCAAGCTCGCTCAACGCGTACGCAACAGGCGAATAATTTTAGGAGATTAATACCATGGCAAACTACGAAAATCAGATCAAAAGTGCAGTAGAAAAATACGAAGCATTGCTCCGCTCACAGCTCCAGCGAGTTGAGAAGATAAATGCGGCAGGCGACGCTGTAGATTATTCCAAGATGGATAAGATCGTCATCGGTGTCTGCGGCGGAGACGGCATCGGACCGATCATCACCGACGCATCGAAAAAGGTTCTCGAATATCTGCTTGCAGACGACGTTAAGAGCGGAAGGATCGAGTTCAAGGTCATTGACGGACTCACCATCGAAAACCGCGTAAAGCACATGCAGGCGATCCCCGACGAGGTTATGGAGGAGCTTTATAAGTGCGACGTTATACTCAAGGGACCGACAACTACCCCTCGCGCAGGCGATCCTTGGCCGAACATCGAGAGCGCAAACGTCGCTATGAGAAAGAAGCTCGACCTTTTTGCGAACGTTCGTCCCGTCAAGGTTCCCGATAAGGGCATCGACTGGACCTTCTTCCGCGAGAACACCGAGGGAAGTTATGCGGTAGGAAGCCAGGGCGTGAACGTCACAGACGATCTCGCACTCGATTTCTGCGTTACCACGACAGAGGGCTGTAACCGTATTGCACGCCTTGCTTACGAGTATGCAAGAAAGAACGGCAAAAACCGCGTTTCGATAGTAACTAAGGCAAATATCATCAAAACGACCGACGGTAAGTTCCTTCGCCTCTGCGAAGAGGTCGGCAAGGAATATCCCGAGATCGAGACCGATAACTGGTTCATCGACATTATGACGGCTAAGCTCGTCGACGAGAAGCGTCGCACTGCATTCCAGGTGTTCATTCTCCCCAACCTCTACGGCGATATCATCACCGACGAGGCAGCAGAATTCCAGGGCGGTGTAGGCACTGCCGGTTCTGCGAATATCGGTAAGAAATACGCTATGTTTGAGGCGATCCACGGCTCTGCACCCAGAATGATAACCGAGGGCAAAGGAAAGTACGCCGACCCCTGCTCGATGCTCCGCGCGACCGTTATGCTTCTTTCGCATATCGGCTATCAGGAAGAGAGCGACCGTCTCGCTCGCGCTCTTGACATCTGTATGTTTGAAGAAAAGAAGCTCTTAGTGACTGGACGCGATACAGGTGCTACCTGTGAGGAATTCACTGCTTACGTCAACGAAACGCTGAAGAAGATTTAAGGTTAGAATTTTAATGGCTCCCTTGTGTAAAGGGAGCTGTCGACGAAGACGACTGAGGGATTGTTATAAAAACGTTTCTAACTTTTACAATCCCTCCGCCTCGCAAGCTCGGCACCTCCCTTTGCACAAGGGAGGCGGCGGGAGCAAGCCCCCGCCCTACGGCGCGGTGATAACTCTGATTTGCCCGAAAGGAGATATAAAAATGAAAACTGCATATATCTCCACGGGTGCAAAACGCCTTCCGCGTTACTTCCGCACGCTTCGGGAGTGCTTAATGAACGGCGAGATAAAAATAAGCTCGTCCGACCTTGCGAAGAAGCTCGATACTACTCCCTCGCAGGTGCGTGCCGATCTCAATAAATATTCGGGCGCAGGGCTTCAGGGCTACGGGTACAACGTAAAGGTGCTGTATACAGAAATAAGCCGTGAGCTCGGTGTCGGCGACGGAATGACCGCCGCGGTCATCGGCCCCGATAGTGAAAACGCTCGCTTTCTTTCGCCGCGTCTTGAGGGCAGGGGAATATCGAATACAGTATTCGTTCCGAGTGACGAGAGTGTTTACTCCGCTATCGAAGGGCTTGACACCGATATTGCGATAGTCCTTGAATGCGACGATAAGGAGAAAATGCAGTCGGCGCTTCGCCTTTCATGCGTAAAGGGCGTCTGGAATATGACGCAAAGCGATTTTGACCTTGATATTCCGACGGTAAATCTGCCGATCGGAGATATACTCTCGGCACTTATGTACGAGATAAAGCAAAATATGAAAGGAGAGAAATAATGAAATATAACGTTCTTTATAAGGACGGCGCAGTATGCCTGCCTGCAAGTGCGTTTCTTACATGTGATACACTTCTTGAAGTGCGATTCCTTATGCTTCTCTCCTACGATAGAGCGCTCTGCGACGCAGATGACACAATGCTCTGCGAGCAGCTCGGATGCACACTTCTCGAGCTTGAAGAAGCCGTATCGTCCTTACGCGAAAAGGGACTTCTTGAAGCAGCGAAAAAGCTTGCTCCGTCGGTTGCAAATAAGAATCTTTCCGGCAAGGAGATAGCAGGCGCGATCGAGAGCGACAATTCACTCAAGCAGCTTATCGAGGAATGCGAAGCGATCTGCGGAAAGGTCTTCACGACAACGGATGTTTCGAAGATCGTGTCGCTCAAAAGCTCGCTCGGACTTGACAGCGAAACTGTGCTTCTTCTTTTCTATTATCACTTTGAAAAGCTCGACGCAGTCGGCAAAAAGCTGACAGTCAGCTACGTCGAAAAGAGCGCGTATTCCCTTTATAATCAGGGAATACGTACCCTTGATTCACTCCAGGGTTACATAAAGGAAAACGAGAGAAGAAACAGTAATAAGTATAAGGTAGCACGCCTTTTCGGTATCGGTGAGCGTGCATTTACGAAGAAGGAAGAAAAGTTCTTCGATAAGTGGTTCATCGAATGGGAAATGCCGTTTGAGCTTATCGAGGCGGCGTTTGAAATCGCCGTCAATAATACCGGCAAAGCAGGTCTTGAGTATATGTCGAAGATCCTTTCCGACTGGCACGACAGCGGTGTTCGCACCGTCGAGCAGGCGGAAAAGGCAAACGCAGACTTCAAGGCGGCAAACAAGAATAAAACGAAATTCGTCGAAAAACCCGTAAGCAACGGCGCAAGCTTCGACACCGAGGAGTTTTTCGAAAAGGCGCGTAAGCGCTCCGAGGCGATGATGAACGCCGTAATAAACGGAGAGGGGAATAAGTAATGGGCTTTAACAGAGATAATTACAAAAAAATAAAGCACGAATACGAAGGTAAAGCTCTCCGCGCACAGGAAGCGGCACTTATCCGCAAAAGAGAGCTCGGGATGAGATTCCCGGACATTAAGGAGATCGACGACGCGCTTTCTCAAACGGGACTCCGCATATTTGAAGCAAGCGCAAGATACAGGGGCGAAAAGCTTGAGAGTGAGATCGCCGCAATAAAGGCAGAAAATGCCGAGCTTCTCAAAGCACGCGAAGCGCTTCTCACGAAATACGGCATCCCTGCCGATTATTCCGACGTAAAATACGAGTGCAACGAATGCTCCGACAGTGGCTTTAACGGCATCAATATGTGTAAATGTATGAAGGCGAAGCTCGTTATGGCGGGCTACGAAAGCTCGGGCATCGGCTCGCTCATAAAGACGAAGACCTTTGATAATTACGTTCCGACCTACCAAAAGGAAAAGGGTGCGGTCGAAAATGCCGAAATGATAGTCACCTTCTGCCGTCACTACGCAGATAACTTCGGCGACAAATCGCAGAATCTGCTATTTATCGGAGGCACGGGTCTAGGCAAGACGCATCTTTCCGCCGCAATTACAGGAAGTGTCGTCCGCCGCGGCTACGACGTTGTTTGCGAAACTGCGCAGAATCTCTTTTCCGATTTCGAGTACGAGCGCTTCGGACGCGGTTATAATAGAGACGAAAACGAGGAAAGCCGTACCGACAGATATTTTGAATGCGATCTGCTAATAATCGATGACCTAGGCACCGAAATGGGAAACACTTTCACAGTCTCATGTCTTTACAATATCATCAACACGCGTCTTAACAAGGGAAAAGCGGTTATAATAAATACGAACCTTACGCGAGACGACCTGCGTAAGCGTTACGACGAGCGCATAACCTCGCGCTTGTTCGGCGAATTTTTGCCGATAATGTTCCTTGGTCGCGATATGCGAGAGCTGAAGCTCGACTGAAAGGAAATTTAATATGAAAATAGCAGTTGTGACGGGCGCGTCTTCGGGACTCGGCGAGGAATTTGTTAGAGTTATCTCCGAAAAGTATGACGAGATAGAGGAAATATGGGTGATCGCGCGTCGTACCGAGCGCCTTGAGGCGCTGAAAGAGCGTTTCCCGAATAAAAAGATATTCCCGATATCCCTAGACTTAACGAAGCACGAAAGCTACGAAACGCTGTCCGAAATGCTCGAAAGCGAAAAGCCCGAGATAAAGATACTTGTAAACAACGCGGGCTTCGGTACGCACGGCAATTTCGATGCGATGGATCTGAATACTCAGACGAGAATGGTCGACCTTAATAACCGCGCTCTCACGGCAGTAACGTCAGTCTCCCTTCTTTATATGAATAAGGGAAGCTTCATAGTCAACGTCTGCTCGATTGCATCGTTTGCACCGACAGCAAGAATGGCGGTATATTGCTCAACTAAGTCGTACGTTCTCTCCTTCTCGAAGGCGCTTCGCTTTGAGCTTAAAAAGAAGGGAATAAACGTGCTCGCGCTCTGCCCGGGACCTATGGATACCGAATTTCTTCCCGCGGCGGGAATCGAAAAGGGAAGCTCGCACACCTTTGATACGCTTCCTCGCGTGAATCCTGCAATGGCGGCGGAAAAGGCACTGCGTCATGCTTCAAAGGGCAGGGGAATATATACGCCCAGCGCCTTCTATAAGCTGTACAGATTTCTATCCAAGGTGCTTCCGCACGGGTTCGTAATGCACATGTCGAAAACTTGATGAAGTCAAGTATTGACAAAATGGCGGAAATTGTATAGAATAGTAACGGATATAAAAGTCTCTTCATTTGAAAGGAGCAATATTATGGCAGACGAACTTTTTAACGAAGAAGTGTTCACACTTACCGACGAGGACGGCAACGAAAAGCAGTTTGAGCTTCTCGGAAGCCAGGAGATCGACGGTCAAACATATCTCGCGCTCGTTCCGATCGAGGACAACGAGAACGAGGAATACGTTATCCTCAAGGTAGCAGAGGATGAAGAAAGCGGCGAGGAGATACTCGTTACGATCGACGATGACGACGAGTTCGACCGCGTTGCAGATTTCTTCAACGACGAGCTATTCGGCGAGATCGACTACGACGAGGAATGATCCGTATCTTTCCTGCTTAGTGCGTGATAGATCGGCTGTTAAAACCTACAAGAGATAAATGGAGCTTTATCTTCGCTATCGGGGTATGCAGACCTCCCCGCCCGCCTGCTTACGTCACGCGGTCAACGGGATGCTGGGAGCACGAAAGATGCGAGAGGGCACCAACCTGCACATGCGGGTTTCTCAATGGCTGTCTACACGGCTCGGCGGGGTACATAAGAAAGTAACTCAGAGGTATTTCCTCTGAGTTTATTTTTTTGTTGACAACTATTAGTGTATATGGTAAAATATTTACAGGGTATATCAAATCAATGACCGAAATCAAAAACGGAGGAAGAGGAATGAACGAAATCAAAAAGAACCCCGGCGTAAGGGCAAGAATACCGATCGCGATACTCGCTTTAACGTATGTACTGCTCAACTCGATCTTGAGTATCATTAGGTATAAGGGGCACTTATTTGGAGAAAATGCCCACATGTTTCTGGCAATGCTGCCGATCTTGCTGCTCGGCATATATTTCCTAGCGTTGCACAAAATACAGCCCGCAACACCCTATGTCGTTTTCGCAATGCTGGCGGTGAATCTTAGTACACTTACTATCAGTTTGGGTTCGTTATGGTCGTCCGGATCATATAATTTTTTGTATGTTTTACGAGAACTGTTTGATGGTGGAATTTCGGAAAGCAACATGTTTATATTGTGGTATGTCGTTGCGTCCATAGTACCGCTGCTGATGAGCGTCGCTATTTTCTTTTTGATTAAAGGCGGGCGCACAGGTAAGATCATGCTGATCGTAACTGCCGGTATTTGTTGTCTTGAACCGTTGTTCTATGCTGCCAAAATAGCGGAAGAGGAAAATGCCAGTAAATACGTCAGCCATGACGCTGTGAGTTATATTTCTGCGCTTTTGCCGATTCTACTATACGCGGCACTTATTCTTTATGCGGCGTTCAATACTCCCCCGACCTACGTGCCCTCCGCGTCAAAGTCCGCCAATACGGATATGCCGTTAAGTCGGGAATTGGAAATATATCAGGAATTGCTCGTTAAGGGCAGAATAACCCCTGAAGAATATGAGGAAAAGCGCATTGAAATAAACAACAGACGATAATTTAAAAAGGAACGGATTTCTCCGTTCCTTTTTTATATAACGTAAAAATACACGCAGATGAATTGCAGCACGCTTCCGAGCAGTGCGAAAAGGTGGAAGATAAAGTGGAAGTAGCGGTGCTTTTTGCCGATACCGTAGATTATCGCGCCTATCGTGTAGGCAACACCGCCGAGGAGAAGGTATATAAACGCTTCGATCGGTAACGCCTTAAGAACAGTGTCTCCGGCAAGGAATATCGACCAGCCCATTCCGATGTAACAAGCCATCGCGAATTTGCTGTAATTCTTCAGGTCTATAGACGTAAGCACTGCAGCAATGATACCGAAGCCCCAAACGACGGCGAAAATTATCCACGCCCACATAGACGAAACGGGGCGGATCGCCGAGAGAAGTATCGGCGTGTATGTGCCGGCGATAAGAAGATTTATCGTCGAATGGTCGATTATGCGCATGACCTGCTTTGCAATTCCGGGTCTGACGGCGTGATATATGCAAGAAGCAGCGTAGAGTAGGATCATCGACGCGCCGTAAATCGCCGCACCGACGACCGACCATGCGTCAACGCTTGACGCTTTTATAACGCACAGTATCAGAACTACAACGCCGAAAACAGCACCTATCGCGTGCGATAGTGAGTGTAGAAATTCCTCCGGCTTTGAGTAGGTCGGAAGCAGACGGTCGCGCAGTTTTGTTCTTTTCATATTTTGCCTCATAATAATTAAAATCACGAAATGTAATATCGAATATTATGATATCACGTTTTGAATTATTTGTCAATATGAAAAGCACGAAAATGTTTCGACATTTTCGTGCTTTATTCGTCATCAATATAGGTCAATACGTCTTCCACCCTACAATCGAGAATGCGGCAAAGATCGTTAAGAGTCACAGTTGTTATCGGCTTGTTGTGCTTGAGACGGTCAAGGAGACTTCTGCTGATGCCGTATTCGTTTATGAGCTTGTAGGTCGTGACGCCCTTTTCCTTCATAGTTTTATATAGCGGCTCGTATGAGATCATAAATTCACCCCCTGATGTTTTAATTATATTTTGTGCTCTATCTCTTGACAATTGTCGATATATAGAGTATAATATACGCAAAGATTGTCTATATATAGACAATAAAGAAAGGAAAAATATTATGAAAAAGGCATTATTGTTAGTATTAGCTACGGTGTTTATCTTAACGGGTTGTTCGATGGCTGAAAACAGCTTAATGGTTGGCGGCAATGATAGCAATGAAGAATTCTATGAAGCCGTATCTGAATCGCAGGAATTGCTTGACGATGTCGCAGACGATATTTATAACAATTGGCACGGCGCGATTTACGATGATGAATTTGGCGGAGATATTGACGTTGCGATTTATGCGGCGCAATTGGATCATAGCGATGACATAAAGAAAATAAAAAGTAATGACAGTATAATTAAAGATCTATATAAGAAGGTGCGGGACGGTAAGCTGTCCGACGAGACAAAAGATGTTATGCAGGCGTATAACGAATATTATGAATTTGTTATAAACGTAAGCGGATCGTTTAATTCGTATTCTGCCAATAAGGAAACGTTGAAAAAGGCACTTTCGAGTGCACTTAAAAATCTCGAAATGGAGATTTGATAAAAAGAGCCCATATGGGCTCTTTTTATCTGGCGGCGGGAGCGTAATAACCACTGTTATTAAATTATATTTTGGGCTCTGTATCTTGACAATTGTTGATATAAAGAATATAATTTTTACAAATATCGTGTTAGGAGAATAGTATGAAGAATAGTAGTATAGGCAAAACAATAATGAAAGCATCAAAATATGTTTATATAGCAGGAATGGCGTTTGCATCGTTGTTGGCTGTTGCGGAAGTATATGCTTTTTTTGAAGCGGTCGTGGCCTATTCGAGTTTTCCTTTTTTGGCGTTCGCGTTAATTGTTGCCAAATATTTGCTGATCGTATTTGGGGTATGGTTTTTCTCTTTGATTGTGGCAGGATATGGGCGTATTGTTGAAGATAACTCCAAAAAGGCAAAAGCGGCAGAAGAGCTTAACTCGATTCTTTTAATGTGGCAAGAAGATACCGTTTATTCGTCGGAGGATGAAGAATAAGGAATAAGAGCCCGAATGGGCTCTTTTTGTTCGGCGGGAGCAAGCCCCCGCCCTACAAACAATGTTGCGAAACTTTCAAAATTTCTTGTAGGGGCGACCATTGGTCGCCCGTTTTCGTCGCGGTTTGATGCGGCGACCAATGGTCGCCCCTACAAGAGTTTTTTTGCGTTTGCGCGAGATCGAAAGGGGTTTCCAAAGGGGAAAACGTTTGAAAATTTGCAAAAGCAAATTTTCATTGGTTGTCCCCTTGGCGTGGTTTCTTTTGCTAACTTTTCTTTGTACGAGCAAAGAAAAGTGGAAAAACTTACACAAGTAAGAAAAGTTAATAAAACCATTACAAGAGTAATATCATTTTACCTTGACAAATCAAAAGAAAAGAGTTACAATATTATAGTATGTAAAAATTACTCTAACGGAGGCATTCAATGGATCAGAACAAAATCAAAGAACTGAAGCTCAAAAGTGCAGAGATAAAGCTCGGCGCACTTGAAGGAGTGTTCAGCGCATCGTCAGGACATCCGGGCGGATCGCTCTCGATTTCCGATATTCTCGCTTACCTCTACTTCGAGGCAATGAACGTAGACGCGAACAATCCCAAGTGGGAAGACCGCGACCGTCTCGTTCTTTCAAAGGGTCATACCGCGCCCGGTCTCTATGCGGCGCTCGCTCTCAAGGGCTTTATCCCGAGAGAAGACCTTAAGACCCTTCGTCAGGCAGACAGCTACCTCCAGGGTCACCCCGATATGAAGCATACCCCCGGTGTAGATATGACCTCCGGCTCGCTCGGACTCGGAATCTCCGCTGCTTGCGGAATGGCACTTTCCGCAAAGATCAGAAATAAGAATTACTATACCTACGCTATCCTCGGCGACGGCGAGTGCGAGGAAGGACAGGTTTGGGAAGCGGCTATGTTCGCAGCTCATAAGAAGCTCGATAACCTCTGCATCTTCGTTGACTTCAACGGTCTCCAGATCGACGGACCCGTTACCGAAGTCGTTGACCCCACGCCTATCGACAAGAAGTTCGAGGCGTTCAACTGGAACGTTATCGTTATCGACGGTCATAACCTCGAAGAGATCGACGCGGCAGTCAAGGCGGCTCACGCTTGCGAGGGCAAGCCCACCGCAATTATTTGCAACTGCGTCAAGGGCAAGGGCGTTTCCTTTATGGAAAACAACGTCAAGTGGCACGGCTCCGCGCCTAACGCTGAGCAGTACGAGCAGGCAGTGAACGAGATCAACGCCTACATCGCAACTATTTGAGGAGGAAACGAAAATGGCAGATAAGATAGCAACAAGAGAATCCTACGGCAACGCGCTCGTAGAATTCGGAGCAAAATACGATAACCTCGTTGTCCTCGACGCAGACCTTGCTGAGGCAACAAAAACCATCAAGTTCAAAAAAGCGTTCCCCGAAAGATTTTTCGACTGCGGTATTGCCGAGGGCAATATGGTCGCAGTTGCGGCAGGACTTGCTACCACGGGCATGGTTCCGTTCGTCAGCACCTTCGCAATGTTTGCGGCAGGCAGAGCCTTCGAGCAGATCAGAAACGCTGTCGGTTATCCTCATCTTAACGTAAAGATCGGCGCAACTCACGCAGGTATCACCGTAGGTGAAGACGGAGCGACCCATCAGTGCCTTGAAGACCTTGGCACTATGCGTACCATTCCCGGTATGACGATCATCAACCCCTGTGACGACGTTGAGGCACGCGCGGCAGTTGAGGCGGCGATCAATTTCGACGGTCCCTGCTACCTCCGCTTCGGACGTTACGCTGTTCCGGTAATAAACGGCGAGGACTATAAGTTCGAGATCGGTAAGGGCGTAACGCTCGCTGACGGTAAGGACGTTACCATTATAGCAACCGGTATCATGGTCGCTATGGCTCTTGAGGCAAAGGAAATCCTTAAGCAAGAGGGAATTGATGCAAGAGTCATCAATATCCATACCATCAAGCCCCTCGATAACGAGCTTGTTGTGAAAGCAGCAAAGGAAACGGGCGCTATCGTTACCGCAGAGGAGCACAATATCATCGGCGGTCTCGGCTCTGCAGTTTGCGAGGCAGTATGCGAAGCTGCTCCCGTACCGGTAGTACGCGTAGGTGTAAACGATACCTTCGGTCGTTCGGGTAAGGTTCCGCCGCTGCTTGAAATGTACGGTCTTACCGCGCAGAACATCGCTGAGCAGGCAAAGAAAGCAGTTGCTCTTAAATAATTCAGTTAAAAAGGGAACCCGAAAGGGTTCCTTTTTTGCATGGTTGTGGGTTAGTTATTTGCGCGTGGGAAACGAGCACCCTACAAATATCCTGCTGACCCATTATCATAATCAAAAGTAATCTGATTTACAAATTATTAACATAATATCTTAAATTCGTTCTTGACAGACGGGAAGAATAGTGGTATATTATAACTGTAATTAGCACTCAACCACCTCGAGTGCTAAAATGCCAAAGAATACGCAAAGGATGTGAAGAAAGGGTGCAAGGCGGCGGTTCCGAGCTTAACGAACGAAAAAAGCTGATTTTGAAAGCAATAATCGAAGCTCACGTCAAGGAAGGCGAGCCGGTCGGATCGAAATATTTGACGCAAAATAAGCAGATCGCCCTTTCGTCTGCTACTATTCGAAACGAAATGGCAGAGCTTGAATCGCTCGGCTATCTCGAGCAGCCGTATACGTCGGCAGGACGTGTTCCGTCGGAGAGCGGATACAGATTCTACGTAAATTCTCTTATGCAAAAGTACCGTATGTCGCAGAACGAGCTTGCGAGAATGAATGCACTTGCAAAGAGCCGTCTGGCCGAAATAGATCGGCTGCTCGAAAGCGCAACGCGGCTCGCGGCGGGACTTACGAATTATACCTCTATCGCGATCAAGCCGAAGCAAAGCACTGCGGTTATCACGAAGTTCAAGACCGTTCTTCTCGATAAACACCTGTTTATGCTCGTTATGATTGACGGAATGGGTAATATAAAGACACGTCAGATCACCTCGGACGAGGAAATAAACGAGGAAACTCTTGCGCACCTCGAAAACGAGCTTAACGCGAGGATCGCAAACAAGCGCATCGACGAGATAACGGTTTCGCTCGTTATGGAGATCGAAAGAAGCTTCGGCGAGGGAGAGGGAATAATCTCCTCGGTCATCAAGACGGTCTGCGAAACGCTCGGCGAGCCGGAGGGCGGAGACCTTAAGATGGCAGGCGTAAACCACCTGCTCGAATATCCCGAATTCAGCGACGCAAGAGAGTTCAAGGAGCTTCTCGGCGTGCTTGAGGAAAAGCGCGATATTCTGAAGCTCGTTTCCGACAGCGACCTCGACGAGGACGGTCCGCAGGTGCTTATCGGTTCCGAAAACGTGCTTGAAGAGATGAAAAACTCGACGATGGTGTTCCAAAAGATAAAGTCGAACGGAAAGGTCGTCGGCGCGATCGGAATCATAGGTCCGCGAAGAATGGATTATTCAAAGGTCATCTCGACCGTCGAATATATAGCGCAAAACATTTCCCTTATGCTGAACAGCTCGCTTTCACTTCCCGAGGCGTTCGGCGAGGACGAGAATTAGCGAAAGGATAGATCACCGTGGAAGAAAATCAGAACGAAATAAAAGAAGAAACGGTCTCGGCTGAAAAAAACGAGGAAAAGCCGAAAGACAAAAAGGAAAGCAAAAAAGAGGTAAAAAAGCTGACGGAGGAAAACGAAAAGCTTAACGAATCCTTAAGTGAGCTTACCGACCGATACACGAGAATGCTTGCAGAGTACGATAACTTCCGCAAGCGCGCACAGAAGGAAAGAGAAGGCGTTTACTTCGACGCGGTTTCCGACGTGCTAAACGCGATCCTGCCTATCAAGGACAGTCTTGAGATGGCGCTCAAATTTGCCGATGACAGTCAGCTGTCGCAGGGCGTTACGCTGACGCTAAGTAAATTCGGCGAGATTTTAAACAAGCTTGGCGTTGAGGAGTTCGGGGTTGCAGGCGAAGAGTTTGACCCGAATCTTCATAACGGCGTTCTCCACTGCGAGGACGACACCTTGGGAGAGCAAATTATTGCCGAAGTTCTCCAAAAAGGATATAAAAAAGGCGATAAAATCATAAGATACGCTATGGTAAAAGTAGCGAACTAATAAGATAATTTTCAGGAGGAAATTAATATGGAAAAGATCATAGGCATTGACCTTGGTACAACAAATTCTTGCGTAGCAGTTTACGAGGGCGGTGAGCCCATCGTTATCCCGAATCCCGAAGGAGCGAGAACTACTCCTTCCGTTGTCGCAGTAACGAAGACAGGCGAAAGAGTAGTCGGACAGGTTGCAAAGCGTCAGTCCATCACTAACCCCGATAAGACCGTAGCTTCCATCAAGCGCCACATGGGTACCGATTATAAGGTATCTATCGACGGTAAGCAATACACCCCTCAGGAGATCTCCGCGATGGTTCTCCAGAAGCTCAAGGCGGACGCTGAGGCATACCTCGGAATGAAGGTAAACAAGGCGGTAATCACCGTTCCCGCATACTTCTCCGACGCGCAGAGACAGGCAACCAAGGACGCAGGTAAGATCGCAGGACTTGAGGTCATGAGAATCATCAACGAGCCGACGGCTGCTGCTCTTGCTTACGGCATGGATAAGGAAGAGGATCAGAGAATCATGGTATTCGACCTCGGCGGCGGTACGTTCGACGTTTCGATCCTCGAAATTTCCGACGGCGTGTTTGAGGTTCTCGCTACAAACGGCGATACCCGTCTCGGCGGTGACGACTTCGACCAGAGAATTATCGACTGGATGGCAGATAAGTTCCGCGCTGAAAACGGCGTAGACCTCCGTAACGATAAGACCGTTCTTCAGCGTCTTAAGGACGCGGCTGAAAAGGCGAAGATCGAGCTTTCCGGTATGGCAAGCTCGAATATAAACCTCCCCTTCATCACCGCAACCGCAGAAGGACCTCTCCACTTCGACGCAACTCTGACCAGAGCCGAGTTCGACCGCATCACATCTGACCTCGTTGAAAGATGTATGGTTCCGACTCAGAAGGCACTTTCCGACGCAGGCATCAGCGTTTCGCAGATCGACAAGGTACTTCTCGTAGGCGGATCGACCCGTATTCCCGCAGTTCAGGAAGCAGTTAAGAAGTTCATCGGCAAGGAGCCCTTCAAGGGCATCAACCCTGACGAGTGCGTAGCAGTCGGCGCGGCTATTCAGGCAGGCGTCCTCGGCGGCGACGTTAAGGATCTTCTCCTTCTCGACGTTACTCCCCTTTCTCTCGGTATCGAGACCCTCGGCGGAGTTTGCACCAAGATAATCGACAGAAACACTACCATTCCCGTAAAGAAGAGCCAGGTATTCTCGACTGCGGCTGACGGTCAGACCTCGGTTGAGATCCACATTCTTCAGGGTGAAAGAGAAATGGCTGCAGGCAATACGACCCTCGGACGTTTCCACCTCGACGGTATCCCCTCTGCTCCCAGAGGCGTTCCGCAGATCGAGGTCACCTTCGATATCGACGCTAACGGTATCGTAAACGTTTCGGCTCAGGATAAGGGAACCGGTAAGGAACAGCATATCACCATCACCTCTTCCTCCAACATGAGCAAGGAAGATATTGACCGCGCAGTCCGCGAGGCAGAGCAGTTTGCCGATGAGGACAGAAAGCTCAAGGAAGCCGTTGAGATAAAGAATAAGGCAGATTCGCTTATATTCCAAAGCGAAAAGACTCTTAATGAGATCGGCGACAAGCTCCCTGAAGCTGATAAGGAAGAAGTCAAGACCGCACTTGAAAAGCTCAAGGAGACCGTAAAGGGAACCGAGACAGATGCTATCAAGGCAGACACCGAAGCGCTCGAGCAGGCGTTCTACCGTCTCTCCGAGAAGCTCTACAAGGCGCAGGGCGGAGATCCCAATGCACAGGGTGGCTTCGATCCTAATGCCGCACAGGGCGGCGCTCAGCAGGGCGATAACGGTCAGGGCTACTATAACGCAGATTACGAAGACAAAACGGGCAACTAATAAATAATAACCGATAGCCGAGAGGAAAACACCCTCTCGGCTATACGCGAGGAAGCAAAATGGCAGATAAAAGAGACTATTATGAGGTGCTCGGCTTAAGTAAGAGTGCGTCGGACGATGAAATAAAAAAGGCGTACCGCAAGCTTGCGAAGAAGTATCACCCCGATATGAACCCCGGCGATAAGGCGGCTGAGGAAAGCTTCAAGGAAGTTAACGAAGCGTACGCAGTCCTTTCCGATCCCGATAAGAAGAGTAAGTACGATCAGTTCGGTCATTCCGCGTTCGATCCGTCAATGGGTGGAAGCGGATTTGGCGGAGCGGGCTTCGGCGGCTTTGATTTCGGAGATATATTCAGCTCGATGTTCGGCGGCGGATTTGGCGGTGGCGGCGGATCAAGCAGACGTAACGGTCCGATGCGCGGAGACGATCTTCAGTACCGTCTGACCTTGACCTTTGACGAAGCGTATTTCGGCTGTAAAAAGGACATTTCCTACGGACGCGTTGAGAAGTGCTCCGACTGCGGCGGAAGCGGTGCAAGCAAGGGTACAAGCCCCGAGACCTGCCCGAACTGCGGAGGCAGAGGTCAGGTGAACACTACGCAGAGAACTCCCTTCGGCGTTTTCCAGAGCACGACTACCTGCGATACCTGCCGCGGAACCGGTAAGATCATTAAGAACCCCTGTAAAAACTGTAACGGTAAGGGCTACGTAAAGATACAGAAGAAGCTCACCGTAAGTATACCGGCAGGAATTGATAACGGTGAAACTCTCCGTGTTACGGGTCAGGGTAACGACGGCCGTAACGGCGGAGGCGCAGGCGACCTTTACGTAACCGTAAACGTCCGTCCTCATCAGATATTCGAGCGCGAGGGCACGACGCTTTTCTGCGAGATTCCGATAACATTTGTCGAGGCGGCACTCGGCGCAGAGATCGACGTTCCGACGATGACGGGAAGCGTCAAATTCAACATACCCGAGGGAACTCAGACGGGAACCCGATTTACCGTCAAGGGCGAGGGCGTCGTTTCTCCCCGAAACGGCAAGAAGGGAGACCTTGTATTCGAAACGACGGTTGAGGTCCCGAAGAATCTGAGTGAAAAGCAAAAGGACGCGCTTCGCATGTTTGCTGAAGAGTGCGGACAGAAAAACTATCAGAAGAAGCAGTCCTTCTTCAAGAAATCCAAAAAATAAGGCATGGCCGCAGACGTTTTTTCGCCTGCGGCAGTCTGCGTTAAAAAAATAGGAAATTTGATATGAATAATTGGACACAAATTAGAGTCGCGTGCGGAATCAAGGATCTTGACACCGTCTGCGCGGTAATGAGTATGATAGATAACGGACTCATGATCGAGGACGCGAACGAGGTCGATACCCTTGATCATTGCTACGGTGAGCTCATCGACGAGTCGCTGATAAATGCCGACAGGACTGTCGGTGCGGTCAGTGTCTATATACCGGACGAGAGAAACCCAGCGGAGTGCGTTTCCTTCATCAAGGAGCATCTGACGGGAATCGAATACGACCTCACTCTTTCGGGAATGAAGGAGGAGGATTGGGCGGACTCCTGGAAGCAGTACTATAAGCCCGTCAGGATCGGTAAGAAGCTTATCGTCGTTCCGAGCTGGGAGGAATACGAAAGCGATGAAAACGATATCGTTCTGCGTATGGATCCCGGAATGGCCTTCGGCACGGGAACTCACGAGACGACGCGCCTCTGCTCTCTGCTTATGGAGGAATACATAAAAGAGGGAGATCGTGTCCTTGACATCGGTACGGGAAGCGGAATACTCGCTATCGCGGCATCGAAGCTTGGCGCAGGTAAGGTCTACGCTTACGATATCGACCCCGTTGCGATCAAGGTCGCAGAGGAAAATTGCCTCTTTAACGGCTGTGAAAACATCGTATGCGGAATTGCAGATTTGCTTCGCGGTGTAAATACTGAGGAAAAATACGATTTTGTGTCCGCTAATATCGTAGCAGACATTCTCGTGCGTCTCGCCCCCGACGTTGCAGGCTATATGAAGGACGGCGGACTTATCGCCGTATCGGGAATAATAGATTCTCAGGAAGAAAGAGTAAAGGACGCGCTGATAAATGGCGGACTTACCTATATAAAGACCGTAGAGGAAAACGACTGGAACGCAATGATGTTCGTAAAGGACGGTAAAAACTGATATGAATACACAGCATTTTAAGTACGCTCTGGAGGTCGAAAAGACCGGCTCTATCACTCAGGCGGCGGAAAACCTCTTTATGGGACAGCCAAACCTGTCAAAATCCATAAAGGAGCTTGAGGATACGCTCGGTATCGAGATATTCAAGCGTACCTCGCGCGGCGTCGTTCCGACCGATAAGGGACAGGAATTTCTGCGTTACGCGAGAAACATCCTCTCGCAGATAGACGAGATGCAGTCTATCTGCCGTGATAAAGATCCCGATATGCAGAGCTTTAACGTCTGTGTGCCGCGCGGAAGCTACGCGTCGGTCGCGGCAAGAGAGTTCGTCGCTTCTCTTGACGACGGCAAGCCGATAGACGTAAACCTCGGCGAAACGACTTCGATCGACGGTGTTAACATGGTCTCGGACGGTATCTTCAATCTTGGTGTTATCCGCTATCAGACGCAGTATGAGCCGTATTTTGCCGATTTTTGCCGCGATAAGGGACTTAAATGCGAGACGGTCTGGGAATTTGAAAGTCTTGCACTCATGTCCGAAAAGCATCCTTTGGCGGAAAGAAGCAAGCTCTCACTTTCCGATTTTGCGCCATACGTCGAAATAACGCACGGCGACTGTAACGTACCCTATATAAACGTCGCGCAGACCGAAAATCTTTCCCTTAATCTTTCGAGCAAAAAGGTCGTAAACCTCTATAAGGGAACAAGCCCGTTTCTTATGCTTTCGACGATGACCTCATCGTTCATGTGGGTGTCTCCAATGCCCGAAAGCATACTTGCTCGTTACGGTCTCGTTCAGAAGGAATGCGACGCTCCCGCGCACAAATATAAGGACGTTATGATAACAAGAGAGGGAACAAAGCTCTCCGACCTCGACAGACGCTTTATCGACAAGCTCTATGAGTTCAAGAATATGGTCGCTTTCGGTAGATTATATAATTAATGGAATGTATTTTTGTGAAAAAAGCAGATACCTAACATTTTTGGTATCTGCTTTTTTATATTACAGTATTCCTAAAATGAATGATAAAAAACGGAAAAAAGGACGGATTTTTGCCTGATGAATCCAAAAATGCTTCAACCGTGCAGAGTTTTGATCACGAAATCAGCGAAAATACGTAAAATGAAGCCGAAATTGCAAGAAATTAATTCGATAAAAAAATATCGGTATTCCCGATTTGCTCTTGAATTAATATGTATAATTTGATATACTTACTATGTAATATTGTTATTTGAAGGGAATTTATTTCTATGGGAAGAAAAGTTACGATAATCGGTGCCGGATCGGTCGGTGCGACAATAGCATATACCCTGGCGGTAAGCGGTAACGCGTCAGAGGTCGTGCTTATTGACATCAACGAGCAAAAGGCATTCGGTGAAGCGATGGATATAAGACAGGGTGCGCCCTTTACGCCGCCTATCAATATCTACTCGGGCGATTATCCCGACGCTAAAAATTCTGACATCGTCATAGTAACCTCGGGTATCGCGCGCCGTCCGGGACAGTCGCGTCTCGACCTCGCGCAGACGAACGTTGACATCATAAAGAGCATAATTCCCAAAATAACCTCGGTAGCGCCGAACGCGGTATACGTTATAGTCAGTAACCCTGTTGATATACTGACGTACGTTTTCTGCCGCTGCTCGGGACTTCCCGAAAAGCAGATAATCGGCTCGGGTGCGCTGCTTGACACCGCGCGTCTGCGTTCACGTATTGCGGAAACGTTTTCTATCAGTATGCAGAACGTACACGCGAGCGTTTTCGGTGAGCACGGTGACTCGTCCTTCGTTCCGTGGTCGCTTGCAACGGTCTCGGGAACTCCTATTGATATGTACGCACAGTCAAAGGGACTTGAGGTTGACGGCTCGGGCTTTAACCATGACGAGATCGAGGAGTACGTAAGAAAATCCGGCTCGACAATAATTACGGCAAAGGGCGCGACCTATTATGCGATCGCTCTTACCGTTAACCACATCTGCTCCTGCGTTTTCCGCGGAATAGATACCGCGCTTTCGGTTTCGACGATGATGAACGGCGAATACGGAATAAATGACGTTTGTCTTTCGATCCTTTCCATCGTAGGACGCGGCGGCGTGAACGGAAAGCTTATTTCTCCGCTTACCGAGGAAGAGATAGCAAAGCTTCATTACAGCGCAGACAAGCTGAGAGAAGTAATAGATCAGCTCAGAATATAAGAGGTGAATAAAATGGAATACCGTATAGAACACGATTCAATGGGCGAGGTTAAAGTCCCCGCCGATAAATACTGGGGAGCTCAGACGCAGAGAAGCTCCGAAAACTTCCGTATCGGAGTAGGCAACGAGGTCATGCCCCGTGAGATAACTCACGCATTCGGAATACTTAAAAAGGCGGCGGCGATAGCAAACGCGTCGCTCAAGCCCGAGAAGATGACACCCGAAAAGCTTGACGCAATTAAGAAGGCGTGCGACGAGGTCATTTCGGGCGAGCTTAACGGTCATTTCCCCCTTGTCGTATGGCAGACGGGAAGCGGTACGCAGTCGAATATGAACGCGAACGAGGTCATCGCAAACCGCGGAAACGAGATCGCAGGTAAAAAGCTTCTTCACCCCAACGACGATATAAATATGTCGCAGTCGTCGAACGATACCTTCCCGACCGCAATGCATATCTCGGCAGTCCTTGAAATCGAAAACAAGCTTCTGCCCTCACTCGATACGCTTATAAGTACCTTCGAGCGTCTTGAAAAGGAAAACGAGGACGCGGTCAAGTGCGGAAGAACTCATCTTCAGGATGCAACTCCTATCAAGTTCTCGCAGGAGATAAGCGGCTGGAGAAGCAGTCTTATCCGTGACAGAGAAATGATCGTTATGGCGCTCAAGCCCCTTTACGAGCTTGCGCTCGGCGGTACGGCTGTCGGAACGGGACTTAACGCTCCGAAGGGCTTTTCCGAGCAGGTCGCAAAGGCAGTAGCGGACATTACGGGCAAGCCGTTTGTAACGGCGCAGAATAAATTCCACGCGCTCACATCAAAGGACGAGCTCGTGTTTGCACACGGCGCACTTAAGGCGCTCGCATGCGATATGATGAAGATAGCGAACGACGTTCGTTGGCTCGCATCGGGTCCGCGTGACGGTCTCGGCGAGATATTCATTCCCGAAAACGAGCCGGGATCATCTATAATGCCCGGTAAGGTCAATCCCACGCAGTGCGAGGCGGTAACCATGGTGGCTGTGCAGGTAATGGGTAACGATGTGGCAGTCGGTATGGCGGCATCTCAGGGTAACTTCGAGCTGAACGTCTTTATGCCGGTCTGCATCTACAATTTCCTTCAGTCAGTAAGACTTCTTGCCGACAGTATCCTTTCCTTCAATAATAACTGCGCGGTCGGCATCAAGGCAAACAAAGAGAAGATGGCGCATAACCTTCATAATTCTCTCATGCTCGTAACGGCGCTTAACCCCTATATCGGCTACGAAAACGCCGCAAAGACCGCGAAAAAGGCGTATAAGGATAATATTTCGCTTAAGGAAGCGTGCGTTGAGCTTGGATTCCTTACTCCCGAACGCTTCGACGAGGTTTTCCACCCCGAGAACATGGTTTAATGAAATCGCAAAGGAAATAATTTCTATGACATACAGTTATTATCCCGGCTGTACTCTTAAAACAAAAGCAAAGGAGCTTGACAGAACTGCGCGTCTGTGCGCGGAGAAGCTCGGCGCGAATCTGCGCGAGCTTGATAATTGGCAGTGTTGCGGCGGCGCGTATACTGCGTCGAGCGACGAGATTGCAACGAAGCTTTCCTCCGTTCGCGCACTTCTCGAAGCCGAGAGCAGAGAAGAGGATATTATCACGCTTTGCTCCGCTTGCCATAACGTGCTTAAAAGAGTACGAAACGACCTGACAAACGATGCGAATTTCGCATTCAAGGTCAATAATTACGTCAAGCCCGAAAAGCCGTTTGAGGGCAAAACGAGAGTTATACATTTTCTTGAATTTCTCCGCGATGAGGTTGGCTTTGACAACCTGCGCGAAAAGGTCGTAAATCCGTTTACCGGCAAGAAGATTGCGGCTTATTACGGATGCCTGCTCCTGCGTCCTTCGGGCGTTATGGATATGGACGATCCCGAAAATCCGAAGATCCTTGAGGACTTTATCCGCGCTATCGGCGGCGAGCCGGTAATGTATCCGTACAGAAACGAATGCTGCGGCGGATACGTGGCGCTCGAGGATAAGTCGGCAACGGTGAAGAAAAGCGAAAAGATCGTCGCGTCTGCAGACGGATTTGGCGCAGATATTATTATCACTGCATGTCCGCTTTGCTTATATAACCTCGAAAGCGCAAAGGGAAACAGCGAGGTAAAATATTTTACCGAGCTATTGGCTCACGCGCTTGGCATCAAGGAGGCGTGAAAATGGATCTCAAAGAACAGGTACTTATAATGAGCGGCGTTGACGTGCGCAAGTGTATGGCTTGCGGAAAATGCTCGGGCGCGTGTCCGTCGTATAATGAGATGGAATACCATCCTCATCAGTTCGTTTCGATGGTCAAAAAGGGAAATATCGAGCCGCTTATGAAGTCGGAATCGGTATATAAATGCCTGACCTGTTACGCGTGCATCGAAAGATGTCCACGCGGCGTTGAGCCGGCAAAGCTTATCGAAGCGATAAGACTGCTTGCAGTCCGTCCGCAGGGAAGCAACCATATCAAAGCCGACGATATCCCGTCGCTCCTTGATCCCGAGCTTCCTCAGCAAGCAATCGTTACGGCATTCCGTAAATACAGTAAATAATTAACCGCATTCACTCTATCAGCGGTAGGGGAGGGGCTTGCTCCTCCCGCAAAAGCATTTGAAAATTGGTGCTATTACCCCATAACAATTAGTCCGAAAGGAATAAGAAAATGCAAAGAATTGGAGTTTTCGTCTGTCACTGCGGCACGAACATCGCCGCAACTGTCGATGTCAAAGCCGTAGCCGAGGCGCTTAAATACGAGCCGGGCGTCGTCGTTTCAACGGAGTATCAGTATATGTGCTCCGAGGCAGGACAGGAGCTTATCAAAAATGCGATAAAGGAAAACGCGCTCACGGGCGTAGTCGTCTGCTCTTGCTCGCCCCGTATGCACGAGGCGACGTTCAGAAAGACGGTCGCGGCGGCGGGACTTAACCCGTACATGCTCGAGATCGCAAACATAAGAGAGCAGGTATCGTGGATACATAAAAATATCGAGGAGGCGACCGAAAAGGCGATAATCCTCGGACGTGCCGCAATTGCAAAGGTGCATCTGAACGCCCCTCTTACTGCAGGCGAAAGCCCAGTAGTCAAGCGCGCGCTCGTCATAGGCGGCGGAATTGCAGGAATACAGACTGCCCTCGATATCGCAGAGGCGGGTTTTGAAGTTGACATCGTCGAAAAGAATCCGACGATCGGCGGAAAGATGACACAGCTCGATAAGACCTTCCCGACTCTCGACTGTGCCGCTTGTATCCTCACGCCTAAAATGGTCGACTGCGCACAGAACGATAAGATAAAAATATATTCATATTCCGAGGTAAGCGAGGTAAAGGGCTTCGTCGGAAACTTTGACGTAACTATCAAGCGCAAAGCGCGTTACGTTGACGAAAACAAGTGTACGGGATGCGGTCTTTGTACCGAAAAGTGTCCGCAGAAAAAGGTTCCGAACGAGTTTAACCTCGGTCTTGACAACCGCCGCGCGATCTATATTCCGTTCGCGCAGGCAGTTCCGAAGATCGCAACGATCGACGCCGATTATTGCACTATGCTGAAAAGCGGCAAGTGCGGAGTCTGCTCGAAGGTCTGCACCGCAGGTGCTATCGACTATAAACAAGAGGACTCCTTTGTAAACGAAAAATACGGCGCTATCGTAGTTGCAACGGGCTTCAACCCGATCAAGCTCGATAAGTATGACGAGTTTGCGTACAGCCAGAGCGCCGACGTTATAACCTCGCTCGAGCTTGAGCGTCTTATGAACGCGGCAGGCCCGAACGGCGGAACGCTTCTTCGCCCGTCCGATAAAAAGCATCCGCATAGGATCGCATTTATACAGTGCGTCGGCTCGCGCTGTGACGACGGCAAGGGAAAGAGCTACTGCTCGAAGATCTGCTGTATGTATACGGCGAAGCACGCAATGCTGATAAGAGAAAAATACCCCGATACCGAGGTTTACGTATTCTATATTGATGTCCGTACCCCCGGAAAGAACTTCGACGAGTTCTACCGCCGCGCGGTCGAAGAATACGGTGTTAACTATATAAAGGGAATGGTCGGAAAGGTGCTTCCCGAGCCGGACGGTACACTTACAGTCCGCGCGTCGGATCTGCTTAACGGTACTCAATTGAATCTTTCCTGTGACCTCGTGGTTCTCGCCGCGGCTATCGAGCCCGATAAGAGCGCACGTCCCTTGGCGACCATGCTTACCGCAAGCATGGATACAAACGACTTCTTCACCGAAGCACATCCGAAGCTTCGTCCCGTTGAAAGCCCCACGGCAGGAATCTTCCTCTCGGGCGCTTGTCAGGGACCGAAGGATATTCCCGAGACCGTCTCGCAGGCATCTGCCTGCGCGGCAAAGGTTATCGGTCTGCTAGCGAAGAATACACTTAAAGGAAATCCCTGCGTAGCTCACAGCGACGAGCTGCTCTGTAACGGCTGTTCGTCGTGTGAAAAGGTATGTCCTTACGGCGCGATCAGCTATTCGGATAAGGAATTCCGTATAAACGGTAAAATGGTAACTCGCCGCGTAGCGAGTGTTAACCCTGCCGTATGTCAGGGCTGCGGTGCATGTACCGTTGCCTGCCCGTCGGGCGCTATGGACCTGAACGGCTTCAGCAATTCTCAGATTATGGCGGAGGTAGACGCGATATGCAAATGGTGAATAACGAATTCAAGCCGAAAATAGTCGCTTTCTGCTGTAACTGGTGCTCTTACGCAGGAGCCGATCTTGCAGGAACTAACCGTCTTCAGTATCCGGCGGAGGTCAAGATCATCCGCGTGCCCTGCTCATGCAGAGTAAACCCGATGTTCATTCTCCGCGCATTCCAAAGAGGCGCCGACGGAGTTATAATCTGCGGCTGCCACCCCGGCGACTGCCACTATACGACGGGTAACTACTACGCGAGAAGAAGAATGACTCTCCTTTTCTCAATGCTCGACTTCCTCGGCATCGAGAAGGAACGCACGCGTCTTGAATGGGTATCGGCGGCTGAAGGTCAGAAATTCGCTTCAACGATGAGCGATTTCGTCAAGACGGTGACTGAGCTTGGCAAAAACAAGCGCTTGGAGGATCTGAGATGCAAGAAATGATGAAAAAGAAAGCGATCGAGCTGCTCGGTAGCGGCGCTGTCGCTCGCGTTCTCGGCTGGAAAAAGGGCGAGTTTGATTATGATATCACCCCTGCCGTTTTTGAAAGCATCGAGGAGATAGAAAACGAATTTATTTATAATTCTCTCTGCTCGCCGAACCTTTCGAAATATCTCGTAAAGGAAAGCCGTAAAGAGGGAAAGACGCTTATATTCCTTAAGCCCTGCGATTCTTACAGCTTGTCACAGCTTATCACAGAGCATAGAGTTGTGAGAGAAAACGTATACGCTATCGGTATCGAATGCTACGGCAAGACCGACGCCGATACGATCAAGGAAAAGGGAATCAAGGGAATTACGAAGATCACTGAAAATGACGGTGTGCTGAATATAGAAACTCTCTACGGAAACGAAAAAGTACCCGTATACGAGGTTCTTCGCGAAAGATGCGTAAACTGTAAGAGCAAAAAGCATCCCGTTTACGACGAGCTTATCGGCGAAGAGGGCCAAGCGGTCGACGACTGCGAGCGCTTTAGCGAGGTCGATAGGATCGAGAGAATGACGCCCGAGGAGAGATTTGCGTTCTTCCGCGGTGAGCTTTCGCGCTGTATAAGATGTAACGCCTGCCGTAACGTATGCCCCGCTTGTACCTGCGAGAAATGCGTGTTTGATAACGACGCATCGGGCATCGCGCAGAAGGCGGCGTCTGACTCCTTTGAGGAAAATATGTTCCACATCATCCGCGCCTTCCACGTCGCAGGAAGATGTACAGACTGCGGCGAATGCTCTCGCGTTTGTCCGCAGAATATACCGCTTCACCTGCTCAACCGTAAGTTTATAAAGGATATTAACGAGCTTTACGGTAACTATCAGCCGGGTGAAAATATCGGCAACCGTTCGCCGCTTACCGATTACACGCAGAACGACGCCGAGCCGAATATCGTCTATAAGAGAGGAGGAAAGGACAATGCTTAAAATAAAGCTTTCCGAGCTTCCTATCCTCTTTGAAGCACTTTCTGATAAAAATAAGCTTTATATACCGGCTGATACGAAGGGCGGAGCGCGTTTCCTCCCTTATGAGAACGGAATGACGATGACGAAGGAGCTTAACACCGTCCGTTCCCCCAAGGACCTTTTCTTCCCTCAGACCGAAAATCTTATGGATTTTAAGGTTGAAGGAAAGAAGATCGAAGTCATCGACACCCGTGAGGAATGTGAGGATTTTGTGATCTTCGGCGTGCGCGCCTGCGACGTAAGAAGCTTCGAGGTTCTTGACAGAGTATTCCTCTCCGAGCCGATAGACACTTATTATAAAAACCGCCGCGAGCACGGCGTTATCGTCTCGCTCGCCTGCAACCGTCCCGAGGAGACCTGCTTCTGCTCGACCTTTGATATCGACTGTGCAAATCCCGAGGGCGACGTTGCGTCTTATATCTGCGGCGACGAGATGTATTTCGAGCCGCTTACCGAAAAGGGAAGCGAGCTGCTTCTGAATCTTTCGTGTTTAAGAGAGGGAAGTGAAGCGCCCGTTTACGAATGCAAGAGAAATGTTTACGAGATCAAGTCGAAGCTGCCCCTGTCTACCCTTTCTGCCGAGAAGTTCGGTAAGGATATGATGGAATATTTTAATTCCGATAAGTGGGATGAGCTTTCGGAAGCTTGTCTCGGATGCGGAACCTGCACATTCGTCTGCCCGACCTGTCAGTGCTACGATATCAAGGATTTCGACACAGGCAACGGCATCAAGAGATTCAGATGCTGGGATTCCTGCATGTATTCTGATTTTACAAAGATGGCACACGGAAATCCCCGTGTGAGCCAGAAGGAGCGCTTCCGTCAGCGCTTTATGCACAAGCTCGTGTATTATCCGATGAATAACGACGGACTGTTCAGCTGTGTCGGATGCGGCAGATGCTTATCAAAATGCCCGATCTCGATGAACATAGTAAAGGTAATGAAAAAGCTCGGGGAGGGTAAAGATGAATAACGAAACACTTATTCCCGTAATCGGCGTTGTGACCGATATCAGGATCGACACCCCCGACGTTAAGACCTTCCGCGTCGTGACTCCCGAGGGAAATAAGCCCTTTGAGCACATGCCCGGTCAGTGCGCGATGCTTTCGATTCCCGGTGTAGGTGAAGCGATGTTCTCGATAACCTCCTCCCCTACGAACACCGAGTATATGGAGTTCAGCATAAAGAAGTGCGGATGCTTAACCGATTGGCTTCACAAAATGGAGGTCGGTCAGTACGTGACCGTCCGCGGTCCGTACGGAAACTATTTCCCCGTCGAGACCGAGCTTAAGGGCAAAAACCTGCTCTTCATTGCAGGAGGTATCGGACTTGCGCCGCTTCGCTCGGTAATAAACTATTGCCGTGCAAACCGCGATAATTACGGCACTATCGACATCGTCTACGGCTCACGCTCAAAGGACGACCTCGTTGATTATTCCGAAATAATAAACGAGTGGATGACCGAGGCAGGCGTCAGCGTACACCTGACGATAGACCGCGAGCAGGAGGGCTGGGACGGACACGTCGGATTTGTACCGAATTACGTCAAGGAGCTTAACCCCGATATAAACAAAACCGTTCTCGTCTGCGGACCGCCTATAATGATAAAGTTCACGCTTAACGCTCTTAAGGAGCTTGGTTTTACCGAGGAGCAGGTCTATACGACGATGGAGCTTCGCATGAAATGCGGAGTCGGCAAGTGCGGAAGATGCAATATAGGAAGCAAATACGTCTGCAAGGACGGTCCCGTTTTCCGTTACGATAAGCTCGGCGCGCTTCCCGACGAATACTGATGAGGTAACTACTATGGAAAATATGGTAAACATATATCTTTACGGCAAAAAATACGAGGTGCCGTCAAATCTTACGATAATGAGCGCGATGGAGTACGCGGGCTATCAGCTCGTGCGCGGTGTCGGATGCCGTTGCGGCTTCTGCGGCGCATGCGCTACCATCTACCGCATAAAGGGAGACAGAGAGCTTAAGACCTGTCTTGCTTGCCAGACGAAGGTAGAGGACAATATGTATATTGCAACCCTTCCTTTCTTCCCGCTCGTAAAGCAGCCCTACGATATCGAAAAGGTCAAGCCGACCGAGCAGATAATGATGCAGCTTTATCCCGAAATTTACGCCTGCATCGGCTGTAACGCCTGCACGAAGGCGTGTACGCAGGGGCTTAACGTAATGCAGTACATCGCTTACGCACAGCGCGGTGAGTACGAAAAGTGCGCGGATGAATCCTTCGACTGCGTAATGTGCGGAGTTTGTTCGTCGCGTTGCCCCGCAGAAATTACCCACGGTCAGGTCGGACTTCTTTCACGCCGACTTACAGGTAAGTATCTCTCCCCCGAAACACAGCATCTCCTTGAGAGAGTTGCCGAGATCGAAAACGGCGACTGCGAAGCGGCTCTTCAGGACATTATGAAGAAGACCGCTGAAGAGCTTAAAGAAATGTATAACAACCGCGATTTCGAGAAGTAAGGAGGCGAGGATATGTACAGTAAAGAAATGCTTGAATCGATCAAGAAGGTCGAAGCTACACGTGAAGAACGTATTAAAGCCGTTCTTGCGGGAAATCATCCGCGCCGAATGACGGCAGAGGAAAAGGAGCAGGTGCTTCTTGAAAACCACCCTGACCATATAAAGGAGCAGTTTAAAGAGCTTACTATCGGTCCTAACAAGGGCGAAAAGGTGCCGCTTGAGCTGGCAGATCTGCTTCAGGCGAATCCGAGAATCAAGCCCTCGGAGATAGACCTGAGCAAAATTGATTACGACGTTGACGTGCTTATAATCGGCGGCGGCGGAGCGGGCTCTGCGGCTGCTATTATGGCAAACGAAAACGGCGCTGACGTTATGATCGTAACCAAGCTTCGTCACGGCGACGCTAACACGATGATGGCGGAGGGCGGCATCCAGGCGGCAGATAAGCCGAACGACAGCCCTGCACAGCACTATCTTGACGTTATGGGTGGCGGACACTTCAAAAACGTTCCCGAGCTTGTCTATAAGCTGGTAAACGACGCGCCTATCTGTATCAAGTGGCTGAACGACCTCGGCGTTATGTTCGATAAAGAACCCGACGGCACTATGGTAACGACGCACGGCGGCGGTACCTCGCGTAAGCGTATGCACGCCTGCAAGGACTATTCGGGCGCCGAGATAATGAGAGTTCTGCGCGACGAGGTGCAGAACAGAAAGATCCCCGTCGTTGACTTCACGTCTGCTATCGAAATAATCAAGGATAAGGACGGCAAGGCCGCGGGCGCAGTCCTTATGAATATGGAAACTAACGAGATACTGATCGCACGTGCAAAGACCGTCGTTATCGCAACGGGCGGCGCGGGAAGAATGCACTATCAGGGCTTCCCGACCTCGAACCACTACGGCGCGACGGCAGACGGACTCGTTCTTGCATACAGAGCAGGCGCTCCGCTTCTTTATGCGCACACCTTGCAGTATCATCCGACGGGTGCTGCATATCCCTCGCAGATATTCGGCGCACTTGTTACCGAAAAGGTACGTTCTATCGGCGCACAGCTTGTCAACTGCGACGGCGAGCCCTTTATGTACTCGCTTGAGACCCGTGACGTTTGCGCTTCGGGAGTTATCCGTGAATGCAGAAAAGGCAAGGGTGTTGATACCTTTGACGGCGGCAAGGGCGTGTGGCTCGATTCGCCGATGATAGATATACTTCACGGAGAGGGAACCATCGAGAAGAGAATTCCCGCAATGATGCGTATGTACCTGAAATACGGCATTGATATGCGTAAGCAGCCGATACTTATCTACCCGACGCTTCACTATCAGAACGGCGGTATCAAGATAGGCGAAAATGGAATGTCCGACGTGCCTAACCTCTTTGTTGCGGGCGAAGCAGTAGGAGGAATCCACGGTGAAAACCGTCTTATGGGTAACTCGCTGCTTGACATCATCGTCTTCGGACGTAACGCAGGCGTTAACGCCGCAAAGGAAGCAAAGAGCATGAATGCTCCCGAGGGACTTACGCTCGGTCACGTTGATTCGTTTATAAAGGAAATGGCGGATGCGGGAATCGTCACCGATAAGGTGTCGCCGAAGCTTCTTCCAAACTACGCAAGAAAGGTGTAATATACGGCTATGGAACTTTTTGGCGGTGTTATCACCATTTCTAATATATCGACTCTGCTTGTCGTCGTTTTTGCCGTACTTTTCCTCGGATATCTTCTCGGAAGAATTACGATAAAGGGAGTTTCACTCGGTGACGCAGGCGTATTCGTCGTCGCACTTATCGTCGGCGCGCTCTGCTTTACCGTCAACGAAGGAACGGGACTGAACTTTTTCGCATCAAAAGTACCTTACGATTTTTCGTCGGGGCTGTCGATCATCGAAAGTCTCGGACTTGTCCTTTTCGTAACGTCGGTCGGCTTCATAGCAGGTCCGAAGTTTTTCGGAAATCTGAAAAAGAATTTCAAATCCTACGTTCTTATCGGATTGGTAGTAATTGTGGCAGGTGCTCTTGCGGCTGTCGGATGTATATACATCGGAGAGGCAGTTGGCTACGGCTCGACAATCGAGGATCAGGACGGCTTTGTCGCAATGATAGTCGGACTTCTTTCCGGCTCGCTTACCTCGACTCCCGCATTCTCTGCGGCAAAGGCGACGGTTCACCCCGATTATGAATCCCTCGTTTCTGTAGGACACGGTATCGCTTATATATTCGGCGTTATCGGCGTCGTGCTGTTCGTACAGCTCGTTCCGAAGATCGCAAAGGCGAATATGGAAGAGGAAAGAGCAAAGCTCGTAATTAAAAAAGAAGAAACGAAAAAACCGTTTGCGGGAAAGCTCTTTGAGTTTGACCACATGGGAATTGCCGTGTTTGCTCTTGCAGCGATCCTCGGAACGTTTATCGGTCAGATAAAGATACCGCTTTCAGGCAAGGGACTTGACGGCACCTGCTTCTCGCTCACAACAACGGGCGGATGCCTGCTTGTCAGCTTGATCCTCGGACACTTTACCCGTATAGGTAAGATCAGCATTATGCCGAAGGAATCGACCCTTAAGCTCTTCCGTGAGCTTGGACTTGTGTTCTTCCTTGTCGGCGCAGGAATCCCCGGCGGCGCGGAATTTGTTGCAAACTTTGACCCGATGTACTTCGTTTACGGAATCATCATGACGGTCATTCCGATGTTTGTCGGCTTCTTCTTCGCAAAGTATGTACTCAAGCTGTCGCTTCTCAACAACCTCGGCTCGATAACGGGCGGTATGACGAGCACACCTGCTCTCGGAACGCTAATTAACGTCTCGGGAACGGAGGACGTTGCGTCTGCTTACGCGGCAACCTATCCTATCGCACTTGTCGCAGTCGTTCTCGTCTCGCAGTTCTTAATTATCCTGTTCTGATCTCGGATAAAATATTAAGCGTTTTGTCAATATCCATTGACAAAAAACAATTTATTGTATATAATGTAAAATGCAAGAAACGAAAGCCAAACTTGCATTTTGCGTGAGGAAGATATGAATTCTAATCAACCTGTCTCACGAAATACACTTCAGCGTTTGCCCCGATATTTGAATTATCTCAAATCGCTCGATCCGTGCGGAAACGTGTCGTCAACCGAGATAGCAAAGGCACTTGGACTTAACGATGTTCAGGTTCGTAAGGATCTTTCATCGGTAAGCTCGGGCGGACGCCCGAAGGTCGGGTATAACGTATCGGCGCTTATGAGCGATTTGAAAGAATTCCTCGGCTATAATGCAACAAAGGGCGCAATTATCGTCGGCGCTGGAAATCTCGGAAGAGCACTTATGTCTTACCGCGGCTTCTCAGAATACGGACTTACGATCACTGCGGGATTCGACAGTAATCCGGCGCTCGTCGGTTGCCGTGTGGATGGGAAAGAGATCCTTTCGCTCGAGTCGCTTGGCAGCTATTGCCGCGAAAACGGAGTCGAAATCGGAGTAATAACGACTCCGGCTCGCTATGCTCAGGAGGTGAGCGATCTGCTCGTTTCCGCAGGGATAAAGGCAATATGGAACTTCGCGCCGGCGCATATATACGTCCCCGACGGAGTTCTCGTACAAAATGAAAACATGGCTTGCTCTCTTGCGCTTCTATCAAAGCATCTGAACGAGATGCTCGGCGAATAAGGAGAAATTTTATGCAGTACTCGAATATGACGAAGGAAGAGCTTGAAACGCTTCTTTCACAGCTCGAAGCAGATTACCGTGCCTTCAAGGCGAAGGAGCTTTCGCTCAATATGGCGAGAGGCAAGCCGTCGGTAGATCAGCTTGACCTTTCGATGGGAATGATGGACATTCTTTCTTCCGAAAGCGACCTCACCTGCGAAGACGGAACGGACTGCCGTAACTACGGAGTCCTCGACGGACTTCCCGAGGCAAAACAGCTTCTCGGTGATATGATGGAGGTTCCTGCCGATAATATAATCATATACGGAAACTCGTCGCTGAACGTAATGTACGACACCGTCTCGCGTTCGATGACGCACGGCGTACTTGGCTCAACACCTTGGTGCGAGCTCGATAAGGTCAAATTCCTTTGCCCCGTTCCCGGCTACGACAGACACTTCGCGATCACGCAGTATTTCGGTATCGAAATGATAACCGTTCCGATGACGAAGGACGGTCCCAATATGGATATGGTCGAAAAGCTCGTATCCGAGGATGATTCGATAAAAGGCATCTGGTGCGTTCCGAAGTATTCGAATCCGCAGGGATATTCTTATTCCGATGAAACTGTACGTAGATTTGCGCACCTGAAGCCGAAGGCAAAGGACTTCCGAATCTATTGGGATAACGCATATACGATACATCACCTTTATGACAACGATCAGGACTACCTGCTCGAGATCCTCGACGAATGCCGTAAGGCGGGCAATCCCGATATGGTGTATAAGTTCGCGTCGACGTCGAAGATATCTTTCCCGGGCTCGGGAATTGCCGCTATCGCCGCTTCTCATAACAACCTCGACGACATACGCCGACAGCTCGGCATACAGACGATAGGGCACGACAAGGTGAATCAGCTTCGTCACGTCCGTTTCTTCAAGAATATCGAGGGAATGAACGAGCATATGCGTCGCCACGCAGACATTCTCCGCCCGAAGTTCGAAAAGGTGCTTGAAATACTTGAAAAAGAGCTTGGCGGACTTGGTATCGGCGAGTGGACGAAGCCGAAGGGCGGATATTTCATCTCCTTCGATTCGCTTCCCGGATGCGCAAAGGCGATCGTCGCGCGAGCTAAAAAGGCAGGCGTAATAATGACGGGCGCAGGCGCGACCTATCCTTACGGAATAGATCCCGAGGACTCTAACATCCGCATCGCACCCTCCTATCCGTCGATTTCCGACCTTGAAACCGCAACGAAGCTTTTCGCTCTCTGCGTCAAGATCGAAAGCGCGAATAAGATACTATCGAAAAAATAAAAAACAGCACCTCAAAGGAAATTACTTTGAGGTGCATTTTTTTGTCAACAAAAGTTTACAGATCATATTGATTTTTTTGTTATAGTTTGATATAATTAACATAATGGGGCGGAATTTGAGAAATTCGGGTTCTGAACCGTTCTTTGAAAGGAGTTACATAATGAAATACATTGTAAACGGACGTATAGTTATGCCCGACAGAGTCATTGACGGCAAGGCGCTTGCCTATGACGAAATAATCTCTGGCGTTGTCAAGACCGAGGATATTCCCGAAGGCGCCGAGGTGATCGACGCAAAGGGAAATTACGTATGCCCGGGACTTGTTGATATTCATATTCACGGCTATCTTAACGAAGACACCTCGGACGGCAAGCCCGAGGGAATCAAGAAGATGGCATACGGCGTTGCTGAAAACGGCGTAACATCCTTCCTCCCGACGACGATGACCGTTTCGGAAGAAGAAATAGTAGCTGCGCTCAACGCAGTCAGATCTCTTAAAGAGGAATCTAAGACCTGGGGCGGTGCCGAAATTCTCGGCGTTCACGCAGAGGGGCCGTTCATCAATCCCTCGAAAAAGGGTGCGCAGAAGGAAGAGAACATTCAGAAGCCGAACGCAAAGTTCCTTATCGACAATCAGGATATTATCCGTATAGTAACTATCGCTCCCGAAATGGACGAAGGACATAAGGCAATTAAGCAAGTTGCGGCTAATACCGATATCCTTATCTCAATGGGACATACGGGCGCGGGCTTTGAAGAAGCAGTTTCGGCAGTTAACGACGGCGTCGGACATACGACACACCTCTTTAACGCCATGACAGCTCTTGCCCACCGCGATCCCGGCGTTGTCGGCGCGGCGCTCGCAACCGACGTTACGGTCGAGCTTATCTGCGATACCTTCCATATACATCCAGGCGTATTCTCGATAATCGCGGCTCAGAAGCCAGGTAAGCTCTGCCTTATCACCGACTGTACGAGAGCAGGCGGCATGCCTGACGGCGAGTACGACCTCGGCGGTCAGCCGATCTACCTTAAGGGAATTGAATGCCGTCTTGCTGACGGAACTATTGCCGGCTCGGTTCTGAAGCTCAACGTCGCAGTCCGTAACGTTCTTGAAAACACTACGCTCTCCGTTCCCGAGGTAGTTGCGGCGGCAAGTTATAACCCGGCACGCGCTATCAAGGCAAAGGGCAAGGGCGCGCTCAAGAGCGGATATGATGCAGACATTATCATCGCTGATGAAAAATTCAATATAAAGAGAACTATAAAGAGAGGTAATACAATCTATGAAGCTTAAGACTATTGCACCCCTTGACCTCGGCTACATGCCGATGGCGCTCGTACTCAAGGATTTTGAAGAGAGAGCAAAAAACGAGGGCGGAAAGAAGATCGTAATAGGAATCGAAAGAAACAAGGGTTATCTTTCCACCTATGAAATGACCGTGTTCGCAGATGGTACAGGTCATGACGAGGAGAACTTCGACGTAGTTGAGCGTGTCGTAAAGTCGCTCCTTTGGGTACGCGGTGGATATAAGGTAATTATCGCAGGTTCCGACGTGATCGGAAACAAGATCAAGGCGGCTTACGACTTCGGCGGTCTGCGCGAGTTTGACCGCGGATTTATGGCAAGAGTTTACGAGCGTCCGTTTGAAGTCGAGGTGGTTGCTCTTGAAAACGCTCCCAAGGAGAATGAGGCGGCAGAGCCCGTCGGTCGTCACCTTGCAGGATGCCGTATCGGCTTTGACGCTGGCGGAAGCGACCGTAAGGTCAGCGCCGTTATCGACGGTGAGCCCGTTTATTCTGAGGAGGTCGTTTGGTTCCCGAAGACCAATTCCGATCCTAAGTACCACTACGAGGGAATCCTCGACGCAATGAAGACCGCGGCGTCTCATATGCCCCGCGTTGACGGCATCGGCGTTTCCTCCGCAGGCGTTTATATCGACAATAAGATCATGATCGCATCTCTCTTCCTCAAGGTGTCCGACGAGGATTTCGAGAAGCACGTTAAGAATATGTACCTCGACTGTGCCGCTGAGCTCGGACGCGAGCTCGGCTACGAGATTCCCGTTGAGGTCGCAAACGACGGTGACGTTACGGCTCTAGCCGGCGCTATGTCGCTTGACGATAACGGAATCCTCGGTATCGCAATGGGTACATCTGAAGCAGGCGGATACGTTGATATGGCAGGTAACATTACCGGCTGGCTCAACGAGCTTGCATTCGTTCCCGTTGACTTCAATAAGGACGCTATGGTCGACGAGTGGTCGGGCGACTACGGATGCGGCGTTAAGTATTTCTCGCAGGACAGCGTTATTAAGCTCGCGCCTGCCGCAGGTATCGAGCTCGATCCTAACCTCAGCCCCGCTGAAAAGCTCAAGGTCGTTCAGGGACTTATGCTCGAAGGCCACGAGGGCGCCCGTAAGATATACGAGACTATCGGCGTATACTTCGGCTACGCAGTTGCATACTACGCAATGTTCTACGATATTAAGCACGTTCTTCTCCTCGGACGCGTTTCTTCCGGTAAGGGTGGAGACATCGTCCTCGAGTATGCTAAGAAGGCACTCGCAAACGAGTTCCCCGAGCTTGCAGAGAAGATCAGCATCGCGCTTCCCGATGAAAAGAGCCGCCGCGTAGGTCAGTCCGTCGCAGCAGCAAGCTTGCCTAACTGATAAAAACTTAAAACAAAACCGACAGAGAACTCTGTCGGTTTTTATTTTGTGTTCGGCGCAAACAATCTTTTAAGTAGCTCAAGACCTTCTTCCGACGGTCGGTAACTCGGATTCATCACCAAATTCAACCGCCTTCTTCTGCACGCGGTGATCGACGCTGCAAAATAATTCGTCATCGCGTCGGGCGTTATCGGATCGCCATCGCGCTGATCGAGATAGCGAATGACTGCCTCGGGCATAAGAAGCTCGGCGGCAAATGCGTCTGCCTCGCGCTCGTTGATTTTTGAAATCTCGCCGTGACCGAGAAACACGTGTCCAAGCTCGTGCGCGATCGTCCAATTCCGCCTGCCTGCGTTCGTTATCTTGTCATCATAGAGAATAAGATTCATTCCTCCCGAGAGCTTGAGCGTGATACCCTCGGTGCTCGTCGGAAGGGAAGCACCTGTTTTCTTTTCGTAGGAAGAAAACGTGTCGATGACCGCCGCGCCGCAGGTCGTTATCTTTCGCAGATCGAGAAACGAAAGGGCATATTCGCCGCTTATGCGTTGCGAAAGAAGAAGCGACAGCGCCTTTTCTTCAATCAGTTTCTTTCTTGCTTCTGTCATTACTGCGCAGATAAATGTTCAAATTTGACTTAAAGCTGTTGACGAGCGCATCGTGATCCTCGACCGAAATATCACGCGCGGCGCGGAGAAGCACGAGAAGCTCCTTTTCAATATCAGTCTCCTCGTCCTCGCGTCCCGTAAGATATTCAAGCGAAACGCCGAAATAGTCGGCAACGCGAAGCATATTCTCTAAGCTTGGATCGCGCACACCCGATTTCCACTCATAAACGATGGATTTCGGCACGCCGATCTTCTTCGCGAGCGTAACGGCATTGATGCCTCTGCTTTTGAGTAATTCGTTAAACCGTTCAGTAAACATAACCTCTCCAAATAATTTCCGAAATTTCAGAAAAGCACTTGACAAATCCGAAATTTAGGAATATAATAGTCTTACACAATTCAATTATAAACTAATTTCGGAAATTTGTCAACTACTTTTCCGAAAAACATAAATTCGGGAGGTAACTATGAGTAATAAGAACGCTGTGGACTTTTTAAAGCAGTATGATACGCTTCAAAAATCATGCAAAATTATAGACGAACAAATGTTCGAAATCATGCCGCTCTTGCGCGAGTTGAAAAGGGAAGAGAACGCGGAATCAGATATGCAGAACGAAAACGTATCGCGCAGATTTAATAAATATCTTGACGGTTTGACAGATGAATACAGGGAGCTTTCTATGAGAAAACGGCTTCTTAACTATCGGATAAAAATGATTGAAAACGTCGTTTTCGCATTACCGAAAAACGAGCGAAAGGTGATCGAGCGCTTTTTCCTGAGTACCGATAAGCACTACGCCGCCGAGGATCTTATGGAGGAGCTTGAATTTGAGAAAACGCACATATATCGCATCAGAACGCGTGCGCTTGAAATGATCTCCGAGATCATAGAAAATATTCCGCTATGCGAAGAATCGTACGAGGAGACATGAAAGGAGAATGCCGAGTATCATAACGGCAATTGCACACGGCAGCGTATAACGCGACTTTGTCGCGCCCGCGCCCGACATATACAGAGCGGTGACGTAAAACACCGTGTCGGACGAGCCGCTTATGACCGATGCGCAGATACCAATAAAGCTGTCGGGGCCGTGCTTTTCAAAAACGTCGGTGAGCAGCGCGGTCGCTCCGCTTCCCGATAGCGGACGAACGATAAGAAGCGGCGCGAGCTCGCTCGGAACACCGACCTTGTTGAGGACGGGTGAAAGGAGCTTCGCGAGCAACTCAGCGGCACCGCTTGCCGAAAACATCGACACCGCAGTCAGGAGCAAAACAAGCGTCGGAATGAGCGAAAAAGCGCCGTTTAAACCCTCTTTAGCGCCCGAAATGAAGCTGTTTTGGGTGTCATTTTTTGAAAAAATACAAAAAAGCGAAAACAGCGAGAGAATGATCGGAAGAATGAGGGCAGAAGCGTTCATCGCTTGCCGCCCCCCAAAATTCTAGATAGAACTATGCTGATAACGCATAGCGTGAAGGAGCAAACAATTACGAGCGACACGACCGACGTTGGGTCACTGCTACCCGATGCGGCGCGAAGCGCGACGACGGTTGTCGGGAAAAGGCAGGGCGGAGCGCAGCCGATGAGGGTAAAGGTGATAAGGTCACTCCCCGCGCTTCCGTCCGACTTACAACCGAGCTTTTTCGTTGCGTTCAGCGCTAGCGGCGTCGCGGCGTTTCCAATTCCGAGAATGTTCGCCGCAAGAGAGGTCGATATTTCGTTCACGCCCTCGCCGCTTTTCGCGGTTTTGGGAAAAACAAGACGTAATATAGGCGAAAGCAGGCGCGAAAACGCGTTAAGGATTCCGCCGTTTTCAGCAACCTTCATTATTCCGCACCATAGGCACATCATCGGAAGCAGCGAAAACGCAACTGTAACTGCTCGCGTTCCGCCCGAGATCGCCGCCTCGGTAAGTGCATTTGCGTTTCCGGTAAACAGTGCGCAAACGACCGATATGATAATTATTACACCCGAAATCTTTATTGCCATTGCTCGCTCCTATTGACAATTTTGAGAGAATATGGTAGAATAAGGAAAAATAACGCCGTCGAAGTGCGACGGAGGAGGACGAAAAATGAAATCAACGGGAATCGTAAGACCGATAGACGAGCTTGGAAGAATAGTACTTCCGAAGGAGCTTCGCAGAAGCATGGAGCTTGAAAATAAGGGCGCCTCTGTCGAAATATTCGTAGACGACGACAAGATCGTCCTCAAAAAGTATAATCCGTCCTGCGTCTTCTGCGGAAACGCGTCCGATGTCGTTTACCTCAAGGGTAAGCTCGTTTGCCGCGCCTGCATTAAGGACCTCTCCTCGCTTTAATTGTATTTGATAAACCGAATAAATATGAAAAGAGCAACGGTAAACCGTTGCTCTTTTGTGTTACAGTTATTTTGTGTACGTCTTGTTTTTGCAGATTATCGTGGTAATTTTATTCTCGCCATACGGGGTTGAGAAAATTTCATCGAAATCATCATCGTCCGCTTCCAAATTTGGAAGATTTAATGTGGTTATAAACGCTATGCATTCCTCAAAATTGTTACGCACGTCATAAGAATCCCATTCCGCAGGAATAGTGAGCGTCTTTAGGTTTTTGCAGTATTTAAAACAATCTTCGCCCAAAGTACAGTGATTACCATCATTTTTAGCAACCGGATATCCATAGAGATTTTCCGAGAAAACAATTTCTTCGACTACGATGTTTCCTGCAAAAAGAGAAGGAGTTATTTGAGTAACGACCTTATTACCGATAACAGATGGCATAACTATTTTTTTATCGTTTCCAAGGTATTTTGTAAGTATTATGCCGCGTTCTCCTTCCTCATATTCCCATTCTAGAGTTTCTGATGTGTTGGGAGCGGGTCCGGTTTCGGGCATTTCATTGCAGTTGCAAATACATTCGGTTTGTCCGCAACCGACGAAACTAATGGTCAAGCAAATCAAAGCAAGAAGTAAAGCGATTATTTTTTTCATAGTAGTTCTCCTCATTATTTATGATTATAGGAATACGTCGTGCCGTTGACGGTTATGGAATCTACACGACCGAACGCGGTCGTGACTGCTAGATTAGGATCGGTTTTGATTTCGGTGCATTCGTAATTATTTGCGTAGAATTCACGGCCGCAAAAATAATCATCATAGCTATCATAAAGCTCCGAAATATAGTAGAAGCTACATGAAACATAACTGCTAATACCGCTCGAGATTTCATAAACGAACTCGTATTTGCATATATAAGTGTCACTCTCACCATCATTACCCAAATCAATAATTCCGTATTTTTCATTAGTAATCTTGTGATCCTTATTTATAATCATTGCCGCTGAACTATTGGCATAAGCTAGTACGAGAGAATGAATTTCTGATTTGTCTGTAACGAACGAAAGTGTATTGTCTCCAAGCTCGGATTCGAACGGAATGTCCAAAAGCCAGCCATTGTCGAGTGTATCTCTTTCGGTTACTTCGTCTTCCCCGCCGTATACTTTTGATTGATTAAAATAATACACGGTTTTGTTTTTTATATTGTTAATCAGCGCTTCGGGCAATACTATATTGTATTCGCCTTTGTAGCGATTACTTTCGCTGAAATCAATTGTCTTGATTTCGGTTGCGGAGTTACAAATGAACGTATTTACGTTCGGTGCATCACTGTGAATCTTTTGTAACACATAAACAGAGACGGTTTTGAGCGACGGAAAAATCATGGTATTCAAATTTGAAGGCAGATATTCCGCTTTTACATATTTTTCATCTATTTCGGTATAACCGGAGCAGGTCAATATTTTGAGACTGTCACATCCCTTGAAGCAGTCAAGATAAAGTCCGGTCATATAGTCGGATAGGACTATTTCCTCAACGACTACGTTTCCGCCAAAGACATCGCTTTTAAGATCGACGACCTTTTTGTTATCAACAATAGACGGAATAACGACCTTCTTTGCACTACCAAGGTACTTGGTTACGGTAAGCCCGTTTTCACCGGACTCAAATTCAAAATCTTCGATTGGCGAAGTAGCAGGAGTCTGTACGCCGCTGTTATTTGAATTTTCGGAGTTAGCGGACTTTCCTTTATTCGCGGAATCTTCGCAACCTGCAAAAGTTATAGACAGGCAAATTAAAGTAAGAAATAAAGCGATAATTCTTTTCATAGCAGTTCTCTTTATTATTTATGATTATAGGAATACGTCTTTCCATTTACGGTTATTTTGCTTATGCCACCAAAAAATCCAAGCACGGCATCATTTTTTTTATTTGAAGTTTTGTTAAGAGTGATTAAGAACGCGTCCCCAAAATCGTCATCGTCGTAGTCATTAATTATCCAACCTGCATAGAATTTCTCACTGTTTATTGTTACTTCTGCAATAAATCCTTTGTAAAATGTATGGTTGTAGCCAAACAAGGTTTGTTGGAAGTAGTTAACTGTACCAACAGAACCTGAATCATTAAGCATTGATTCGTAAATCTCTAATGTGTCTGATTGCGGTTTTTCATCAATTCTTTGAATGAATTCAATTGTACCTCCATATCCGACATTCGCATACTCCGCAAATACTTCCTCTCCGGGGAAGCTGTTGGTAGACCATTTTGAATATGTTCTTGTTTCACCGTCTTTATCCGTTACGTTGTAATCGTAGAGGTAGGCTTTCTTTCCGGAGATTTCTTTTAGCAGTTTTTCTGAAATTATAAATGAGGTATTATTTGTTTCAAGAGCACCTTTAATTTCAGTTGCGTTGCTGATATCAATCGTTTTTAGAGCACCGCCGAAAAGATAATCAAGCTGTTGAAGCTGTGCTGTTTTTAGCCCGAGCAGTCTAATAGTTTTTATTGAGGGATGATCGTTTCCTTTAAATGTAGTTATTGATCCTTGATACACAACTTCATTTAAGTTATCGCATCCTTTAAAAATTGACGTATTGACCGTATCTATATACTCAGGTATAACGATCTTGTTGACAATGACGTTTCCAACAAATGCAGATTCGGAAATGTCGGTTACTTTTTTGCTCTCTACGACAGAGGGTATAACAACGGTTTTACGGGTTCCCTTATATGCCGTTATTTCAATTCCGCTGCCGTTAGTTTCAAATTCAAATTCTTCGATTGGCGTAGGCTTTTCGTTGTTCGTTTTTGAATTGTTTCCGCAACCGACAAAAGTAACGGTTAAGCAAATCAGGGCAAGAAGTAAGGCAATAATTTTTTTCATGATATTTCTCCTTTTATTTATTTACGGGCTTTTACTCGAAATCAACCGTAGTAAAAATATTTGTCGGGTGTTTCGTACGTATAGGTGTATACAACTTTACCATTATATTTGCATCTCACGACACCGTTTGAAAGTCCGGTTTCGACATACGCTCCGACGTCGTATTCATTTATTTGATTGCCAGCGTAATCATAAATATATACTACGTTATCGCTCTCAATGAGCGCATACTTTCCATCATACGAAATGTTGGGGAGGTAATTATCAAAGGAGACCTTTATGGGCTCAAATATATAACCGTTAGCATTCTCAAATCCAAGATAAGTAGTTCCTTCTGAATTTTCAATCAGCTTTGGAACGATACCGTTTGGATATTTATAGTCATAATACAACTGGTTCTTTTCTGACGAAAGAGCTGACAAAGTGTCCCTGCTATAAAGAACGTTATCTACCCAAAAGTACTTTCCGCGCAGAATATAAGTTTCACCGTTTTCAAAAATTGAATGCGATCCGTCGGTTTTTAAAAAGTTAGTAACGGTTCCGTTCGGAGTCAGAGAGTAATAGTACGTATCATAAACATATACGGTTTTCCACAACGTTTTTCCGCTATCAAAATCAAAGTTTTCGATAGACAAGTCAACATCTAATAGATTTACGGAACCGGACACTTTATTTAGTTTAGCATCGTAAAATGAGACAATATTCCACGCGGTTTTAAATGAATAAATGCCGTCATTAGAATAGAATATTTCATTTTTGATTTCATATTCCGATGCGCAGAACGAAGTTTTGAGAATCGGATGATCTGATGAGGGGGGAACGACCCATTGACCGTTAGCACCGAGAATTCCTATTTTGTAAGTCACGCCGTTGTATGATTCGTCCATGGAATATGCGAGTATGTATCCGTCTTCAAATCCCGGAACATCATATTCATACCATAATGCCGATTTGTCTCTATCCGGTATAACAAACTTTACGTTTAAGGATTCTTCGGAAGCAACGACGGTTCCCTTGCTATCTACTATTGCATAGGTTGATCCGCTTACCAAGGTGTATCCGGAGCTATTTGTTTTAGCATAAGGTGTGTAGCCATCAAGCTTTCCTAATATTCTTCCGTCGGTATCGCTCAGTACGAATTTGTCTTTGTCCCGAACCCAAGCGTATCCGTTTGTCAGACCAGAAATATATTTTGCTTCTCTGATGACGGAGTCGCTTACATACTCAAACTTGAGCTCATCGAAATTAAGCTCAATATCTGCTTCTTTTATCTTTACGCCGTGGCAATCGACCAGCAGAAGCTTTGAAATGAATTCGTCACATTCTGCAATTGCGTCATTTACTGAAGATTTGCTTTCCAATTTTTTGCCAAAGTACAAGAAGCATTCAAGTGTGCGTTTTTTTGCCAACGCAGACAGCAACATTGCGTTTACATTCTTTTGTTGAGTTACGCTGTCGGCTGCTGATGCTCCATTTTTAATCATAGAGTCTGCAGTTGATGAAATGTCATAATAAACAATAATTTTGCTCTTTTCGGATGTCTCTTTGTATTTGTACGGAAATAATATTTTTCCTACAACCGAGATAACCGAGATACTTGATCCAACAGTTTTGTCAATGAGCGTTTCAGCCAGTTCTTCTCCAACTGCATCAATATAGTTTTTGGCAATACTTTGGTATGGAGCTTTAATGTCGGATAAAGCTTCTTTGGCGCCTGAATATACTACGCTATTTTTGTTCGCATGCTGTACAAGCGCATTTAGAGCATCCTGATATCCTTTAAGTGAGTTCATATTAGCTCTGAATGACGTGATAGATTTGGCTATAGGCGCCACAATCATTACTCCGGTTGAGAGCGCTCTGAATGCACGAATAGAATCAAAAACATTGTACACGCTGTTTTGTACAGAGCTGTCAAGGGCATATTCTGCCATAAATATTCCAACTTGATTCTCAAATTCAGGATCCGCCAAATCAATCCCGCAATCGTCTAACCATTTATCTATTGAGGCGATATTTCCAATGATACCAAATGTTTTTTCTGCTATTTCTCCACCAATATAATCGGGATTTGCCATTTCAGTAAACGCGTTCACATATTCATCTTGGTTAAAATACTCCGGACTATTATTATGAACAGCTGCTTTAAATGCGTTACAAATAGATTCGCCAAAATTCCACACGTTGTTTAGCGCGTGGGTGCCGGCTAACAGCCAAAACGAGCTCTCCCCATCTTTTAAATAGTCGTCAAGACAGCCTGACGGTAAGCCAATATGATCTTTTGTTAATTCATAATAGGTGGTCATCATTGGGGAAAATGTGAGAGAATTATTTTCGCATTCAAGGGGACAATCCAGCCACGATAAAACCGAGGAAAGATGAAAATAATATGTCCCATTGTATTCTACTGCACCGCCATAAGTTCCGGTTGTTTTCTGATCCGGCAAATATACTTTGTCGCTATTGTAGAAGAAAAGGACAATCTTATGTCCAAGAAAAAACCACGCATAATCTCCCGAAGAATGCGCTTCTGTGTAGTTATATCGAGTTACGTACTCGAGATCGGATGCGCTAATGTACAATTCATCTCCATGTCTGACAAACTGGAGTATTTTAGTTGTTTCCTTGTCTTTGATGACACGGACAGGCACATAAACAGTACTTACCGTGTTCTCTGCGGCGAATGTTGAAAAACAGTTCAATACATAAAATAAGACCAACAGTATTGATATGATTTTTTTACTCATAAAGTTCACCACCCATCTTGGTAATTACTTCTTGTGCGTAGGTCAAGTATCCGCCTAAATAAGAATCATATACTTCGTAGGGGATTTCGTCTAAGATCCACGAGTCGCCGGCGTCTAAGGTAAATGTCAATTCTACCAACTTTTCTGTCTTTTTCGCTGCGTCCACGGCACTTTTTACCTTTTGAGCGTATACTTCCTGAGTTATCGTTTGATCACCTAATGAATTGAGTAGTTCCGATAGAGCTCCGCCAATATCAATGCTTTGTATCTGACAATTAGCAGTTGCAGTATTGCCATGAACAGATATTGAAAGAACAGAAATTTTTGCTGAGGTTTTCAATTTGTTTAGTTCGTAACTGCTGGCATCAGAATTAATAAAAGCGCTCTTCATTTGGTCGTCGATAAGTTGTTGAGCAACTGTTACGGATAGTTTCTTTTCATCGTGGCCTTTCGGTACCAACGCTATCACCAAGACGACTGTTAGAACAATTACAATGGCTGCAATGGTTGATATTATTAATTTTCGATTCTTCATTTTCCGTGTTCCTTTAAGTCACAAAGCCGAGGTTAACTCGGCTCTGCAAGTGTATTTAGTTAAAGCACCTATTTTTAAGATCGGCAAGCTCGGCTTTCATTTTAGCAAGCTTTCCTCTCCAGGAAAATCCAATGCACACGAAAACTATGGCACATATTGCAGTGATAATTATCATACCTCCAAAAAGGAATCCTACGGGGCTATTCTGACTGTTGATAAACCAGACAACACTGATAATTGCTGCGATTGCGGCAACTATAAAGAACAAAAGAGGTTGATTTTTGTACTTAATGATCTCCTCTTCAAGACTCTGGATATTACGGAATTTCGTTCCGCAGTCACCGCAGATCCAAAAGGTCTGGTGATTGTTTGATACGTGCGTGCTGGAGAATCTGCCGCCGTGTGAATGAGTGCTTACTGCGCCTGTAATGCTCGACTCGGTTGTTACGGTGAGATTATGCGACTTGCAGTTAGGGCAATGGAGCTTGCTTCCGTTAATCGGAGCAGAAGGAGCTTGCTGGGGGGCGTCGGTGCCGATTTTTGTACCGCACGACGCACAGAATGAGGCGCCATCAGGGAGATTTGTGTTACAGTTGGGGCAAATTGACATTTTGGTGTCCTCTCTTTCAAAAATTACTCTCAATTCGACAAAAACCGAGGGTTTATGTCATTATACCCTAAAAGTTTTAGTTTGTCAACCCTGAAAGTTTATTTTCAAATACAACTTTATGGGGTAAACTGTAAACAGTACATTGAAAAGGATGTTTTTATGGATTGGGAGAACGTAGGAAAAAGAATACGTAAGCAGAGAGAACTTTTAGGGTATACGAGAGAGGCGCTTGCGGAGAAGCTTGAAATCACGCCGAAGTTCTGCTCTGACATTGAGCTTGGGCTTAAGGGAATGTCCGTGCCTACGCTTTGCCGAATTTCCGATGTGCTCGGGCTTTCGACCGATTATATTCTATACGGAACAGTTGAAGCGGACAGTCTCGCGCAAATAATTGAAACGGTCAGGCGATGCCCCGAAGAAAAGCTTCCTTATCTTGAAAATATTGTTCGCACTTTCGTGCGTTCTTGCGAAAAATAAAAGCTCTCCTCTCGGAGAGCTTTTTTCACGGATATGAAGTTGATGCTTTATTAAACAGATCCCAAAATTCATCAACAGTATTACTGCAGAATTTTACGTCCTTTTTGAGCAGCTCGGGTGTCAGATCGGATAGCAGCATTGCCTCAAAGACTTTGACGCCGCTTACTCTTTCGACGTGAACGGTTGTCGGTATAAGGGCGGCGTCTTCAACGCGCGTTACGCCGTTTTCCTTAACTATCGTAAGGGAAGCCATGCCGCCGACGTTGCCTTTCATCGTTGACTGGTTTGAAATGAAGTTTCCGAGTGAATAATAACAAAGAGCAGCATTGCCGTTATCTGCCTTGACGGTCATCATTGGCTGAACTACGTGAGGATGATGCCCGATTATTATATCCGCGCCGCACTCGGCAAAGAATTTTGCCCAGCTTGTCTGCCCGTAGCTTGGAACGTGCTGATATTCCGTTCCCCAATGGGGTATTACTATCGTAATATCTGCATTCTTTTCCGCCCAGCCGAGCATCTGGCGGAAATAGTTTTTATCGCTCATGTCATTCATTCGCCACCACACCTTGTTCGGACGGTTTGTGAGTGCGGTACAGTTGAGCATTGCGATCCTGATTCCGTTTTTCTCGATGACTCTCACCTGATAGTAGCTCTTCATCTCGGCATGAATACCGAGCGCGGTAACTGAGGGGTGCTTTGAGAAGAAATCGAGAGTGTCAATGATCGGCTGCTCGCCGTTGTCCCACGTGTGATTGGTCGCGAGTGTGAAAACGTCAAAGCCGGCATTTATTGCCGCTTCACCGACCGCGGGGGGTGTAGCAAATCTTGGGTATCCCGCATACTTGCTCGAGTCGTAGGTGAAGGTACTTTCCTGATTTATTATCGCAATATCGGAAGCGCTTACGGTGTCCTTAATGCGGCGATAAAAGCTATGATAACCGTGCTATTTTCCGGATGTTATAAGGGGATTGTGTATAAGATTATCGCCGACTGCGATAAGTGTGACTGTACTTTTCGTTATTGGCGGTTCTGTCGTGCTCTCTTCTGTCGTCGTTTCCTCGGTTGTGCTTTCGGATTCCGTTGTATCAGGTGCAGTCGTTTCTGTTTGAGTCGTATTTTCCGGCTTGTCCGATCCGCCGCCTCCGCATGAGGAGAATAACGCAGAAAAAATTATTAAAAATGCGAGTATCAGTGATGCTGTTTTCTTCATTACAGTGCCTCCTTTTGTAGGAGAATTATATCACGGCGCGGATCAATTGTCAACGCTTCAGGCGGCAAATGTAATTTCGTCATTTTGCGTATTGACCGACGGGCGACTTTGTGATAATATTTATACAGATAATAAGTTGTGGAGTTAAAATGAAAATAACGATAGAACAGATAAAAAATAACCCCTCGATAAAAAGCTATATTGAAAAGGCGGACGAGTCGCTTATTGCTCTCGGCTTTACCGAGCATAGCTTTCCGCACGTTACGAGGGTCGCGGCGTACGCGAAGAAGATACTTCTGACCCTCGGCTACAGCGAGCGCGAGGCGGAGCTTGCCGAAATAGCAGGATATATTCACGACATTGGCAACATAATAAACAGAATTGACCACGCGCAGAGCGGAGCAGTCATGGCGTTCCGTATTCTCGATAAAATGGATGCCGATCCCGACGACGTAGCGACGATAATAACCGCAATAGGAAATCACGACGAGGGAACTGCGTTTCCCGTAAATGCCGTTGCCGCGGCACTTATCCTTGCAGATAAGACCGACGTTCGCGCAAGCCGCGTCCGCAATACAGACGTTGCGAGCTTCGATATTCACGATAGAGTTAATTACGCAGTCAAGCGCTCGGAGCTTGTTATAACGGAGGGCGAGATAACGCTTGACCTTGATATTGATATTACAATATCGCCCGTCATGGATTATTTCGAAATATTCTTAAACCGTATGCTCCTTTGCAGAAAGGCGGCGGAAAAGCTGAATTGCCGTTTTGCGCTTAATATGAACGGACAGAAAATGATTTGATATGAGAACGTTTGCATTAATTTTATCAATTATAACGCTTCTTTCGCTTTTTGCGTGCACAAAAAAGAATGATAACTCGCGTGTAACAACGTCGGAAACTACAGCGCCCGACACGACTGCACCCGATACTACCGTACCCGAGCAGACGACCGAAGCGGTAACGACTGACCCTAACGCTCCGATATACGAGGACGGCGGATTTACTTATAAGATAGACGTAAAGAACTATTTGCAGTATATATGTCCGTCGGATCCTACCGAATATCTCGTTATCGCAAACCGAAAGCATCCGCTTGGATCAAATTACGTACCGAAGAATCTTGTGAATATTTCGTCAACGAATTCACGTCAGCTTGTATATACGGCAAAAATGGCGCTTGAGGCGATGTGTCTCGAAATGCAAGCGCTGAAGGTGTACGATACGAATGCACAGAGCGCATACAGATCCTATTCTTATCAGAAAAACCTGTATTATAACAAGTACATGGAAAGGGAGAGGGAAAAGTATCCGCACCTTTCTGACGCCGAGCTTATGATAATCGTTGATACCTATTCGGCTCGCCCCGGTACGTCCGATCACCAGACGGGATTGACACTTGATTTCAGCCCGATAAACAGCAGCTTCGTAAATACGAAGGCGTTTACGTATCTGACGAAAAACGCACACAAATTCGGATTCATCCTCCGTTATCCGAAGGGCAAGGAAAATATTACAGGTTATAAGTATGAGCCGTGGCATTGGCGCTTTGTAGGTCGCGACGTTGCGACGTATATTTACGAGCACGGAATAACTCTTGAGGAATATATGGCGGAGGTGAACGATACTGCTATTGAGACCTTCCCCGAGGTCGAGATGCCGTCTCTGACACCGCCCGAAACGACCAAGAAGGAAACGACTTCCGCTGAAACCACGCCGGAGGAAACCACACCGATCGAAACGACAGCAGGCGAAACCACCTCTGAAACAACGCCACCCGAGGAAACTACTCCCGAAGAAACAACGACCGAAGAAATAACCACGACTGAGGCGGTCACGACGACTGAGGAGGTCACTACCGCCGAAGCAACGACGGAAGCTGAAACAACGAGTCCCCCGTCAACGTCGGAGATAGAAAAATAACAAAAAACAGGGCATCACCGAATCGGTGATGCCCTGAATATTTATTATGCTTTGATTAGATCTCAGCGAAATACTTGATGGTGCGAACCATCTGAGAGGTGTAGGAGTTCTCGTTGTCGTACCAAGAAACAACCTGTACCTGGTAGGTATCGTCGTCGATCTTTGCAACCATAGTCTGGGTAGCATCGAAGAGAGAGCCGTAACGCATACCGATAACGTCGGAGGATACGATCTGGTCTTCGTTGTAACCGAAGGACTCGTTAGCAGCTGCCTTCATAGCAGCGTTGATGCCCTCCTTGGTGATGTCCTGACCCTTAACAACTGCAACGAGGATCGTGGTAGAACCGGTGCAGGTAGGAACTCTCTGAGCAGAGCCGATGAGCTTGCCGTTGAGCTCGGGGATAACGAGACCGATTGCCTTTGCAGCGCCGGTAGAGTTAGGAACGATGTTCTGTGCGCCTGCACGAGCACGTCTGAGGTCGCCCTTTCTGTGGGGACCGTCAAGGATCATCTGGTCGCCGGTGTAAGCGTGAACTGTGGTCATGATACCGCTCTGGATAGGAGCGTAATCATTGAGTGCCTTAGCCATAGGAGCGAGGCAGTTGGTGGTGCAGGATGCTGCGGAGATGATCTGGTCATCAGCAGCAAGAGTATCGTTGTTTACGTTGAAAACGATGGTCTTGAGATCGTTTCCTGCGGGAGCAGAGATAACGACCTTCTTTGCACCTGCATTGATATGAGCCATGGACTTGTCCTTGGAGCAGTAGAAGCCGGTGCACTCGAGAACTACGTCAACGCCGAGCTTACCCCAAGGGCAGTTGTTAGCGTCCTTTTCAGCGTAGATCATGATCTCCTTACCGTCAACGATAATGGAGTTCTCGGTGGACTCTACGGTGTGCTTGCCCTCACCGATAGTTCCGCAGTATGCGCCCTGAGCGGTATCATACTTGAGAAGGTGAGCGAGCATTGCGGGAGCGGTAAGGTCGTTGATAGCGACAACCTCATAGCCCTCTGCGCCGAACATCTGGCGGAAAGCCAGACGGCCGATACGGCCGAATCCGTTAATAGCAACTTTTACAGACATGGTGAATTCTCCTTTATATAAATAAAAATATTTTTTCTTACCAAATCAGTATTTTACTATAAAAAGTAAAATATTACAAGAGTATGAATCTTTTATTTTCAAAATTGTTACAATCTTTGTATTTATTCGCTATCTCCAAACGCTTCTTGCTTATTCTTTTCGTGCTCTTTTTCGGTTTTTGCGAAGAGGTTGTAGCCGTCTTTTTTAGCAACGAAGTAGAAGTAATCGGTTTTCTCGGGGTAGAATGCGTAGTTTATAGCGAGGAAGGTCGGGTTGGATATCGGTCCGGGAGGAAGACCCTTATACAAACGGGTGTTGTAGGGGTCATCCATATTCAGAATATCCTGTGTCAGCTTATCGGGCGGATTGTCCTGAAGGATATAATAGAAGGTCGCGTCAGAGCCGAGGAATCCTCCCGTTTCTCTGCCGGGATATTTCAGTCGGTTATTGAAAACGGAGGATATCGTTCCGTACTCAACGTCGTGATATGCTTCCATCTGAATAAGAGACGCGAGGTTTACTATCTCATCGAAGGTCTTTCCTCGGGAATTACATAGATTGTTGATCTTCTCAATATAGTCGTCACCGGGCGCGGTACAATTCTTAAACGTCTGCTTCATCTTGACGTCGAAGTTTTTGAGCATCTTGTTTATGATAGTGACGGCGCTTGCGTTGCTGTAATAATAGTAGGTGTCGGGGTAGAGGTAGCCCTCAAGGCGGTATTTTCTTTGCGGGCTGATATTCTCGTCGAGCTGCTCTATGAACCAATAATCGAACTCGTGGTTTTCAATTACGTCGTAAAGCTCTTCTTTTGACGACAGGTGATATTTGTCAACAAGCGTATCGACGATCTCCTTGACCGTGTAACCCTCGGGGATAGTTACGATAACAGTTTCTGCCTTTGTGTTATTCTTTTTCGCAAAGACACGTATCAGCTGATCGTAGTTCATCGAGGGGGTGACAGTATACTCACCTGCAACGAGCGCAGGATTCTTACCGCGGATATCTGCGTAAAAATCAAATGCCCATGCAAATTCAATTACTCCGTTCTCTTCAAGAACCTCGCCGAGCTCCTTTATGGTAGCTCCCTCGCCTATCGAGACGGTTATTTCATCGTCTCCCTTGACGAAAGCGAAGATATCGTTTCCGACGACGATAATGAAATAGGAAAGGAAGCCCGATACGACGAGGATCGAAACGATATAGATTACGGCTTTTACTAAGCTCGATACGGCAGTAGAACCGCCGCCGATGCGATCGTCGTCATCGTCATCATCGTTACGTCTGCTTGCTGCCGAAAGCTTCGATGCAAAGGACGGACGGCTTGACGATGGATAATGCGGTTCCTTTTTTCTTGCGGGGTGCGAGGCACTCGTACCTTGACTTGCGGGCTTCTGAGTCGGCGTTCTGCGCGCAACCGGAGCTTTACGCTGTGTGCTTCCGCTTGCGGGACGGCGTTTGCCCGTGCTGTTTTGCTGTGTGTTCATATATGGTTTACCTCATTGTTTGCTGTCACAGATCGGTAAGAACTGCGACTGCGAATATGATTATACAAACGATAAGAGACGGCGAGAAGAACGCCTCGATCGTAAGATTGGTTTTTTCGCTGACTACCTTTTTAGGCGCTTTTCCTTCCTCGGCGGCTTCCGTTGCCGCAATATCGGGAGTTGTTCCGTCGTCGGACTTTTTGAGCAAGTAGGACGGAGACGGCGCGCCGCTCTTTCCCATCTGACGCAGGGTGTGTTCGAATTCGCTGAACATTATCACGGTAAGAACAAGGAAAAGCAGAGCGAAGGTGAAAACGCTTATTATCTTGTTCGACGGATCGGATAACGTTCTGATAATATATTTTTCACCGAAAACGGTGTAAATATTAAATACAAGATGCGCGATAAGCGCCGACAGCGACGAGCCCGTCACATAAGTCAGCATACAAAGAATGATTGCGCTGAAAAATCTTATTGGGAAGCTTTCAAGTGTAAAGAAGAGCATCGAGGAGAGGAGCGAGGTGATGATCGTTGCATTGATCGCACCGTATCCGCCTTCGTTATACTCGGTGAGCAATATCGTGCGGAATACGAATTCGTCGGTAAGTGCGGGGATTATTGCAAATGCCGCCGCGGCGAAGAGAAAGTTATACTCGGTCTTTCCGCTTATATAGCTCTCGAATCCCGAGACAGTGAAGCTGTCCATGCCGAAAAGATATATCTGAGCAAATCTTATCAGCATCGAGCCGAAAACGAGAACGAGCGAAGCGGTTATAATACTGCCGAATCTGTTCGGAGGAATAAGCCGAACGTTTAAGCGCGACGCGTAACCGACGCCCTTTAGACGGCAGAAGAGTATTGCGGGAATGATGAATATGAGAAGCTGAACTATTATGACCGAAAGATATTCGTTTCCGCCGGCGCCCGTCAGCTTTTCTTTTAAAAAGTCTGTGCCAAGAACGAGAATGTAAAGAATCGACACAAAAAGCGGAGCGGAGAATGAGGGCTTCATCTTCATTTTCATGACGGTGAAAACGCCCCCTTTTCGGTCACGATAAGGGAAACGTGCTTATCGAAGCGTCCGCGCGGGACCGAGGGACGGAGCAGCTTGTGGAACGTGACCCCTACGGCAGTGCCGCCGAACGAATTAAGGTATCTGTCGTAGTAACCTTTTCCGTAGCCGACGCGGTATCCCTGACGGTCAAAGCAGACACCGGGGATTATTATAAGATCGTTTTTGCCCTTGGACGGAGTATAGAGTGGAAGCTCGGAGGACGGCTCTTGGATACCGTAGCTGCCTTTCTTGAGCTCACTCAGATCGGTTACAAAATGATACGTCATAGTTGAGCTCTCGGTATCGCAAAGCGGGAAGGCAACCTTCTTTCCTGCCTTTATCGCCGCCTCGGCAAGAGGCAGAACGTTCAGCTCGCCCTTTATAGGATAATATAGAAGCACAGCTTCGGCAAAGCGAAATGATGCAAGCGAAAGGAGCTTCATAATGACGGCGTCTTCCGCTTCTTTTCTTTCATCGCCTGATATTTCACCGCGAAGCGCCAAAAGCTCTTCACGAAGCTGCTTTTTTTCTTCCTTAAGAGTTATCACATCGCCGTCCTCCTTTCGTGGATTTTTTGTGAATTTGCGAATTGTACTATAACACCTGTGTGTCATCTTGAGCGAAGTCCGCCGAGATTCCGCCATCGTTGTACTCGGCGCCGCTTCGCGGTTCGGTTCCGCTGCGCTTCACTCAGAATGACGCGGCGGACGCAGTCGAAACCCCACAGGGGCGAACGGCAAAGCCGTTCGGATCTCGCAGGTGATCTTTACGCAATTATCGACTTGAGTATCTCCTCTGCCTTTTCCTTTCCGTAAAGGATCGAAACGAGCTCGGAAGAAAAGGCAAGAGCCGCGCCCATGCCTGCGGCGGTGATGATATTGCCGTCGCGGACGCAGTTTTTATCGGAAATTTCAGCGCCGACAAGCTTGCCTTCAAATCCGGGATAGCAGATAGCTTTTTTGCCCTTGAGAAGTCCGAGCTCGCCGAGAATGTACGGCGCGGCGCAGATGGCACCTATCGGGATTTCCTTGTCATAGCAAGTGCACACAAGGTCGCATACCTTCTTGCAAGCGCGGAGATTAGACGCACCGGGCATGCCGCCGGGCAGAATTACCATATCGGGCAAAATATCGCTTATATCCGAGAGGGTAATGTCGGCGATAACGGTAACGCCGTTAGACGCCTTGACCGCCTTGTCGGAGGTAATGCTGACGGTCTTTATGTCAGCACCTGCGCGGCGGAGCATATCGACGGGAGTCATCGCCTCAACAAGCTCGAACCCGTCAGCCAAAAATTCGTATATCATATTTACCTCAATAACCGAGCGACGAGAGCACTTGCTCGGAAATTTCCTCTATAGTGAGAGGATCCTCGCCCTCGTAACAGCAGATCCTTGTCCAGTTCAGACGGTCAGACGCGTAAAGCGCCGCCTCGTAGCTCTTGTAGAGAAAGCTGCCGTCGTTTTCGTGAATATCGGTTGCGCGTCCCGTTTTTTCGGAACGGCTCTTTATAAGCTTGTAGGAAATGTCGGGGTGCATCTCAAGATATATGACTGCATCGGGAACGGGAATCCCGAGCTTGTAGAACTCATAGTCCCAAAGCCAGGAAAGAAAACCGTTCCACTGCTCCTTCGGCAGCTTTGAAAGCTGATGAACAGCGTTCGCGGTCGTGTATCTGTTTGCGATAACGACGGTGTCGGGATCGTCAATGTCCTTTTTCCAATCGGTGCGGTAGGAAAGGTATCTGTCGGCGGCGAAGAAGCTAGACGCGGCGTAGGCGTTCGTGTCCTCGGGACGCGAGCCAAGCTCGCCGTTAAGATATTTCTTTACGAAAAGCGAGCTGTCGTTTTCATAGCAGGGGAAGGAGATATATCTGACCTTAACGCCCATATCCTCAAGATGCTTTTTGAGGATCAAGCTCTGTGTTTCCTTGCCCGAGCCGTCGAGCCCGTCAATAACTATAAATCTTCCCATATCAGTTCTTCTTGAAGCGCTCTATAAGAGCCGCAAGCGCAAGATGATAGCTGAACGAGCCGAAGCCGGCAATGCTTCCGATGCAAACGGGAGCGATGACCGACGTATGGCGGAACTCCTCGCGTGCATGGACGTTTGACATGTGAACCTCAACAGTCGGAACCTTTACCGCCGCGATAGCATCGCGGATAGCATAGGAATAGTGAGTGAACGCGCCCGCGTTGAGAATGATACCGTCGAAGGTATCAAGGGCGCTGTGAATATAGTCGATGATGTCGCCCTCGTGGTTCGACTGGAAAAATACAGTCTCGATCCCGAGCGACGATGCCGCCTCGGAAAGAGCAGAATTGATTTCGTCAAGGGTCGCGCTACCGTAATGAGTCGGCTCGCGCATACCGGTAAGATTAAGATTCGGGCCGTTAAGCACGAGGATCTTGTAGGAGAAGCTCATAATAATACTTCCTTTATTACATATAATTACTCAAAATACATTATACACCAAAGCCATATAAAAGTCAATAGAGAGGGAATGAATCAAAAATGTCCAAATTATAAAAAATTCCCCGCGGAAATCCGCGGGGAAGGGTGGTTAGTTGGCAAGCTTGGTTGTCGAACCTTTTACCAGTAGGTTTATTAGAGTTGATGGTCTATAGTAGGTTCCGTCACCTAAGTCGATTCTTTCAAACTCTGCAGCGACTGAGTAGAAGAACCCATATCCGCCATCTTTGAGCTTTGTTATGAAAAATCCTTCTACTTCATAGCCCTCGTAGTTACCAACATCCTTATATATGCTTTTGAGCTTGTTTTCGATAGCATCAATTACTTTTTCTTCGTCGTATACAACGTTCACGACATTTTTCAAGGAATTAAGCATACTTGAAGTAAACGATATTATATTACCGCTTGTGTCAACTGTAACCGTGAGATATTCCGAAGTTTGCAGTTGTCCGATCATTCTATCGTACGTGAATTTATACCGATTTAATTCGGCAGTGAAATCGGCAGTTACTTTATAATTGCTCACGTCGATATGTTTGCCCGCAAACTCATCTGCTATTTTTCTGCATTCTGCCTCGCCATGCGTGTTATATTGAGGATAGGGGTTTTTAGTGTGTCTGAACGATGTTAATTCGCCGGTATCGGCGTTAATGGTAAACTTGATATCATCCACACTATATTCATGACTAATATAGGAGGCGCCATAAGCTACATAAGAGTCTTGATAATCTCCTATATATTTTGTGCCGTTGAATTTTACCGTATATTTTTCGGGAGCCGAGGGGTCGACGTGATCAAGCACTTTTTCCGATGACCATAACGGATATTCTTGCGCATGATTTCCCGAGTCGGAATTGGAATAAACTTCAAGCACAGTTAAATTGCTGAATTCTACGATTGTCTTTTGGTCTGGTGGAGTTTTAACACAGCTGCAGATCAATGTTGCAAGCAGTGAAATGACCATAAAACATGAGATTAATTTGATGATTTTCATACATAACTCCTTTCTATATCAGCCAAGCGTTACGTTACCGTCACCGCAGATTACTCTTGATTTTAGCCCCGTGCCGTTATAGTTACCACTATCATCTAACGCTTTACAGGCAGCCAAGACCGTACATCCGCCCTCCATTTGAGCAAAAAACTCTTTTACCCATTGATATGCCATGGTGCTATTAACTTCGTCTTCAAATCCAATAGCTACAGTTGCTCCTTGCTGCACAGCTTTATGTGGCAGATTGGGACCGTCTTCTCCGTTGAATCCAGTTTTGCAGCCAATAAATAAAACCAGCTTCATGTTGTCGATTCTAAAAGATAAATCACTATTTTTGAAAATCAAATAGGCTGCAGGCGCACCGGAAATTTGTATGGATGTACCGCTAATAACACCGCCATATTCTTCCACAACTCCACCGTGGCTTATGCTGACAAATACATTGTTCTCGGGTGTAGTCAAATAATTACGAATGTCATCAACAGTAAATGCACCCGTATGAATTTCGCTTGTATATCCCATATTATCCAAGTGAGTTTTTACCGTAGGAAGAGGGGCACTATTGTCAACGTCTAAAGCCGCAACGCCAATTAGCTGAGCGTAGGGGTTTATGACTAATGTGAATTCGGCGGATAAACCGGTTACCTTATGGGTTGCAACTATGTTCGCTGAATAATTTTCGTCGGAATCAGATGCAATGAATGCCGCTGTTGATAAGTCCATAGTTGCATTATTGGTATTATATCCGGAATATGTAAAATCCGTGGGTGAACTCCACAAATAATTGATGGAGCTGGGCTTGGGTGTGACTGCTTTTGTTTCTTCTGCAAACATTGTCAGCGGTTTGAACTTAAAGCTACTTAGCATCTCTCTAAATGTGTGATGCCTTGTGTTCCCATATTCTTCCGTGCTTGCCAATCTCCAAACATATTTGTCATACGTTAAACCTTTGAGCACCAAAAACGACGACAGAGGTGACGTTGTTACGGCACTGGTATATATCAAATAGTTTTGGGAAGCAACGTTGCGGATCAAGAGTCCCCCTTCGTTAGCCATAGTAATTGTCCACAAATACTCATTCGATAGAGAGACCAAATTGCCGTATACAACGTCCGCGGAACTATCTGCATAAAGATACTTCTGCATATTTTCGAGCGACTGAATTGTATATTTGTTATCACCGACAGGCGTTATTTTCCATCGAATCGTATTTTCAAGATTGGCTATCAATCCCGAAGCTCCGTCGACATCTGATGCTGTGTAGTGCAAATACTTTCCGGATGATTTGTGATTTATATAATACGTTCCGCCTGCTATTGTCATACCGCCGCTCGTTAGCGCGACGTTTTCGCTATTGCGGATTCTCCATATCTGATAACTGTCGGAAGTATACGTTGAAACGAATATGTTTCCGTCCGATGTCGTTGAGATTCCTCCTGACGTGCCGTTCGCGTCGCCGTATGCTGTCAGTGCAAGCGACATATCGGTTCTTGGTACTATCTTAAAGCTTTCTTCACCCAGTCCGATAATAAACCAATGCTGTGCAAGCGGGTCTGTTGCGTTATATATTTGAAGATTGCTTCCGTTGCTTACGTAGCCGTTGATCTTATACAGATCAAGAACTCTACCTGTGCCGTTCGAGCTGCACATTGCACGAAGGAAATATCCTCCCGTTGACGAAACGTATTCGAGCTTGAATTTTTGATTTGTTGCCCCATCGGCATAGTCGGTTTGATAAACGTTTACGTCGTTAGCGTCCGTGCCGTTATGCACGGTGATTCTGCAAAGGATGCAGAAAACTTGCTGTTATTATTTGTAAATCGGGAAGTTGCCGTATTCAAAGAGAGACGGTTATCAACCTCTTCCCACGCGCCGTTATCGTTTTTGTAGTGTACTGCTTCCGCGTAGGACACTGCCGCAAAGCTACCGTCCGAGAGTAGGTAGTGCTTCTCAAATTCGCCGCGTCTCGATGTTTCTTCGGCAGATACGAAAATGTCGCTGTCGGATTCGGCGATTTGGACTGAGGTGTCGGTCGCTTCTCCAATGCCAACCGCATATATCGAAAACGGGGCGGCGAGCATTGAGAGCGCTAATAACAGTGTGAATAGCTTGGTTAATATTGAGCGCTTTGCTGGGGTAATGTTTTTCATGCTAATTTCTCCGTTAATGTGTTTTGTTTTGAAAAATACAAAAGCTCACAATGCGTCTCGGGCTGCCGAACGCTTGTGAACTCACGGAGAATTTATTAAAATGAATCAGCGTGAAGCAAAGCACGGGCAGACCGAGACGATGTTCTGTTCACCTATCATCGCGATCTCCCCCCTTCTTTACTATATCCATATTATACCACTCCCATTATTATTTGTCAACAAATATTAGCAAAAATAGGGGGAAATATTTTTATAAAATATACATATTTGGGGGCAGATGAAGACGTAATTTCGGAACCGAAAATGTATATTATTTGTAAATAAACCCGCGCCCCCTTTTCAAGAAGCAATGATTATGGTAAAATAAGGATAGAAAAGCATTCGGGAGGACAAAATGAAAAAGAAGCTGCTTGTAATTTTGATTTGCATACTTACCGTATTTTGCTTTTCCTGCTCGAGCGTCGGCTGGAAAGGACTTTACGAGGAGGATCTGAGCGAATATCTGACTCTTGCCGACTACACGAAATTTACCTATAAAAAGCCGAACATCGAGGTTACTCAAGCCGAGGTCGACGCGCGGATAAGTACGCTCCTTGAAGCCGCGACTACCATGGAAGAGGTCGATAAAAAGCTTGCCTCGGGAATGACGGTGTGCTTTGACCGCTTCTGTTTCATAAACGGACAGGCGAAGCCAGAGCTTTCATTTGAGGGCGGCGTTTATTCCCTCGACGGAACGCAGTACGAAAACGAGGCGGTGAACCTGCTTCTCCCAAAGCTTGTCGGAATGAAAAAGGGCGATACCGCAACCCTCGAAATAACCCTATCCGATAATACGAAAGCGACGTACAAAGTAACAGTTCTCGCGGTTTACGAAAAGAATGTCATGACGCTTACCGACGCGGTCGCGTCGAAACTCGTTCCGGGCTGTAACACCGTTTCTGAGCTTAAGACCGAAATTCAGCGCCGAATGACTGCCGAAAAGGAGAGGGAAGCGGAAAAGAATCTCATTTCCGATCTTCGCAAGCAGCTTATTGACAAATCGACGCTTAAGCGAACTCCATACAGCTTGTACCGCGACTACTACGAGGACAGGATGTATCTTTACGAAAAGCTTGCAAAGACGGCTTCAATGACACTTGAGGAATATCTCGAAAAGTGTACCGATATGACCTACGAGGAGCTCGAGGAAGCCGTGGGCGAAGCCGCGTCTGACGACGTAAAGGAAACGCTCGTGCTTTATTCGGTCGTGAAGAAAGAAAATATTTCTTCAACGAAGGAGGAAATATCTAAGTTTGCCGAGAAGATGGCGAGCGAATCGGAAGGTATTTTTGAGAGCGGGGAGGAGTATCTTTCCTACTACGGGGAGAACGCCGTCAAAGACGAATATCTCTGGTCGAAGGTCATGGAGATCGTGCTTTCGGAAGCAAAATCGGTTGAGTAAATCCTACATTATATTATAAGGGGATTTTTATGAGTAAGAAAAAGGTGCTGACCGTTGTCGGTAAGGCGGTGAAGATAATAGCAATAATCGCCGTCTGCATAGGTATACTTGTCGGCGGCGCGTTTGCGGTGACGAACGGAATCGTCGTCGTGACCGGCAATAGCAGAATCGTGTCGGCGGAGAGGGCGGCGAAGCTTGAAGATGTCGACTGCATTCTCGTTCTCGGATGCCGAGTTTATTCAAACGAGCCGAGCGTGATGCTCCGCGACAGAGTCATGCAGGGCATTGAGCTTTATAAGCTCGGCGCGTCGGAGACGGTGTTTATGACAGGCGACAGCCGTGACCGCTATTACGATGAAACGGGAGTGATGTCGCGTCTCGCTGTGGAAAACGGAGTGCCTGAAGAAAACATAGTCACGGACCGTTACGGTCTTAGCACCTACGACAGCATTTTCCGCGCCGCAAAGGTTTACGGATATAAGAAGATAATCATCGTGACGCAGGAGTATCACCTCACTCGAGCGCTCTATATCGCAAAGCAGTTCGGTATCGAGGCATACGGCGTCGCGTCCGACGCGCGCGATTACGAAGGACAGTTCAACCGCGACGTGCGCGAGATCGCCGCGAGAAGTAAGGACTTCTTATATTGTATATTAAAGCCCGAGCCGGAATACGGACGGGAGAAATAAAAAAACGGGAATTTCGCTTCGCGAATATGCCCTCGCCCTACGCCTGACAAGCGAGCTTGTCGATCTACGGGCGGGGTATGCGAACTCGGCGCGCCGCATTTTGCGCGACGCGCATGTGTCGATCGGATTATTGGGAGTGCCAAAGAAAAAGGTCTGCTCGAAAGCAGACCTTTTTCTTTGGCACTCCCAACGGGAATCGAACCCATAACTAACCCTTAGGAGATACCGATGGAAACGAAAACGGTGTCCCCGGTAATACCTAAAAATCCTTTGCTGTCAGGGGATTTTTAAGGATAAAGTGTTATTCTGTATTACGCCGTTACCGCTAATATTATGTTATTTTAAGTCGTCCGATTAGCAAGCAATTAGCAAAAGCTATAATTTTAGGGTGGTGATAATAGGCGTGTATTATGTTATGGTGTTATCGCTAATATTAAGCTGTACTTGCTTTGGAAATTTATATTGTCTTTCACTCAACCTTATATTGCATACACGGTCTGCCACCGGTTTCGTAATTCATTTCACCGACTACTCTACCCGATTCAGAAATATAATTCATATATCTGCGCACGGTTACGCCCGTAAGATTTACCTTTTCGGCAATTTCGTCACCGGTAAACCAACGGTTCGTATTAGCTTTCAAATACTCCATAATCAGTTCAAGCGTTTTTTCCTGAATCCCTTTCGGATAAAGATCATCGCTTTTCTTTCGAGCGTTATCGATAATATGGTCAACGTTTTTTTGGTTTAACGTTTCGATATCCTTAAGCGCATTATTCTGTGCGATATATTTTTCAAGTGCCATCTGAAAGCGGTCAAAGGTAAAGGGCTTTACAAGATAATCCACAATACCAAGGTGTAAAGCTTCTTCCAAGGACTCACGCTCATTTGCCGCCGTTACCATAATGGCATCCACGGTGATTTGTTTGTTACGGATTTGTCGGAGCGTTTCAAAGCCGTCCATTTTGGGCATAAACACATCCAAAATCAAGAGATCTACCGTGTTGTTTTCAAGGAAATCAAGAGCACTCAGACCGTCATTACATTTACCGACAATTTCAAAGTTCTTGTTTCTCTTTATGTATTGTTCGTTTATCATTGCGACCATCGGGTCGTCTTCTACGATCAAAACCTTATACATTGCCATTCTCCTTCACAAAACTTACCGAGAAAGAGCTTCCTGCGCCTTCCTGCGACTCTACCGTGATTTTTCCGCCGAAGTTTTCTACCATTGATTTTACTTGATGAAGTCCGGTACCTCTGCTTTCGCCCTTGGTGGAAAATCCGTTTTCAAAGATGAGTTCCATGTCCTCATTTTTAATACCGCTACCTGTATCGTCAACGGTGACCAGTACGGCTCCGGGTTTTGAGTAGATACCAAACATCAGCTCTTTATGTTCCTTGTAGTCGGCACTTTCGTTCATTGCATCAAAGGCATTATCAAGAAGGTTGCCGATAACGGTTATTAGCATTTCAGAGGGCAGATTCATATCTGATGCGGAATAATAACAACCTTCACGCAATACAAAATTCACGTTGAGTTCGGATGCTCTTGCGATTTTTCCGATGAGAAGTGCCGCAACTGCAGGTTCGCTGACAGCATTCATAACCTTGCTGATATTTTCACGCTGAACCATAGTGATGTTTTGGATGTATGAGCTTGCATCATCATACATCTCCATTTGTATCAAACCAAGAATAACGTGCAGCTTATTAGTGAAATCGTGATTGTTTGCTCTCATAGAATCAACAAGATACCGTGTTCCTGAAAGTTCTTCCATTAGTTTTGTATATTCGGCTCGGTTGTGAAGAATAGCAACCGTTCCCACAGTCATTCCGTCTTCTTTAATCGGTACACAGTCAAGAATAATGTCTGCCTTTGCAAGATTGATATTCCTTTCCTTGTCGCCGCTTTTTATGTTACGGGAAAGAACATCATCACCAATAATATCCACACTTTGTCCAACAATGTTAATCAGCGGACGATCGAAAAGCATACGGATTGCGGATTCATTGGCAAACTGTATGACTCCGTTTGTATCGAAAGCAATGATACCTTCCGCCAAGGTTTCAAGGATATTGTCACGCATTTTATACATCGCCGTAAACACATCCGGCTCATATCCCATAAGGCTCTTTTTGATTTTACCCGAAAGATTTCCCGCAATGATCAGTTCAATTAAAATTGCAACCACGGTAATAAGGAGAAAGATACATAACATCTGCGCTGTTTCAGTCTTGATGTTTTTCATCAGCATGATCGCCATAACCACGCCGACATATTCTCCGTCCTCATTATACACCGCAGCATAAGCACGGCGCTGATTTCCTGATGGGCCGCTTTCGTTCACAGCGTAGTAGCCGTCCGTATTGCTTTTAAAGTCGGGCATATTTCCGTCGTACTTCGTTCCGATCAAAGCATGGTTGGAATGATACATACGAATACCGTCATTGTTTACAACAGAGATAACGTCAATATCATCAAGAGTGTCTTTCAATGCATCCAGATATTCAATGATAACACTCTCTTCTTCGCTGCTCTTACCCGTCATCATCGGAGAATTAGCAATTGCTTCAGCTACGTTCTGCAGATTTTGGTCACGCTTCTCCGTTTCAAAATGAATATTGATAAGCGTTCCTGCAACACCTAAAATCAGCGCCAATGAAATAATCAAAATAAGCTGTGTGCGAAAGAACAATTTTTGAATACCGTTGAGCGATATTCTTGGTTTATCTGCCGCTTCTTTTCCTGCTTTCATACCTTTACCATCCCTGATATCAATCCCTGAGTTTGAATTATTATATCATAATTGAACGGATTTTTCAATTTTCAAACCTTTCAAAAGAACTTTTGAAAGTAAAAAAAGTGAGTGAAAACGACTGTTTATGTTTCTATTTTTCGAAAAATTGTCTTTTGTATGGGGCGGTGCTATCATACTTGCGAAGTCCAAACAACGCAAAGGAGAAAGATTATGGGATCAATTTTAGAAACGGTTATGCTTGTGTGCTTCGGCTTTTCTTGGCCGTTGAACGTTATTAAGGCATACAGAGCAAAAACCGCAAAAGGAACAAGTCTGCTGTTTATTTTACTTATCATCACCGGTTACATAGCAGGCATTTCCGCAAAGCTTATTTCGGGGCAGATCAATTATGTGCTGATTGCTTACATTTTGAA
>JAFUNJ010000016.1 GCA_017482355.1 Clostridia bacterium
AGCGTTGTCTCTGGGATCAGGTTCGACAATCTCGATATAGTCAAGAAGTCCGCTTCTCTTTCCGAGGTCTACCGCCGCGCCCGTAAAGATTATCTTACCGCCGTTTTTAACGTAATCGTTCAGACGCTTTTCGAGCTTTTCGTCAAATCTTGCGCTCTCTTCTACGATAAGAAGCTTAACGTCATCGAACGTGCCGTTTTCATCGTACGCGTTGTACTGAAGCTTCAGCTCCTTCATCATTCTCGCCATACCCTTGAGGGCGGGCGCCATTTCTCTTCTGAATCTATTTGAATGGATAAGCACACCGACTTCGACTACGTTGTCGGAATTTTCAATATACGGCTCGTATGCGATTCTTTCCTCCATTACCTTGCCCACACGGGAGGCGACCTCGTTTTCGAAGCCGTCAACGGGATGCAGATGGTCGCCAAAGGATATACCGAAGCTGTTCATCATGGCGTCGTAAAGGTCGTTCTGCATCGAGGCAAACGTCTTGATTCCGCCGAAATCTCCCCAACAGTTCTGGAATCTTCCGCTCATATAAAGGCGATCCTCAAATAGAGGTCTTGTGTATGCCGCAAGGGAATCGAAATAATCGTATCCAAGCTGAGGAATGGTCGGAAGACCTTCGATCTCTGCGTGTGTCTGGAAGCCAACCGTCCAAGCCAAGCCGTTTATATACAGCTTGATCTTGTCCTTCTTTTCGCCCATCGCTTCCTTCATTTCTTTAGCGAATTCGAGACGCACGTCATTTTGGTAGCTGATAACGGTGAAGTCGTCATTCATATCGACGCCTCTTTTTTTCATATCGGCTATACATCTTGGACAGAAGCATTCGCGGAGCGTGTAGCAATCGAGGAAAAGTCCGTCGATATCGTACTCGCAGAGCTCGCGTATTTCGCTTAAGAAATACTGTCTGTAACCCGAATTATAGCACATGACGCGGAAGAAGTTATCCTTCTTGTTGTTCTCGTAGATGCTTCCGTTCTTTGCGATCTTCAGCCAGCCGTAATTATCCGCCGCAAGCTCGTGATTGAGACCGATATTCGTATAGGCGGTAACGCCGATATTTCTCTTATGGCAGGCGTCGATCATCTCCTTAAGAGGATCGCGGTCGCCGAGACCGGGGTACTTTTTACCGATCTTGGTGTTGTAGTAGCTGTAACCCATATTGCAGCGCGCGGTGACGTTTGCATACTCAATGTGTGCCTTTTCAAGCTGATCGGCAAATTTTTCCGCGTCAAAATTCCCGAAAATATTGTCTATTCCGGGCGACGTGTGAAAATCGTAATGGATGGCTCTGCCGAATTTTTTTCCTACTGTTTTTACCATGGTGCGCCTCCTGCATTTTTTATATTTTAACAAATTCGCGTGATCTTTCGAATATCATTTTTCGCATGAAATCTGTCAATTTTAATTATAATATTGACAGATTAGGAGTTTATAGGTAAAATGTAATTAAATTCTTATTTGGGGTATTATTATGCAGTGTATTTCTATAGGACCGTACGGCGAGCGCTTTACGCCCGAGGAATGGGATTTTCCGAATATTACTCGCCCGTTTTCGCTCGTTTATTACGCTCTTGGCGGAAGCGCCTTCTATACCGTGGACGGTATCGAAAGACCGCTTGAGAAGGATCACCTTTATATTTTTCCTGCGAACAGGGTATTTTCGCTTCGCGAAGACAAGCGCGACAAGTTCTATTTGTTGTTCGTTCACGCCTTTACCTCGCCCGAAATAGATACCGTCATAGATATTGATGTCACGTGCGATGCTTTTGTCTTTCATACCCTTGAGCTTTTGCGTGTTTACGTGAAGAATTGGCACGAGATATACGTAAGGAAGCTCACCGATATGCTGCTTTCCTATATTTTTGAAACGCGCGGTGGAGAGGATACTGCGCTTCCCGAGAAGATAAAGAGCTATATCGACGCGAATTTCGCTGCCGTTTTCAAGCAGAACGACCTCTCACGTCAGTTCAACTATTCGAGATCTCATATTTCAAAGGTTTTTAAGGAAAAATACAATCTGACCCCGAAGCAGTATGCAAGACAGCTCATGCTTAAGGAGATCGAGAAGCTGCTTTTCAAGGGTGTTTCGGTGGCGGAGATCGCCGAACGGCTCGATTTTTCCTCACCCGAAAACCTCAGCAGATTTTTCAAGGGCGGTTACGGTTATTCGCCACTCGAGCACAAAAAGCGTTTTGGTGATTTTTCGGTGTGATAGGGCGGTTGTCTTGCCTCCCTTTTGTAAAGGGATGGTGCAAGTGGCAAAGCCACGGACGGAGGGATTGTGAAAATAGTAAGATAACAATCCCTCAGTCTTTTTGCTTCGCAAAAATCCAGCTCCCTTTGCACAAGGGAGCCAATTACGTGGCGAAGCATCGGAACATTCTCTTATCTTCCAATCACGCAAAAACAGCGGAGCATTGCTCCGCTGTCTTTTAATATAATTCCGTATTACATTTTCTCATATAAACAATACTGAAGACCGCAACTATTATTTCCGTTACCAGCATCGTATACCAGATACTGCTTGCTTCGAAGATCATCGGCAGTACCATGACGAGGACGCCGCTGATGACGATTCCTCTCATGACCGACGCGGCTGTCGATATTCTCGGCTTCATTATCGACTGGAAATAGTAGGTCGCAAAGATATTGAACGGCAAAAGCAGATACGATATACCGTAGATGCGCAATATCGCAGGCGCGATCCTTATGACCTCCTCTGTCGGCTTCATGAAAAGATGAACTCTCGCGTTCGGGAAAAGAAGCGTGACCAGTATCCAGAAGATTCCCATTATTACGCAGGTGAAGACTCCGTATTTTAAGAATTTTCTTATTCTTCCGTAATTTCTCGCGCCGAAATTTTGCGAAATAAGAGGCTGTGCCGCCTGTCCCGTGCCGTACGCCAGGCACTGTGCAAACGCCGTGATGCAGGCGAGTACGCCGTAGACCGCCAATGCGTCGGTGCCGAGGTGCTTCATTATTTGTCTGTTGAAAAGTATTGAGATAATGCCGATTGCGAAGTCGTTTATCGCGGTTGAGAAGCCGTTCAGCGTTATTGCGCCGAGTTTATTAAATGGTTTTTCGGGCTTTACCACGCGGAGCGTGTTTTTCTTGCTCAAAAAATGCGTCAGCATTATAAGCAGCGGGATAAACTGTCCTATTGCCGTTGCAAGACCTGCTCCATAGATGCCCATATCGAGTGTAAAAATGAAGAAATAATCCCCAAAGCAGTTGAAAACTCCGCCGATTATGACTGCGACCGTTGCAAGATTCGGGTTGTCGTCGTTACGAAGGTAGGCGGAAATTATCGTATTGAAAATACAGCTCGGGACTGAATATAAAATCGGTCTTAAATATAGCTTACACAGGTGTAAAAGCTCCTCGTCCGCACCGAAAAGCTTGAAAAGCGGATCTCTGAATATCCCGATAGCGAGCATCGCGATGACCGACAAAATTGCGCCGAAAACGAGTGAGAGCGTGAAAAACTGCTGAGCGCTTTTTTCGTCGCCTTTTCCTCTGTGGTTTGCGAAAAGCACCGATCCGCCGATGCCCGAAAGCAGTGCGAGGCAGAAAATGAAGCCCCATAGCGGATTGAACACCGCGATGACGGCGCTTCCCGACGGACCGTGATAGCGTCCTATCATTATTCCGTCGACGGTGCCGAATATGCAGGAGACCATTGCGCTTCCTGATGCGGCGATAAGATATTTGAAATATAAAGGTTTTGTTTTACCTTGAAGTATGTTATCCATTGTTGCTCCTGTTTTTATTAACTTTTCTTTGTTTGTGCAAAGAAAAGTTACAAAAGAAACACACTAAAGATGACAACGGGTTTGAATTTTGCCTACGCAAAATTCTGCACGCGTTTTCCCCTTTGGAAACCCCTTTCATTTTAAGGATAATTCGCCACGTTGTATTGCCTTCCCCAGCGGGGAAGGCAAGAGTATGTGCCGAAGCATTTTATTGTCCGTGATAACTTATCCCTTGATAGCTATTTCTTCTTCTGAATTCCTTATCAATCTCATTTAACACGCAGAATTTTTTGAGAGACCAAAGCGGTTCAACCAGATTTTCCTTTTTTCCGTCGCCCGTCAGGCGTCCGATCACCGTTTCGGGATGGAAATACTCAAGCTGCGTGACGGTAATATCGACGTATTCCGAAAGGGAAAGAATATGAAACGGCTCATTTAGGTATTCTTCCGTCATTTTCGTGCCGTTTTCGAGGTAAAGCATGTGTAATTTTACCGAGTGCGGACGCAGTGACGCCACTGCCTTCGCGCTTTCGAGCATCATTTCACGGTTCTCGCCCGGCAGACCGTTTATCAGGTGAACACAGCGGTTTATGCCTTTTAATTTCTGATAGCCATGAAGGAAATCCTCAAAGGTATGTCCTCGGTTTATCCTCTTCGCCGTCTCCTCGTGCACCGTCTGAAGCCCAAGCTCGACGGTCAGAAACGTCTTTTCGTTGATCTCATTAAGTAATTCAATTACTTCATCTGTCAAGCAGTCGACTCGCGTTGCTATCGACAGTCCGACGGTATTCGGCAGCTCAAGCGCCTCATAATAGAGCTTCTTCAGCTTATCTATCGGCGCATAAGTGCCTGAGAAGACCTGAAAATAGGGAATAAACTGCTCCTTAATTCCCTCTCTGCCCCATTTTTTTATCAGCGGCTCTCGTCCGAGGTCAAACTGTTCACTTATCGGCTTTCCGCGGTAAGGAAGTGCCTCCTTCGTGCAGTAGGTACAGCCGCCTTTTCCTTTCGTGCCGTCTATATTAGGACAGGAAAATCCCCCGTCAAGGGGGATTTTAATAGTTTTTGATCCGAATTTTTCCTTCAAAAAAGCGTCATACGTATAGTAACGCTTATTATTTGCGTAGATCATTGCTGCGGAGTCTCCGTGCTCGGCTCGTCGGTTGACGGCTCATCGGGGCTTTCAGGCGTATCAATTCTCACGATCACGCCGTTTTCAAAAACTCCCTCGTAGATGCGGCCCTCTGCCCAGGTGTATTTTCCCCAACCGTGCATAAGGTTGTTATAAAATTCGCCCTCGTAAACGTCGCCGTTTGCCCAGGTATATTTACCGTTTCCCGAGCGAACGTCGCTCACAAATTCGCCCTCGTAAACGTCGCCGTTTGCGAAGGTCAGCTTTCCAAGACCGTTTTTGACATCATTTACGTAGGTTCCCTCATATTTTGAGCCGTCGGCAAGGACGAAAACGCCGTTTCCGTTCTTAGAATCGTCGACAAAGCTTCCCTCATAGTACGATCCGTCCGACGCGAAGATGTATTTACCGAAGCCGTGCTTTTTGCCGTTCTTGAATTCGCCCTCGTAGATGTCGCCGTTTTCGAAAGCGTACTCTCCGTTGCCCGAGATCTTGTCTTTTTCAAATTCGCCCTCATAGGTATCGCCGTTTTCGTAGGTTATTTTGCCCTTTCCGCTCTTCTGGAGGTCAACGAGAACTCCCTCGTAAACGCTTCCGTCTGAGTACGTGATCTTTGAGGAACTGCTGTCGATCTTGCCGGTTTTTCCGTCGGAATAATAGAGCGTTCCCGATTCAAGCGTTCCGCTTCCGTTTACTCTGCCGACGAACTTGATCGTTCCGTCTGCTGTTTCGACCTTGAAGTATCTGAAGCCGAAAATGTACGCGATAAGAACTGTCACAATGAGTAGTAAGATGGCAAGCCCAAGCGCATAGAGAATAAGCTCATACGGCTTGTGATATCTCTTTTTAATATTTATCTTATCCATCGTTTACCTCAAAAAGCACCTTTTACGATTTCGACAATATCCGGCAGAACGTTAAGAAGTACGCTTCCCGCGACTATCAGTATGATTGCCGAGAGAATTAGGGTCAATACAGACAGACGGCTCTGAGTATAGATCTTTTCTGCCCTGTACTGCTGATCCTCTTGGATATATAATCTTCCGTCCTCTGTTTTCTTTACTATGCTTGAGAGAGTCGACGACGGGCGCAAGGCATAGCGGAGCGAGCCCTTCTTGCCTAAACCGATCTCGTCAAGCGTGACGGCGTTTTCTTCGCTATCGGCAGGGAGGGCAAGGAGCTTGTCTACCAGTTTGCCGATCGTCTTCTTGTTTATGAACGCGATAACTACCGCGATAAATGCGCCGATAATTATTGACCATATTATAGATGCGGTCGTTATGTTATCGCCGGTTAAAAGCTTAGCGAGTGTCATGATGTCGACTCCTTTCTTTGTGAGTTGCGGTTTTTATTTGCCTCCATTGTGCAAAAGGAGGTGCAGAGTGTAAGAGGCGGAGGGATTGTAATAAGATAGAGATGCTTTTGCAACAATCCCTCACCGCTTCGCGGAGCTCCCTTTACACAAGGGAGCCAATAACGACGGTGTTTGTCAACTAATAAGTTAACACCTGTTAACCTTTTACTTACCGATTACGTCCATTCCGAGGTACTTCTTAAGAACGTCGGGCACGTTTACGGAGCCGTCAGCGTTCTGATTCTGCTCAACGAGAGCAGGGAGGATACGGCTGGTTGCGAGTCCCGAGCCGTTAAGGGTATGGAGATACTCGATTCTTCCGTCATCACGCTTCACTCTCATCTGTCCGCGACGTGCCTGGAAATCGCGTGCGTTCGACACAGAGGAGACCTCCTTGTAGCCGTTCATTGAGGGGATCTGAATCTCGATATCGTAGGTGCGAGCCATAGATGCCGAGCAGTCCTCCGCCGCGAGCTTAACGGTACGGAAGTGGAATCCGAGACCGCTCACAAGCGCTTCTGCGTGAGCAACGAGCTCGTCGAACGCCTCGTCACTCTTCTCGGGAAGCGTGTACTGTACCATCTCGACCTTGTTGAACTGATGTCCGCGAACCATTCCGCGCTCGTCGGAACGGTAGCTTCCTGCCTCACGGCGGAAGCAAGGCGTGTAGGAGATATACTTCTTAGGAAGATCCGCCTCGGTCAGGATCTCGTTTCTGTGAAGCGAAACGAGCGCTGCCTCAGCAGTCGGAAGCATGTAGTGAACGCGGTCGTCGGTCGGATTCGCGATCTTATAGACCTCGTCCGCAAACTTCGGGAACTGTCCGGCAGTAAATCCGCATTCGTATTCGAGCATGTGAGGAACGAGCATGAACTCGTAGCCGTTCTTTATATGAGTATCAATAAAGTAGTTGAGAAGCGCCCATTCAAGACGTGCGCCGATGCCGGAATAGATCCAGAAGCCGCTTCCTGCGAGCTTTGTTCCGCGCTTGTAGTCGATAAGACCGAGGTCGGTGCAGAGGTCAACGTGATTCTTCGGCTCGAAGTCGAACTTGTGCGGCTCGCCGAAGTAACGAAGCGGCTCGTTGTTTTCCTTGCCGCCGGGCTTGAGGTCACGGTCGGGAAGGTTGGGAAGAGCGTACATAAGGTCGTTAAACTGCTCCTCCACGGTCTTGAGAAGCTCGTCGTTTGCCTTCGTCTTTGCTCCAAGCTCCTTCATCTGCGCGAAGATGGGGGCAACGTCCTTGCCCTCCTTCTTATACTGCGGAATGAGCTTGTTCGTTTTGTTCTGCTCTGCCTTCATCTGCTCGTTTTCTGCGATGATGGAACGGCGCTGGCTATCAAGCTCAAGGATCTTTGCGATCTCTTCCTTTGCGTCTCTGCCCTTCTGCGCAAGACGTTCTACTACTTCGCCCGGGTTTTCTCTGATATATTTGATGTCAAGCATTGTTTTTTACCTCTTTTTTGCTTTTTCTTATTAGTCGTCAAAAATATTTGCTCCGCAGAGCTTGTTTACGAGCTCATCGAGCTCTTTATCGTCGGAAAAGCTTATTTCAAGCTTTCTTATCTTGCCTTTGCCGCTGATCATTACTTTTTTTCCGAGCTTTTCGGTCATTTTCTTCGCAAGCTCTTTGGTATAATCAACTATCGGCTCGTCACTCACGGGCTTCGGGTCGTTAAGCTCCTTTTCAATGCGGTTAAGCTTCTTTACGAGCGCCTCGGTCTCGCGTACCGAAAGATTTTTCGTAACGACTGTGTTTGCCGCACCGATAATTCTCGTCGGATTTTTAAGTCCGAGAAGCGTTCTTGCATGTCCTGCCGAGAGTGTTCCCTCCTTAACGAGTGCCATTACCTCGTCGGGAAGCTCAAGCAGTCGGAGTATATTTGCGACCGCCGGACGGCTCTTGCCTATTTGTTTCGAAAGCTCCTCCTGCGTCATTCCGTAGTCCTCGATAAGAGATCGGTATGCCGCTGCTTCTTCAATTGCGTTCAGATCTTCTCTCTGCACGTTCTCAATTATTGCAACCTGCGCCGCCTTTTGGTCGTCAAGCTCCATTATGATGACGGGAACCTCGGTTAGTCCTGCCATTTTTGACGCTCTCCAACGGCGTTCGCCTGCAATTATCTCGTAAAATTCGCCGCTTCCCGTGCTTCTTACGATTATCGGCTGGATAAGTCCGTGCGTTGCAATTGATTCAGCAAGATGAGAAAGCGCTTCGGGGTCGAAATCTCTACGTGGCTGATCGGGATTCGGCTCTATTTCGCTCAGGCGCATCATCGTTACGCCGCCGTTTTCCTCTGCCGTGTTATCGAGAAAAATAGCTTCGATGCCGCGTCCGAGACCTGTGTTCTTCGGTTTTGCCATGGTGTTTCCTTTCTATGGGTATTTTGCTCTTATATTCTCTCGAGAATTTCGTCTGTTACGGCGAAATACGCCTCTGTGCCCTTACAATGCTTATCGTAATAGATTATCGGCATTCCGTATCCGGGTGCCTCACTTAATCTTACGTTACGCAGTATCGTGGTCTTGAAAAGCTTTGACGCATAATACTTCTTAAGCTCAAACATGACCTGGCTCGAAAGGTTAAGCCGTCCGTTATACATCGTAATGAGTATTCCGAGAAGCTCAAGAGACGGGTTGTAAAGACGCTTTACCGAGCGGATCGTCGAAAGAAGCTGCGAAAGACCCTCGATAGAGTAATATTCGCACTGCATCGGAACGATGACCGCATCTGCGGCAACGAGAGAGTTTACCGTCAGAATTCCAAGTGACGGCGGACAGTCAATTATTATGTAATCGTACTCGTCCTTTATGAGTGTAAGCGCGTTTTTGAGACGGTATTCACGCTTTTCGGTCGCTACAAGCTCAAATTCCGCGCCCGCAAGTGAAATATTCGAGGGAATGACCGATAAATTCGGGAATTCCGTCGCAACCACACAGCTTTCCGCCGTGCTTCTTCCGATGACTACGTCGTAGCTCGAAAGCTTCATATTCTTTTTATTGATACCAACGCCGCTTGACGTATTGCCCTGCGGGTCAAGGTCGACGAGAAGCACCTTTTTACCCTTCGCGCCCATTGCCGCCGCAACGTTGACTGCGGAGGTGGTTTTTCCGACGCCGCCCTTCTGGTTGGCGAAAACTATTGTTTTTCCCACAAGAAATCTCCTGTTTTTTCGTTAAAAGGTGTATTTATTATATCTCTTTTGATTCAAAATGTCAATAGTAATAGCATAAGTGGGAAAAATAAGGGAAAAAGAGGGGAATAAATGTTTCACGTGAAACAAAGGTCAATGATAGGTGTGAAAATGTTTCACGTGAAACAACAAAAGAAAAAGTTTCACGCAAAACAAAGTGTTTCACGTGAAACATTTTCCTATACCGCCTTTGTCGGAGTGATGATCTCTTCCGCAGGGGAAAATTCGGGGAATTTCGCGGGAAAATTACGGGATGGCTTTTTTATCCTGAAAAGGAGCTCGACGGTATCGTCCTTCTCGCGTCTTTCCTTTTCTACCGAAACCCCTGCGTTTTCGATGCTCTCGATTGCCTTGTCAATGGTGTTGTAGACAACGCGCGGATCCTTTATCGCCGCGCGTCGCTTCTTTGCCTTTTCCTCTGCGGGGCAAAGTACGCGGTCAACTAGCTCCTCGGTTTCGGAAACCGACAGACCGAGACGGACTGCCTCCTGTATTACGTCGATGCGCTTTTCGGGATCAGCTATCTTGATGACGGCTCTCGCGTGGCGCTCACTTAGACCGCCGCCCGTGATTATCAGCTTTTCGGCGCCCGTAAGGCGCAAAAGCCGAAGCTTTCCCGAAAGGGCTGACTTCGGAATTCCAAATACCGCTGCGGTGTCCTCCTGAGTCAGACCGTAAACGTCGAGAAAAGCCGCCATCGCGGTCGCTTCCTCAAAGAAGGTAAGCGAAATGCGATTGCTGTTCGTTACAGCACTCATTTCTGCCGCATTTCGGTCATCGAGTGCCATGACGACGCAGGGAACCTCGCTCAGCCCTGCGATCTTCGCCGCACGCAGACGGCGTTCGCCCGAGACAAGCTCATAGACGGGCGCGTTGTCCTTCTTTCTTGTGCCGGTCGGATTTGCGTTTGGGACCGAACGGACGGTCAGCGGCTCGATTATCCCGTAACGTCGGATGCTTTCGGACAGACGGTTAAGGTCGGGAAAGCTCTTTCGCGTCTGCGCGGGATTTGGCAAAATTCTTCCTATAGGAACGGAAATCACGCTTTGACGCTCGGTTTTTCGCTTTTTTCGTGTAAATGGATTTTTAATGCTCATTTTTTATCCCCCTTGCTCTTTTTCTATACCATATCACAAAATGCGCACGGAGCTTAGGGAATTCAGCCGTCGCGTAGTGGCTATATAGGTCGAAGAAAATATAATACGGTTCTTCCCTGCCGAGGCGTGAAATAAAATGGCAAAATATGGAAAACGATTTTAGGGAAAATATATGGATTGACAAGCCATTTCCAGTCGTGATATAATCTATATACAATTAAGGAAGAAAAACGAGGCAATAAAATGAAATTTTCCTATGATTTTAAGATAAGCTCTCAGGAGGTCGATCTTAACGGCATCGCGAGCGCGACGACGGTTATGAGATATATGCAGGAGACCGCAAACCTCGGCCACGAGGACTTTGGCCCGACGATGGACGAGCTGCGCGATCTTGGTAAGGCGTTTATACTCAGCCGTGCGGCGCTTGATATTTATAAGCCGCTTTACGCGCAGGACAAAATAACTGTTACGTCGTGGCTGAACGATGCGCGCGGTTACGGCTATAACAGAAGCACGGTAATTGAGCGTAACGGCGAAAAGGTCGCGGCAATGATGGCTTTTTGGGGCGTAATAGACATAGAAAACCGTCATCCGTTACGCGTTGAGGAGATAAAGCTCGGCTTCGGCACCGACGAGGACAAGCTTGAGGTCGTTTCGCCCATGCGCTTCAGATTGAACGGCATTGATATGAATGAGCTTGGAGATTACAGGGTCGTTTACGGTGACTGCGATCAGAATATCCATCTCAATAATACGAATTATCCCCGAATTTTCTCGGGATTTATCCCCAATATGTTGGGAAAACGCGTCACGCATCTTTCGATAAACTATCAGCATGAGGCGTGTCTCGGCACGAGCTTCAAGGTATACGGCGCTGAAAATGACGGCGCAATGCTCTTTAAGACGGTGCTTGACGACGGCAATATCGGTTCCGAAGCGCGAATAGTGCTCGGTGACATATAAATGAAAAAAATCCTCGTTTACCCGATAGGTGAGCTGAGCGAAAAGCGCCTGACCCGCCTTATCGAGCTTGAGCTGACTGAAAGAGGTGCTGAGGTGACTTGGGAGCCCGACAAAAACGTCGATCAAGCGGTCTACGTTGTCGGAATGCTCGATGACGATGTTATGGAGACCGTAAAAAACACGGCGCTTGGCGCTGAAAAGGTCGTCTGTTGCCGTTATCAGGAGGCGGACTGCGACGGAATTATCGTAATTGAGCGTCCAATAGACGCGTCAAAGCTCGCGGACGGTCTTGTGCGCTTTCATAAAAAGGAAAAAGATCCGCGCGGACTTGTTATCGAGGGCGATAACGTCACTTTCCGCGGTGAAAAGATCGACTTGTCGAAAAAGGAGCTTGAGCTTCTTAAGCTTTTGTGCTCGAAAAACGGCGAGACGGTCGGAAGACAGGAGGCGCGCGACGCGATATTCCCGTCCGAGAACGATTCTAACGTCGTTGACGTTTATATACGATATCTTCGCAAGAAGATCGACCTGCGTTTCGACACGCGAATGATAATCACGGTAAGAAATAAGGGTTATATGATGAAAATTTGATGTTTCAGATTATACTATTGCTAATAGAGGGAACGCTGTCTTGCCTTCCCCTTGGGGAAGGTGTCGCGGCGTAGCCGTGACGGATGAGGTTAGGCGGCAATGCCGCCGTTGCCAAAGAAAGGCAACATTGTATATAAAAAGGACGCTCCGCGTCCTAACCTCGCATCCGACCTCGCTCGGCATAACCTCGCTCGTCCACCTTCCCCAAGGGGAAGGCAAAACGACGCGGCAAAGTGTTACAACGTACTACGAGATGACGCAAAGATAATCCCAAGAAAGGAGTCCGCTATGATCTACAAGGTCAAAAACTGCATAATGTATGACGGATCGCGTAAAGGGCTTCTTTTTACGGTTGAAAACGGTGTTTCGAGGATAATTTCCGAGATTCCCGACGGTTGTGAGGTCGAAAATATAGACGCAAACGGCGCACTTCTCTTCCCCGCGTTTACGGATATCGGAGCGAAATGCTACGATAAGTGCCGAGAAAACAGCGAATCGCTCGAAACCGCCTCGGCGGCGGCAACGGTTGGCGGATACAGACGGATAGTGACGCTGGGCGGCGACTGCTTCGGTGACGGAAGAGTTGTGACGGCTAAAAACGTATCGGATGGCGCAAAAAGCGGTATCGTATACGGCTTTTACGGTGACGGCGACATTTACGATACTCTCAGCACAATAAAGGAAAATGACGCTCTGTATATCTCAGCAGGCATAAAGGACACCGCAAACGGCGGTTTTGCACGCGGAATCGCGTCAAAAATGAGCGGAACCGTCGGTTTTTCGCGTTACGACGAGTGCGGAGAGCTGAGTAAGCTTCTGTTCGCCGCTTACGAGACCGGCGCACGGGTGCACGTGATGGCGATCGGCTGCAAAGAGGCGCTTGAAATGGTAAAGAGCGCGAAAAAAGCAGGTGCGGCAGTCACGGTCGGCGTTTCGCCGTTCCATCTTGCGTTGACTGAAAACGATGTCGCCTTTTACGGCGCGAACTGCAAGCTTCTTCCTCCGCTTCGCTCACCAAGAGACCGCGAGGCGCTCCGCGAAGGACTTTTTGACGGAAGCATAGATACCGTAAGCTCGCTTCATACGCCTCTATCGCGGAGCGAGAAGGCAGGCGTGAACGGCGCTCGGTACGGGCTTTGTTCTATCGAAACGACGCTTCCTGTGCTGATGACGTATTTGCAGGAGCTTGAGGAAAAACCGCGCAGAATAGGGGAAATAATGGCTCTTAAGCCGTCTGAAATTATCGGCGAGGGTTTTTCCCTTCGCGAGGGTCAAAGCGCCGATTTCGTGCTCGTTGATCCATCGTCGGAGCTTGTGATCTCAAGCAATACACTGAAAAGTAAATGCTCGAATACGCCCTTCCTCGGTCAAACGCTCCTGGGATGTAATCTGCGTCTATATCTTAACGGAAAATAAAAAATCCACCGAACGGTGGATTTTTTGTTATTTAAAAAGCAATTTTTCCGCGTTTTCGTGAAAGATCATTTCTTCCTCTGCCGAAGTGAGCGAGAGCTTCTTTATAAACTCAATTTCCTGCTTCGGCTCGCCCCACGGCGTGTCGGTGCCGAAAAGGATCTTGTCTGCGCCGTGCTTTACGATGATCTCCGATGCGTACTCATTATTTTTGTCAAGACGGGAGATAACGGCAGTATCGAAATAAAGGTTTGGTCTGCCGCAAAGCTGTGTCAGCACGTCTTGGTAACAGCGTTTTCCGCCGAGATGCGCCGCTATGAAGGTCAGCTTCGGATGTCGGTCGAGCACGCGCACGACTCGCTCGGGTGTCGCGGCGATACGTTCGGGAGAGATCAGGTCGAATCCCGTATGAGAAAGCACGAAAATGCCCATTTCCTCGCATAGCGAGAAAACCCTGTCCCATTTGGGATCGTCGATATAATAGGGCATATATTCGGGGTGGATCTTGATTCCGCGAATGTCGTGGTCGATGAGGCGTTGAAGCTCATCCTCGAGAATATCGCTGTCCGGATGAGCCGAGCCGAGCGCAATGAGCGTTCGAGAAAAATCGTTAATATCAATAGCAAAGCTGTTTACCTTCGGAAGCTGATGTGCATTGGTCGCAATGTTGCAAACGACGGCGAAATCGACGCCGTCTGCCTTCATTTTTGCCTCAAGCCCCGACGCAGTACCGTCCGTGGACGGTGTAAGACCGTTCAGCTTCTGCATCGAAGCAAGCGCTTTTGGCGCGAGCGGATCGGGAAAACAGTGGGTGTGGAAGTCGATAATCATGGTTTTTTCGTCACTTTTCTTCCTTATTATATATAATGCGTGTTGGAGCGTTATTGTCTGCTCCGTTTCCGCCGAAAAGCGAAATGCTGAAAGCGGCAGAGAGCTGATCGAATTCTTTTCTTGCCGCTTCCCTCTTGCGCTCACTCATCTGCGTGCGGACGGCGCGGATGAGAAGATTCTTCGGCGTATTTTCGGGATCAATAAGCTCAGTCACGTCAACTGAGTATCCGGACGCCTCAAGACGCTTCACGCGGAGCGCATCTGTAAGCGCGACGGCGAGCTTCTGCTTGATGAGCGAATGCTCAAGAACGGGCGCAAGCGCCCTGCCAAGCTCGGACTTCGTATTTAACTGCGAATTTATCTCGTGCTGACAGCAGGGAGTTGAGAGAATTACCTCAGCACCGAGCCGCGCGGCGTTGGTGAGCACGATGTCGGTCGCGATATCGCAGGCGTGGAGTGAGAGAACGAGATCGGGACGGCGTTCCGGCTCGAATTTGTAAATATCGCAGCAAACGAAGGAAAGTCCGTTAAATCCGATCTTCTCGGCAACCGAGGAGCAGTAGGTGATAACGTCCTGCTTCAGGTCAGCGCCGACCATTTTGACCGCCCTGCCCTTTACCTCGGTCAAGAACCAGTACGCGGCAAAGGTCAGATAGCTCTTTCCGCAACAGAGGTCGAGCACGTAAAGCTCGCCGAGCGGGAGCTTCGGGCAAATATCGTCGATGTAATGAAGAAAACGGTCGATCTGGCGGAATTTAGCACGCTTTTTATCGAACACTCTTCCCTTTTCGTCACTCACGCCAAGCGCGATGAGAAAAGGGTAAACCTCGCCGTCACGCAAGAACACCTGCTTTACGCGGTCATGCGACAGCTCTACTGCCTCGCCCGAGCCGATCTTGCCGCTGACGAGAAGCTTGCCCTTGCTCGAAAGGCGGGCTTCAAGATTGCCGCCGGTCGTTAAGAGATTGATCTGACGGTATTCGGAAAGAAGCGAAAGCACGTATTCTGCGGCGCCGGACGCGGGCAGATTCCTGTGAAGCACCTTTCCGTCGGTCTTGTGTGTCTCGAGCTGAAGAAAAATTCCTTCCTTATTATATATGCGCCCTTCTGTGCGGATAATAGATTTATCTGCAGGACGCGAAAGCACAAACTTTTTTAGCGTTGCGCTGTTGATCGCGGTATTAAGTGACGTGAGCAGCTTTTCCTTCGGTTCCACGTTGCAATTCCTTTCAGTAAACTGTGAATATATTATACTACAAAGGGTAAAATAATACAATAGTAGCAAATTGCACAAATGAGACGCCTGATTTTCGTCATTTTGACACGCCTTTGACAAAGTGAAAAAAATCTCAAAAAAAGTGTTGACAGATTGAGAATCCTCTGTTATAATAGTCAAGCGCTTTTGAGAGGGCAATCGCCTGAACGGTAAGCGCAAACACCGCAAAAAACTTTTTTGAAAAAAATTAAAAAAAGTTTGAAAAACCCCTTGACAAACGGTCAACTTCGTGGTATACTAAAAGTCCGCCGCGAGTTAGACAAGCGTGTTTAGGAAGCGGTGGAGCGGTCCTTGAAAATTGAACAACAGAAGAGAAAGTACAAAGCACAATGAGTCAAGAATACTTGAACTGAAATTGTGAATACGA
>JAFUNJ010000010.1 GCA_017482355.1 Clostridia bacterium
CAAGCAAGCAAGCAAGCAAGCGGCATAACTGCGCCCTTTTTACATAAAAAAGTAAATACCGTAATTTTAAGCCATCTGCTGAGTGTGGCGGTTTTTTGCCGTCATGCTTATGCGGTGGCTTTTTGCGTTTACAAGGGAAGGGAGGGTACTTAATATATGATTAAACGATACGGCAGCGTCACCGACCGATCCCGACCGAAATTCTATTTGAACTATGATACAGCGCATGCGTTCGGCAGCAGAAATTAAAAATAAATTCCATTTTAATTATCCGATCAGGAGGTATGATTTATTATGACTACATCTAAATTCAAAATTTCAAACAAGGTTTTTGGCGTATTGTTGTGCCTGGCAATGCTGCTCTCCTGTGTATTGCTATCGTCCTTGACTGCATTTGCGGCTGATAATACGAAAACCGTATATATTAACGGCGTCAACGGAAACGATGAAAACGACGGAACAAGCGCCGATACACCTGTACTTACCATAAAAAAAGCTGTTGAACTTGCGGGTAAGGACGGTACGATTATTGTTATGCAGGCGGTAAATATTAACCCCACCGTTATTCAAAAAAATGAGTTCACGCTCGAGGATTTGACTATTGAGCGTTGGGAAAGCTATACCACGGGAGATTTGTTCAACGTGCAAGGTAGCAGCGAAACGGATATAATGAAAATCACGCTGAAAAACGTCACGGTTGATGGAAAAAACATCTCACTGTCAGATAACTGGAATGCGCTTATTCAACTTGGCAATTATTCCGAGTTGGTAATAGAAGAAGGCGCTAAACTCATTAACAACAACTCTGTGGCCGTTTACGCAACCTCGGCAACCGCAAACGTGCGTATGACGGGTGGCGAGATTTCGGGCAACTACACTAAAATAAGTCAGGCGAACTCACCGGGAGTATATATTGACGAAGGCACTTTTGAAATGAGTGGCGGTACAATTAAAAATAATACCAACACATTCTTTTTCGGCGGCGGCGTGTATATTGATTACGGAACTTTTATAATGACGGGTGGAACCATCTGCGACAATGTTGCTCATTCAGGCGGTGGCGGTGTTGCCATTAACGAGGGCGAGTTTATTATGTCTGGCGGCAGTATTGTAAATAATACGGCAGATTGCAATAATATAGAGGGTCACGGCAACGAAACAACGTACGGCGGCGGAGTATATGCTTATGATTTATACGGTAGTAATGATACGGAGCTTAAGATAACTATTTCAGGCGGTGAGGTTTCGGGCAATGACGCCGCTTTCGGTGATGCAATGAGTATTATGAGTACAAGCACGAAAACAACCGTTTCAATGAGCGGTTCGCCTAAAATAGTTGAAGAAATAGACATCGGCCCAAAGTCCACGGCAAAACCGGTTAATATAACGGCTGATTTTACGCCTGCGACCCCGGTTACGTTAAATCTATGGGGCGCTGCTGCGAATACCGCGATAGCAACCTATGCAAGCGGACTTACACCAAACCCGGATGCGTTTTCATCTTACGTAAATACACTGGCTCCTATTGTGTTTGAGCAGAATATCATTCTATCAGATCTTTCTGTTTCTCTGAGTTCGGAAGAATTTGTCTATAACGGAAGCGACCAAAAGCCGATAATAACAGTAAAAAAAGGCGAGACGGTTCTTACGGAAGGAACTGATTATACGGTTACGTTTTCGACCGATTGTAAAAACGTAGGTGACAAGACCGTTACTGTGAACTTCACGGGAAATTACAGCGGAACTATTAAAAAGACCTTTAAGATCAACAAAAGAAGTGTAACGGTCATTCCCGATGCTAAAACCAAAACCTATGGCGAAGCAGACACAACCCTTACCTATACGGTTGGCGGCGAAGGACTTGCAAGCGGTGAAACACTCAGCGGTTCTCTTTCGAGAGAGCAGGGCGAGGATGTCGGCAGTTATGCCATCACGCTTGGTACGATCACACAAAATGACAATCCGAACTATGATATTACGCTTTTGCAGGGCGTGAAGTTCACTATTGAAAAAGCAGACCAGAATGCGCCTGCCGTTCAAAGCTCCAACGAAACCGTCAGCGGAAAAAATGACGGCTCGATCGGCGGCGTGAATGAAACGATGGAATACCGCAAGGACGGCGACAATGACTACATCGCCATCAGCGGTGACACCATTGAAAATCTTGCCGCAGGTAAATACTATGTGCGCGTAAAGGGCGACAGTAATCATAATCCCTCGCCCGATACCGAGGTCACGATTGCCGCAGGCAGAAAACTGAAAGTTACCTTTACGGATGAAACCGGCGTATACCTTACTGTAGATGCAGACTACGGCGAAACGATTACGATGCCCGAAGTCCCGACAAAGGACGGCTACACCGTTACCTGGGAAAAGGAAGCTGGCACCGTAACGGCTGATATGACCATCGGGGCGGTTTATACGAAGATTCCGGCTGATACCAATTCTCCTCAGACCGCAGATGACGGCAATCTTTGGATGTGGCTTGCTCTTCTGTTCGTCAGCGGCGGCGCGGCGGTTACGTTCATCTGTGACAGAAAAAGAAAAACGACGATCAAATGATAAATAGCACTTCGCTCTCCGGCGGCAGTTCAACTGCCGCCCTTTTTGTCGCCTGAAACGCGGAGAGAAGGACGAATAAATGTCAGACAAATACACATCCTGAGATCGGCGGCGAATGATGGTATTTATGGCGTTTGGACGCTTGTACGGCAAAATTGCGTTTGCGAGCATAATTCACGCCAAAAATTACCATTCATATAAAAAGGAAATCGAACCATAATAAGACCAGAGCCGGAAAACGGCTTGAAAACAAATACCTTTTAAGGTAAGGAGAAAATTTGAAATGGCTACTAAAAGCAACAAGAACGTAGTGCCCGAAGCACGCGCAGCTCTTGATAAGTTCAAGATGGAAGCTGCAAGCGAGGTTGGTGTAAACCTCAACAATTCCTACAATGGCGACATCACCGCAAAGCAGGCTGGCTCTGTTGGCGGACAGATGGTCAAGAAGATGATCGAGAAGTACGAGAACGATCTTAAGAACGGCAGATAAATCAATGCATGGAAAGCTCCGCTTTATGCGGGGCTTTTTCCGTTGAAACGGAAAAATATTTTGAAAAAATTCTAAAAACCCATTTCTTTATTCACAATTATGGTGTATAATAGTACCATCTATATCTGTGCTGTCCGATCCGACTTATGGACAGCGCAAAAAAACTGTCGGAGAAACGGACGTATTATGAATAAAGTACTTAACAAATTAAACGGATTTGACGGAGTAAAGGGATCTGTTCTTACTATCGTTATGGACGGTGTCGGAATTGCTCCCGATAACGGCGGAAACGCAGTTGCTTCCGCATACACACCGAACCTCGATATGCTTATGGCGAAGTATCCTACGCTTTCGCTCAAGGCACACGGAACCGCTGTCGGACTTCCTTCCGATGATGATATGGGCAACTCCGAGGTCGGACACAACGCTCTCGGCTCGGGACAGGTATTTGCGCAGGGCGCGAAGCTCGTTTCGCAGTCTATCGAAAGCGGAAAGCTTTTCGCTTCCGAGACTTGGAAGAAGGTCGTTTCCAACGTAAAGGATAACGGCTCGACGCTTCATTTCCTCGGACTTTTCTCCGACGGAAACGTACATTCTCACATTGATCACCTTAAGGCGCTTATCGTTCACGCGAAGGAGGAGGGAATTTCGACCGTTCGCGTTCACATTCTGCTTGACGGACGTGACGTTGGCGAGACCTCAGCGCTTGATTACGTTCTTCCTTTTGAAGAGTTCCTTTCCGACTTAAGAAATGAGTCGTTCGATATCGCTATCGCGTCGGGCGGCGGAAGAATGAAGATAACCATGGATCGTTACGAGGCAAACTGGGCAATGGTTGAAGCCGGCTGGAAGACTCACGTTCTCGGAGAGGGAAGAGCATTCGCTTCAGCCGAGGAAGCTATTAATGCGTACAGAGCAGAGCTTGGCGTTATCGACCAGGATCTTCCTCCCTTCGTTATCGCGAAGGACGGTCAGCCCGTCGGTACTGTAAACGACGGCGACAGCGTCGTATTCTTCAATTTCCGCGGAGACCGTTCGATCGAAATTTCGAAGGCGTTTGACGACGTTGAATTTGACAAGTTCGATCGCGTTCGCTACCCGAAGGTAGTTTACGCAGGTATGCTTGAATACGACGGCGACCTTCACATTCCCTCAAATTATCTCGTAAATCCCCCCGAAATCACCAACACTCTCGGCGAGTATCTCACCGATGCAGGCGTGAAGTGCTACGCTATCTCGGAGACTCAGAAGTACGGTCACGTTACTTACTTCTGGAACGGAAACAAGAGCGGAAAATTTGACGAGGAGCTTGAGACCTACGTTGAGATCCCCTCTGATATCGTTCCCTTTGAGCAGAGACCCTGGATGAAGTGCGCAGAGATCACCGACGCGCTTATCGAGGCGCTCAAGAGCGGCGAGTACAAGTACCTCCGTTGCAACTTCCCGAACGGCGATATGGTCGGTCATACCGGTTCCTTTGCCGCAACAAAGTGCAGTATGGAAGCTCTCGACCTTCAGCTCGGCAGAATCCTCAAGGTTCTTGACGAGGTTGGCGGTGTTGCACTCATCACGGCAGACCACGGTAACGCCGACGAGATGTACGAGCTTGACAAGAAGACGAAGATGCCGTCTAAGAAGGCAAAGACGAGCCATACCCTTAACCCCGTTCCCTGCATCTTCTACGATAACGTTCATAACGGCGAATATACCGTTAAGGCAGAGGGAAGCTACGGCCTTTCGAACGTTGCCGCAACTGTTGCTAATCTTCTCGGCTACGAGGCACCCGATATGTGGGACGCTTCGATGATCGAGGTAAAATAATTTTTCTAAAAGGTGTAGTATGCCCGAAAATAATGAGAGGAAAAAGGATTTTCTGCGTTCGCTTAATGAGCTGAGCGCAGACGGTATCCGCGCAAAGAAAAAGAAAAAGCGCCGCGTTCTTGACACGGTGCTTGATAAGGCGCGCTTTCTTCTCATGGGTGTATGCGTTGTCGTGTTTGCCTTTAGCTTGTACAGCATCGGAAAATCAATGGCAGATTATGACGAGCAGAACCGAGTTTACGACGCGATAGGCGATTTCGTTATGGATGAAAACGGCGTCGGAATGATGTTTGCCGACCAAAATCTGCAGGCAACTCCCGATCACGATAATGCTCTTTCGATGACGGAGGACGACCTTTCGGATTACACGAACGCCCAGGTCGTAAACAAGGAATACGCAAGGGTAAGAGTTAAGCTTCTGAACCTTAAAAGCCGCTATCCGAACCTCTACGGTTGGATAACGGTATCGGGAACGAATATAAATTACCCGATAATGCAAGCGAATGACAACGATTATTACCTTAACCATTCTTATAACGGCTCTATGCTCGGAGCAGGCGCGATATTTGCGGATTTCACCTGCGAGCCGAAGCTGATGCAAAACAAGAATCTCGTCGTGTACGGGCATCACATGTCAAACTCGTCAATGTTCCACCAGCTCGACAATTTCCTGAAAGAATCGTTCTTCATGAACAACGGCAAGGTGATTGTTTACACGCTTGACGGAATGTATACCTATCGTATCTACTCGATATACGAAACGCATAAATACTATCCTTATATAACGACGTATTTCTCAAATGACGAGAAGTTTATTGAGTTCGCTGAAACGTCGGAGCAAAAGTCGATATACCGCAAGGGAAATGTTCACTTTGATGCGAACAGTAAGCTCCTGACGCTCTCTACCTGTAACAACCGATTCTCAGAAGGACGCCTTGCCGTTCATGCGGTAATGGTGGAAGTATATAATAATCCTAATTCTTAAGGAAGATCACGTAAATGAAGCTCTCGGTCCTTATTCCGATGTACAATGAAAAGAATATCGTCGAAAGCACGGTGAAAACGCTCGTCGGTTGCCTTGAACCCGAGTTTGGCGACGATTTTGAGATCGTCTTTTCCGATGACGGAAGCACTGACGGTTGCGGCGAACTCGTGAGGGCGCTTGATCTGCCGAACGTCAGGGTGGTTTCTTATCCCGATAACCGCGGAAAGGGAAGTGCTGTGCGTGAAGGTATCAAAAAATGTGTCGGCGACGTTATCGTTTGTACCGACTGTGACCTCGCTTACGGCACCGATGCGATAATCAACGTATATAATAGGATAATTTCGGGCGGCGAGCACGTTATTATCGGCTCGCGTAATATCGCCTCCGACGGGTACGAGGGATATACGTTTTTGCGCAAGATCATGTCAAAGACGTATATAAAGCTCGTTTCGCTTATTGCCGGCTTCCGTTATTCCGATTCGCAGTGCGGGCTGAAATGCTACTGCATAGAATCCGCGAGAAGCATTTTCGAGTATTGTACCGTGAACGGCTTCGCTTTTGACCTCGAGGCTCTGCTTCTTGCCGAGAAATTCGGAATGAGGATCGCAGAGATCCCGGTCAAGATCATAAACCACCGCGAAAGCACGTCGAAGGTTCATCCGTTCCGCGATTCCGTCAAGATGATCAGAGACGTTAAGAGAATGAAAAAGAGAATCAAAAAACTCAAAATTTGAAAACGGCACCTTCGGGTGCTGTTTTTTCGCTTTTCTTTGCTTGTGCAAATAAAAGCTCGCAAAAGAAAGCACACCAAGGGGCAAACCGATGAGAATTTGCCTTCGCAAATTTTCAAACGTTTTCCCCTTCGGAAACTCTTTTCGGTCGCCCGTGTCATTCTGAGCGTAGCGAAGCGTAGTCGAACCGCGAAGCGGCGCCAAAGCGCAAGCGCGGCGGAATCTCGGGCGAAGCTTCGCTACGTTGTCTTGCCTTCCCCTTGCGGAATGGTGCTAAGAGGTAAACCTCGGTCGGATGAGGTGTTGGCGGCAACGCCGCCGTTATACCTTCTCCAGCGGGAGAAGGTGCCCCGAAGGGGCGGATGAGGTGTTCCAAAGCGAATGCAATGAGCTTTGACAATTCCTTTTCTCTCTATATCGGGATATTACTCCTCATCCACCACTCCGTGGTTCCCCCTTCCCAAGGAGAAGGCAAAAATCGACAATTCCGCTATTGACAAATAATCTTCACCGTGATAAAATGAAAATGCCAAACTAATCGAATATTGCAAAGTAGGTATAATTTTCTTTTTTACATGGAAAAGTATATCTTTTTCTCCGTAGACAAATACTGAATTTGATAAAATGCAAATTCCTGTATTTGTTTATGGGGAGAATTGTTATACCCATTTTGCAATGATTAGTTTGGCGACTATCGGAGTTTGCGTTTTTATGCGCTTGCTTCGGTGGGCGCATTTTTTAATTTATTATTATTTTTGGAGGAAAAATATGAAAAAGAAAATCATTATCCTGCTTGCTGTTATAACAGCATTTTGCGCTCTTACCTCTTGCAGTAGCTTGCCTGTATTGCCTATAGGTGGACCGACAAGCGGATCAACCGGCGACTGTACTTGGACGCTTGACGGCAAGGTTCTCACAATCAGCGGTAACGGTGATATGGGAATGAACACTTGGTTTACGACTCCACCTTGGGGCGATGATATAACGAAGGTCATTATTGAAGACGGCGTTACCGCTATTGGCGGATTTTCGTTCTATGAATGCTCGTCACTCAAGAGTATAAGTATTCCTGACAGCGTTACGGACATTGGACAATCTGCGTTCTGGGGATGCTCGTCGCTTAAAGATATTGATATCAACTGCGTAGAATATATTGCTGAGAGTGCCTTTGTTTCCTGCTCATCACTTCAGAGCATAAATATACCTGCCTGCGTTGATTTCATTGGTGAAGGTGTTTTTTCGGGTTGCACGTCTCTTGAAAGTATAACAGTTTTGTCGGGTAACGAGAAATACTATGCGAAAGGAAATTGTCTGATAGAAAAAAGTACAGATAGATTGATAGCCGGATGCAAAACCAGCGTTATCCCCGATAGCGTAATAAGAATTGGCTCGCGTTCGTTTGCGTTTTGCGAGAGCTTAACGAGCGTAACAATCCCGAATAGCGTAACTAATATTGGCGAGAATGCTTTTAATGGCTGTACGGGCTTAACAGACATAACTATTCCTATTGGCGTTAGCTATATTTCCGACGGAGCGTTTTTTCAGTGTGAAAACCTTAAAACCGTCTATATTCATTCACCTGATGCGGCAAAAGAGATAAGAAAAATGACCTTTAACACTACTACTGATCCAGAGTATTATGTGGAAACGATTTGCGTTAAATCAAGCATCGCAGATGTCAGCGATTTTATTGCGGGAATGCCGTACAAAACGGAGAATGTGATGATCGATGGCGTGAAGTATACGGTTTATTCAAATACGCCTGATTAACTTGTCAGTGGGCATCAAATCGTTATAATATTGCTGTTTGTGCTATTTGTAGTGTGCGAATGGCGATGCAAGGTTTTTGCCTCAATGCAAAAAAATGAATAATCTTTGGAGGAAAAGAAATGAAAAAAACACTACTAACGCTTTTCACTGTTTTCGCTATGGTAATTATTTGCGCCGCGAGCTTCGGCACGATTGAAACACACGCCGCAAGTCAAAACACTAACGGCATTTTTACATTTAGAGATTCGTACCTTGGGGTGACGATAACTGACGTAAACACATATATTTCTGGAGCTATCGAAATTCCTTCGAGTTTTCGCGGAAAAACGGTCAGGGGAATTGACGGTTCGGCTTTCTTTGGTTGCAAAAACGTAACGAGTATAATTATCCCCGATAGCGTCACGAGCATTGCAACGACGGCGTTCAGAGGTTGCTCGTCTCTTGAGAGCATAACCGTATCCTCGGGCAATAGCCAATATTACTCTGAAGGGAATTGTATAATCGAAAAAGATACTAAGGAGTTAGTCACGGGTTGTAAAACCAGTGTTATTCCCGATGGTGTAACCTCAATTGCAGGTTATGCATTTCAGGATTGCTCAAGCTTAACTAGCATAACCATTCCCAATAGTGTGACCTCAATTGCAGATTGTGCGTTTCAGGATTGCTCAAGCTTAACTAGCATAACTATTCCCAATAGCGTGACCTCAATTGGCAATTTTGCCTTCCACGGTTGCGGTAGTTTAACGAGTGCAACTATTCCTGACAGTGTAACCGAGATTGGCTCTGGTGTATTCATGGAATGCTCAAGCTTAACCGGCATAACTATTCCCGACAGTGCAACCAGAATTGGCGAAAGGGCCTTCGCCGGTTGCTCCAGTTTAACGAGTATAACAATCCCAGATAGCATAACCTTAATTGGCGAGAATGCATTCAACGGTTGCTCAAATATAAAACACGTGTATATAACCGATGTAGCTGCATGGTGTAACATTACTAGGTATTCAAATCCTATGGAACATGGGGCATCGTTATACTTAAACGGAAATCTTGTAACAGATTTTGTCATCCCTGATAACATAGCTTTAATTCCAAATTTTGCTTTTACCGGTTGCACGAGCTTAACGAGCGTTACTATCGGAAATGACGTGACCTCAATTGGTTCGAGCGCCTTCGAGGGTTGCACAGGTTTAACGAGCGTTACTATTGGAGATGACGTGACCTCAATTGGTTCGAGTGCCTTCAAGGATTGCACAGGTTTGACGAGCGTTACTATCGGAGATAGCGTGACCGGGATTTACCAAAGCACATTCGAAGGTTGCACAAGCTTAACGAGTATAAACATTCCTAATGGCGTAACCTCAATTGGAGGTTATGCCTTCAACAATTGCACAAGCTTAAAGAGCGTTACTATCTCGGACAGTGTGACCAAAATTTACGGTGGTGTCTTCAATAATTGCACAAGCTTGACGAACGTAACTATTCCGGATAGCGTAAATGAAATTTACTATGATGTCTTCAGAGGTTGCACAAGCTTGACGAGTATAAACATCCCCGATGGCGTATACAAAATTCACGATGGTGCTTTCAATGGTTGTACAAGCTTAACAAGCATGACGGTATCGTCAGGGAATAGCAATTATTATTCGCGAGGGAACTGCATAATCCGGAAAGTAGACAATGCTCTAATATCGGGATGTAAGACAAGTGTCATTCCGGAGGGCGTAACCTCAATTGGCATTAATGCTTTTCGCGAATTATCAAGTTTAACGAGTATAATTATTCCGGATAGCGTAACTGAAATTGATGATTATGCCTTCTACGAATGTTCAGGTTTGACGAGCATGTATATCTCTAATGGCGTAACTGAAATTGGCATTGGGACTTTTAAAGGTTGCACAAGCTTAACGAGCATAACTATTCCCGATGGCGTAACTGAAATTCGTAGTGGTGCCTTCGAAGATTGCACAAGCTTAACGAGCATAAATCTCCCCGACAGCGTAATCAAAATTGACGCGCAAGCATTCAGAAGATGCCCAAGATTAACGAGCATAAAAATCCCTGGCAACGTAACATCAATTGGTAGTGCCGCTTTCATAGGTTGCACAAGTCTTACGAGCATAAGAATCCCCGGAAGCGTAACCGAAATTGGCTCTGAGGCGTTTAATGAGTGTGAGAACTTACGGATTATTTACATTCATTCTGCCGATATCGCTCGTGGCGTACTCAAAAAAGCGTCATGTGGGTGCCTCACATATAATGCGGATACCATTTACGTTAAATCAGATATTGTCGAAGTTGGAGATTACATTGCGTCTATGCCTTATAAGACGGAAAATGTGAAGATTGACGGAATTAGCTACACCTGCTATTCGAAAAACGCTCACGCTTGTATCTATAAGTGGACAAACGACGCAGAAAATCACTGGCAGATATGCGACGGTTGCGATTACGTTGGTGAAAAAACGGCGCATGCTTATGACAATGATTCCGACGCCACTTGTGACACCTGCGGATATACTCGTAGTGTGCAAGGGAACGGAAGTGAAAGCGGAAACGCTCCAAAGAACAACACGACGACCGTTATAATTATTGTAGTATGCGCTGTTCTCGTACTCGGCGGAGGCGGTGCTGCTGCCGTTATCATTCTTAAAAAGAAAAAGTAACTTAAAAAAGCGACCGAAATTCGGTCGCTTTTTTGCGGGGCGTTGTCTAGTTTTCCCCAAGGGGAAGGCGAGGGACGATGACACACAACAAAAGTCAAAAGCCGCCTATTCAGGCGGCTTTTTTACTTATAGAAGTTTTATGCTCCCATGTTGTTGAGAAGGAGAGTGTACTGGCTCTTCTTTCTTGCAGCGTTGTTCTTGTGAACAAGACCCTTTGCAGCGGCGGTATCGAGCTTCTTAACTACTACAGCGTATGCCTTGGTAGCAGCTTCCTTATCGCCTGCAGCTACTGCTGCCTCGTACTTCTTCATCGAGGTCTTGAGAGCGGTCTTTATCATTTTATTCTGAAGCGTCTTTGCTTCGGTAACGATGACGCGCTTCTTAGCGGACTTGATATTCGGCAAAATTTTCACCTCCTACGTTTGACTTTTCTATACTAGCAATCTATAATAACACATCTAACGCGAAATTTCAATAGTTTTTAGAAATTTTTTGAAAAAAATTATTTGTTAAATATTTGTAAACAATGATTTTGGCATTGACAAGCGCGAATAAATGTGCTAAAATTTATACTTGCATAGATAGCGTCTTAAGGCGTGTCATCTATTATCAAAATAACGGAAAAACGCTTATATGGCGCCGTTTTTTGGACAATTTTATCATATCTGATTCGCGTTAAACGTAACACGAAGTGTGCAGCAAGTGTCTTTCGCAGCTTATAATTCGACGGTAACCAGCTTGTCGTAGGGGTAGCGGAGGAGGCTTTCTCGCGCTGTCATGTTGCGTTTTTAGTCGTTTTTAGGGATGATTTTACTATTTAGAAATGGAGTGATTACTGCAATGGTCAAGCCCCACAAGCTCGGCAAAAACGTCAGAATGTCCTTCTCGAAGATCGACGAAGTACTCGAAATGCCTAATCTGATCGAAGTTCAGAAGAAGTCATACGAGTGGTTCATGAACGAAGGTCTGCGCGAGGTTCTTCGTGACGTATCCCCTATCACCGATTTTTCCGGCAACCTCAGCATCGAGTTCGTAGATTATACGATCGACTCTACCCCCAAGTATCCCGTTGAGGAATGCAGAGAAAGAGACGTAAACTACGCAGCGCCCCTGCGTGTTAAGGTTCGTCTGCACAACAAGACGACGGGTGAGCTCCTCGAGAGAGATATATTCATGGGCGATTTCCCGCTTATGACCGATAACGGTACCTTCGTTATCAACGGTGCAGAGCGCGTTATCGTTTCGCAGATCGTGCGTTCCCCCGGAATCTACTATACCTCCGATATGGACAAGCGCGGAAAGAAGACCTTTGCCGCGACTGTTATTCCTTATCGCGGTGCATGGCTTGAGTACGAGACTGACGCGGACGACGTATTCTACGTAAGAATTGATAAGAACAGAAAGATACCCGTAACGGTTCTTATCCGTGCGCTCGGCGTTGAAAATAATGACGATATCATTAATTTCTTCGGCGACGATCCTAAGATCAAGGCAACTATCGAGCACGATACCTGCCAACTCGAGGCAGACAAAAACGGAACGAGTGCAGGCGACGAAGCTCTTAAGGAGATCTATAAGAAGCTCCGTCCCGGCGAGCCGCCTCTCGTTGAGCCGGCACAGATACTTATCAACAACCTCTTCTTCGATCCTAAGAGATACGATCTCGCAGGCGTAGGTAGATACAAGTTCGATAAGAAGCTCGCTCTCCGCAACAGAATCATAGGTTACACTCTCTCCCGTCCCGTAGTTTCTCCCGCTACCGGAGAGTTCATTTGCGACGCAGGTGTTGCTGTTACCGCTGAGATCGCGGATTCCCTCGAGCGCGCATGCGTTAACGAGGTATATCTCCTTCTCGATTCCAATACCGAGATCAAGGTATTCTCTAACGGTACCGTATGGCCTGAGCATATCCTCGGCTGTGATCTTAAGGATTGCGGAATTAACGAGAAGGTAAGACTTTCCGTGCTTCTCGAAATGATGGAGCAGTTTGACGGCGACGTTGACGCCGTTAAGGCAGAGGTAAAGAACCGTATTGCCGAGCTCGTTCCGAAGCACATTACCAAGGACGATATTTTCGCTTCCATTAACTATCTCGTATGTCTGTCTCACGATCTTTCTTCGGTTGATGACATCGACCACCTCGGAAACAGACGTCTTCGCTGCGTAGGTGAGCTTCTCCAGAACCAGCTCCGCATCGGCTTCTCCCGTATGGATAAGATAGTTAAGGAAAGAATGAACATTCAGGATACCGAAACGCTTACTCCCGAGGGACTTATCAATATCCGTCCCGTAGTAACCGCAATTCGTGAGTTCTTCGGATCCTCTCCTCTTTCTCAGTTCATGGACCAGAACAACCCGCTTGCAGAGCTTACTCACAAGCGCCGTCTTTCTGCTCTCGGACCGGGAGGACTTTCCCGTGACCGCGCTTCCTTTGAGGTTCGTGACGTTCACTATACTCATTACGGAAGAATGTGTCCTATCGAGACGCCTGAAGGACCTAACATCGGTCTTATTTCCTACCTTTCTACTTATGCGCGTATAAGCGACTACGGCTTCATCGAAGCGCCCTACCGTAAGATAGACAAGGCAACCGGCGTTGTAACCAATGAAATTGAGTATATGACCGCCGACGTTGAGGATAACTACATCGTTGCTCAGGCAAACGAGCCCCTCGACGAAAACAACAGATTCGTAAACAAGAAGGTCACCGCGCGTCAGCGTACCGAAATCATCGAGGTCGATAACAACGTTCCGGATTACATGGACGTATCGCCTAAGATGGTCGTTTCGGTCGCAACAGCAATGATCCCCTTCCTTGAAAACGACGATAACTCCCGTGCACTTATGGGATCGAACATGCAGAAGCAGGCAGTGCCGCTTCTCGTGAACGACTCTCCTATCGTCGGTACCGGTATGGAGTACAAGGCGGCTGTCGACTCCGGCGTCGTCGTTTGTGCTAAGGAGACAGGTACTGTCGAGAAGGTTTGCGCGGATGAGATCATCATTCGTACCGATGACGGACGCAAGGACGTTTATCATCTTATTAAGTTCAAGCGCTCTAACCAGTCGACCTGTATCAACCAGATCCCGATCGTTGACTGTGGCGAACGCGTAGAAAAGGGACAGGTAATCGCAGACGGACCTGCAACCAGCGGCGGTGAGATCTCCCTCGGTAAGAACGCCCTCATCGGCTTCATGACCTGGGAAGGTTACAACTACGAGGACGCAGTCCTTCTTAACGAAAACCTCGTTCGTAACGACGTTTATACCTCGCTTCATATCGAGGAATACTCTCATGAAGCAAGAGATACCAAGCTCGGACCGGAAGAAATCACAAGAGAAGTTCCGAACGTCGGTGACGACGCTCTTAAGGACCTCAACGCAGAGGGTATTATCCGCAAGGGTACCGAGGTCCGTGCAGGCGATATTCTCGTCGGTAAGGTAACGCCTAAGGGTGAGACCGAGCTTACCGCTGAGGAACGCCTCCTTCGCGCTATCTTCGGCGAGAAGGCAAGAGAAGTCCGTGATACCTCGCTCCGTGTTCCTCACGGCGAAAGCGGTATCGTAGTTGACGTTCGCGTATTCTCCCGCGAGGCAGGCGATGAGCTTCCTCCCGGAGTAAACAAGGTCGTAAGAGTATATATAGCACAGAAGAGAAAGATCTCCGTCGGAGACAAGATGGCAGGACGTCACGGTAACAAGGGTGTCGTTTCCCGTATTCTTCCTCCCGAGGATATGCCCTTCATGGCTGACGGTACTCCCCTTGACATCGTTCTTAACCCGATGGGCGTTCCTTCCCGAATGAACATCGGTCAGGTGCTCGAGGTGCACCTCGGAATCGCCGCAAAGCGCCTCGGCTGGAAGATCATGACTCCTGTCTTCGACGGCGCAAAGGAGAGCGACATTACCGAATGCCTCAAGCAGGCAGGTCTTTCTGAGACCGGTAAGATGACTCTTTACGACGGACGTACGGGTGAGCCCTTTGACAACCCCGTAACTGTCGGTATAATGTACTACCTCAAGCTCCATCACCTCGTTGACGATAAGATCCACGCTCGTTCGACAGGACCTTACTCTCTCGTTACACAGCAGCCCCTCGGCGGTAAAGCGCAGTTCGGCGGTCAGCGTTTCGGAGAGATGGAGGTTTGGGCACTCGAGGCGTACGGTGCTGCTTACACTCTTCAGGAGATCCTTACCGTTAAGTCTGACGACGTCATTGGACGTGTTAAGACCTACGAAGCGATCGTTAAGGGTCAGAACATCCCGACTCCGGGTGTTCCCGAGGCGTTCAAGGTTCTCGTAAAAGAGCTTCAGTCACTCTGTCTTGATATCCGTGTTCTTGACCACGAGGGCAACGAGATCGAGCTTTCGAGCATTGGCGAAGACGAGCTTGACGCTCCTACCTACGTTTCTGCCGAGGATATCGGCGAGACCGTTGAGACCGACGATACCTTCGACTCGATGATCGAGGAAGAGGTAGATGATTTCGGTGACGAAGATGTATTCGACGGCTTCGACGATTTCGGCGATGACGATTTTGATGATGAGATATAAGGAGGAAATGCAATGGAACACAACGTATTTGATTCAATAAAAATCGGCCTTGCTTCTCCTGAAATGATCCGTTCTTGGTCTTATGGTGAGGTTAAAAAGCCCGAGACCATCAACTACCGTACCCTTAAGGCAGAGCGCGACGGTCTTTTCTGCGAAAAGATCTTCGGACCGTCCAAGGACTGGGAATGCTTCTGCGGTAAGTACAAGAGAGTACGCTACAAGGGCAAGGTATGTGAAAAGTGCGGCGTTGAAGTAACGACGAAGAAGGTTCGCCGTGAAAGAATGGGACACATCGAGCTCGCTGCTCCCGTTTCCCATATTTGGTATTTCCGCGCAATTCCTTCGAAAATGGGACTCCTTCTCGATATTTCTCCCCGACTTCTCGAAAAGGTCCTCTATTTTGCACAGTATATAGTTATTGATCCCGGTACGACTCCCCTTTCTAAGTACCAGATAATCACCGAGCGTGAGTACAGAGAAATGTACGAGCGTTACGAGAACGATTTTAAGGTAGGCATGGGTGCAGAGGCAGTCAAGGAGCTGCTTGCCGAGATCGACATCGAAGAGCTTTCCCGTCAGCTTAAAGAAGAACTTTCTACCGCAAGCGGTCAGAAGAAGCTTCGTCTTATCAAGCGTCTTGACGTCGTTGAGGCATTCCGCCGTTCGGGTAACAAGCCCGAGTGGATGATCCTCGAGGTTCTTCCCGTAATTCCCCCCGAAATACGCCCGATGGTACAGCTCGATGGCGGACGCTTTGCGGCTTCCGACCTGAACGATCTCTACCGCCGCGTTATCAACCGTAACAACCGTCTTGCTCACCTTCTCGAGCTCAACGCTCCCGAGATCATCATTCGTAACGAGAAGAGAATGCTTCAGGAAGCAGTTGACGCACTTATCGACAACGGTCGCAGAGGCAAGCCCGTAACAGGCCCCTCCAACCGTCCCCTTAAGTCGCTGTCCGAAATGCTTCGCGGTAAGCAGGGACGCTTCCGTCAGAACCTTCTCGGTAAGCGTGTTGACTACTCAGGACGTTCGGTTATCGTCGTAGGACCTGAGCTTAAGATCTATCAGTGCGGTCTTCCTAAGGAAATGGCACTTGAGCTCTTCAAGCCCTTCGTAATGAAGCGCCTCGTTGAGACTCAGAAGGCATCCAATATCAAGGACGCAAAGAAGAAGGTCGACAAGGTCGATACCTGCGTATGGGACGCACTTGAAAATGTAATCAAGGAACATCCCGTTCTTCTTAACCGTGCGCCTACGCTTCACCGTCTGTCTATTCAGGCATTCGAGCCCGTACTCGTTGAGGGACGCGCTATCAAGCTCCATCCTCTCGTATGTACCGCGTTCAACGCCGACTTCGACGGTGACCAGATGCCTGTTCACGTTCCGCTTTCTGCTGAAGCACAGGCAGAGGCACGCTTCCTTATGCTTTCCGCTAACAACCTCCTCAAGCCCGTCGACGGTAAGGCAGTAACCGTTCCTTCGCAGGATATGGTCCTCGGTTCTTACTATCTGACGATCGACAAGGCAGGCGAGGTGGGCGAAAACCACGTATTCCGCGACTTTGACGAGGCAATGATGGCTTATGCCAACGGTGTTCTCGGTCTCCACGCTCCCATCAAGGTCCGTGTAAGCCGCGAGATAAACGGTGAAGCTCACACCGGTATTATAGACGCAACTCTCGGTCGTCTTATATTCAACCAGCCGATCCCTCAGGATCTCGGTTACGTTGACAGAAGCGATCCCGAGAAGATGCTCGATCTCGAGATCGACTTCACCTGCGGTAAGAAGCAGCTAGGTGATATAGTTAACCGCTGTATCGAGAAGCACGGCTTTTCCGTTGCGGCTCAGGTTCTTGACGACATCAAGGCAATGGGCTACAAATATTCGACCAAGGCAGCTATTTCGATCTCTATCTCCGACGTTACTATTCCTGATGAGAAGTACACCTTCATCGCAGAGGCAGAGAAGAAGGTCGCAAACGTACACAAGTCCTTTATGCGTGGTCAGCTTACCGAGGATGAGCGTTATAACAACGTCATCAAGATCTGGGAACAGACCACGAAGGACATCGTCGCGGCTCTCCAGGGACGCTTCGACCGCTATAATCCGATCAAGATGATGTCTGACTCGGGAGCCCGCGGTAACATGACTCAGATGCGTCAGCTCGCAGGTATGCGTGGACTTATGTTCGCGACCAACGGTCGTACGATGGAAATCCCGATCAAGTCGAACTTCCGTGAAGGTCTTAACATCCTTGAGTACTTCGTTGCTGCACGTGGTGCGCGTAAGTCTCTTTCCGATACCGCACTTAAGACGGCGGACTCGGGTTACCTTACCAGACGTCTCGTTGACGTTTCGCAGGACGTTATCGTTCGCGAGCAGGATTGCGGAACGAACCACGGTCTCGTTGTTACAGCTATCAAGGACGACAGCGACGTTATCGAGCCGCTTAAGGACCGTCTCGTAGGACGCTTTACCATCGGTGAAGTCGTTAATCCCGCAACCGGCGAGGTTATCGTCGGCGACAATGAAATGATCTCCGAGGAGCAGGCAAACGCTATCGTTGCTTGCGGCATCGAAAGCGTTCATATCCGTTCTATCCTCAACTGTAAGGCGCGTCACGGCGTCTGCGCACACTGCTACGGTGCTGACCTTGCAAACGGCAGAACCGTCAACGTCGGTGAAGCAGTCGGTATTATCGCCGCACAGTCCATCGGTGAGCCCGGTACACAGCTTACGATGCGTACCTTCCATACCGGTGGTGTCGCCGGCTCCGACATTACTCAGGGTCTTCCCCGAGTTGAAGAGCTCTTCGAGGCAAGGCGTCCGAAGAAGACCTCGGTCATCGCCGAGATCTCGGGTACTGTCTCGATGGGCGAGCAGAAGAAGATGAAGGCGATCACCATTACAAGCCAGGACGGCGAGGACAGTAAGACCTATACTATCCCGTTCGGAACGCGTCTTACCGTTACCGAGGGTCAGTTCGTGGCTCAGGGAACTCCCATGACCGAGGGCTATATGGCTCCCGCCGATATTCTCCGCGTCAGTGGTCTTGATGCAGTTTACGACTACATCATCCGCGAGGTACAGAGAGTTTACCGTATGCAGTCTATCGGTATCAACGATAAGCATATCGAGGTTATCGCTCGCCAGATGACGAGAAAGATCAACGTTGATAATCCCGGTGATACTGATATTCTCGTCGGCTCGACGATCGACGTCGGTGACTTTGACGATGCGAACGCAGTTCTTCAGGCGCGTATCGACGCAGGCGAGAGAGATCTCTGTCTCGCAAGCGGATCGCGTGTTCTTCTCGGTATCACGAAGGCGTCTATCCAGACTAACTCCTTCCTCTCCGCAGCATCCTTCCAGGAGACCACAAAGGTTCTCACCGAAGCCGCTATCAAGGGCAAGGTCGACCACCTTCTCGGTCTTAAGGAGAACGTGCTTATCGGTAAGCTTATTCCTGCCGGAACAGGTATGGAACGCTACCGCAGCGTAGAGCTCGAAAAGGTTGAACCCGAAGCAGAAGAAGCTGCCGAAGAAACCGAAAACGCATAAAATTAATAGTTAAAGGCACTCCGAAAGGAGTGCCTTTTCTCTTGCCTCGCCTCTACCATAAAAGTTTTGAACGTTTCTTCATAGGGACAGGCAACCTCGGAACCCCCAAAGCTCATCTTATTCGCTTCGGGGGTTCACATAGCCGTCGCATCATACAAAGGCGTGGCAAGAGAACGTCTGTGTTTGCTAAACGAGTTCGTCTATATTTCTATAATTAAAAAACTCTCCTGCGGTGCAGGAGAGTTTTTTATCAGTGCGAAAGTCCGCCTTCTTTGATATAATCCGCAAGCAGGTCGCGGGCGTAGATCGGCTCGTCAAGACGAGTGATCTCGGTCAAGCGGTTGGGCGCGTAGGTCGAGGAATAGCTGTCGACAATGATATAGTATGTTCTGTTCGGGTCGAGGTTCTTTTTAACGCTCTCGCCGTAGGAATTGTAGTAGATATAATAATTTGAATTATCGGTATTGAAGAAGCGTCTTTCAAGGTCGGAGCCCTTGATCGAGCAGAGGACAAGGTTATTGTCAAACGGGAAAATGGAGTATAGGTCGCCGTACCGTATCTCGCCCGCTTCAAGGTCGTAGGGGGAACGTGCAGATAGGTATCCGCCGCCGAGTACGATGTCGTACTGATCGCCCCAAAGCTCAACGCCCTTTTCGTAATAGAGCTGTGCGATAACGTCGCGCAGATAGTCGGAGCTTCGCCATGTCGGCGTGGTACCAAGCACCTCATCCCCTGCGGCGATCTCGTCCTTGTACTTATCAAGAAGCTCGTTTACGATAGGAGAATCGGGGAGCTGATAGTATTCGTTGGTTCTTATGAATTTAGCTTCAAGGACTGCCTTATTGCCGTTTGCCGTGTTGTAACGGGCAGATGCGTAGGTGATACCGTCGTTGTCGCCGCCACCCTGAAGATGCCAGATGCCCTCGTCATCGGGCTTTGCGTAGCTTCTATGCGTGTGACCCTCAAAAACGAGGTCAACGTATCCGCGCGAAAGGGTTATGTCGTAATATGAGGTGCCGTAATTTACGCTTCCGTTCGTGCCGCCGTCGTGAAGCGAGTAAACGATAAACTCGACGCCTTCCTCAGTGCGCAGACGCTCCGACTCTGCCTTGACAAGCTCTGTCAGCTCGTCGCCCGTCTTGAAATAAACGTCCTCGACCTTTTCGGGAGCGATAGAGGAATAGCAGTCGCCCATCGCGCCGATGATTCCGACCGTCACGCCGTTCAGCTCAACGACGACCGAGCTATCGCAGTATTCGACCTGCTTATTTGTCTCGCGGTCGTAAATGTTAATTGCGAGGAACGGGAAGTCGGCTAGCTCCTCGTTCTCGATTATCGCTTCCTCGCCCCAGTCAAATTCGTGATTGCCGAGCGTCATTGAGACAAATCCAACGCGGTTCATCCACTCCGTCATCATATTCCCCGAGGTCAGGTTCGATTCGGGACTTCCTTGCCACATATCGCCCGATGCGAGCAGCACGGTGTTCGGATTTTTTGCGCGCGCCTGTTCAAAATAGGTCGTCAGCTCGTCGATACCGGGCTGTGAATCGGTGTCCGAGAATTTTCCGTGCAGGTCGTTGAGCGCGTAGAGGTCAAAGTAGACGAGAACGAGGCGGTTGCAACTATCGCAAAAGCCGTCGTCATTCTTATCCTTGTGATTGCCGTCGCACTTTTTCTCGGGTTTTCCGCATGAAGCAAAAAAGAGCGCAGAAAGTGCCAAAATCAGCGCCAAAATGCGTGTTTTTGTGCCGTTTTTCATTAATTCTCTCCGTATTTTTTCATTAATTACATTATATACGATTTTTCGTCTGCCGTCAACAATTGATTTGTCCTAGGGTCGAGATCGCAATTTCCGACAAGCAAAATAAAAACGGCAGAGGGATTTCCTCTGCCGTTATGTTTTTTATATCAGCACTTAAGTTCTGTGCGCTTTGCTGCAGACTGATAGAGCAGGTCGAGAAGCTTTGCGCTTTCGAGAATGTTGTCGATATTGTTTCTGTTCTTCACGCCTGTGCCGATCGACTCGAGGAACGCCTCGTCCTCTGCCTTGTAGAAATTGGGGTTGTCGTGGTCGGTCGTGTGAGACTCGAGAGTCTTTGCATCCCAGTAGGTGAACTGACCGCAGTAGTTAAGACGCGCACCCATCTTGTCGCCGAGGAAGTCGATATACATTTCGTCGACGCCGATATTCTGTGCCCACGCGCCGTTGAAGGAGATGCTTGCCTTGTCGGTACGGACGTAACCTGTGATGAAGTCGTCAACGTCGTTCGTTCCGTTTTCGATGTCAGCGGTATCCTCTGCCCACATATAGGTGTACTTATAATCCTTCATATCCTTTGCCATCTCGCAGTAAGCGTCACAGGTAACGTCAAGAAGCTTAGGAGCGCCGAGAATGTAAAGGATGAGGTCGAGGAAGTGTACGCCCCAGTCGATAAGAACGCCGCCGCCAGACTGTTCTTTAGTTGTAAACGCGCCGCCGAGACCGGGAATGCTTCTGAAGCGGCGGAAGGAAGCGTAAACGTGGTAGAGATTACCGAACTTGCCTTCAGCTACCATATCGTGAAGCATCTCAACAGACTTCTGATAGCGGTTGCAAACGCCGATGTTGAGGATCTTGCCCTGCTTGTCTGCCTCTTTTTTCATTTCGCAGGAGAGAGCGTAGTTTACGGTGATGGGCTTTTCACACATAACGTGCTTGCCTGCACGGAGTGCGTCCATTGTGACGGTGTAATGTGCATAGTTGGGGGTGAGAACGAATACTGCGTCGACCTCGGGGTCGTTAAGCGCGATCTTGTAATCGGTGATTACGTTTTCAATCTTGGGATGAGCTTCCTTCATTGCCTGTGCCTTTTCGACGATGAGGTCGCACGCGTACTTGATGCGAACGTCGATCTCGTCGAGAGCGGGGAAGTGAGCGTCTCTTGCGATTCTACCGCAACCGATAACTGCTATTGTTTTCATTTTTTGTTCCTCCCAAAATGATTTTTTGCTGTTAAAAACATTATATCACGGAAAAATCAAATTGTAAATAAGCAATTACCTCGCAATTTTGCTGTTTTACTGCATTTTTTTGCGAAAAAACGTATTCCTTCCGCCGTCAAATAATAATTCAATATTTAATGAGAAAATTTCACAAACGGCTTGCAATTTGTCGGAGAATGTTATATAATGATGTAAGAAATATACCCATGGCAAAATTTTTAAATATTTTTTATGGAGGTTCATTATGAACAAAAGAATTAAGGTTCTTGTCTCTGCTGTTCTCGCGGCTGTAATGCTTGTTATTTGCATTCCGTTTACTGCGGCGGCTGCAAGCAGCACTCAGGAAATCCATGCTAACGAAGGTACCCTTTCCGGCGAAACAATAACTTGGACTTTCGACGACTTCACATGGAAGACTGAAAAAGCAAGTTCTACTACCAATATCCGTGTTACGGATACAGACCATTTCAGAGCGTATAAGGGTTCTAAGACCACTATCACTGCTCTTGGTGGTAAGACCATTTCTAAGGTTATAATCACTCACAAGTACACCGATAATGTCCTCAATCAGGCAGCTTACGCTGAGGGATCCACCGCTGCAACTGTTTCTCTTGACAGCACCGGTAAGATTACTACCATTCAGCTTAATACTCCTGCTGAGTCTCTCGTAATTGTTGCAGGCGCACAGTGGCGTGTATATACTGTCGAGGTTGTATTCTATGAAGCCGGCGCAGCATGTGAGCATGCATACGACGGTTGTACTGATGCTGAATGTAACCTCTGCAGCGAGCCCCGTACTGCCGGTCAGCACGAGTACACTAACGATTACGATGCAATTTGTGATAAGTGTTCTCAGCCCCGCACTGTAACTCTTCCCGCTGAAGGTACTACCCTCGATTTCGCAACCGTAGATGCTATTGGTAAGGTTCAGAATGGCGAGACTGTTGAAAAGTACTACGTTGAAGGCGAAATTACCGAAATTTACAACGATACATACGGTAATATGTATATCAAAGATGAAAACGGTACCGAGCTTTGCGTTTATGGTTCTTACAGCGCTGACGGTACTCAGAGATACGACGCAGTTGCTGAAGCTGATCGTTGGAAGGTTGGCGACAAGGTTAAGGTATACGGCGTTCTCGGCGCATACAATAACAAGGGCCAGGTTGAAAACGGTTGGGTTACTGTAATTCCCGCAGGATCTAGCAACCAGGGCGGCAACACCGGCTCCGGCAACCAGGGCGCAGGTTCTCCCGACACCGGCGACAACGTAGCTGCTTACATCGCAGTTGCAGTTGTTGCTCTCTTCGGAATCGCTTACGTTTCCAAGAAGAAGCACTGATTTAAACTAAAATAAAACAAGCGACCGTACGGTCGCTTGTTTTTTGTGTATTTAGAGGCGAATCGGAGCGTTTTTTACCTTCTCCCGCTGGAGAAGGCAAGACAACGCGGCGAAGCTTCCTTGAATCGAAAGGGGTTTCCAAAGGGGAAAACGTATAAAAACGCTTTGCGTTTTTTGTCGGTTTGAGCCCCGAGTAGCAAATTCTGAGAATTTGCTACGGCGTGTTTCTTTGTAACTTTCTTGCACGAGCAAGAAAGTTGTGAAATGGAGAAAGGAAGTTTTTCAAAAATGAAAAGACACCGATTCAAGCTATCGCCTGAATCGGTGTCCTTCATTTTTCCTTATAGTAAAGCATACAGTGGCAGTATCCCTCAAAATCGGGATCGGCGATCTGCGCCTTGAATTCCTCGCACATACACTTTATGTCCTCGCTCTTGCCGACACGGCAGGGGCAATATCCGCCTTTGGCCTTAAGACCTTCTTTTACGGTCTTAACGATCTCCTCGTTTTCGTTCAGGCGAATCTTCATTAAAGACCTCCGTCAACGAATGCGCGAAGCTCGTCTGCGTTAAGATACCCCTTAGTGTTCGCGGTGATCTCGCCGTTCTTTATAACGAAGAGCGTCGGGATAACGCTTACACCGTAACGGCGAGCAAGATCCGGCTCATCGTCAACGTCGACCTTTACGAACTCAACGTCGGGATATTCGGGAGCTACCTCCTCAAGCACGGGTGCGAGCATCTTGCAGGGACCGCACCAGGTTGCAAAGAAGTCAACTAGAACGGTCTTGCCTTCGGAAAGAAGAGCGTCAAATTCGGCTGTATTTACATGTTTCATATTATATATTCTCCTTTGGGTTGTTTCTAAGAAGATTATATCTTATTTTGATAAAAAGGTCAAGACCTTTTCTTCTCGATCATATCCTTGAGCGCGGAAATGGCGTCGGAGAGCGTGCCGAGCGAGTCGATGAGTCCGATCTTCACAGCATCTTCGCCGTCGAGAAGCGTTCCAATGTCGGTTGCCATTTCGTCCGTCTTCATCATAAGCGAGCGAAGCGCGCTTTCGCTTACGCGCGAATTTCGGCAGATGAACGATACGATCCTGTCCTGCATTTTATTCAGGTTATCGAAGCTTTGCGGCACTCCGATAACGAGTCCGTTGATCCTTACCGGGTGAAGCGTCATAGTTGCTGACGGCACTATAAACGATTTTCTTGCCGCGACAGCAAGCGGAATTCCGATAGAGTGACCGCCGCCGAGTACAAGCGAGACCGTCGGCTTGCTCATTCCCGCTATCATCTCGGAGATAGCAAGTCCTGCTTCAACGTCACCGCCGACTGTGTTTATAAGAAGCAGAAGTCCGTCTATGTCGCGCCTTTCCTCAATCTCGGCAAGCGCAGGGAGCATGTGCTCGTATTTCGTGACCTTCTGCCCGTCGGGAAGAAGATAATGCCCCTCGACCTGACCGATTATCGTTAAAAAATGTATTCTTTGCTCTGTGACCGCACCGTCTTTAACTTCGTTTTGCGCTTTATCTGTATTTTCCATTATTTTCCCCCGTTTTTGCGGAATTTTTTGAAATTCACTTTACTTTTTCGATATAATATAGTATAATACTTTTGTAAACAAAATATTTAAGTGAGGAACATAAAAATGGCAAACAAAGTTCTCGTTGAAACTTCGGCTCGTCATATCCACCTGACCGAAGAACATATCGAAGCTCTTTTCGGAAAAGGCGCAACTCTTACTAAGAAAAAGGACCTCTCTCAGCCCGGTCAGTACGCTTGCGAAGAGCGCCTGACTGTTGTTGGACCTAAGAAGTCTATTCCTAACGTTATAATTCTCGGACCTGCCCGTCCTGCTTCTCAGGTCGAGGTATCTTTCACCGACGCGCGTACCCTTGGTATTTCTGCTCCCGTTCGTGAGAGCGGTGACCTTGCGAACACCCCCGGCTGTAAGCTCGTTGGACCTTGCGGCGAGGTCGATCTTGACAGCGGCGTTATCATCGCAAAGCGTCATATCCATATCACCCCCGAGGATGCAGAGGCAGCAGGTGTTGCTGACAAGGAGATCGTATCCGTTAAGATCGATTCTAACGACAGAAGCACTATCTTCGGCGACGTTGTTATCCGCGTAAGCCCGAAGTTCGCTACCGCTATGCACATTGATACCGACGAAGCTAACGCGGCTTGCGCATTCGGCGAGTGCTACGGCGAGATCGTAAAGTAATTTAACGCCGAGGACACCGCAACTGCGGTGTCCTTGCTATTTAAGGAGATAATATGATAAATAAGACCAACATTCTTTTTGGAACAGGCGGCTGGAGAGCAATAATCGGCGACGAGTTCACAAGAGAAAACATTGAGCGCGTTGCGCAGGGAGTCTGCGATCTTATGATCGAGGAAAACAAGACCGAGCTTCCCGTTATGATCGGCTACGACAGAAGATTCCTTTCCGAAAGTGCGGCGCATTGGATAGCAGGGGTTTTGACCGCTAACGGCATCAAGGTCTGGTTTATGAACCGAAGTGCGCCGACGCCGCTTGTAATGTTTACCGTCAAGCACGAGTGTCTGCACTACGGCATTGAGGTAACTGCAAGCCATAACCCTGCAGAATATAACGGAATCAAGCTTATCGTTGAGGAAGGACGCGACGCGTCCGTTGAATGCACGAAGCGCCTTGAAGAGCTTATTGCTGTATCAGAGCCGAAAAGTATTTCCTTTGAGCAAGCGCTTGAAGGCGGAATGATAAAGATACTGAAAACGCCGTTCAACGACTTTATTGACTCGATTTTGTCGAATCTTGACGTTGAGAAGATAAAGAACTCGGGCGTCAGGATCCTTTTCGATCCGATGCACGGTTCGGCAACCTTCCCGATGATGTCTGTTCTTTATACCGCGCGTTGCACCGTCGACCTTATGGATTCAAATAAGGACGCATTTTTCGGCGGAAAGCTTCCTGCACCGGGACTTAAGCAGCTCGGTTCGCTCATCGGCAGAGTTACGAAGGAAAAATACGACCTCGGAATCGCCGTTGACGGCGACGGCGACCGTCTCGGTATCGTTGACAGTAACGGTACTTATATATCGGCAAATCAGATACTCGTAATGCTTTACTATTATCTGCACGAATACCGCGGCTGGAAGGGTCCTGTCGTTCGTAATCTTGCAACGACTCACATGCTTGACGCCGTTGCGGAATCGTTTGGCGAAACCTGCTACGAGGTTCCCGTCGGCTTCAAGTATATTTCGTCAAAGCTGGACGAGACCGATGCGGTTCTCGGCGGAGAATCCTCGGGCGGTCTTACCGTGCGCGGACACATATTCGGTAAGGACTCGATCTACGCCGCCGCGCTTTTCGTTGAAATGGTCTGCGCTATCGGAAAGACGCCGAAGGAGATCTGGGACGAGCTTGAGGATAAATACGGCAAGTTCGTTATGGAAGAGGGCAACTTTGTCTTCGAGCCGTCGGATAAGACGCGCATCAACAAAATGCTTATGGAAGATAAGCTTCTGCCGACATTCGATGGCTTCGAGCTTGACCGCGTAAATTATGAGGATGGCTGCAAGATCTACTTCAAGGACGGATCGTTCGTTATTTGCCGCTTCTCGGGTACTGAGCCGCTGCTCCGTATATTTGCCGAATCGAGTACATCGGAAAAGGCAAATGAGCTTATAAATGAAATGAAGAGCTTTGTAAAGTGAGCAATAAAAAACTCCCCGAAAGGGGAGTTTTTCTTATGCCTTTGTTTTGTCGAGAACCATGCTGATTCCGTAAGCGACCTCAACGAGGCCTTCGTTATTCTGACCGTGGAAGCGGTCGACGGTCGCACTGTCGATGTCGAGGACACCGTAGAGCTTTCCGTTCTTGTAGATCGGGAAGACGATCTCGCTGTTGGTTTCGGGATCGCATGAGATATAATCGCCGTAGTTATGTACGTTCGGAACGACTATCGGCTCGTCTGCCTGCGCGGATCTGCCGCATACGCCGTGACCAAGCTCGATCTCTGTGCAGGCGACCTTGCCCTGGAACGGTCCGAGTATCAGCTTCCCGTCGCGGAGAAGATAGAAGCCGACCCAGTTTACGTCGATCATATTTTCATAAATATAAGCGGCTATATTCGAGAGGGCGGTGACTTCGTATTCTACACCCTCGGACATGAGCAGAATATTTCTTTTTATGTTATCGAATGTCATGTTATTTTCCTTTCTTTGATAGGCGGATGACGATTCCTGCCGTGATCTGCGCAATTGAAAGAATGGCTGCAATGGTAACCGGTATTATACCGATAAGATTATCCTTGTCGATTATAAGGTGCAATCCGTAAACCAATGAAGCAATCGTTGCCGCGATGCCGATAAGCGAGATGATGACCGCGAGCACGCGGTAGCGCTTTTTCTTCTTCTTTTCTTCCGGTACCACGAGCATCATAAGCTCCATGTATATTTCAATCAGTATTTCAAAAATTATGTCCAATGTAAGATCGCCTCTTAGGTCAGCGGGCAATGAGCTCTTCGAGTAGTTCCTTTGCCATGAGGATGTCTTTTATCTGCTGATCGCCCGAGATCTCGCGCTCGATGGTGATAGGACCGTCATAGCCGATCTCCTTAAGGCGTGCGATGAACGCGGGATAATTTACCTTTCCTTCGCCAAGGGGCTTTTCTTCGCCGAGGTCTCTGCCGTTCGTCGGGTAACAGCCGTCCTTGCCGTGAACGTCCTTGACGTACTGACCGAAGGTGTCGAGAGCGTCAACGGGGTTTGCCTTACCGTATAGAATAAGGTTTGCGGGGTCAAGATTGATTCCAAGATTGGGCAGACCTATATCTTCGATCGTTCTGCGGAGGGTAACAGGGGTTTCCTGTCCCGTTTCAAAGAGGAAGTACTGTCCGTTTTCCCGGCAGTGGCTTGCGATTTTGCGAAGCACATCGACGACGTCCTTATAGAGGTCTGACATCGGGTTTTCGGGAAGGAAGCCGGCGTGCGTTGCAATCTGAGTAACGCCGAGCTTCTTACCGAAGTCGGAGCCGAGAATGAGGTCTTCGACTCTTTCGTCACGCAAATAGGTAGGCACGATACCGAGGGTGTTTTGTCCTTCATAGAAGTTCCACTCCGTTTTTCCTCTCCAACCGCACCAGAGGGTTGAAAGGGTAACGCCGTATTCGCCTAAGGCATATTTGATCTTTTCTGCCGCTTCGTCGGTGTAGCACTCCATATTCCAGCATTTGATCTGGCAGGAGGAAAGTCCCATATCCTTGACCTTTTTGATTTCCGCTACTATGTCCACATTTGGCTCGAGCGATACAAGTACTCCTATTTTCATAGTGTTATTCCTTTCAGCTTCTGTAATAGTTTATAAGGCATCCGTCGAGGATTATCTGTCTTTCGTCATCGGTCATGTTCGAGACTGTAAGAGTAAGCGGCTTCTTGTCTCCGTTTTCCTTGATGATATAGGCGTTAAATACGTCGGTCTTGCTTATGATCGCATCCTTAACGCCGAGAACGAGGATGTAGTCTCCGACTTCAAAATCGGGCTCAGTCTCGGAAAGGAAGGGAAGCATACCCCAGTTGATAAGGTTTGAGCGATAGCGCTTTGTAGCGTATTCGAGCGCGATATTTGCAGAGCCGCCGAGAACTCTCTGGCAGGACGCTGCTTGCTCACGTGCAGAGCCGTCGCCGGGCTTTCTTGCGTAAATTACGCTTCCGATCTGGGGAAGCTCCTTTTTACCCGTCAGCTCGTTTACCGTATTGCATACTGCATCACACGGCTTCTCGTTTACGGTTGCCTTTGCACGGGAAACGTATTCGGGGTCCTTGCGCGAGAGAGCAAACTCAGCGAGCTTGAGGGGATTGGAACGGTAGGACGAGGTCTCTCCCGAGGGGATAAGCTCGTCTGTTGTTGTTACAGCGTCGGTTATGTATGAGCAGACCTTCATCAGGATGTTATCGCCGAGGGCGGGCATATTCGGCCAGTCTGCGATGTTCGGTCCGAAGCGTAGCTCAACTGTCGGATCTGCTTTGCCGAAGCCGTAATAAACACGGCTCTTATATGCAGAGTCGTCGTAAACGTAGCTCGGCTCGGTATAGTCGATATCAAGGTCTGTAGCGGCAGTAAGGATACCGCCGTTAGCCGCTGTTGCGGCGATCGAACGCGCGTCCATAAGAGCAACGTATGCGCTCTGGTTATTACCGGGCTTTGAACCCTCGCGGTTCGGGAAGTTACGGGTAGAATGACGGATAGAAAGGCATCCGTTTGCGGGAACGTCGCCTGCGCCGAAGCAGGGGCCGCAGAACGCGGTGCGGAGCGTTACGCCGCTTCCGAGCAGGTCGGAGGCAGTGCCTTCCTTCATAAGCTGAGTCATAACGGGCTGAGACGCGGGGTAAGCTGAGAGGGCAAACTCACCGTTACCGATGCTCTTGCCGCGCAGAATATCTGCAGCCGCTACGATGTTATCGTATATACCGCCTGCGCATCCTGCAATTACGCCCTGCTCGACGCGGATATTTCCGTTTTCGTCTATCTTCGAGAAAAGCTCGCTCAGACCCAAGCGCTCAAGCACGCCCTTGGGGTCTGCCTTAAGCTCGTTTACGGTTACTGCGTTTCCGGGATGGAAGGGAAGCGCGATCATGCTTTCGATTTTGCTGAGGTCAACGGTGACCATAGAATCGTAATAAGCGACGGAAGCCGGCTTAAGCTCCTTATACGCCTCGGGGCGTCCGTGCTTTTCGAAGTATTCCTTGGTCTTTTCGTCGGTTACCCAGATGGAAGAGAGGCAGGTTGTCTCGGTCGTCATAACGTCGATTCCGTTACGGAATTCGATCGGAAGATTCTTTACGCCCTCGCCGACGAACTCAAGCACCTTATTCTTAACGAAGCCCGACGAGAATACCGCGCCGATAAGTGCGATAGCAACGTCGTGCGGTCCGACACCCTTCTTGGGTGTGCCTACAAGGTTGATAGCAACGACCTCGGGCATCGGAATATCGTAGGTCTTTTTAAGAAGCTGCTTTACAAGCTCGGGTCCGCCCTCGCCTATTGCCATAGTACCCAGTGCGCCGTAACGCGTATGGCTGTCCGAGCCGAGGATCATCTTTCCGCATCCGCTCATCGTTTCTCTCATATAAGAGTGAATTACCGACTGATGCGCGGGAACATAGATTCCGCCGTATTTCTTTGCGGCGCTAAGACCGAAGAGGTGGTCGTCCTCGTTTATCGTACCGCCCACAGCGCAAAGCGAGTTATGGCAGTTCGTGAGAACGTAGGGGAGCGGGAAAGAGGTAAGTCCGCTCGCTCTTGCCGTCTGGATTATTCCGACGTAGGTTATGTCGTGCGACGCCATCGCGTCGAAGCGGATCTTTAAGTCCTTATCGTTTCCCGAGGTGTTATGAGCGGTCAGAATAGAATATGCTATAGTGCCCTTTCTTGCCTCGTCTGCCGAAACAGTATATTCCTTTGTAAATGTTTCTCCGTTAAGAAGAAAGACGCCGTCTTTTTCGAGCTTGATCATTTTTTGCCTCCTGATTGACTCGTATTTATAACGCAAAAGCGCCTCGGAAACGAGGCGCTTCTGAAATCAATATTAGATCTTGACGCCGCAAGTATTCAGCGGATGTCGTTTATTACTGACCGTCGGTAGTAGCAGCAGGATCGGTAGTATCTGCGGTAGTCGTGTCAGCAGTGGAAGAACCGTCGGGAGTAGTGGTTGTGTCGGAGCTGGTGTCGCCGGACGGTGTTGTCGTTGTAGAATCGACATTTTCGAGTTCTTCGCGGGAGTTATTGTGGATAACATCCTCTTTCTGAATAACGAAAGAAACGATAACAAGAATAGCGAAAATGATAGCTACAACGATGGTAAGCTTATTAAGAATGTAGTCGCGGCTGTTTCCCTTGTTCTTTCCGTAGTAGGTATCGGAAGAAGATCCGCTGAGAGCGCTGGACATGCCCTTTTCCTTACTCGACTGAAGAAGAACGGCAATTACGAGAAACACTGCCGCAATTATAAGAATTATACCGATAGTAGTCATTATATTTTATCCTCCTGAAAACCGCCTCTGCGCACTAGCGTCCCGGGCGGCGTATCTGTTTTACAAGCTTATCTATTGTATCATACTTTTTTCTCAATTGCAAGTACTAAAAACGATTTTTCTCAAATTATTTTATTTTATAGTAAAAAAGTCATCAAAAAAGTATGTTTATTGACAGTTTTGCACCGAAAAAATGTGTTTGACAGACTGTAGGTAATGTTATATAATATTTTTATAACCGTTTTGGAGGAAAAAATGACGGAAAATTGGCTTAATAGACAAAACGCTCTTATAGGCATTGAGGCGACTGAAAAGCTGCGGAAGGCGAGCGTTATGATATTCGGTATCGGAGGCGTCGGGTCGTTTGCTTCCGAGGCGATAGTTCGCTCGGGTGTCGGTAGGGTCGTGTTCGTTGACGGTGATACAGTCTCGCTTACGAACATCAACCGCCAGCTTATTGCCGACACATCGACTGTTGGGCAGGGTAAGGCGGAGATTATGGCAAGACGCGCCAAAATCATTAATCCCGAGTGTGACGCAATTTCCGAGAAGGTATTCGTTGACGCGTCAAACTGCTATGAGCTTTTAGACAAGCATCGCCCCGACTTTATTATCGACTGCATTGACACCGTTTCGTCAAAGCTTCTCATAATTAAATGGGCGACTGACAACGGCGTTAAGATAATTTCCTCGATGGGAACGGGGAACAAGCTCGACCCTTCGAGGTTTCAGATAACCGACATAAAAAAGACCGCAGTCTGTCCGCTTGCGCGCGTTATGAGGCGCGAGCTTAAGAATATGGGCATAACGGCTCTTCCCGTGCTTTACAGTACCGAGAATCCGGTAAGAACAGGTGAACGCGTGCCTGCGTCGATCTCGTTCGTGCCGTCGAGCGCAGGACTTATGATGGCAGGTTACGTTATAAGAGAGCTTATAAAATGAAAAAGCTTATTGAGCTTGTAACCGACTTTGCCGAAAACGCTTCGCGTTTTGAGGAGGGCAAAAGAGAACGCGCGCTTTACGATCAATTCGTTCGCGCTTCGTACGGAATGGCGTATGCTGTCATTTGTGCAGACGACGTAAAGGATGTTAAGGACAAGGCGGATGCCCTTGACAGGGCACTGACGCGCTCGAAGGAGGTCAAGCTGCTGCTTGACGGCTGTAACAGAATGAAGCTGACGGGCGAGGCGTTTAATAACCGTGCCGAAAGAAAGCTTGCGTCGGTCATTTATCGGATCAAAAAGGAACGAAGCGCTCTTGATTCTAAGGTCGGGAAGACCGCTCTTCGTCTTCCGAGGGCGAGAAATATTTTTCATGCGCGGCGTCTCACGGTGCGGACTTTTCTTAAAGCCGATACCGAGAAGCTTCTTTCGCTCTATTCCGATCCGTTTTATAAGGAGTGCTCGCTTATATCGTTTGACGGCAGCGAGAAGCTTTACGAATATCTTAAAGCAGAGCCACCTTTTTACGCGGTCACAAGAAAGGGAAGCGGTGAGCTTATCGGCGCGATGGGGATTTTTGCCGATGGACACGGCGGAAGGCGCGTCAAGCTTGAAATCGGAATTCTTCCCGAATTTCGCGCCTGCGGATACTTTTCCGAGATCATTGATGGCGCCTGCGAATACGCTTTTTCAAAGCTGAACGCCGAGGTCTTTGCCGTTTATCTGCCAAGCAAGCGCTCGTACCTCAGCCGACCTCTATCCCGTCTCGGATTCGAGCTCGAGGGCGCACTTAAGAGCTATGATAAGGACGGAGAGGACGTATTTGTTTATTCAAAAATGCGTTGATATGAAAAAGGACATCTTGCGATGTCCTTTTGCTGTTTTTATTCTTCTTCGTCCGTGTCGGGCTTGGGAGTGACTTGCATTTTGATCTGCGAGACGCGCTGACCGTCAAGTTTGGTTACGGTGACGGATACGTTATCGTATTCGAAGCTGTCGCCAACGTCGGGTATCTTGCCCATTTGCTCCATCACCCATCCGCCGACGGATATGCTTTCCGATTCGATACTAAGATCGTATTCCTTTGCAAAATCGTCGAGGTTTTCAAGGCAGTCGATAAGCCAGAGGTTTTCGCCTATACTCGTATAGTCTTCGGTCACTTCGTCGTGCTCGTCCCAAATTTCTCCGACAAGCTCCTCAAGAATATCCTCGAGCGTTACGATTCCGAGCGTTCCGCCGTACTCGTCGAGAACGACTGCAACGTGTGACTTGTTCTCCTGAAGAAGTCGGAGAAGCTCGCTCAGCGGTTCGCTTTTGAGAACGAATATGGGCGAGGTCATTACTTCCTTTATCGGCTTATCGGTAAGACCGGGACCGTAATAAAAGTCCTTTTGGTGGATAATACCGACGATGCGGTCGATCGTCTCCTCGTAAACGGGCAGACGCGAGAATTTCGTCTCGGTAAATACCCTTGCTATTTCTTCCTTCGTGTCCTCTGTGCTGACCGCCTCGATGTCGACGCGGTGCGTCAGGATATCCTCTGCTTTAAGTTCCGAAAACTCTATCGCGTTTTTTAGCAGGTTACTTTCTTCCTCGTCGATTGAACCGTCCTCCTCGACCTCCTCGACGAGCATCAGAAGCTCTTCCTGCGACATTTTCGTGTCGCTTTCGACCTTAAATATCTTCGAAACGAGCTTTTTCCAGCCCGAGAAGATAAGGTTTAACGGTGTGAAAAGGAAGATGAGCGTGCGAATAAGGGGAGCTGAGAACATCGCGAATTTCTCGGGGCTGTCCTTTGCAACGCTTTTCGGGGTTATTTCTCCGAAGATAAGCACGACGACGGTAATCACCGCTGTCGAGACCGTTGCTCCGACATCGCCCATAAGGTCAACGAACAGCACCGTGCCGAGAGAAGCGGCGGTTATGTTTACTATGTTGTTTCCTATAAGTATCGTCGAAATGAGCGAATCGTAATTATCGAGGAGCTTGTTAACGAGCTTCGCTTTTTTCTTTCCTTTTTCGGCAAGGGTTCTTATTTTCGTTCTGTTAAGAGACGAAAACGCCGTTTCTGTTGCAGAAAAATATGCTGACATCATAACGCAGAAGAGCATTATTCCGATGTATATATAGTGTATAGTTTCCATTAGAATCTCACCTCCGCATTATTTTTGATAACCGAAAAATGAGCGCAAAAAAGCACACCCATGCCCCGAATGGGAATGGATATGCCGCCATTTATCATAATACTTCGGTCGCAGTTACAATTATCACTGTCACTGTCCATGATGGTTAAAAAAATCCTCCAATTTATATATTGATGGAAGTAGTATAGCAGATGTCAGATATTTTGTCAAGGGGAGATTCTGCAATTTTCTTTTCATTCCTTGACGAAAAGAGAATGGGGATGTATAATATAATAAAAGAAGCTTTACGGAGGCGGCTATGACGAAATATATCGCATTTTGTAAAATAGTTGAATGCAAGAGCTTTACACGTGCCGCCGAGGCGCTCGGCTACACGCAGGCGGCGGTGAGCCAGATGGTAAGGACTCTCGAAAAGGAGCTTTCGGTCACGCTTTTTGTTCGTAGCCGTAAGGAGATCCTTCTGACGGGAGAGGGCGAGGCGCTTTATCCGTTCGTGAAAAAGCTTGTCAATTCGCATAGCGAGCTATTTAACCGCGTTGCGGAGGTCACGGGGCTTTCCTCGGGCGAGGTCAGAATAGGAACCTTCTCGAGCATGTCTCAGCGGCTTCTTCCCGGTGCGATGAGCGATTTCGGAAAAATATATCCCGATATAAGATTTGCCCTTACTCATGGTGACAACACGACTCTTCCCGAGCAGATAAGAAACGGAAGCATTGACTTCGGCTTCGTTTATCCCGAGGCATCGAACGGGCTTGTGAATATCCCGATAGCGTCTGACAATTTTTACGCGGTGTTCCCCGAGGGGCATCCGCTTGCGGGCAAAACCCGCGTGACGCTCAAGGAGATGTCGGCAGAGCCGCTGATCCTGACGGACGAGGGCGGTATCAATACGGTTCTGACCGCGTTCGAAAAGGAAAAGATCTCCCCTAATATAAAGTACCGTATACACGACGATCATACGATCTTGTCTATGGTCGAAAAGGGAATAGGCGTGAGCATACTGCCGTCTATGATACTTGACCGCGCGTCGTACAGAATAAAGACCGTGCCGATAAAAACTCCCGTTACGCGTACCGTCGGTGTGTCGTATCTCAGCGACGAGCTTTTGCCTATCGCGGCGAAGAGATTTATTGAATTTTTGAGAGAGAATATATCGAATTATCTGCCGAAGGAATATTCGGTAGAGGAGTGATCAGAATGAATACAAGAAAATTTGATACCAAGGTACAGCACCTTAAATTCATGGTGCTTCGTGAGGTCGCGCGCAATGCTTGGAATGCGACCCTCGTTGAAAACATAACCGAGATACCCGAGCAGATCGTTCCCGGAAATACTCCGACGATGCGTTGCTGTGTTTACAAGGAGAGGGCGATCCTCGGTCAGAGAGTCAAGCTTGCTATCGGCGGTCATAAGGCGAACCCTAATATTATCGAGGTTATTGATATAGCGTGTGACGAATGTCCCGTCGGCGGTTACGAGGTCACGAACGCTTGCCGCGGATGTCTTGCACACCGTTGCGAGAACGTCTGCCCGAAGGGTGCGATATCCTTTGACCCTCAGCAAAAGGCGTTTATTGATAAGAATAAGTGTATCGAGTGCGGAAAATGCGCAAATGCCTGCCAGTTCCAGGCGATTATGAACTTCAAGCGCCCGTGCGAGCTTGCCTGCAAGGTCAATGCAATCTCGATGTCGGAAACAAAGGCGGCGTCGATAGATAACGACAAATGTACCGCCTGCGGCGCCTGCTCGTACATCTGTCCTTTCGGTGCGATTTCGGAAAAGTCGTTTATACTCGATGCGGTCGATATAATCAAAAAGAGCGATTTCGGTAAGAAGCATAACGTCTACGCAGTCGTTGCGCCTGCGTTTGCAAGTCAGTTCAACTACGCGAAGCGAGGTCAGCTCATTTCGGGTATCAGAAAGCTCGGATTCACGCACGTTATCGAGGCGGCTGTCGGTGCCGACATAGTCGCGGTGAACGAGGCAAAGGAGTTGACCGAAAAGGGCGTTCTCACCTCGTCGTGCTGCCCTGCATTCGTTTCCTATATAAAGCAGGAGTTCTCCGAGCTTGTCGGATACATATCGCATAACCCCTCGCCGATGATCGCGACGGGTGAGCTTATAAAGAAGAACGATCCCGATGCGAAGATCATATTCATCGGTCCCTGTACCGCGAAAAAGGACGAGCTTAATCTCGGTGACAACAAGAGCGTAATCGACACGGTCATAACCTTTGAGGAGCTTTACGCGCTTTTCAGGAGCCGCGATATAAGTATTGCCGAGCTTGAGGAAAGTGAGCTTGACAGCGTCGCGTCGCCCTACGGCAGAAGCTTCGGACGCACAGGAGGTCTGAGCGAAGCCGTCGCGCAGGCGCTCAAAGAAAGCGGAAGCGATTTTGAGGTTAAGCCCGTCGTCTGCAACGGCATCGAGGAATGTAAAAAGGCACTTCTGATGCTCAAAAAGGGCGTGCTGAAGGGCAACTTCATCGAGGGAATGGCGTGCGTCGGCGGATGCGTCAGCGGCGCGGGTTGCCTTACTCACTTTGATAAGAGCGCGGAGGTCGTTGATACCTTCGCAAAAGAATCGGAAAAGAAAACGATCTCACAATAACATAAACGAACAAACCCGCGAGCGGATCCCCGCTCGCGGGTTTTTATGCGCGGTGGGGCTTCTTTTGGCTCCCTCCGGGAGGGAGCTCCGCGAAGCGGTGAGGGAGCCATCGGGCAAGAAACGCACATAGACAAATCTTTAGGGAACCGCCTTGGATGAGACGGGCAACTCCCTATAATTATTTGAATCGCGGGCTCCTTTCGTCATTTGCTTCGCAAATGCCACCTTCCGTAGGTTGCGTAGCAAACTACTCCGGAGTTGAAGGCAAGAACGCGAAATCCCACTATTGACAAAAAATCTTCACCGTGATAAAATGAAGGTGCCAAACAAAATTCAATCATTTTCCCAAGGGATACGTGTTTTTATTTTTCGGTAAAAACGCTATGCCTCTTTTTCCGTATTCTTTAGGGAAAATGAATTTTGTTTGGCGACAATGTGGGCGGCGCGTTTTTCGGTGCGTCAGCTTACGTTGGCGCACTTTTTGTTTTTGGAGGTATTTATGAAAAGAATTCTATCAACGTTTTTGATTATTGCGATGCTCATTGTCACCGTAATGGTCGGAGCAACGAGCGTAAGTGCTGCGTCAAACGAAACAGTCGTAATAACCGACGACTATTCGTGGACGCTTGATAACGCAGAAGCAGGCGTGTCAAGCACTGAGAGAATCGGTATACAGTCGGGCGTTACCGTAGGAACGTATGAGGTTGTCTCGCAGACGACTGTCCCCGACGGCTATATCGGCATTTACACAAAGGCAGACCTCGACGCTGTTCGTAATAATCTGAGCGGTAACTATATCTTGATGAATGACATCGAATTTACTGCCGCGGATTTTGCCGAGGGCGGTGCGTTCTATAACGGTGGCGTATGTTGGAATCCAATTGGTAGCGAGAATGCGCCTTTTACCGGTATCTTCGATGGAAATGGTTATGCGGTAAGAAACTTGTTAATAAATATTTCTTCTTCCTCACATGAAGCGTATGCGGGTATGTTCGAGTATAGCAGCGGAAGTATTAAAAACGTAGGACTAGACAATGCTACAATTGTTTTGGAGGTTTCTGTTTCTTCCTCTTCTGTTTATGCCTGCGCCGGTGGCATTGTTGCATATAACGATCAGGGTACTATCTTGAACTGTTATAGTACCGGTAATGTTCTTGTTGACGCTTCCTCTTCGGATTCCAATTCCTATACCCCGGTTGTCACCTATTCCGGTGGCATTGTGGGGGAAAACGATGAAGGTGTTATCTTGAACTGTTATAATACCGGTAATGTTATTGTTGACGCTTCCTTTTCGGCTACCAATTCCGGTTCCAATTCCGATGCCCCAGTCCACACCTTTTCCGGTGGTATTGTGGGGTATAGCTATGAAATCGCCACTATTTCGAACTGCTATAATATAGGTAATGTAAAAGCCGCTTCGACCTTTTCGAGTTCAATTGAAAAAAACAATCATGCTACTGCTCACGCCGGCGGCATTGCGGGATGTTTTAATGGCAATATTTCCAACTGTTACAATACGGGCAATGTAAGCGCCGGCGCCTTTGGCGCATTCTACGTTGATGCTTCCGCCTGCTCCGGGGGTATTGTTGGACGTAATTGGGCAGATGTTTCAAACTGTTACAATACCGGCAGTGTGAACGCTGAAGCTACCTTTCTTTCCTCCGCTTATGTCGGCGGTATTGCAGGAAGGAATGTTTGCACCATCTCGAATTGTTACAATATGGGAGATGTAAATGCTACCGCTTGTTCATCACAGTATTCTACAGCTGAAGCTTTTGCCGGCGGTATTGCGGGAAATCATTCAACCGGTAATACTATTTCAAACTGCTACAATACCGGTAGTGTAAGCGCTGTTGCTTCTGCTTACTCCCCTTTTCAAATTAGTGTTATCGCCAACGCCTACTCCGGAGGTATTGTTGGGATTAGTTGGGGACATATTTCGAACTGTTACAATACCGGCAGTGTGAACGCTGAAGCTTCCGCTTCGTATTCATCTCCTGTCTCATATGATTATTATTCAGAGCTTGTCGCCAGAACGTACTCCGGCGGCATTGCGGGATCTAATAATGGCTTTATTTCAATCTGCTACAATACGGGCATTGTGAGCTCTTCTTCCATCGCTTCAGATTACGACTTCGTCGACGTTGTCTATGTTTACGCCTACGCTGGGGGTATATCGGGTTATAAAGTAGCTAAAATTTCCGATTGTTACAACACCGGAAGCGTGAGCGCTGTTGCTTCCTCTGCAGATTCTTACGCCTACGCCGGCGGCATTGTGGGGGAAAATCACTCTACTTCTGGTTTATACGTTAATCCGCTCTTAAACTGCTACAATATTGGCAGTGTGAGCGCTAACGCTTCTACCAACGCTTACTTCGGAGGTATTGTGGGCAACAATGGTGAAAAGAAGTACCCTATCTCGAACTGCTATTATCTCAATATCGCTGATTTGGGCGTTGGGAATGGTGTCGATAGTTGCTTGAAATGTACGGATTCGCACATGAAGAACCAGATGACTTATGACGGCTTCGATTTTGAGCAAATATGGACAATGGAAGGAGACACTAGCTACCCATATCCGAAATTACGAAACGCTGGAACTCTCGAAAACAAGCACACCCATTCTTTTAAAACGACATGGGAGAAGGACTCGACACATCACTGGCATGAATGCTCCGATTGTGATGAAAGGAAGGACGAAGGAACTCACGTGTTTGATAACGCCCGTGACACGACATGCAATACCTGCGGCTACACTCGTCAAGTTCAGACAACACCTTCTGCGACAACAAAACCCTCGACGACTACACCGCAGACAACTACTCCTCCTACGTCGAGCACGTCGAAAAATGATGAAACGACGGTTGGCGATACAACAACCGCACCCAACGAAAGCACCACGACCGCGCCCGATACGACCGAACCCGATGTTACCGTTCTCGATACTACCGACAGCGGCAACGGAAAGGGAAACGGCAAAAAGGACAACACGACTGTTGTGATTATTATTGTAGCTTCCGCTCTTGCCCTCGGAGGCGTCGGGACGGCGGTTGCGCTTATTCTTAAAAAGAAGAAATAATTTGACATGAAAAAAGCACCCGCGGAAAACTGTGAAAGCAGTTTCCGCTTCGGGTGCTTTTTTCACGGGGCGTCGAGGTAGGGGTTCCCCGAAACGAATGAAATGAGTTTTGGGGTTCCCGAGGTTGCCTGTCCCTACAAAAAACGTGGCAAAGCCAAGATCCCGATGCCGAATACGGCATCGCCCTACGGACGTTCGTAGTAGAAACGCAAGCGTTTCTACGGTCCCGCCGTGTCATTCTGAGTGTAGCGAAGCGGAATCGAACGGCGAAGCCGCGCGAAGTGCAACGAAGCGGAATCTCGGCGGTACTCCGCTCAGGATGACGCGGTACGGGTAAAAATCCGCCATTTCCCAAGGGGAAGGCAAGATGGCGTTCGCGTTAAATTGCAAAGCAAAAGCGACCGAAATTCGGTCGCTTTTTATTATTCAATTCCGTTAATTACGAAGCAATAATCGTCGTTCCACGGCTTCTTGCACCAGGTACCCCACATGGTGTCTTCCTTATGGAAGCAGGCGGGGGTGACTTCATACGTCTCTCCCTCGTCGATGTGATGAGGACCGAGGAGATTGCGGAGCGAGGTGATGAAGGTCAGTTCGATCTCGTTTTCGCCGTCGGTTACGTGCTTTGATATATCGACGCTGTACGGGCGGAATATAATATCTCCGGCGTCGTTGCCGTTTACCTTGACGGAGACGGCTGATGCTAGTACCTTGTTGAACTCGATCTTGTGATCTCCTTTTCTCATATCAAAGATCTTTTTGACCGTCATCTTTCCGTTGAAGAACGGGAAGCCCTGGCGCTCGATTGCGGAGAGCGATATTTCAGTTTTGGGTGATGAAACGACGAAATCGCCGTGATACCTTACAGCATCCTTGGGAAGAAGCTCAAATTCGCCTTCCGTCTTTACCGAGAAATTTCCGACAAGGTAGATGCTTTCGATCTCCATATCGTAGGTGAGCTTGTTTTTCTCGGTCTCGAAGATCTTTGATTTTTCGATGTTTTCGTAGACCGTTTTGCTCTGCTCGAATTCGCAGACGACAAGGATCTCGTTTTCTCCAATCTTGAAATAATTCGTTATATCAAGCTTTCGGAATACTCTGTCACGGTAATATCCGCAGTCGCGTTTCTCGATTTCCTTGCCGTTTATAAATATTTTAAATATTTCGGGCGTTTCGGTCACGAGATAAAGCTCGCTTGGCAGGAAGTCCGCCTTCACAGAATATTTCATATCAATCCTTACCTTGCGTTCAAGCGCGCATGCCTTTTCCTGGATCGAAATTATGGGACCGTTTTCTTCGATCAGCTCGCCGTCAAAATAATATGTGCATTTATCGAGAGTTATTGCATTCGGGTCGCTACTGACTATCTCCCATTCGCCGCTGAGGTCAAGTGCTTTGTTTTCTGCCTTTACCTCTGCTTTTTCGACGGGCTTTCCGTAATCGAGGACAACAGCACTTCCTGACGGCTCAAAAACTATCTCGCCGAAAAACGGCGCTGTCTCTCCGTTTGTTGCGTTGAGTATATGCGTTCCCTTTGCAATCTTTGCGGTAAGCTTTTCGTCAACCGTGTTAACGAAATAGTACATATCAAATTCGTCAAAGGAACGTTTTGTATATATGATCTCCTCGCGGTCGACGATGTTGTCGGGCTTGATTTCATCTGTGCCGTAATATATCTTACCGCCCTGCTTTTCAAGCTCGGAAAGGAGCTTTTGAGTCGAATCGTATAGGACTGTGTCGGGAAGAATAACGACCGACGTGTATTTCTGCTCGCCGATGATGAGCGCGCCGTTTTCAACGCGTGCGTATTCCTCCATCAGCGTTTCGTCGCCGAGGTGGAAGCGGATATGCTTTCTTTCCAGCTTGTCGATCGCTTCGTTGAATCCGCGGTCAAGCTTTACGATCTCTGCGCTTCCGACGCCGCCGTTATAGAGCGTCCAGGTCGTTGTTTGAGGATGAATAAGAAGCGTATCGCATTCCTTTTTACCCTCGGAAAGAAGCATACCGATTCGGCTTACGTAATCGACGAATACGTTATACTTTTCCCACCACGGCTCCTGATAGGAGAACGCCGCAGGATAGTCTCTTTTTCTGATCCCTCGCAGACTGTACGCCGCAAGATGAGTGCAGAGCAGGTTCACACCGCGCACCATCTGCCACTCAAACATCTGCTTTTGTTCTTCGAAGCTGACGTTCCAGCCGGTGAGTGCAAAGGTCTCGGACAGCACCTGCTTTTTGCCGAACTGCTCTGCGACCGATGCGACCTGATAAATTGTCGTTTTCTGTATCTTCTGTCGACCGAGGCAGTCCATTCCGGGAATGTGGAAGTTTTTATAATTCGACATTATCGCGCCGTTCGGTCTTAGCTGACCGACGAGCATTTCTTCCATTACCATGTGTCCCGTGAATTTCAGCCCGCGGCTGTCGCACCATTCAAATATTTGTCCTGCGAAGTTTGCCGAAAAGAGCTTCGTTATCAGACGCCAGAACTTGATTCGCGTGTTTTTGTAGTCGCCGTATTCGAAATAGAGGGCAGGGAGGACGGAGATAAGATCCTCGCCGTATTCCTTTTTATATTCATCGGGAAGCGTTAAGCTCCACGGGATGCCTTTCTGCGATAGTTGCGGCTCGTCTGTGAAGAATCCGCTTAGATCTTTTCCGAATTTTTCGTAATAAGGTAGATACACTTCATCAAGAAATGCTTTCGTCACTTCCTTGTCGAGCAGGTCGACGTAAAATGGGTTTACTTTATAATAAAAATGGTAGCCGTCGATATTTGCTATCGTCGTTTCGGTTTCCTTTTCGCCCTTTTCATAGAAAAGCGTTTTTTGCTGATACTTTACGCCCTTACCGTTTATGACTCCGCCTCCGAAGCCGCTCGGCCAGCCGTTTTCGTCGTACGCCCAGGCACCCATGCCGAGCTTTTTGCCCATTTCGACGCCTGCAGCTATATTATCAAACCATTCCTTACCCATATATTCGGTCTGAAGACCGCCGCGAGCGTGCATGAAAAAGCCGCCGATGCCGACGTTATGCATTTGCTCGATTTGCTTTGCGGTTTCGACTGTGTCCAGCTTTTCATTCCAGGACCAGAAGGGAATAGGTCTGTATTTGTTTGGGATGTTCTTGAAATCCATGTGCGGTAGCTCCTTTGTTTGCTACGATTATGATACATTAAAATCCGATTATTGTCAATGAACTATTTCGTTACCGGTACTCGTAATTTGTGATAAGTATTATGTTGTATAATAACAAATAAGTACCCAAAAGGGTACTTATTTGTTATTCGATTCCGTTAATTACGAAGCAGTAGCCGTCGTTCCACGGTCTCTTTCCCCAGACGCCCCAAACGGTATCTTCTTTGAAGAAGCTGGCGGGTGTGACCGCATAGGTCTCGCCGATGTCGATGTGATGCGGGCCGAGCAGGTTACGCAGCGAGGTTATGATAGAAAGCTCTATCTCGTTTTCGCCGTCGGTTACGTACTTCGATATATCGACGCTGTACGGGCGGAAGATAATGTCGCCTGCGTCGACGCCGTTTACCTTGACGGAGACCGACGATGCGAGCATTTTGTTAAACTCCAGCTTATAATTTCCCTTTTTAAGATCAAAGGTCTTTTTGACTGTCAGCTTACCGTTAAAGAACGGGAAGCCCTGACGCTCGATCGCGGAAAGCTTGATCTTATCTTTCGGCGCGGAAATGACGAAGTCGCCGCTGTATCTTACCGCGTCTTTATCAAGAAGCTCAAACTCGCCTTCGGTCTTTACCGAGAAGTTACCTAAAAGATAGATACTTTCTATCTCCATATCGTAGGTCAGCTTGTGCTTCTCAATTACCGAAATTTTCGATGTTTTGATGCTTTCATAGACTCTATCGCTCTGATCGAAGTCGCAGGCAATGAGAAGCTCGTTATCGCCGACCTTGAAGTATTTTGCTACGTCAAGCTTGCGGAACGATCTGTCTCTATAGTATCCGCAGTCCTTTTTCTCGATCTCTGTGCCGTTTATGAATATCTTGAATATATCGGGCGTTTCGATTACGAGGTAAAGCTCGTTCGGTACGCACTCGGCTTTTATCGAATGTACCATATCAATCCTTACCTTGCGTTCAAGTGCGCACGCCTTTTCCTGAATGGAAATGATGGGACCGTTTTCCTCGATCAGCTCGCCGTCGAAATAGTAGTTGCATTTATCGAGTGTTATCGCGTTTAGGTCGCTATCAATTACTTCCCAATCGCCGCTGAGGTCGAGGGGCTTGCTTTCCGTCTTTGCTTCCGTTTTTTCGACGGGCTTTCTGTAATCGAGAACGACGGTGCTTCCGAACGGCTCAAATGTGACTTCGCCGTAAAACGGCTCGGTCTCGCATGTCTGCGCGTTGAGAATGCATGTGCCTTTTTCGATTTTTGCAGTGATTTTTTCGCCGACGGTACTTACAAAATAGTACATATCAAAATCGTCGAAGGAGCGCTTTGTATATACGATCTCCTCGCGGTCGACGATATTGTCGGGGGTGATCTCGTCGGTGCCGTAATATATCTTACCGCCCTGCTTTTTGAACTCGGAAAGGAGCTTTTCTGTCGAATCCATAAGCACGGTATCGGGAAGAATAACGATCGACGTATATTTCTGCTCACCGATTATGAGTGCGCCGTTTTCAACGCTTGCGTAGTCCTCCATCAGTATTTCGTCGCCGAGGTGGAAGCGGATATGCTTTCTTTCAAGGGCATCCATAGCGTTGTTGAAGTCACTGTCAAGCTTTGCTATCGGTTGATTGTTGGGGACTCCGCCGTAGAGCACCCAGACAGTCGTCTGAGGATGAATGAGAAGCGTGTCGCATTCTTTTTTGCCCTCTGCGAGCAGCATACCGATGCGGCTTACGTAATCGGTGAATACGTTATACTTTTCCCACCACGGCTCCTGATACGAGAACGCGCAAGGGAAGTCTCTTTTTCTGAGTCCGCGCAGACTGTATGCCGCAAGATGAGTACAGAGCAAGTTTACTCCGCGCACCATCTGCCATTCGAATATTTTTTTCTGATCCTCAAAGCTGACGTTCCAGCCGGTGAGCGCAAAGGTCTCCGAGAGCACCTGCTTTTTGCCGAACTGCTCAGCGACCGACGTGAGCTGGTATATAGTCATTTTTTCGAGATTCTTTCGACCGAGGCAGTCTACACCCGGGATATGGAAGTTCTTGTAGCACGGCATTATCGAGCCGTTAGGTCTTATCTGATAGACGAGTATTTCTTCTATCAGGTGTCCTGTGAGCTTAAGCCCGCGACTGTCGCACCAGTGATAGATCTGCCCGAAATAGTTTTCGGAAAAGAGCTTTGCGATAAGGCGCCAGAATTTGATACGCGTATTTTTATAGTCACCGTATTCGAAGAATATTGCAGGCAGGACGGGAATAAGCTCCTCGCCGTATTCCTTTTTGTATTCTTCGGGAAGAACGAAGCTCCACGGAATACCGTCCTGCGAAAGCTGCGGCTCGTCGGTAAAGAAGCCCTCAATATCGTTTCCGAATTTTTCGTAATAGGGGCGGTATATTTCGTTCAGAAAATCTGCCGTCACTTCCTTGTCAAGCAGATCAACGTAAAAGGGATCGGTCTTGTAATAATAATGATAGCCGTCGATATTTGCTACCGTCGTTTCGGTGTGCTTTTCTCCCTCTTCAATGCAGAGCATCTTTTGATGGTACTTTTCGCCCTTGTTGCTGACTGCACCGTCACCGAAGCCGCTTGGCCAACCGTTTTCATCGTACGCCCATGCACCCATGCCGAGCTTTTTGCCCATCGCTACACCTGCGGCTATATTATCAAACCATTCTTCTCCCATATATTCGCTCTGAAGACCGCCGCGAGCGTGCATAAAGTATCCGCCGATGCCGACGTCATGCATCTGCTCGATCTGCTTTGAGGTCTCTGCAGTGTTCAGCTTTTCGTTCCAGGACCAGAAGGGAATAGGTCTGTATTTGTTCGGAATGTTCTTGAAATCCATGTGCATATCCTCCCATATTTGCTACATTTATGATACATTAAAAGCAATTTATTGTCAACAAGAACATATCATAAAAAAATGTTATGCAAAAATTAAAAACATTTGCTTGACTTATGATGTGCATTGTACTATAATGAGTGCATCACAATTTCAGAAGGACGGTTTAAAACCATGAAAATGAAGAAAATAATCGCAATTTTACTTGTAGTACTGATGCTGCCCGTATTTGCTTCCTGTCAGTCTGACGACGACAAATATACAATAGGTATATGCCAGCTGGTTCAGCACCCCGCTCTTGACGCGGCAACGCAGGGGTTCATTGATGCTATAAACGAAGAGATGGGAGAGGAAAATGTTAGTTTCCTTAAAGAGAATGCAAGTAACGACTCGTCTGTATGTACTACCATCGTTAACAACTTTGTAAGCAAAAAGGTCGATCTTATTATGGCAAACGCTACGCCTGCACTTCAGGCGGCGGTAAACGGCACTGCTGATATCCCGATTCTCGGAACCTCCGTTACCGCATACAGCGTGGCGCTCGGCATAGATGTAAAGGATAACCTTATCGGCGAAAACATTTCGGGCACCTCCGACCTTGCTCCCCTGGATCTCCAGGCAAATATGATAACCGATCTTTTCCCCGCAACGCAAAAGGTTGCACTCCTTTTCTGTAACGGTGAGCCAAATTCCAAGTACCAGGTAACCGAAATTGCAAAGCTCCTTAAAGCAAAGAACATTGAAACCAAGGAGTTCGGATTTACCGATTCGAACGATGTTTCCGCAGTATCCGCTGCCGCAGCTGCATGGGCTGACGTTATATACGTTCCTACCGATAATACAGCTGCAAGCTGCACCGAAACTATTAACGGAGCAATCGGAAACAAGCCCCTGATCGCCGGCGAAGAGGGAATCTGCTCCGGCTGCGGAGTTGCAACTCTCACAATTGACTACTACGACCTCGGATATACTACCGGACTGATGGCAGTTAAGATTCTTAAGGGAGAAGCAAAGATTTCCGAGATGAAGATCGAGTTTGTACCCGCAGAAAAGTGTACGTACAAGTACAATGCCGAAAAGTGCAAAGCTTTCAATATTGATACTGCGGCACTTGACGCAAAGGGATACAAAAAAATAGGAGAATAATGATGCCAATGCCTGCGGGATTACCCCGCAGGCATAAGTCGGTTTTTGATAAAGTTATACTGAAAGGGTTTTTTAATGCAAATATTACTTAATTGGCTGGATACTCTCCCCGGAGCTGTTTCCCAAGGGCTTGTCTGGGGAATCATGGCAATAGGACTGTACATTACGTATAAAGTCCTTGATATCGCCGATTTGACAGTAGATGGCTCTATTACTACAGGCGCAGCGGTTTGCACGGTAATGGTTACTAACGGCGAAAATATAATATTGGCAATGCTTTGCGCTGTTATTGCGGGAATGCTTGCCGGAATGCTTACTGGTCTTTTACATACCTTGTTGGGAATACCTGCAATACTTGCGGGAATACTTACCCAACTTATGCTTTGGTCTGTTAACCTTATTGTCATGGATGGGCGAGCTAATATCGCACTTTCAAGATTGAAGTACGGCGATAAAGTTCTTATTTCATCCGGTGCCAGCGATATATATGTAACTCTCGGTATTTTGGCAGCTATTGTTATTGTAATTGTTCTGCTCCTTTATTGGTTTTTCGGAACTGAGCTCGGTATGTCTCTGCGTGCAACGGGAAATAATCTTGATATGAGTCGCGCGCAGGGAATCAATACTAATTTTACCAAGGTCTTCGGACTTGCTCTTTCGAATGGCGTTGTTGCTCTTGCCGGATCGCTTCTTGCTCAGCAACAGGGCTCGGCTGATATCAATATGGGACGAGGCGCTATCGTTATAGGTCTTGCGGCAGTTATAGTAGGTGAAGCGCTCTTCCAGAAAAAGACGACGAATTTCGCAATAAGACTTTTGTTTGTGGTTTGCGGCGCTATCATTTATTGGCTCGTTTTCCAGACCGTTATATTCCTCGGTCTCCCCAGCGAATATTTGAAGATGCTTTCCGCAAGCGTAGTTGCGATCTTCCTTGGCTTGCCTTATCTTAAGACGCGGCTTGGTTTGAAAAAGAAGAAAACGGAGGGCAAGACCAATGCTTGAGATCAAGAACATATCAAAGACGTTCAACTCCGGAACGATCAATGAAAAGAAAGTCCTCTCGAATGTAAGTCTTACGCTTGAAGATGGCGATTTTGTAACCGTTATAGGCGGTAACGGTGCCGGCAAATCTACGATACTCAATCTGGTAGCAGGCGTATATCCCGTTGATGAGGGAAAGATCATCATTGACGGAAACGACGTAACCAAGCTGCCTGAGCATAAAAGAGCGGCATTTATCGGGCGCGTTTTCCAAGATCCCAGAATGGGAACTGCTTCTGACATGTGGGTTGAAGAAAACATGTCAATTGCTGATAGCAGAGGTCATAGACGCGGAGTAAGGTGGGCTATCACATCAAAGGACAGAGAAAGATTCCGCGAGCAGCTAAAGCTCCTTGACCTCGGTCTCGAAAACCGTCTTACTACAAAGATGGGTCTTCTTTCGGGCGGTCAGCGTCAGGCGATAACGCTTCTTATGGCGACTCTCAAGCGTCCGAAGCTTTTGCTTCTCGACGAGCATACAGCGGCTCTTGACCCCAAGACCGCGGCGAAGGTCCTTGAAATTACCGACCGTCTTGTTAAGGAAAATTCGCTTACCGCGCTTATGGTAACTCATAACATGAAGGACGCTATCGCTTACGGAAACCGTCTTATCATGATGAATGCGGGAAAGGTCATCCTTGACGTTCGTGGTGAGGAGAAGAAGAATCTTACTATCGAAGCACTCCTTGAGATGTTTACCAAGGCGTCGGGCGCTGAATTTGCATCCGACAGAGCATTGCTCAGTTAAAACCGAGCCCTGCGGAAACGCGGGGCTTGTTTTGCCATTTTGAAAAGGAAAAGCGATATGAAAAAAACCGTTTTGCTTCTTCTCATAATTGTCTCGTTACTGCTCGTTTCCTGCTCGAAGAAAAGCGAAGAGGGAAGTGCTGCGTCGGGTGTCAAGCCGCTTGAACATGGAAGCAGCATGGACGCACTTGCGCCGCCGAGCGATCCCGAAATAATTTCAGAGCTTGCGGTCAAGGCGCTTATGGATACCGAGGAGTATTCATCGGTAAGAGAATGTCCCGTTGAGTACGTTATGGTGCATTTTTGCTCCGAGGTCGTAAATGACAAAAACGATCCATTTAACGCGGAGAATATAAAAAAGACCTTTGAGAAGAACAGCGTCAGCATAAATTATATCATTTTGCGAGACGGAACGATCCGGTGCTGGATCCCCGAGCAGCGGGTTGCCTGGCACGCAGGTAAGGGTGTTTGGAACGGCGACGAAAAGTACACGGACAAGATGAACAAGTACAGTATCGGTATAGAGCTTACGGCTATCGGCTCGAAAAGCGATATGAAGCAGTATGTTTCGTCGTCTTATTATAACTCTATCCCAAAGTCGTTTATCGGCTTTACAGACGAGCAGTATGAGTCGCTTGTCGCGCTTCTCGGCGATATATGTCAGCGATGGTCGATCCCTCTTGACCGTGACCATATAATCGGTCACTCGGAATACAGCTCACTCAAAACAGACCCGGGCGAGCTTTTCGACTGGGAAAGGGTAATATCGGAGCTTCAAAACAGCAATAAACGCTGACAGATGTGCGGGGAATTTTCCTTGCGGACAAATTTTTTGTATTTTTTGTCAAATATATTATATGATTTTTCGAAATAACTGTCTATACTGAAAATGAAAGTATTGCATTTGTCTTGACAACAAAAAAAGATTATTATATGATAAAATCGTACAAGAATAGGTCAAAATCCGTGTAGCCGTGATATGGCTTATGTGGTATTATTAGGTTAAATTGAGAAAGGTGAAATAATATGAAACTAAGCGTACTTGCAAACCTTTATGGTACTAAAACTCTTGACGAAACTCTTTCGATAATGAATAAGCTCGGCGTTGATACAGTTGAGATCGGCGCAGGAGGTTATCCCGGAAAGAGCCACTGCGATCCCGCGGTCCTTCTTACCGATAAAAACGAGTTTTATAAGTTCCGCGAGACCTTCAATAAGCACGCGGTAAATATCTGCGCGCTTGCGTGTCACGGAAACGCAGTTCATCCTGATAAGGATATCGCGAAGAGCTTTGACGCCGATTTCAAAAATGCGGTTCTGCTTGCAGAGCAGCTTGAGATAGATACAGTTATCACCTTTTCGGGCTGTCCCGGAGATCACGAGGGCGCAAAGTACCCGAACTGGGTGACCTGCCCCTGGCCCGACGATTTCCTTAAAATTCTCGATTGGCAGTGGAACGAGGTGCTTCTCCCTTACTGGCACGATACCGCCGCTTTTGCGCGTGAGCACGGCGTTACGAGAATCGCGTTTGAGATGCATCCCGGCTTCTGCGTATACAATCCCGAAACGATGCTCCGAATAAGAAGCGAGGTCGGTGACACGCTCGGCGCGAACTTTGATCCGTCGCATCTTATCTGGCAGGGAATAGATCCCGTTGCGGCAATTCGTGAGCTTTCGGGCGCTATCTATCACGTTCACGCGAAGGATACCAAGATAGATAAGTACAATACCGCAAAGAACGGTGTGCTCGACACAAAGCACTACGGTGACGAACTTAACCGTTCCTGGATATTCCGTGCCGTCGGCTTCGGTAACGACGCAAGCTACTGGAGAGATATGATCTCCGCGCTTCAGCTGAACGGCTACGACAGAGTTATGTCGATAGAGCACGAGGACAGCTTGATGTCCATCGACGAGGGACTGAAAAAGGCAATTGATTTCCTCCGTCCCCTTATCATTAACGATCCTAAGCCCGGAACCATGAGTTGGGCGTAAGTCAAAGAAGGTATATAAAATGGCAGACAAAAAGAAATTGGTAGTCGTCGGTTACGGCGGAATGGGCGGTTGGCACGTCGGATTTGCTCAAAAGAGCGACGTTGTTGAGCTTGCAGGTATTTATGATATTAAGGAGGAACGCCGTGCGCTTGCACGCGAGAACGGAATCCGTGCTTATGAAACGCTTGACGAGGTGCTGAATGATCAAGAGGTCGATATTATCACCGTTGCGACCCCGAACGATCATCATAAGGAAATTGCAATTGCCGCGCTCAACGCAGGCAAGAACGTCATTTCCGAAAAGCCCGTTTGTATGAATTCAGAGGAGCTTGAAGCGGTAATTGCCGTTGCAAACAAGGTCGGAAAGCTTTTCACGGTGCATCAGAACCGCCGTTGGGACACCGATAAAATGCGTATTGCCGATCTCTACAAAAAGGGAACTATAGGCAAGATGCTCAATATCGAAAGCCGTATACACGGCTCACGAGGTATTCCCGGTGACTGGAGAAAAGTAAAGAGCGAGGGCGGCGGAATGGTTCTCGACTGGGGCGTTCATCTTATCGACCAGGCAATTATGATCCTTGAGGACGTTAAGATAAAGAGTATTTATGCGCGTCTAGACCACGTTACGAATACCGAGGTCGATGACGGATGTCATATCGTTCTCGGCTTTGAAAACGGCGTCGATTATACTATAGAGGTCGGAACGAGCAACTACATAAACATGCCCCGCTTCTACGCAAGAGGCGATAAGGGTACTGCGATAATCGTAAACTGGAACGAGCCGATGAAGGTCGTTGTCAAGCGCGTCGGCGAGGAAAAGGACGCAACGCCCATCAAGGCAGAGTCGGGACTTACTAAGACTATGGCTCCGCGTGACGAGGACACGGTCGACACCTTTGAGGTACCGATGCCGCCGTCCGACGTTCACGACTTCTACCGTAATTTCTGCGCCTCGATCGACGGCAAGGAAACTCAGATCGTTACTCACGATCAGATGCGCCGCGTAATGAAGGTTATGGAATATACCTTTGAGAGTGCAGAGAAAAATCAGGTTCTGAAGGTAAATATCTGATAATATTTCCCCGCAAGCTACGTTGCGGGGAAATTTTGTTGTTAATTTTACATTTTTGGCACGAAAAACATATAATTAAGTGTTGACTTTTCACAATAAAAATGTTAAAATTGTTACAGAAAAATTTTTAGGAGATATTTATGAGCAACTTCAAAAAAATCTTTGCTGCGTTAATTGCTTTAGTGCTCGTCGTCGGAATGCTTCCGTTCGGCACTTTGGCGGAAACGCACGTCGAAACTCACAGCTACACGCTTCCTACCGCTGAGGCGAGCGGGGCTGAAACGCCGCTTATCAAGATCGGTGCTATTTCCGACTCTCACGTTGACTACACGCTTCAGGACAACGATCCATATATGCGTCCTACGTTTATCAAGGCGATGGATGTGCTTAAGGCAGAGGGCATCGACCTTCTCGTTGTCGGCGGAGACATGGTGTCCGGCAACGAGGCCGGTCAGGGAGACAGATACTGGGAAAAGAGCACGTACGACAGAGTAATCGCTCAATACAAAAAGTACGCTTCTGCCGCTTCAAAGACCGGTAAGACTCTTTGGGTGCTCGGTAACCATGACTATGAGGTCGGTATGCATAACAACGATCCTACCTCCGAAGGTTCCTACAGCTCCTACTACGGCTTCGTTAAGACGATGATCGAAACGAACGGTCAGCCGAAGAGCGTTCTTCCGTATGTCGGTTCTACCGAAATCCGTAAGAACGACTGGAGCGGCGCTCACTACGTTATCAACGGCTTTGATTTCGTAATTATAAACTCCCCCTCACAGTCTTATTCCGCTGCCATTCTCGAGTGGCTTGATAATACTCTTGCAGGTATCGGCGCAAACAAGACGGTATTCGTTCTTGGTCACTATCCGCTTCAGGATAACCGCGGCGTAACCCGACCGGATGCGTACGGTATTCCCGGCTCGTCCCAGGAAGCATTCAAGGCGGTTATGAATAAGTACGATAACGCTATCTATCTGTACGGACATAACCACGGAACTCACCAAGGCGCAAATCCCTGGATCGCAAACGACGTTTTCCAGAGAATCACTCACTACGACGCAAACGGAGCTGTCGTAAACAGCCGTATGGTTGCACCGACCTCCTTCATTACCGCGTTCATGGGATCAGCGGGTTATTACGACGGCGCTCTCGGTAAAGCAGACCCCGAGATCGTTCAGGCAATGACGATCACGGTTTATTCCGACCGCATTGAGTTCAAGATAATAAACTGCGGAGTTAAGAACGGCGGTGCTCAGGAGCCCTTCGTTTATACCGTTTACCGCAATCCCCTTAACAATACCGGCTCTACCTCATCCGAGATCGCAGAGATCTATACCCTCGACGGTACTATTACTACCGCTACCGGTTGGACGAAGGGAAATTACGCCCTTTACTACATGGATATGAAGGACGGCGTTCTCAAGAACGACTGGGTTCAGGGAAGCTCTTACGTTAATGTTCCGAGTGGAACCCACGGCGCAGGAACCTTCGATAAGCGCTCGGATTCCTTGCTCAGGGTATATCCCAATGACGGAAAAACTGCGGTAATTCAGTTTACCGCGCCTAAATCAGGTATATATAAATACGAGGCGCTCGTTACTTCACTTGCAAAGACGGGAAGTGGCAGCAGCAAGCAGATCGTCTATTCCGTTATGAAGGACGGCGTTATATACGACATTACTCAGCCGAAAATGGCTGATTACAATGACGTTCTTTCGGGTACTATAGCGCTTAAAAAGGGCGAAACTCTTCTGTTCCTTGCCGATCAGTACGTAAGATACTTTAACGAAACGAACATAGCTCCCAATGACCGCGGTCCGGGCTCGACAGGCGGTTGGATAGCAGGAACTTACTCCGACCTCAGCGTAGCGCTTCTCGGCGGCACGGTATCCGATGAGGAGCTTGACAGCTTCAAGTTTGACGGCAGTGCTCTCAACTTCACCGAAGGCGGCTTCTCCCTTAAGAACGGCAACTTCTCAGTTACCGCTATCGACTATGCGAATAAGAAGACCCTTTCTACCGCATACGGCTCCGGCGCTGCTCTTTACAACGGCAACGTTACCATCGCTTACAAAAATGCAGACTCTAAGGTCGCATTCGGACCCTTCGGAAGCGGAAACTCCGGAAAGAATATCGCATCCGCGATCGCGTTTACCGCTCCCGCGCAGGGAACCTATAACCTGACCGCGCTTCTCCTTCACGAAAAGGATTACGATTCGGCAACAGGCAAAAATTCCTCGATCGTATACGAAATTCTCGATAAGAACTTTAACGTAGTATTCTCGGGTAGCACCGCTAACCCGTATACCGCAGTGGACGTTACGGATACGCTCTCAAGAGCTGCTGCTGATGTTTACCTTAACAAGGGCGAGACGATGTATCTCGTATTCAGAGCTGCTTCCGAAGCAACCGATCTTACCTCCGAAGCTATGGCAACTCAGGTGCTTTCGCTTGACGTAACGACCCTTTCTCTCGGTTGCGCTCATGAATGGAACTATTCTACCAATAAGTGTAATCTCTGCGGTACTACTTGTACTCATAAGTACACAAACGGTATGTGTACCACTTGCGGCAAGACCTGCACGCATACCTGGAAGAACAGCAAGTGCACCGTTTGCGGCAAGACCTGCACGCATAGCTGGAACAACTCTAAGTGCACTACCTGCGGCAAATCCTGCTCGCACACTTGGAGCAACAGCAAGTGTACTACCTGCGGAAAGACCTGTACTACTCATACTTACAAGAATGAAAAGTGCACCACCTGCGGAGCAAAGGAACCGAAGAATCCCGACGGAATGCTTCCTCCCAACCTCTCGGGCACGACCGCTCCTGACAATACGACAGTTCCCGATAATACGACGGATCCCGACAATACGACAGTTCCCGATATCACGACTGATCCCGATAATACAACAGTTCCGGATAACTCGAATGACGGAACGACCAAGCCGGATACTACTACCGTTCCCGATACTGCTAACCCCGATGATGGTCAGCAGGATAAGGGCGGCGAAAAGGATAATTCCGTACTTATCGCGGTATTGATCGGTGTTGCGTGCGCTATCGTGATCGCACTTATCCTGATATTCTTCATACCCAAGAAACCTAAAAAGTAATTATTCTCATAACTAACGTCAAATAGGTATTGTAAGCTTTTTACAATACCTATTTGGATATATAAGCAGGAGAAACTTATGACTATTTTCAAGAAAATTCTTATCGCAATGCTCTCGGCGATGCTGATCGTCGGAATGATCCCGATGGGCGCACTTGCGGAAAATTACACGGATACATACACATTGACCGTCCCTACCGCAGAGGCGGAAAACGGCGGCGACGAGCTTCTTATTAAGATCGGTACGATCTCCGATTCACACGTTGACTACAATATTCAGAACAAAGAGCCCTATATAAGAAATGCGTTTATTACGGCGGTCAACGCGCTTAAGGGAGAGGATCTCGACCTTTTCCTTGTCGGCGGCGATATGACCTCCGATAACCAGGATAAGGGCGGTAAGTATCGCTGGGAGCACGACGTTTACGATCGTACGATAGCTCAGTATCTTAAGTACTCCTCTCAGGCGTCGAAGAGCGGCATAACCCTTTGGGCTTGCGGTAACCATGACCAAGAGGTTGGCTTTTATGAAAACACCCTCAGTACAGGCGACTATAACTCCTACGAGGGCTTTATGAACCTGATGCTCGCAACCGCGGGATATCCTATCTCCCTTTATACCAAGGAAGACGATGCAGGTGTTTCTTTGTTCTCCGATCACTGGCTCGGAGCGCACTACAATATCAAGGGCTTTGATTTCATTGTAATCAATGGCGGTTATCAGGTGTATTCTGCGGGTACTCTTGAATGGCTTGACAACACTCTGTCCGAAATTGGCGCCGACAAGACCGTGTTCATTATGGGTCACTATCCGCTTCAGGATAACCGTGGCGTAACGAATCCCGGTTCGTACGGTATGGCGGGCGATGCGCAGGAATCGTTCAAGAAGGTAATGAACAAGTACGACAATGCTATCTACGTTTACGGACATAATCACGGTACCGCTAACGGTAACGTGCCGTGGATCATGTCTGACGTTTTCGAGAGAATTACACATTACGACGCTAACGGCGCGGTGGTTAACGACAGAAACACAGCTCCTTCCTCCTTTATTACCGCATTTATGGGCTCTGCAGGATATTATGACGGCTCTCTCGGCGAAGCCGATCCTCTCATCATTCAGGCGATGACGATCTCCGTTTATACAAACAGAATCGAATTCAAGATGATCAACTGCGGCGCTCAGAGCGGTACGTTAAAAGAACCTGCTGTCTGGACGATTAACCGTAACGTCAAGAGCTCGGGTGCTCGTGAGGAGAGCGGTTCTATCCTTGTTACCGAGGACGTAAACGATAACGTTTATTACGGCAGTGCTCTCGGTATTAATAAGTTTAAGATGCCCTCTAATATCACTTCGCTTTCCTATGACGGTGTTACAATTGAGGCGGAGGGACTTGAAGGACTTAACTTGACTGCCAAGCGGCTTGGATCGGGAACAAAGTACAAAGATTATATGACTAAGCTTTCGGATGTGGTAAATACCGCCGTACTGTTCGATTGCAGTGCAAAAAAATTAACCAGACCGAGGAAAATTGAAACTCCCGTTAAGGTAACGATGCCTGCACTTATAGGTGAATTCGGAAGCAAGACCGCAGAAATAGATCTTGCGGCGTACTACTGGAACAATGATGGCGAGCTTTGCATGACTGACGTTAAGCTTAACGAAGACGGTACTATCAGCTTTATTATGACTAACCTCTCGTCATTTGCTCTTTCTGAGCGTGCAAACGCTACAGATCAGCTTACCGAGCTTAAGGATAATAACAACAATAGCGGTAATGACGATAAAGGCAAAAATGATGGTAAGGACAACGATAACAGCATGGTTATGATAATATTGATCGTGGTTGCGGTCGTAGTTGTTGCTACCGTTGCAGTAATTATCGTAGTAAAAAAGTCGAAGGCAAACAAGACCGAAAAAAATAACGGCAAACAGGAATAATCATGCTGACTAAAGCAATTATCACAAGCGAAGCGTACCGTCTGGAATACAATTACAAGGACATTTGTCCGAAAGAGATCACGTCCGTCATAATGGCGAAAAACGACCGCGCTGCCTGTCAGCTGATCCTTCAGTCCGATAAGCATTACAGCGTGTCGCTTTCGCGCGGAGACTGGTATTCCGATTTTGAAAAGGTAGCGGCAGGGAAGGCACTTAGCGGTCACGACAGATTCCGCATATCTGTTAATTCGTCGCTTAAGGTCAGCACGCACCATATCGGAATGCTTTTCGACGACGACGAGACGAAGAAAGCTGATATTCTGCTTGATCAGGACGTTGTTGAGACCTATGCGAATATGCCTACGTCTGTGTGGGTGGAATTCGAAAGCGATAAAAACACTTCGTCAGGGGAGTACAGCGCCGAAATTAAGGTGTATCACTCTCTTTACGGCGAGGACGAAAAAGAGGTCGCGTCATTTAACGTGACCGCTAAGGTCTACGATGTACTTCTTGATGACAGCCGAGATTGGAAATTCCATCTTGACCTCTGGCAGCATCATTGCAACCTCGCGCGTCATAGTGACGTCCGACTTTGGTCCGACGAGCATTTCGAGCTTATGAAGCCATACGCAAAAAGCATGGCGGATCTCGGACAGAAGGCCGTTTCGGTATGCGTAAGTGAGATCCCGTGGGGCGGTCAGCTTTGCGAGCTTGACCACCGCTACGGCGGAAATATGTTCGAATATTCGTCTGTTTTTGTAAAGAAAAAGCTTGACGGAAGCTATGAGTACGATTTTTCGAAGATGCAGAGGATAATCGATACCTACGCTGAGGTAGGTGTTGATAAGACCATCGAGGTGTTCGGTCTTGTGAATCTTTGGGGCGTCAAGGGATATCCTACGGGCAAGCCGATCGACGAATACCCCGAGAATATCAAGGTTCGCTATCTCGACGAGAGCGACGGTGCTCAAAAGTACCTTCGCTGCGGAGAGGATATAATCGCGTACGTTAAGGCGCTTGAAAAGTACTTTATAGACACAAAACAGATAGATAAGGTGCGTATCGCTGCTGACGAGCCGGCAGATCCCGAGCGTTACCGCAAGAGCTTGGATATGCTGAAAAGTATAGCTCCGAGCTTCCGCGGATCGTGTGCTATCAATCACGCAGAGTTTATCGGTCAATTCTATGAGCGTATCGACGATTTTGTTCCTTACCTCGGCTGTACCGTTCAGGAATACGACCGTCTTCAGGAATATAAGGCAGCGTATCCCGAAAAGAGATTCTTGTGGTACGTCTGCTGTAACCGCGAAATGAAGCCAAATACCTTTATTTCCTCTTATCCTGTTGAGTCGAGAGCGGTAGGACTTATGACATCGTTCTTTGGCTTCGACGGATTTGCGCGTTGGGCGTACACGATCTGGCCCGAAGATCCGAGAAATGACGTGCGCCATTCGGCTTTTGAAGCAGGGGACACCTGCTTCGTTTATCCCGGATATAACGGCAAGCCCCTTCTTTCTCTGCGTTATAAGAATCTTCAGCGCGGAATAGCCGACTATGAGCTTCTTACGCGTTACCGCGAAAAATGCGGTGACGAGGCGGCAGAAAAGCTTCTCAAAAAAGTTCTCATCTTTGATGACATACGCACTTACGTTAATAACGGCTGCTGCCGTCCTGAAAGTGAGCTTTTCTCAGTCGACTTTGAAGACTACAATGCAATAAAAGAAGAGGTTCTTAAAGGACTTGAATAAATCGAAAGCACCCCAAAAGGGGTGCTTTTAGTTTATGTAAAGTTTCATGCTGCTCGCTTTGCGCATTTGTTTGCGCATTTTAATGCATTTGAGCAAAATGTAGCGAAATATTGTCAATTTGCGCACCTTTATTGACAATTTTGCTTGATTATATTATAATAAATATAGTTATAATTATGTTTTACGATAGGAGAGATCTTATGAGCAAACGAATCTTAGCAGCGCTTTTCTCTATCGTGCTAGTGATCGGTATGATACCGTTCGGCGCACTTGCTGAAAAAGTGTCAGAACACACCTATACCGTCCCGACGGTAGGCGCATCGGCATCGTCCGAAAAGCCGCTTATAACCGTCGGTACTATTGCTGACGGTCACGTTGACTACGGCATTCAGAATAACGACCCGTACATACGCTCGTCGTATATCAAGGCGATGAATGCGCTCAAGGCAGAGGGCGTTGATATTGTTCTTGACGGCGGAGATATGGTCTCAGACAATGAGGATAAGCAGCAGGTCGATTTCCGCTGGACTACCGAGGTCTACGACAGAGTTGTCTCTCAATATAAGAAGTATTCATCTGCCGCTTCCTCGACGGGAATTACTCTTTGGGCTTGCGGTAACCACGATTACGAGGTCGGACGCCTTAAGGAAGGCGTTTTCTCGGAAGGCGACTACAACTCTTATGAGGGCTTCCAAAAAGCAATGGTAGAGGCCGCAGGTCAGCCCGTCGGGCTCTATACCGAGAAGGACGATACCACCGGTAGCGTTAACGCCATTATCGAGGATAACTGGCTCGGTGCACACTTTAACGTAAAGGGCTTCGACTTTATCATCATAAATCCTCCCTATGCGAGATCGGATTATTATACCACAGGAACTCTTGCGTGGCTTGACGAGACCCTTGCGAAGATCGGCGCAAATAAGACTGTATTTATAACAGGTCACTATCCTCTTCAGGATAGCAAGGGTCCTACATCGACCAGTGTTGTAAGAGATACTAACTATACGAATTTTATGAATGTAATGAAGAAGTACGATAACGCTATTTACCTCTTCGGTCACATTCATGATAGCGACACCGGCTACATTTCTGCCGACACCTTCGAAAGAATCACCCATTACGACAAGGACGGCAAGGTCGTTGGCTTCAGAAGCGTAAATCCGACCTCGTTCATCAGCTCGTTTATGGGCTCTGCAGGATACTACTCATTTTCCTATAATCCCGGCGGGCTTACCGCCGCTGAGCCGAAGATCGTTCAGGCGATGACGATAAAGGTATACACAGACCGTATTGAGTTCAAGATGATCAACTGCGGTGAAAAAGAGGGAACTGTCCGTGAGCCGTTGACGTATACCGTTAAGCGCGGTGACAACGTTCCTGCCGTTGAGTTCAAGAACAGTTGGACGTTGCCTACCGATATTATATCGCAACCCAACGCTACAAGCGGCAACTTCGGACTTTACTACATGAATCAGACTGACGGTGTCCTCTCAAATGACTGGAACGGAGCCTGCGGCGCTACCTACCTTAACATCAAGGGCGGATACGGAAGAGGTACCTTTGCATCTGCTTCGAGCGGTGGTATCTGCGTCTTCCCCGAGGCAGGAAAGTCAGCAGTAGTTCAGTTTACTGCTCCCTCGGACGGTCTCTACCTCTATGAGGTTCCCGTCACCTCAATCGCAATGACCGCGAACGGAACGGGAAATAAGCAGGTCGTATTCTCGGTTATGAAGGACGGCGTTATATACGATATAACTCAGCCGACCTATAACAAGAATTACAGCGGCTCGCTTACGGGCACTATCAAGCTTAAGAAGGGCGATAAACTCCTCTTTACCGCCGACTGGTACGTTAAGTTTTTTGATGATGCAATAGGCGCTGACCATAACGGCAAATGCTGGGCGGCAGGAAGCTTCAATACTATTGCTATAGCTCAGCTTGATACTACCTCTACTCCTTCCGCAACCAAGAAATATTCCTTCGACGGTTCGGGCCTTAACTTTACCGAAAGCGGCTACTCTATCAAGAGTAACGATCATTATACTCTTACCGCTATTGATCTGAAAAATAAGAAGCTCCTGAACCTTGAGCGCGGCGAAATGACGATCTACACGGGTCCTACGGGCGCGCCTATTTACAAGGGAAGCAACGGTCAGAATATAGGTGCTGCTTGTTACTATACTAACGGCAACCTTATGTTCGGTCCCTTTGGTTCCGGTAACGCAGATAGGAGTACCGCTACGGCAATTGCATTTACAGCTCCCGAGAAGGGCACGTATAATATGACGGCTCTTCTGCTTCACGACTGGGATTATAATGCAACTTCACAGAGCTCCTTCTCGATGGTCTACGAGATCCTCGACAGCGATCTGAACGTTATATTCTCGGGAAATACTAAGAACGTATATACCGGTACAAACGTACAGCATACATATTCAAGAGCAGCAGGAACCGTTTACCTTGATAAGGGTGAGAAGGTATATCTTGCCTTCAGATCTGCTCCCGAAGCTACGGTTACTGCCTCCGATGCAGTATGTATGAGAGTCGTTTCGCTTGCTACTACTCAGATCTCGGCTAACTGTGAGCACGAATGGAATAATTCCGTATGCGGCGTCTGCGGAAAGACCTGCACTCATAGCTGGAAGAACAGCGTTTGCTCCGTATGCTCAAAGGTATGCTCGCACAGTTGGAAGAACGGCAAGTGCTCGGTTTGCTCGCTTGCTTGTACTCATAGCTACGGTAACGATGACGTTTGTGATACCTGCGGATACAAGAAGCCGGCTGTAACTACTACCAATCCGACTACTACAACTCCTGATACCACAACGAATCCTGATGATACGACTCACGATTCGACTCCCGGTGATACCACAGTACCCGATTCAACTCCGGGCGATACTACGGATCCCGATAGCGGCAGCACGACTAAGCCCAATGATACTACAGTTCCCGACGTAACCGAGCCGAATGATGACGGTAAGGGCGATGAGGGCGGTAACCAAACAGTTGTTTGGATAATCGTTATCGCAGCTGTTGTAGTTGTTGCAGGCGTTGTAACAGCATTAATCATCAAAAAGAAAAAGGCATAAATAAAAAAGTTCGCTCGAATGAGCGAACTTTTTTATTCAAAGAATTTCATTATTACCTTGACAGACTGCTCCGATGCGAGCCTTGCGAAGGTCGGATAATCAAGCGTTGCACTGTCGTCGCCGCCGTCGGAGATCGCACGCATAACGCAGACGGGAACCTTGTTCACATAGCAGACCTGTGCTATTGCTCCGCCCTCCATTTCGCAGGCGATGGCGGAGAAGCTATCGACGATCGACCTCTTCTCGTCATCCGACGCAATAAACTTGTCACCCGTTGCGATAACGCCGTTAATTACGTTTATTCCGCAGCTCTTCGCGGCGGCAGTTAAACGCGCGGTCGCTTCTTCGTCGGTCGGGATATTGATTATGTTTATGCCCGAGATAAGCCCCTTTGGATCGCCGAGCGGCGAGGTGTCCATATCGTGCTGAACGAGAGAGGTCGCGACGGTTACGTCGCAGACCTTGAGCGATGAATGAAGTCCGCCAGCAACGCCGCTGTTGATTATAAGCGACGGGGAATAGCGAAGGATCATCGTCTGCGCACAGAGTGCGGCAAACACCTTTCCGATTCCGCAGACCGCGACGACGCAGTCCTTACCGTTGATCTTGCCACGGTTGAAGGTAACTCCGCTTATCTCCTCCGAGGTAACCTCGGTCATTCTCTCGATAATTCCGCACGCTTCATCGTTCATTGCGCAGATTATGCCTATAATATTATTCTTCATACTTAAAATCGTTCTCCTTGCTTTCGAGTGCGGTAAGGTATCTTTCACACTCCGCCTTTGCCGCGTCGAGCGACAGATTTTTGTAATTTCCGCATTCCTTGCGTTTTGCGCCTAACATTTCGCCGTCGTATTCTACCGTCATTTTAAGGCACTTTTTGACTGTTTCAAGCACCTTTTCAGGCGAAATATCACGAGTTAAAAGATAAAATCCCGTCTGACAGCCCATGGGCCCGAAGTAGATCACGCCGTCCTTTATCTCGGAATTGCGCAAAAACGTCGCCATCATATGCTCGACGGAGTGCATCGTCAGGTCGTCCATATAGTCGCCTGCGTTCGGAGTTCTCGTGCGCAGGTCGAAGGTAGTTATATCGCCGTCGATTCTGGAAATGTAGATTCCGGGGGTGATCTTGTCATGATCGACGGTAAAGCTTGTAATTTTGTTCATAGTGTCTCCTATGTGTTTTGTATTGTGCGCGTCTGCGTACTATTTGTTAAGAACGAAGATTTCGAAGTAGACACCTCATCCGTCCGCGGCTTTGCCGCTTGCGCCATTCTCCCGCTGGAGAAGGTATGGCTTACTGCATCGCCTTTTCGTCTGCCGACATCAGCTGTCGTGTAAGAAAAGCCGCGTAAAGATTTCCTTCATTTTCAAGGTTGGGATCGGCTGAAAGCACCGCTTCCGCCGCAGTCATCGCTTCCTTTAAGGTGAGCATATCGGCATTCACCATTCCGCCGAAGCTTCCGCTTTGACGTGCATTTCCGTTCTTATTCGGGAAGTAGTCGCCGGGACCGCGGAATTTGAGGTCGTATTCTGCAATTTCGTAGCCGTCGTAGGTCGTTCTCATTACTTCAAGACGCTTTTTCGCGTTCTCGCCTGCGTTGTCTGAAACGAGCACGCAGTACGCCTTCCTCTCACCGCGTCCGACGCGTCCGCGAAGCTGATGAAGCTGGGACAGACCAAATCTGTCGGCGTTTTCGACTATCATAAGCGAGGCGTTCGGAACGTTTACTCCGACTTCGATTACCGTAGTTGAAACGAGAACGTCGGTCTTGCCTTCGGCAAAATCTTTCATTACAGCTTCCTTTTCCGAGCCCTTCATTCTTCCGTGAATGAGAGCGATATTGAGGTCGGGAAGCTCGTCACTCAGATATTCTCTGTGTTCCGTCGCATTCTTCATCTTCGGCTTGTTGAGGGCAAGCTCGGCTTCGCCGTCGGGCGAGAAGGAGAGCAGGTCGCCGCCATCGTCGTCCGTCTTGCTCTCAACCGCAGGACATACGATATAAACCTGACCGCCGCTTTTCACTTGCTTCTCGATGAACGCATTGAGCCGAGCGCGGTAGCTTTCGTCAACGACGAAGGTATCAACGCGCTGACGCCCCGGCGGAAGCTCGTCGAGGGTCGAGAGGGAAAGGTCTCCGTATAGAATGAGCGCAAGGGTACGAGGGATCGGTGTTGCTGTCATTACGAGCATGTGAGGATCAAGCCCCGACAGGTTGTTTTTGCCCAAAGATGCACGCTGATTTACGCCGAATCGGTGCTGCTCGTCGGTTATTACTATTCCGAGGTCGGAAAAGACCGTATCGGAGGTTATCAGCGCGTGAGTACCTATAAGAAGATCGAGCGAGCCGTCTTTTATCTTTTCCTTCAGCTCTCGCTTCTGCTTTGCTCCCGTTGAGCCGAGAAGAAGCCCGACGGAAAAACCGAGCGATTCGAAGATCGGCGTCAAGCTTTCCGCGTGCTGCGAGGCAAGAATTTCCGTAGGTGCCATCAGCGCCGCTTGATAGCCGTTGATCAGTGACAGATATATCGCAGCCGCAGCTACTGCCGTCTTTCCGCTTCCAACGTCGCCGCTCAAAAGGCGCATCATAGGAAGTGCGGAATCCAGCATATCGGCAGATATTTCATTGACCGAACGGCTTTGCGCGTTTGTAAGCGGAAAGCCGAGCTTGTTAAGAAGAGGCGAGACGTTGCTATTTGACATTTTCGGCGGAGTGCCGCTGCGCTTTTTACAGTTCGTCAGCGACATTCCGAGCGAGAACAGATATAACTCGCGAGAGGAGAAATATCTGTGCGCCGCTTCTATCTCGTCCATATTTCTCGGACGGTGTATAAATCTGTATGCTGCCGATGCGGTAGGAAGCATAAGACGGGAACGAAGCTCCTTCGGGATAACCTCGCAGGCGCCGTTTTCGGACAGCTTGATAAGCACCGACGTTATCGCTTCCTGAATGAAGCTCTGTGTAAGTCCCGATCCGACCGAATAAACGGGCGTAAAATCAGGAAGCTCGGTTTCGCTTATACAAAATTCGTGAATGGGGGCTGACATTGTAAGCCGCTTTCCTACACGGTTTACCTTGCCCCAGAATCGGTGAGTTTCGCCGACGCGGAATGCGTTTTCAAGATAACGGCTGTTGAAATAGGTTATCTCGACAGTTCCGCTTTCATCAAAGGCGCGGAATTTGGTCAGCACCTTGCGGTTTTTGAGTGTAGCCGAACGCGGCTCTGTGCCGACGGTGAGCAGGTACGAGCAGTTTTCTCCGATGATCGCCTCGGAGAGCTTTCTTATATTACCGCGGTTTTGGTAGGCGCGTGGAAAATGGTCGAGCAGGTCGCCGACGGTGTAGATTCCCATACGGGAAAATGCCTCGGCACGCTTTACGCCGACGCCTCGCAGAGACGATATTTCACTGTTCATAAGCTTTAAGAACGCTTCAATATTAAGTTCTGCCATTTCCGCACCTCCTTTATATGTGTATTGTAACATAAAAACAGTGTTCTTGCAAGTTTTTTGGTCTTGATTAAGGGCAAAAAATATGATAGAATGTAATTACCTAATCGAAAGGAATGAAAATAATGACAGGAAAAGAAAGAGCGGCTCTTCGCGCACAGGCAAACTCCCTTCAGGCGATACAGCAGGTCGGACATAACGGGATCGGCGAGGAGTTGATTAAAAATATAGATGCGGCGCTCACCGCGCGTGAGCTTATAAAGCTCCGCGTGCTTGAGACCTGCCCGCTGACAGCCAGAGAAGCGGCAAACGAGCTTGCAGAAAAGACAGGTGCAGAGGTTATTCAGGTAATCGGCTATCGTTTTGTCCTTTACCGCTACAATCCCGAGAAGCATAAGTGATAAGATATGCATATACCGATTTGTGAAACCGAGAAGATAGAAATTCTTTCCTTTGACGATGCGCGTCAGCACCGTGAGGAAAGCGCGTCTTATGACCGCGAAAAATGGCTCTATATCCCCGATTTTTACTCGGAATACCGTTATATTCTCGGAACGGTAGGGAAGAAGCCACTTATTACTATCGGAATAAATCCGTCGACCGCCGCGCCCGACGATCTCGATAACACGCTCAAAAGCGTTGAACGCATCGCGCTCGGTAACGGATATGACAGCTTTATAATGTTTAACGTCTACGCGCAAAGAGCGACGAACCCCGATATGATGGACAAGACCTTCAACGAGCAGCTCCACCGCGAGAATATGAAGGCGTTCCGCTTCGTGCTCGAAAGAAGCGGCGAGAATCCGTCGGTCTGGGCGGCGTGGGGAACGATAGTCGAAAAGCGCGACTACCTAAAAGAGTGCCTGCGTGATATGACCGCCATCGGCAACGAGTTCGGCGCGAAATGGTTTATGACTGGCAAGCCGTCAGTAAAGGGACATCCGCATCATCCTCTGTATCTGAAAAAGGATTCGATCCTTGAGGACTTTGATATGAAAGGGTATCTTGAAAAGCTATAAAGAGAAAAGGCAGACGAAGGTCTGCCTTTTTTTAATTTTTATCAGTCAAGCGTTATTAGCTCGGTTGCGCCGTTGATAGCGTCTTTGTTTACAGCTATGTAAAATGTCTTTCTTTGAACCATCTGAGGAGCCATCCCCTCAGAGTTTGACGTGCGAATTACTACGTAAATTTTGTTATCCGAAAGATAAACGTTATCAACGGATAATCCGTATCCTCCGTCGCTGCGAGTAATCTTCCTGGTTACGAGCAAAGCGTTAGTTTCAAAAAAATCTTCGCCGTATTTATCCTTTTCACTTTGGATTGCCTCAGGAGGTACTCCAATCTTATCGACTGCGGCAACAATCTCGACGTATGCATCGTAATCCGCTTTTGTTGCGAGTATACGGTCGACGCCGACAATTTCATTGTCGACCGAGCTTAGACTATAAGTTTTCAGAAACTCGAATTCAAGATTTGTCGGATTGTTTGCATGTAGAGAAATATCGGGCTTATACTTTATGCTTGAATCGGCGTAGGCGGTAGGGTTGCCGCTTCGAACGATGGATGCTTCCTTTGCAAGCTTGTTAAGTGCGTTGTGTACGGCTTTTGTGTAGTCGTTTCTTTTGAATTTGAGAGTTACTGTAGAGTAACCGGCGTCAATTTCCGCCTTGGGATACTTCTTCTTTAAATCATATTTTTTTACAAAGTTTTGGGGAGTTGTGTATGGTTCGTTGCCCCAATGGAACGCGAAGAGATATTTCACATAGCCCGCGCGATTATCAGCTTCGACAATATAACCGGGCTTTTTTTCTTTAAATGATGCGATCTCCTCGGCTCTCTTTTCTTCGAATTCGGCAATGATCGGCGCGACTTGATTCATGACAATGCCGAAGATCACACCTGCGATGGTGGCAAGCACAACTATGCAGCTTATGACGATTAAAACGATCTTTTTTGATTTTTTCATAGTGACCTCCTTATCGACAAATTATTAAGAATCTTGCACAAATTTATTGTAGCATAAATTGGTTTTATTGTCAATAATTCCGCATTAACTATATGTTAATTATGTGTTACACTGAATTGAAGAACAGAAAAAGCACTTCGTACGAAGTGCTTTTTCACTATTGAAACATTATGATCTTTGACTTAAAATATCGCTCTTGAAAATCGGTCAGCTTTGCTATTTCTTCTTTGGTGAACATCGCGTTTTCGGGAGCTACGACCCATTTTTGCTCTACGTCGTCCTCGCGCTCAATTACCGCGATTACCCTTCCCGTGAATTCTGAAACGGGCTTGTCTATTCCTGTAACGTATGCGTCCTCTTCTTCGCCGTCAGGCGCGAGAGTTCCCTCTATGTATCCGTAGTTTATCGGGTAATACAGAGTCGGAAGTTCGGGGTGATAGCTTCCGAGAGGGCGATCGATGATTACTGTGACGGTTTGTCCTAACATTTTGGGGAGTCCTTTAGGATGTTTATTTGTCCTGTAAATTCTTATTATAATAATTTTGATTTCAAAGTTTTAATTGAGCTGATTAACAATATTTTGACTTTTATCAATTTGTTATGCGTTTTCTCGAAAACAGATTCATCAATAAGCTTTGCGTTTTTAAATATATTGAGCCAATTTTCGGTTTCATTAGCTTCTTTGAGTGCAATTTCAAATTTTGAGATCATATCTGCTCTGCTTTGTGGGTGATTTCCCTCGGCGATGTTAGCGGAAATACTCGTGCCGCTCCTTTTTGTTTGATCTGCAAAGCTGTGTTCACCTTTGGCTTTCAAAACGAGACTGAGTTCAATAATATCTATCGCAAATTCTTGTGATAATTGAAGTAGCTTGTTTTCTTTCATTGATATGTAAAACTGCCTTTCAAAAATGAATTTTGAGAGTAACAAACACAAATACATGATATCATAAATTTATGAAATTTTCAATATAAAATTCGAGCGAAGCGAGTTATAATGCGCCGTAGGCGCTATAATGTGAGCGACAGCGAGCTATAATTCAAATTCGCATTAGAGTAGGTTAGGTGTTCGCTTCGCGAAATGATAACTCGCTACGCTCGAATTATAGTCAAATTCTTGCGAATTTGACATAAAAAAGAACGAAGCGATGCTTCGTTCTTTTTTTGGCCCGCTCTGCAGGATTCGAACCTGTGACCCTCAGAATCGGAATCTGATACTCTATCCAGCTGAGCTAAGAGCGGTTACTACTATTATCAACGCCCATAATTATATCACATCTTTGCGTCAAAGTAAAGAATATTTTATTTTTTTATAAAAAACCTTTTCAAATATCGCGATATATGTTATAATATAAGGTAATTATTGACAAGGAGGATGCGGTATTGACATCTTTACCCATAACTGTCGTCACCGCATCGGTGATTGAAACGGAAAACGTCGGACGAGAGCTCGGGCAGTATTTGCTAAACAACGGCATGACTGACGCGTTTATTGCCATGTACGGCGATCTCGGGGCAGGGAAAACCGCCTTTGTACGCGGACTTTGCGACGTTATTACCCCCGGTGCGCACGTTTGCTCACCGACCTACACCATTGTCAACGAATACTACGGAGGCGGCAGAACTCTCTGCCACTGCGATATGTACCGAATCGAAAGCGACGACGACCTTTATTCGATCGGCTTTTACGATTACGAAAACTGCGTGATAGCCGCTGAGTGGTGCGAAAAGATACCCTTTGCGCTTCCCGAAAAATACATTAAGCTGACTATAAAAAAGCTCGACGGAGATAATCGCGAGATAACTGCGGAGGAGGTAGAAAATATATGATGATTCTTGCTCTTGACTCTACCGAAAATACCGCCGCGGTTGCGATAACTGACGGCAAGACGCTTCTCGGCAGCACAGTCATAAACGCAGGAAAGAGCCATTCGGAGCTGCTTCTGCCTGCTATCGAGTCGCTTATGAAGGCGTCGGGGCTCAATTATTCCGATATTGACCTTTTCGCCTGCTCATCGGGACCCGGCTCGTTTACAGGAGTCCGCATCGGAGTTTCAACGATAAAGGGACTCGCTTTCGGCTACAATAAGCCCTGTATCGGCGTTTCGGCAACCGAGGCGCTTGCATATAATTTTATAGATTTTGACGGCATAATATGCCCTGCGATGGACGCTCGCCGTTCACAGCTTTATAACGCGATCTTCCTCTCGGATAATGGGAGTATCACTCGCCTCACCCCCGATAGAACTATCCCCGCATCGGAGCTTGCAGAGGAGCTTACGAGCTATGACGGACCGATATATATTAACGGCGGCGGTGAGCATATAATAAGAAAAGCGGCAGAGGGAAACGAAAACGTAATGCCTACAAACGAGATTCTGAAGCGTCAGAACGGATATTCCGTCGCGCTTTGCGCTCTTATTAATTACGAAAACGCGGAGAATAAGGACGGCTTTACCGACCTTGCGCTCCAGCCCATCTATCTTCGCCCGTCACAGGCGGAAAGAATGAGAAACGGAGAAAAGGAATGAAAACAATAGCGGTTGGATGTGACCACGGAGCTTATGAGCTTAAGGACAAGGTCGTAAAGCATTTAAGCGACCTCGGATATAACGTGATCGATAAGGGCACGAACGGTCCCGAATCGGTACACTATCCGATATATGCGCACGAGGTATGTCTCTCGCTTCAGAACAAAGAAGCAGAGCTTGGAATCCTGCTTTGCTCGACGGGAATCGGAATGAGCATGGCGGCAAACAAGCACAAGGGAATCCGTGCGGCACTTTGCGGTGATACCTATTCTGCCCGACTTACGAGAATGCATAACGACGCAAACGTCCTTTGCATCGGTGCGCTCGTTGTCGGTTCTGCTCTTGCTATCGACATAGTTGATTCGTTTATCAACGCCACCTTCGAGGGCGGACGGCACAAGACGAGAGTCGATATGTTTATGGCGCTTGAGGAAAGCGAAAAATGACGTATCGTCTGACGGTAAATAATTTTACGTGCGGAATTTCGTCTATGGCTTGCAAAATGAGAAGAAAAGGTGTATTATATATTTCGTACTGCGGTAATTCAGACGCAAGAGCATCCGAGGTAACGGCATGAAAAAGCAGGTCTGGAAGGGAACTGTACTGACCTCACCTGTGCCGCCTGTAATGGTGTCCTGCGGTGATATGGAAGAGAGTAATATCGTAACCGTCGCCTGGACGGGAACTGTCAACACAAAACCGCCGATGACGTATATCTCCCTGCGTCCGAGCCGTCATTCGTACGGTATTATCAAGGAGAAGGGCGAATTCGTCATTAACTTGACACCTACGTCCCTTATAAAAAAGGCGGACTACTGCGGTATATATACTGGCAAAAAGGTCAATAAATTTGAAAAATGCGGCTTCACGAAGGCGGAGGCAACAGAGGTCTCAGCGCCGCTTATCGCTGAGTGTCCTATCAACCTTGAATGCAAGGTAGAGGACATTATTCCTCTTGGTACTCACGATATGTTTTTAGCCGAGATAGTCGCGGTACACGTTGACGAAGCGCTTGTCGACGGAGAGGGAAAGCTTCATCTCGAGAGGGCAGACCTTACCGCGTATGCCCACGGCGATTATTATTCGCTCGGCAAAAAGCTTGCGCCGTTCGGAATCAGCGTCAAGAATAAGAAAAAGCATACACATAACAAAAAATAAAGATCAGACACACGGAATAGCCGACATAATATAAAACGGTAATTTTCAGGTAAGGAGGAAAGACGATGAATTATTCCGAAATCACGCCGTACATAAGGGAGCTTGCAGAGCTTTCTGACACAAATAATCATATTGTTCCCGAAATGTACGCACAGTACGACGTAAAACGCGGTCTGCGCGATATAAACGGAAACGGTGTCGTCGCAGGTCTTACTGAGGTGTCGCGCATCAAGGCGAAGGACAAGGACGCTGACGGTAATGAGACTCCCTGCGAAGGTCAGCTGTATTACAGAGGTATAAACATTCGAAATATCGTAAACGGTTTCCTTGACGATGACCGTCCGGGATTTGAGGAGACGGTTTATCTTCTTCTGTTCTCCAAGCTTCCGAATAAAGATGAGCTTGCACGGTTTTGCGAGCAGCTTTCGGCATACCGTTCTCTGCCCCCTTCTTTTGTGCGTGATATGATTCTCAAAGCACCCGGCAAGGATATGATGAATATACTGTCGAGAAGTGTGTTGGCTCTCTATGCTTACGATGAGAATCCCGACGACGTATCAACATCGAATGTTCTTCGTCAATGTATGCAACTCATAGCTGAATTTCCTCTTCTCGCGGTCTATGGCTATCAATCATTTCAGCATTATCATAATAATAACAGTCTGTTTATTCATTATCCTCGAAAAGAACTTAATACAGCTGAAAACCTCCTGTATATTCTTCGTGAGGACGGTCAATATACGCCTCTTGAAGCGAAGCTGCTTGATCTTGCACTCGTTCTTCACGCCGAACACGGCGGAGGTAATAACTCGACATTTACGACACACGTCGTAACCTCGTCAGGAACAGATACATATTCCGCTATATCCGCGGCGCTCGGTTCACTCAAGGGTCCCCGACACGGCGGTGCGAATATCAAGGTAATGCAGATGTTCGACGATATGAAGGCGACTGTTGATACCAAGGACAAGGGCGCAGTTAAGGATCATCTCGTCAAGCTTCTTGACAAGCAAGCGTTTGATAAGGCAGGTCTTATATACGGCATGGGACACGCCGTATATTCGCTGTCCGATCCGAGAGCGGATATTCTTCGCACTTATGCAAGAAAGCTTTCCGAAGAAAAAGGAATGCAGGAGGAATTCGAGCTTTACGAAACGGTAGAGAAGCTCGCCCCCGAGATAATTTCGGAAAAACGCAAAATGTATAAGGGCGTCAGCGCAAACGTGGACTTTTATTCCGGAATGGTCTACAAGATGCTCGGACTTCCTTATGAGCTTTTTACGCCCATATTTGCAGTTGCGAGAATTGCGGGCTGGAGCGCTCACCGAATGGAAGAAATACAAAACGCAGGCAAGATCATACGCCCTGCGTATACGAGCGTAAAGCAAGAAAACGAATACATAGCATTATCAAAAAGATAAGAAATAATATAAAGGAAATTCATCATGAAAAGAATAACTATTAAAGAACTATCCAACGAATTTCTCCGTACCATCGCGCATCTTCGTCTGAGAACGACGGGATCGGCAGAGTTCTGATTATTTCTTAAATAACAAAAACGCAGCCAAGATTTCTTGGCTGCGTTTTTTGTTATGCTTGCGGTTACTTATTTTACAAATTGTCCGAGCTGGAGATTAAAAGGAGCTTGATAGTTGTCAAGATCTGTAAAAAATAATTCTACTTTGAATTTTGCTCCGACTGATACATCGAAAATTTCTTCAGTACTGGATTCAACTCTATATCCTTCGCTGTCATAAAGGGCGTACTCCAAAATGTAGTCGTCATAATCTTGATATAACTCGGTAATTTGACATGATAGAACAAGTGTGTACCAATTTGTTCTTTCAATTTCGAGAATCTTAAAACGTCCGTTCATGGCTTTGTTGTAATATCCGTTTGAATATCTATGAATTGCAATATCAAATCCCAAAGTAACTACATTTATTGGATTGTTTTCACCACAATATTTGCAATTACTTGAATAGTTATCTACTTTGTGGAGACCGATTTCGCCTTCCGTTGCTTTGCAGTAAGAACAAGTCTTTGGAGCTTCACAAGTCGCTTCTGTCCAATTATGACCTGTTTTCTTTCCCTCTGTTTGACCGCAAGAATTGCAAGTTTTGGGGCGTTGGCAGTTAGCGGAAAGCCAAGAGTGATCTACATTCTTTACTTCATTGCAATTTGAGCATTTGTGCCTTGAGCAAACCTCGGCGGTTTCGACTTTCTCCCAGTTGTGCTCTTGTCCCTTTTTGCCGCTTGTTACACCGCACATAACGCACTTCACGAATTGCGTGCAAGTTGCTTTTGACCATTCGTGATCGAGTTTTGAATCCGCTATGCAAGTTCCGCATAGCTTGCACGAAATGTCAGATCTGCAGGATGCTTCCGTCCAATCGTGTTCTAATGGTTCGCCTTTTGTTTCTCCGCATTTGCATTTTGCAGGTGAAGAGCAGGTCGCATCTGAAAATTCGTGCTTATGAGTTGAGCACGATGTTATAAGACACGGAAGCATCATAATCATTGCCATAATAAATGCGATAACATTTCTTTTTTTCATCAGTATTATCCCCTTTTATATTTCTTTTTTGGAATTATTAATATTATAATTCCGTAACGGAATTTTGTCAAGACGATTTGGGGATATAATTCTAAAAAAGAATAAAGAGAGCTTAATATGAAAATCAGAAAACAGACTTACGGAAGCGCGAATCTTGTTGGAAAAAATATTGAGAAAATGAGGAAAGAGCAAGGGTTTAAGCAAAAAGATTTTGTCGCCAAAATGCAAGTTATGGGGTGCGATATTAATCCAACGAGCTACTCAAAGCTCGAGGGCCAGATCAGAATTGCGACTGACAAGGAGATTTTTGTAATTGCAAAGCTTCTTAACGTCAGTATTGATGCGTTGTTTTGCTCCAATTAGTAAACCGATAAAAAACCGTCTGCGGCTGCAGACGGTTTATATTTTATTTTTTTCTCCAGGTTGCGGGGGAGAGTGCAAGCAGTATCGGGAATATTTCAAGTCGTCCTATCAGCATTGCAAATGAGAGGATCAGAGTCGAGAAATCCGAGAATACCGAGAAGCTTGCAGAAGCTTTTCCGAATGCCGGTCCTACGTTGTTAAGGCAGGAGGTAACGGAGCTGAGCGTCGTCTCCATATCAAAGCCGTCTATTGAGACAATGAGGATCAGTGCAAGGAATATGATAAAGTAGGTGATAAGATAGACGCTAGTGCTGTGGATCGTTGCGTCATCGACGGTCTTGCCTTCAAGCTTTACGACGTTGACGGAGCGCGGACGGAGCATTTTGCGAAGATCCGCCTTTACTGTTTTGAAGAGCAGCATAACGCGGCTTATCTTAAGACCTCCCGCGGTTGAACCTGCACAGCTTCCGATGAACATAAGTATAAGAAGCACTGTTTTTGAAAAGCCGGGCCAGGCGTTCATATCTACGGTCGCAAATCCCGACGTTGAGATTATTGACGCGACCTGGAACGCCGAATGGCGTATAGTTTCGCTTATCGAATATCCGATGCTTGAGATGTTTATTGCGATAGCGCCGATAGATACCGCAACTATTCCGCCGAAGCACCAAAGCTCGCGGCTCTTGATAGCTGACGTGAATTTACCGATGAGAATTAGGAAGTAAAGGTTGAAGTTTATGCCGAAAATAAGCATAAACGCGGTAATCACCCACTGTAAATAGGGCGAATAGCTTGCGACGCTGTCCGCTTTTATACCGAAGCCACCCGTGCCGGCAGTACCGAATGCGTGAACGAGACTATCGTATAGCGGCATTTTGCCTGCAAGCAGGAAGCCGACCATAATTACCGTAAGACCAATATAGATGAGATACAGAATTTTTGCCGTTTCTCTTATCTTTGGAACTATTTTACCGACGATAGGTCCCGGAACCTCAGCACGCATTATATGTATCGAGCGTCCCGAGTCCGTCGGGAGAATTGCCATAAGGAAGACTAGCACCCCCATACCGCCGATCCAGTGTGTAAAGGATCGCCAGAAAAGCATACCTTTGCTCATCGCTTCGATCTGAGTGCCCGAAAGGATCGTTGCACCCGTCGTCGTGAAGCCGCTGACGGTCTCAAAGAACGCGTCAACGTATGACGGAATGAATTTTCCGATAACGAAGGGGAGTGCACCGACCGCAGAAACTGCGAGCCACGCAAGTGCGACTATTGCAAAGCCCTCTTTTGCGAATATCAGCTTGTTTTTTGTGTAGGACAGAGCACTCATGATAAGTCCTACCCCGAGCGCGATTCCTGCGGAAATCGCAAACGCGATGACCGAGGAGGTCTCACTATATATGACAGAGCAGAGAAGCGGAAGCATAAAGAGGATCGCTTCGAGGATCAGAATGTGTCCCGTCGTGTAGAATACCATTTTGCGGTTCATACTTGCACCGCCTTATTTTAGTATATCCGAAAGGTCGGAAAGCTTCTGTCCTGCCGCGATAACTACGACGCGGTCTCCTGCGAGAATAACGTCGTTACCGCCGGGGATGACCGTTTTACTGTCGCGGATGATTCCTGCGATAAGGATGTTGCTCTTCAGCTTAAGATCCTTAAGCGGAATACCGTTTATCCTCGCGTCGGCTACAACGTTGAATTCAAGCGCCTCAGCGTCGCCGTCCATAAGCTTATAAAGCGTTTCGACGTTGCTTCCGAGAGAGTTCTGGAGTGCGCGAGCGTAGCTGACGAGCTGATCGGAGATCATCTTTTTCGGCGAAACCACGGTATCTACTCCGAGCTTTTCTGCCATGGTGACAAGCTCCTCGCGGTTTACCTTAGAGATAGTCTTCGGCACTCCCTGGCTTGATGCGAATATAGAAATAAGTATATTTTCCTCGTCTGCACCGGTAAGGGAAACGAATGCGTCGAGATCCTTTATGCCCTCTTCGACGAGAAGCTCCTGCTGTGCGCCGTCGCCGTTTATGATCACCGCACCGGGGAGTGTCTCACAAAGCACCTTTGCCTTCGTTAGATCCTTTTCGATTATCTTAACGTTACAGCCGATTGAAAGAAGCATCTCGGAAAGGTATACGGCAGTTCGGCTTCCGCCGAGAAGCATGACGTTTCTTGCCTGCTTCTTAAGCATTCCTGCTGCCTTGAAGAACTTTTGTATCTCAGCGTGCGTTGCGGTAATGCCTATAGTGTCGTTTCCGCGAAGAATGAAATTACCGTCGGGAATGAACATATCGTCACCGCGCTTGACGCAGCATATAAGTACCTTCGCTTTGTACTTTTCGCGCAGCTCGCTCAGCTTAACTCCGTCGAATATCGAATCGGGCTTCAAGCGGAGCTCTACCATTTCGAGGTGTCTGCCGCTGAAGGTCTCTATCTTTACGGCGGATGGGGATTTCAGAACGTTAAAAAGCACCTGCGCCGCAAGAAATTCGGGGTTTATCGAGAGGGAAAGCTCAAGCTGCTCCTTCATGAAGGTCAGACTGTCATCGTTATACTCGGGCGTTCTGATTCTCGCGATCGTATGAGATGCGCCGAGCTTCTTTGCGATGAAGCAGGAAAGCATATTGAACTCGTCCGAGCCGGTTACGGCAATAAAGAGCTCGGCGTCTTTAACGCCAGCCTCAATGAGAATATCACTGTCAACGCCGTTTCCGCAGATGCCCATAACGTCGTGTATATTGGTGAGCTCGGTGATGACCGCTGGATCCATATCAATGGCAACTATATCGTGTCCCTCGTTTGTAAGGGAAGCAAGAAGAGTCGAGCCGATCTTTCCGCAGCCAACTATGAGAATTTTCATTTCTTGTGCCTTTCTTATCCATGATAAGAAAATTATATCACTAACCGATGAAAAATGCAAGAGTAAAGTACCGAGTATTCTCTTTGTCGTTTTCTGATGCTTCGTTTTATAGGTAATTTTGACTTCGATTGAAAAAAATGAGCAGAAAAAATACTTTTTTGCGTTAAGTTCGAAGAAAACACTTGACAAATGACCTAAAATATGTATATAATATAGAGTAACGTCATTAAACGCCAAGGAAAAGGAGTGACACAAAATGCTTAGAACATACCAGCCGAAAAAGCTTCAGAGAAAGAAAGAGCACGGCTTCCGCAAGAGAATGAGCACTGCAAACGGAAGAAAGGTACTCAAGAGAAGACGCGCTAAGGGCAGAGCAAGACTTACCCACTGATTCTTCTCTATTTCAAGAAGGGGTAAAAGTGTGAAAGAATTCGCCATAAAAGAAAACCATCTTTTCGTTAAGGCGTATCAGAGCGGAAAGCGGTACGTTACCGATACCGTTGCCGTGTACGTTCTTAAAGACCTGAAGGCAGGGCGTCTTCGTAAGGAAAATCCAAGGAAGGAATTTCTTAATCGCATCGGCTTTACCGCAACTACAAAGCTCGGACATGCTGTCGTCCGCAATCGCGCAAAGCGTGTTATGCGTGCGGCGTATCGGAACATTACATCCGATAGACCTATAAGAACGGGAAACCTTATCGTAATTACCGCAAGGGATAAAATACGCGAGGTTGGCTCCGATCAGGTTCAGCGTGATATGAACCGTGCTTTTAACAAGCTTGAGCTTTTTAAGTGATCGGCTTTATCTTCTTGATTTTTCGGCGGACTGTAAAAGTCCGCCATTTTGTTAGTATATAGGCAAATATATTAACCAACACTACGGAGGAAGCATGAAAAGAGTTTTTCTGTGGCTCATAGATCTTTACAGAAAATATATTTCACCTCTGAAAAAGCGCCCGTGCTGTCGCTTTTATCCTACTTGCTCTACCTATGCCTATGAGGCGATATGCGAGTGGGGAGCGATACGCGGATCATTTCTTGCGGTGTGGCGGATACTCCGCTGTAACCCGTTCTGTCGAGGCGGCATCGACTACGTCCCGAAAAGGGGTGCTTTCCGTAAAATGACGGCGGAAAGAATTACTTACCGTGGCCGCAGTAAGGAGCTAAAAAACGAGAGCTCCGATAAAAATTGAAAGGATGCTTGTTTTACAAGCTATAAAAGAAAATGGATTTTTTAACTAAACCGATAGGTTGGATAATCAATCTGTGCTACAAGCTTATACCTAACTACGCGATCGCACTGCTTCTTTTTGCAATAATAATCAAGCTCGTGCTTTTCCCGTTCGGTATCAAGCAGCAGAAGAACATGCTCAAGCAGGCGAAGCTTCGTCCGAAGGAGCAGGCGATCCGCAAGCGTTACGCAGGTCGCGACGATAAGGTTACCCGTCAGAAGATGCAGGAAGACCTGATGAAGCTTTATCAGCAGGAGGGATATAATCCGGCATCAGGATGCCTTCCTATGATACTTCAGCTCGTTATAGTATTTGCAGTCTACGGAGTAATGCAGAATCCGCTTACACACGTTTCTCACCTCAGCAATGCGGAGATCAACAAAATTGGTGTCGGTATCGTTGAAATGTGTGATCAGGGTATTCTTGACGAAAAGGATTTCTCAGGAAATGCTTGGAAGAGTATCAGCGAGCAGTTAAAAAAGGTAGAGAAAAAAGGCGATTCTACCCCCGGCGTAACCGACGAGGTAACTGACGATACAACCGGTGTAGATACAACTACCGGCGATACGACTACCGGCGATACAACTGCTGTAGATACGACCACAGGCGATACGACTGTCGGTGATACGACTGTCGGCGATACGACCGTAGGTGATACGACTACCGGTGATATAACTCCCGGCGATACAACCAACAATGAAACAGGCGCTGTGACTACTGACAATATATATGCAGATGTTAAGAGTCCCTCGATGACTCAGGTTGAGCTTGTTCGTGTGATCAGAAATAATTTTGACGAGTTTAAGGCGAATGGATGTCTGCCGAAGGGCTTTACCCGTGATGATCTTCCGAAGATATATCTTTGGGGTAACAGTGTTGACCTTTCCGTAACACCTTCACTCGCGTTTAACTGGTATCTCCTTATACCGATACTGACGTTTGTATTCACCTTCGGAAGCATGAAGCTCACGAAGAAGTTTACGTATCAGTCCGAGGTTCAGCAGCAGACTGCAGACGCTGGCTGTGCAGGTAAGATAATGGATTACGTCATGCCTCTCATGTCTACGTTCATTACCTTCAGCGTGCCTTCGATCATCGCAGTTTACTGGATCTACAATAACGTTCTTTCGCTTGTTCAGCAGATCGCGCTTAAGTATATGTATCCCGTCCCCGTATTTACCGAGGAGGATTACAAGCGGGCAGAGATCGAGATGAATAAGGGAGTAAAGCATGCTAAAAAGTCCGGCTCGGGTAAGCGCGCAGCTCACCGTATCGACCTTGACGATGACGACGGCGCCGAGGAAAAGCCGAAGCCCGAAAAGAAAGCTAAAGAAGATCCTAAGGCGGGACTTATTACACCCGGTCAGATGAAAGATGAATCGGATAAAGAATCCGATGAAAATTGAGGATGAGAACAAATGAAACAGGAAATAACCGTTAATGCCAAGACGATCGAGGCGGCGGTTGCTGAGGGCGCGGAAAAGCTCGGCGTTTCCGCATCTGCTGTGACCTATGAGGTTATTGAAGCACCTAAAAAGGGCTTCCTCGGATTTGGTGAAACCCCTGCTACCGTAAAGGTATGCTACGTTTCCTCTCCCGAGATGACCGCACTTTCCTTCGTCAAGACCATAATAAGAGATATGGATATTATTGCCGATGCTACTATCTCCGTAGTGCCGGGAAGCAAGAGAGCTTTCCTCATCAACATTACGGGCGAGGAAGCGAGCGTTCTTATCGGACATCACGGTGACACTCTCGATTCTCTTCAGTACCTCGCTAATCTTGCTGCAAACCGCCGCGAGGAAGACGATGAAAGCAATTATACGAGAATTACCGTTGACGTTGAGAATTACCGTTCAAAGCGTGAAGATACGCTCCGCCGTCTTGCAAGAAGAATGGCGGATAAGGCGCTTCGTTATCACAAGAACGTAACTCTTGAGCCGATGAACGCTTACGAGAGAAGAATAATCCACTCTGAGATTCAGGGAATCTCGGGCGTTACGACAAACTCCGTCGGCGCAGATAATAACCGCCGCGTAGTTATCAGCTGCGACAGCACTTCGAGTGCTCAGAAGACGCCCGCGCGTCCTCCCCGTACCGCCGCTTCGAGAATAGTTCCGAAGAACAAGATAGAGAAGAGAGCTCGTTTTGACGATTCTCTTCCTGAGTATCAGCTCGGTGACAGCTATTCTTCCGATAGCTCAATTGATGACGCTGAAGCGGAAAACGATACCGACGAGATCTAAGAAACACACCCGTTTGGAAATCCAAACGGGTGATTTTTTTATGCGATCTTTTCTATGATTTTTGTATTGGCGGGAAGGATGCCTGCCTGCTCGTAAACGATCTCCTGGATCTGAGCAACCTGGTTGGGCATAAGAGCCGATGCGGTCTTAACGATGACGTTGCATCCGCTGTCGCTGATTACGGCGATGCACTTATCAAATCCCTTTGCGGTGACGAGATTTTCGATCTTACCCTCGTTTTCAATAGCAGATGCGATCTTCGAGATCTCCTGCATAGCAACGACCTTCGACTCGTCAAGTGCTTCGGGATTCTCGACTACGAGCTGAAGCACCTCGATCGCCTCGTCGCGAGATCTCTGACGCTCGATCTGAGTCGATGCGAAGAAGCTGTCGACCTCATTCACGTCACCGTCTCCGTTACCGTCAACTAAAACGTTTCCGGCAGACCCGCCTGCCTCCTTGGTTCCGGATGTAAACAGTGCAACGTTCACCCACACTGCGCCTCCGATAACGAGAACCGAAAGAATTATCGCTAAATTACGTCTTCCGATTTTTTTGACTGCTTCCTTGGTTTTAGCTACGATCAGAGCCGTATTCGGCTTTTTGAGTTTAAGCATAAGAGATTCCTCCGAAAGTTTGTTTGGTAAAATATATGACGCTAACCGCTGACATATACCTGATTTTGCGCAATGTCGAAAAGGGAAGCGAGAAGCTTCGATATTTTTTCCTGATTTATAGGGTTGCTTCCGCCATAGCAGACAACGGCGACACCGCGTATCTTCGGATAAACGAGCTTTACGACGATCGGCTCGTCGCTGTCTCCACGGTCGATTATCACGTATTCCTTTTCGGTCAGCGATCCGCCGTCGTAACGTCCGTTTTGAGCGTATACAGTCTCAGCGCAGGAATCGGCGGTTATTATGACCGATACGTCGGATATGCCGTCCATTTTGGAAAGTATCTGACTAACTCGTACCTCGAGGTTCTTGATATATTCGTTAGTTACCTCGATCTGCCCCGATATATCGGGAGTTGATGATTTTTCCGTATCCTTGTCACCGTTTCCGACGAATATCAGCAGAATTCCTGCGGCGACTCCTATCAGCAATAGCATCAAGCTCTTTTTGCCCTTGAAAATACCGCTTAAACGCCCCTCGTTATTCTTCGTATCCGATCTCACATCCAAGCTCCTTTCCTATATAATCAGCCGCTTCCTTTAAGCTGCCTTCGCCCGAAAGCGTGCCTGACAGTATCTTGATGCTTTCCTTGTCGGATGTGTCAAGGGTCAGGGTAAGAACGGCGTTCTCGATTCCATAGCGCCGTTCTGCGATGCTTTCCATCTCGTCACATATCCTATCGGAAGTGAGCGAAATTATCGCGTCAAGCGCGTTTGAATCATCGGTCTCGACTTCCTTTGGAAGCGAGATATCAAATACGCCGTGCTCCCCCGTGATCAGCTGAATGATAGGCAGGGAAAGGGAGGCGCAGATCGCAAGTGCGCAGACGAACGAGATCTGTTTTTTGATACTCTCGTTTTCGGGCGAGAGCATCGAAATAATTGCGGCGCAGACAGACACGCACATTACGGCAAAAAGTAGTTCCTTCATAATCAAACATTAGGCAGGACTGATGCAAAAAGTCCCATTGCAATAACGAATATAAGTGAGCTCGTTACGAGCATGGCAATAAGCATATCGGTAATTGACGCGAAGTCGCGGACTGACGCGCCGTTTACACCGAGAATGTCGGAAACGAAAGCGATAAATGTAAGACATAGCTTGACGGCGAAGAGCTTCAGAAGCATCGGCAGAGTCGAAAGCACGACCGCTGCCGCGACAAGGGTTCCTGCCGAGCCCTTCAAAAGTGCGATGCCCGACAAATATGCTCCCGCTGCCTCGGACAGTGCCGCGCCGACTATGGGTACGGAGTTTCCCGAGGCGAATTTGATGCTGCGCAAAAGGATCGTATCAGAGCCCTTTGCAATGACCGTCTGAAACGCTATCGTGACGCATAGGACGGTTGAAAGAAGCGATATAAGAAAAATAAAGGTCTTTTTGACCGAGCCAACCATGCGGGAAAGATCAATGCCCGTTCCGCGTGAGAGTGCAGATACCGCTGTAAAGGCGATCGAAACGGCGAGAACGGGCGTTAAGACCTGCCTGCCTATTTCCTCTATAAGAGCGAGAACCGCGTTTAAAAAGGTCGCATTTGTCGCTGAGGCGCTTACCTGTCCGCCCGAAAGAGATATCGCGGTCATTATCGGCAGAGACGTTTTGATTATGCCGCTTGTTACGTTGACCGTGCCGAGTGTCTGTTCAGTGAGCGGATTGATTATCGCAATACACGACCCGCAAAGCGAAACGCTTGATGCAAAGCTTAGCGCCTTGCCCACGCTTGTACCGTCCTTTGAAAGCGAGGATAAAAGTGCGCAGAGAAGAACGGTGACTGTCAAGGTCAAAAGAATGGGTGCTGTATCCGAAAGTGCTAAGGAAAGTGATTTCCCCAAGAAAGATACGAAAAACGATGCGTCAAGAAGCTTGACCGCGCTTGTCCCGTCTTCCTTTTCGATCTCATCTTCAAAATCCTCGGGCAGAAGATCATCCATACCGTTAGGAAGACCGTCGTAAATATCCTTCATTTCGCCCTCTGCGTAAGACACGGTGGGCAGGGAAAAGAGCATTATCACGGAAAGAAGAATAACCGCGGCTTTCATATTAAAAGCTCCTTTATAAAGGAAAGCATTTCGGTTATGACAGGCAGGCAGATAAGGAGAATTTCTATTTTTCCCGCAAGCTCAACTCCGCTTGAAAGTGATGTTTCCCCCATATCGCGGCAGATGCTTCCTACGGTGTTTACGACGATACCTATGCCGAGCGACTTGATCATGACCTTTCCGTAATTTGTCATGCCTCCGTCTTTCATTATGTCCGTTACCGTTTTTACCGCGCCCGAAAAGCGGAGAATGACCGCGCCAATGATGAGCAGAGACGAAAGAATAGCCACGGTAATTGCCGCGTTTTTTGCACTGTTTTTTAACGTCATAGCGCAGATTGCGCCAATGAGCGCGCAAGCGCAGATCTTGAAGAGCACCGTCATAGCCCGAAAATGTTTTTTATCGAGGATATCAGTGAGCCAAGTTCCTTGATAAGCATAAGCAAAACTATGATAACGCCCGCTATCGAAACGAGCATTGCCTGCTCGTCTCGCCCCGATTTGTTAAGTATCTGGCAGACTACGCTGACGATAAGTCCAACGCCCGCCGCCCTCAGAATCAAGCTTATGTCCATTTATCTGTCCTTTATATAAATAATATCGCGCTGAGCGCAGAAATTGCAAACGAGAGCGAAAGAGATAGCTTTGTTTTACTTGGCAGACCACGGCAGATCTCCTCGTATTTCGCTCTGAGAAACGATAGATAGCTTTCGCAGAGCGTTAGCTGCTCGTCGTAATAGCTCTTGCCGAGGAGGTCTGCAAATTTCTTGCTTTCGAGCATAATATCGTGTCCGAGCGTAAGCTTGTCACCGCAGTTTTCAAGCGCGTATGACATCCCCTTTTCTTTGAGATCGGAGGTGAAGCCTGCGGCGTCAAGAGCAGGGCTTGTGAATCCGTCAAATATTTCATTAAGTCCCTGACGGAAGCATTTGATACGCGTGTTTATCCTTTCGGTAAGCTGTATAAGACCCTCGACGCATTCCTTTTCGTTCTTGAGCGCCTTATTGTAGGAAAATCCGAAGCCCATTATAGAAAGAGATAATATCCCAATGCCGACGGTACTTATCATGACGGTCTCCTTTCCGATATATCGAAGGAAAAACCGCGTCCCTCACGACGAACACCTACGTAGGTTGCAAAAATTCCGCATTCGTCAAGCTGTCTGAACACCTTGCGTGAAAGCAGAGCGTCGAGCGACGGCGCGTGAGCGCTTGCGATAAGAGGGACTCCGAAGGATTGGGTTGATAGAATTGAATCCGCTTCGCCCGACCCGAGCTCGTCACATACAATAAACTCCGGTGACATTGTACGTACCGCAAGCTCGATTCCGATGCTTTTCGGATAGGAATTGTAAATGTCGGCAATTGACCGACGGAACGCGTCGGGGCGGAAGATCTCGTTACGGCTGTCAATGACTGAAACTCGCTTAAGGTAGGGCGGAGAAGACAGCGTTGAGGCAATGTCGCGCAAAAGCGTCGTTTTTCCGACGCCGGGCGGCGAATAGAGAAGCATTCCGCCGCCGTTCATCATGATCCGCTTGCAAAGCCCGTCACCGATACCGTATATGCTGCGCGGTATTCGTATAACGACTGAGGTTATCTCGGTAATGCTTCCCTCCGAGTACCTTCCGCAAACGCCGACGCGGCAGCCGTTACTGAGCGGTATGTATCCGTCTGCCATCGTCTTTTCAAAGGAATGAAGTGAACCGCGGCAAAACTCCGATACCGTCAATGTCATTTCCTCGTTTGACACCGTATCACCGAGCAGAACGCTCTTTTCGCCGACCGTGAGCGTGATCGGACGGTTGACCGCGAGGCGTATTTCGTTTATAGACGAAACGTCGTATTTTATAAGCTGCTCCGAGATCCGTTTCGGCAGGCATCTGATTATTTCTTCTGTCACGGCGCATCTCCCGTTCTTTTTCTTGCTCCATTATATGGGACAGCTCTATTTTTTATTACCTTGTCCCTAAGCGTTTTTTCTCCGAAAATGATGGCAGCGTAGAGAAGCGTGCCGAGCGCTATTCCGACTGCCGAACGAACGGCGCAGCCGGGGATAAGCGACGCTATCGGCTTGGTTATAAGAATTGACGCGGCGACAGATATAAGCGGTTTAGGCAGAGCAGAAAGCAGTCCTGTTTTTTCGCCCGTTACCTTTTTGAGACGGCAGACGGAAAAACCGAAATTGATAAGCTCGCTCAAAAGAATGACCGCAACGTAGCCCATTATTCCGACTCTCGGAACCAGGAAAAACACGCATAAAACGCAGGACGCGGCGTCAATTACGTTTACCTTCATGGTAAAAATCTGCTCGCCTAGGCCCTTTAGCATTGAATCGCAAATATTGTCAAGGTACATTATCGGGATAAGTGGGGCGAGAATGTTAAGATAATAACCGACCTTGTCGCTATGGTAGATCGCCTGACCGAGATCGGAGCTGTAAGCGAATATAAATCCCGATGCGCCTATCGAGAATATGAGAAATGCGCGGAGGATCTGACGCATTTTTGTCCTTATCTCGGTTTTATCTCCTCTTTCGTTTGCCTCTGCCATTTCGGGAACTGTCAGAGAGGAAAAGGAGTAGAGAAATGACGCAGGGAACATTATTATCGGAAGCGCCATTCCGGTAAGTGTTCCGTAAGCCGCCATCGACGCACCGTATGTCAGACCGCTTTTTAGCAGTCCTTTCGGAATGAGTATGTGCTCAAGTGCGGTTAGCGCCGACCTCAAAAACGAGCTTATTGAAACAGGCAGCGTAATTGAGAGCACTGCGGCTGAAATACCGCCTCGCGTGACACTTCGCTTAGGAAGCTGTTTTGCTTCCTTTGAGCATAAAAACAGCGAGATAACGACGGAAAAAATATCGGAGCAGACGTTTGAAAAGACAACGAGAAGCAGACACAGATCGGCTCTGTCTGACATACTGTATATCAGAGTAAATGTAATGAGCATCTTGAAGAGCTGCTCGGATATCTGTGCAATCGCGGTGTTTTTTGCCTTTCTGAGTGCGATAAAGAAGCCGTTTATGCAGGACGAGAGGGAAATGAACGGCAGACCGACAGAAAGCATACGTAATAAGTGCGATGCCCCCGCGCTTCCGAGCCACGAAACTGATATGTATGGCGAAAGCAAAAACAGCGCTAATGCAATCGGAATTGACGATAGCTGAGAGAACAAAACGCACCGCAGAAGCACCGCACGGGGATTACCGCGCCGTTTTCCCATTTCCTCCGCAACGAGACGGGATGAAGCTAGCGACGTGCCTGCGCTTGCAAGCGTAAGGGCAGGGGAGTATACGGACATTACAAGCTGAAAAAGCCCCGTGCCGACCTCACCTACACGGGAAGTAATAAATATATTGAACCCGACGCCGAGAGTGCGCAGAAGAAGCGACGCTGCGGTGAGTATCAGACCGTTATAAATAAAAAGCCGTGCGTTTTTCATTATGCTATCCTTTCGTATTTCAATTTATATTCCGCATAAACGGTTTTAGAACAGCTCCGAAAAGAGTGAAAATGAAAGACTCAACAGCAAAAAAATCATTATATGATGTTAAAACAATGATTAGCCGCGGTTTTTTACAAGTTTCATAAATAAATAATTCAAAAAAGCGTTTTTTTCTATTGACAAAGTAAAGCAAAAAATGTATAATGAATTCATCTTTTTAATTATTACCGATCAATCGGTTCTTCAGGAGGAAGATAATATGGCATTCACTAATGAATATCTTAAAAGTGTTTATGAAAAGGTAGTAGCCGATAACCCCGGCGAAAACGAGTTCCATCAGACCGTAAAGGAAGTTCTTGAGTCGATTCAGCCCGTGATCGATCAGCGCCCCGACCTCGTAAAGGCAGGCGTTGTTGAGAGAATGGTCGAGCCCGAAAGAACTGTCTCCTTCCGCGTTCCGTGGGTAGACGATAACGGAAACGTTCAGGTAAATAAGGGTTACCGCGTTCAGTTCAATTCGGCTATCGGTCCGTACAAGGGCGGTATCCGTTTCCATCCTTCCGTAAATCTTTCTATAATGAAGTTCCTCGGCTTCGAGCAGACCTTCAAAAACTCTCTTACTACTCTTCCTATGGGCGGCGGTAAGGGCGGTGCTAACTTCGACCCCAGAGGCAAGAGCGATAACGAGGTCATGCGCTTCTGCCAGTCCTTTATGACTGAGCTTTCTAAGCATATCGGCGCTGATACCGACGTTCCTGCAGGTGATATCGGAGTCGGCGCACGCGAGGTCGGCTATATGTTCGGTCAGTATAAGCGCCTTCGCAATGAGTTTACCGGCGTTCTTACCGGTAAGGGACTTTCCTTCGGTGGATCGCTTATCCGTCCCGAGGCGACCGGTTTCGGCGCAGTTTACTATACCGTTGAAATGCTTAATCACTTCGGTGACGACATAAAGGGTAAGACCTTCGCTATCTCGGGCTTCGGTAACGTTGCTTGGGGTACTGTTAAGAAGGTTACCGAGCTTGGCGGTAAGGTAGTTACCATCTCCGGTCCTGACGGTTACATATACGACGAGGACGGAATCAATACCGAGGAAAAGATCAACTATATGCTCGAAATGCGCGCATCCTGCCGTAACAGAGTTCAGGATTACGCTGATAAGTTTGGCGTGCCCTTCTATGCAGGCGAGAAGCCCTGGGGCGTAAAGGCAGACATCCTTATGCCTTGCGCAACTCAGAACGAGGTTGACGTTAAGGAAGCAGAGATGATCGTTAAGAACGGCGTTAAGTACTATGTTGAGGTATCCAATATGCCTTCTACCAACGAGGCAGTTGCTTATCTCAAGGCGAACGGCGTTATCGTTGCTCCCTCGAAGGCAGTTAACGCAGGCGGCGTTGCTACCTCCGGTCTTGAAATGTCGCAGAACTCGATGCGTTACAGCTGGACCGCAGAAGAGGTTGACGCTAAGCTTCACCAGATCATGAAGAATATCTTTGATTCTTCCGTGTCTGCTGCTAACAAGTACGGTCTCGGTGATGACCTTGTTGCAGGCGCAAATATCGCCGGCTTCATTAAGGTCGCAGAAGCAATGCTCGCTCAGGGCGTTTGCTGATAAAACAGTATGCAAAACGGACACCGAACGGTGTCCGTTTTTTTGCTTCGTCACATAAAAAACACGCTCTTGCCTTGATTTGTTAATATTGTTATGGTATTATATGATAGATAAACTATTTGGAGTGTACTATGAAAAGATTAATCGCATTGATACTCGCATCTGTTATGATGCTTTTCGCGCTCGCTTCCTGCGACAAAAAGAAGGATAAGGAGCCAATCGACCTTGCCTCCCTCGTCGTTGCAAAGACGGAACACTACGAGATAGACGGTGCTATGTACGCATTTTTCCTTTATGACTTCGTAGGACAGTATTCTTCGTATCTCCCCTATTACGGATATAACGTCGAGCTTTCGCTTCGCGAGCAGACTGCTGAGTGTCCTCTGGCAGAGGGGAAGACCTGGTTCGAGTTTTTCGCCGAAATGGCAAATTCCTATATTGATGAGTGCCTTTCTCAGGCAGAGGCGGCATACGATGCTTCTTTCGAACTGAAAGAGGAGGAGATGGCGGAGATTAAGAATTATATCTCCGAGCTTCAGGCAAACGCTGTTGAAAACGGCTATAAAAACCTCGATGAGCTTCTTGCGGCTTATTACATTGAGGGAGTAACTGCAGAGACCTACGAAAAATGTATAATGCTTCAGCAGCTTACCTATAGCTATATGAATTCGCGCGCTGAAGACATTGAATACACCGACGATGATCTTACAAAATATCGCTTGGATCATCCCGAAAAGTTCCTTATGATAGACATCATCCAGTACGGATTCTTCGCAGAATACGATACCGATGCGACCGAAGATGAGATCACGGCAGCTTGCGAGGCGGCTAAAAAGAAGGCAGAGGACTTTGTAAAGAAGAACAAGACTGTTGAAGCGTTCAAAAACGGAATCGTAGAGCTTGAAAACGCAGGCGAGGACACTACCGAATCGCCTTCGGTAATACTCTCGAAGTACCTTCTTGATGCGGAGTATTATGATGCTGACGAAGCCGCGACCGATGCGAAAAAGCCATATTACGAATGGGCATATTCTACCGACCGCAAGGCAGGCGATACTTTTGTGCTTGAAGAAGCATATCAGGACGGCGAAAAGTATTATACCGTTTCCTGCATCGTTACCCCTGCGTATTACTATGACTATTTGACGAAGGACTGCAGACACATTCTTTTCTACGTAAATAACGAGGAGACCGATGAGGATAAGCTTGCAGCTGCAAAGGCAGAGGCGCTTGCAAAGGCAAATTCCATCCTCGACGAATTCAAGAACGGAAATAAGACCGAGGACGATTTCAAGGCGCTCGAAACTAAGTGCCTTAGTGACGAAAGCGCAATGGAAGCAACGGCTTACTATAACGTTACCAAGGGTTATATGGTAGAGGAGTTTGAAAACTGGATCTACGGCGAAAGAAAGGTCGGCGACTGCGAAATAGTTGAAACGACCTACGGTTATCATATCGTATACTTCATAGGTGACGGACTTCCTGCGTGGAAGATCGACGCAAAGAACGGTTACATCTCCGAGATAATGACGGAATACCGTGACGGGCTGCTAGAAACCTATAAGGTCACATACGATAACGAAGCAATAAAGAATATCCCCTAACAAAAGGCGGCTTATGCCGCCTTTTGTTTTTACACTGATTGACAAATTCCGACGTTCATAGTATAATTACACTGTTCGACAAGGGGCACCGCCAAGGGGCGGTTTAATAAGGAATATCGGTGAAAGACCGAAGCGAGCCCGTCGCCGTGAACAGAGAGCGGCATTAGCCGCGGCAAAATAACTGCTTCCCGACCGCAGAAGGGAAGGACAAGCCATTGGCGCAAGCTGAGAAGGTGTTATTTGTTTTCTCTGTAAGCCGGAAGACTTACCCCATTCTTTGTAAAAGTTGCGAGAGCCGACGCCGTATCTACGGGTGCAAAAATGTCGGGCAGATTTATTTATTGATGGGAAATTTCCCAAAAGAAAGGAAAAAGAACAATGAAAAATTTCAAAAGAATTCTATCGGTTCTGCTTGTTCTTGCGTTGACTGCGGCGGCGTGTATGAGCTTTGCGGGATGCGAAAAGCCAAAAGGTAACAGTGATGAAAAAACTATCACCGTCACCGTTATCGACGACAAGGGAGAGAAGACCGTTTTTACGATAACGACGGACTCTCCGAACCTGCGCGGTGCGCTTGAGCAAGAGAAGCTTGTCGAGGGCGACGAAAGCGAGTACGGTCTTTACGTTAAGGTCGTAAACGGGCTTCGTGCCGACTACGAGCAGGACGGCGCTTATTGGGGCTTCTATAAGGATGGAGTCCAGCTTCCGAGCGGTGTTGACGATACCATAATTTCCGATGGAGATGAGTACGAGATCAAGTACGAAAAGGCATGAGTCTGAAGAGGTATATAAAAAAAGCGGAAGAACGTAGATACATTCGTCGTCAAGTGCGAAAAACCGTAAAGTTGAATGAGCATATTCAAAAGGTCGAAGAAATGGTGCTTTTCGCGCTTTTCGGTGCGATAATGTACCTGTCGGCGCAAATTGATATCGTTCCGAACGTTCACCCTTTGTCGCTCTTTATTGCGGCGTTTACCGTGGTATACCGCGTGAGGGCGTTGATACCGATATATGTCTACGTTTTTCTTGAAGGATTTACGGGCGGATTCGGTTTATGGTGGTATCCGAATTTGTATATATGGACGGTTCTTTGGCTTCTCATTATGCTGATACCGAGGAATATAAACGAGGTCGCGGCAGGAGTCATAATAACCCTGCTGACAACGCTTCACGGTATTGGCTTCGGACTACTATATATGCCGTATCAGTGCTACGTCTTTTTCAAGGGCAACTGGAACTTTGCGTATATATGGTTACTTAACGGCTTGCCGTTTGATACGATGCATGCGATAGGTAACTTCGTTTCCTCGTTACTTGCTATACCGCTTGTGATGCTTCTTTCCAAGCTCAGTAATTATCAGTACCCATTCAGAAGAATCAAAACAAAAAGGAACGGATGATCCATCCGTTCTTTTTTATGTCAATTTTTAACTTATCGCATAATATGTAAAAGAATAACTGTTTTTACGGAGGATCACTATGTCAGATAGCGAAGCGGTAAGAACTAAAAAATACTTTATCGGTGCAAATACCTCGGCGGGATTTATAAATTACGGGGACGACATTTTTGCGAATCTAAAAAAGCTGTACGTAATTAAGGGCGGACCGGGTACGGGAAAATCGACCTTTATGAAAAAGATCGCGGAAAAAGCAGAGGAGAAGGGACATGATGTTGAGTATTACTACTGCTCGTCTGATCCGAGCTCTCTTGACGGTGTCGTAATTCCGTCGCTCGGTATCGGTGTGACGGACGGCACGCCGCCGCATATTTTTGAAGCGCGTTATCCCGGAGCAAAGGAGGAATATCTTAATCTCGGGGAATTCTGGAACAGCGATTTTCTATCGCTCTGCCGGGATAGAATAGAGGAGATCTCGGGCAAGAAGGGCAGATGCTTTTCGTCGGCGTATAAATATCTCTCGGTATCCGAATCGGTACGGGCAGAAAAGGAAAGAACGCTTTTAACGTGCTACGAAAAGGAAAAGGCGGAAAAGGCGGTCTGCCGTTTTATGAAAACCGTCGGAATTGGGACAAAACACGCCCTTATCCCTCGGCAGATAAGCGCGTTTTCAATGAATGGCGAAAGCGATTTTGATACGTACAAGGCGGAGTGTAACAGGGTAATATACATAAGGGATAAGCGCGGAATTGCGACCTTCTTATTTGATGAGATCATAAAAAAAGCTGCGGAGCAGAAGCTGAAAATGCACGTTTCGCGCGACTGTCTATACCGCGTCAACGCCGTCGCATTTCCGGAAAAGAGTGTAGCAGTTCTTCTCGGAGACGGCGATAACGTTATCAACAGTGAACGCTTTATAGCGAACGAAAAGCTTGGCGATGTAAGGAAAAAGCTTCGTTTCTTAACTGCTCTTGAAAATGAGCTGAGGGACTGCGCGCTAAGCGAGCTGCGTCAGGCAAAGGAATATCATTTTATCCTCGAGGATATTTACAAAGAGGCGATGGATTTCCGTTCGCTTGAAAAAATGGAAAAAGCGTTTATTTTGAAAATTATAAAATAAGAAAGGGCGGTTACAAGGTAACCGCCCTTAGTATTAGTTTGCTTTTGAGACCGGCTCGGTATCGTCGGGATAAGTAACCTTTTCGATATCTGCGCCGACAGCTCGGAGCTTACCGACTATATCGTCGTATCCGCGCTCAATGTGGCGGATCTCCTCGATCTCGGTTCTGCCGACCGTTGCAAGTCCTGCAAGCACCATAGCCGCGCCTGCGCGGAGATCGACCGCCTTGATCACGGCAGGAGAGAATTTCTCGATTCCCTCGATAACCGCAGTTCTGCCGTCAACCTTGACGTTTGCGCCCATACGCTTAACTTCCTCGAAATAACGGAAGCGGTTGTCGTATACGCCCTCGCTCAGACAGCTTACACCGCTACATAGGCAGAGGAGAACTCCCATCTGCGGCTGCATATCTGTCGGGAAGCCGGGGTAGGGCATAGTCTTAACGTTTATACGGTTAAGCGTACCGCAGTATTTAACGGTGACGCAGTCGTCGCCGTCCTCAACCTCAACGCCCATTTCCTCAAGCTTTGCAGTTATTGACTCAAGGTGCTTCGGAATTACGTTCGTTATCTTCAGATTACCCTTTGTGATAGCCGCAGCGAACATATAGGTTCCTGCTTCGATCATGTCTGGGATAATAGCGTAAGTACAGCCGTGAAGCTCTGTTACGCCCTTGATCTTTATCGTATCGGTTCCCGCACCGCTTATCTTAGCTCCGCAGGAGTTAAGGAAGTTTGCAAGGTCAACGATGTGTGGCTCACGCGCGGCGTTTTCGATTATCGTAGTGCCCTCTGCCTTTACAGCCGCGAGCATTACGTTCATAGTTCCGCCGACGGTTATAACGTCAAAGAATATGTTGTTTGCTCTGATTCCGTCCTTTGCGATAACCTCAACGTATCCGCCCTCGACGTTTACCTCTGCGCCAAGTGCCTCAAAGCCCTTGATATGCTGGTCGATAGGACGGACGCCGAAGTCACATCCGCCGGGATAACCGACGTATGCGCGTCCAAAGCGTCCAAGCTCTGCGCCGAGCAGATAGTAGGAAGCTCTCATCTTGCGAACCAGGTCGATAGGAGCAGTTCCGCCGACGGCGAAGGTCGAGTCGATCTCGACGGTGTTTCGGTTTATCATACGGACAGACATTCCCATAGCGCTTAAGATCTTAAGCGAAAGGGTAACGTCGTCGATCTCGGGGAGATTTTCTATTATGCATTTATCTTCAACGAGCAGGCAGCCCATAAGGATCGGAAGTGCTGCGTTTTTCATTCCGCTGACTTCGATCTCGCCGTTCAGGGGCCGTCCTCCGTTTATTACGATTCTTTCCATTTTTATGTCAACACCTTTACTTTATTTTTTAGCAAAAGGTACAGTTACCTAATTTATGGCAGACTACTCTACCGCAATTATCTATCTCACATATTATATCATAAACGATCAAAAAAATCAAAACATTTTTTTATAAAATAAAAAAATTATCGTTTTATACATATATTGTTATCAAGTTTTGTATATTGTACTTAAAATTATTCAAGAAAGTAAAACCGTCACACTGCATTATATGCGTGTAACGGTTTATTGTTCGCTTTTATATCCGAATACGACCTTGATATAACGGTAGGTTTCGATGCCAAGACGGAGCACCAGCGCGACTGAGTTGAACAGGCAGAACCTGACGCAGGCGGTCTTGAGGTAGGTGGCGGTCCATTGCGGAGCGTAGTCGAAAACGAAATATATCGGAAAGACGCTCGTTACAAAAAACGTCAAGGCGGCGATGATAACGATCGTTCCGAAGTAACCGACAGAAAAAGCAGACGATCGGTTTTTGTAGAATATGCAGTATTCAAATATCCAATATACAGCGGCGCTCACGAAAGAGAGGGCGAGTGTCAGCGTCAGTGCAAGATTCGGATTTTGGTGTTCGCTGAACACAATCGCCGAGATGGAAAAGATCAGAGATGAGAATATAAACGCAAGCAGAATGCCGTATAATAAATCGCGCACACGAATCTTCGTCTTTTTTTCCATGCCGTTCTCCTTTCCGCTTTTTTTCATTATAACACATTGAGACCTATAACGCAACAAGCAATTTCGTGAAAATACTTGATGAATCACAAAAAGTGTAGTATAATAGCGGTGGAAACAAAAAACGCCCTCGTTTGAGAGTGTTACCCAAGCTGGTAATGTGACTCTTGCACACTGACCTGATGCCATCCTCCCGCAGGGAGCTTACGAATCAGCATCTTCACGAAGTGAAGACTGATGGAAACAAAAAACGCCCTCGTTTGAGAGCGTTCTTGGAGCTGGTAATGTGACTCGAACACACGACCTGCTGATTACGAATCAGCTGCACTACCGACTGTGCTATACCAGCGTACCGATAAATTATAACACAAAAAACGCGTTGTGTCAAGAGAAAATTACGATACAAGAAGGAAAAATATTTTAAATGAAGCTGACATCATTAAACGAAGTCAAAAGCATAATGGAAAAGCACGGTCTGCGCTTCAACAAGGGCTACGGGCAGAATTTTCTGATAAACGAAGCCGTGCCGCGAAGAATTGCAGAGGAGTGCGGAGCGTCGCAGGAGTCTGCGATACTTGAGATCGGACCGGGAATCGGAACGCTCTCGCAGGAGCTTTGCAAGCTGTATAAAAAGGTTGTCGCAGTCGAGATCGATACGACGCTCATTCCGGCACTCGGCGAGACGATGGCGGAGTTTGATAACTTTAAGGTCATAAACGCGGACATTTTAAAGGTCGATCTAGCTGCGCTTATCAAAGAAGAATTCGGAGATATGCCGCTTACCGTTTGCGCTAATCTTCCGTATTACATAACGACACCCATAATTATGGGACTTCTTGAATCGGGATGCCGATTTGATAACATAACAGTAATGATACAAAAGGAGGTCGCGCTCCGTCTTTGCGCCAAGCCGGGCGATAGCGATTATGGCTCTGTTACGGCATCGGTCGCACGCTACGGCAAGGCAAGCCGACTTTTTAACGTGTCGGCAGGAAGCTTCGTTCCTGCGCCGAAGGTCGATTCCGCCGTTATCCGCATCGAGGTCGATAAGGAGAGGAAATACTCCGTTAAAGACGAGAAAACTATGACAAGAGTTATTCGCGGTGCCTTTGCGCAGAGAAGAAAAACGCTTGTAAATTCGCTCTCGTCGGAATTTTCCGAGCTAAGCAAGGAAGAGCTGACCGAGGCGGTTGTGGGCGCATCGTTTGCTCCTGATATCAGAGGCGAAAAGCTCGGAATAACCGAGTTCGCGCTTGTTGCCGACTCAATATATGATAAGATCCAAACGAAGAGAGGTAAATAATATGACACCGAGAGAAAGATTCAAGGAATTATATACGACACATATAAAAAGAGAGGGCGCGGATAAGCTTTACGATTATCTGACCTCAACTGGAGATTTCCTCACAGCTCCTGCAAGCACGCGCTTTCACGGTGCATACGAGGGCGGACTGCTCGAGCATTCGCTCAACGTCTACGATTGCCTCGTCGATTACCTCAACCGTCCGCGCGTTAAGGAAACCTACGGAATGGAGTACAGCGACGAGAGTATCGCTATCGTGTCGCTTCTTCACGACGTATGCAAGGTCAACTGCTATAAAAAGGGAACCCGTAACGTCAAGGACGCAAACGGCGTCTGGCAGACCGTTCCGACCTACGAATATGACGATAAGCTTCCTTACGGACACGGAGAAAAGAGCGTTTATATTATCTCAGGGTATATGAAGCTCACACGCGAGGAAGCATTTGCTATCCGTTATCACATGGGATTTTCGAGTACCGACGACGAGCGTAACGTCGGCGCGGCGTTTGAAATGTTTCCGCTTGCTTACGCACTTTCGGTTGCCGACAGCGAAGCGACGTTCTTCATTGAAGGCAAAAAGTAAATCCAACGACACAAAAAGAGCCGTCCGATGGACGGCTCTTTTATGTTGTTATTTCTTTCCTTCGTTCAGAAGCGACAGGATCGTTACGTCGCCGAATGCTTGCTTCCAATCGGAATCAAAGCGGGCGATAGAGGTGTCCGTCGTAGTATGGGAGAGCAGATTTTTCATCACGCTGCTTCCAACCGTTGCACAGTGGCAACCTGCCGCCGCGACATCGAGGACTTCCTTTGCGGTCTTGAAGCTTGCCGCAAGGACCTGAGTTTTCTGACCGGAAAAGCTGAGTATATCGCTGATCTGCTTAACGGTTCCGACACCGTCTGCACACAGGTTATCAAGTCGGCTGACGTAGGGCGCAACGTAAGAAGCACCTGCGTTTGCCGCAAGCATTCCCTGTGCCTCGCTGAGGATCGCTGTAACCGTGATCTTGTAGCCCCTTTTGCTAAGGTACTTTGTAGCTTTAAGGCCAACGTCGGTCGCGGGGATCTTAACGTAGGTGTTTTCGCCGAGGAAGCTGACAAGAGCGATAGCTTCTTCGATTATTCTGTCGAAGTCTTTTTCGGTGACCTGAACGTGAAGCTCTTTGTCCCAACCGATTATTGCGCGTATTTCGCTTAAAAGCTCAAGAACGTTTCCGCCCTCTGCCGAGAGGATGGTCGGATTCGTCGTTACGCCCTCGATGGGGTAGTACTCGTTAAAGTAGCGTATATCGGATAGGTTCGCCGTGTCTAAAAGTAATCTCATTTCAAATTATCTCTTCCAGTTAAGAGTGTAGTGGATGTCGTCTGCCTTTTCCTCGTCGGTGAACTTGTGGAGAGTGTCAACGACCTTACCGTCGTTCCACTTTCTGTCGTTAACGGGCTCGGTCGTACCCATAACGGTTACGTTGAGCTGTCTGTGGCGAGCACGAACGTGGTCCCAGTCGATGAAGTAAACGTGAGCAAACTCACCGCCGTCAAGGATGCCATCCTTGATGGTCATGGTCTCGCTTCTGCCGAAGAAGCAGGAACGGAGGTGACCGTCGGTGTTCATAGAGGTGAAGTCACCGGGCTCGTTTACAAATCTGCCGAACTTGGAGTGGATCGGACCGGGATGACGGTAGTCACCCTCATTTACGTAGTCGGGGATCATCTTTCTCATGATGTCGAGAAGGTCGTGCTGGAGATACTCGAGATCGAAAGAATCGATGTCGTGAGAGCACTCCTGAACCATTACCGAGCAGGTGGTGTGGTGAGAAGCGATACAAACGGTACCGTTCTTAACTCCCGACTCAGCTACGATCTTCATGATCTCGCTCGTTACGTCGTGGAAGGTGGGGATCCAACCTCTGGACTGAAGCTCAAGCTCTTTCTGATAAACCTTAAATTCCATTTTTGTTTTCCTCCAAAAATATATTATTTTTTATTGAGTCGCTCGCCTACTGCTCCACCCGGATGGATGAGTGCGAACTGCTCATTTTTGTAATCTGTTTCTTCGATAAGCGCTGCCTGAAGAGCATGGAAGATCATGCAAAGGGCAGTCGTTGAGGTCGTGCCCTGCGCGTTGTACTTATCGGTTTCGCGGTTGACGTACTGTTTAAGAACTACGTCTGCGCTCGTAGCAAGAACGGAGTTAAGATCCTCCGTAACGGTGATCACCTTAACGCCCTTTGCCTTGCAAATATCAAGTATAGGAAGGAGCTCCTTGGTCTTTCCTCCGCGCGAGGCGAATATCATAACGTCGCCATTCTGGAGATAACCGGTTGCACCGTGAACTGCCTCGGCAGGAGAAATGAATCTCGTGGGGCGCTCGATGCAGCAGAGAAGATGTGCCATGTGCTGGCAGATTATTCCCGAGTGTCCGCAGCCCGACGTTCCGATACGCTCTGCGTTTTTGAGAAGCTCAACAGCTTTGCTGAACTGCTCGTCATCGAAGTAATCGAGCATCGTAGCGATGCACTCGCTTTCGATCTTATAGGCGTTTTTTGCTGCCTCTAAAGCTTCTTTTCTCATATTATCCGTGCACCTCGTCCCATGCGCGACGAACTGCCGCGATCATTTCCTCGGCAAGTGCGAGGGGATTTTCTGCCTTTGCGATAGCGCTCGAGCAGCCCGATGCGGAGGAACCTGCCTTGATTATGTTGTAGCAGTCCTCGCCCTTGCTGATTCCTGCGGAGGGGAAGGGCTTGATCTCGGGATTGACCTCTCTGATCACGCGAATGACCTCATCGACGTATTCCTTGTCAGCGGGCTTGCCTGTACCGATAAGCTCAGTCGGCTCAGCAACGAGAATGTTCGGTCCGAGCTTTGCGATCTCTCTTACCTCGTCAACGCTGTCAGCGCAGACCATAGTAGCAAGACCGACTTCGTCAGCACGCGCGATAGCCGCCTTGATCTCGTCAAGGGTGAGCTTATGCTCTGCGTGGTTGAGCATTACGCCGACAGCGCCTGCCGCCTTGAGAGCTTCGGGAAGCGTTCTTCCCATGCCCTTGCCGACGGTAAGACTGTCCATGTGCTGAGAGTAAACGTGAACTCTCTTTACGTTGTGTGCGATATTGAAGATCTCGGTGTCCGGAACGTCGAGAATGACATCAACATCGTATTTTTCTGCAAGCTCATCAAGACCCTTTGCGATCTCAAGAAGAGTATCGCCGTACATATAGCACTTAGGGCCGTATTCAAAGAAGGGTTCTTTAATAGTGTAATTCTTTACCATTGTCCTGAAAGTTTCCTTTCGTATCAGTTGAGTTTTGCGTCGTAGGAACAGAATCTGTTATAAGCTTCGGTGTAATCGCTTCCCGACGGCAGGTATTCGTTCTTTGTCGTAACGAGCTTTTCCGCCGCATCCTCGATGTTATTGAAGAGACCAATTCCGACTGCGGCAAATATTGCCGAGCCGAGACATGCAGTCTCGCTTTCGGAAAGCGTTTTGAGGCGTCTGTTCGTTACGTCGGACTTCATCTGCGCCCACAGGGGACTTGATGCGCCGCCGCCCGTTATGCGTATTTCTTCGACCTTATCTGCGCCTATGTAGTCAAGATCCTGCTTGAGTATAAAGGCGATAGACTCCATTATCGCTCTTGCGAAATGTCCGCGTCCGTGTGAGAGGGTAACTCCCGTAAAGGTCGCGGTTGCGCTCGGATTATACTTTGGCATCGTTGATCCGCAGAAATAGGGGAGGACTGTCATTCCGTCAGAGCCGGCGGGAATATCCTTAGCGAGAGCATCAAGTTCGCGGAAGGTAAAGTCCTCTGCAAAATTATTCTTGAACCATTTGAGCGCCATGCCCGCAGTCGACGACCAGAGTATGAGGCAGTATTTGCCGTCAATACCGTGAACGTGGCAGGGAATAATGCTGTTCGGCTGATATGGCGGAAGCTTGTCCGTCATAACGCAGATAGCCATTATGGTGCCCGTCATTTCGCTGATGACTCTGTCAGAGACGCATCCTGCGCCGACAGTTCCTGCGATCTGATCGAGCGCTCCGCTCACGACCTTGGCTCCGTTATATTCACCGATGACCTCTGCACTGCGGCAGATGCGCGGGAAAACGTCCTCGCAGATGCCGATAAAGTTGAGCATCTCGCTCCACCATTTACCGTTTATTACGTCGTAATAAATGGTCGATGACTGTATCGTCGGCTCGGTGACAAAGTTGCCCGTGAGTCGGTACAGTATCCAGTCCTCAAGCATAAATACCTTGCGTATTCTTCCGAACACGTCGGGACGGTTATTCTTGAACCATAGAAGCTTACTTGCAGGCCAACCTGCGGTTATTTCGGGCTGTCCCGTTACGTTATAAACGAGTTCGTTTCCGAATTTCGCCTTTATATCCTCGGCTTCTTTTTCAGCTCTGTTGTCGAGCCAAACTACCGCGGGATAAAGAGGAGAAGCGTTTTCGTCGGTCAGAATGAGCGTTTCGCCCTGCGTGTCGACCGATATTGCGTCGATCTTTCCGCATTTTTCCGTAAGCTCGTCAAGTGCGCTTTTGCAGATCCTTATATATTCTTCGGGATCGAATTCGATAAAGCCGGTATCGGAATAGGTATTTAAGGTATAATCTCTGCTCGTCAGCGCCAGACGCTTGCCGTTACCGTCAAAGACTGCCGCCTTGAGCGAGGTAGTACCTATATCTATACCGAGAAGCTTATAGTCGGCTGAATTTTTATTTGACATTATCTGTCCTTTCAAGGCATTATGCGGAAATCCGTGAAGTGACGGATTTCCGCGTAATTTTTAGTATATTAGTAGCCGACCTTTTCCCAGCACTCGAAGGGAGCAGCGAGCTCTTCGCTGATGTAGACCTGAGTCTTCTTGGTCTGAAGCATGGTGCTCGGGAGGTAAGGAGTGATCGGACCGTGTGTGCAGAGACGGCTGGTCATTCTCTGCCAGGAAGAGAAGGTACCGCAGGTAGCAAGTGCGTGAACCTCGATACGCTCCTTTGCTCTCATAACGTCGAGCGGTCCGATAGTAGCTGCGCAGGGAGGAACGTTAGCGATATCGCCGGACTGACCGAAGGTACCGTTAAGGGAGTTCTGCATGATGGTCATGGGGTGAAGCTTAACGATCTGTGCGGGCTGGTTGAGCCATTCTTCGATGTCGCCGGAACCGATGAACTCGGGAATCGGGTCAACGAATGCCATGTGTCCTGCCCATCCGGGAGATGTCGATGCGATATCAGCACCGGTTCCCTCGGTGATGTCGTCAATGATCTTGGAGTAATCCTTGATGTTAGCGTTTGTCGGGAAGTGAACGTTCTCCATAGGCATACGGAGCTTCTCGTCGATCTGGTAGTAGAGGTACTTGATCATCGAGTGAGCGAAGCCTGCCTCATAGGTGATAGGAGCGATGTTTCCGTTCTCATCTGCCCATTCGTCCTCTGCTACGAGGTGAACCTTGGAACAGTCAACCTTGAAGTAGTTGATGAGCTGTGCAAGCGGAATGTAGGTGTCGGGCTCGGGGTTACCGAGGATCATAGTGAAGGACTTTCCTGCCTCAGATGCTGCCTTAAGACGGGTGAAGAGGGTGGAAATGAGAACGGGATGGGGGTTCATCATAACCTTAACTTCGAATTCGGGATGCCACCAGTCCTCTCTCTTTTCGAGGTCCTTGCCGCTCAAGCTGCGAACGTATTCGCAAACCTTTTTATCCTTAAAAGGAACAAAATCGGCGGGGGCAAAGTCAAATTTTGTTGCGGGATCTGTGATGAAGTTCATTGTCTTATACTCCTTTGATTTTTATTTTACAATTTCACCGCCGAAGACGGTGTATTTGACGTTAAATAGATGGTCGACTACGATGAGGTTGGCTACGTTGCCTACAGCGATTCTTCCGCGGTCACTTAGACCGAGGAGAGTTGCGGGGTTGGTGGATGCGAACTTGAACGCCTGACATACCGAAGCGCCTGTGTGCTTGATTATGTTCTTGCAGGGACCGTCAAGGATCATACCGCTTCCTGCGATCTCGCCCGTAAAGTCGAAGTTAATATCGTCAGCGCCCTCGTAAAGATCGCCGTCCGGGATAGGACCGTGGTCAACGAATGCGTCTGCAATAAGAATGACGCGGTCGTCGCCCTTGATCTTACGGATGAGGCGGAGCATATACGGGTCAACGTGAATACCGACCTTGTCGCAGATAAGCTCTGTGTATATCGTATTATTGTAGAGAGCGCACTCGTCAACGCAGGCGGAGCGGCATTCGGGGTATCTGTGGATCGTTCCCGTTGCGTTAGTGTGATGAGTTGCGAGCTTAAGACCGTAAGGCATAAGCGCCTCGATCTGGTCGGGAGACGCTTCGCTGTGAGCGACCGAAAGGATAGCATTCGGATTAACGCTCTTTGCATAGCGGACGAACTCCTCGATGTTTTCTCTTTCGGGAGCAAGGCACCATACCTTTGCAAGGTCGCCTGCCTCGTCAACAACTTTCTTGTAGTTAGCTGCGTCAACGGGACCCTTCCAGGGGTTGTTTTCGCGGTTGCCGCCGAAATTCGGGTTGAGGTAAGGTCCTTCCATATAAAGACCTATTATGTTCTTTGCCTTACCGTCGGCGATCGTCTTCTTTATAAGCTTGATAGCGTCGACGTACTGATCGGCGTTCATATTGTAATAGAGCGCGGGCATAACGTCTGTAACGCCGTGATGGAGCAGAACGTCTGCTACCTTTTCGGGATCCTCTGTGAAGAAGGTATCGCCGTCTGCGTGAGTATGAATATCTATAAGTCCGGGTCCGACGTATGCGCCGTTTACGTCGAGTATTTCAGCGCCGTCGGGTATCTTTACCTTTCTGCCGAACTCGACTATTTTGCCGTTATCGACAAGAACGGTTCCGTCGTAAATGTAATGATCTGTCATTACAATTGTTGCGTTTGTAATTGCGAGCATTGTACCACCTCCTGAATATAATATAATTATACCTATAAAAAGGGAATATGTCAATAACTTTCCTGACAATAAATTCCGCAAAAGCTTATTTGATTATCGGTCGGTATTCTTCGACGTTATTTATCTTGATCTCCCCCGACGAATATAGGTAGAGAAAGTAACGGACGGGGCGCTTATTGTCGCTTGCGAGGTTGTTTCTGAACGTTCCGTTATTTTCCATAATCTTATAAGCGACGTCAAATTCATAAACCGTTATCTGGTTTGGCTTACCGCTGTTCAGATAGCTTACTTTGTTCAGATCCGTCACTTCCATCTCATAAAGCTTTTGCATCGTAAACGGACCTTTTTTGCCGTGTTTCTTTATGTATGGATCTGTGAACTGCGCGTTATAAGCTTCGTGATCGCCGTTAATTATTGCATTGAAATGCTCGCGGAAGAAGAGCGCTATCGGACCTGCGTAATTGAAATCGTCGTCATCCTCGAGATGGAGGGTGATGTTATTCGATGAATAGTGTATCAGCCGATCCTTTACGAGATATTGCTCGTTTTCGAGGATGTTTTCTTCCCAATCGGGAGTGCAGAAATATTCATCCCCGAGCGGCGGATAATCGCCGTATTTGATCTCTTCGGTGAAAAGTGATGAGAAAACTCCGCTTTCTATAATCAAATTGAGCGCCAAAAAAAGTGCCGTAAGGATACATACGGTTATTACCGACAGCTTTGCGATGCGTTTTTCCTTCGCCTTTTTGCCGAGCAAACCGTTTTTGTCTGTGGATTTGAGGGCTTTTTTGAAATCGGGGTAGGAATACAGCGAGCCGACACATAGAATGGGAGTGCCTTTTTTCAGCGATGCGGAATACGCTTTCTTTACCGCCTCGTCAAAGCTTTCGTTTGAGACGGCCTTTTTGCCGTTTTTGGTAAACACCTCAGCATATTCCTTTGCGTCAAGAGCGCGCGGACTGTCGGGTGTTACTGTATATACGGTATTAGAGATCTCTCCGATCTTTGACGCGATCTTTTCATAATCCTTATCCTTAAGAACGCCCGATATAACGTTTATCTTCTTTTTACCGAAGCACGTTTTGACGGTACGCACGGCGGCGGTCACGCCTTCCTCGTTGTGTCCTCCGTCGAAGAACACGGGAGGATAATCGTTTAGGCGCTCGAAGCGTCCCTTCCATTCGGTACGGGATAGACCATCACGGAGATCCTTATCGGAAATTTTGTAACCCTCGCCGCGAAGTATCTCGGCCGCCTCGATAACGTTTGCGGCGTTTTCGGGCTGATAGGTTCCGAGAAGGGAAAGGGAGAGATTCTTGTACTTTTTATAGCCGAATCTGCTGCCCTTAAGCGAGATCTTACCGCAACTAAGTGCAGAATGATCCTTTTCGTAATATTTGCATCCGCGTTCAAGCGCGGCAGCTTTTATTACTTCTTTTGCCGCCTTGTCCTTTCCGCCGTAAAGAACGGGGCGCGACGGCTTTATGATACCTGCTTTTTCGTAAGCGATCTTTTCGACGGTATCGCCGAGAAAAGCAACGTGATCAAGCGCTATTCCGGTAATTACGGAAAGCACGGGAGAGGGGATTATATTGGTCGAATCAAGCCGACCGCCCATCCCGCACTCAAGAATTACTATATCTGCGTTTTTCTTCTTAAAATAAACGAATCCGATAGCGGTAAGAACTTCAAATTCCGTCGGCGGATCGGTCATAGAAAAGCAAGCGTCTTTAATTTCGCTTACCGTTTCGGCAAGGTCTTCCTTGCTTATCATTTCGCCGTTAAACTGTATACGCTCTTCAAAAAATTCAATGAAAGGCGAGGTGAAAAGCCCCGTTTTGTAGCCCGCGCGGCGCAAAACGGAATCGAGCATTGCGCAGAAAGAACCCTTACCGTTCGTACCTGCAACGTGAACGAAGTTAAGGGTCTTTTCGGGGTTTCCGAGCTTACTCATAAGCTCTGTTATTCGATTTAATCCCGGACGGCTTCCTTGCCATTCGGTGCTGTGTATAAATGAAAGTGCTTCTTCGTAGGTCATTGATCAGTCACCTGTAATTTCTTTCTTCAGACCTTTGTTTTTGAAGAGTAAGCAGAGTACTATACTCTCTATGGTTGCGATAGCGATATAGATCGGTATTCGGAACAGCAAAACGTCAATTTTTACTCCGTACCACAGCTTCAAAGCCAGCGTCTTAATTATCATTGATCCGACGATATGACCGATAAACGTCGCAAGAGTTATGCGAAGGCCCTGAAAATGTTTTTTGAAGCAATGTCTATACACGACTCCCGCGCAAACGCCTATGTAGCACGCTCCGATGGTTATCATAGGATTTGGTGCCATTCCGGCAATGGCGCAGGAAATAAGGTCCGCACCCATTGCAACAGCTCCGCCGACGATAGGACCGAAGGCAAAAGCACCTATGAATATCGGAAGGCACTCAATGGTCAGCCGTAAGGGGCTTTCGTTGAATATGATCTTTGCAAGCGTTGCCAGAATTACGCTTGCGGCGGTAAGAAGACCTGATGCGGTTATTACCTTCGCCGAGTAAAACGCCTTATTACTTTCATTTTTCTTCAAAATAAAAACCTCCCTTGCATTCTCGCAGCACAGGGAGGAATAAGCTTCCTTGTGTACCAGCGGGATGCGAACTTCGGATCGCAACCTCATGTCTTCGTCCGATGGGCAACTCCCCGTCCCGTCGGCACTTAACGCCCGAAATTCTACTCTGTGTATTATGTATACATAATAGCACCGTCGGCGCACTTTGTCAAGAGATATGTCGTATTTTGCAAAAATGACGAAAAATCTCCCCGCGTATGCGCGCGGGGAGCTGCTTTTGATATCAGATTACCTCTGTGGTCGGGAAAGTACATACGGGCAGGGCGCGTCTTTATCAACTGATTGCATCCTCATCATAGGGCGGCCACATATCAACAGTGGGCAGGGGCGTGCCTTCCCCTTGTCTTACGGGGCAGAAATACTTATCTTGCATTTCCTTTGTGCCGTAAACGTAATCGGGGTTGTAATATTTGTACAGATCCGGATAAATTTCGAGAAATTCAGACTTATCTATCTTGAAATAATTGACAAAGTGGATAACGTTGAAATCCTCGGTGCCTGCAAATTTTTTCTCGTACTCCTTGAATTCTTTAGGCGTTACGTACTCGATGAGCCGCCAATCTATCGTGTAATAACGTCTTGTGTGAGAATTATCGTATTTGTACGTAACGGATCTTATTTCCGGCCAATCGTAGTCGGGATGTACGAACATTTCTACGTTGCCGTAATCATAATAGTCGACATACCAGATATGCCAGTATTTGTTGACGTTGAAGCTCTCATAAAAATCCGGATTGTATTTATTGTCTTTCCGTTCGTTAGACCATACCTTCTCGTATTCTTCTCTGGTGATCCCGTAGTAGTCTATAAAATCCGGGATTCCCCACTCATCGGTTTTGTCAAAAATAAGGTCATTTATATGAAGGTCTTCTACTGTTAAAATTCCGTGCTTAACAAATGCGTCTGCTACTTCTGATGTATCATAGTAAGCACTAATTTGTTTCGAGGTTCCGAAGTGAGTCCTTGAATATGGTCCTTCATCAGACATAAGGACATCGGGTCCAAAATGATACATGTCATTGTAAAATCCGGGATTCACGGCATAGGAGTGTTCAGAAAAGTAAGGAGCCATAAGCTGCATCATAACCATGTCATAATTGTCCGAAAATTCGGTTGGGGCTGTTACCTCGACGAGCGTTGATTCGACGGGCGGTTCTGTCGTCCCCGTTGTTGTCGAAGTATCCTTCTTGTTGTTGCTTTGGCATCCTGCAAAAAAGGTGGAGCAGATTGTGATAATGCAAAGTAAAATAGCTGTTAGCTTCATTTTGGGTTCTCCTTCTAATATATTTTTGTGAATATTACCGCGTAACAACACCTTTTTTAGTACTTGTTACAATATTATTGTAGACCAATTGCTATATATTGTCAATATTTATGACATGGTAACTAGCGGTCTATATATTTTGTTAACAAAATGTTTACAAAATAATCCGAACACCCGTTTGCATTTTGCTTGCTTATGTGGTATTATGTATTTGTAAAAATGTAATCTTTATTTTGAAAGGAAGTCGCATATATGAGAGCTGCAAAGATCAGTGAAAAAGAAAAAGCTATATACGACTATATCAATGAAACGATAGCGAAGGAGGGCTATTCTCCTACGGTGCGCGATATTCAGTCGGCGCTCGGCATAAAGAGCACCTCGACCGTTCACGCATATCTTAACCGTCTTGAAGAAAAGGGAATGATCCGCAAGGACCCCGGCAAGAGCCGTACTCTCAAGACCGCGGGCAGTTCGCGTGAAAGCAGAAACACCGCAAGAGTTCCGCTTCTCGGCTCGGTAAGAGCAGGCATGCCGATACTTGCCGTCGAAAACTACGAGGGATATATCGACTATCCGCTTATGAACCATTCATACGGCGCAAACGAGCTTTTTGCCCTTCGCGTAAAGGGCGAGAGCATGATCGACGCGGGAATACTTGACGGCGATATTATCATCGTCAAAAAGGAAAGCTGCGCAGATAACGGAACGATCGTCGTTGCGCTCGTCGAGGACAGCGCGACGGTAAAGACGTTCTATAAGGAAAACGGACATTTCCGTCTCCAGCCCGAGAATCCGACTATGGATCCGATAATTGTTGACGAGGTGTTCATTCTCGGACGCGTCGTAGCAAACTTCCGTTTTTATTGATAGCGAAAGGATCTTCGTCTGAATTTATGGATTTCATCTCAGAAAAAAAGGCAGCAAAAAGGATAATACTGCTTACGTTTCTTATCGGCGTTCTTCCGCAGCTTTTGCGTATAGTCATTAACTGCTTTTACGCATACGAGGTCGCGGGGAATCACGTTTATCCGCAGATCGTCAGCTATCTTTGCATTTACGGCGGTAATATTCTCGGTCAGTTTTCGTTCTTCTCTATACTCGGTATACTCGTTTATCTGTCGGCGCGAAACGGACTTAAGGGCGGAGGGGAGATCACGCTTTTGATAGTCGGACTTTATATTGTCCTTTACTGTATACAAAACGTGATCCCGAGCGCATCGACTACACTTATCATATTTATGACCTCCGCGCTGATGACCGCGCTCGCGGTAATACTTTCTGCAAGGAAGAACTTAATAACTCACCTGCTTGCGACATTTGCGCTCACGGTTTCGATATTCGGAGGCATTATTCTTCTCAGTACGTCAGGCGTGGCATTGCCGATCGACGATGTTCTGTTTTTCATTTCTTACGCAGAGGCAAACCTGGTCATCGAGCTTCTCTTCGTGCTCGTTGCGTGCAGAATATCAAAGTTCCTGAACGGAAAAATGAAGGGCGAGATGCTTATTACCGGTAAACTCGTGTCGAGAAAGAATCCCGTGCTTCTGACAATGATCATTTTTGATGCACTGTACGTGCTTTTGTCACTTATTACACCGACGATCGAAATAATTGATAATCTCAAGGAATACGGACCGCCCGTAAATTCGGCAGAATGGATGTCGATAATCGGAGTTTATTTGGAGGCTCTTTTGATCTTCGTTATCGGATATGCCTCAATGCGCTTCGCGGCAGGACTTATTGAGGGAGCTTATACACGCTCGGAGGCGGAATGATGACTTGGGAAGAACTTGAGGGTAGCTGTCAATGCTGTGATAAATGCCCTCTCGGGAAGACGAAAACAAACACGGTTTTCGGCGTCGGAAATAAAAACGCGTCCCTCATGTTCGTCGGTGAAGCACCGGGCGAGAGCGAGGATAAAAGCGGTATACCCTTTGTCGGACGCGCGGGAAAGCTTTTTGATAAATATCTTGAAGCGCTTGGCATAGACAGAAACGAAGTTTATATTGCGAACATCTTAAAATGCCGTCCGCCGAATAACCGAGATCCGCTTCCTGAGGAGCAGGACGCTTGCATGACATATCTGCGCGAGCAGGTTCGCCTCATCAGACCGAAGATAATCGTTTGTCTTGGCAGAATTTCGGCAATGAAGCTGATAAAGCCTGATTTTAAGATCACGAAAGAACACGGCATCTTCGTTAGGAAGGGCGCATTTGAGATCGTGGCGGTGTACCATCCGTCGCTTCTTCTGCGCGACCCGTCGAAAAGGGAAGAGATGTTTACCGATATGAAAAGAATTAAGCAAAAGCTTGAAGGCGTAAAAAATGGAAATTAATCAACAAGCACTGTGTGATACACTTATAAAAATGGTCGTTCCCGTTGTCGCGGGCTACGTTGTCGCGAAGATAGGCGTCGTAAAGGACGACTTTGCAAAAAAGCTGTCGACTCTGATACTCTTTGTTTGCCAGCCATTTATGCTCGCGACTGCAACGTTCGGCGCTGAGTATTCAAACGAGCTGTTAAAGATGGGACTCATCGCGCTTCTTTGCGGACTTATCGCACACGGAATTGCGGCGGGCATCGGATTTGGCGGAACCTGCTTCTTCAAGGATAAGGCAAAGGGAAGAATGATTGAGCACTGTATCGTATTCGGAAACTGCGGCTTCTTCGGATTCCCGATCCTTAAAGCGGCGTTCGGAGATATTGGGCTTTTCTGCGGCGGTTTTTTCGTCGTTGCATTCAATATCGTCCTCTGGTCTTACGGTATGATAATTATCGGTCGTGCAAACAAGGAAATGAAAATTAAGCTGACGAAGATATTTCTGAACGCAGGAACAGTTCCGTGTATTCTCGGGCTTATCCTATACGCTTCGCGCGTCAAGCTCTACGCACCGATATATGACAGTATGAAGATGATAGGCGACGCTTGCACGCCTCTGTCGCTTATACTTATTGGAATCATGCTTTCGAGAATTCCCCTGAAAAACTATATCAAAGAGTATTCGTCTTATTACGGAATGGCGATAAAGCTTTTCGTCGTTCCGATAGTGACGGGCGTCATCATGAAGCTTCTCGGATTTTCCGATTTCTTTTCGCTTGTATCGGCTTTGATGATGTCCCTTCCGACCGCGTCAAGCACGGCTATGTTTGCTGAGACATACGATCTTCATCCCGATATCGCGGCGCAGACCGTCGGCGTTTCAACGCTTATTTCGGTCGTAACGATACCGCCGACTATGCTTCTCGTTCAGAAAATAATTGATCTTATCTAAGAAAGGAAAACATAAAATGAGTACGATCAAAAAGCTTCAGAAAATGCTTCCCGAAAAGATCGACTGTCTCCTCGTCACCTGCGAGAAGAACCAGAGATACTTAACGGGACTTAACTATACCGACGGTTACGTCGTAGTCGGTAAAGAAAAGGCGTTTCTTCTTGCGGATTTCAGATACATTGAGGTCGCAAAGCGTTGCGAGAGCGACGACTTAACCGTAATAGTGCTTGAAAATGCAAAGCTTACGCTCGGTAACGTTTTTGCCGATAACGGCTATAAGAATATCGGCTTCGAGGACGGCGCGATGACCGTAGCCGCTCTTGAAGGTCTTAAAAATAAGTTCCCGAACGTGAATTTCGTTCCCTGCGGCGGACTCGTTGAGGAAATGCGTGTTGCAAAAACGGAGGACGAGGTCGAAAAGGTAATTAAGGCGCAGAGAATAGCTGAGCAGGCGCTCGATCGACTTCTCGGACTTATGACACCCAATATGACCGAGATCGAGGTCGCCCTTGAGCTCGAATACGGAATGAGAAAACTCGGCGCGGAGAAGCCGTCGTTTGATACTATTGCGGTATCGGGCTCCGCCTCCTCGCTTCCTCACGGCGAGCCGAGAAACATAAAGCTCGAAAAGGGCTTTTTGACACTCGATTACGGCGCACTTTATCAGGGCTACTGCTCCGATATGACGAGAACTATCGTTATCGGCAAGGCAGACGACGAGATGAAAAAGGTATACAACACCGTTCTTAAAGCACAGCTTGCCGCGCTCGATTTTGTTGCGGCTGGCAAAAAGGGATGCGACTGCGACAAGGTCGCAAGAGACATCATCTACGGCGCGGGCTACGAGGGATGCTTCGGTCATTCGCTCGGTCACGGCGTCGGCATGTTCATTCACGAAAATCCGCGCCTGGCCGGAATGTGGGATAAACCGCTTGAGGTCGGCGCTATCGTGACCGTTGAGCCGGGTATCTACCTTGAGGGCAAATACGGAGTTCGTATCGAAGACATGGTATGGCTCAAGGAAAACGAGAGCGTAAACCTTACGAACGCACCAAAGGAGCTTATCGAGCTCTTCTGAAAATAAAACCGAGCTTATAACCGAGAAAGGAAAAACTATGAAGAACACAGCATTTAATCGTATCATTTCGGTCACTTTGGCAGTCCTTGTATTGATTTCCGCGGTTTTATCACTTGCTTCCTGTAGCAATAATAACAACAAAAATAAGGGGGACACATACGTGTACAGTCAGGAAAAGCTTCTCCCGATAGTTCCTCAGCCGAAAGAGGTTTCGTTTATAGGCGAAAAAGATAACTATGCGGTATTTGAACTTAAACCCGCCGTTACGACGGACGACGCCGATTTTAAATCATACGTCAATACCTTCAGAAACTACGTAAGAAAAATTAACGGAGTTACCTTGAAGAATGAAGTGGGCGGAATCGTGCTCATAAGAGACGAAAAGCTTGCCCCCGGTGAATATAAGATCGAAACAAGCGAGAGCGGAATGATCCTTTCGGCATCCGATAACGACGGCATCACCTACGCGCTTGCAACCGTTCATCAGATACTGAACGTAAACGACGGCGTAATAACCGTTCCGTCCTATACGATAAAGGATAAGCCCGACTCCTCCTACCGTGCGCTTATGGTTGACCTTGCGCGTCAGTGGCATCCCTTCAATACCCTCAAGGATTATATCGACCTCTGCTACCTCTATAAGATCAAGTTCATTCATCTTCACTTTACCGATACTCAGAGCTACACTCTGCCGTCCGACGCATTCCCGAAGCTTTCGACTGAGGGAAGAAGCTACACCAAGGAGCAGATCGCTTCGCTCAACGAATACGCAGCCGACCGCAATGTCGAGATCATTCCCGAGATCGAGGTTCCGGGTCACGCGGCTTGCCTTACCGCCGCATATCCCGAGCTTTTTGCTAATACGCCAATATCCGGCGGAACCGACCGCAACATTATCTGTGCAGGTAAGCCGGGAATCATGGATACTCTCAAGACACTCTTCGGTGAGCTGATCGAGATGTTCCCGAACTCGCGTTATATCCACGTCGGAGGTGACGAGGCAAATATCTCCGCTTGGGAAAACTGCTCCGATTGCGTTGCCTATATGGAGAAGGAAAATATAAACGGTAAGTATCCCCTTTATACCCGTTTCGTTAAGGATATAACCGATATGATCCTCGCTATGGGCAAGACCCCCGTAGTATGGGAGGGATTCCCGAAGGAGGGTGCTGAAACCATTTCGAGAGATATAGTAGTAACCGCATGGGAATCGCTTTACCACCTCCCGAACGACCTCATCGACGAGGGCTTCACGGTAACGAACTCCTCGTGGGAACCTCTCTACATCGTTCCCCCGACGCACACGGGCGTACCGGGCGGCAGATGGTATCCGAAAGATATTCTTGAATGGAATAAATTTACCTGGAGTAACTGGTGGGATCAGTCGGCGGCATACAAGAAGCCGATCGTCGTCGAGCCGACCGATCAGGTCATCGGCGGTACACTTTGCGCGTGGGAATGTAACTACGATCAGGACATTCAGCCCGTAAAGCAGAACCTCGCGGCACTTTCCGAGCGTCTTTGGAACGTAAACGGCACCTTCAACACGAAGGAAATGCTCGACGCGCTCAGTCGCCTTTATACCCTCGCCGATAAGGTTATCGACGGAAAGTAAGCTCAAAATATCCTCTGCGCGTTTTCCCCAAAAAATGTTAATTCGCTATTGCGTTTATGCGCATAATGTGATATACTGTTAGCGGGGATAATATGATTTCTCGTAACGACTTGTACCGAAAGCGGTAAAGTGCGCTTGGAGTAATGCGCATCCGCGGGGAATTTGGGGCAAATTACTCGAAAGATAATACAAAAGCACATAAGCCGCATAGGGGGCTTATGTGCTTTTTTCGATACTCAATCTTTTACACTTGAAAGGAGTGGCAATTATGAAAAGAATAATAATCTTACTTTTAATGGTATCTATGATAGCCGCAGTATTTGTGGGGTGTGCTGATAAACCTGATTCAGGCGCTTTTGGCTCGTCATCCGCTGATACGAACGGAAACGGGCTGAGGGACGACGCGGAATTGGAAATAATGGAATCACACTATAGTGACGGATGCCTATTAAAGAATAAAGAATTTTCTCCAAGCAATTATGATGTCGAGTATTTCGGAACCTACAAGGGGGCTTTAGCTGTAAGGATAACTTGCAAGGGTGTTGACTATCTCAGCTCGGGAAATAAGGAAGTTGTTGGTAATATTACATTCTCTTATGGAAGTGGTAGTTCAATCGACCTTTGGGTGAAAGGAAGGTTTTACAGTCTTACGGAAGCGCACTTTAACGGAATTTTGACAGATGAAGATGTCGAAGCGATATACTCGGCATTTGTAAAAAAATAAATTTCGCAACTAAAGCGTGTTTAAGGACAGCGAAAAGAAAGGGGTCAATTATGAAGAAAACAGGTAAATTTTTATCCCTAATTCTCTCTTTCAGTATTATTTGCGGACTATTAAGCGGGTTCACGAGCGAATCCGATTTGGTTGAAACTGTTCAAACAGTAGTCCGCGACTCGAAAATTATCTGTAATGCAACGATAGACCAAGATTTTGACGACAGTAGCGTTATCGTAATAATGGATAATATAACCGGCGGAATCAATAAGCAACATGATTTAAGCTTTTTCGGGGATATAGGAGCAACATTTGTAATTTGAAAGGAGATATTTTGCTATGAAAAAAATAATAATCTTGCTTTTGACGGCATCTATGATAGCCGCGGCGTTTATAGGGTGTGATTCAGGTGCTTTCAGCTCGTCATCCAAGGACACGAACGGAAACGGGCTGAGAGATGATGTGGAGCTGAATATTTTGAAAGCACATCACAAAAAAAATCGCGACGAGGAATTTCGTCCTGATATTCATGAAATCTATTATTTTGGACGGTATAACGGTGCATATATAGTAAAAATAATTTGTGGATACGCTCAATCACCGGATTCTAAACCTACGGTTGATATTGACAGTATGTCGGATGAAAAACTCTTTTCTTCTGATAAAAGGGGAAATGTTGCATGGTATAACGGAGAAATGAGATCGATATTGTCGTTGCTTGAAGATGGCATTTTAAATGAGGATGATATAAATGAAATTCGAGAGAAACTAAAAAAGTATCATTTATCAAATTCAAATTGACGATTGATTTCTTTTGATTTAAACTAGTTGTAGTTGATGAATCGAAAAATATTACTCTTAGATGCTAATGGAAAGGAGCTCGTTATGAAAAATTGTGTTAGATATATCTCTGCTTTGATTTGTTTTAGCATAGTTTTTACGTTGTTTGGTGGATTTACAAGCGAAAAGAATGTAGAAAACGAAAATGTTAAAATAACTCGCGACAAAAAAATACTGAGTGATGCAACGATCGACCAAGACTTTGAAGATTGCAGTGTAATAGTCATTATGGATAACATTGCAGGCGAAATTAATAAGCGACATGAGTTGAGCTTTTTTGGGGATATAGGAGCAACACTTGTAATTTGAAAGGAGATATTTTGCTATGAAAAAAATAATAATCTTGCTTTTGACGGCATCTATGATAGCCGCAGCATTTATGGGGTGTTCGGATAAACCTGATTCAGAAAAGCAGAATTCAGAAAAGTTGCCGAGCGACGGCTTCGGATTAACTTCGGAGGATACTAACGGCAACAAGCTGAGGGATGACGTTGAACTGAAAATTTTGAAACACGTATACGGCAAAAAGGTAGATCCCGACGATACAAGATTAACTTATTATACAACTTATCATAATGCAATTGTGCTGTCAGTGTATATCATAAAACCAAATTCGATTTATGTAGAAGATATTCTTACTGAAACAGTTGCGGGATTTGAGTTCACCTTCGACGCAAGGAATCGACCGAAAATTTGGTATGTTGACAAATTGTACGAATTAAAGGATGCTTATGAATTGGGCATAGTGACAGTTGACGACCTTGAGAATTTATCTAAAAGAATCTGTGGGGAACCTGTAATTTATGGAATTTATAATGGCGCGACCGTGTGTGAAATGTGGGGAAATGCATATCTCGACATTAAAAATGATCAAACTATTGAGGGATTCGTGTTCAGGTTTAGTGAAGGAATGAATATCAAAGTTTTTCACAACGATAAACTATATGGGCTTAAAGAAGCTTATGAACTTGGTATACTAACAATTGATGATATTAAGGACATACACGCTAAGCATTTAAATGGATAATTGTTGACATGTTTAGATGTGAGTTTTCGGAAAAGGAGGAAAATTATGAAGGTAAAAATTCGTTTGGCTAGTTTTACGCTTGCTATCAGTCTTTTGTTTGTTTCTTTTAGCGGTTTTTCAAGCTCCAATGAAGCGACTGAAACGATTGATAAGGTTCGGGACACAAAAATACTTTGTACGGCGACAGTTGATCAGGAATTTGACGACAGCAGCGTTTTGGTCATTATGGATAATATAAGCGGCGGAATTAACAAGCAACATGACTTGAGTTTCTTTGGAGATATAGGGGCGTCTTCGATTACAGATTTAACGACCTTGTCATCAGATACTCTTGTGTCAAGTGGAATAGTATCGAGCGAGAGTGTATCAAGAGGCATGTCCGAAACTGCTACAATCAGCACTAAAAAATTGCCGTGGTTTGAAGTGAATGTCGAAACCTTTCGGCAGATACTAAAAATCGAATTGTCTACGCATAGTAAAGAAAATGTTTTAAACGTAATAAAAAAACTCGAGAAAATAGAAGGAATTAAGTACGCAGGACCGAACTACAAAATGCGTTTGTGTTCAGATGACATTGATTTAACGCGCTCATCAAAAGATGAAGAAGAAGTCAATCAATATCCTTGGGGAATAATAAAAACGAACGTCGAAGGAGCTTGGAATATTGCGCCGGGGTCGCACAACATAAAAGTAGGAGTAATAGATTCGGGAATTGCGCAACATCCTAATCTTCTGGATAACCTTGTCGCGGGTAAAAACTTTTTTAACAATTCAAGCACAGGGGATACCTACGGACACGGCACGGGGGTGGCGGGTGTTATCGGCGCAGTTGCAGGTAACGGTCTTGATGTACAAGGCGTTTGCCAAAACGTGTCGTTGGTACCTCTAAAAGTATACACTACGAAAGACGAAAACGGCTATACAAATGGAAACAGCGATGATGTTGCTTATGCAATAGATTATGCAACAGATAATGGTATTCACATTATAAATTGCAGTATGGAAATCCGTGCTGACGATTCAGCCGTAGCACAAGCGATAATTAATTATCCTGGACTTTTTGTAACAGCTGCTGGAAATGATGATAGTGACAATGACGGTACACCACAGTATCCTTCGGATTACACCAAAACACTTACCAATGTAATTTCTGTTGGCGCTTCCTATTTCATGAAAGTGACGCAGGACACTGACGTAGACACGATTTATGTCTCGTCAAATTTTGGTGCAAATTCCGTTGACCTATTTGCTCCCGGATATGATTTTAAGTCGACTTGGATCAATGATGAAGGTCAAAAAGAAGTATCGGGAACTTCCTACGCAGCTCCATTTGTTTCCGGCGCCGCTGCTTTAATAATGAGCGTGCGTCCTGACTTGTCACCTGCGGAAGTCAAAAAGTGCATAATGGACAGCGTCGATAAAAGTAACGCTTTCGCGGGTAAATGTGTCTCAGGCGGACGCCTTAACGTTTACAAGGCAGTACGGCTTGCGACGCAACCGCAGACCTTTACAGGAGACGTAAACGGAGACGGTAAAGCGGACATGATAATTACCCGCCGCGCATCAAACGGAAAGAGAGCAATAGATGTATATCTTGCCCGAGGCAGCGGATTGTTTGAAGAACCTATTACCAGAGAATTTACGCAGGCATATAATTATGAAGATCCGGTTTTCGTAGGTGACGTAAATAATGACCAAAAAACTGATCTTATCGTTCATACCACATTCGACGGGGATAGAGCATTTCTCATTTATTGCGGAAAAGAAGACGGAACATTTAAGAATGCCTCTCTTACTGTTACGGAGGACAGCCACAATTATTTCACAACGAAAGCAAAATTCTTTGTAGCTGACGCAAACGGCGACGGCAAGGACGATTTTATAGTCCATACAAAAAATTCAAGTGGTAAAAGAGTAAATCTTACATATCTCGGCGAAGTCTATGGGAGCGTGACTACATTCAGTACTTCCGCAAGCACCTTTACCTCAACGAATAATTACGCAGTTGATCCCGTATTTATCGGATACTTTAATAATGACGAATTCCCTGACATGGTAGTTCCTCACGCTAATTCGAGTGGAAAACGTTGCCTCTTGGTATATAAGGGGCAGGCAAGTGCGCCTTATTTCGCTGCGGGAGTCAAGTTTAACAGCACAAGAAACCACGATCCCGTTACCTATGCTTGTCAGCAATTTATCAGTGACGTAAACGGTGACGGATATGATGACCTAGTCGTTCATTGGAAAAGCGCAAATGGCAAACGGAATAATTTGGTGTATAAAGGTAGCTCCTCCGGATTGACGACCGAGGCGGTTGCAACGGACGAAACCTCAAATAACTATATTGCAAAAGACCCGGTATTTGTAGGTGACATAAACGGTGACGGGCGCGGAGATATGGTCGTTCAATGGGCTAACTCAGGCGGTCAACGTAATTTTCTTATATATAAGGGAAAAGAAGATGCAAAATATATGACCGGTGCAAATTATAATATGAGCGATCCTCTTGATGTTATCGAAACACCTTCTTGTTTCTTACTTGCAGACGTTACGGGCGAAGGAAGAGCGGATTTTATAGTAAAGTATTGCGATAGCAACGAAAATGTAGCGTTTATAACATATACCGGCACCGGCGCTACTCTTTTCAATCCGGGAGCTAGTACTACGTTAACAAACACAATCCCATATTTCAACCATACTCCTACTACACAATAAATAAACGAAGCCCTCGCGGATTTCCGCGAGGGCTTTTAGTGTGTCAGTTAAACTTCGGCATCCAGTTTCCGTGCGCCTCGATAAGCTCGTCGACCATCTTCTTGATGGAGTCGATGTCAAGCTCGCTTCCAGTATGCGGGTCGAGCATTGCCGCCTGGTAAATGTGCTCCTTCTTTTTCGTGCGTGCCGCCTCGATGGTGAGAAGCTGAACGTTGATATTCGTCATATTCATAGCTGCGCAGGCAAGGGGAAGCGAACCGACGCGACTGGGAGTGATTCCGTTGCCGTTTACAAGGCAGGGAACCTCAACGCACGCTTCTTCGGGAAGATTTGAGATAATGTGACCTGTGTTGAGTACGTTACCGCCGATCTCATACGGCGTGTTCGTAACGACGGATTCCATAATGTAAGAGGCATATTCGTGTGTGCGGTTATGCTCTTTCACGCCGTTTTCGAGCATGTTCTTATAATCCTCTTTCCAAGCCGCTATCTGATTGATACAGCGGCGCGGATATTCGTCAAGCGGAATGTTGTATTTCTTGATAAGCTCGGGATACTTGCTCTTGATATAGAACATATTGTATTCGGCATTATGCTCCGAGCTTTCGGTGCAGTAATAACCGAAGTTCTTGATGTATTCTAGACGCACCTTGTTGTAGCAGTCGGGAGCTTCAATGCGAGCATCAATGCGCTTCTTGATCTCGGGATAGAGGTCGACGCCGTTCTTGTCGCGAACGTCGAGAAGCCACGCCATGTGGTTGATTCCCGCGATCTTAGAGCGGTGACCTTCAAGCTTCTCTGTCATTCCGACTTCATTCAGAAGCGATTCAACGCAGACCTGAACGCTGTGGCAGAGACCTACGGTCTTTACCCCCGTGTAGCGCTGGATATAACCGCTGAGCATCGCCATCGGGTTGGTATAGTTAAGAAGGATCGCGTCGGGGCATACCTCCTCCATTTCGTGCGCAAAATCCTCCATAACGGGAATGGTGCGTAGTGCACGCATGATACCGCCGATTCCGAGTGTATCGGCGATCGTCTGCTGAAGACCGTATTTTTTCGGTATCTCAAAGTCTGTGATAGTGCAGGGATCATATCCGCCGACCTGTATCGCGTTGATCACGAAGCTTGCGCCGCGAAGCGCTTCCTTGCGGTTTTCGGTTCCAAGGTAGCATTCGATCTTTCCGTATCCGCCCTTATCCTTTCTTATTGCCTCAAGTATGACGCGGCTCTCCTCCAGGCGCTTACCGTCAATGTCGTAAAGAGCAAATACGCTGTCTCTTAACGATTCGGTACACAGGCAGTCGCCGATCACGTTTCTTGCAAATACGGTGCTTCCCGCACCCATAAAGGTTATTTTCATAGTGAACACCTCCAAAAATACTTGTTAATTCAATTTTATCATGTTTTTGTCGTTTGGGTATTGATTTTTGTTAGTAAAACTTGTTATAATGTTGTGTGAGGTGAAGAAAAAATGAGTGTGACCGAAATTGTCATAAATAAAAATTATCTCGATATCAGCCCGAAGGAATTCGGATATGAGGCGTGTCTGCCGTCACATTATTTCGGTCCGACGGTAAGGGAATATTGGCTTTTGCATTATGTTGTGTCGGGGAAGGGCATTTTTGAGCGCGAGGGACAGGTGCATAATGTGGGGGAAGGGCAGATATTCGTTATTCCGCCGTACGTTGATACGTATTACCAAGCCGACGGAAACGATCCGTGGGAATATATATGGATAGGATTCGATTCGGAGTCGGTTGCAGGCACTGTTTTTACAGAGCACGTAATGACGGTTGCGGGCGCAGGAAAAATATTTCGCGATATGAAAAGATGCTCCGAAATGGATAACGGCAGAAGTCCCTTTCTTTGCGCAAAAATATGGGAGCTGATCTCTCTCATACTCGACGGAACTGATAATCCGCCCGACCATATAGACAAAGCTCTTAACTATATTCACGCCGGATATGCAAACGGTATTACCGTTTCATCGGTTGCCGAGCGACTTAATCTCGACAGAACGTATTTTTCGGTGTTATTTAAAAAGCGTCTCGGTATCTCGCCCATAAAGTACCTTTCCGATCTTCGTCTCGAGAAGGCGGCGGAGCTTATCGTGAAGCACGGTATGTCGCCGACGACTGCATCGCTTTCCGTCGGTTATCCCGACTATTGTCATTTTTCGCGAGCTTTTAAGAAAACCTTTGGAAAAAGCCCGAAGGAGTACGCAAAACGTTATCTGAATGACCGAAAATGACCGTTTTTCGGCAAAATAAATATAAAACCGTATCAAAAAGTATCAGTATTTCTATAAAGAAATTAGAAAAAAATCGCGGAATTATATTGCATTACGGTGAAAAATAAGTTATAATAATGTGTTGGTATGAATCGGACTTAACCGATATTCAATTCTGAAAAAGAGGGAATCAATATGTCAGAGAACGTAAGAAGAGTGGGAACGGTATCGAGAGGTATCCGTTGTCCTATTATAAGAAAAGGAGACGACCTTGCTAGGATCGTTGCGGACAGCGTTATTGAGGCGGCTGAATGCGAGGGCTTCGAGCTTCGCGATAAGGACGTTATCTCGGTAACCGAGAGCGTTGTTGCACGTGCGCAGGGTAACTATGCGTCGGTACAGGATATTGCCGACGACGTAAAGGCAAAGCTCGGCGGCGGAACTGTCGGCGTGCTTTTCCCGATACTCTCCCGTAACCGTTTTGCAATATGCCTTAAGGGTATCGCAATGGGCGCGAAGAAGATCGTTCTTATGCTCAGTTACCCCTCCGACGAGGTCGGAAATTCCCTTATGGATATGGATATGCTTGACGAGTCGGGCGTTAACCCCTATTCGGATCTGCTTACTCTTGAGCGTTACCGTGAGCTTTTCGGCGAAAATCCGCTTGAATTTACAGGCGTTGATTACGTTGCGTATTACGAGCAGCTTATCAAGGAATGCGGAGCTGAAGCGGAGATACTCTTCGGAAATCGCCCCGAAATGATACTTCCGTATGCAGACCATATCATTAACTGCGATATTCACTCTCGCGCAAGAACGAAGCGTATCCTCCGTGCAGGCGGTGCGAAGGTCGTTTGCGGTCTTGACGATATTCTTACCGCGTCTGTAAACGGTAGCGGTTATAACGAAAATTACGGTCTCCTCGGCTCGAACAAGAGTACCGAGGACAGCATAAAGCTTTTCCCGCGCGACTGCCGTCCTGTTGTTGATAACATTCAGAAGTATATTCTCGAAGCAACAGGTAAGCACGTCGAGGTAATGATTTACGGCGACGGTGCATTTAAGGACCCTCGCGGAAAGATATGGGAGCTTGCAGACCCGGTAGTTTCTCCCGCGTTTACCGACGGACTCATCGGTACGCCGAACGAGCTCAAGCTCAAGTACCTTGCCGATAACGACTTCAAGGATCTTTCGGGTGAGGAACTCAGAAAAGCGATCTCTGAAAGCATAAAGAAGAAGGACGGCTCGTCGCTCGTCGGAAATATGGCGGCACAGGGAACGACTCCCCGTCAGCTCACCGACCTGATCGGCTCGCTCTGCGACCTCACCTCGGGCTCGGGCGACAAGGGAACTCCAGTCGTTCTCGTTCAGGGATATTTCGACAATTACACTAACTAAAAAAGAAGGAGAACCGTGAGAGGTTCTCCTTTTTCTTATTGTTTAACTATCGGATCCTTCATTTTAACGATAATAAGATCCTCGCCGATATGTTCAATGCAAGCCCACGGTATTTTTATGTTTGGTGCCTTTGAAAAAAGTCCGCCCTCGCCCGGAATGATAATTGATACCAGTCGCGCGTCGCAAATGTCAAGCTCAATGTCGGATACGTAACCGAGGCGCTTTCCGGTGGTTATGTTTATAACCTCTTTGTTTTTAAGCTCGGTAAGAAAACAGTCCATATTTTTCTCCTCGTTTCTTTTTTTCAATAGTTATGCCGAAAGAAGTTTTTTAATGACTTGTCATATAAGAAAAAACAAGCGCATAATATTGAACAAAAAGAGGCAGAACGGCTCCGCCGTCGCTATGAGAGAAAGGTATCAGAAGATGATGAATTCAAATATTTACCGCGATATTGCCGAGCGCACGGGAGGGAACATCTATATAGGAGTTGTCGGGCCTGTGCGAACGGGAAAATCGACCTTTATCAAGCGCTTTATGGAAAACCTGGTGCTACCGAATATCGAAAACAACTTCGACCGTGAGCGTGCGCGTGACGAAATGCCGCAGAGCGCGGCAGGAAAGACCGTTATGACGGCAGAGCCGAAGTTCATTCCCGACGAGGCGGTCGAGATCGTGCTATCCGATAACGCGCGTCTGTCGGTGCGAATGGTAGACTGTGTCGGTTACATTGTTCCCGAGGCGATGGGACATATCGAAAACGGCGGCCCTCGAATGGTCAGCACACCCTGGCGCGAAGCGCCAATGCCCTTTACGGAGGCGGCTGAATACGGTACGCGTAAGGTCATAACCGATCATTCGACGATCGGCGTCGTTGTGACGACCGACGGTACTATCGGAGAGATTGGCAGACAGAACTACGTCGAAGCCGAAAAGCGGATCGTAAACGAGCTTAAGGAGATGGGAAAGCCGTTTGCAGTTATTATGAACTCGGCTGATCCGTCGCGCGACGAGAGCATTCGCCTCGCTACCGAGATCGAAAGGGAATACGGAGTGCCCGTTGCACTTGTAAACTGCCTTGAGCTGAACAGCGAGGATATCAAGCATATTCTTGAAATGATACTTATGGAGTTCCCGATAAGACAGATCTCAGTCGATGTTCCGCTTTGGCTCTGCGCACTCGGTGACGACCATCCGATCTACGTTTCGGTAAGGGACAGCGTACTTACTTTGGCCTCCGAAATACGGAAGATAGCTGACGTTAAGGGAGCTTTTGACGGCATTATCGAAAACGAATATATTGAAAGCGGCGTTATTACCGAAATAGATCTCGGTACAGGCGACGCACGGCTCAATATACGTCTACCGCAGGAGCTTTACTATAAGACTCTCGGCGAAATGACAGGATTTGAGATCACGGGCGAGGAAACGCTCGTCGGGCTTCTTCGCGAGCTTTCCGAAATGAAGAAGAAGTACGATAAGATCGCCTCCGCCCTTGACGCCGTGAACGAAAGCGGCTACGGTATCGTTACCCCTGATCTAAGTGAGCTTACCCTCGACGAGCCGGAGATAGTCAAGCAGAACGGCGGCTACGGCGTTAAGCTTAAGGCAGGCGGACCGTCCATCCACATGATAAAGGCGCGCATCGAGACCGAGATAAATCCGATCGTCGGCACCGAGGCGCAGTCCGAGGAGCTTGTGAACAGAATGACCGAGGAATACAGCGAGGAACCGAGCAAGATATGGGAATCCAATATCTTCGGCAAGACCTTACACGAACTTGTCGAGGACGGACTCACGTCAAAGCTCGAGCATATGCCGCCCGAAGCGCGCGAGCGACTCAGTGAAACTCTCGAAAAGGTAATAAACGAGGGCAGCGGAGGACTTATTTGTATAATTCTCTGAATAAATGATAAACGGACGAAATGGATCTATTTCGTCCGTTTTTTCAAAATGTTAAAAATATTGATTTTTATCATTGACTTTGTATTTTATAATTGGTATAATGATAAAAGTAAAATGTTCTCACACGAAAGAGAGGGAAAATTATGCCAAATTTGACTTTTAAGGGCAAGCAGTTCTATATGGACGGTGAGCCGATCGAAATTATCTCGGGCACTATGCACTACTTCCGTATACCCGAGGATTATTGGTACGACCGTCTCCTTAAGCTCAAGGAGTGCGGCTTCAACACCGTTGAGACCTATACCTGCTGGAACCTTCACGAGCCGGAGGAGGGAAAGTTCGACTTTACCGGTATGCTTGATATTGAAAAGTACGTTCAGACCGCGACCGATCTCGGACTTTACGTAATTCTCCGTCCCGGTCCTTACATCTGCGCAGAATGGGATTGCGGCGGTCTTCCCGCATGGCTTCTTACCTACCGTGATATAGACATACGTTGCAATAACGAGGTTTATCTCTCTAAGGTAGACAGATACTATAAGGAGCTTCTTACCCGTCTTAATAAGCATTTCTCGGGTAACGGCGGTAACATCGTAATGATCCAGGTCGAGAATGAGTACGGCAGCTTCGGTTCCGATAAGGAATATCTCCGTGCTGTAGCTGCTATGTATGAAAAGTACGATGCGAAGGCACTCTACTTTACCTCCGACGGTCCTACATACACCATGCTCAACGGCGGTACTCTCCCCGAATATCTCGCAGTTGCAAACTTCGGCTCAAATCCCAAGGAGCAGTTCAAGAAGCTCGAGGAATACCGTCCCGATCAGCCCCTTATGTGCGGCGAGTATTGGAACGGTTGGTTCGACCAGTGGGAAAAGAACGCAGTTACCCGTGACTATATGACCTGCGTTAACGACCTTAAGGACTTCCTTGAGATCGACGCGTCGATCAACGTGTATATGTTCCACGGTGGCACGAACTTTAACTTTTGGGCAGGCGCGAACATGTACGATAAGGTGTTCTTCGATACCACGAGCTACGATTACGGCTCACCCGTTTCCGAGGCAGGAGACCGTACTCCCATGTACTACGCTTTCCGCGATGCAATTATCGCAAAATACGGCGAGGATAAGGTTCCCCCGCTCACCGCAAAGGAAAGCGAGAAGAAGGCGTACGGTAAGGTCACGATGACCAAGACTGCGGCTCTCTTCGATAACCTCGACAATATCGGTAAGAAGTTCCGCGCTCCTGCGCCGAGACCTATGGAGGACTTCGGTCAGGCGTTCGGATACATCCTGTATAGCGCAGAGATCCCCGGTCCGATGGAGGGATGGCCGCTTCATATCGACGAGCTCCACGACAGAGCAAATATCTACGTAAACGGCGAATATAAGGCAACCTACCATAGAAATAATCCCGTTAAGGACGAAGAGGCAGTTTCTATTCCGATCGGATTCGGCGAAAGTGCAAAGCTCGACGTTCTCGTTGAGAACCAGGGACGTATCAACTACGGTCCCTTCATGGCTGACCGTAAGGGATGCACACGCATCCGCTTCGCACAGTGTCAGCACCACGGTTGGGATGTCTACACGCTCCCGATGAATAACCTCGAAAAGCTTGATTTCAAGCCCATCGAGAACGTTCCTACCGAAGAAAGTCCCCTCGTCGGTCCTAACTTCTTCAAGGCAGAGCTTGAAATTGAGGGTAAGCCCTGCGATACTTTCCTTAAGCTTGACGGCTTCACCAAGGGCTTCGTAACCGTAAACGGCTTCAACCTCGGCAGATACTGGAAGATCGGTCCGCAAAAGACTCTCTACGTTCCCGCTCCTATCCTCAAGGAAGGCGTAAACGAGATCATCGTATTCGAGAATGACGAAACCGCTACTCTCGATATCGAATTTACCGACGTTCACGACCTCGGAAGATAATCAATGATGAAAAGCCCGCATTTGCGGGCTTTTTTGATCTATTATTCCGCATCCGTGATTTCCTGTCGAAAATTGGCACAAAAAAGCTCTTTTAAGTATAATAAAAGTGGTAAAAAGGAAACAAATAACAGCATTTTTGAAAAAAATCATTGACATATTTAATTATCTGATTTATAATAGTAGGGTGAAAACTTTTGTTTTCTCCTTGCCGCCGAAATCATAGCGGCGGTCTTATGTCCATAAGGAGGTGTAAAAAATGGAAAAGAACAACATGTCTTACGAAGTCCTGTTCGTAGTTGATCTTACCCCCGGCGAGGAGGGCGTTAAAGCTCTTGTTGAGAAGTTTACTTCTCTCATCGCCGATAACGGCACCGTTAACGAGGTTAACGAGTGGGGCAAGCGTCGTCTCGCTTACCCGATCAACGATATGAACGACGGTTACTACGTGCTTGTTAATTTCTCCGCTCCCACGGATTTCCCCGCAGAGCTCGAGAGAATTTTCAGCATCACAGACGGTATTCTCCGTTCTATGGTAATCGCTAAGGAAGCATAATTTGGAGGTTTATTATGGCAAGCTTGAATCTTAATAAGGTCGTTTTGGCAGGTCATCTTGCAGCAGATCCCGAAATGAGACAGACGCAGAGCGGTATTCCCGTATGCTCTTTCCGTGTAGGCGTTTCCCGCAGATATCAGCCGAAGACAAGCGAAGGTCAGTCGCAGTCGGTTGCAGACTTCATCACCGTTGTCGCATGGCGTCAGCAAGCGGAGTTTGTTTCCCGCTATTTCCGCAAGGGTAGCTCTATTTGCGTCACCGGCTCTATTCAGATGCGCCAGTGGACAGATAAGCACGATCAGAAGAGATATGACCTTGAGATCGTAGCAGACGACGTTATGTTCGTCGATTCCAAGGGCGATAGCACCGGCGATCAGGGCGGATTCGGCGCTTCCTACAATGCCACGGGCTATGCTCCCTCTTTCTCTTCTCAGACAGAGTCGGCTCCTAAATTCGAGGAGATGTCAAACGACGACGACCTGCCCTTCTGAGAGCACAGTTTAAATTTAACAGGAGGAATGTAAGATGGATAACAATCAGGCACCGCAGACGCAGAAGCCCTTCCGTCAGAACAAGAGACACAAGAAGGTCTGCCAGTTCTGCGCTGATAAGATCGACCATGTCGATTACAAAGACGTAAGCAGACTTAGAAAGTGTGTAAGTGAGCGCTCCAAGATCCTTCCCAGAAGAGTCACCGGAACCTGCGCTTATCACCAGCGTCAGCTTACTATCGCTATTAAGAGAGCACGCCACATGGCGCTCATCCCTTATATCAGCGACTAAAAACTAAAAAGATGAGGGCTGACGCGGTTTCGTGTCAGCCCTCACGAAGTCTTTAGGGCAAATTTTTGCCCACAACATTTAGAAATTCACTTATAAATTTTTCAAAATAGCGCATCAAAATACCATTAATTGGCATATAATCTTAGTAATGATCAGAAAGGCAGAGGGGACATCCCTCCCGAATTTATGTTACTTAAAAATATGAAAACAAGGCTGTTTACGGCGTTTCTGGCGGTTTTAATACTACTACCGTCATGCGCTATGTACGCGGCAAAAGATAAACTTCCTCTTGAGCCGGAGATCGCCGAGAGCGATACCGCAAACGAGGACGGCACTTACGGCGAGCCCGAGATTCCAGTTACAGATGAGCTTCCAAGTGAAAATGAGGAAAATAAAAACGAGGGATCAGATGTCGTTGAAGACGATGACACTGACGGTGAGACCGAGCTTCCTGCCGAGAAGGAAGAAAACGAAGATAATAAAGAAGACGAAAGCGATGTAACGGTTGATGTCAACCGTCCGGGCGTCGGTTCGTCCGGATCGACAGAAAAGGTGTTCGTTCCGTACGACGTTCCGCTGTCAATCGAGCAGCAGAAAATCGTTGAGAAGGTCGCCGAAAGATTCTATATCAGCGAGGAGCTGATCTTCGGCGTAATGAAGGTCGAGTCAAAATATAACGTAAACGCTATCGGCAAAAATGCAAATTACCTTGGAATAATGCAGATATCAAAGTCGAATCTCAAAATTCTCAAGCAGTATTGCGGCGTTACCGACCTTATGGATTTCGAGCAGAACGTAATTGCCGGCTCGTATTACCTCCGCACTTATCTTACGAGATATAACGACGACAAGCATATTTCGCTCCTCTATTACCACGGCGGATATAAGTACGCAAACAAGCTTATAGCAAGAGGGCAGTACGAGGACAGCTACACAAGAGCCGTTATAAATGAGATGAACCGTATCGTTGAAGCAAGAAGAAAGCTCGCAAATGAAATGGGCGTTAAGCTTTACGGCGGCTTCTACGAGAATTATACCTAAATTAAAAACCCCGAAAAGCGCTGCTTTTCGGGGTTTTTTCATTATTTTCTCTTTTTGACGTGAACGTGGCAAAGGCGCTCGTATTCATCGAAATCGATTTCGCGCATAATGTTGTCGAGCTCGTCGTCACCCATAGCGGTCGTTCTGCCTTCCTCATACTCGCGGTCGATCACTTCCTTTATCTTTGCGATAAAGGGAGCTTTTTTGTCTACCTTGTCCTCGTCGTTCAGACGGAAATATCCGTTTATCCAGAACGCGATTCCGGCAAGACCGGAGTGCTTGTCAACAGATACCGTCGCAGGACGCCCAAGGATCTTTTCGGTGTCGAAGATGTTATATATCTCCTGATCCTTAAGAAGTCCGTCTGCATGGATTCCGGCTCTCGTCATATTGAAGTTACGTCCCACAAAGGGAGTCTTCGGGGGAATTTCGTATCCGATGTCCTGCTCAAAGAAGTTTGCGATCTCTGTAATTACCGAAAGATCCATTCCGTCAGTCGTTCCGCGGAGCGACGCATACTCGATAGCCATCGCTTCAAGCGGACAGTTACCGGTACGCTCACCGATGCCGAGAAGGGCACAGTTGATACCAGAGCAGCCGTAGAGCCAAGCGGTAGAAGCGTTTGTTACGACCTTATAGAAATCGTTGTGACCGTGCCATTCGAGAAGCTCGCTCGGAACACCTGCATAGTGCTGGAGACCGTAGATGATACCGGGAACGCTTCTCGGAAGCGCGGCGCCCGGATAGGAAACGCCGAATCCCATGGTATCGCAAGCACGGATCTTGATCGGAACGCCGCTTTCCTCACTCAAACGAGTAAGCGCTTCAGCAAAGGGAACGACGAAGCCGTAATAGTCTGCACGGGTAATATCCTCAAAGTGACAACGCGGGCGGATGCCCTTTTCAAGCACGCTTTTAACTACACCGAGATACTTGTCCATCGCCTGCGCGCGGGTAAGTCCCATTTTGTTATAAATATGATAGTCGGAGCAGGAAACGAGCACGCCCGTTTCCTTGATTCCGATAGATTTTACGAGCTCGAAATCCTTTTCGCTTGCTCTTATCCACGAGGTGACCTCGGGAAAATCAAATCCGAGAGCCATACATTCCTCAACGGCGCGGCGGTCTTTCTCGGAATAAACGAAAAATTCACTCTGTCGGATAAGTCCCTTAGGTCCGCCGAGGCGGTGAAGCATTTTGAATATCTCAACGATCTGTCTTACCGAAAAGGGCGATGTCGACTGCTGACCGTCGCGGAAGGTCGTGTCGGTTATCCAGATGTTCTCAGGCATATTGATCGGCACGAAGCGATGGTTGAAGGAGACCTTCGGAATGCTCTCGTAGTCGAAAAGATGACGGTAGAGATTCGGGGATTCTCTGTCCTGAAGCTGATATTTATATGAAGATTGCTCAAGAAGATTCGTCGCGGGCGAAAATTCGAGCTTCTGTGATGATGGAGCGTTTCTTTTGTCTTGCATTTTTGCCTCCGCAAATTGTCATTATTTTTGCCGTTTCAGCTAAATATAAAGCGATTATACCACAGATAATGAATTATTGCAATAGCTTTCTTGCAAAAAATTAAATTATTCCGAGATTAATTGAGATGAAGGCAAGAATAGGGCAGATGAGTGCGGAAACGACTCTGCCGAGAATATATTTGTGTGAAGGAATTTTGCCCTCAGAAACCGAAAGGGACTGAAATATCATAGAAAGTCCCGACCAACCGATAGCGCTTGAGACCAGTATAAAGGTAACGTCGGGCGGAAATTTCCCCGAAATATATTGTAGCCCCGATGCAAGCTCCAAAAATGGGCAGATAAAAAGCTTGATATTTTCCTTTATGGGCAATGAAACGATTATTCCCGAAAGTGAGGAGAAGAATATAACGCTTCCGCAGACCGACAGCATATTTATTGCGGCGTCACGTATCGAGGAGGCAACTGCATTCGATAGTTTTTCACTTTTCATGCTTGTTAGCTTCGTTTTTACGAAATGCGATTTTTTCGGACGGAGAAATACGGCGGTCAGCATAACGGAGACAATTTGAAAAAAGAACAGCGCGACACCGCGCCGAGTACTTCCCAAGATATTAATACCAACAACGGAGTAAATGAACCCGAAGGAAACAACCGATGAAAGAAGCAGAGCACTTGCTTTTTCACTGTCGCTTTCCTTTTCGCACGAAAGATTTTTTACCGCCATAGCGCCTGTAGGTGCAGAGCCGAGAATACCGATAAGAAATGAAGCTATGTATTTCCCGCAAATGCCGAATAAAGGAGTGAAGAGCTTATTTCCTATCCTTGATAGGGTGTTGAATACGCCCGAACGAACCGCAATTCCCGTCAAGATCATCATAGGAAAAAGCGTTGGTACGAGTACTTTTCCGCAAAGCTTCATTCCGTTAAGCGCCGAGCGTGCGGCAATATCGGAAAAGACAATATAGAAGAATATAAATACTAAAGACGCGTACCCGAAAAGCGACCTGTGCTTGACCATGAATTATGCTCCCGTTATCTGCATATTTTATTATACTATATAAATTTTAAGCGGGAGATATTCTTTATGAAGCTAAAAAAACGCTTGCTGCAGCTTGTTGATCTTCCCGAGGATTCGCTCGGCGGAAGTCATATTGAGATAGTATCGGATTCGACCGTTAAGGTTAACGGTTGCCGTAGGATCGTTGAATATTCGTCCGAGACAGTGATCCTTTCAATGAAGGAATACGACCTGACGGTAGTGGGGCGCGATCTTACGCTTTCGTCATACGGAGAAAACACAGCCGCAGTTTCGGGGAAAATACTGTCAGTCAAGCTCGGAGGGTAAATATGCTGAAAAAAATTATTGGATTTTTCACGGGAGTCAGACGTCTTTCCTGCCCGAAAAGGACGTTTACGAATATCGTAACGCTTATGGCGCAAAGCGGTATCAAATACGCTGATGCAAAAGAAAAGGACGGCAGAGTCAGCTTTTCCGTCACCGAGATTGAGTATAAGAAGCTTATACGTATGATCGACGGAAGCGTCTTTCGCCTGCACCAAAGAAAGGGATTGCCTTATTTTTTATACCGTTATAGGCACCGTTACGGTCTTGTCGTCGGAATCATTATTTTCATTTTGCTTACAAAAATGTCAACGGGCTACGTCTGGGATATTACCGTCGACGGAAACGAAAGCATATCGGATTCCGAGGTGATAAACACTCTTGACGAGCTCGGCTTTTCGGTCGGAAGCCACATCCCCGATATTGATTTTTATGATATCTGCCATCAGTTCGTGCTTGAAAACGAAAACGTTGCCTGGATATCTGTAAATATGGAAGGCACGTCAGCACGCGTCAAGCTGATCGAGCGAGACGCAAAGGGGGAGGACGGCGATAACGGAACGCCATCAAATATCGTTGCAGCATCGGACGGAATAGTAGTGCGCACAGAAACTATCGACGGTGAGCTTTGCGTCAAGGCGGGCGATCCCGTTACCGAGGGACAGTTACTTATAAGCGGTGTCGTTGAGATCGGGCAGGGAATCGACACAGGAAAATTCACGCTGACTCGCGCAAAGGGAAGTATCTATGCGCAGACAAAACGCAGTTTTTCGGTCAGCGTTCCATTGAGCGGAGTCAAAAACACCGTTAAAGAGAAGATTTTGGCAAAAAAGACGCTTATTTTTTTCGGAAAATCAATTAAACTTAAAGAAAACAGTAGCATTTTAGATAAAGAGTGTGATATAATAAAAGAAAGCAAACGCGTCGTTCTTTTCGAGGATCTCGGCGAAAGCTGGCATATACCTCTTCCCGTTACCGTCGTAACGGAATACGCTCTTCTCACAGAGGAGATCCCGTTTTCTTACACCGAGGAGGAGGCGCTTAGGGTAGCCGAAAAGGAGATGGCACTTCTTTACGCCTCGGCAATGAGCGGTGCCGAGCTTATGAGTAAGACCGTAGAAAGTGTGCTTGAGGATGGCGTGCTTAAATTGACTTGGGAAGTTGAATGTATAACAGATATCGGACGCGAAACGCCGATAGGACTTGTATAGAGGTTAAAAATGGCAGAAAAAACTGTAAAAACCGACAGTATAGAGCAGACCGCGATGCTTTTCGGCGGTCTTGACTGTAATGCGAAAAGAATAGAGGAGAGCTTCGGTGTACGGCTGACGACGCGTGACAGTGAGATCGCGGGCGGAAGCGTAATTGCCGTAACGGGAAGCGACGAGGTTTCGGTCTACAGCGCCGCGGAGGCGCTTAAGTATCTTCAGAAGATCGCTTCGCTCAATAACAATATAACCTCGCAGAACGTTGATTACGTTATTTCAATGGTGCGCGACGGTAAAAACGAGGAGCTATCTGGCTTCGATGGCGACTGTATCTGCATTACGACGCGCGGAAAGCCGATAAAGGCAAAGACCGTCGGTCAGAGCAGATACGTTGACCTTATAAAGAAAAACACAATCGTAATGGGAATCGGTCCTGCGGGAACTGGTAAGACGTTTCTCGCGGTCGCTATGGCGGTAAAGGCGCTTCGCGCAAAGCAGGTAAGTAGGATCATCCTAACCCGACCGGCAGTCGAGGCAGGCGAGAAGCTCGGATATCTGCCGGGTGATCTGCAGAACAAGATAGACCCGTATCTCCGTCCCCTGTATGATGCGCTCTTTGAAATGCTCGGCTCGGAGAATTATCAGAGAAACGTCGAAAAGGGCGTAATTGAGATAGCACCGCTTGCCTATATGCGAGGCAGAACGCTTGACGATTCGTTTATAATTCTCGACGAGGCGCAGAACACGACGCCCGAGCAGATGAAGATGTTTTTGACCCGACTCGGCTCGAATTCAAAGGCGATAGTAACGGGCGATATTACGCAGACAGACTTACCGAGAGGAATGAAAAGCGGTCTCGTTGAAGCAATTCACGTTCTCGACGGAATCGACGATATAGCGATCCACCATTTCACCGAGCGCGACGTAGTAAGACATCGTCTCGTTCAGCAGATAATTCTCGCATACGAAAAGTACGATAAAGAAAGACAGGAAAAGATGAATGAGCGCCAAAGCGGACGTTTTTACAAGAAATGAACAGAAAACTGAGACAGTAACTCCGTCTCTGCGCGCCCTTGTCCGCCGTGCGGTAAAGGCGGCGCTTGAATATGAAAAGGTTGTCTTTGCCCCTGAGGTCTCGGTCACCTTTACCGATAATGAGGGAATAAGAGAGTTGAATGCCGCTCACAGGAATATAGACCGCGTAACAGACGTGCTTTCATTTCCGCTTTTCGAAAAGGAAGAGCTTTCGGAGGCAAGCGACGGTGACGCGCTCGGCGATATTGTTATCTCGCTTGAAAAGGCAAGAGAGCAGGCAAATGAGTACGGACACAGCTTCGAGCGCGAGGTCGCGTTTCTGACGGTACATTCGATGCTTCATCTGCTCGGCTACGATCACGAAATATCGGAAGCAGACGAAAAAGATATGTTTTTCCGTCAGGAAGAAATACTTAAAACTATGGGACTATTAAGATAAAGGATAAAATTATGAGAACAGGATTTATAGCAATACTCGGACGCCCTAACGTCGGAAAATCAACGCTTCTTAACGCTATGCTCGGCGAAAAGATAGCGATAGTATCAAAGAAGCCGCAGACGACGAGAACGAGAATAACGGGCATACTCACCCGTGGCGAGGATCAGTTCGTTTTCCTCGATACCCCCGGCATGATAAAGAGCAGAAACAAGCTCGGAGATTATATGGTAAAGACGATCTCGAACACGATAGGTGAGGTCGATGCTTGCCTGTTCGTAGTCGAGGCAGGCGTTGCACCCGGACCGACCGAGAAGAATATTATTGAGAGAATAGGCAAGCGCGGACTGCCCGCAATTCTCGTCATAAACAAGACCGATAAGGTGAACGGCGAAGCGGTAGGCGATACTATTCTGCAGTATAAGGATCTTTACGACTTCGTTTCGATCGTTCCGATCTCCGCGCAGAATAATAAGGGCGTTGATACGGTTCTTGCCGAAGCCGAAAACTTCCTTTCCGAGGGCGATTGGTTCTTCGGTGAGGACGAGATAACCGATCAGCCCGAAAGACAGATAGCGTCAGAAATAATAAGAGAAAAGCTCCTCCGCACTCTTGACGACGAAATTCCGCACGGAACGGCAGTCGTTATCGAGGAATTCAAGGAGGAGGGCAAGCTTCTCCGCATAAGAGCCGAAATTTTCTGCGAGCGCGAGGCGCATAAGAGAATAATAATCGGCAAGCAGGGCGCTCAGCTCAAAAAGATCGGAAGTTATGCAAGAGAGGATCTTGAAGCGTTCTTCGGAACGAAGGTATTCCTTGACCTCTGGGTAAAGGTAAAGACGAATTGGCGCGACGACGTAGTCAATCTCGGAAACTTCGGCTTCAACAAGAACGACCTTTAATATGAAACAAGAATTAACGAGCTTTCCTGCGCTCGTCATTCGTGAAAGTGACTACGGCGAAAACGATAAGCTCCTGACGCTCCTCACTGCCGAAAAGGGAAGAATGACGGTGATTTTCAAGGGCGGAAAGAGCTTGAAGAACAAGAACAGCGCGTCAAGTCAGCTTCTATGCTACAGCGAATTTACCGTTAAGGAGCGTAATGGATTTTATACACTGTCCGAGGCGGCGCTGATACAGCAGTTTTTCGAGCTTCGGCACTCACTTGACCGCTTCGCTCTTTCGCAGTATATAGCCGATGTTTGCGGCGAGGTCAGCGTCGAAAACGAAAACGGCGAGGAAACACTGTCCCTTGCGCTCAATACGCTCTATATGCTTTGTCGCGGGGATAACGATACCGACTTTATAAAGGCGGTTTTTGAGCTTCGCTGTATGGCGCTGAACGGCTTTTGCCCCGACCTTACTGCTTGTCCCTTATGCGAAAAGCAGGAGAGCGATATATTTTATCTTGACGTAATGAACGGCTCGCTTCGCTGCGGAGACTGCTTCGGTAGCGATGAGGATATAGAGCTTCGCAAAAGCGAGGGACAGGCGCTGATGATAATTCCGCTATCGCGCTCAGTCCTTGCCGCGATGCGATACGTTATCGGCTCGCCGAGCAAGAGAATATTCTCATTCAAGCTTGAAGTGGGCGAGCTTGAACCTTTTTGCCACGTCTGCGAAAGGTATCTGACGAACCATCTTGAACGCGGATTCAAGACACTCGATTTTTACAAGAACATAAAGAAACTGGATATATAAGGATAAAACGATGTCAAACTTTTCAAAGGCAATAAAGACCCTTGAATTTGATAAGATACTGTCAATGCTCGTGGATTGCTCGCCGACAGACGGCTCACGGGCGCTCTCTGTGCGCCTGACGCCTGACAGTGACGCTTATATGATAAGAAAGCGCCTTTCTATGACGACGGACGCAAAGCAGATGATCGCCGCAAAGGGCTTCCCGTCGTTTGGTGCTATACGTGACGTTACCGACGCGATAGAAAGAGCCGAAAAGGGCGGAACGATGAGCACGAAGGATCTGCTTGATACCGCCGCGCTTATGGCGTCGGGTAGACACCTTTACGATTATTACTTCGGCGACCGAAACGATATAAACGCATATCCGTCCTTAAACGAGCATTTTGCGCGTCTTATGACCGACAGAATGCTTGAAAACAGGATAACGAAGACCGTTATCGCAGAGGATATGATAGCCGATGAGGCGTCGCCCGAGCTTTCCGATATAAGAAGAAAGATAAGATCGGAAAATAACAGGATCAAGGAAAGCTTAAATAAATACGTAAGCGGTGCTTACGGAAAATACCTTCAGGAAAACATAGTAACACAGCGTAACGGCAGATACGTCGTTCCCGTCAAGGCGGAGTATAAGAATGAGATCAAGGGTCTCGTTCACGACACCTCGGCGTCGGGAGCAACGCTCTTTATAGAGCCGCTTTCTGTCGTTGACGCGAATAACGAGCTTCGCGCGCTCGAAAGCCGCGAAAAGCACGAGATCGAGAGAATACTCTCGGAGCTTTCGGCAATGTGTGCTGGGCAAAGCTCGGTCATTATCGGCAATTATCACGCGCTCACGGAGCTTGGCTTCATCTTTGCTAAGGGCGAGCTTTCATACAGAATGAACGCCACCGAGCCGAAGATCGTTGACGGTAGCTCGCGCCTTACCTACAAAAAGGCAAGACACCCGCTTATAGACAAAAAGAAGGTCGTTCCGATTTCGGTAGAGCTCGGATACGATTACGATACGATGGTCATTACAGGTCCGAATACGGGCGGTAAGACCGTCTGTATGAAGACGGTAGGTCTGCTTACATTGATGGCACACGCGGGACTTCATATCCCCTGTGAGGACGGAGCGGAGCTTTCTGTTTTTGATTCCGTTCTTGCCGATATAGGCGACGAGCAGAGCATTGAGCAGTCGCTTTCGACCTTCTCGTCACACATGGTAAATATCGTCGATATAATGGACAGCGTGACCGATAGGTCGCTCGTTCTTCTCGACGAGCTTGGCGCAGGAACCGACCCGACCGAGGGCGCAGCACTCGCTATGGCTATAATCGGAAAGGTGCGCTCCTTTGGTGCACTCTGCTGTGCAACAACTCACTATGCCGAAATCAAGGCATACGCGCTTGAAACAGAGGGCGTGACTAACGCGTCATGTGAGTTCGATATCGAAACTCTGCGCCCGACCTATCGGCTTATAATCGGTACGCCCGGTAAATCGAACGCGTTTGCGATCTCGCGCAAGCTCGGTATTTCCGAGGACATTATATCTGCGGCTGAGGCGAAGATCTCGACCGACGATAAGCGCTTTGAAAAGGTCATAGAGGAGCTTGAGGCACGCCGCATCGAGGCGGAGCGCGAGCGGGACGCGGCACTGCGCGAGCGCAGAGAGTTCGAAAAATACCGCGACGAGCAGGAAAAGGCGATGAAGGTGCGCTTGGAAGCGTCCGAGCGGCAGCTTGAAAAGAATATCGAAAAGGCGGAGCAGATAATCACGAGCGCGAAGATAACGAGCGAATACGTTATGGACGAGCTTGAGAAGATCAAGCGCCAGAAGGATAAGGAAAGCTTTGGCGCAAAGCTCGAGGCAGGCAGACGCGATATAAGGAAGAGCTTGCGTGATGCGTCGGACAATGTCAATCCCGTTCAGGATGGCGGAAACGAGGACTACGAGCTTCCGAGACCTCTTAAAAAGGGTGACACGGTGCAGATCGTCAACCTCGGTCAGGAGGGAATGCTGACAGCCGATCCCGATAAAAACGGTAACGTGACCGTTCAGGCGGGCTTTATGAACATCAGAAGCAATATAAAGAACCTGCGGCTTATCGAGGAAGCCGTACAGGTCACGACCGCCGATAAAAAGCGTATCGCTGCGTCGAAGTACCAGGCAACGCTCAATAAGACCTTCACCTCGTCACTTGATCTGCGCGGTCAGTATGGTGACGACGCATGGTTTATGACCGATAAGTACCTCGATGAAGCGGTTATGGCGAATATTAAGAGCGTAACGCTCATTCACGGTAAAGGTACGGGCGCACTCCGCGACGCGCTCAAACGCCACCTAAAAAACGATCCCCGAGTAAAAAGCTTCCGTGCCGGCATCTACGGCGAAGGCGACGGCGGAGTTACCGTTGTTGAATTGAAATGAGTAAAAAGCACGGTGCGTTTTGCACCGTGCTTTTTCCTTTACTGAAGCTCCTCGCTTCTGTTTATTACCATTTCCATATACTGCTCACGGGTGATGAGTACGCGGCGCGGCTTTTGTCCTTCGGGGGGTGAAACGTAGCCGCGTTTTTCCATCTCGTCGATTAGCTTTGCGGCTCTTCCGTAGCCGAGAGAAAGGCGTCTCTGAATAAGAGATGTCGAGATCTTGTCGCTCTCAAGCGCAAGCTCGATAGCGGCGCGGAGCATCGGGTCTCCGCCCTCGGAGGAGGTATCGTCGGGAGCACCGAAGCCGCCCGAAGAACCACCCTTCTTGCCGCTTCCGCAGGAAGCCGCGGCACGGTCTATGCTTGCGATGATATCGGAATTGTATTCGGAAACGTCTCCGTTTTCCTCCTTAATGAAGGATACGACGCTTTCGACCTCGCCTTCACTGACGAACGCGCCCTGAACTCGTCTCGGCTTGGGTGCGCCTACGGGAGCGTAGAGCATATCGCCTCGTCCGATAAGCTTTTCGGCACCTGCCATATCGAGAATGACTCTCGAGTCCGTCTGCGAAGCAACAGTGCAGGCGATACGCGAGGGAACGTTTGCCTTGATAAGACCCGTGATGACATCAACGGAGGGACGCTGTGTACCGATTATGATGTGCATGCCTGCGGCTCTTGCCTTCTGTGCAAGACGGCAGATAGACGCTTCAACGTCGTCGGGTGCGGTCATCATAAGGTCGGCAAGCTCGTCTATGATGATTACTATCTGGGGGAGGAATTCCTTTTCCGGATCGTCCTTGGTTACGATATTGTAGTTCTTAACGTCACGGACGCCGACCTCCTCGATAAGCTCGAAGCGGCGTTCCATTTCAGTAACTGCCCACTGAAGCGTTCCTGCCGCTTTTTTCGGATCGGAAACGACGGGAACGAGAAGATGCGGAAGCCCATTGTAGATATTAAGCTCGACCTTCTTCGGGTCAATAAGAATCAGCTTTATTTCATCGGGCGTGCCCTTATAGAGCAGAGAAGTGATGATACTGTTGATACATACCGACTTACCCATACCGGTTGCACCTGCGATAAGCAGGTGAGGCATTTTGGCTATGTCTAAGAATACCGGCTCGCCCGCAACGTCAATGCCGAGACAAACGTTCAGCTTGCTCGTTGCCTTGGCGAAGGTTTCGGTTTCAATAAGCTCGCGCAGGTATACTGTCGAGACAGTCTTGTTCGGCACCTCAATACCGACGGCCGCCTTACCGGGAATCGGTGCTTCGACACGCACGCCCGTCGTTGCAAGATTAAGTGCGATATCATCAACGAGATTCGCTATCTGACGGACGCGTACGCCCTCCTCGGGAGCAAGCTCGTAGCGGGTTATAGCAGGACCGCGCGAGACGTTGACAATCCTCGTTCTTACCTTAAAGCTCTTTAGAGTTTCGACAAGACGCGTAGCGTTCGTCTGAAGCTCGTCGCGAATATTCTCGTTTTTCGGAGTTTTGTCAACCTTTAACAGCGCTATCGGTGGGAACTGATATTCCTTTTTTGGGGTGGGTTCTTCTTCAACGGGAGTTCTCGTTATTTCGATAGAAGTGTCGGAATTTTCAAGAGATTTTTCGAGATTCTTTCTTTCGTGCTCGTCGGCAAAGCGGTTAATGACGTCCATGTTCGCGCCGTCGCCGAATATGCCCTGAAGATCTGCTTTATCGCCTCCGTTTTCAAAATCGGGAACTGATTTCTTTACCACTCTGGAAGGAGCGACGGTCTCTGTTTTGGCTGTCGCATCTGACGACTGCTCGTCCTCTTCTTCGTAGGTAGCGTAGAGGTCCTCGCGAACTGGTGTGGATTCACCTTCATTTTCGGGAAGACGCTTGCCGCTTTCCTTTTTGCCTGTGCCGTCGATGTCAACGTCCGGCTCGAAGTGATGGCGGTCATAAGGGTCGGGCTTGACCGTTGCGTAGTTATTTTCATCTTCTTTGGCGATAACGGTTGGCTTGTTCTTTGGCTTGAAGGTCGTGACTCTTTCTTCGTCTTCTTTTTCAAGGTTCTTTCTTTTGCTCTTTTCCCTTGACTCGTGAATGAAATATCTTATGTACAAATAGATCGAATATGGCGTAAGACCGAACATAAGAAGCCCGAAGATCAGCACGGCAGACAGACCTATAATGTGAACGCCGACAGGACCTGTCAGCTTGTATATACATACACCGAGCAGACCGCCGAGCGCACCGCATCCCTGACGGTCAAGACCTTGAGCGAAAAGGGTGACGGGGTTGAACGTCATGCTTCCGTTGCTCCATATATGAATGAGCGAGGAAAGAAAGACGAAGAATATCGACTGCCATACTGCAAATTTTACAAGCGCGCCTACGCCCTTGCGCAGCTGCTTGCGCCAAAACAGCGCAAGAACAAAGCTGAGAAACGGCAGTACAAGCGAAGCACCGCCGAAGAGTCCGTTGAAGAACCAACGCAGTCCAACGCCCATAAATCCTGTAAGCTTAACTGCAACGAAGCAGAAAAGAAGGAATAACGAAAGTGCGCCGATTATGTACGGTAGTATCTGATGTATCGGGCGGTCGACGTGATCGACAGCGTCGTTGTTGGGTCTTTTCGGCTTTTCAATATTCTTTTTTTGTGTCTGATTTTTTCTTTTTTCGGGCATTTTTACACATCCTTATTTGAAGAATAAAACGGTAATTCCAACTGCGATGCAGTAGATTGAAAACAATTTGAAGCTTGACTTTTTGGTCAAAGCTTGAATGAGCTTCATTGACAGTATGCCGACAACGGCTGCAAAAGCCATACCGATAGCGTAAGGGAGAATGTCGCTCTTCGGCACAGGCGTACGCAGTACGTCACCGAGCTTAAATATATTCGCGCCGATAACGGCGGGGATAGACATAAGAAATGAAAACTTAACGGCAAAATGCGGGTCAAAGCGAGAAAGACGACCTGCACTGATGGTAGAGCCCGAGCGCGAAAGCCCCGGGAAGACCGCGGCAAGCTGACACAGTCCTACAAAAAGCGCATTTTTCGGCTTGACAGAAGATATATCCTTGCTTCCTTTCGGGATCAGGTCGCTCAAAAACAGAATGATTCCGTTTAATATGAGCAGAAGTGCCACAGCGCCAATACCGATGTTTTCTACCTTATCACCGAAAAACGGAACAAGCAGTAGCGGTACAGATGCGACAAAGAGTAAAACAATGAGCCGTTCGTCACCGTCACAGTCGCGATATCGGAGCTTTCCCCTTATCAGCTTTCCAATAACTCTAACCAAAGCAGGGAACAGAGGCAGAATGTCTTTTATATAAAAAACTGTTACCGACAGTAGCGTAGCAAGGTGCAAAAGAATATCAAAGGTAAAATAATCGGCTTCGATATTTCCGCCTAAAAAATGCTGTGCAATAATAAGATGTGCCGAGCTTGAGATCGGCAAAAATTCCGACGCTCCCTGTATTATACCGTAGATAATGGCAGACAATATGCTCAAGGATGTTTCCTCCAAAATCAGTCTACCATATATATAATAACAGATTTTTTCTAAAATGACAAGTATAGAATAAAAAAGGGGATAAAAAGGTGAAAATTATACTCAAATATTTAGCAGTCGGAGCGATATCGGGATTTGTGAGCGGATTTTTTGGCGCAGGCGGCGGAGTAGTTCTTATCTTTGCGCTTTCTCTTCTGATAAAAAACGGTCAGAAGAGGATATTTGCGCAGACCGCACTTATAACAGCATCGTTTGCGCTCGTCTCGGCGGTCATATATCAGTTAAAGGGGAATCTACCCTTTGAAAGTGCGCTCCATTACGTTTTGCCTGCCGCGCTCGGTGGCGCACTTGGTGCGTTTCTGCTCGCAAAATTAAAGCTGAAGCTCGTCAAGCGCGTTTTTGCACTGACGGTAATACTCGGCGGACTTATTATGATATTCCGTTAAAGCTCAATGTCGGACAGAGTAAACGTCGGGCGCTTTTCGACGGCAGGAGCTTCTGTCTGTACCTTTACTTCGGGAATCTTTCCGATTATGTCTGACGCCTTTATATTTGGGTTTTGATAAAGAATATTCAGCATCGACATATAGTCGCGGATGATCTCACGGGGAGTTATCATAATATCCGCACCGGCACGGGAAAGCGAGGATTTAAGGAAGCTTTCAAGATCCTCGTCGGTTACTCTCGGCTCCCAGGAAAAATGCTGACCGTGAAGCTTCGTCAGACGTGTGATAAGCGCGTAAAGCTCGTTGTCCGAAAGACGGCGGAGCCGTATAACGGGACCCATAAGGTCGCGGTAGCCGTCGTTTCCGAAACGGCTGTCGGTAAGGCGCGAGCGAAGCGCCTCATAGCTGTACAGACCTCGTCTCGTGTCCTCGAGGAACTGCGGAGTACCGCCCATAATTATGTCAAGTCCCCTCGCCTTGCCCTGTAAGGTGTCGTTGAACATCGAAAGTATCTTTTCATAGTTGTTCTCACGGGAAATGCGGTTTGAGATCTTGTAGAGATTGACGCACTCGTCGATAAACACGACAAGACCCTCGTAGCCGATCTTGCGTCCGAATTCAGCCCAGAGCTTGATATAATCGTACCAGCTGTCATCATCTATTATAGAGTTTACTGAAAGATCGCGGCGCGCCTCGGTCTTTGTCTCATATTCACCGCGGAGCCATCTTAGAGCGTGGCTCTTTTTCTCGTCGTCATTATCGACTGACGCGCGGTAGTATTCGGTTATGACGTAGGCAAAATCGAATCCGCCGACGCTGTTTTCAAGCTCGCGAGTTACGTTATAAACGCGCTTCGTAACCTCGCTTGTGAACGACGGATCGTTTGGCGATATACCCCCTGACGCGACCTCGCTCATAAGAGAGGAAAGCCACTTCGATATGATGCCCGAAAGAGCGCCGGCCTCGGGCGATGTCTTTGATGACAGATTTCGGATAAGCTCGCGGTAGGTCGCAATACCCGCGCCCTTGCTTCCGCAAATGCGTCTTTCGGGGGAAAGATCGCAGTCTGCGGTAAGGAAGCCGCGTTCAAGCGCGTAACCGCGCATAAGCTGCATAAGAAAGCTCTTACCGCTTCCGTATTTACCGATAAGAAAACGCATTGCCGCTCCGCCCTCGCTGACCTGATTAAGGTCGGAAAGGAGCGCCGCGATCTCGTCGTCTCGTCCTATCGCAATATATGGCGCACCGAGGCGCGGAACGACTCCCGCCGAGATCGAGCGTATAAGAGACGATAGAATTCTCTTCGGTACCGTTACTTTTTCCGTGTTTTCAACCATTGATCAATTTCCTCCATATAATCGACGACGATAGTGAAGCCGTCGTCACTGTGCTCGACTGCGATATCGCCGAGCGTATCGTATAAGCGGTCATTAACCGCCTCGCAAAGAGCGTCGGGAAGTATTCCCATATTGTGTGAAAGCTCTACAAAGCCCTGTTTATCGTTGTTTATCAGACAAATAAGCGCCTTGGCAACCTCACCGTCTCCGTCGTTTTCGTAAACTTCCGTCAGCTTTTCGGGCGTAACTGCCGTTTCGGCTTCTTCAAGCTCGTATTCCTCGAGTCCTTCGGTCAAAAGCTCGGTAGTTACCCAGGAATGTTCCTCGATATGCTTCGCATCCGAGAGGGAGAGCTCGTGACTTATCGGCTCGTAAAGAACGTCGTATTCGGGAGCCGGCGCTTCCTTTGGATGCTCCTTTTTCAGCTCCTTTTTGTAAGGTGCAAAGTATTCTTCAATAGCGTGACGAAGGGGAAGAGCAAGGTTCGGAGTATGGAAACGGCTTCTTATTCCGAGCATGGCGCGTACGTTGTTTTCGGCAAACTTTATAGCGTCCGTTACCGCGTAACGAAGCTCCGCCGAGCGCGATACAGAGAGATAGGAGACCTCGATGCGTCTCTTTACGTTATAAGCGCAAAGCGCTCCGACGAATGCATCACGCGTGACCTTAAGCGGTGTCATCGCAACCTTGCCTATCGGCGCAAAAACCGTAAGATGTTCGTTTTCCGCTTTCGTGAACGCGTAAATGAACGATGCCTTTATATGTGTGTCAAAAAGCTCGCGGTTCTCGTTGTTTATGAATTTACTGTTTCTGTAATTGTATAAGGACGCGTATGAAAACAAAGCTGTAGCATACGGTGACCCGTCAATAGCGTCAAGACCGACGTAAAATTCCTTCAGCGAGCAGCTTCTTGCCGCCTCACCGGTCAAAGAATACGGAATATATCTGCCGTCGAGCTTGTGAATAAGACAGTAGTCGCATATCCATTCGCTAAGATGTCTGTCGAGCTTCGGGAACTCCTTACGGTAGCTTTCCCAAAGGAAAACGAGAATATCAAGACCGTTTTCGGGCGGAAGCAGGTCGGGGACGTTGATTATCTCGTAAACCAGAAGAAGGATATAGGAATAATCCGCCTTGATCGCTTCACCTCGTCTTATCTTGCTCCTGAAATAGAAATAAAATTCAAGCTGTCTGCGCGTCATCTGAACGTATTGAGGCGTAAAGGAAAAGAACGGCTCATGCTGACACTCCTTGCCCTCGCGGTCAAAGTATTTTACAGCGTTATTGCGGAACTGCTCGTAGAAAGAATATTTTGCCGGCCAAAGACGGACGGTCACATTCTCAATAAGCGGATTGCGCTTCGGTGAGTAGGAAAAAAGCGGCTCGTCGGAGGGTGATAGCTCGATCGGCTCGTTTTTCTTTTCTTCCTTATCGCCGTAAGCGGCGGCTGCAAAGGAAAGGTGCTTTGCCTCGGCGGTCTTAAGCGCCGCCTTTGCTCTTTCAAGTCGGTCGGACGGGGGAGCGGAAGCAGTCGAAGCGGGATCGGATCTTCTCATTTCGCTAAGGCGCTCACGCCAGCCGTCGTTTTTTGGTATCGGCGCGCCCTTGCGCTCACCTTGAGAATTGACCTGTATCTCGACTGTGTCTGTGTCGCTTGAAAACACAGCGCCGACCTTTTTTTTCGGAAGCATTTCGTCGATGTCCCAGAAGTCGTCGTTAAGATCGAAGGTGTTAAACCCCTTTTTCGACATATCTCTCCTCCTTTCCCGTTTTTGGTATCATATAATTATAGCACATAAATTATTGCATGTCAATTATTAAGCCGACAAAAAAAGAACCGCCGAGCATTACGCTCGGCGGAAGGCGTTATTTATTTTTCGGGATTGATTAAGCCGTATCCGCCGTTCTTTCTCTTATAAACGACAGCGGCATTTCCCGTCTCGGAATTTTCGAACATGAAGAACTCGTGACCGATAAGGTTCATCTGAAGGATTGCCTCCTCGGGAGTCATCGGCTTCATTACGAAGGTCTTTTCACGAATGTTGAAGGTCTCCTCAAACTCCTCGGGTTGTTCGCCGATCTCGCGGAACGCTCCTTCTCTTAGACGCTTTTCAAGGCGTGTCTTGTTCTTTCTGATCTGGCGCTCGATGGTATCGACGGCGGTATCGAGGGCGTTTACGAAGGTATCAGCGCTTTCTTCGGCGCGGAAGAGAAGCGCACCGCTGGTCACCGTGACCTCAAGACGCTCGGCGTTCTTTTCCATGCTCATCGTAACGTAAGCCGATGCGTCGTCCTTGAAGTACTTATCAAGCTTAGCGAGCTTCTTTTCAACGGTCTCCTTGAAGCTTTCTCTTACGTTGATTTTGCGTCCGATAATGTTGATCTTCATAAAAACTTTCACCTCTTTACGGAAATTACAGGGATTTTCACCTCTGCAACTATATTATACCATAAAGATTTTGGTTTGTCACTACTTTTTGTGAAATTTATCTAATATTTTTGTGAAGTTATCTCAAAGTTGTCTTTTTGACTGCGTTTTTCCATCCGCAGATATATTCTACTCGATCGGTCTCGGACATTTTTGGCTCAAATACCGTCGAATTAACGTTGAGTGAGGAGATCTCCTCGACCGAGGAATACAGACCGCAGCCGAGTCCGGCAAGGAACGCGGCGCCGAGCGAGGTCGTTTCGGTATTCTGCGGACGGATGACCGGCTTATCCGAAATGTCAGATTGGAAAGAGCAGAGAAAACCGTTTGCAGACGCTCCGCCGTCAACGCGAAGGGCAGGGATAACAGTCCCCGATTCGCTTTCCATAAGCGTCAATACATCGTCCGTCTGATACGCCATCGCCTCAAGCGCGGCGCGAACGATATGACGGCGGTCTGTTCCGCGGCTCAGCCCACAGATAAGTCCGCGGCATTCGGGATCCCAGTGCGGTGCTCCGAGTCCTGTGAAGGCGGGTACGAAATAAACCCCGTCTGTATTGGGAATATCAAGCGCCATTTTTTCACTGTCGGACGAAGAAGCAAGAATGCCTATACCGTCACGAAGCCACTGAATTGCCGCGCCTGCGATAAAGACAGATCCCTCAAGGGCGTAGGTGAGCTTGTCGCCCATCTGCCATGCAACCGTTGTAAGCAGTCCGCGCTCGGAAAGAACGGCATCATCGCCCGTGTTCATAAGCAGGAAGCAACCCGTTCCGTATGTATTCTTCGCGTCACCGCGTTTAAAGCAGCACTGACCGAAGAGCGATGCCTGCTGGTCGCCCGCGACGCCGCATATCGGAATTTTAGTGCCGAGGATCTCGGCATCGGCAATATAACCGCTTGACGGAACGACCGTCGGCAGTATGCTTTCTGGGATTCCGAAATGAGCAAGAATTTCGCTATCCCATTTTCCTTCGTGAATATTATACATCATGGTACGGGAAGCGTTTGATGCGTCTGTCGCGTGACACTTACCGTTCGTTAGCTTGTGAATGAGCCAGCTGTCGACAGTGCCGAATGCGACCTTTCCTTCCTCGGATAGATCCTTTGCGCCGTCAACGTTATCAAGAATGTATTTTACCTTCGTAAGCGAAAAATACGGGTCAGCAATGAGACCCGTTTTTTCCTTTAATATCGGCTCGTAGCCGGAATTTTTTATCTCCTCGCAGTAATCGGCGGTACGTCTGCACTGCCATACGATAGCGTTACAAAGTGCTTTTCCGGTTCTTTTATCCCAAACAACCGTTGTTTCTCGCTGGTTGGTAATGCCGATAGCAGCTATTTCGCTTGGATCAATGCCGGCTTTTTTGACTGCGGTTTCAATAGCATGTAACTGTGTTGACCAGATCGCCTCGGGATCATGCTCGACCCAACCCGAGAGGGGATATATCTGCGGAAGCTCTCTTTGCGCTTCGCCAATTTTGTTTCCGCACTTATCGTAAACGATACAGCGCGAGCTCGTCGTGCCCTGGTCGAGGGCGAGAATATATTTCTTCATCTTATCAAGTAGCATAGCGGACAGCATTCGGAATTACTGAGATCTCCGCCTCGCTTCTTTCTTCGATCTCGCCGTCGGCGCAAAGGGTGGAAATTCCCTTTATTATTATTCTCTTGCAGCGGCGGTAGATTATGTGCTTGTCAAATTTCGGATGCGGCTTTTCTGTCGCGGGATCGAGATGCGTGCCTTTTTTGTAAGAACCGATAAGGTTTATAAGCGTGGCTCTGCTGACCTTTTTAACAGCGATGAAATCTATCAGCCCGTCATTATATGAAGCTAACGGGGCAGAGTAGAAGCCGCCGCCGTAATAACGGCAGTTTGCGGCAAGGGCAAGGGTGAATACCTGATCGAATTTCTCAATGCGACCGTTTGCGTTTTCAAGGAATATGCGCCAGTTTTCACCGATCTTATGGAAGAAGGTATCGGCAACGCCTGCCAGGTACGCGGCGCTTCCCGGGAACGCCTTTTTATACTTCGCGGTCTTGATAACGACCTTGCTGTCAAATCCGAAATTTATAATGTTTACCGCATATTTGTCACCGTACTTAAGAACGTCAACGTTATACACTCGATCCTTTTCGGGGAAGGTCTTTACAAAATCGTTTCCCGTTCCTGCAGGAACGACGGAAAAGAGTGCCTTGTCACCCGCTTCTGCGCGGACGATTCCCGACACGACCTCGTTTATCGTACCGTCACCGCCATAGACGACAAAATGCGTCTCGGGACGTATTTTGCAGGTCTCATATACGAATCTCTCCGCGTCGCCGATGCCGGTAGTTACGTAGCTTTCCTCAGCGTTGGCGGCACCTTTTGAAAGAAGCTCAGGCGAGTGCTTAACGCCCGACGCGGGGTTAAAAATATGCAGTCTTCTCAATGTTTTTTCCTCATTTTTTAAGAGTTTGGGTACATACGTGTTTCTATTATACTATTCTTCTGAGCTTTTTTCAATGTTTTTTTGTCGAAAATGATATTTTTTCGTCAAAAAGGGACTTGTTTAAAATGACTTCTTGACAGAAACGAAGTTTTGTATTATAATTATATGTTAATAAGGGTACTTTTTTGGACGAAAAAGAAAGGAAAATAACGCTATGGTAAATACCGATTTTAACTCGAAGTTCCGCCCCGAAGGACTAACCTTTGACGACGTTCTGCTCATTCCCTCGAAGAGCGACGTTCTGCCGAAGGATATCGACCTTTCGACTCAGCTTACCGCAAAGATAAAGCTTAATATTCCGCTTCTTTCTGCGGCAATGGATACCGTAACCGAAGCCGATCTAGCTATTGCAATGGCGCGTGAAGGCGGCGCGGGTGTCATTCATAAGAATATGTCTGTCGAAGAGCAGGCAGACCACGTTCTCCGCGTTAAGAGAAGCGAAAACGGAGTAATCACGAATCCTTTCTTCCTCTCTCCCGATAACTACGTTTTCGAGGCAGAGGCGCTTATGTCCAAGTACAAGATATCGGGAGTTCCCGTTTGCGTTGACGGAAAGCTCGTCGGTATCATTACGAACCGCGATATGCGATTCCTTACCGACTATTCGATGAAGATAAACGACGTAATGACGAAGGAAAATCTCATTACAGCCCCCGTCGGAACTACTCTGTCTGACGCTCAGAATATCCTGAGCAAGAGCAAGGTCGAGAAGCTTCCCCTCGTTGATAAGGATAACCGCCTCTGCGGACTTATCACGATCAAGGACATTCAGAAGGCAACACGCTACCCGAATTCCGCAAAGGATGAAAAGGGACGCCTCATCTGCGGCGCGGCTATCGGCGTTACCGCAAATACCGTAGAGCGCGCAGGTGCTCTTCTTGAGGCAGGCGCAGACTTTCTCAGTCTTGACTCGGCTCACGGTCATTCGAGAAACATAATCAAGGCAGTAAGAGACATAAAGGCGGCATATCCCGACTGTCAGCTTATCGCAGGTAATATCGCAACCGCAGAAGCGGCAGAGGATCTTATCAAGGCAGGCGCCGACGCGCTCAAGGTCGGTATCGGTCCCGGCTCGATCTGTACGACACGAATCGTTGCAGGTATCGGAGTACCGCAGATAACGGCTGTTTATGATGTCGCTTGTGTTGCTACCAAGTACGGAATTCCCGTGATCGCTGACGGCGGTATTAAGTACTCGGGCGATCTTCCCAAGGCGATTGCCGCAGGTGCTGACGCAATTATGATCGGCTCGCTTCTCGCAGGATGCGAGGAATCTCCCGGACAGACCGAGATCTACCAGGGCAGACAGTTCAAGGTATATCGCGGAATGGGCTCTATCGCAGCTATGGAAAACGGCTCTAAGGACAGATACTTCCAGGAGGGTAACAGAAAGCTCGTTCCCGAGGGAGTCGAGGGTCGTGTTCCCTTCAAGGGACCGCTTGCAGATACCGTATTCCAGCTTATGGGCGGTCTCCGCGCAGGCATGGGTTACTGCGGAACTCCTACCGTCAAGGATCTTCAGGCAAACGGACGCTTCATTCGCATAACCGGCGCCGGTCTTAAGGAATCTCATCCTCATGACATCAGCATCACGAAGGAAGCGCCTAACTATTCTACTCACTAAATCCCAAAAAACGCTCCGAATTTCGGAGCGTTTTCTTTCTGTTAAATTATAGTACGTAACAATTGTGCGATTTGTACAAAAAAATAGCGAAAATTTCGTCACATCCGTTTTGACATAGCGAATAATTTTTTGTTGACACAAATGCCACCTCTATATTATAATTGTAATATAAATTACATACTTCTAAAGCAAAATCAAAAATAATTTATGGAGGTTACCATGACAAACTTGAAAAAAATAGTTTCTATGGTGATCGTGGCGTCGCTTACGCTCGCAATGATCGTTATGACGGTATCTGCAGCACCCGCGGCGAACACGAAATACTCGGTCGACCTTTCGCTTGATAAGGTGGAATCCGATCGCTTTGCGTTCAGAGCGCTCAAAAAATCCGATAACAGCTTGGCAGAGCTTGAGGATACCAAAAGAAAGACCTGGAGCGATGCTTATCCCGGTTTCTGGGTAAAGGATGCAACGGGTGAGTCCGACTATGTCGTTGCTAAAACCGAAAGAAATGAGGACGTTCAGAAATTCGACCTCATGTGCGGAGGCGATTATAAGAGCGTTCTCGCATTCAAGGCACCCGCTGACGGTTATTACGACGTTTATTTCAAGGGTAATAAGTACGATCCTGCTCCCACTTCTCTTATAGACGTTACCCTTACAAGAAATAATTTCTATGAAGTATACGCTTACTCCGAGGGTGTCTGCGGCGCAAACGGCGGCGGAGTAGTTGAATACGACGTAAAGGGTATTCAGCTTGCGGAAGGCGAAGAGATCTGGGTAGTAGTTGATCTTAACGCCGAAAATTCTTTTGCCGGCGCATATAACTTTGCAGTTATGGCCTTCGATGTTACCTATGTTGGTGAGGAAGACCCCGGTACGTTCGTTCCCGAAGAAGGAACTACCTACAAGTTTGACCTTGCTATTGATAAGATCACTTCAGGTCGATTCTACGCATCGGCGCTCAAAAAGTCCGATGACAGCGTAGCAAGCATTGAGCCGGCGTCGAGAGGCACCTGGCATGTCGATTATATCGGACACTGGGTAGAGGGCGCAACGGGCGATGCCGACTACGTTCTTTACGATACCGAAGCTACAGGCCCTATCCTTGATATGGTCTGCGACGGCGATTATAAATCGGTTCTCGCATTCAAGGCACCCGCTGACGGCTTCTATGATATTTGCGTAGATGCAAATAAGTATCAGGGCACTGCAACGTCTATAATTGACGTTACGCTCATGAAGAAGGGCGCAACCGAAGCCCTTGCGTCCAAGACCGGCGTTTGCGGTAAGGACGGCGGCGGATTGGTACAGTTTGACGTAAAGAACGTCGAGCTTAAGAAGGGCGACGAGGTCTGGCTCGTAGCCACTACCGGCGCCGAAAACACCGCAACCGGTAGCTCTAACCTCGGTATTTACGCATTCGACTTTACTTACGTCGGAACCGAGGCGGTAGTTGAATACGTTCCCACCCCGGGAGACGTTTACAATCTTGACATCGGTCTCGAAAAGCCCAGCTCTCAGTTCTTCTATTTCTCGGCACTCAAGAAGTCCGATAACAGCGTGGCTGAGCTTGAGAAGAAGGCAAGAGCGACATGGTCACCTGACTATATCGGCTATTGGGTAAAGGGTGCAACGGGCAAAGAGGATTACGTTATATTTGCGAGCGAAAAGGCGTCAGACGGCTATCTCTTCGACCAGGCATGCGCAGGCGACTACAAGTCGGTCATCGCGTTCAAGGCACCTACCGACGGTATATACAACGTTTATTTCAAGGGTAATAAGTATCAGTGGATGGCCGAATCGGTAATAGACGTTTCTCTTACCAAGACCGGCTCGATAAAGCCGCTGGCATCTAAGACGGGTGTTACACTTACTGATAGCAAGAGCGGCGCTGTGGAATTTAACGTAAAGAACGTTTGGCTCGCTGAGGGAGAAGAGGTCTGGCTCGTTACAACGACAAACGAAAAGAATACCGCTGACGGTTGCTCCAATTTCGGTATCAATAACTTCGACGTAACCTACGTAGGTCCCGGCGAATATGAGCCGAAGGAAGGCGATGTATTTAAGTATGATCTTGCTCTTGACCAGAAGAATAACGGTCCGTTCTCGCTCGCAGGTATGAAGTCCGACGGCACCCTTGACACGCTCAAGGACAGCTTAGGAATCGCATGGGGCGAATGGAAGGGCTGGTGGACATCTGATGACACCGCAAATATATTCTGCGAAACTCAGGTATCGAATTCCAAGCTGAACTCTGACCTTCACGGCTTGCTCGGCGAATTTGCTTATATTGATATGCTGCCCAGAGAGGGAGTTTCTTCCGTCATCGTATTCACTGCTCCCAAGACAGGTACCTATAAGTTCTCCGCACTCTTCTCAAAGCTTAAGATGTCTGCCTACGAAGATGATTTCCGCGTATACAAGGTAGAAGCAGTGGCAGGCGGCAAGACTCTCGACGGTTATACCTTTGCAGGACAGACTCCCGAAGCAAAGCACGAGGATGCCCTTCTCGGCGGATACGTAGCACTCAACGAGGGCGAAACGCTTATGTTCGTCGCATCACACGTTTCGGGTAAAAACGCTGATATGGAAGTCGCAGTCCGCGATATTCAGGTAACGCTTGTTTCCTACTCTACCACTTATAACCCCGATTCTTCCGATAATGCGGCGGTTGCGATGATACTTCTTGTACTCGCATCTCTTGCGCTCATCTTTGTTGTGAAAAAAAGAAGAAAAAATAAAAAGATAAAGTAATTAAAAGTAAAAGCACTTGCGGAAAACCGCAAGTGCTTTTTTGTACCGTAAAACAGCTTTTCTGAAAAAGCAGCCCCGATTTGGGGCTGCTTTATATATCAGTTGAACGAATTGATGATATCGAGTGTCTTTTCTGCCATCTTATCGAGCGCGCCGTCTTCAAAGGGATTGGATAGGCCTGCGTTGGATATAAGGTCGGGGAAGGACTTTTCTCCGCCTGCCTGACAGAAATCAACGTAGGCGTTAAGGGCTGAAGCGTAGTTTTCACGCGAAGCGCAAAGGAAGCCGATAGCGACAGTCTGTGCAAGACAGTAGTCGATATAATAGAAGGGCGACTCATAGATGTGCATCTGATACTGCCAACGTGTACCGAGTGAGAGATAGGGCAGATTATCGTAGTCCATGTATGGGCGGTACTTCTTTTCGAGGTTGAGCCAAACGTTCTTGCGCTCGGCAGGGGTAAGGGTAGGATTTTCATAGATCTCGTGCTGGAACTCGTCGACCATTACGCCGTAAGGAATGAAGTCGAGAGCAGAGATAAGATGCTTTCTGCGGTAACGGTCTCCGTCCTTTCCGAAAAATGCATTCATCGACGGCCAGGAGAAAAACTCCATGCTCATTGAGTGACATTCGGCAGTTTCCGAACCGCCGATGCCAAGCTCACAGTCAGCTTTGTCGAGCGCCTTCTTCATAGCAAACGCGTGACCGAATTCGTGAGTAAGAACGTCAACGTCACCCGTCGTGCCGTTGAAATTAGCGAGAATAAAGGGCTGCTTGTAATCCTCGAATACTGTGCAGTATCCGCCGCCCCACTTTCCGTCGCGCGACTCAACGTCAAACGCCTCTGCTTCCTGCATCGACCTCATAAAGGCGCCAATCTCGGGATTCATAGCGTCGTACATCTTCTGAGCTTCTCTGAACATTCCGTCTTTGTCGAGGATCGGAACGATCGAGGAGCCGCTTCCGTAAATGTCGTTATCATAGAAGGTAATAGAATCGTAGCCAAGCTCACGTCGAACCTGCTCCTTGATCTGACCAACAACGGGAACGAGCGATCTTCTTACGTTCTCTCTGAACGAAGCGACCATTTCCGCATCGTAATCAAGGCGACCCATACGGTAATATCCAAGCTCGGTAAAGGTCTTATATCCGAGCTTTTTTGCGATACGGTCACGGATCTTAACGAGACGGTCGTAGATCTCGTCGAGCTTGTCTGCGTTCTTTTCGAGTCCCTCGCCAATTGCGGTAGCGGCTGCCTTTCTTACCGAACGGTCAGCATCCTCAAGCTTTCCGCGAAGAACGGACAGCGGCATTTCCTCGCCGTTATAAACGAACACCATCGTTGACATAAGCTGTGAATACTCGGTAACTACAGTGTTTTCCTCCTGAAGATCGGTTATGATCTCAGGCGAAAAGGTCTTTCTTGCGATCTCCCACATCTTAAACAGACGCGAGCCGAGACGTTTTTCAAGGTCGGCACGGTAAGGGCTGTCAAGCATAAGCGCGGCGTAATTTGTTCCTATTTCGCTGAAAAGGGGACCGACGTTGTCGTAATAGTCCATTTCGCCCTTGTAGAACTCGTCCTTCGTGTTTAGCGTGTAACGGCAATACGCAAGCGAATACTGTGTTTCATACTTACGCATTTCGGCTCTGAATACCTTTCTTGCGCGCATGACACAGTTTGCACACATTGCTTCCTTCATTGCCGCTTCGAATTTTTCGAACGCTGCCTTGCCTTCCTCAATTGTATATCTCTTGTAGGGAAGATCCTTAACCTTTGTTATCGCCATTTTCATTCTCCTTGTTGTTATTTAATATTGCGAGCATTTCTTGCTCGCGCTTTTCGTTTGCGTAAATGTATATTTCCTCAGTCGCGATCGAAAGCTGAGTCAGTACGTCCTTTTTCGTGAGATAACAGAGTAAGTTTTCGTTAGGACCTGAAATTTCAACGCAGTCGCCTTGACCGAGGTAATCGTACTCGACGTGCATGCTTTCAAGGGAAAGAGCGGGCTTTTCGACCGTCATCGGCTGGCTGTAGCAGGTGAGCGTCGTTCCATCGGGTGTCTGAACAAGCTTGCCTTCGCTTTGCTTGTATATTTCTTGGGAATTGTTCAGAGTTTCGATACGAACGGTGTCCTCAAAATAGTACGTACCGTTTCTTATCCGCTCACGGACGATATCGCGTTCCCATCTTAGCCATTCAGAGATCTCAGAAAACTCGGTTCTGTCGTCAATGCCTTCAAGATGACTTTGTTCGTTCAAATACCAGCTTTTGCCGCAAGTACTGCAGGAAAGGGTAACTCCTCTTGCCTCCATCTTGCCCTCGGTTCCGCATCTCGGGCACTTGTAAAGGAGGCGGTTAAGTCCCTTCGCTCTTTCGGGATGATCGATCTTTATTGCCACGGTATTTCTCACTTTCTGTAAATTGAAATGATAAAGTCAAGCTCGGTTTCGAGCTTTTCGGCATGCTTTAGCTTTTCTGCATCTGAGACCGACGTTTTCCAATAATACGGCGTCATCAAAAAGAGCGACGAAATATGCTCCTTTGAAACGGTAACGGTATATTTTACGCGGTCATCGCGTAGCTTTTCAAATCCGCTAAATACAGTGTCGGTCTCCTCGTTGTCATAAGGATTGTCGTATATGAGCGCCTTGAGCCCGCTCAGATGATCTTTTCCCGGATGGCAAACTATCATTATTCCGCCGTCCCTTAAGATGCGGTGCGCCTCCTTGTCGGGAATCGGCGCAAATACCGAGATCAAGGCGTCGTAGCTGTTATCGGGGAGCGGCATATCGAAAATACCGCAAACAGCGTATTTTATTGGATCTGACTTGCTTTTTTCCGCCTTTGATGCAAGCTTGATAGATGTCTTTGCAAGATCAAAGCCAACTATCTCTGCGTTTTTGCTTTCATTTTTTATTATACGCGAATAATATCCTTCACCGCAACCTGCGTCGCATATCTTAACGGCTGAAAATTCCTTTATGACATCAGAAATACCCTTTGCAAACGGCTCATAATAGCCGGCATTCAGAAAATCGTGACGTGCTCGGCACATATCGGGATTGTCGCCGCCGCTTACATTTCCGAGAACGAGATTGACGTATCCCTCGGAGGATATGTCAAAGCAGTGCCCCTTTTCGCATTTAAGGGAATTTCCGACCTGAGCAAGCGATGTGCGACACTTCGGACAAAGAAAAACGCTCACTTTTTCTTTTCTCCGTGCTTTTTTCTGTAACGGCGAAGTATCGGCTTTTCAAGCGCTCTTTTTGAGCGGAAGAAAAGGGAGGTCTTGTCCTTTATCGGCTTGACAAGGATCGCAAAAAGTCCGAGACGTTTTGCGCTCCATACGTCGGTAAACACCTGGTCACCGATAACTGCGGTGTTCGTCGTGTCGGTTCCGAGAAATTCCATAGCCGCGCGGTAGCATTTTCCCGACGGCTTATGGCTGTCCCAGGTTGCGAAGAACTTGAGATCGGAATTGAAAAGCTCAACTCTTTCCTGATGGTTATTCGATATGAACGCCGCAGAAATACCGACGTTTTTGAGCGAATCAAGCCACTTAAGAACGCTCTCTGTCGGCTTCGGATCATCATAGGTCACGAGTGTATTATCAATATCGAGAAGCACGGCCTTTATTCCGCGATCCTTAAGCATTTCGGGGGTGATCTCATATATATCGTTCAGATATATGTCTGGCATAAAAAATCTGTCGGTAAGCAAAATAGCACTCTCCATCTAATTAATAAGAAAATTATACCACAAAACCCCTTCTTTTTCAATACTAAAGGGAGGAATATTTACAATTAATACTTGCATTGGGAGGAATTAACGGGTATAATTGAAAGGAAAGTAAAAGAAGGGAAAAATCTAAATGGGATACCCGAGCTTGCTATACTATACGAAGCCGAATAAAAAAGCGATAGAATTATCGGTTTTTGAGGATCTTCAGCTTCTTAATTTTATACCGAAAAGAGTTGCGAAAAGCGCATGCGTGCCCTGTGAAAAGGAGAATATTCTTCCGAGGCAGGAGCTTTTTCAGCGTCTGAGTGACAAAGCGGCAAGAGAAAAGTTCGCAGAGCTATATAGGATAGCATGCGATCTTTATACCCTTAATTCCGCGTTCAACGATGCGTCTACAGACGAGGGTAAGTGTATAATATTCCTTTTCCTTTGTGAAGCAGTAAAGAGCTTTACGGAGCGTGCTTCAAAGTGTGACCTTACTGATCCTCTCTCGAGCAGATTTGCTCTCGAGATGCAAAAGGAAAAGGCGGACGGAAAGTATATAAAAATGTCGGAATCGCTCTCGACCCTCGTTCCCGAGGCAGAAAAGGCGCTTACCAATTCCTTCAAGATCTCGGGAAGCAAGGTGAAAATGTTCGAGGGGGGCGCTGATACCTTCCTTGACGGCATTTCGTCATGCGCCGAGACACTTGGTACAGAAATTCCAAAGGTGAAGAGTCCCGAGATCCGTGATATTTCCCCTGATATTATAAACGGCGCGGCATCGCTTCGCCCCGAGCTTATGAATGAGCTCAAAAGCTTCAAAAAAGAGTTCCTTTCATATTACCGTTCAAATATAGTCTATTACCGTAAAGAGATAGAGTTTTATCTTACGATGCTCGATTTTATAGACAGGATCGGAGAAGCCGGAATACCGCTTACCTATCCTACGGTTGCCGAGGGAAGAATAATAAATATTACAGAAGCGTATGACGTTTCGCTTCTTGCAAAGAACGAAACGAATATCGTTCCTAACGATATAAGCTTCACGACCGAGGAGCCGTTCTTCTTCCTTACAGGTGCAAACGGCGGCGGTAAAACGACGTACCTGCGCACGGTCGGTATCGCGATCCTTATGTTTCTTCTCGGATGTCCCGTTCCGTGTAAAAGCGCAACGATCTCGGACATAAGCTCAATTTTTGCTCATTTTCCGCGCGACGAGCGTTTTGACGGAAGCGGACGCTTTGTAGAAGAAAATAACAGAGTTAACGCCATCCTTGAAAATATGGACGAAAACTCACTCGTTCTTCTTAACGAGACCTATTCGACAACTAACGAGGAAAACGCCGTAAAGATGACGGAAAAGCTCGCGTCCGAGCTTTGGAGCAAGCGCATTTTCGGCTTGTATATTACGCATCAGCATGGCCTACACGAGAGTGAAATACCGTATCTTAACGTCCTTATCGACCTTAACGACGAAAACCGCCGTACCTATAAAATAGCGCGTCAAAAGAGCGTTGGCGGCTCGTACGCGAAGGATATCCTTATACGATGCGGTCTTACCTTCGAGGCGCTTGAAAACCGCTTCGGCAAGCTTGACTGTGGGGAGGATAGATAATGAAATTCAGTCTTCTTGACAAGATCCCCGATAATTACGCGGAATGTCAGGTCATATACGATATTTCGGCAGACCGCGCAATAAAAGAAATAGTAAGCGATAAAAGACGCGCCGATTATTTTCTTTCGGTGCTTGAAAAGCCGCTTACCAAAAAGGAAAACATCATTTTCCGCCAGGAAATATATTCCGACCTTAAGAGTATAGACGGACTTCTGCCTGCTCTTAAAACGCTTTTCTTGCGTTATGATAAGATAAAGAGTGACTGGCAGGAGATGAAGCTCGGTGCGGTAAACGGAAAGGGCTCGGAAATCAATTCCGAGGCGCTCCTTGAGCATACCTTTGCCTCTCTTAAGGTCACGGCAATATTCCCGTCGACTATCGCGTCATTCTTTGGAACGATCGGTGATACGCTCGGAAAGTATCCGATAAAGAGCGAGGGTCTTACGGCAATTCGCGACTGGTGTAAAGGAATGACGGAAAACGAGGCGCTCGGCGAGCTTGTTAACATCTCTCAGCGCTTTAGATACAAGACCCCTGAGGACTTCGATTTTACAGTAGTATTTACTCTTGACCGCGCTCTGCGCCTGAATAGCTGTGATCTTTCGGATATAACCGACAAAAAGCCCGAGGCGGGCACTTTATCAAAGCTTTTCGGAAAGAAAAAGGACGGTGGCGGCGTCGAGATAAAGGCAGTCGTGTCGCAGGCGGGGGAAGATCCGCTCACCGACGCGCAATATATCCTGAACGAGGCGCTTTTGCGCATTGATTCTGCGCTTACAAAGGTGACGAACGACGTTTACGACGCGTTCTTCGGTCTTTCGAATGAGCTTATGTTCTATGAAGCCGCGCTTCTTTACGCCGAAAAAGCGGAGGGATCGGGCGTGCCCCTTACGCTTCCGACGGTGCTTTCGGAGGAAGAAGATTGCTTTTCGCTTACGGGACTTCGTGAGCTTGTGCTTCTTTCAAATGGACTCGGCGCAAAAACGGTTCCGAACGATCTCTCGCTTGAGGGAGAGACTGCGGGACTGCTCGTCAAAGGTCTTACAGATAGCGGTAAAACCGTATATCTCCGCGCAATAGCCGCAGCTCAGCTCTTTATGCAGGCAGGACTTCCTGTACTTGCAGAGAGTGCGTCGATGAGCATAAGAAGAGGATTTTTCTCACATTTCTCATCGGCAGAAGAGGAATTCCTTAAGGGTGACGCAAGGGGAAGATTCGATCAGGAGGCAAGGGAAATTGCGGCGATCCTCGACAAGCTGACGCCGTATTCGCTTCTTCTCCTGAACGAAACGTTCCAGACGACCTCGTACAAAGAGGGAACGAAGAGTATCTACGACATTCTCCGCTTTATGCCGAAGCTCAAGACGAAATACGTTTTCGTTACGCACCTGACGGCGCTTTTCGGCTATATGGAAAGCGAAAAGGTAATTCTTGCACACACATCAGATAACGAATCGAGCAAATATAAAATTATTGTTGAAAAATAAGAGAGGTAGAACGATGATCAGAGTAACAGTTTGGAATGAGTACGTTCACGAAAAGACCGATAAAAATGTCGCAGATATATACCCAAGCGGTATTCACGGCGCGATTGCCGAATTTCTCGGCAAAGAGGAAGACATCGTAGTTCGTACGGCGACCCTCGACGATGAAAACTGCGGTATAACGAAGGAAGTCCTTGACAGTACCGACGTTCTTATCTGGTGGGGACACGTAGCGCATCACAAGGTTCCCGACGAGATAGCGTATATGGTACGCGACGCGGTGCTTGAGGGTATGGGACTTATCTGCCTTCACTCGGCGCATCATTCAAAGCCCTTCCGTTATCTGCTCGGTACGTCCTGTAACCTTACCTGGCGCGAGACGAATGACGGGGAGATACTCTGGGTCATCGAGCCGTCGCACCCGATAACGAGAGGCATCGACCGCTATTTCAAGCTTCCTGCCGAGGAGACCTACGGCGAGCCGTTCGTTATTCCGACACCCGATAAGCTTCTTCTCATCGGTAACTATTCGGGCGGCGAGGTCTTCCGCTCGGGCTGTCTCTACGAGCGCGGAAACGGAAAAATATTTTACTTCCAGCCGGGACACGAGTCCTATCCGACCTTCTACGTTCCCGAAGTTCAGACGATAATCAAGAATGCCGTCCGCTTCGTTAATCCCATCTACCGCGAAGAAATCGGCTGTCCTCACGTCAGAAAGATAACCGACGAAGGTTCTTACGTAATCTAATAAAAAACCGCCCGAGGTTTTCCTCGGGCGGATTTTATATAAGCAGATCTTCCTCTGTCAGCTTCGGCATCGGGGGCATCGGACGCGGAACTCGTTTCAGCGGATCGTAAATGAATTTCTTACAGCAGAATTCTTTGTTTACGATACCGCGCAGAGAACAGAGAACGTTCTCATCGTCGGCAATTACGGTCGCGTTTTCACAGTATATACAGATCTTGGAGATCTCGAGATTGTCGTTTTTCTTATTTTTCTTCTTACCCATTTTTATATCCTCAAACTATTACTTCCCACATTATACACCATATCCCGTCAAATTTCAAACCTTTTTGCAAAAAATATTGCAAAATTTTCAGAAAATCGGAAATCCCCTGCCAAAGCAGGGGAATTTTCAGGTTTTTGCAGGTTTTTTCAGCTTTTTGAGCCAAGAAATGACGGATGCGATAAGGAACATTATAAGCTCAACGCAAACGACGCTTGCGCCTGCGGGCGTCGAAAGAAAATATGAGCCGATAAGTCCGACTGTAAAACCGATCACGGGAAGCAGGGCAGAGCAGATAACTACGCCCTTAAAGCTTTTCATCACTCTCATTGCCGTCATCGGCGGAAATACGATAAGCGCGGATATGAGCAGAGTTCCCATAAAGCGCATACCGATAACGATAGTAACCGCCGAAAGAAGCGCTAAAACAGTATCGTAAAGCCGTACCTTAACTCCCGTCGCCTTTGCAAAGGACGGATCGAAAGTGACGGAGAAAATTCGGTTGTAGACAAGGCAGTATATCGGAATAACGACTGCCGCAAGCGCGACCGACCAAATAAGGTCGCTTTCGTTCAGGGCAAGAATTGAGCCGAACATATAGCTGTTAAGATCAATATTAGAGCCGGGCGAAAGGGAAGCGGCAACAGTACCGATGGCGAGCGCGCCCGTCGAAATGATCGCGGTGAGCGCGTCACCCTTCATTTTGCCCTTTTCGTTGAGCCGCAGAAGTCCGAAAGCAGACAAACCTACCGTCGGAACCGTCAAAGCCATAGGAGCGATCGACATAGCCGAGCCAATGGCAAGCGACGCAAACGCAACGTGTGAAAGCCCGTCGCCTATCATCGAATATCTTTTAAGCACGAGGCAAACGCCGAGAAGCGCCGCGCATACCGAAATGAGTATTCCGCATATAAGCGCATAGACTATCGAGTTAAGGGAGAACATAAGCTGAAGCTCTTGTATAAAAGCAGTCATATCTTACAGCCCCCCTCGTGATCGTGCTCGTGCGGCGCGGCGTCGGTAAATGAATAGCCGTCGTTACGGAGAATGAGAAGCTTGTCCGCAACGGCAAGAGCGCAGTGAATATCGTGAGAAACCATTATGACGGTTATGCCTTCGTCCTTTAGGCGGTGTATTATCTTGTAGAATTCAGAAGTCGCCGTCGGGTCAAGACCCGCAACCGGCTCGTCGAGAAGAATAAGCTGCGTTGCAGCACAAAGTGCGCGCGCAAGCAGAACTCTCTGCTGCTGACCGCCCGAAAGCTCAGCAAAGCTCTTGTCTTTAAGGCGGAAAATGTCAAGCAGCTCAAGCTTCTTTTCTGCCTCTTCCTTGTCTTTCTTCGTATAAAAAGGCAGGCGTCTGCCGTTGTTCAGCTTGCCCGAAAGCACGACTTCCCAAACCGACGCAGGGAAATCGCTCTGTGCGTCGCTTCTCTGCGGCAGATACCCGATTCCGTGCTTCTTCTCGCCGCCGAAAAAAACGATCTCGCCACGCGACGCTTCCTTCAGTCCAAGAAGTGCCTTGATAAGCGTGCTTTTTCCCGTTCCGTTTTCACCTGCTATACAGAGGCATTTTCCGCTTTCAAGCGAAAAGGAAAGCCCCTCGATGACCGATGCGCTTCCGTAAGAAAGCCATAGGTCCTTACATTCAATTGCCGTCATTCTGACCTCGATTTGAAAATGATTATCAATTTCATATTATAACACCAATGACGCGTTAAATCAATAGTATACAACTAAAAAAGAGCAAGTAAATTTATCTTTGTTGAAAAAAACATTGAAAAAAGCGGAATAATGTGTTATAATTAACCGTTAAATTAAGAATAAGGGATGATAAGATTTTGGTAAGAAACGATTTAAGAAACATAGCGATCATAGCCCACGTTGACCACGGTAAGACGACACTCGTCGATCAGATGCTTAAGCAGGGCGGTGTATACCGTGAAAATCAGGCGACCGAGGAAAGAGTAATGGACTCTAACGCCCTTGAAAAGGAAAGAGGCATTACCATTCTTGCAAAGAATACCGCGGTGCACTATAAGGACGTAAAGATCAATATTATCGACACCCCCGGACACGCGGATTTTAGCGGCGAGGTCGAGCGAATCCTAAAGATGGTAAACGGAGTAATTCTGCTTGTTGACGCCGCAGAGGGACCGATGCCGCAGACGCGCTTCGTGCTTCAGAAGGCGCTCGAGCTTAACCATAGAGTTATCGTTGTCGTAAATAAGGTTGACAAGCCCGACGCGAGAATAGAAGAGGTCGAGGACGAGGTTCTTGAGCTTCTCATGGATCTCGACGCAACCGACGATCAGCTCGATTCTCCGATGCTTTTCTGCTCGGGCAGAGCAGGTACTGCGTCGTTTACTCCCTACGAGCCGGGAGTTGACCTTCAGCCGCTTTTCGATACCATTCTCGAATATATCCCCGCTCCCGAGGGAGACGAGGAGGGCGAGCTTCAGCTTCTCGTTTCCTCTATCGACTATAACGAGTACGTCGGAAGAATGGGAATCGGACGAATTGAGCGCGGTTCCGTCAAGGTAAATCAGGAAGCGCTTATATGCAATTACCACACGGGCGCAAACCCCGTGAGAACTAGAATCGTCTCGCTCCAGACCTTTGACGGTCTTGGCAGAAGAACGGTTGAGAGCGCAAACGTAGGCGACATAGTTTGCTTCTCGGGCGCAGAAAATATCACTATCGGTGATACCATAACCTCCGTAACCGCTCCCGAGCCGCTTCCTTTCGTAAAGATTAGCGAGCCGACGATCGAAATGACCTTCGCAGTAAACGACAGCCCCTTTGCTGGACGCGAGGGTAAGTTCGTAACCACAAGACAGATAAGAGACCGCCTCTACCGCGAGCTTCTTAAAGACGTTTCGCTTCGCGTTGAGGACGGCGAAACGACGGATAGCTTCAAGGTTGCGGGCAGAGGTGAAATGCACCTCTCGATCCTCGTTGAGACCATGCGCCGCGAGGGCTACGAGCTTTCGCTTTCGACTCCTCGCGTGCTTTATAAGGAGATCGACGGCGTAAAGAACGAGCCGTACGAGACCGTGCTTATCGACGTTCCCGAGATGTATATGGGCTCGGTTATTGAAAAGCTCAATATGCGTAAGGGCGAGCTTCTTGAAATGGGTAACCGCGGAAGCCGTATGGAGCTTCATTACGTTATCCCCTCGCGTTGCCTATTTGGATACAGAAGCGAATTTCTTACCGCGACACGCGGAGAGGGAATTATGAATACCGTGTTTGAGGGTTATCATCCCTATAAGGGCGATATGCCTTCCCGCCAGACGGGTTCGCTTGTTGCTTCCGAAAAGGGAATTACGACCTCTTACGGTCTCTTTAACTCGCAGGAGCGCGGACAGCTTTTCGTCGGCGTTCAGACAGAGGTCTACGAGGGAATGATCGTCGGTGAAAACCCGAAGCAGGGCGATATCGAGATAAACCCCTGTAAAACCAAGCAGCTCACCGCTATCCGTTCAAAGGGCGCGGACGAAAAGCTTATTCTTACCCCACATAAAACAATGTCGCTTGAGGAAGCTATCGAATTTATTGCGGACGACGAGCTTATCGAGGTAACGCCGAAGGGACTTCGTCTGCGTAAGGTAATCCTCGACACCCCGACCCGTAAAAAGGCGCAAGCGGCAAAGAAAAAGCAGCAGTGATGAAGCACAAAAAGTTGCGCGTAGCGTACCTGATAGCGTTTTTTGCGCTACTGTGTATTGAAATACTGATAGGCGCATTCGTGCACGACGCATTTGTCCGTCCGTACGTCGGCGACGTACTCGTCGTTATCTTGATATATTGCCTTGTCAGAATATTCAAGCCGACGGGAATAAAGCTTTTGCCGCTTTGCGTTTTCTTCTTCGCACTTATGGTCGAGCTTCTCCAGCTTGCAAACATCGTAGACTTGCTCGGAATACCGCATAACTCAATAATAGCAATTATGGTAGGAACGTCCTTTTCGTTCATAGATATAATCTGCTATGCAGTAGGTTGCATTATCGTCTATTTGACAGAACTTATAATAAAAAAGCGCCCGTGAGGGCGTTTTTTTATTGCGGTGCGCCGAGAACGTTGCGCCGTAGGGCGGGGGCTTGCTCCCGCCGTTCAAAAGGAAAGTAACATCGTTTTTGTGCGGGCGAGCAATGCTCGCCCCTACGAGGATGTTTGAAATTCTCTTGTAGGGGCGACCATTGGTCGCCCGTTTTGAAAGTAAAGTAACCCCGTTTTTTTCGGGCTGTCGAGGGCGCCAGCCCCTACTAACAACGTAACGAAGCTTCGCCACGCTGTCTTGCCTTCCCCTTGGGGAAGGCAAAAACGCAAATCCCGCTATTGACAAAATTTCTTCATCGTGATAAAATGAAAATGCCAAACAAAATCAAATCATTTTACTGTGGAAGTATGTGTATTTTTATTTTTGATAAAAATACAGATGCTCTTCTTTTGCATATACTTTCGCAGTAAGTAAAAGATTTTGTTTGGCGACAATCGGAGCGATGTATTTTTTGTGCGTCAGCTTCGGTTGGCGCACTTTTTATTTTTTGAGGAGGGGAAAATGAATAACAAAGAATCAGCATTGTTTTTGGTAATGCTTTTTGGTTTTTTTGCTTTTTCTGTACTTATATACAAAGTTGTAGCTGGTATTATGAGAAAGCACGTTTTCGAACATAGCACTTTTTTGCCGGAATTAAATGAATTGAACTCAATGTATTCGAAATCTTTTTATATGTATGATGATACATTTGAAATGACGCATCATTACAATTCGAAAACACAATTTGACAAAGCGAATTTCAATAAGCTTTTACATGACTACTGTAAGGTGCACGAAGACCAATTTAATGATATTATCCCGCTTGCGCATAAAAATTTTTGTTTACTTCCGGAATACAATGAAAAAGCGTCTAATATTCTTGGTGGGAAAAGTTATTATAGCTCAAAAATCATGAAAATGCTTGAAAATAGGATTTTTCGTGAATCCATGCTTTTTCCGCCAACAACGCTTATCCTTGTGATACACATCAAATACGTTAGTCCCATGGGAAGAAACAGTTATTATAACCGATATACATACGATATAAACGGCATATCAGCTTGTCTTGAAGAAATCAAAAAAGAAAGCTCTATTGAACAAGAGAAAAAACGCCAGCGTTCGATGATGAATGACTCATTAAGATACGACATTATGAAGCGCGACGGATTTAAATGTGTTCTTTGCGGGGCTACTCAAAATGACGGAGCAAAGCTCCATGTAGATCACATTTTCCCTATTGCGAAGGGAGGTAAGACGGAACCTCGTAACCTTCGTACTCTTTGTGATAGATGCAATTTAGGAAAAAAAGACAAATATGATCCTGATGGTGTCAATTAATCAAAAAGCAAGAACGGATTTCCGTTCTTGCTTTTCCTATTTATTACTTCGGCTGTGTAAATCCTACTTTACGATATACCTTGCTCAGCGTCTTTCTCGCAAGATAAGCGGCGTGTGCAGATCCGTCCTTCATAACGGTTTCGAGATACGCCTTGTCGCCCATAAGACGGTCAAATTCCGTTTTAACGGGAGCGAGTGCTTCTGCGACCGTTTCGCCGACTGCGAGCTTGAAGTGTCCGTAGCCGAGACCTTCAAATTCCTTTTCAATCTCGGCGTCGGTCTTGCCCGTGAAGGCGGTATAGATCGTCATAAGGTTATTTATGCCGTCCTTGCCCTCTGCGCGGTGAACGACTGTGTCGGAGTCGGTAACTGCGCGTTTGAACTTTCTGATTATATCGTCCTTGCTGTCGAGGATATAAACCGATGCGTTTGTGTTCGCATCCGACTTACTCATCTTCTTTTCGGGTTCTACAAGCGACATTACCTTCGCGCCCGCCTTTGGAATGAATCCTTCGGGAATAGCGAACGTATCGCCGTAGACCTGATTAAATCTGTTTGCAATATCGCGCGTAAGCTCGATATGCTGCATCTGGTCGATGCCGACGGGAACGAGATTCGTCTGATAAAGAAGAATATCCGACGCCATAAGAACGGGGTAGGTGAAAAGTCCTGCGTTGATATTCGACGCATACTTTTTGCTCTTGTCCTTGAACTGCGTCATACGGTTAAGCTCGCCGTGCATAGCGTAGCAGTTAAGCACCCACGAAAGCTCCGCGTGAGCGGGAACGTGGCTCTGCACGAAAAGGGTGTTCTTCTCGGGATCAAGACCGCTTGCGATGTAGAGCGCGAGCGTTTCGTAGGTTCTGCGGCGAAGCTCGGCAGGGTCCTGACGGACGGTTATCGCGTGAAGGTCAACGACGCAGTAAATGCAGTCGTAATTCTCCTGAAACTCTTTCCAATTCTTTATAGAACCGAGATAGTTGCCGATAGTAAGCTTACCGCTCGGCTGAACTCCCGAAAATATTGTTTTCTTTTTTACTACTTCATTGTTTTCCATAATTCTGCCTCCTTATATAGGAATAATCTATTTTAACATAAAGATGTACCGTTTTGCAAGTCCTAAACGCTTTTTTATCTTAAAAAGCCGATTTTTCTTTATATTTATCTTGAATGAAGGCGATTTTTGTGCTACAATAATACAAATAATTAAGTTTAAGGAACGTAAAATGAAAAAACCTTTTGATCCCGTTGAGGATTCTGTCACTCCGAAGTCGCTTAAAACGCTCGGACTTATAATAAAAGTAACGCTTGTGGTCGGGCTCATTATTTCGCTCGGCTGGCTTACCTTGCGTGCCTGCCTTCAGGACGGCACGGGGAAAATGAAGAAATATATCTGGACCGAAGCAGCCATCGAGCAAAAAGAAAACGGAGATTTGACGGTCAAACGACTTGTTGAATTCAACGACCCTGAGCTTAGCCGTCTCTTTTATATCGGAAGGATATATCATACCGAGGAGATCGGTCAGCTTCAGTTTATGCTCAGATACAATGTGCTCAGCCGTGAGTATGAAGACTATGCAAGCGGCGTCGGTGAATTCGTTTTCGAGCTTGTGACGGAGGCCGACGGAGAGGTAAAGGGACGATATACGAAGTATTGTTATATTACCGATGAAGCGATGATGTACCGCTATTACAGGATCGCGTTCGAAGACGTAGACCTTGAGGGCGTCGACGGTGCGCAGGTCATTATCTACTATGAATACGGTGAAAAACATGAGATAGGCAGATGTATCGTCTACGATAAGGATGCCGCGAGTGAAACGATTGATCCCGGCGATGCTACGAAGCCAACTTCGGGACTTGAATACGAGGGATGACAGATGATTCTGAATTCAAAAGAAACAACAATTGCATACCGTTGCCCGACGTGCGGAAAATTCATTTTCGGCATCGTCGGGATCTTCACGCTGTCAGGCGACCTTATAAAGCTGAAATGCGACTGCGGCGGTTCTGAGCTCAAGATAACTTATACGGGCGACGATAAGCTTCGAATAACAGTTCCGTGCCTCTTCTGCCCGAATCCGCATAGCTATCTACTCACGTCGGGTGCGTTTTTTGACCGAGAGATACTTGCTCTTAACTGCACCTATTCGGGTCTTGATACCTGCTTTATAGGCGAAAAGGATAAGGTAATAGAGGCGGCAAAGGAGTCGGATCTTCATCTTGTCGAGCTGCTTGAAGAGGCCGGCTTTGACGATCTTGATGCTTTTATGATGGGCAAAAATTCCGTTGACGGCGAGGACAACGTCGACGAGGAATACCGCCTGGATTATGCGCAGATCGAGGATGTCGTTCGCTTTATGCTCGCAGAGCTTCGTGAGGACGGCGATATAAAGTGCGGATGTGAGGACGGAGAGCCGGAATGTGACTTCGAATTTAAGGGCGATTCCGTGCATATATTCTGCCGCAAATGCGGATACGAGAAATTCATTCCCATGTCAAGCACGCTTGCGGCAAACGCATTTCTTCATACTGACGTTCTTGAGCTCGAAAAAGGTCAAAAATGATGTATTTGAGCCGTTTTGTATTGACAAATCAGTAACGGCTGAGATATAATAAATTCATGTAAAAACAAAATTTTTGGAGGACACTCAAATGAAATTGGTCAAAGAATTTAAAAAGTTTATTTCGAAGGGTAACGTAATTGACATGGCAGTCGGTGTTGTCATCGGCGGCTCGTTCGGTAAGATCGTAACCGGTCTTGTAAACTACATAATCAACCCGTTCATAGGTATCTTTGTTAAGGAAGGAAGTCTTGACACACTCAAGACCGTTATCCATGATTATGTTCCCGCAGAGCTCGATGCAAGCGGTGCGGTTGTCACACCCGAACAGGCAGAGGTAGCTATCCTTTGGGGAACCTGGCTCCAGACGATTATCGACTTCCTTATCACAGCAATCTGCATCTTCGTCGTTATAACTATCATTTCCCGCGGCAGAAGACGCCTTGAGGCGAAAAAGCTCGCTGAGGAGGCAGCAAAGAAGGCAGAAGAGGACGCAAAGGCAAAAGCGGCGGCAGATGCTCTTGCTGCAAAGCAGGCACAGCTTGACGCAAGCGTTCTTCAGCAGGCAGAGCTTCTTGCAGAGATCCGAGACCTGCTTAAGAACAAGTAATAAAGGTACGCAGATATGTATTATCTCGGTATTGACCTTGGCGGTACTAATATCGCTATCGGAATAGTAGATGAAGACTATAAGATCGTTAAAAAGGGAAGCACTCCTACGCTTTCCGAGCGTGATCTTGAAGAGGTCGTAAAGGATATTGCCTCTCTTTCAATGAAGCTTCTGAAGGAAGCCAATATTGATATTTCAGAGATTGCTCACGCAGGAATCGGCTCGCCCGGATCGATCGACCCCGTAAACGGTGTAGTTATTTCCTCAAACAACATTAAGATGTATAATTACCCGATTGTGGACGTTCTTAAAAAGTATCTCCCGATCGAAAACATCTACGTTGATAACGACGCAAATGCGGCGGCTCTCGGCGAAGCAATGGGCGGCGCGGCAAAGGGCGCCGAAACTGCTATAATGGTAACGCTCGGCACAGGTGTCGGAAGCGGAATTATTATTAACGGTAAGATCTTCGGCGGCTTTAACCACGCAGGCGGCGAGATCGGTCATATGGTCATTGAGCACGACGGCTGGCAATGTACCTGCGGACGTAAGGGCTGTTGGGAAACCTATTCCTCGGCTACTGGTCTTGCGAAAATGACGAGAGAAAAGCTTGCCGAAACCAAGGACACAATTATGTGGGAAATGGTCGGCGGCGACATAAACAAGGCGAGTGCGCGCACTCCGTTTGCGGCTATGAAGCAGGGCGATAAGGCGGGCAAGGAAGTTGTCGATAAGTACATAAGCTATCTCGCTTGCGGTATTACGAATATTATTAACATATTCCAGCCGAACGTACTCTGTATCGGAGGCGGTGTCGCAAACGAGGGCAAATATTTGATTGATCCCGTCATAGAAATTGCCGAAAAAGATCAGTTTACAGCGGGCTGCGAGCTGAAGACCAAGATATGCGTTGCAGAGCTTGGAAACGACGCTGGTATCATCGGTGCCGCGGCAATAACTCACTAAAATAAAAAACGCTGAAGATTTCTTCAGCGTTTTTTTGTTGTGCAACGAAAACCACCAGCAGTGCTGGTGGTTCCAAAAAGCTTTAGCTATGAGTAGAAAAAGAATCCTCCTTCGTTTATAATAGGAGTGGGTTTGCCAACCACGACCAAAAAACGAAGGAGGAATCAAGTAATGAGACTTGACACAGATAGTTTAGCACACACAAAATGGAATTGCAAGTACCACATAGTATTTGTGCCAAAATATCGCCGACAAGTAATATATGGAAAGATAAAAGCAGACATCGGAATAATGTTACGGAAATTGTGTGAATACAAGCAAGTAGAAATACTGGAAGCAGAAGCATGCAAAGACCATATACATATGTTGGTATCCATACCGCCGAAGTATAGCGTATCGCAAATAATGGGGTATCTCAAAGGAAAAAGTAGTTTAATGATATTTGAGAAGTATGCGAATATGAAATACAAATACGGAAACAGACATTTTTGGTGTAGAGGATATTATGTGGATACCGTGGGACGAAACAAAAAAGTTATTGCGGAATACATACGAAATCAGTTGCAGGAAGATGTATCGTATGATCAACTGTCGTTGATAGAGTATGTAGACCCGTTCACGGGTCAGCAGGTAAAAGAAGGCAAATAAAAAGCCCCTTTAGGGGCGGCCGGTGAAAGGGTTGCGGTTGGCAAATCTTTCGATGGGCCTATAGGCCCGGCCGGTCTTATGCCCTAAGGGGGCAGTGCATGCCACCGGCACGGCCGGTGGTCATGACTTTATAAGGCTTTTCAGACGTTTTTGAGTGTGTTCAAAAGCGCTCTTTTTTATGCCCTGATACGCAGGTTTTGGAAGTGTGTTACGCAGTTTGCTACGCAAGTTGTTGATTGCAGTATCATCATCCAATATAGCAACTTATTATTTCACCGTCTTCGAGGTCATCATCATAAACCATATACTCGTCGCGAAGGTGCTTGTCGATATACTTTTCCCATGCATCCTCGACGCTATCCACATACTGAAGACCAATATTTGTCAGAGCGTTTGCCAATGCTGTATGCCATGGAAAATGCACACCTGGGTGCACTTTTTTTGGCGACGTCTTCAAGGCGCATGGTATCAAAGCATTTCAGATAATAACGACCGTTATTTTTACATTTCTACTATTCCGCTTGTGCGTAAATTCAAATAAAGAAGAACCTCTTCTGAATCAGAAAGAGCATAACTTGTATAGTCAGCTTCTGAGTGCCAATATGTTTTATAGAGCTTGTATTTTTTATGGAAGAGATCGGATAAACTTGTGCCCGCATTTTCTCTTTTTTCCTCCTCATAAAAACTCACCAATGCGATTTGCATAATATCCACCTCTATTCACGAAATATTGTCTTTAAATCATAGTATCACACAATTATCATTTTTTCAATATGACGATACAAAATTTGCCCCACATCAATTGCAACCTTTCCGCAAACAATCCCTCATGCCTATTCGCAACGGCATTTTTGTACGATAAAGTATTCTACTACTTATCTAGGAGAATCATTGTGAGATCAATTCCTTAAGAACAATTTCATGTCTGCCGAAACACACCAAGAGTTTCTAATTTTTTATTACCAAACATCTTCTAAACACCAACCCTACGGAAAGGTATCGTAAATGCGATGCTTATTTTTTACATAGCATTTATTTTTATGGCTTTTGTGTATTTTCTCATTGAATTCGCCTATTAAGTGTGATACAATGAACTTAGTATATGAAGACGGAGGATAAAATGCGTACAGACGAATTCTATTATAAACAGCCCGATGCGGAGTTTATAAGTTGGCTGAACAGTCCTATGCACGAATCAAAGCCCGAGAACTTTACCAAAACGGCGCCCGATGTCGGCGAAATATCGGTAACTGGGGCATACACAGCAGAGGTCTATGGAGAGTGGAAAGAGATAATTGCCACAGCCGTCGATGACCTTACAAGCTTTCTTTCATCATCAAAAATGTTGGGAAATAAGTATCCTATAAAAATAACCTATTCCGAATGCTTCGGCGAGCAGGATTACAAGATCTCGATAAGCGAAAACGAGTGCAGCATCTGTGCCTCGCATCCCGAGGGCGCGAGACGTGCCGTCTACTATCTTGAGGAGGAGCTGATCAAGCACGACGGACCATTTCTCACGCTCGGTGACATCATCCGCACCTCGAAGATAAAAAAACGCATAACGAGGGGCTTCTTTTCCCCCACCAACCGTCCGCCCAAATATGGCGACGAGCTGCTTGACGATATAGATTATTATCCCGAAAACTATCTTAACCGACTTGCGCACAACGGCACGAACGGTATCTGGATATACACGTCTTTTTCTCAGCTTATACATTCTCCGTATCTTCCGCCAAAGGATGACGGCTGCGAGAAAAGAATGCAGAAGCTCTCAGGCATCGTAGAAAGGTGCAAGAGATACGGTATTAAGGTATATATTTTCGCCATTGAACCGATCGGATTTTTCAAGGACGAATCGAAGGGGCACGAGGATATGCTGGGAGCAGATCCGATATATGGCTTCCATCCCATGTGTCCGAGAGCCGAAAAAACGCGTGCGCACGTCATCTACTGCCTCGAAAACATCTTCAGATCCATCCCCGATCTCGGCGGATTTATCACCATACCTGCCGGAGAAAGACCTACTACTTGCGCGTCGGTAGGCACCTACAAGACCTGCCCGAGATGCTCAAAATACACTAGAGGCGAAAACCTTGCCTATAGCGTTGACCTCATCAAGGAGGGACTTCGCCACGCGGGAACAGGCGCTGAATTTATTAGTTGGACCTACGGACACAGATACTGGGATGACAACGATATCGCCGAATATATACGCAATACGCCAACGGACATCGTCATCATGCAGAATTTTGAGGATAGGGGCATCGACACACAGCTTGGCAAGCCGAGAATTGCGTTCGACTATTGGCTGTCTTACCCCGGACCGTCTGATATGTTTACCCTTTCTGCCGACGAGGCAAAAAAGCATGGTAACCCTGCCTATGCGAAAATGCAGGTATGCTCCTCTCACGAGATAGCGACCGTGCCGTATATTCCAGTACCCGGCATACTTTTTGACAAATATAAAAAAGCAAGAGAGCTTGGCGTCACGGGAATCATGGAGTGCTGGTATTTCGGAAATTACCCCTCGCTTATGAACCGCGCGTCGACGGAGCTTTCATATATTGACGATCTTTCAGATAAAACGTCTTTCCTTACCGAGCTTGCTTCGCGCCTTTACGGTAAGTCGAGGGCAAAGCAGATCGCCGACGCCTGGATCGCATTTGAGGAGGGCTACCGCAACTATCCCACAAATATAATGTTCAGCTACTACGGACCCATGCACGACGGCGTGGTCTGGGATCTTGCTCCCATTCCCGTCAACATGTCCTTGCCGCGCTCGTGGCAGCTCACCGATCCGCCCGACGGAGACAGAATAGGCGAATGCCTGTTTAACGGTCATACTATCGACGAGGCAATAACCCTTTCTGAAAGAATGTGCTATGCATGGGACAGAGGTCTTGATCTGCTTCCGTTTTCGGAGGGCGACGAGCATATCTCGTGCGCCGAAGCGATAGGTATCTTATTCAGATCCGGAAAGAATATCCTCGAGTTCTACAAATTGCGTAATATACTCGGCACAGGTGCTGACGACCCCTACGCTACCGTAGATAAAATGGAGAACATCGTTAAGGAAGAAATAGCGCATTCTCAAAGAATGATCGAGCTGTGCTCTTCTGACCCTCGGCTCGGCTATCACTCGGAATCCGAGGGCTTCAAGTTCTTCCCCGATAAGCTCAGAAGCCGAATAAATAAGCTCGAAAAGCTCTTTGATAGTGACTTTGCACTGATCAAAAAACGTCTTAACGACGGCAAATCACCTATCGGCTATTACTATGCAGAGGGCATGGATCATTATCCGCTTGGCAAATGCAAGAATAGCTTCCGTTGGGAGGAGATTGACGAAAACAGAAGATTCGGCGCTTACGTTGACGGGGATGAGATCAAGATTCCCATAAGATGTCTATCCAGAGACGTATTTACCGTTTGCTTTGAATTTTCCCTGTTCCATCCCGAGAGCGCGATCGTGTATAATCCCAATGCAGGCGCTTCCCGCCACTCCGAGATAACGTCTTACGTCACGGAGAAGGGGCTTTCGCTTTCGGTAGAAGCCACTTCGCATCAATCCGTTTGGGGAGATAAGATCAAGGAGGAGCTTTCAAGGTACCGCGTCGAAAGCCGATTCGAAGACGGCGTAGCCGAGCACGTTTTGTCGGTAAAGATACCGAACGAGAAATGGAATAGGAAAACTGCCATCCATTTGAATATGAGAATAGGCGGCAAACTGTGGAAGACCGACAGCGATCCCGTAAATACACTCGGAAAATGGGATATAACTCCCGGCGACTTTGGCATACTGCTGCCGGTGTAATATTAAAAAGCATTGAACCCCGTGTTCAATGCTTTTTCTTTTTATCCGTTTTTTCGGGATTTGCCGACACCGTTTCGCGCCTCTTTCGGGGATATGCCGTATCTTATTTTGAATTTATAAGAAAAGTAGTTACTGTCGTTAAAACCGCAGCTGTAAGCTATCTCTCCTACCCTCTTATCAAGCTCGTTAACAAGCATATTCTCCGCGGTCTTCAATCTATAAAGCGTAAGGTATTCGTTAAACCCGAAGCCGGTATCCTTTTTAAATATTCTCGACAGGTGCTCGGCGCTGACGTTCATAAGTCGCGAAACGTCGGAGAGCTTAACGTCGTTCATATAGTTTTCCTGAATATACCTAACCGTCTTTCCGACGATAGAGTCGCCGCCGTTTTCATTTATCTTATCATTCTCGTTCCGTATCAGGGCGAGAAGCAGCTGCTCGGTATGCGTTTTCAGGGCGTGGATAGACAATGCGTCGTTTTTTAAGTATTCCGCTTCTATCATTGCAAAAACGCTGTCAATATAGCTTAAGAGCTTTTTGTTGCTGTAAATACATCCAAGCTCAAGCGTGGCGCTAAGTATATCCGCAGATATAAAATCCTCGGTAAAATTGATCAGGTGTCTTGAATGCGGCTTCGACCCGTAATTTGTACGGTGGATAGTTCCTGCGGGAATGAGAATAATGTCACCGGACGCTACGTCGTAGGAGCGATCCTCAATAAAATAATTGCAATTTCCATCCTTCATATAATAAAGCTCAAATTCGCTGTGATAATGCTCTGTCGCAATACTGCCTTTGACGTTTTCTCTTTTATCGAAGTAATAGTCGCGTTTGTCGCTGTTAAGCGGCACTCTGATCTTTCCTTCAGCCAATGTCCTTAAGCATCCTTTCGCGGTAGTTTTTACGTTATTATACTACATCTGATCAAAAAAATCAAGAAAAATGGCATTTTATTCCGAATTCCTGCTAATTTTATTAAGGTAATTGATTTATTTTTGGTGTACAATTTAATCACAACATTAAACACTCGTTGGAGGAATTATGCAATACACGAATAATAAAGTCAGTGATGTCAAGATCGCCTACGTAGGCGGCGGATCAAGAGGATGGGCATGGAAGCTGATGAGCGACCTTGCGGCAATCGACGACGTTTCGGGACACGTTGATCTCTACGACATAGATTACGAGGCGGCACAGCATAACGAGATAATAGGTAACAAATACGGCAGTGCTCCGACTGCTAAGTCGAAATGGACCTATACTGCGAAAAAGACCCTCGAGGAAGCAGTGGAAGGCGCGAATTTCGTAATAATCTCTATCCTTCCAGGCACGTTCAAGGAAATGGAGAGCGACGTACACGCTCCCGAAAAATACGGAATCTATCAGTCGGTCGGTGACACCGCAGGCCCCGGCGGTATTGTCAGAGCTCTGCGTACGATCCCCATGATGGAGGTCATCGCGAAGGCCGTCGAGAAGTGCGCGCCGAACGCATGGGTAATCAACTACACGAATCCTATGGCTCTGTGTGTAAAGGCACTTTACGACACATTCCCCAAGATCAAGGCATTCGGCTGCTGTCACGAGGTATTCGGCACTCAGAATTTCATCGCGCGTATTCTTCGTGAAAACTGCGGAATCGCAGTATCCGACAGAAGCGATATCAAAACCAACGTCGTCGGAGTCAACCACTTCACTTGGGTCACAAGCGCAACCTACCGCGACGTTGACATTTTCCCGATATACAAAGAGTTCGCAGAGAAAAATAAGGACTGCGGTGTACCGCTTCGACACCCCGAATCCTACTTTGAATACAAAGAGAAGGTCAAAATGGATCTCTTCCTGCGCTATGGCGCTATCGCAGCGGCAGGAGACAGACATCTTGCAGAGTTCTGCCCCGGCTCCTGGTATCTCGATAACCCCGAGCAGGTCGAGGAATGGGGCTTCAAGCTCACTCCCGTCAGCTGGAGATACGTTGACCTTGAGGATCGACTTGAAAAGAGCCGTCGCTTAAGAAACGGCGAGGAAGAGGTCAGAGTCGAAAAATCCGGTGAAGAAGGAGCGGATCTGATACGTGCGCTCCTTGGTCTTTGCAACATCGTTACAAACGTCAACCTGCCTAACAGAGGACAGATACCGAATCTTCCCTTGGGTGCAGTAGTTGAGACGAACGCATCCTTCCGCGACAATTCGGTAGTACCCGTAGTGGCAGGCAACGTTCCCGAAGGAGTTTACCACCTTGTAGCCGGCTCCGTTGACGAGCAGCTCACCGTAGCCCGCGCTGCCAAGGAGCGTAACCTCGAGCTCGCGTTCAAGGCATTCTGTAAAGATCCCCTCGTAAGACTTGATATCAAGACCGCAAGAAAGCTCTTCGACGAAATGATCGAAAATACGAAGGAATATCTTAAGGAATACTTCAAATAATTAGATACAGTTATACTAAAGACACCTTGAAGGCACTGTGCCTTCAAGGTGTCTTTTCTGTTGCCGAAGCGACATTCGTTTCTTGACTATTTACACCTCTTATGCTATAATACCTATACTGAAATACAGTGAGGTATAAACATGACTAACAGAGAATGGTTCAAGCAGGCAAAATTCGGTATGTTCATTCACTGGGGCTTATACAGCATTCCCGCAGGCGAATGGAAAGGCAAAAGAGCTGACGGTCCTGCCGAGTGGCTGATGACATACAACAGAATTCCGATAAAGGAATACGAGCAGCTGGCAAGCGTATTCAACCCCATTTATTTCGATGCAGAGGAATGGGTAAAGCTTGCTAAGGAAGCCGGAATGCAGTACATAGTCTTCACGAGCAAGCATCAGGAGGGCTTCTGCATGTTCAAATCCGAATATGACAGCTACAATATAGTTGATGCTACCCCGTTCGGTCGCGACGTAGTCGACGAGCTTGCTCAGGCGTGCAGAAAGCACGGTATCAAGCTCGGTCTTTACTATTCGCAGGAGCTTGATTTCCACGAGGAGCACGGCGGCGGAGTTAATTACGTTGACCCGTGGCTTCACTGCGACTGGGCAAACAACTGGGATTTCCCCGACAAGGAAAAGAAGGATCTCAACATATTCATCGAAAAGAAGGTCAAGCCGCAGCTCAAGGAGCTTCTCACCAAATACGGTGACCTGCTCTGCATCTGGTGCGACGACCCCTGCGAGATAACGCCCGAGCAGAGCCAAGACCTCTACGATCTGATCAAGAGCTATCAGCCCGACTGCCTCGTTCCCTCAAGAATAGGCAACGGCGTCGGCGATTTCCATTCGTTTGCAGATAACAAGCTTCCCGACAAGGATTGGGACGGACTTGGCGAGTCCTGCGTTACCATGAATCACACCTGGGGCTACAAGAGCTTTGATAACGATTGGAAGAGCGTTGACGAGATCCTTGAGATCAAGGAAAGAGTCAACAGCCACGGCGTAAATCTTCTTCTGAACGTCGGTCCCGACTACCTCGGAAGGATCCCCGCACCCTCCGTTGAAATTTTAAAAGAGATCGGAAGAAGAACGCGTGGGGAAGATAAATAACGCTTAAACGCCAAAAACACCTTGAAAACGTTACGTTTTCAAGGTGTTTTTCAGTTATTGTTTTATACCGTATTCTCCGTATTCGCATCCGACGTTTTCGCAGATGACCTCGTCAACGAGCTTTCCGTCACGGTAGAGCTTAACAGTTCCCTTTCCGTTGCCGCCGTTCCAGAGGCGGTTATGGCGCTTTGCGCCGTCGGGCGACTCGTAATTTACGAGAAGCATATCGCTTTTTTCGCAGGTAATATCAGTTACCATACGGTTTCGCCAGGTCCTTTGATCTACGTGCCAGATGATCTGAGTATCGGTCTCTTCCGAATGGAACCCGGTTCTTGTAAAGGTCCAGAACTTCGAGAAGTTAAATTCGTAACATTTACCCTCATGATAGTATGCGGAGAGAAGCTTTCCTTTAAGGCGAACGGGACCGATCTTCGGTGCACCGCCGCCGATATCGAAAACGCTGTTTTCAAGCTTCTTTCCGGTGATCTTACTCGTCAGATTGTTCGACGAAAGCCACAGCCAGGGGGAGGTAAAATTCTTTCCCCAGTTTTTATCGGCGTAGCCATAGGAATTCTCGGGAGTGACCGTATATTTTTCGCCGTTCCAGACGATCTCGCCCGAATACTCGGTCTTCATGCCCTCCGCGTGCCAAAACATCTCAAAGAGCTGCATTTTACGGAATAGCGAGCCGGCACCGTAGCCCACGTTGAACGCGACCTTTTTGTCGATCTTGATGTTCCACGACATCTCGCCGTTCTCGCACATCCATTCTGGGTGATCCTCAGCGTCGGTGATCTTTACATGCCCTCTCATCTCGGTCTCGGTACAGTAGCAATCGTCCGCTTCGACCGAAAAGGGAGTGCCAAAGCTCACCTTAATATCGTTCCACGCGAAAAAGCGGTGCAGCTGCGCGGCATCCTTGCCCCAGCTTCCTGCCTTGACCATAAGGTAGGAGGGTCTAACGCCGTTTTTCTTATTTTCTTCAAGCTGACCGAGCACGGGTTCTTCTCCGCCGAGCTTGGGGTTACAGACAAAGTATTCTATAAAGAACGGCTTTTCCTCTCCCGTGACCGCGTGTCTTGCGGTAAGAGAATGCCACCACCAGTCATACCCCTGCTTTGCCTGACCGCCGAAGAGCTGGCAGGCATTTCTTTTGATCGCGTGCTTATTGAACATGATATGCCTCCGACTCCGACGATCTTCCGCTAAGCGTATAGCCGCTATTTAGGATATCGGCTTAGCGTTAGCAAGCAGATACTTTTCTGCCTCGGCGTTCCAAAGTCCGTTATGCGCCTTGACTATCTTCGCAAGCTCGCAGAGAAGCGGATCGTCCTTGCCCTTCTCTTCGAGATCCCAAAGAGCAACAAGGGGGAGACTGATATGGTTATATATCAGCTTCTTTCCACCCGGGATCTTAGGGAGATTAAGAGTAGCATCAATAACGGCGTCAAGACCGCCTATATGAGTGACCATTGCAGCGGGATTCAGCTTTCCTTCCGCAAACATCTTAACGGCATCGCGCATATCGTTCGTGTTACCTGCACTTGTACCAACTACGTGAGTTGAGTTATAGTGAACGTTGAAGAAGTTGAACTCCGCCTTGAACTGGCTGTTCGTCGGACCTGCAAAGAAGTTAAGGCATCCGTCATATCCGAGGATCGCATCTGCCTGCTCAACGACCTGCTTTACGGGTGCAAAGCAGATAACGTCGTTGTATCCCGTACCGCCCGAGATCTCTCTCAAGGTCTTAACGGGATCTTCAAGCTTTCCTGTATTTACGTAGTGAAGCTCGATTCCCTGCTCCTTTGCGTGCTCAACGGTGAAAATGCTTGCCGCGCGGTCAAGACGATCCTGGTCAATGTCGGTAACGACGAGAAGTGACGGTCTTATATCAGCGTGAAGAGCGTAGTCTATAGCACCAAGTCCCATAGGACCGACAGAAGCAAGAAGCGCCATCTTTCCGCCCTCGACGATACCCATCTCGTGCTTATAGCTTCCTGCCTTGGTATGATACATTGCCTTGAAGGTTCCAACGACACAGCTCACCGGCTCGGAAAGAGAGCCGTAGAAATATGCGTCACCGTCATAGGGAAGGAGGCAATCGCACATAAGCGTTTCAATCGGAATATTAGCGTACTGGCTGTCGCCTCCGCACTCGGTATAGGAATAACCGGGGGCGAGGAGCGAGCCATTATAATAATGTGCCGGCTGAATGGTAAACTTGTCGCCGACCTTATACTTATGCTTCCAGTTTTCTCCGACCTCGATTATCTCGCCGCAGAACTCATGACCGACTATCGTCGGGGTCTCTGCAACGTTATCGGGAACGCGCTTGTGATCGCCGCCCTCAAGAGCCGCCTTATAGGTACTCATGCAGAGAGAATCCGATATTATCTTAACTCTTACGCCGTCATCACCGATAGGGGAAAGCTCAATTTCTTCAAGTCTGAGATCGTTTTTTCCGTGGATACGGACTGCCTTTGTTTTCATCTTTTTACTCCCAATTCTTAATTTATTCGAAATCTTTTTCGCGTTCTACAAGTGTCCACGCCATATCAACGAGATGGCGGAACTCGGGCTTTGCAAGCTGTGTACAGATCATGCTCTGACGCGAGGAATTAACGTCCTCGCCCGATATTTCAGTCATTCCGTACTCACGGCAAAGACCTTGAAGCCGCGTTATCTGCTCAGGGGTATTGCGCGCAGGCATATAGGTGATCGCCTTGACGCCCTCGTTTTTCAGCATCACAAAGAGCTCATCAAGAAAATCGTCTTCAAATTTCTGTGCCTTTTTATCTCCCGTCGGCGATTCTCCAACGTCTCCGAGGTAGGGATAGCAAAGTATTGCGCCGACCTCATCCGCAAGCTTTACGACCTCCGAAAGCTCGGGACATTCATCCACGGCGGGAAGATAGAATTTCTCAACGAGATTTGCCTTCATTATGCCGAGCATATCGTAGAGAAAGTGCGGATTTTCCTTATCCGTAAGCTGAGAAAGCTGCTTTTCGGAGAGGGGCATTTTAAGCTCCTTAGATATAAACTCCACGCAGTTTTCTCTGCCCTTGACCGAAACTATCTTCTTACAAAGCGCGTAAAGCAGATGACGCTCGGTAACTGATCCGCCCTCGTTATAGGAGGAGATAGACACTACGTCCTTTTCGAAATCAAGCGTGATTCCGTAAGGCGAGGTAAGCTCGTTTATCTTTTCGAGCATTTTTCTGTTTCTTACGTTTCTCTTCTCGCGAAGCGGTGCAAAAAACTGCTGAAGTCGTGCAAAACCCGTACTCGGCACGCTGTGGATCGCCATATAAGCGATGCCCGCCTGATCGGGGTTATTAAGCCGTCTTCCCGATAGCGACGTTTTATCGAGTCTGACGCGGCATTCCATTCCGCAGGTCGTACCGATTCCCGCAATTTTGCCTGCGAGACGGAACTCCTCAGCTCCTCCGATACTGTCGTGATCCATGATCCCTGCGGTCTCAAGTCCCTCTGCACGCGCCATATAAACGGCGGCGGTAGGTGAATAGGGCGAGAAGGAATATATCGTATGGATATGATTGTTTGCAAATTCCGGTCTTACCGTCGGCTTTTCCCTTTCCTTTTTTATGAGTGAGGCAAGGTTTTCAAGCCGCTTTTCAGCCGTTTCAGCATTAAGTAAATTTATTTCTTTTTGCAGTTCTACGTACTTGCTCATATTAATCTCCATTTCACTGCCAAGGCGGCGTTATCCGCCGAACGAATGCGGCGTATCAGTTCATCATTACCTGTCCGCCGGTTACGGGGATCGCCTGACCTGTTTCGTAGGTCTGCTCAACGCAGTAGAATACTGCCTTTGCGACATCCTTAGGAGTACAGCCGCGGTGAATGGGCGACTTCGAGAGATAGGAATTCTTAACGTCCTCGACGGTCTTTGCGCCGGGAACCTTTCCTGCCTTAAGATACTGTACGAAAAGTCCCTTTTCGGGGTCGGACCAGAGGGGACCGTCATAGAAGTTTCCGGGGCAGATCGAATTTATCTTGATCTGATACTCGACAAGCTCAAGAGCGAAGCTCTGAGTAAGACCTATTCCGCCGAACTTTCCGCCCGCGTAAGCGAAGTTGTTTTTCGAGCCGACAAGACCCGACTTGGAATTTATCTGAATAATATCGTACCATGCGTCGGGGTTAGCTTCATGCTGCGCCTTCATGATCTCGGATGCGTATTTTACGCAGTAGTAATAACCCGTATAGTTTACCTTCGTAACAAAATCAAACTGCTCGGGAGTAAGCTCATCAAGACTGCCCGCCTTGACAACTCCTGCGTTTGCAACGAAAATATCTATTCCGCCAAGCTCCTCAACAGTACGGATAACAAGCTCCTCTACCGAAGAAGCAGAACTTACGTCGACCTTGATTCCTACCGCGCGTTCTCCCAATGAGGAAGCGGATGCCTTAGCAAGCTCTTCGTTGATGTCGGCAAGAACGACGCTTGCGCCCTCTCTGTAAAGCTCCTCGGCAATTCCGAGACCGAAGCCCTGCGCTCCGCCCGTGACGACCGCGATCTTTCCGCCAAGACGCCCCTTTGTATCGGGTCTTACGTTAACGTTCTGTTTTGCAAGATTTTTTGCTTCTGTAAGATTCATATAAAGTCTCCCCTTTGTCGCAAAAGACGATTCCATTTATTTTAATTGAATTATACTACAAATCAAAAGATAAGTCAATATATCGTAAGGATACAAAACGTGGATCTTTCAAAGAAAATATACCGCTTATTGAAAAAAGCGCGAAAGCGTGATATAATGATTTGTAACGAGTAGAAAGGAGGATGTGCTGTGAAAAAGAAGATAACTATCGGTATCCTCGCGCACGTTGACGCAGGAAAAACGACGTTGAGCGAAGCGCTCCTTTACGTATCGGGGAAGATCCGTACCTTAGGACGAGTCGACCACAAAAACACGTTTCTTGACACAAATATTATCGAGCGCGAGCGCGGCATCACGATTTTTTCAAAGCAAGCGCGCTTCTCAAGCGAGAACTGCGATTTTATTCTCTTAGATACTCCCGGGCACGTTGATTTTTCCTCCGAAACCGAGCGCACGCTTGCGCTTCTCGATTACGCGATACTCGTAATAAGCGCCTCGGACGGCGTACAGAGTCATACGAGAACTCTCTGGCAGTTGCTAACGCATTACGGCGTGCCTACCTTTATTTTCGTCAACAAATGCGACCTTGCGGTCAGAATGAATGAAGAGCTTGAAAAGGAGGTTTCTTGCGTTCTTTCGCCCTTATGCGTCGGCTTTTATGAAAACGACACCCGATCCGAGCTTGAAGAAAAGCTCGCATTCATTCACGAGGACTTTATGGAAAGCTTCGTTTCGGGCGAGGGGATAGACGATAGCGACATCTCTTATCTTATCAGCCGCCGAGAGCTTTTTCCTATCGTTTTCGGCTCGGCTCTACGCATACAAGGCATAGAGTATTTGCTTGAAACGCTGGATAAATACACGTTATCTCCCGTCTACAGCGGTGACTCCTTCGGCGCGAAGGTCTATAAAATAGCTCATATCGGATCGACGCGTCTTACTTACATGAAAATTACAAGCGGAACGCTATCGGTACGCGACGAGATAAACTATCTGACCGAGGACGGCACTCGCATATCGGAAAAGATAAGTCAGATACGGCTCTATTCGGGCGATAAATTTGAGCAAACAGACTCGGTAAACGCAGGCGAGATCTGCGCCGTTATCGGACTGACCTCCTCCTACGTCGGTCAGGGTCTCGGACTCGAGCAGAACACCGAAAAGCCACTTCTTGAGCCGGTGCTTTCATATGCCATTCAGCTTCCCGAAAATTGCGATCCGAGAATATATTTCCCCAAGCTCAAGGAGCTTGAGGAGGAAGAGCCGTCTCTGCACCTTATGTGGAACGAGGAGCTTTCGCAAATTGAGGCGCGGCTTATGGGCGAGGTGCAGATAGAGCTTATAAAGCGCCTCATCAGCGACCGCTTTTCCATTGATTGCACACTCGGCGCAGGTAAAATACTGTACAAGGAAAAGGCGGCAGGGAAAGCCATCGGAGTCGGTCACTTTGAGCCGCTTCGTCACTATGCGGAGGTGCAGCTCCTTATCGAGCCGCAACCGAAGGGCACGGGACTGATATTTGACACGCACCTGCCCGAAAACGTGCTTGATCTCAACTGGCAACGGCTCGTGCTTACCCATCTTTACGAAAAAGACCATCGCGGCACGCTCACGGGCGCACTGCTCACCGATACGAAAATTACTCTTGTCGCAGGCAAGGCGCACCTAAAGCACACCGAGGGCGGTGACTTCCGCGAGGCGACCTACCGCGCAGTCAGACACGGACTTATGAAGTCGGGCTGTATTCTGCTTGAGCCATATTATAAGTTCGTCCTCGAAATACCGACCTCTTGCGTCGGTAGAGCGATGTCTGATCTGCAGACGCGTTTTGCGGATTTTGCGCCCGAAAGCTCGGACACCGAGCGTACAACGATATGCGGCAGAGGCCCGGTTTCTACCCTTTTCGATTACACGAAAGAGGTAATTGCCTACACACGCGGACAAGGCAGATTTTTCTGCGTTTCGGACGGCTACGAGCCGTGTCACGATCAGGATAGCGTCGTCGAGCGCGTCGGATACGACCCCGAGGGCGACCTCGAAAATCCTCCTCATTCAGTGTTCTGCGCACACGGCGCGGGCTTTACAGTACACTGGAGCGAGGTCGATAACTACAAGCATCTTGAAGTTGATCTGAACGATCTGACAAGCGGAGGAGGACTTATCCCCAAGCCGTCGACCCTCACTCGCAAATACAGCATAAGCGACGACGAGCTTGAGGCGATAATGCTTCGTCTGTACGGACCTATCAAGCGCAGGCAGTACAGTGAGCCGAAGCTAACGTCCTGGGGCAGAAAGGAAAAGCCGAACAAGCCGAGGTCTCTCCGTTCGCAGAGAAATCTCGTGATCATCGACGGCTACAATCTCATCTATTCCGATGATCGGCTGAAAAGCTCTTCCCTTTTTCGGCTCGAAAAGGCGCGCGACGATCTTATGGATCTGCTCAGCGACTACGTTTCATACACGAAGACCGAGCTTGTCCTCGTTTTTGACGCGCATCTTGTGAAGGACGGCGCAGGGACGGAATTCGTCCGCGACGGCTACAAGGTCGTATTCACGAAAGCCGATCAGACCGCCGATACATATATTGAAAAAATGATGCACGAGCTCGGACCCGATTACAGCATAAGAATGGTGACGAATGACCGTCTGCTTCAGTTTTCCGCGGTCCATTCGGGCATTTCGCGCATGACGACGAAGGAATTTATCGACGAGCTTACTCGCGTCGGCAACGAGATAACCGAATTCATAAGGAAGCTTGCGGAAAGCAAGAGCTGACAAAAAGGAAACGCAATGAAGCTTTACGCACCGAATTACTATAAAAAATTCAAATGTATAGCCGACAAATGCGATCACTCCTGCTGCGTCGGCTGGGAAATTGACGTTGACCCCGAAGCCCTCGAAAAATATAAAAGCGCCAAAGGCGCTTACGGCTCGGCTGTCCTTGACAGTATCGTTATGGACGAAACGCCGCATTTCAAGCTTGAAAGTCACGAAAGGTGTCCGCATCTTAACGAAAACGGGCTATGTAAGATCATTCTCGAGCTTGGAGAAGACTACCTTTGCGGAATCTGCCGAGAGCATCCGAGGTTTTATAACTATACCTCGGTCGCCGAGGTCGGAATAGGCATGTCCTGCACCGAGGCGGCGAGAATAATTCTTTCATCGCCCGACTATGCGGAGCTTGAGTGCATCGGTGAATCAAATATCGAGCCCGACTGCATTGATTTCGACGGACGTGCTGTCCGCCATGAGATATATCGGGTACTGACAGACAAGACGCGTAACTATTCCGAGCGTCTGACGGAAATCTGCCAAAGATACTCTATAAATATCGGTGAGGATTCTATATGGCTTAATGCCATTGATTCTCTTGAATATCTTGATGAAAGTCACCGACGGCTGTTTATGAAGTATTCCTCCGGACACCTCGACACGGAAAACAACGAGTACCGCGAAAGGTTTTTGGCGTATTTCATCTACCGTCACGTGACGGAGGCGTTTGATATTGACGACCTCCGTTCGCGCCTGTCATTCTGCCTCTTTTGCGAGCGGCTATTCACCTCTCTTATCACTTCCGAGAACGCAAAAAGCTTGAATGAGATCGCCGTTTTAGCGCGGATCATCTCGGAGGAGATCGAATATTCCGACGACAATACCGTAGCTCTTACCGAGCTTGCGGAAGCTCAGTAAACGAAAATCCGCTGTTTAATGATATGCACCCAAAAAGTAATATGCACCCCAAAAGTCAAACACTTTTGGGGTGCATATCGCTTAGAGGGTGTTTTTCATTCAAATCGTTTCGCTCGAGATCAGCTTTCCGTCGGTGTCGTATACGTTACAGGTCACGGTGCCGTCGGCGTTATGAACGTAAACGGTCTTTCCTTCGGCATGGTACTGCGTTTCGGAAATTAATCTGCCGTCATCGTCAGCGTATACGTACTCCAATGTCAGCTTTCCGTCCTTATCATAGTAGCAAGAGTGAACGTGAATTCCGTTCTCGTTATAATTCATTACTCTTTTTCTTCCGTCACTATAATACTCGGTCTGTTTGATCGTCATGCCGTCTTCATTTCTGAGGGATTCGTAGAGCAGCTTGTCGTTTTCATCGTAAGTATAGTTGGTTTCGGTGCCGTCATCGTTCTTTACGTTAACGTATTTGTAGTAATAAACGTAATTACCGTCGGCATCGTATTCAACGTCAAGCGTTATGTGTCCGTTTTCATCGTAATTTACCACGAGTTTTCCGCCGTGAGAGTAATAAGTGGTGTTGTTAGACACGTACGTGCCGCCCTGCGGATAGGGTAAGTAAGTCCACGTTTCGGCAAGAGCTCCGTGCTCGTATCTCTCCTCATAGGTCAGATTTCCGTCCTCGTCGTACGTGTACTTGACCTCTTCGACAAGCTCGCCGCCCTCAAACGTTTTCTCATTTATAACGTTTCCGCTTTCGTCGTATTCGTATTCGTAGGTCTCATTTCTTACGACCTCTCCCACCGAATCGTACTCGATGCGCGAGATCTCATCGTAATTATCGTTGTATACGGTTATTTCCTTTCCGCCGTCATCGTAGTAGCGGGTCTCGGTGCGCTTTTCCCAGTCGTCGGAGTCTCCCTCGTACTCGTAGGCGTATTCACGCGACAGAACGCCGTTTTCAATTTCCTTTTCGAGGGTCACTCTGCCGAGATTGTCGATAGTGTATTCCGTCTCGGTTTCACTGACCGTGTTGCCCTCGGAATCGACATCCTTCGTCAACACTATACGTCCGTATTCGTCATAGACGTCTATATATTTTCCGCCGTCGAATGAGTAATGTGTATATTCATGGATTTGAGTTTTGGGAGATGCATACTGGTAGCTTACGTATTTATACGCCCACTCAGTGTAGAGAACGCCGTTTACAAACGCCTTACGCGAAAGGGTCTCGCCATTTTCGTCAAAGACGTACTCATATTTTTCGGTGTGGGTAACCTCTCCGTTTTCATAGACGAGATATTCCAGCATGATATTATCGGAGTCGTATTTTGATACGTATCTTACTTCTCCCTCGCTGTCATATCCGATCTCCTCGCTATAGTAATACTCGCCGTTCTCATCAAGCGCGCATTTCTCGAACATGATCTTATTTTCGGAATCGTATGTCGTACGGCTGATGATATTTCCCTTCGAGTCCTTCTCATAGGTATATTTCCGCTCAAACAGAACCTTGCCTTCTTCATCGTAATCTGTCATTGAGAGAATGTAACCGTCCTCGTCATAGGTTCTGATCTCGTAAACACCATCGCCGTAATAGTACTTCGTAACCAAACGCTCATATTCTCCGTCTATCTTTGCGACAATGCCTTCCTCATATATATCTGTACCGACGTACGCCGTGTACGACACCGGTTTGCCGTTCTTATATACGTACTCATATACGCGTCTGTACGTTTCTTTACCGTTTACGTATTCGACGTAGCAATCTCTTAAACCGAACTTATTGTATGTGGTAAATTCCAGTTCGATCGGCGTGTCCGCATCAAATTTGGCGCCGCACTTCTTGCATACGTTATAGTAGTCAAGCTCGTGCTTGCCCTCGTTGATCTTCTTTGCGCTTGATCTGCATATCTGATAATGTCCTTCAACGGTAGCCGTCCAAAGGTCGTTCTCGTGCGAGTGCTTCTCCGCGCAGGCGGTAAGCATCGCGGCAAGCATAATAAGTGCAAGTACAAATGATGTTATTTTTTTCATATTCTGCTCCTCCGAAGCAAAGTATTGCGGTCTGCTCCGACCACGGTACAATTATATCATAAAACGCCGAAATAATCAATAATAAATTATGCGGCGAGCGGCAAAAGTTGCAGCGACACACTTCACAAACGAAAAGCACCTTGAAGTTTATCAAGGTGCTTATGTTGTTTATTTACCCGGTCCTGCCGTGTCGGAACCGTCGCCGGTTAGGCCTAGACGCTTTGCCGCGTCCTCGCGCATTTTGTATTTTAAGATCTTACCTGCCGCGTTCATCGGGAAGCTATCGACAAACTCGATATACTTCGGCACCTTATGGCGCGCCATGCTTGCCTTGATGTATGCGGTCATCTCCTCGACGGTAACGCTTCCTTCTTCCTTGAGGATAATGCAAGCCATTATCTCCTCGCCGTACTTCTTATCGGGAACACCGATAACCTGAACGTCCTTCGTCATCGGGTGAGTATAGATGAACTCCTCGATCTCCTTCGGGTAGATGTTTTCTCCGCCGCGGATTATCATGTCCTTAAGACGACCCGTTATGCGGTAATTTCCCTGCTCGTCCTTCGACGCGAGGTCGCCCGAATGGAGCCAGCCGTCAGCGTCAATGGTATCCTTCGTAGCGTTCGGCATCTTGTAATAGCCCTTCATCGTATTATAGCCCTTCGCGCAGAATTCGCCGTTCTGTCCCGGTCCAAGCTCCTCGCCCGTTTCGGGATCGACTATCTTACAGCGGACGTGGGGGAACGCGTAACCGACAGTTTCGGTTCTGACCTCAAGCGAATCAGTCCATGAGCTCATCGTGTTACCGGGCGCACATTCGGTCTGACCGTAAACGCTGACGATTCCCGTCATGTTCATCTCGTCGGGCTGTGCCGCGCGCTTCATAAGCTCGGGCGGACATCCCGCGCCTGCCATGATTCCCGTTCTCATGTGTGAGAAGTCGGTGCTTCTGTAATCGGGGTGGTTGAACATCGCGATAAACATCGTCGGAACGCCGTTAAAGCAGGTTATCTTCTCCTGATTTATACACGCAAGAGAGGATTTTGCCGAGAAATATGGCATCGGACACATAGTCGTACCATGCGTCATTGACGAGGTCATCGAAAGCGTCATTCCGAAGCAATGGAACATAGGAACGTGTATCATCATTCTGTCTGCTGTCGAAAGACCCATTCTGTCGCCTATACACTTACCGTTGTTTACGACGTTATAATGCGTAAGCATAACGCCCTTCGGGAAGCCCGTAGTACCCGACGTATACTGCATATTGCAGACATCGGACGGACGTACCGCCGCCGCCATTCTCGCGACGGTCTCGCGGCGGACGAGCTTATAGCGTGCCATCGCCTCATCAAAGGTGAGGCAGCCCTTTTGCTTGAAGCCGACAGTTATTACGTTACGAAGGAACGGAAGCTTTTTACAGTGAAGCGGCTCACCGGGAGTCGCGTCCTTTATCTCGGGGCAGAGGGTGTTTATTATCTCGGCATAGTTCGAGTCAAGACAGCTGTCTATCATAACAAGAGTATGCGTATCGGACTGACGGAGCAGATATTCCGCCTCGTGTATCTTATACGCGGTGTTCACCGTTACAAGCACGGCTCCGAGCTTCGTCGTTGCCCAGAAGGTAATGTACCACGCGGGCAGATTGGTTGCCCAAACCGCGACCTTAGAGCCCGCCTTTACGCCGAGCGAAACGAGGGCGCGTGCGAAGCGGTCAACGTCCTCTCTGAATTCCGCGTAGGTACGCGTGTAGTCGAGAGTCGTATACTTGAAGCAGTACTGGTCGGGAAATTCCTCCGCAACTCTGTCGAGCACCTGCGAAAAGGTAAGGTCGATAAGCTCGTCCTTTTTCCAGATGTACTGACCCGTGCCGTCGTGGTTGAAGTAAAGCGTTTTCTTCATATCCCGAGTCGAATGGAAACGGGACATATAGTTTACGAAATGAGGGAAAATGATCTCGGGATCGTCAAGCCCATCGAGCCATTCGGGCTTCCATTCAAGGGAAATGAAAGCGTCATAATTGACAGACGAAAGCGCGCGCATAACGTCACCTATCGGCATAGTACCTTCGCCGATAAGCTGATATTCACCCTTATCGTCGGAATCGCGCAGATGCACGTGGCAAACGTAAGCGCCGAGATTCTTTATAGTATCGTCACAGCTTTCGCCGTTATCGCGGTAGGTGTGATGCACGTCCCAGAGCGCGGCAAGCCGATCCGACGCGAAGCCCTCAAGCAATGCGCGCAGACGCGAGGTATCGGAATAAATACCGCTCGTCTTGACGAGAACTGATACCGAAAGCTGCTCCGCCTTCTGCAAAAGCGCGGTGAGCGCCGAATGAACGGCGTTTTCATCATCCTGAAGAGCGCAGACTACCACGTACGGAACGTTCGCATTACGCGCGATCTCCATAAGATCCATAACGGTATGAATGACCGTTGCGTCGCCCGAAATATCGCACGACGTATCAAAGCACGGGATCGCGAGATTTCTCTCACGCATCAGGCGTGCAGTAGACGCTACGTTATATTTATGAAAGGGAGCACCCTTTTCCGTAAGGGAAGAAAGAGTGTGAAGATTATATACCTCTACGCCCGAAAATCCCATATCGGATGCGGTATCGAGCATGCCTTCAAAGGAAAAGTCACGCCAGCCCCTGTTTGAGAAGGAAAGTTTCATTCGGCTTCCTCCTCGTAGATTATCTTATTGAGCGCGGAAAGATACGCCTGAATACCTGCGCCGACGATGTCGGTCGAGATTCCGCGTCCCGAATAGACCTTTCCGTTTGCGCGAAGCTTAACGACGGTCTGTCCCATCGCCTCGCGTCCCTCCGTCACTGCCTGGAGCTGGAAATCGTCAAGCTCATAGTGACAGCCGGTTATCTTCTCTATCGCCTGGAAGGCGGCATCTATCGAGCCGTCTCCGATATAAACGCCCTCGACGCTATGTCCGTTCTTTTCGAGCTTGATATGTGCAGTTGCGGAAATAGTATTTCCCGAGGTGATAACGTAGGTATCGAGCTTGTATGTCGGGGGAACCTGCATAGCGCTAGAAGCGACGATAGCGTCAAGCTCCTTGTAGGATACCTTTTCCTTTCTTTCCGCTATCTGACGGAAAGCGGCGTATACCTTGCCCTTGTCAGACTCGGAAAGATCGTAGCCGAGCTTCTCTACTGCGTTAGAGACTGCGCTCTCATCGTCGTGAGAGGTGAGGAAGACTCCCGAATCGTCGTGATCGCCGATCGCGAGCGTGCTTCCGCTTCCCTTCGACGGATTGCAGAGCCAATTTATCTGATCTGTAATTCTGCTTATCTGCGTAACTGCGATATTGCAGCACGCGCCGAGTGCATCCTGCTTTGCCGAAATAACGTGCGCAACGTTTGAAAGATCGGCGCAGTCGATAGGATACGCGGCACAGCGTATCTGCGACGCGCCCTCTGCTACTGCCGCAACTGTGCAGGCGTCAGCCATCGAGATGGTATTCGCACAGGAGATTCCGAGCGTTACGTTTTTAAGCTCGGGGATCGCCTCGTACTGCTCCTTTATAAACTCCGCAAATTCAGAGGGAAGCATCGTTCCTGCCGTATCGCAAAGCGTTACCGTGTTAGCTCCCGCTTCAATTGCACCGTTTACGAGCTGAGCAAGGAACGCCTTATCGCTTCTCGTTGCGTCCTCGGCAACGAACTCAACGTCGTTACAAAGCTTCTTACAAGCGGAAACGGTATTCTTTACGGTTTCAAGCATTGCATCGGGCTTTTTGTGAGAAATATATTCGATCTGTACCTGCGAAGCGGGCGCACATACCTGAAGGCGTGGCTTCTCGGCGCTCTGAAGCGCGCTCCACGTCTTTTCGATGCTCTCGTTATTAAGCTCTACGGGAACGGCAATTATACTGTCCTTCACCGCCGAGGATATAGATTTTATCTGAAGCGAATCAATACGGGCGTTTCTTATGAAATCCAGCTCGATCACGTCAACGCCCAGCTTATTAAGTAGCTTCGATAGCTCGATCTTTTCCTTAAAAGATAGCGTGAAGTCCTCAAAAGTCTGCTTCATTGTAGCGTCGCTGATTCTGATCTGTTTCATAAATGCCTTTCAACTCCTTTTAGACGAAAATTCCGAAACGCCGCCGTGAATCGGCGATATCGGTGTCTACTTTATTATTTATATATTTAATCACCAAAAGCACAAAATGTCAAGAGAAAATCAAACAAAGAATCAACTTTTGACGTTTTTGCACAAAACGAAAAAGTAACGCTGTAAAATTTTTTTGCATATTTTAAGCAAAAAACGTTTGACAAACGCGCTTCATCGTGGTAAAATGTCTGTAATAAATAAAATCCCCAAGATAAAGACTGTGACGAAGACGGCACGGTACTTAAGCTTTCAGAGAGTCGGCAGACGGTGCGAGCCGACAGCTTAACACCAATGTGCACATCACTTCCGAGTCGAATGTCCGAGCGTAGGCCAGGGCATTCCGTATCCCGCGTTAAGGGCAAGGGCTTGTTAGAGTCTAAAGTGACGGTTTTCCGTAATTTGAGTGGTACCGCGGGTATTCATTTACTCGTCTCAAGAAAAAGGTTTTTCTTGGGACGTTTTTTATTTAGAATATCTGTTTTTGAAAGGAAAACAAATCATGACCACACAATCAAGTATGAATCAGCTTCAGAGCGTCGCACAGCGTATTTCCGAGATGCGCCAGATCATGGGCTATACCCACAAAGAAATGGCTGAAATGACAGAGGTAAGCGAGGAGACCTACCGTTCCTACGAGACCGGTACTGTCGACCTTCCCTTTACCTTTATTCACAAGTGCGCAAAGGCGTTCGGACTCGAGCTTACCGATATTCTCGAGGGACACAGCGCAAAGCTTTCCGGTTACACCGTCACTCGCCGCGGCGAGGGACTTACTACCGCAAGCGAGGACGGTATCACGATCCAGGATATGGCGCCCCTCTTCCGCAAAAAGCTCGCGACCCCCTACTGGGTAACCTATCAGTATTCGGAGGAGCTCCAGAAGCAGCCGATACATACCGTTACTCACGCAGGACAGGAATTTGATATGGTAGTCAAGGGCTCGATGCGTATCCGCATCGGCGACCGCGAGGAGGTGCTCCGCGAGGGCGACAGCGTATTCTTCAAGTCATCTACCCCCCACGGAATGATCGCTGTCGACGGCGAGGACTGCGTATTCCTTGCTATGATCATGGCATCCGACGCGACCGACCAACCGATGTATATCGGTAACGGCGAGCATACTGCAACGAGAGTGCCTCTCCTTTGCGAAAAATTCGTAAAGACGACCGAGGACGAGCGCGGAGTTCTCACCGACGTAAATTACGAAAACGAGGAGAAATACAACTTCGCATTCGATACCGTCGACGAGATCGCACGCCGTCAGCCCGACAAGCTCGCCATGGTTCACGTTTCAAACGATATGACAGAGCGTCGCTTCACCTTCAAGGACTTCAAGGACGCCTCCTCTCAGAGCGCCAATTACTTCAAGTCGCTTGGCATCAAGCGCGGCGACCGCGTAATGCTCGTTCTTAAGCGTCACTATCAGTTCTGGTTCGCAATTCTCGGTCTTCACAAGCTCGGCGCAATTGCAATTCCCGCGACGAATCAGCTCGTCGAAAAGGACTTCACCTACCGCTTCAACGCCGCAGGTGTAAATGCCATCCTCTGTACTGCTGACGGCGATACCGCGCGTCAGGTCGAGCTTGCCGAAAAGGCGTACGAAAACCAGCTTACCAAGGTCCTCGTCGGCGGTAAGAGAGACGGCTGGCACGACTTTGACTCCGAATATTCCCTCTTCAGCCGCCGCTTTGTCCGCGAGGACGACGCTCCCTGCGGCTCCGATCCGATGCTCATGCTCTTCACGTCGGGAACGACCGGCTATCCGAAGATGGCAATGCACTCCTATAAATACGCTCTCGGTCACTTCGTAACCGCTAAATATTGGCACCTTTGCGAGCAGGACGGACTGCACTTCACCATCTCCGAAACGGGCTGGGGAAAGGCACTTTGGGGCAAGCTTTACGGTCAGTGGCTCTGCGAGGGCGCAGTGTTCACATACGACTTCGATCGCTTCGATTCCGAGAAGATCCTTCCGATGTTCAAGAAGTACGGAATCACGACCTTCTGCGCTCCGCCCACCATGTACAGAATGCTTATCAAGCAGGATCTGAGCAAATACGATCTCTCCTCCATCCGTCACGCAACGACGGCGGGCGAGGCGCTCAACCCCGAGGTATATTATCAGTTTGAGAAGGCAACGGGACTTCACATCGCAGAGGGCTTCGGACAGACCGAAATGACCCTCGGTATCGCAAACCTCTACGGTACTCAGCTTAAGCCGGGTGCTATGGGTAAGCCCGTTCCGGGATACGGAATCGACCTCGTCGATACCGACGGAAATCCCGTTCCCAACGGTGTCAACGGCGAGATCGTCATTCGCACCGACAAAAAAGTATCCTGTGGCGTCTTCCTCGGCTATTATCTCAACAAAGAGGCAACTGACAGCGTATGGCACGACGGAATGTACCATACGGGCGACCTTGCATGGCGCGATGAGGACGGCTACTACTGGTACGTCGGACGCGCAGATGACGTTATTAAGAGCTCGGGTTACCGTATCGGACCGTTCGAGATCGAATCTACGATCATGGAGCTTCCTTACGTGCTTGAATGCGGAGTTTGTGCCGCGCCCGACGAGGTAAGAGGTCAGGTCGTCAAGGCGTGCATCGTTCTCGTTCCGGGAACGAATGCCTCCGATGAGCTTAAAAAGGAGATTCAGGATTACGTCAAATCCCGTACCGCTCCCTATAAATATCCGAGAATCGTCGAGTTCCGCACCGAGCTTCCCAAGACGATAAGCGGAAAGATCATGAGAAACAAGCTCTGATACAAAAATTGTCAACACTGTGACTTCAAAAAAATGTTGACAAAATGCTTATAATTATACTATAATATAATTTATCAATTATTTTTCTTACAGAGGTTCATAGTGGAACAGAATTTCAGTTCAATGGAACATAAAATAAAAGAGATCGCCGACCGTATTAAGGAGCTTCGTATCATCACAGGTCTCACTGTCGAGGATATGGCTTCCCGTACGGGAATGAGCGTCGAGGAATACGAGCAGTGCGAAAGCGGAAACCGTAACCTCAGCATCGCCTTCCTCTATCACTGCACGCTCAGCTTCGGCGTCGATATGGGAGATATTCTCGAGGGTAAATCCCCGAAGCTCCGTTCATACGCGCTTACGCGTAAGGGCGAGGGTCAGAGGATCGAGGAAGCCCATAATATGATCGGTTACAACCTGGCATCGGGCTTCCGTAACCGTATCGCGCTTCCCCTTTACATGAAGATGAATTACCGTCCTGACGCCGAGATCGAGCTTGTGACTCACGAGGGTCAGGAGTGCGATATCGTCATCAAGGGTCAAATGAAGATCCAAATAGGCGATCATACCGAGATACTTAATCCCGGCGATACAATCTACTACGATTCGGGAACGCCTCACGGTATGATGGCGGTAGGCGGTGAGGACTGCGCGTTCTACGCTATCGTCCTTCGCAACCAGGCGGCAAGAATCGGCGAGCAGGAGGCAGAGGTCTCCGTCGCTACCAAGCGCCGTGCAGAAGATAGCGAAGTTCGTATTTATAACGACTTTATTATTCCGACAGAGGAAAACGGCGTTCTTACAAAAATTGCATTCAAGAACGAGGAGAAGTTCAACTTCGCCTTCGATATCGTCGACGAGCTCGGCACTCGCAAGCCCGAAAAGCTCGCAATGCTTCACGTAAGCGAAAACGGCGAGGAAAGACGCCTCACCTTCTCCGATATGAAGAAGGAATCAAGCAGAGCCGCAAACTACTTCAAGTCGCTCGGCATCAAGCGCGGCGACCGCGTAATGCTCATTCTTAAGCGTCACTATCAGTTCTGGTTCGCGGTACTCGGTCTGCATAAGCTCGGAGCTATTGCAATTCCCGCGCCGAATCAGCTTCTCGAAAAGGACCTTTCATACCGTTTTAACGCCGCTAACGTAAAGGCAATACTCTGTACCGCCGACGGCGAGGTCGCGGATTCCGTCGAGAATGCCGCGAAGAACTGTCCCTGCCTCGAGCATAAGATACTTGTCAACGGCAGCCGCGACTGCTGGCACGATTTCAACGAAGAGTACGTGCTCTACAGCAGTCATTTCCTCCGCACAGAGGATTCCCCCTGCGGCTCCGACCCGATGCTTATGTTCTTCACCTCAGGCACCTCGGGCTATCCGAAGATCGCCGCACACAACTATAAGTATCCTCTCGGTCATTTCATAACCGCAAAATATTGGCATCAGGTCAACCCCGACGGTCTTCACCTCACCATTTCCGATACCGGATGGGCAAAGGCAATGTGGGGCAAGATGTACGGTCAGTGGCTCTGCGAGGCGGCAAACTTCGTTTACGACTTCGACCGCTTCGACGCAGAAAAGATACTTCCCCTCTTTGCAAAATACGGCATAACGACCTTCTGCGCACCGCCTACCATGTATAGAATGCTTATCAAGCAGGACATCAGCCGATTCGACCTCTCGTCTATCGAGCACGCATCGACGGCAGGCGAAGCGCTTAATCCCGAGGTATTCCGCAAGTTTGAGGAGCACACGGGACTTAAGATAATGGAGGGCTTCGGTCAGTCCGAAAGCACACTCATCATCGGTAACCTCGCAGGCGGAAGCCATAAGATCGGCTCTATGGGTAAACCCGTACCGCTTTACGACGTTCGCCTGCTTGACAGCGACGGTAACGAGGTTGAAAGCGGTGAAAACGGCGAGATCTGTATCAGAATCAAGGACGGTCTTCCCTGCGGACTTGCCTATGCTTACGAGGGCAACGAAGAAGTCACTGCCGAGACATGGCGTGACGGCTTCTACCATACGGGCGACCTCGCCTGGAAGGACGAGGACGGCTTCCTCTGGTACGTCGGACGTGCCGATGACGTTATTAAGAGCTCGGGCTACCGTATCGGACCGTTTGAAATTGAAAACGTCATAATGGAACTTCCCTACGTACTCGAATGCGGAGTTTCCGCCGCACCCGACGAGATAAGAGGTCAGGTCGTCAAGGCGAGCATCGTTCTCGTCAATGGCATGGAGGGCTCAGACGAGCTTAAGAAGCAGATACAGGATTACGTAAAATCCCGTACCGCGCCCTATAAGTACCCGAGAATCGTTGAATTCCGCGAGAGCTTGCCTAAGACTACAAGCGGAAAAATAATCAGAAAACAGCTTTGATCATGGATAATAAGCGACTCACTCTTTTTGCAGGTCACTACGGAAGCGGCAAAACGAATATTGCCGTGAATTACGCAGTCAAGCTTGCAAAAGAAGGAAAAAAGGTATGTATAGCCGACCTCGACATAGTAAATCCCTACTTCCGTACAAAGGACAGTGAGGAGGAGCTGAGAGCAAACGGAATCGACCTTATTTCCCCTCAGTATGCAAACACGAACGTTGACCTTCCCGCCCTCCCTGCCGAAAGCTATCGGCTCGTGCAGGATAAATCGGTCTACGGTATAATGGACATCGGAGGCGACGACCGCGGTGCTTACGCGCTCGGCAGATTCGTCGACGCGATAAAGGCGGAAAATAATTACTCAATGGCGTTCGTAGCCAACTGCTACCGACCTCTTACAAGCACGGTAGACGGCGCTATCGAGATAATGAGAGAAATTGAAAGCGCATGCGGACTTAACTTCACCTGCATCGTTAATAACTCAAATCTCGGTAAGCTTACGACAGCCGAGACCGTCACCGATTCGTTTCCCTATATAGAGGAGCTTTGCGAAAAAACAGGACTTCCTCTCTGGATGCACACGGCGGTGACCGAGGTAGCGAATAAGCTTACGGGAGTTCCCGTTATGGCGATGACGCTTCAGAAAAAATATTTCGATATACCGGAAGTATAACGAACAAATAAGGAGAAAACAATGGCAAAGGTTACTTTCAACACCGATATGTGTAAGGGCTGCGGTCTTTGCGTCGGCGCTTGTCCCAAGGGCTGTCTTGAAATAGCGTCCGACAAGCTTAACGCAAAGGGATATTCCCCTGCATACATAAAGGATCAGGATAAATGTATAGGTTGTGCATTCTGTGCGACGATGTGTCCCGACTGCATAATTACTGTCGAAAAGTAAGTCCAAAACAATTTCAAGGAGAAAACCATGGCAGAAAGAATTTTGATGAAGGGCAACGAGGCGATAGCAGAAGCCGCTATCCGCGCAGGCTGCCGTCACTACTTCGGTTATCCCATCACTCCCCAGACCGAGATCGCCGCTTATATGGCAAAGAAAATGCCCAAGATCGGCGGAGTGTTCCTTCAGGCAGAGAGTGAGATAGCTTCGATAAATATGGTCTACGGCGCGTCCGCAGCGGGAATGAGAGTAATGACCTCGTCTTCCAGCCCCGGAATCTCGCTCAAGACCGAGGGGCTCAGCTACATTGCCGGCTCCGACGTTCCCGCGCTCGTTGTAAACGTGCAGAGAGGCGGTCCGGGTCTCGGAGGAATCCAGCCCTCGCAGTCCGACTATTTCCAGGCAGTCAAGGGCGGCGGTCACGGTGACTACCGTATGATCGTCCTCGCGCCTGCATCCGTTCAGGAAATGGCAAGCTTGACTATCAAGGGCTTCGACCTTGCAGACAAGTATTGCATGACCTCTATGATCCTCGCGGACGGTACTATCGGTCAGATGATGGAGCCGATCGTGTTCGAGGACGAAGAGCCCAAAACATACGAAAAGCCGTGGGCGCTCACAGGAACCGAATGTAAGCGTCCCCATAACATAATCAACTCTCTCTATCTCAAGCCCGACGAGCTCGAGAAAAAGAACTTCGAGCGATATGAAAAATATAAGCTCGTTGAAGAAAACGAGCCGATGTGGGAGGAATATATGATGGAGGACGCAGAGATCTGCGTCGTCGCATTCGGTATTGCATCCCGTGTAGCTAAGAACGCAGTCGTTGCGGCTCGTAACGAGGGCATAAAGGTCGGTCTCATCCGTCCTATCACCCTTTGGCCTTTCCCGAAGGAGGCGATCTCCGCTGCTGCCGATAAGGTAAAGAGCTTCGTGTCCGTTGAGCTTAACATGGGACAGATGATAGAGGATGTTCGCCTCTATTCGCAGTGCAAAAAGCCCGTCGCTCTTTGCAACCGCACAGGCGGTATGATCCCCAGCCCCGATCAGGTGCTTGAATCTATACATAAGGCAGAGAAAGGAGAGTTCTGATAATGGCAACCGTATTTGAAAAACCGAAATCCTTAACGAACGCTCCCTTCCACTACTGCCCCGGCTGTCCTCACGGTATTATCCACCGCCTTGTAGCCGAGGTCATGGATGAGCTCGGAATCGAGGGCAAGGCGATAGGCGTTGCTCCCGTCGGATGTGCAGTTATGGCATACGACTACTTCGCTTGCGATATGATCGAAGCGCCTCACGGACGCGCTCCCGCCGTCGCAACGGGCATCAAGCGTTGCCGCCCCGAAAACGTCGTATTTACATATCAGGGCGACGGAGACCTCGCGTCAATCGGTATGGCAGAGACCGTTCACTCCGCCGCAAGAAACGAAAACATCACCGTTATCTTCGTAAATAACGCAATTTACGGTATGACAGGCGGTCAGATGGCTCCGACGAGCTTGCCGGGGCAGGTAACTCAGACCTCGCCCTACGGACGTGACGTAAACCACTGCGGCTGGCCTATCAAGGTAAGCGAAATGCTCGCAACGCTTGAAGGTCCCGAATATATCGCGCGCGTTGCCGTAAACAACGTAAAGAACGTTAAGAACGCCAAGAAGGCGATCAAGAAGGCATTTGAAAACCAGATCGCAGGAAAGGGCTTCTCGCTCGTCGAGGTCGTTTCCGCCTGCCCGACAAACTGGGGAATGACGCCCGAGGCGGCGCTCAAGTGGGTCGAAAGCGATATGCTTCCCTACTATCCGATCGGCGTATACAAGGACAGAAGCGCAAAGGAGGAAGAGTAATATGAAGACAACTCAGATCCTCATTGCCGGCTTCGGCGGACAGGGAATCCTGTTCTCGGGTAAATTCCTTGCATACAAGGGACTTATGGAGGACTATCAGGTATCCTGGCTTCCCTCGTACGGTCCCGAAATGAGAGGCGGAACCGCTAACTGTAACGTTATCATTTCCGAATCTCCCGTCGGCTCGCCGATAATCACGACCCCCGACGTTCTTATCGCAATGAATACCCCCTCGCTCCAGAAGTACGTCGACACCGTTGTCAGCGGCGGTCAGATCTACGTTGATTCTTCTCTTATCGACGTAAAGGTCGAGCGCAAGGACGTAGAGGCATTCTACATCCCCGCAACTCAAATGGCAAAGGACGCAGGAATCACCACCCTTGCAAATATGATAATCGTCGGACACCTGCTTGAAAACCACCCCGAGCTTTCCTTTGACGGAACGGCTGACGTGGTCGAAAAGCTCGTTCCACCCAAAAAGGCAGCCCTTAAGGAGCTCAATATCAAGGCGCTCAATATGGGTAAAGACTACAAAAACTAAAATTCACTCTCACGGAGAAGCTTTATGGAAAAGAAAAATATTGATTGGGCGTCGCTCGGCTTCGGATATATGGAGACCGATTACAGCTTCGTTTCATACTATAAGGACGGCAAATGGGACGACGGCGCGCTTACATCGGATCACACCGTTACGCTCAACGAATGTGCCTGCGTATTCCAGTACGCGCAGACCTGTTTCGAGGGTCTTAAGGCGTATACCACAGAAGACGGCAGAATAGTTACCTTCCGCCCTGACCTCAACGCACAGCGTATGGAGGATTCCGCAAAACGTCTTAAGATGCCCGTTTATCCCAAGGAAAAGTTTATCGAGGCAGTTAAGATGGTAGTTAAGGCGAACGCCGCTTACGTTCCCCCCTTCGGATCGGGCGCAACGCTTTATATCAGACCTTATATGATGGGAACCAACGCGGTCATCGGCGTAAAGCCCGCGACCGAGTATCAGTTCCGTATTCTCGTAACCCCCGTCGGTCCTTACTTCAAGGGCGGCGTTAAACCCCTTACCGTGCGTCTTTCCGACCTCGACCGTGCCGCTCCCCGCGGAACAGGTCACATCAAGGCAGGTCTTAACTATGCGATGAGTCTTTACAACATCGTTGACGCGCACGAGGAAGGATACGACGAGAATATCTATCTCGACGCATCGACTCATACCAACATCGAGGAAACAGGCGGAGCAAACGTGCTTTTCGTCACCAAGGACGGCGGCGTCGTTACCCCCAAGTCGGATAGCATACTCCCCTCTATCACTCGCCGTTCGCTTATGACCGTTGCGCGTGATTACCTCGGTCTTAACGCTGAGGAAAGAGTTATCTCCAAGAACGAGCTCGACGATTTCGCAGAGTGCGGACTTTGCGGCACTGCGGCAGTCATCTCCCCCGTCGGCAAGATCGTTGACCACGGACGCGAGATCTGCTTCCCTGCGGGCATGAAGGAAATGGGCCCCACGACCAAAAAGCTTTATGACACACTCACGGGCATCCAGATGGGACGCATCGAAGCTCCCGAGGGCTGGATCGTAGAGATCGAATAAGAATAAACGCAAAACACCTTGAAGCATTGCTTCAAGGTGTTTTTGTATTACTCCGCGTTCAGTGTTCGGGGGTGATGTTGCATTGTTTTTGTTCGGGGGGAGGAACCTCCCTCCTCTACAGGAGATATGTTGAACGCAAATTTGTAGGGTGCGACAACCTCGGGAACCCCAAAAACTCGCTTTGCTCATTTTCGGGAACCCCTGCCTCGGCGCACCGCACGGGTGTGATGTTACATTGTTCTTACACACGGTTGCTCCGCAACCTACCTCATCCGAGGTTTACCTCTTGCCTTCCCCCCGCTGGGGAAGGTAAGAGGACGTTCAATCTATCTTTGGTAGGGAAAGGTTCGCCTGCGCAAAAACAATGTTACTTAATACCTTCTCCTGAGGGAGAAGGTTAACGATGGCATCCGATTTGATTTTTTGAGCATAGAAAATCAGCAACAAAAAAGACTCTCTTAAAGGAGTCTTTTTTGTTAATCTAATATTTTAACAAGCTCGCTCATGTCCTTACGCTTTTTTGTGCGAAGCTTATCGTCGGCTTTGGCATATCCGAGGGTGATAACGAGGCGGACTGCGCCGTCGAGGTTGCAGAGCTTCCGTATTTCAGCATCGTCAAACCAGCCGAGAATGCAGCTTCCGAGCCCCTGACAAGCCGCCTCCGCCGTTATATACGCCGAAACGATACCGATGTCTATCGAACGGTAATCGTTCTTCTTGACCTTCGCGCCGAGCGCGGCGCTCGCAACGTAGGGCATTTCCGATATAACGAGCAAAACAGACGCGTCGGAGGCAAATTTATTCATTCCCATTCCCTGCGTCGCCTTTGCGACCTTTTTTGCCGCATCGCCCTTGCAGACCGTTATAAAGTACGGCTGACCGTTGCAGGCGGACGGGGAGAGCCGCGCCGATTCAAGTATTTTATTTAGCTTTTCCGCTTCGACCTCGCGCGTTTTGTCGTAATTACGGCAAGACTGCCTATTTTCAGCTACTTCATTAAAATTCATATAATTCTCCGTTACGGTATTCTTTACACCATTGTACCATTTTAATTACAAAAAAGCAACACAAAAAGCACTCACGGGATCCGTGAGTGCTTTTCATCATTTCAGCTTATAATGCTCTTCGATCATTTCCTGTTTTTTGGGATCGCCGTAGGTGTTGGAGGTATCGGCAAATACCGCCTTCACGTCATCCTTTTTACGAGAGGTCTTAACGCGCTTCATAAGCTCCTCGTAGTAGAGATCCTCGTCGATAGGAAGCTCGACTGCCTTGCCGAGGAACGCAGAAAGGTGCATAGCGTTTGAGAGCATAAGTCCGTTTATACCCTCGCTTCCGTGAGCAACGAGCTTTTCGCCGCGAAGGATCGCGCCGCCCCAAGCGTTAAGAACACCGATATGCTGAGGATTCTCGCCGTCGGTCTCGACCTCCTTAAGTTTGCTTTTGAGAGAGCGGAACACATCTGTGTTAGTAGCCGAGAATTCCGGCTCGCTCATCTCAAATTCGTCCATTATGAGCTTTCCGTTCTCAACAACGAACTTCGCATTATCCATTTGGATCTCAAGGCGGTTGCTTCCGCGTCCGTCGCCCGTCGTGGTAACGAATACGCCCGTTGCGCCGTTTTCATACTCAACGTAAGCGGTTACGTCGTCTTCGACCTCTATGTCGTGCCACTTTCCGAAATGCAAATGCGCCTGAACCTTTTTAGGCATACCGCATATCCACTGCCAGAGGTCGAGCTGATGCGGACACTGGTTAATAAGAACGCCGCCGCCTTCACCTGCCCAGGTCGCACGCCATCCGCCTGAATTATAATATGCCTGGCAGCGGTACCAGTCTGTGACTATCCAGTTGGTACGGCGAATCCTGCCGTAATTTCCGCTCTGAACAAGCTCGCGAAGCTTTCTGTACAAGCAGTTGGTTCTCTGATTGAACATCATGCCGAAAACGATGTCTGGATGCTTTTCAGCTACCTCGTTCATCTCTCTTGCCTGCTTCGTGTAAACGCCCGCCGGCTTTTCTACCATGACGTGAATACCATTTTCGATACACAAGATCGCAAGCGATGCGTGATCGTAATGCGGAACCGCTACGATAGCGGCGTCGATAAGTCCGCTTTTTATCATTTCCTCGGCGGTATCAAAATACCCCACATTCTCGCCGAACTGACCCTTTGCCCAGCTCAGACGCTCGGGATTGTTATCCGCGATAGCCGAAAGCACGAAATCGGGACAGCTGCCCTTGACCACGCTCGACGCGTGACCCGTACCCATATTTCCTATACCGATTATACCTAATCTGATCTTTTCCATAATCATTACCTCTTATTATTTGTTCTGAAAATTCCGTCGTGTCATCCTGAACGTAGTCCGCCTGAGATCCCACCTTCGCTTTCGCTTCGGTGCTGCTTCGCAGTTCGATTTCGCTTCGCTACACTCAGGATGACGGCGACGCAGTAGAAACGCTTGCGTTTCTACCCCGAACGTCCACAGGGCGATGCCACTTGTGGCATCGGGATCTCGAACGAAAAAGTTCGATTACGCTCCGTTAGAAATGACAGTGGCGTTTCAAAAATCAATCAATTAAATCCGCAGGCCTTAAGATATTCGTAGCTGCGGCGCAGACACTCGAAGGGGTCTTCACCGTTGCAATCGTCCTGCTCGACCATCATATACTTTGTTCCCGACGCCTCTGCCGCTTTGAAAACGCGGTCGAAGTTGATGTTTCCCTCACCGATAACTGCCATTTTCTGTCCGTATGCGCAGTCCTTAAGGTGAATAACGGGAACTCTGCCGCTTAAGCGCTCAATGTAATCGGCAGGATCGGCACCGCCGACCTGTACCCAGTAGGTATCGACTGTAAAGCCCATAAGCTCCTTCGGCATTCCCTCTGCCATAAGCTCCATAACGGTCTTGTTTCCGACCTTCTTGAACTCTGCCGCGTGGTTATGGTACATAAAATATTTTCCCTCGCTCTTCAGTATCTTACAGGGCTCTGTGTAAGTTTCAATGAAGAGCGGAACCTTATTTTCGCCGCCCTCGCTGCTGTAGTCGAACCCGCCGAGACCTACATTATCACAACCTAGAGCCGTATGGTCGGCCGCGACCTGAAGAGTGTCGTTTTGGATCCTGTCGGGCGAGGTATGCGTAAGCACGCATTTGAGCCCGAGGCGGTCAAGCTCTCTCTTCATCTCGGCTGGGTCGTACTGACATACGCCCGAAAGCTGTACCGTTGTATATCCGATATTCGCAACCTTCTTGAGCGACTCGTAAAGATCCTCCTTCGTCTTGCAGAAATCACGGATAGTATAAAACTGTGCACCTATTTTCATTATCTTGTCCTCCCGATAATTTTATCAAACGCCGTCACCGCGGCGTCAAAAGCCGTATTTGTGTCAGGGAAGTAAAACGAGCCGACGTTGCTCTTTTCGCCCTCCCTTTCAAGCCCCGCAAGCCCATCGAAAACCGCAAGGTGCGGCTCGAGTGTGAAGCAGGTCTTTCCGTTATTTATCATATCCGAAACGATCTCCCCGACGTTTCCGTCGCCGTAGCCGGCAGGAACTATGCTTCCGTCGGGGCGGGCGTCCTTGATGTGCATATATTTTATATAATGCTTAAGCTTTCCGTAAGCGTCAAGCGTATCAACTCCGCACTGTACGAAGTTTGCAGGGTCAAACACCGCCTTTATTTCGGGGATGCTTTCGTGAATGATAACGCATCTTTCGGGAACGTCGCCGAATACACCCTTTTCGTTTTCGTGACAAAGAGTAACTCCGCTTCCGCGACTTACCTCGGCGAGCATATTCATTCTTTCAAGAACTTTATCGGTATAAGACGCCGCGTCGCCGTCGATATAAAATGAGAATATCCTCATGTTTTGTGCGCCGAGAATACTTGCAAGCTCAAGAGTATGTCTGAACTTCTCAAGATGCACCCCGAAATCGTCGTCTATTCCGATTTTTCCGATAGGAGAACCGACAGAGAATACCGAAAGCCCTGCCGCGTCAAGCTTATTCTTGACCTCGCGCGCCTTCTCGAGCGTTATATCGGAAATATTCGTTCCGTCAACGCCACGGATCTCAAGACCGCTTAGACCGTTGCGAAGAAGCGCGTCTATCTGCCCGTCGATCTGCGGACACGCCTCGTCCGCGAATGCGTAGATATTTGTTTTATCCATAATATCACCTCTTGTTTTTATTTTATTACAATCATAAATTAAATGCAATTACCATAAAAACTTAAAATATATTGCAAATAGAACTTTTTTGTGTTATAATAGCTCCGAGGTGATTAAATGATGCCAAAGATAATAGATGCGGGAAAAACCTATGTCGAAAAACCCGACACAAATCGCTTCAAAATGCACACGCACGACGGATATGAGGTATACTGCTTCTTAAGCGGCAAGGCAAAATACTTCGTTGAGGGAACGGTTTATCCCCTTCGCCCCGGCGATATTCTCATAATGAAAAAGGCAGAATCACACACCCTTTTGCTGATGAAGGATCAGCCGTACGAAAGAATTGCAGTGCATTTCAGCGCAGACGCGCTTGTCGGTGCAAACAAGGATAAGCTGCTTTCCTTTATGAACGACCGCCACCTTGGAAAAAGCAACCGATTCCCCGCCTCGATCTTTAAGGATAGAAATTGGATCTACTATCTCTGCAAAATATGCGAAAGCGATGACATTGAGACACAAAAGCTCTATCTTACCGTTCTTGTTTCCGAGCTTCGCGCTTCCGCCCGCGACATCCGCCCAGACAGTGAGGTGTGCGATAATATCTCCGAGGTGATCGCCTACATAAATTCTCATCTGAGCGACGATCTTTCCCTCGACAGTATCTGCTCGGCATTCCATACCAGCCGTTCACACACAAACAGAAAATTCCGACAGATGACCGGCTCTTCAATGTGGGAATACGTCAAGCGCAAGCGTCTTCTTATGGCTAAGGAGCTTCTTCTCGGCGGCGAAAATCCCTACCGCGTCTATGAAAAATGCGGCTTCAACGAATACAGCTCCTTCTACCGTGCCTATAAAGCGGAATTCGGCGTCAGCCCGAAGGACGATCATAAAAAGAAATAATTAAAACCTCTGACGGCGAATCGCCGTCAGAGGTTTTTTCCTATTTTATTACTATCTATTCTTTCTTATTTCTTCTTTTTCTTAATAACGATAACCGTTACTGCCGCGCCGACAACAACTGCCACAGCGGGAATTATAAACACAAGAGTATTTATCTTATTGCCGCCGTCTTCCTCTTTTTCTTCCTTCTTTGCTTCCGTTATTATGCTCGGACGGGGACGGGTCGGTCTTGTCGTTTCCTGCTTCTCGGTCGTTTCGCCCGGGGAGGTCATCGTTTCAAATTCCGACGTTTCGGTGCTCGTTTCCTTGCCGCTGTAAACGTCAAGCTGAGACATATCGCGCTTGATGGTATACGTAGTCATCTTGCGAACGCCCTCGACGTTTTCAAGCTTACCGACGTTTACTATCTCTATTGTGATATGATCGGAATAGAAATCGAGGGTCATTATCTGCGAAATATTGGTATCGCCGCCGTAGGGGCCTGTCGGGTCGAGACGCGTTGCAGAGTTGCTTATCGAGCTGCCGTGAATGTAGTGATAACCGGTCGTCGTATAGGAGCCGTCTGCGTTCTGCTTCTTATCGCCGAAGTTCCAAATAAGCTCGGAGGAATTGTAGAACGCGGTCTCCTCCTCAGTGCGCCAGTGAATGTGTCCGTACATGTATATTGCGTTCGGATACTCCTCAAGCAGCTCCATCAGCATCGTTCTCGGATCGCCAAGAGACGCGTGCTGGCTCGGGGAACGGAATTCATAGTTCTCACCGTCCGTCGAGAAGTTGTAATGACAGGTTATCATTACCGTCTTATCGGGGCCGATCTCCTCAAGCTGCTCGCGAAGCCAAATTATCTGCTGGGGATACATCTGCTGACCCGCGCCGCGATCCTCGCTCGTCGCAAGGGGATTTCCTGTGTAAGACTGATTTATACCGATAAAATCAAGTCCGCCGACGTTGTAGCGGTAGCAAAGCACCTCGTCGGGGTAACGGCAAAGACGCGCGTCTCCGACGATGTCCTTCATATAAAGAGCGTCGTAATATCCGCCCGATCTGCCGAGCATCCAGTGCGTATAGCTTCCCGAGTGTATCCTTACCGAAGGATCCTTATATTCGGCAATAACACCCGGCTGCTTGTCGTGGTTACCCGAAACGTAGAAGATATTTCTTCCGGTCTTGGTCGCTTCTGCAAGGGAATTATCAAGATAAGTTATCGTCGAAATGATGTTCTCATACGTCCAGGGGCTCTTTTGCATGTTGTTCGTATGATAGATCGCCTCACCGAGGTTGTCTCCTCCGAGAAGCATTACGTCAACTCCGCCCCTTGCCTTCAGATATTCGATCGCATTTACAACGTTTTGCTTGATCGGCTTTTCAGTACCGATTATTTCGCCCTCAAGGTGAAGGTCAGACATAAACGCGACGCTGTAAAGAGGCGTTTTGCCGTCGTTATTGTACTCGCGATCAAGCTCTCCCGTATGAAGCGACTTGATAGCAGTAGAAAGCGAGCGCATATATACCTTGTCTTTGCTTCCGTCGTAAACGAGCTCAAGGTTTATCTTCTCGTCCTGATCAAGAACAACGGTGTGCTTTATTTCGGTCAGCGTATCTGTTACCTCAAAGGTCTTGACGGTCGCGCCGTTTTTCGTGATCTTGACAGTAGACTTACCCGCCTCTGCTCTCTGAAGCTTCGCAGTTATCTCAAAGGTTCCGGAGCGGGGCGCAACGAAGGTGAGAACCGCATTTTTCTTAACGGCTCTCATTCCGAATGCGTCGGTCGTTTTCTGATCCGGATCCTTATCGAGCGAGGTCTCGTACCAGAAATAAAGATCCTGACCTTCGGAATATCCGCGAGTCGTAACGACCGTCTCATTTCCCGGGTACTTGTCGAGATCGTAGCTCTTGCTTCCGCAGGTGAGCTTTATCTGCTTGATTCTCGATATAAAGCCCTTATCCGCCTCGTTATTTGCGGCAACCTCCATTATAAAGAGAAGATCATCCCCCTTTTTGAGGTCAACTTTTCCGCTAAGGGTGTATGCCTGAGCGTCAGTCTCGTTCGTCTCAGTCTTTTCGTTCGTGACGGACGTAAGGACGTTTCCGTCCTTGACGACAGAATAGGTTACGCCCGAATACTTTTTCGGCGTTCCGCTCATCGTCATTCTCTTCACGACGTTTTCGGTATAATCGTACGTGCCGTCGGCAGGAGCATGGAAGGCGACAACGAACTTCGTTGTCTTAGAGGGAGACGCCATAAAAATATCGTCTTTCTGATATTCCATGTACGTGTTTTTGAACCTGCTGACCGTCAGCTCCTTGTCGGTCTCGCCAACGTAGCTGTAATCGACGTTATTGTTCGCCGTAGCAGAAATGAGATTTACCTCTTTCCCGCTTGCGGTTTCAATACCGAAAGCGCGGAAGGTCGGCGTCTCCTTAACGGCAGGAACGTATATTCCGAGCTTCTTGCTTCCCGCGCGAAATTCATAAGTATCGAGGTAGACCCATTTCCCCTCTTGATTGAACTTCATGCCGACGCGATCCTTCTCACCGAAGCCGTCAACTCCGCCCGACGGCGAAACGTCATATACCGTCTTGTGAGTCTGCGCGGTAAGACTTACATAATCCGCGTGCTTTGGCGGCATCGTCGCGCAGTACGCAGCAGTACCAAGCGACATACAAATGCCGAGCATCGCCGTCATCAAGCGAAGCAAAAAGGAAGATCGTCTTTTTTTCATGTTTACCTCCAAACAGGTTACTATATATTAATTATAAGGTCAAATCGCCCTCTTGTCAATAAAATTCCGTTTCATATCCGATTTGCCGTCTTCCGCAAGCAAAAAATCACGGCTTATCAGCCGTGATTTTTTGCTAAGGTTTTGCTATATCACTCAACAACGTTTCCGTCAGCATCGTATTCGATAGTAGAGGTAACGTTTCCGTCAGCATCGTAATAGGTTACGTACTGAACCCAGTTTTGACAGTATTCATCGTGATAATACTTCTCTCTTCTTACAAGGACACCGTCTTCGTAGTAATCCCAGTAATCGAAACACATCTCGCATTTGTTGTCAAAATCGTTATCAATGATATACCAGCCGATCATAACGAGATTTTCGTCGAGATCGTAGTATTCCTCGGTGTAGGGCTGTCCATATTCCTCGTCATTCTTGTTGCCCATATATCCGAGTAATTCATTGTTATTTGAGCCGTCAACCCATTCCATGTAGTTGCACTTCCAGTTGCCGTTTTCCCAGTACTCAATGTACTGCATAAACGCATCTTTTTCACTGTAATGACTTGTTTCAGCGTAATAAGTTGTTTGATACTCGCGATCATAGCCGCCGGGATAATATTCAACGTATGTGTACGACCATTCGACGATGCGGCCGGTAAGGTAACCATACTGGTCCAGCTCCTGACATCTTGCATACTCCCACGAATAATCTCTTTCGCCCGTTTCATAGCTGTACCAATCTTTTCTCTTGTAGGTACCGCCATTATCGTATTCATATTGCCAGAAATAGATTTCCCAGTAGCCGTCTTCTTCGTATTCATACGATATATCGTTTACTACGTTACCTTCGGCATCGTATTCGATTCTACCGACTTCGTCTTCGTTCTCATCATAAGTTATAACGATAGTCGTCCCGTCGGGTTCATAAAACGTACGAGTATCCTCTTTGCCGTTCTCGTCGTACTCTACGAGAACTCTCAGATCACCGATTTCAAGCTCTTCGGTCTCCTCATTATAGCGCAGCTCGTATCTTTCCCAGGTCTTTTTGGTTTCTCCGTCCTCGTAATATGTCGTTATCGAAAGGTACAGATCCTCGGGTATATAGTGATATTCCTTAGCTAACGTTCCGTCGGGAGCATACTCATATTCGTAGTAACCTTCATACGCACTGTTGTAACCTTCATACAGGATCTCACCGTCGGGCACACTGTATTCCGTATTCTTCTCACTATCAATTTCATCTGTATCGCCAACGTAAGTATACTCGGATATCCACAGAGAGACAAGCTCGTCGTTTTCGCCCACACCGTAGCCACAACCATACTTCACTCTTCCGAGATCGTCATATTCAAAGGTAACGATTGTCGTACCGTTCGTAAAGGTAACGGTTTCCTTTACAATCTCGTCTTCAACAATATCGTACGTCCAGACAAGACCGTCGTCGGTTTCTTCCGTTTGGGTTCCTGTAAACTTTTCGTCTTCCTCGGGAGGAAGATCGTCGCCGCCGTCAACGGGAGGCGTTACGTCGCCACCGTCGTCGATTTCATTGCCGTTCTCGTCGTATTCAACGGTCCATTCATCAAGAATCTCACCGTCGGGTGCGCTGTATCTGATACACGATTCAGTCTTTACGTTGTAGGTGCCGTCATAGTACTCATACTTGATAACAAGCACTTCGTCGATACCGCTCTCCGTACCGCTTGACTGGTGGTCTATAAGGATTTTATCAAAGTCATATTCGTCACGCTCAAAAACGGTAACAGTCGTGCCGTTAGTAAAGGTAAAGGTTGTTTTCAAAATAGTACCGTAACGATTGCAATAATCCGTAACGATCATTCCGTCAGATTCATAGACCCTCGTATATGAGCCGTCTTCATTATACTCTGTCTTTCTGACAACGTTGCCTTCGGCGTCGTATACTATCTCGCTCTTTACGTCGGGATTATAGATGTCGTCTTCAAAATAGGTCGTTTCGGTTCTGTTGCCGTTTTCGTGATACGTAACCGTTTTAACAGTAACCCACTCTGTGTGGTCGTACTCCTCAACATACACGGGCTTCTTATAGGTTTCTTTAACAAGCTTATCGCCTTCGTATTCCTTTATGACACCGGAGTCATCGGTATAGACAAACGTCTTATAACCCGTGACGTTTCCGTCTTTATCGTACTCGGTTTCCTTGAGCGCTTCTTCGTTTTCGTCGTATTCGGTAACGGAATACGAGCCGTCGTAATAATAATATGTGTTGAACTTTGTGGTGCCGTCCTCGCGGTATTCGTACTTGCCCTTCAAATCTCCGAGCACGTATTCGCCGGTTTCATTGTTTATGAAAAGTTCGTATTCCTCAAAGGTCTTTTTAGTCTTTCCGTCGGGATAGTATGTGCTCACTTCTACGTAGTCATAATAACCTAGATTGTAATAAGTTTCCTTCGTAGCTTTGCCGTCGGCGGTGTACTCGCATTCCCAACTATACTTACCGTCCTCATCCTCGTGAGATGAACTGATAGCAAGACAGGTCTTATTAGCGTCGTTCAGCTTGAACTTCGCGGTCATATTGGTCAAGCCGTAACCCTCGTCGCTCATAGCGATCTCTTCTCCGTTCAGGAGAGCCATATACATATCGTATTCTGCCTTTTCGATTTCTCCCGCTTCGTACATCGCCTTGTATTGAGCTTTTGCCATAGTAACGTACGCGTCAGCGGCAGTTCCCTCAAAGGTTGTCGACTGGTATGCCTTGGGAGCAGCATCAAAAAGCGTCAGGATTCCGTTCGATACGGTTGCCGAGGAGAACTCTATACGCATCTCCATAACTCCGATAACGGTTCCGTTAAGTCCGAGCTGCTCTATCATATCAGCAGGCATTTTTTCCTTTTCGAACTGCGTAAGCGAGCCCTTACCGTCAAGAATGGTAACTTCCATTTCCGCCGCGCCCGACATGCCCGTATAGGTCACGCCCTCGTCGGGCTCGGGATCGGGTTTGGGATCAGTCGTTACAGGGGGCTTAGCCGTTCCGCCGGGGGTAGTTGTTCCGTCGGGAGCAGTTGTTCCGCCGGGAACTGTAGTACCGTCGGGAGTAGTCGTTCCGTCAGGATCGGTAGTATCGCCGGGAACGGTAGTACCGTTAGGATCGGTCGTTCCACCCGGAACGGTAGTACCGTCAGGATCGGTCGTTCCGTCAGGTTCAGTCGTTCCGCCGGTAGTCGTCGTTGCAGCAGGTGTAGTTGCTGCGGGTTTCTTTTCATTGTCGTCGCAAGCGGCAAAGGTCAACATCATCAACAATGCCACTATCAGTGCTAAAAGTTTTTTCATTTCAAAACTCCTTTACTAAGATAAGGGCATTATATCACAACCTTTCGTTGTTGTCAATAACTAATAATAAGTTTTTTACATAACTTCTGAAAGTTGTTATCATTATTATAATAGATGACAACATAAGAAAGGAACGGCTTTAAATGCTACACAATTTAAGATTTTTACGCACCCGCGCGGGATTGAGTCAGCAACAACTTGCCGATGTTATTAACGTAAGCCAGCAGTCGATAAACAAATACGAAAACCACGACGTAGAGCCGAATATCGAGACTCTTTGCGCCATAGCGGACTATTTTAACGTATCCGTTGATTTTCTTGTCGGACGAACAGACGTTGAACGCAAAAACGAGCCGACGGAATTTTGTCAGCTTAATTCCGCTGAAAAAGCCCTCATAGACAAAATAAGAACCCTCTCCCCTTCGGACAGAGAATTGGTGTCCGCCGTTATAAGACGGCTTTGAGCGAATCAGAAACATTCAAAACCAAACGCCGTCTTGACGGCTACACCTCATCCGAGGTTTACCTCTTGCCTTCCTCCCGCTAGGGAAGGCAAGGCAACGCGGCAAAGCTTCTCTTCATAACTTCTCTACCTTATTTAATTTATTATCTATTCTTTATTCTCTATTATCTAAAAAGCTCCACCCGAAGGTGGAGCTTTTCTCTATTTACATTGCTTTTTCGATCGCGTCACCGATCTCTTTTCTGACGAGCGCGATCTTGTCGATATCGGCGGTAAACTCGGTAAGCGAGGGAGTGATCTCGTTTATCTTCTTAATAACGTAGTCGCGTCCGAGGAGCTTTTCAGCGAGCGCGAACAGCTCGTAGTCCTCAATACCGTCGCGGAAAATCTTCATTCTTATAGACGATACGGGGCCGTCAATACCGACCTTCGTTCCTGGATAGCAGAGGATTCCCTCACCGTAAACGGGAACGGGCTCCTCGCCGGGGTTGAGCCCCTTACAGCTGTTCCAGAGGTCTTCCCAGGGATTTATCTTATGGCCGTGGTAATCCCACGCGTTACAGCACCAGTAGAGGAATCCCGTTGCGCCTCTCTCGTATGTCTGCCAGAACAGCGATCTCTGACAAATTCCCGAATAATCGGCAAACAGGGCGCCGTAGGGCTTGATCGGCGCGTTGCAGACGTAAGTCCACATTCTGTCTCCGCGCGCGATAAGATCGTCCATTCTCTGCCAAAACGTCTTTTCGGGCTTATAGTTCAGGTACTGACCGTAAGACATCTCGTCGTCGTAAAGAGCGAGCTTCGGGCAGTGGAGGTTTATATACTCCGCCATATGATCGACCTGGTCGCTGTTTTCGCCTATCTGAATGTCCGTATAATAGGGCGAGGTACGTCCGATCTTGGGACAAAGCTTGATAAGACGCTCGCATCTCTTCTTAAGCTCCTCGAGCTTTTCCATATCATCCGGCTCGTCAAGGGGATAGAAGAACGCCTTTTTCGTCCATTCGGGATTGCTTACTATCTTGTTATAGTACTGAAGAAGCTTATCGTCGTCAACCTCCCAAAGCACCGAAAATGCGGTCACACGCGGGTCGGACATATATTCGTCAGCGCGGGGGTCGAGTATATCGTAAGGGAGAACGTAGGCGCTGATGCCGTGGTCGAGGAGCATCTCGTAATACTTCTTGTAAAGCTCGTCGTCACAGTAGCCGTGCAGGCTTTCGATGCGCCATCTGCGCAGACCTACTGCGGTCTGAAGCGTTTTGTTTACGGGGAGCGCGAAGTTCCAGACGTGAAGGGTTATCTCGTATTTTCCAATAACAACGCCGTCACTTATCGCCTCGAAAACAAGCGCGTGATCGCCCGATTCTGTGTTTTCCGAAGTTCTGAATTCAACAAGGATCGGGGTCGTTTCGCCCGCCTTCAGCGCGATCTCCTCACCGTTATAGGGAGGGGTCGAGTCGGTATAATACTTGCCCTCGATAAGGTGCTTGTTAGCAAGCGAGGACATTTCGTAAAGAAGCGAGCTGTCTCCCGAAGCGAGCTTAAGAGCTATCGCGCAGTCGTTTTCGGGACGGAACGCGATCTGACAGCCCTCAGTCTCGCCCTTTGCCATATAGACCGTGTAATTTTTCGATGCTCCCGCCGCCGAATCGGAGCGGAGCTTGTCATAGCTGTGCGTTATCCAGCTTGAAATTTTGGTGTTCATAGTGTTCTCCTTTGATAGAGCTGTAAAAAAGTACGTTCGAAGGTTGTTGTACGTGGGGAAGCAAGCACCGCGTTGTTGGCCTTCCCCAAGGGGAAGGCAAGACAACGTTATTCGTTTTCGTTATGTCATGGATAAACAAACGGGCGGACAATATTCGCCCGCTTGAAATTATTATCTCTGTACTCGTCCGCTTGCGTCGCCGCCTGCGAGGGTCATTACCTCGGCAACCGAAACGAGGTTGTAGTCGCCCTCGATGGAATGCTTGAGACAGCTTGCCGCGATCGCGAACTCGATCGTCGCCTGCGGATCTGCGCCGTTCATCATCGAATAGATGAGACCGCCGCCGAAGCTGTCGCCGCCGCCAACGCGGTCAACGATATGAATGCTGTACTTCTTGGAGAAATACGCCTGACCGCCCGTGTAAAGCATGCCCGACCAGTCGTTGTCGTTTGCGCTCTTGCTCTCGCGGAGCGTGATCGCAACTGCCTTGAAGCCGAAGCGGTCGGTGAGCTTCTTCGCAACCGAGATATAACCGTCACGGTCGAGCTTTCCGCCCGTGATGTCGCTTCCGTCGGCTTCGATTCCGAAAACGTCCTTTGCGTCCTCCTCGTTTGCGATGCAAACGTCAACGAACTTGCAGATCTCGCCCATTACCTGTCCTGCTTTTTCCTTACTCCAGAGCTTCTTGCGGAAGTTGAGGTCGCAGGAAACGGTGATTCCCTTTGCTCTTGCCGCCTTACATGCCTCAAGAGTGATCTCAGCCATTTCGTCGGAAAGTGCGGGAGTGATTCCCGTAAAGTGGAACCATTCTGCGCCGTCAAGGATAGAATCCCAGTCGAAGTCATCTTTTTTAGCCATCGCAATAGCGCTGTACGCGCGGTCGTAAATGACCTTGCTCGGACGCTGAGAAGCGCCCTTTTCGCAGTAGTAGATACCGACTCTCTCACCGCCGCGGACGATCTTCGAGGTATCGACTCCGAACTTACGGAGACTGTTTACTGCCGACTGACCGATCTCGTGCGTCGGGAGCTTAGTAACGAACTGTGCGTTGATTCCGTAATTGGATAGCGAGACCGCTACGTTTGCCTCGGCACCGCCGAAGGTCGCCTGATACTTTTCCGCCTGAAGGAATCTGAGATAATTTTCGGGCGCAAGGCGAAGCATAAGCTCGCCGAAGGTTACTGCTGTTTTCATTTGTTTTCTGCCTCCATTTTATCAAGTGCCTCGCTTACCATAAAGCTTCCGCCGACGGCGTAGACCTTATCGAAGCTGAGGAAATCCTCAAGATTGTTTCTGTCAACTCCGCCCGTCGGAATGAATTTGATCTGCGGGAAGGGTGCGGCAAGCGCCTTGAGCGCCTTAAGACCGCCGTATACGTTCGCAGGGAAGAATTTTACTACCGTGATTCCCATTTCGAGCGCCTGCATGATCTCGGTGGGTGTTACGCAGCCGGGATAGTAGGTGATCCCTCTCTCCTTACAGATATTTGCGACCGGTACCGAAAGACCGGGCGAAACGATGAACTTCGCACCTGCCTCAAGTGCCTTTTCGCACTGCTCGGCGTTGATAACGGTTCCGGCACCGATATTCATATCGGGATAGTTCTTGACCGCGTAAGCGATCGCTTCAGCGGCGCAAGCGGTACGGAAGGTGATCTCCGCACAGTTAATTCCGCTCTTTTTGAGCGCGGTGAGTATCTTATCGGTCTCACCTAATTCTTTGATAACAACAACAGGAATGAGCTTATCCATCTTTCTTTACCCCCAAATATTCAACTACGTTGTTTATACAAATGTCTTTTACGACGTTTCCGACAAATTCAATATCGCTCGTCATCTCGCCCTTTTCCATCATTTCGCCGAAATACGCGCAAAGGATGCGGCGGAAGTAGTGATGACGCGGATAGGAAAGAAAGGAACGGCTGTCGGTAAGCATACCGACGAAGGCGCCGATATGTCCTGTCGCAGTAAGGTCGCGCAGGTGATTTTCCATTCCGACCTTGTTGTCAAGGAACCACCATGCCGGACCGAACTGCATCTTGCCCTTGGCGATACCGTCCTGGAATGATCCGATAAGCGTCATGATCTCAGTGTTCATCTTCGGGTTGAGGTTGAAGACGATAGTCTTCGGAAGCGAGCCCTCGTTATTCAGGCGGTCGAACAGACGCGACATATTCGCGATACTGTTATCCTCCGCAATACTGTCATAGCCGGTATCAAGACCGAGCTTTTTAAGCATAACTGCGTTATTGTTTCTCATCGCGCCGATATGAAGCTCGGTCGCAAGATCATACTTTGCATAAAGCTTGAAGAGGAAATACGTAAGATATCCCTTGAATATCTCCTGCTCCTCATTACTTACGGGATTTCCCTCAAGACGGCTTGCAAATACCTTGGCGGCATCCGCCTTGTCGGCTACGGGATAGACCTTCTGAAGCGCAATGTCGGTGGCAACCGTGCCGTGCGCGATGAATTCCTTCAGGCGTTCTTCGATGCGTCTTTCTAGGCAGTTAAGGCACTTTATATCGCCAAGCTTGGAAACGAAGGTCAGATACGCGTCTGCCTCGATATTCATTATCTTGTCTGCGCGGAAGGCGGGATAGACCTTGAAGCCGTAATTCTTCTTTTCGATCTCCTCGAAAGTAGATAGGTCGTCGAATATCTCGTTCGTCGTGCAGAGATACTTAACGTTTGAGCCCTCAATAAGACTCTGAGGAGTGACGTTGTTTTCTTTAATATAGGCGTTGCACTGCTCCCAGATCGCCTCTGCGTTCTTCTCGTTTATTTCAAGAGTACAGCCGAAAAACGTCTCAAGCTCGACCTGCGACCAATGGTAAAGCGGATTGCCGAAGGCAGTACCGAGAGTGCGGCAGTAAGCAAGGAACTTTTCCTTGTTCGAGGCGCCTCCCGTGATATATTCCTCGTCAACACCGTAGTTGCGCATAAGACGCCACTTGTAATGGTCGCCCGAGAGCCAGATCTCGTAAAGATCGGAAAACTGCTTGTTTTCAAGTATCGCCTTTTCGGGAAGATGACAGTGGTAGTCGAATATCGGCATATCGGATGCGTATTCGTAATAAAGCTTTTCCGCCGTCTTTGTGGTCAGCAAAAAATTTTCCTTAATGTAGCTCATAATTATCTCCTTTTAAGAGTCATTATAACGACAATCGAAAGTCGAAATTCTTGAATTTCGACGGCAAATCTATGATTTGCCAACAGTTTTCCATGAGAAAACTGTCGATTTCTGTTTCAATGAATGTAGCCCAAAAAGCAGAGAGCTTTTTGGGGCGGCTGATATATCAGCCGCGACAAGGTTTTTTTGCCTTTTCGACATCCTACATTCATTATAATTACCTGTAATTATAAATGAATTTCTTTCTTATTTCAACCTTTTTGCTAAGATTGTTCGGTTTTATCACAGAAAAACGAAATACTGTCTCAAAGAGTAACGCCCGTTTTGTAGAAGGCGATCTCTCGCACGGCTTCGCTCTTGCAGATATATTCGCCGTTTATCGTCTTTTTGATAAGGTCGTATAGTCCGTCGGCATCCATACTGTGCGCACTGAAATCTATCCAGCCGTTTTTCTTACCTGCGAGTGCCTCGTTCGTCGATATCTTCATCGTCGGAACGAAGGTCGAAAAGGGCGTGCCGCGTCCCGTCGTAAAGAGAACTATCTGACATCCTGCCGCCGCAAGCGCAGTCGCAGCGATAAGGTCGTTACCCGGCGCATCAAGCACCGAAAGACCTGTTTTTCTCACCCTGTCACCGTAGGAAAGAACGTCAACGACCGCCGTACTTCCGCCCTTCTTTATACAGCCGAGCGATTTTTCTTCAAGCGTCGTAATGCCCCCTGCCTTGTTTCCGGGGCTGGGGTTTTCGTAAACGGGGAATCCGCGGTCGGTGTAATACTTTTTGAAGTCGATTATCATCTTCTTGTATGCTTCAAAAACCTCAGCGCTCTGACATCTGTTCATCAATATCTGCTCCGCGCCGAACATCTCGGGAACCTCGGTAAGCACCGTGCTTCCGCCTGCCGCGATAACGCGGTCGGAAACCGTGCCGACAAGCGGATTTGCCGTTATGCCCGAAAAGCCGTCCGAGCCGCCGCATTTAAGACCGATCCTGAGCTCGGAATAGGGTCTTTCTTCCCTGCTGCATTCCTTAGCCCTCTCGGCGAATTTTGCGATAATATCAAGCCCGTAAGCAATTTCGTCCTCAACATCCTGACAGTTGAAAAACTCAATATTGTCACGCCCAAACGGCGCAAGATATTCCTTGATCCCGTTAAGCCCGTTATTTTCACAGCCGAGTCCGACGAAAAGCACGAATGCCGCGTTCGGATTGAGCGCGATAGCGCAAAGAAGTTTCTTTATGTTCTCGTTATCCTCGCCGAGCTGCGAGCAGCCGAACTGATGCGTAAAGGTGTAGATGCCGTCAAGCGTTCCGCCGACAAGCTTCTGCGCCTGCTCGCACATCTTTATGCAGACCTGATTTACGCATCCGACTGTCGGTATTATGTATATCTCGTTTCTGATACCCGTCTCGCCGTAGGGTCGGCGGTAGCCCATAAAGGTATCGTATCCGCTTCCCGTCTTGCAGTCTGTCGGCTGATAAACGTATTCAACGTCCTCGTCAAGATGCGAACGGAGATTGTGACTGTGTACCCACTCGCCCTCCTTTATATCAGAGGTCGCGCGTCCGATTATCTCGCCGTACTTTATCACTGTCTCGCCCTCCGAAATATCGCGGCGGGCGAACTTGTGACCCCTCGGTATCTTGCCGTCCTCAAGAGAAACGGCAACGTTGTCCTTTTCGTTTATGATGAGAGTTTTCATGGAAGTAAGCTTCCCCTTCGCAGAGCAGTTTTCGCAGAAGTACCATTGTACGATTACATTATAATCAATATTTTATTGACATACAATATAAAATGTGCTAAAATAGTTCGAAATTACATATAAATTTTAATTATTTTTATATAAGGATCGGCTTATGAAGCATTTTTTGGAAGTCGAAGAATCAATTAAAACCGTGCCGTGGAACATGAACGGTCTTCATTCGCATTCGCACTACGAGATATTTTTCCTCACAAAGGGCGAAAGAGAATATTTCTTCAAAAACGTTCAGTACCACATACAGGCGCCCTGCATAATAATAATTCCGCCGCACACGATGCACATGACCGAGGGCGGACCCTTTGAAAGAACGCTCATCGACGTGTCGGAGGATTACCTGAACAACTATCAGAAGGTCATTCTCGCCGAAAAATCGACGAGGATACTGAAGCCGTCGGACGAGCAGGCAAAGGAGCTTATGTCTCTGTTCAGAGAAATGGTCGAGACAGACCGACATTCCAAGCACGCGGACGACGTTTTGGGCACTCTGTTTTCCTACACCCTGCACGTCATAAACAAGATAAAAACTCAGGACATGGACTCGGTAAGCTTCGAAAAAAGCTATATACCGCCGCTCGTTCTGAAGGCGGTCAATTACCTGAACGTCACCTACGCCGAGGATCATACCCTTGAAGGGCTCGCAAAGCACTTTTTCGTCTCAAAGGCGACGATAATGTATAACTTCAATAAGTACCTTCACTGTCCGCCTATGGACTATCTTCTGATGCTTCGTCTGAGCAAGGCAAAGGAAGAGCTTATAAATACAAAAAAGAGCATAAGGGAAATCTCCGAAAGCTGCGGATTTTCGTCCCCAAACTATTTCAGCTTGATCTTCAAGCGCAAGGAAAACATATCCCCCGGCAACTACAGAAAATATCAGAATACGAAAAAATAAATTCCACCGTTATCGGTATTCTTCGTATTAACGCTTGTTTTTCGAGATCATATAATAAGATCAGCGCATTGTTTTTTGCATAAACGCCAATCATATTACGGGAATTTTATTTGCATATTGAAAAAACCAAAGAAAAATGCTATAATTTGTAAAAACAAAAAAGGAGGCGCGCATGGAAAAGAAGAAAAAATTTCGAATAAGCGGCAGAGACTGGTATCTCATAATATCGCTCGTTGTTCTCATCACGCTTCTTCTTGTCGGAACCTTTACAATCGGTCCGAAGCTTGTTGACGCCGCGCGCGACCCCGAAAAGCTGCGCGCAGAGCTTGGGGGAAACAACCCGAAGAGCTGGCTTATCTTTATAGGAATACAGTTCCTTCAAGTGCTTTTCGCATTCATTCCCGGTGAGTTTATCGAAATTGCCGCAGGATATATCTACGGTCCGTTTCTCGGAACAGTTCTGTGCCTGCTCGGCGTTTTGCCGGCGACCTGCCTCATTTTCGGACTCACAAAGCTGCTCGGACGCAAATTCACGAAGATCACTCTCGACGAAAAGGACTTAAAGAAGTTCGGCTTCTTAAACGACGAAAAGAAGCTGACGACGACCCTTTTCTTGCTCTACTTTTTCCCGGGAACGCCAAAGGACGTAATAACATACTTTGCAGGAATCACTAAGATAAAATTTCTGCCGTTCCTCTTAATAAGCGTATTTTGCCGGATCCCCTCGATACTCACTTCAACTCTCGCCGGCGGAGCGCTCGGCGAAAATAAATTCCTGCTGACGCTCGTCATCTTCGGCGTAACGGGAATCGCGGTGTTTTTCGGCTGGCTAATGTTCAAGAAAATCTCGATGAAGAAAAACTGAATGACAAAAAAGTATTGCCAACTTTATCATTTTATGGTACAATCGTGTCTGTGAAAACGGATTTTGAAGTAATATAACAATGTGCATTGCACTCATTGAGGAGTACATGAATAACAATGTATTTTTGACTGACAAAAAAATTGATGCAGTATACTGTGGCGACTGTGTTGAATTGATGAAAGAAATCACGGATAACAGCATTGACGTTGTTGTCACTTCCCCGCCATACGATTCGCTCAGAACGTATAACGGCTATACATTCGATCTTCACAAAACAGGAGAGCAAATTCACCGTGTTCTTAAGCCCGGAGGAATTTGCGCCATGGTCATACAAGATCAGACAAAAGATTTTGGGAAATCTTTAACATCATTTAGAACAATTGTTGACTGGTGTGACAGTTTTGGATTCAAGCTTTTTGAAAATGTCATCTACCGCAAAAACGGAACGGAGGGAGCGTGGTGGAAAGCTCGTTTTCGAGTTGATCACGAGTACATTCCGCTGTTTTTGAAAGGCGGTCGCCCCGCATACTTCAATAAGGAGCCGCTGAAAATACCCTCAAAACACGGCGGTAAAGTTATGACGGGAAGCGGAAACCGAAAAACGAACGGCGAAACAAGCGACACCGTTCGTAGAGAGATAAACGCCATGAAATGCAGGGGTACCATTTGGAACTATTTGATGGCGGGCGACAAAAATCCCCTTAAAAGAAGGCACCCGGCAGTATTTCCCGATCAAATTCCCGCTGACGTAATAACTTGCTTCTGTCCGGAAGGCGGAATCGTTCTTGATCCATTTATGGGCTGCGGCTCGACCGCCGTATCGGCAGTTAAATTAGGCAGGCATTTTATCGGTTTTGATATTTCCCAAGAATACGTCGATCTTTCTTACGAGCGATTGGCAAAAGATGCGGGATTCACGATCTAAAATATAAAAAGCGAACGAAAAGTATCGTTCGCTTTTTATATTGAGTTTATGTTCTGAAATGACCTTCGACATCTCTCGTATATTCGATAGTAGACCCCGCAGTAATAGCCATCGAAAAACAGTTACTTTCGACCATTGCTGTATAGTTTTTCAAATTCAAGTGTGTAGACGAATTAACGCTCATGCTTTCCTTTTTGAATTTGTATAGTGTCATATTAGAAAAATTCCATTTATGCGACATAGAACGCCATCCCACGAGATTAGCCATAAAATCAATAAATCCAAGCGTCCTCTCTTTTTCTTGGTCAAAAATATTATAAGTACCGTCATCATTATCAATGATGTTGGCAGGAGTTCCGTCGGAAAGTGAAATAATCATATGATGACCGGATCTCGATCTGCTTTTTGTTACGATGCGTTTTTCGTCATAGTCATAATAGCATTTAGAGTTATACACGTCTCTAGCTTTGAAAAATTCATTCATCTGTAGCATTACCGTTGAAAACGGCATCTCTTTATAGAAAACGTCATATAACAACGAATCTCTGCTGTTCGCCCCCAACCACTCGAGCCATTCAAGGCAGTTTTCGGGATATCCAAACAAATTATTGCATACACCGTCGCAAAACAGTAACGGAACAATAGCTTCGGACGTAAGTTTAATCGGTTTAACAGTATCAAGCAGTGAAAGCAAAAAATGAACTGTGCCAAAAGGATACTTCCGTTGAAAATTATGCTGGCAATCAAAGTCTCTCAAATTGTTAAGCTGAATACAATTATCATAATTATTCCAATTTTTGGGTTTTCTGTGGCTGTTGAAGCACACCATATGATGTCCCACGCTTCTTATGTCTTGACAAAAAATATCTAAGTCAACAAAAGTGCAATCTCTTGGATCTATATTTTTATCGCAGAGCATGACTTTCCCATCGTAATACCCAACAACTTCCGCATTAAAATAATTCATCAACAGAAGCGCAGACAAAAATCCGTCGCTATCCGGACTAATTATTAATTTTTGATTCTCTTCTTTTATCCAAGGATATTTTTCAAGTATACACTGCATCGTTTCATTTGGCATTATATCATCTCCTTTGAATCTTATAAATTTTCAAATAATTCACTCAAATTAACACCCAAACCGTCGGCGATTTTTTAATATTACATCTTGCGATGTTTCGCTTGCCCGCATCGACTGATGCAAAATAAGTTCTGTCCATCTCGATCTTTAGCCCGAACTTTTCCTGGCTGAGACCTAACTTTTGGCGAAGCTCCCGTATTCTATTTCCCGGATCCTTCCTTATCATTTGATATCACCTCTATTCAAATGAAGAATACGTGAAAATCAGGATTCTTCGTACTCTACAGGCGTAATTATCGGCTTGCCGTATTTGTCAAGCAAGACAGTCATTCCGCCTGCGTAACCGCTTGAATGAAACAAATAATTAACTCCCGTTTCCTTGTCAACGAAGATCTCGATCGAACCCATGCCCTGACTGTAAGTCTTAATGAATCTCTTTTCCTTAGCCATATTAATTATCCTCCTGAGAGCTGTTTACGAATTTATTATAACACTTAAACTCCGATTTTGCAATAAAGCTATGCGATTATTGAAAAAGCATTTTTCAAAAACAGGTTGACAAATTCTCTCCTTTGGTGTATAATTCAATAGCTTCGAGCAATAAAACCAAATATGTACAGTAAGCATCTACGGGATATTTCGCTTATAGCGAATATACCTGCGCCCTGCGCCTGACAAGCGAGCTTGTCGATCTTCGGGCGCGGATAGAGACAGCGGCTTCGACGAGCAGAGCTCGCCGCGCCGCATCTCATGGCTCCGTATTATGATGCACTACTGTGCATCAAACTAAATATGTACAGTAAGCATCTACGGGATATTTCGCTTATAGCGAATATACCTGCGCCCTGCGCCTGACAAGCGAGCTTGTCGATCTTCGGGCGCGGTATGCGAAGCGGCTTCGACGAGCAGAGCTCGCCGCGCCGCATCTCATGGCTCCGTATTATGATGCACTACTGTGCATCATAATACGGAGGGATATCGAAGCGGTCATAACGAGGCGGTCTTGAAAACCGTTTGGGTGCAAGCCCACGTGGGTTCGAATCCCACTCCCTCCGCCATAAAAACGGCAAGCATTCGCTTGCCGTTTTTGATTTTGTCAAAACAACGCCGAACAAAAATATTTTACTTGGTTAAAAAAACTATTTACAACCGCAGGATTTTGATATATAATTATTCTGTGAAAGTATTTGAAGGGAGAACGGCAATGAAAAAGCTATCGAAAAAGACAATAAAACGTATAGTTTTGGCAGCGTCGCTTTTGCTTGCCGTTGTCCTGATATTCGTCTTCCGCGCGTCGATAATTCCCGGGTGGTACGAGGAAAACGGCGAAAGATATTACCTCGAGTCCCCCTTCAAGCGCGCGTCGGACATCGCAACTGTCGGCAGAAAAACGTACATTTTTTCAGATTACGGCTCTCACGCTCTTACTAAGGGCTGGCAAAAGATCGACGGTTTCCGCTACTACGCCTATGAAAACGGCGAAATGGCAACGGGCGAACAAGAGATCGACGGTGAAATGTACTTTTTCCAGCGTGACGGCGTCATGTACTGCAACGAATCGCGGATCATCGACGGAAAGCTCTGGTATTTTAATGACCACGGCTTCACAGTATCGGGAATCGTCGAGATCGACGGATACAAATATTGCTATAGCGAAAACGGAAACCTCAAAAAAGGTCTCGTTGAGATAGACGGCAAAAAGTATTACTTCAATCCGGGCGGTACTCACGATAAGGAAGCTATGATGTACGGCTTCATAACCGTTGGAACAAACACCTACTATTTCGGCTCAGACGGCGCGGCTGTCACGGGCGAAACGGTAATAGACGGAACCTATTATAATTTTGATGACGAAGGTCGGCTTATTTCATAAACTGACATTAAACAATTCTTGAAAGGAAATATATACAATGGCAAAGAAACTCAAAGCAGGAATTATAGGCGCGACGGGTATGGTCGGACAGCGTTTCATCACGCTTCTTAATAACCATCCCTATTTTGAAATAGCAGGGCTCGCCGCAAGCGGACGTTCCGCAGGCAAGACCTACGAGGAAGCAGTCGGCGGACGCTGGAAACTCGATCTCGATATGCCCGAATCGGTCAAGAATATGACCGTATGTGATGCATCTGAGGTTGAAAAGTTTGCAGATAGCGTCGATATGGTATTCTGCGCAGTCGACATGAAAAAGGACGAGATAAAGGCGCTCGAGGAAGCTTATGCAAAGACCGAGACCCCCGTTATCTCAAACAACTCCGCACACCGCTGGACACCCGACGTTCCGATGGTAATTCCGGAAATAAACGATTCTCACCTTGAAGTTATCGAGTATCAGAGAAAGCGCCTCGGCACAAAGAGCGGATTTATCGCAGTTAAGCCGAACTGCTCTATCCAAAGCTACGTTCCCATGCTCTCTCCCCTTCTTGATTTCGGACCGACCCGCGTCGTTGCAACGACCTATCAGGCAATTTCCGGTGCAGGTAAGACCTTCAAGGAATGGCCTGAGATGATCGACAACGTCATCCCCTACATAGGCGGCGAGGAAGAAAAGAGCGAGCAGGAGCCGCTTCGCATTTGGGGTAAAGTCGAAAACGGCGTTATCGTAAAGGCAGACGCTCCCCTTATCACAACTCAGTGCATAAGAGTCCCCGTCTCTAACGGACACACCGCGGCTGTTTTCGTTGACTTTGAGAAGAAGCCGAGCAAGGACGAGATCCTCGCGCGTTGGAAGGAATTTAAGGGCAAGCCGCAGATCCTCGGACTTCCCTCTGCTCCCGAGCAGTTCATCACCTACTTTGAGGAGGATAACCGTCCTCAGGCGGCGCTCGACCGCGACATCTACGGCGGTATGGGCGTATCGGTCGGACGACTTCGCGAAGATACCCTCTTCGACTATAAGTTCGTCGGACTTTCTCACAATACCCTCCGCGGCGCAGGCGGCGGCGCAGTGCTTATCGCAGAGCTTCTCGCGGCAGAAGGATATATCAAGGCGAAATAATAAAAACAGTAACACCCCCGACAACCGTCGGGGGTGTTTTGCCGCAGAAGCTAAATTGCGTAAATAATTTTGAATAAATACGCAAAAGTTGCGTAAATATTTTTTATAAAACGCGCAAAAATTGCGTATTCCTATTGCATATTTTGTTTTTTGTGTTATAATACTTCTATAGAGGTGATAAAAAATGCTTAAAGAACTTCGAAAAAGCAAAAAGCTAACTCAAGCAGAATGTGCAAAATATCTTGGCATACCTCTGCGCACCTATCAAAATTATGAAACCGATAAGTCAAAAATTGGTTCCATAAAGTATAATTTCATGAAGCAGAAGCTGGAGAATTACGGTTTAATAGACGAAACGCACGGGATCCTTACCGTAGAACAGATCAAAAAAGCTTGCGCAACGACGTTTCAAGAAACTGACGTGGAGTATTGTTACCTTTTCGGTTCATATGCAAAAGGAAAAGCCGACGAGTATAGCGACGTTGACCTGATTATATCGACGTCTGTTTCGGGAATGCAGTTTTACGACCTAATAGAAACGCTACGCGAAGAACTGAAAAAACCGGTTGATTTGCTGAACATTGAGCAGTTAAACAACAATATTAATTTGATAAATGAGATTCTGAAAGACGGTATAAAAATATATGGATAATAAAAAGGATAACGGATACTACGTAAAAAAGATCGTAAATGATCTGAATTTTATCATAAAACACACAAACAATCTGACCATATCAGATCTCGTAGAAAACGAAGTACTTGTCGACTCGGTAATGTTTCGTCTTATTCAGGTGTCCGAAAATTCCGATAAGCTCACAGACGATTTCAAGATACGTCACAATACGATTCCGTGGCGAGCTGTAAAGGGTATGCGAAACCGCATTGTCCACGAGTACGGAAATGTCGATATGTCCGTTGTGTACGATACGGTAAAGAATGATATACCAAATCTGCTTTTGGAGCTTAAAGAAATTGCAGACAAAAATATCGGATCATAACAACACCCCCCGACGGAAACGTCGGGGGGTGTTCAATACTTTTTACGGTTCTACGGCAGGATCTTTATATCCTCTATTCAGCAAAAATGAAGCGTATTCTTCTTTACTTCCGTTAAAAACGTTCAGATCAATGTATTTTTCCTTGCCGTTATATCCGTCAAGCTTACCGCGGTTCGTATACTGCCAAAACGTCCACGATCTGCCATCCGACAGCTTCGGCTTTGAAATTACGTTTCTTATCCAAATGTCGTATTCTTCATAATCGTTTGACAGATACAGCTTATAGGATTTTTCCGTAGCATATATAATGGGCTTTTGACCGTAATGCTCTTCAAGTAGTTCAAGCATTATTTTCAGCTGAGCCGAAACCGATTCCCTATCCGGGGGATCCTTTTCCTTATCGCCGTAAAATTCAAGATCAATGACCGGCGGCAGCATACCCTCAAAGGGTGTGACCGTATTTATGAAATTTTCCGCCTGCGTTTGACCGCTACTGTCATAGCTGAAGAAATGATAAGCACCGACGGCAAGCGAGGTCTTCTGCGCCTCCGCGAAGTTGTAATCAAAGCTTTTGTCTACAAAAGTGCTTCCCTCTGTGGCTTTGATAAACACGAAGGAAATATTTTGCCCCGAAAGCACGTCCCAGTCGATCTTACCTTGATGCGATGAAACGTCAATTCCTTTTATATCATATTTATCGGCTTCAGATTCGTTCAAAATGATCACGCCGTGGTAGACCAAGACGAAAAAAGTAGCAAGAATTACGGCAATTAGCGAAACGCCGATAATTGATACGGTTATGATTCTCTTTTTCAAACGATCACCTCTGATTTTATTATATCACAGCTCGCTATATAAATCAAGGATCAGATGAAGCGTTGTCTTTGGCAAGGGAGGGGCTTGTTCCTCCCGAAAAGAGATTCGAACTATACTCCCTGCGAGCTAAAAGCTACGCTTTTGCACTTCGTGCCTTGTTGCGCTTCGCGCAACGCTCGCGGAGCAATCTTCGCCGACTCGCTGACAAGCAAACTTGCCGACTCGGCTTTGCTCGATTATCTGCGCCTGCGGGAATCTCTCTTTATCCAACAGAAAAATGGCGGAGAATAGAACATTCTCCGCCATTCATAATATTTTGATTTTAAGAACTTATTGTTTTGTTTGCATATTGTTAGTGATTACGGGAGCTTGTGTTCTCTTGCCATGTCAACAAGCTCGCTTCTGGAATATCTGCCTGTGGGGCTGGCGGGTTCAAAATGAGCGGTACACTGCGGCTCAAAGACTGTATAATAACGTCCGCTGTACGTGCATTTGTATTTGCCGTATCCGTCACTGTCATATAGATCAAAATATTTACACATTGCGCATTTGCCGTAATAATTGTCTGCCATATTCTTTCTCCTTTGTTTACCACCCTTGTCGGATGTTTTTATTGCCAAAAATAAGTCCGTCTGATTTAACTTCAAGATAAGGTATTTCTTGTAATTTGCTTTGTATAAGATGGCGCATATAGTCTGCCATTCTTTGATTTGGAAGCTTATCGTAGCCGGCGCCTTCAAAATCAAGACCTTCGGATTCGTTGTCGTGAGCATGGCATTCACGCGAAAATTTTTTCAGCAGTACGCCCGATCGATATACTTCGAGCCGGAACATACCGCCCCGCCTGAGCCACCGCACCTTTTCTCCGCTTTCGTTGGAAAAATCCTCATAGTACATAAGTATAAGCGCTTTCGTCAAGACACTTTTCCTTACACGTTCCTGTTCATCGTTGATTTTCTGTTCGCGTTCTGCCCTCCGTCTCGCAAAGAAAGAAGTTCCGCCAGAACTTTTGGGCTTTTCATGACTCGCAAAAGCTTCTGTTTGTCGGTTTTCTTGGCTGATGTTGCCTGCTTCATTGCTCTTTTTCTTCTCGCTTTTGGGTTTTCTCTTAAACAACGGATCGCAATAAAACGTTCCAAATGGGGTCTTTAATGCCTGTTTGTCCTTTGGAGCAGAATTAAACAAAGCAGAAAAGCTTTCATTTATGCCTTCGCTGTCAATGTCGCCGCTATATACGGAAAACTGCGCCTGACAATAAGGGCACACTATATTGACCGTCCCTCTGTTTGCGGGGATATGAATGTTTGCCTTGCATTTAATACAGGAAATAGCCAACAGATTCATTAGATCACCTCCTTTATCGTATTTTATACTACTTTATACGATTTGTCAATATTTTGTCGGACAATAATGTATAATTTTTTTGAGGTGATAAAGAATGAAACCCTTGAAAGAAAAAATAAGTATAACGGTAGATAGTGATATTTTGGAAAAAGTAAAGAAAATAGCCGAAAGTGACGACCGCTCACTTTCTCAGTACATCAATTTGGTGTTAAAAGATCATCTGAAAAAGCTTATGTGCGAAGAGAACCGCTGACAAGCAATTTTGGCGGAGAAAGAGATGATTCAGTAGGAAATTACTGCTTTATTGAAATGTTGAAGTTTCGATTCGCTACGAAACGCAGAAATTTCCTACCGGCGAGCTAACGCTCGCTCGAATCTCTCTGTTTTATCTATCAAAATAAAAATACCACCCTTGTGGGTGGTATTTTTATTTTGGCGGAGAAAGAGAGATTCGAACTCTCGCGCCGGTTTCCCGACCTACTCCCTTAGCAGGGGAGCCCCTTCACCAACTTGGGTACTTCTCCAATTTGCTGCAAAAGGTATTATACCACAAAAAAACGGGGTTGGCAATAGTATAATTATTAAATTTATGTGAACAAGTCGCATGAAACGGCACGATTTATTGACATTCGAGCCGTTTCGCGTTATAATATCGAATAATGAAAACAAAGGAGGGACGGTATGAAGAGTAGTCCGCTTGCAGACAGAATAAGACCGAAAAGCTTTGACGAGATGGTCGGTCAGAGCCATCTTTTCGGCAAAAACGGCGCGATACGCAAAATCTGCGCCGAGAATTACCTCCCCAACATGATATTTTACGGTCCGCCCGGTACGGGAAAAACGACCGCTGCGCGGATAATCGCCGACGGCTCGGGAATGGAGCTGCGTTGTCTCAATGCTACGTCGGCTTCCCTATCCGATGTCAAGGACGTTGTCGCCGAGACCTCGTCGCTTCTCGGTAGCGAGGGCATTCTTCTTTATCTCGACGAGATACAGTATTTCAACAAGAAACAGCAGCAGTCGCTTCTCGAATACATCGAGGACGGACGCATAACGCTCATCGCGTCGACTACGGAAAATCCCTATCTTTACGTTTACAACGCTATTATTTCGCGATCTGCCGTCTTTGAATTCAAAGCGGTAGGTGAAAGCGACATCGTTCCGGCACTTGCTCGCGCACTTGACCTTCTCAACGAGGAAACGGGCAGAAGCAAGACCGCACCCGACGAGGTTCTTTCCTATATTGCCGCAAGCGCGGCAGGCGACGTAAGACGCTCGATAAACCTGCTCGAAAACACCTATTTCACAAGCGGAAAAGAGCTCTCGCTCGAAGCAGCAAAGGACTTCACGCCCTCCGTCATCGGAAACTTTGACAAAAGCGGAACGGTGCATTACGACCTGCTTTCGGGACTCCAGAAGTCGATCCGCGGCTCAGACCCCGACGCGGCGATTTTCTATCTTGCAAAAATTCTCGAGGGCGGCGACCTCATCGGCGCTTGCCGTCGGCTCCAGGTCATCGCCTGCGAGGACATAGGCCTCGCATATCCGCAGGCGGCGCAGATCGTGCTTTCCTGCGTGCAGATGGCGAACAACCTCGGTCTGCCCGAGGCAAGAATTCCTCTTTCCGAGGCGGCGATCCTCCTTGCGACCGCGCCGAAGTCGAACAGTGCTTATATGGCGTACGCTATGGCGGCTGAGGATATCGCAAGCGGTAAGGGTCAGACGATACCGCCCTATATGCGCCCGTCGAATAATTATGACGGATATAAATATCCGCACGATTTTCCCGATCATTACGTCGATCAGCAGTACCTCCCCGACGACATCAAGAACGCAAAATATTATTCCTACGGCGACAATAAGACCGAGCAGGCGGCAAAAGCGTATTGGGATAAGATCAAAAAGAAATAATTATGCAAAACACCGCTTCGGCGGTGTTTTTTGCGTTCAGGTCTATCCGTAAACGATCAGGAGCTTTGCTATTTTGTTTGTAGGGTGCGACAACCTCGGACCCCCCCAAAGCTCATTTCATTCGCTTCGGGGAACCCCTCGCCCGACGTACCGTGCCAAAAGCAGTGTAACTTTCCTTTGGTACACGGTTACTTCGCAACCTACCTCATCCGAATTTTTGCCTGCGGTAAAAATCCACCTTCCCCTCAGGGGAAGGCAAGACAACGTGGCGCATTTCCCTTAAATCGAAAGGGGTTTCCAAAGGGGAAAACGTGTGAAAATTTGCCTTCGCAAATTTTCATCGGTTTGCCCCTTGGCACGTTTCTTTGCGAGCGTTTCTTTTCGTGCGAAAAGAAATGCGGAAAGAATCGCACGAGCAAAGAAAAGTGGAAAATCCTTCACAACTATTTACAAACTCGATAAAATGTATTATAATAATATACTGAATAACTATTCGCACACATAAGGAATGATAACTATGGACAAAATAGTAAAATACGCCCTTACTCTTTATAAAAACATGCAGGCAGAATTAAGCTCTATCCGCGCGCGAGATCCCGCGGCGGATTCAAATGCCGAAATCGCACTGCTCTATTCCGGCTATCACGCAGTGCTTGCATATAGGATCGCACACATCCTTCACGTCGGTGGCTATAAGGTAGCCGCGCGACTTGTCAGCCAAACAGCAAAATTCTTTACGGGCATCGAAATCCACCCCGGCGCAAAGATCGGTAAAGGACTCTTTATCGACCACGGCACGGGCGTCGTTATCGGCGAGACCGCCGAGATCGGCGATAACTGTACCCTATACCAGGGCGTCACCCTCGGCGGTACGGGTAAGGATATTGGCAAGCGCCATCCTACACTCGGTAATAACGTAATGGTCGGCGCAGGCGCAAAGATACTCGGTCCCTTTAAGGTCGGTGACAACGCGAAGATCGCGGCAAACGCCGTAGTTCTCTCCGAGGTGCCCTCAGACTCTACCGCAGTCGGTATCCCGGCAAGAATAGTAAAGAGAAATAACATTAAATGCGACCTCGACCAGGTCCATATCCCCGACCCCGTTTCTCAGGAGCTCTGCAAGCTTAACCGTCAGATCGAGCTTCTCGAAAAGCGCATAAATCAACTGCAAAACAACGGCAAATGACCGAAAGGACATAAAAAATGAAGCTTTATAACAGCATTACAAGAACAAAAGACGAATTCATCCCGAATGAAGAGGGCAAGGTAACGATGTATACCTGCGGACCTACCGTCTACCACTTCGCGCATATAGGTAACCTCCGTACCTACATAATGGAGGACGCGCTCGTACGCTCGCTCGAGTATCTCGGCTACGACGTGAACCGCATTATGAATATAACCGACGTCGGACACCTCACAGGCGACTCTGACGACGGCGAGGACAAGATGCTCAAGGGCGCAAAGCGCGAGAAGAAGAGCGTTATGGAAATAGCGAAATACTATACCGACGCATTCTTCAAGGACTGCGAGCAGCTCAACATCAAAATGCCTACGCACGTCCAGCCGGCAACAGGTTGCATTCCCGAGTTCATCAATATGATCGAAAAGCTCCTCGAGGGCGGCTACGCTTACGAGGCGGGCGGAAACGTCTATTTCGACATTTCGAAGCTCGATAAGTATTACGTTTTCGGCGAGCACAACGCAGACGACCTAGAGGTCGGCGTCCGTGACGGCGTTGAAGGCGACGCAAATAAGAGAAACCCCGCAGACTTCGCTCTCTGGTTCACGAAGAGTAAGTTCGACGATCAGGAGCTTAAATGGGACTCTCCCTGGGGCGTCGGTTACCCCGGTTGGCACATTGAGTGCTCGGCTATCTCCCTCAAATACGGCGGTGAATACCTTGACATTCACTGCGGCGGTATCGACAACGCATTCCCTCACCATACCAATGAAATAGCACAGTCCGAGGCGTTCCTCGGTCATAAGTGGTGTAACTTCTGGTTCCACGTTCTACACCTCAACACCGCAAGCGGTAAAATGAGCAAGAGCAAGGGCGAATTCCTCATTCTCGATCTGCTCAAGAGCAAGGGCTACGATCCCCTCGCGTACCGCTTCTTCTGCCTGCTTTCGCATTACAGAAAGCCGCTTGTATTCTCTTACGAGGCGCTCGATAACGCATCGACCGCATATAAGAAGCTCCGTAACCGTTGCGCTTCCGTCAAGGACGAGGGTGAGATCGACGCAGAAGCAGTCGCAAAGGCAAAGGTGGCGTTCTCCGACGCAGTCGGCAACGATGTAAACACCTCGCTTGCTATCACAGCAGTTTACGACGTTCTTAAGCTTAACGTCAGCGGCGCGACCAAGCGCGCAATAATTGCCGATTACGATAAGGTTCTCGCGCTCGACCTTCTCACTCCTTTTGCAGTAGAAGAAAAGAAGGAAGAAACCGAGGCGGGCGATCCCGAGATCCTCGCGCAGATCGCACTCCGTGCCGAAGCAAAGAAGGCAAAGAACTTTGCCGAGGCAGACCGTATCCGTAACGAGCTCGCCGCAAAGGGTATAACCCTCATCGACACCCCGAACGGAACAACGTATAAGATAGGGTAATAATTATTGCCTCCCTTTTGTAAAGGGAGGTGGCATTTGCAAAGCAAATGCCGGAGGGATTGTAACATAAAGAAGTTCCGCTTTGTAACAATCCCTCAGTCTCGCTGCGCTCGACAGCTCCCTTTGCACAAGGGAGCCAAAGGACACTCCACAACATTTTCAAGGAGAACCAATGAAAGCAATAAAATTACTTTCGCTTCTTCTTGTCATGTCACTCCTTACCTCCTGCGGACTGATCGTCGTAAACGACGGGAAAGGGGGAACGGTATCGGACACGACGGCAGAAGAAGTATATAAGCCGAACGACTACGATACCAAGCCAATACCGAATTACGAGAACGAGGCAAAGGAGCTACTGAACGACCTGCCGAGCGTTGATCTTGACGGTCACACGGTCGTTATCGCGTCGGACGAATCGAATTCCTCTATATGGGACGACGTTGAAGGGCCGTACGTTTCTGCAGTGCTGAAGCGAAATTCGCTCATCGCAGATAAATACAATACCGTCGTATCAAGTAATAAAACAACTGCGACCGCGCTTCGCGAGAGGATCAAGAACTCTTATTTGACCGGATCGTTTTACGCAGACTTTGCGTCGGTAAAGGGCAGTGACATCGGATCGTACTATGCAAGCGGACACATTCAGAACTATAAGGTACTGACCTATTACGATTTCTCGGCGCCGTATTTCAACGAAGCCGCAATTGATCAGCTCACGCTGAACGATGTAATATACGGAGTCGTCGGCTCGATGACCGAAGCGCCCGAAAGCTACGGATGTCTCTTTTTCAATAAGACCTTAGGAAATGAGATCGGTGTAAATATCGACTACACGTCGGTTTATGAGCATAATTTCACCTGGGACAAGCTCTTTGCGCAAATTTCGTCCGCAGATACCGACAGCGCAATATTGACCGCAAGCTACGATAACCAGACGTTATCGCGCACAGCACTGCTCACCGCAGGACAGACGTTTCTGTCTCGTAACTCAAACGGCGACCTTGTGTCAAGCTTCAATACCGATGTTTCGAAAACCGTTATAACGAACCTGAAAAAGCTGCTTGCCTACCGCACAAGCAAAATGACGGTAACCGAAACAGTCACAGACGACAACGGAAGCGAAAAGACGGTAAAAACGACGCTTACCGACCTTGATATATTTATAAAAGGAAAGTCCCTCTATTCTATCGGGACGGTATCCGATATGGAAAAGATCGCAAACTGCGGCTTTGAATGGGAGATTTTACCGATACCGCTTCTGAGTGAGGGCGGCCCCTATAACGCGGCGGCAACAGGAAGCGCACCGATCCTCGTTATGCTCAAATCAAGTAAAAGCATAGAGCAAAACGGCTATATCCTGCAGGCGCTCGGCGCGGCGTCATATAAGCATATTCAGATCGAGTATATCAAGTACGCAATGCAGCATTACGCGTCAAGCTACTATACCTTCGATATGCTTGAATTGCTGATCGAAAATCCGATATACGACCACGCGACGATGTTCGGAAGCTATTATTCTCAGCTCCGCAACGGCACGTACGTGACCTTCCATAACGCCGTTGCGAATAAAAACTCTCTTTCCTATTATATTAACAGGTCGAAAAACGATCTGCAAAAATATCTTAACGCCAGAAACTAATTGTTAAATTTATGTAAACAATGAAATAACTGTTTACAAAAGCTATTTTAAGTGTTATAATGTCAAGGTATTGTCGGTACCTCGGCTTTCGGGGAAAGGACTTGAATAAACAAGTCGATTTTCACCCGCCGATTGCTGGGATAACCGCAAAAAAAATATTATTTTATATGAGGTGAAAAAATGATCACTCCCGAAATCAAAAAGGAAATTATCGAAAAGTACGCAACTCACGAAGGTGACACCGGTTCGCCCGAGGTACAGATCGCGATTCTTACCTACAGAATCAACACTCTTACCGAGCACCTTAAGACCAACAAGAAGGACCACCACAGCCGTCGCGGTCTTCTCAAGATGGTCGGTCACAGAAGAAACCTTCTCGGCTACCTTATGGAAAACGATATCGCTCGTTACCGTGCGATCGTTGAAAAGCTCGGTCTGAGAAAGTAAGCCCGACGGGGTTTAGTATTCAACTGCACCCCACGAATATAAGGGACAAGTGGGGAACCGAAGTTTTTTCGGTTCCCCATAATTTTGTAATAAGCTCGACAGACGAGTTTATATAGATCCGGCTCCGTGAGACGAGTGCCGGACAGATGTATAAGTTGGAGGAAAAAAGAAAAATGTTCGAAAATTTCAAGACCTATGAGTATGAGCTCGCCGGAAGACCTCTCGTTATCGAGACCGGCAAGATGGCAGGACTTGCAAACGGCTCCTGCCTCGTAAGATACGGCGACACCGCCGTTCTCTGTAACGCGACCGCATCAGCAAAGCCCCGTGACGGTATAGACTTTTTGCCCCTTTCCGTCGACTTCGAGGAAAGACAGTACTCCGTCGGTCGAATTCCCGGCGGTTACTTCCGCCGTGAGGGCAAGCCCTCCGAGAAGGCAATTCTCACTTCCCGCGTTATCGACCGTCCCGTTCGTCCTCTCTTCCCGAAGGACCTTCGTAACGACGTAGCTCTTACCCTTACCGTTATGTCCGTTGATAACGACTGCTCCCCCGAGATCACCGCTATGATCGGTGCTTCCATCGCCCTCTCCATCTCCGATATTCCGTGGAACGGGCCTATCGCAGGTGTGTTTGTAGGCATGGTTGACGGCGAGTTCGTTATTAACCCCACTCTCGCTCAGAGAGAAAAGAGCGTTCTCGAGCTTACCGTCGCAGGATCTGCGCAGAAGGTCGTTATGATCGAGGCAGGCGCAAAGGAAGTATCGGATGACGATATGTTCAATGCGATCATGCTCGCTCACGAGGAGATCAAGAAGCTCGTAAGCTTCATCAACGGAATTGTCAGCGAGATCGGCAAGCCCAAGTTTGACTATCCCTCTTGCGAGTTCGACCACGAGATGTTCGATAAGGTATTCGCATTCTGCGAGAAGGACGTTATGTTCGCCCTCGATACCGACGACAAGAACGTCCGCGACGCTCGTATGAACCCCATCCGAGACGCTATCATCGAGAAGTTCCTTGAAGAGTATCCCGACATCGAGGCACGCTACGAGGAGCTTATCTACAAGATCCAGAAGAAGATCGTTCGCCGTTGGCTCATCAACGACAAGAAGCGCGTTGACGGCAGAAGAATGGACGAGATCCGTCCTCTTAACGCACAGGTAGACCTTCTCCCCCGTACTCACGGTTCGGGTATGTTCACAAGAGGACAGACGCAGGTTCTTACCATCGCTACCCTCGGTACTCTCGGCGACGCTCAGATGCTCGACGGCATCGACGAAGAAGAGTCGAAGAGATATATGCACCACTACAATATGCCCGGTTACTCTACCGGTGAAGCAAAGGCAGTCCGTTCTCCCGGACGCCGTGAGATCGGTCACGGTGCGCTCGCTGAGCGTTCGCTCGTTCCCGTTCTTCCCTCCGTCGAAGAGTTCCCCTACGCTATCCGTTGCGTATCCGAGGTCCTTTCCTCTAACGGCTCTACCTCTCAGGCATCCGTTTGCGGTTCTACCCTCGCGCTTATGGCAGCAGGCGTTCCGATAAAGGCACCTGTTGCAGGTATCTCCTGCGGTCTTATCACCGAAGAGGACGGAAGCTGGACGACCATGATCGACATCCAGGGTCTTGAAGACTTCTACGGCGATATGGACTTCAAGGTAGCAGGCACTCATAAGGGTATCACCTCTATCCAAATGGACCTTAAGATCGACGGTCTTACCCCCGAGATCATCAGAGAAGCTCTTGAAACTACTCACAAGGGCCGTGACTATATCATCGACGAAGTACTTCTCAAGGCGATCGCTGAGCCCCGTCCCGAGGTTTGCAAGTGGGCGCCCAAGATGATCTCCATGAAGATCAACCCCGAGAAGATCGGCGACGTTATCGGACCTAAGGGTAAGGTAATTCAGAAGATCCAGGCAGAGACCGGCACCGAGATCACCATCGAGGACGACGGCTCGATCTTCATCGCAGCAGTCAACCGCGACGGCGGACTTGCAGCTGAAGCAGCTATTAAGAATATCGTATTCGAGCCCGAGGTCGGCGCAGTTTACGAGGGTACCGTTACCCGCGTGATCCCGATCGGCGCGTTCGTTGAATTCGCCCCCGGTAAGGAAGGTCTCGTTCATATCTCGAAGCTCGCTCATACGAGAGTTGAGAAGGTCGAGGATGTCTGCAACGTCGGTGACAAGCTCGCAGTTAAGTTCCTCGGAATCGACGAAAAGGGCAGAATGAACCTTTCGCATAAGGATACTCTTCCCCGCCCCGAGGGAATGGAGGAGGAAGCTCCCGTTGAGCGTCCCCGCCGCCCCTTCCGTCCGAGAAGAGAAAGATAATTAAATAATTAAAGAGATACGGTGAAAAGCGTTGTATTCTCAACGGTAAAATAGAATGATAAAAACTTTGCGACAGAGAGAATGAAATCTCCCCGTCGCAAAGTTTTTGTTATATGGTGTTGCTTTGTAAAGATTATTCCGCAAAGAGAGTTTTTGACGGAACCCAATCAACAGCCAGCTCGTCAGCTTTTTCTAGCCACCTTTTAATTCTTTTTTCTGGCGGAACACTTTCGCCCCAATACTCTACAAACAAAGCATCATCCATGGAAAGAGCCGCCTTCATCATATCCTTCTCAATAAGTTTAAGAGCTCTTTCAATGTATATGCCTCCCGCATCATCGTTTTGAGGATTAGCAACACTGCCTGCGGAAAACAAATCTCTTGCTTGATGGCATAACACACCGTGGTATGTCAACAAATAGAGCACCATATCGTCGTATTTGTTTCTGGAACGCCCAGATTTTACAATGTTGGGACAAAGCAAAGCGGCTTCTGCTCGTAAACGTGTCTTTTCTTCTGTCGTTAGGTTAGTATAAAGGCGTGCTTGAATCGGAGTTGTGTGTTCGTCCGAATTCTCCTTATCTTCTACCCACCATAAGCGCCCATCAGGATGTATTTTTCTAGCATATGCCCGAATATGTTTCATTTTGTCCTGCATATCTAGCTTTCTGAAATCGTCGTAGCAAATACCCATTTGCTTAAAAAGAGATGCCTTTACTTCTGCTTTTTCAGAGGGTAGTTCAATTTCAAAGCGTGGAACATGTGATGTTCTAACATGGATAACACTCTGCTCATATTCACCCCAACGCACTTCCGGCGCTCCACCCATTTTGCCAAAAATAACGTAAATATGTCTTACTGTATCAATTCGCTGTGTTTCAAGCACACTATTGGCAATACTACGCCAAGTATCATTAAGTGTAAATTTCACCTCTACACCGTATTCGCCCATTGCAATATCAGGGAATGCTTGTGGATGAGGGGTAAAATCAATCTTAAAATCATCATTATCCTTTGTAATGTCATTAAGTACCTCTCTAACACGGTTTTCAAATTGTGCAGAGGTTTTGAACCCCGTATCGTTCGCTTCATTAGTTAGAATTTCACAAGATTCGTCAAGTATTTTTTCAAATTGTTTTTTTGTTATCATTCTCTTTTACTCCCATCAATTGCGGATTTTAGTGAGTTGGCAATATGCCATGCAAGCACAGGGGGAACCGCGTTTCCGATCTGCCGTTCCGTTTCACGCAGACCACAAGGAAAAATGAATGAATCGGGAAAAGACTGAATACGTGCAGCCTCACGCATCGAAATTCGCCTTGGAAGAGCATAATGAAATTGAATGTTACCGTGGCACTCAGCGCGCATAGTATACCCCGGACGATTTGCAAGCAACCGACGGTTGCCTTGTTCTCCGCTGACTTTCGCGTTACTCCATATATGAGAAAATGCTTTATCCTCCGGATAACTCTCTAAATCGTGAAGCGCCTCGTATGCGGTAATAGGCATTTCCGTAGTTGGTTTGGGCGGAATGAACACGGGCAAATCTTTTCTTGTTCCGACAAAGATCACTCTGTCTCTCGTTTGTGGTACACCATACTGCTCTGCATGGTATAGTTGATAGTTGAGATTATATCCAAGAGAATTAAAGTCTTCGAGAATCTTATTGAGAGAGTATTCATTTTGCTTTAAGAGCAAACCTCCTACATTCTCTGCGATAAAAGCTTTTGGTCTTAACTTTTTTACTGCTTCAACAATATAAGTGTATAGACCGCTTCTTTTTCCATTAACTCCAAGCATTTTTCCATTGATAGAAATATCTTGACAAGGAAAGCCACCAACAACAATATCTGCTGATTTGGGAAGATTGTGTATTTGTTCTTCGATATCTCCTTCAATAATATAGTTTCCAAGATTTTTACGATATGTCATACAAGCAGAAGCATTGATCTCATTTGCCCAAATGATTTCCAACCCTGTTTTTGGGAAGTGCTTCCCCAAAAAATCAAAACCACCTATAAGACCTAAATCCATTCCTCCGCAGCCCGAAAACAGCGATACAACCGTAATTGGCTTGGTTTTTGTTCTCTTCTTAACAGGATAGTGTTCATCACTATCAACAACCCAGTTTCGCCCGATTTTCTGCGCTGTTTTGAGATCGCCGTTTTCGGCAAGTCGCCTAAGCGTATCCCCACTACGATCATGTAATTTTGCATACTCTGCAAGCGCTATTAACATCATAATCACCTCTCATTTTAATTATACACGATACCGTGCATAATTGCAAGATGTAGTGATAATTTCTTTGCGAGCGTTTCTTTGCGTGGATAAAGAAATGCGGAAAGCCCCCTATTCAAACTCCCTCGCGCGGATAATCTTCTTATATTCACCCGGCGAATAATGCTTATACTTCTTAAACACTCGGTTAAAATACGAAAGCGAGGAAAATCCCATATCGTTTGCGACCTTAAGCAAGCTCGTCTCGGTCTTAAGGAGCTTTTCCGCCTTGCTTACGCGAACGAAATTGATGTAATTTATCGGGCTGGTGCCGACGATGCTCTTAAACAAACGGCAGAAATACTGCTCGTTGAAATTGAACATACTGCTTAACTGCGCAGTCGACAAGCTCTCACCGCAGTTATCGTTTATGTATTCAAGCACGGGGCGGATCTTATTGATCTCCTCGCGCTTTTTCTGTATCTGATCGGAAATAACGCCCTGACGGCGAAGCGAGGCAATAAGCATAAGCATGTGATTGTATATATAGTCGCTCCAGAACGGCTTTTTCGACGCATATTCATCAAGAATGGTATCAAAGCTGTACCGTATCTCCTCGAATTCGGGAGTTCCTTTTTTGAAAACGCAAGCAGGCGTATCTGAAATACTCGTAAAGCGCGAAATGTATCTCGTGATCGAGTCGCCTTCGGAGGGCAGACGAAACTGAATGAGCGTGGTGAGAGTATGACTTCTCTCCTCAAAGGTGCTGTGAGGAACGTATTTGTTGATAAAAATAATGTCCCCCTCGTTGAGAGTAAGCTCACCCTCGAGCGTCGCACAGCTGAAAACTCCGCGATCCACGCGCAGAAACTCGTATTCATTATGCAGATGCATAACGCTTAACAAGCGTCTTCTGTGCTCGACCGTCGCGCCCTCGTCAAGCGGCGGAACGTCGGGGCGGGAAACGTGAATTGATATGTTGTTGTCAAGGTTTACTATCTCTTCGCGCATTGTAAATTTCTCCAAAAGTGAAAATTGTGCAAATTTAAGATAAAATCCGTGTAGTAAAAAAATCAAATATTCGGTACTATTATAATAGCATATTAAAATAAAAAAATCAATATGCCGTTTCGAAAGGAGACAAAAATATGGCACACAAAGGATTAGATGCTTTTAAGTACAACCAGGAGGAGTCCGTTATCGACGCTTCCAAAAAGGTTAAAATCGGTATAATCGGTACCGGCTGGATAGCAGAGTCGCACATGGACGTTCTGCTTCAGATGCCCGACGTTGAGATCGTCGCAGGCGCTGACCTCGTCCCCGGTAAGGCAGACAGATTCTTCACTAACTACGGCATTGAGGGTGTAAAGACATACCCCAGCCATAAGGAGCTTATCGACGCAGGCGAATGCGATGCAGTTTGTATCTGCACCTACAACGCAACTCACGCAGAATGCGCTATCTACGCTCTTGAGCACGGCGTACACGTTCTTCTCGAAAAGCCGATGTGCGTAACTCTTGAAGAGGCCGTTGCTATCCGTCGCGCAGAAAAGGCAAGCGGAAAGATCCTCTCTATCGGCTTCCAGCCCCGCTTTAACGACAATATGAAGATGGTCAAGGACATCGTTCAGTCCGGCGCTCTCGGTAAGGTCTACTACATCCAGACAGGCGGCGGACGCCGTCGCGGAATCCCGACTCCGTTCGGAACGACCTTCATTCAGAAAGACACAGGCGTTATCGGCGCTATGGGCGACATCGGATGCTACTCTCTCGATATGGTCCTTAACGCTATCGGCTATCCGAAGCCCCTCACCGTTTCGGGCTACGTTTCCGACTACTTCGGAAAGGATCCCGAGTACTTCACCTCCGAGGGCAAGCCGGCAGAGTATGCCGACATCTTCGCAGTTGAAGATTTCGCGGCAGGATTTGTCCGTCTTGAGGGCGGAATCATCCTCGACTTCCGTATCGCATGGGCAATGCACCTCGATACATCGGGAGATACCATCATCATGGGTACAAAGGGAAGCTTGCGCATTCCTTCTACCGAGTGCTGGAACGGAACAGTCGGCGGCGACCTTACCCTCTACTCGAGAGTTGCAGGCAAGGAGGTCGAGACCAAGTTCCCGATGAGACCGAGAGGCGCGCACGGCGAATTCTACTACAAGATGAGAACCTTCCTTGACGCTATCAAGAACGGTGGCACGGCTCCCGTTCCGTCCGAGGAAATCATCATCAACCAGGCGATCATTGATTCGATCATCAAAAGCGCTAAGCTCGGCAAGGAGATCGAGGTAGAGATCCCCGAGATTTAAGGAGATAATATGAAGCAGTTTAAAGTAGGTCTCCAGCTTTACAGCGTAAGAGACGCAATGGAAAAGGATATGGACGCCACCCTCAAGGCAGTCAAGGAAATGGGCTACGACTACGTAGAGTTCGCGGGTTATTTCGGTAAGACCGCCGAGGAGGTAAAGGCGCTTCTCGATAAGTACGACCTTAAGGCGATCTCCGTTCACCAGGCGATCGACCTCTTCGAAAAAGAGGGCAAGGCGGCCGTCGATTATCTCAACACTATCGGCGTTAAGTACTCGGCTATCCCGTGGTATGACAAGAACGAGCTTTATAACAACTGGGACAACACTGTAAAGAAGTTTGCGGAGGTATCTAAGCTCCTCAAGGCAGGCGGAATCCAGCTTATGTATCATAACCACGACTTCGAGTTCGTAAAGATCGACGGCGAATACGTCCTCGACAAGCTGTATAGAACCCTTGATTCCGAAACGCTTATGCCCGAGATCGACACCTGCTGGGTACACTACGCAGGCGTTAATCCCGCAGAGTACGTTAAAAAGTATTCGGGCAGAATCAAGGTTCTCCACCTCAAGGACTTCGTTTGCAAGAAGCTCGGTGGTGGCCCCGTTTACGCGCTTATCGACGAGGACGGTAACGAGATCAAGAACGCGTCGAAGGAAGATAACGGCTTCAAGTTCACTCCCGTAGGTTCGGGCATCCAGGATTGGAACGAGATCCTCACCGCGGCTGACGAAGCAGGCGTTGAATACGTGATCGTCGAGCAGGACGATTCGTACGAACAGTGCTCCCTCGAAGCAGCAAAGATGAGCAGAGATTATCTTAAGACTCTCGGACTTTAATCGTAATACAAAAAAACGCCGCGCGTTTCCGTATGGAAACGCGCGGATTTTATTTAGTTGCAGCCGCAACCGCAGTTGTTACTGCCGTTGCAGTACCAATAGAGGATAAGGAGAATGAGAATGATGATCCAAACGTTGGTATCGTCAAAAATGTTGCAGAGGCATCCCATGGTATTACTATCCTTTCTGTTTCATTCAAAAGGTCGGTTTTGCCGCCCTTTGATACTATTCTATGCCCGTGCTTTTTTGCGCGTTACCGATATGAAAGGTCGTCCGAAATAAAATTTCGTTTAAATTCCGTTATAATATGGAAAAACGCGGGGAGTTGTGCTATAATTGCCTTGTAAAGAAACAAAAATAAATTTCGTCGGCATGCCGACAGAAAAGGCGTAATATGAGAAAAGCGTTTATAAATGCAAAGCTCCTCAAAGACGGCAAGATACAGGACGGCAATTTTGCAATCGAAAACGGCGTCTTTACCGAATATATCGAGGGAGAAAAGGCAGTTGACCTCGGGGGCGACACCGTAATTCCGGGGCTTATTGATATACATACTCACGGCAGATGCGGCTACGATTTCGACGATACGACGCCCGAGGAGCTAACCGAACTCAAAAAGCTCTACGCGAAAAAGGGCGTCACTACAGTTATCCCGACTCTTGCGTCGGACGAATACGGCAAAATGCTCCTTCGCGTAAAGGAAGCGTCGGAGCTCGGCTTCCAGGCCCTGCATATAGAGGGCAGATACATAAATCCCGCAAAAAAAGGCGCGCACGCGCCCGAATATCTCGCTCCGCTCGACCCGAACGAGGTTGAAGAATTTGCAGATGCGGCAAAGGATATGCACCTGCATTTTTCCTCTGCCTTTGAGCTTGATGAAAACGGAAAATTTCTCGACGCGATCCTCTCGCGCGGCTATACGGCATCGCTTGCACATACGACCGCGACATACGGTGAGGCAATCGAGCTTGTTAAAAAGGGCGTAACGTCATTTACGCACCTCTTTAACGCGATGCCGCCCATACACCACAGAGACGGCGGCGCAGTCGTCGCGGCGCTGATGACCGATGCGTATGCAGAGGTCATCTGTGACGGATATCACCTCGCACCCGAAACCGTAAAGCTGATAAGAACTGCAAAATCCCCTGACCGAGTTATCCTGATAACCGACTCAATAGTCGCCGCGGGCTACGAAGGACCCGAGCGTACGTTTTTCTCAGCAGGTCTTGAAATATTTATGAGGGACGGCACCGCGCGTCTGTCCGACGGAACTATCGCAGGAAGCACCCTCGAGCTTTGGCAGGGCGTCCGCAACTATATGACCTTCACGGGCGCGGATCTTCCCGAAGCCGTCGCCTGCGCGACCGAAAACCCCGCGCATCTGCTTGGTCTAAATAACGTCGGCAAGATCGAAAACGGATATAAGGCAGATTTTCTCAGAATCTCCGACGACCTTTCAATAAAGGAAATATACGTCGAAGGCAAGAAAATATAAAAAACAAGAGCAGGCAAAGAATGTCTGCTCTTTTATTATGTTTTTCGCCACATTGTTGTAGGGACGGGCGTCCACGTGAACCCCCAAAACTCGCGTTCGCTCGTTTCGGGGAACCCCTACCTCGACCGTCCGTTACCACGCCCACTCCATTATATACATAACGCGCAGATTGAACGCTTCTTTACCTTCTCCCGCTGGAGAAGGTAGACATTGTGGCGAAGAGTTGTAAAATATCGGACAGCGTGAGCGTTGTAGCAGGCGGACAGAGGACGCCGATCCCTACAAATTAACGTCTTTATATTTCCGCAAAAATAACATCACAAACGTAAAATATTTTACCTAAACTCCGGTATAAAACTCTCGGACGCGCTTTCGCCGTCCTGGATGTAGGCATTTTTAATGCCGAGAGCTTTTGCATATTCAACGACGGAATTATACTCCTCGGCGGTCAGCTTTCGCGAAAGCTCGTCAGGCGCGTTTGGTTGCGGCGTGTATTGACTCATAATACTTATCACGATACTGTCGCCGTATTCGCGGTGCAGATATTCAAGCACCCTCATACTGTCATCGGTATGATTCGGCAAAACGAGGTGGCGCACGATAACGCCCTTGACCATCGTTCCGTCGGAATCGTAGACCGCTTCCCCTCGCTGGTTCACCATTTCGTGAAGCGCCTTTTTCGCCGCTTCGGGATAGTCACCGACACCCGAAAAACGTCTGCCGAGCTCAGCGTCCATATACTTGAAATCGGGCAGATAAACGCCGATATAGCCCTTAAGTGACCGAAGCGCGAGGGCGCTTTCGTAACCGCCGCAGTTGTAAACCGTCGGCAGGTACAAGCCCCGCTCCCACGCAATGTCGAGCGACCTTTTTATGTTCGGCACCCACGGGGTCGGCGTTACGAAATTTATGTTGCAAACGCCCATATCCTGCAAGGAAATATAGGTATCGGCAAGCTCCGAGTCGGTCATTTCGCGCCCGAGCTTGCCGCCGCTTATTTTGCCGTTCTGACAGAACGAGCAGCGCAGATTACAGCCCGAGAAAAAGACGGTTCCCGAGCCATTTCCCGTGCAGATGCAGGGCTCTTCCCAAAGATGGGGTGCTATTCGGCTGACGATCGCCGTCTTTCCGACACCGCAAAAACCGATTATTCCGTTTTCCCTGTCTGACCCGCAGGAACGCGGGCAAAGATTGCAGATCATAGTTTGTCCTTTTAATGTTTTTTGGGGGTCGCACATGCCCTCCCTTGTGTAAAGGGAGGTGTCAACCGCAGGTTGACTGAGGGATTGTGTGAAGTTAGAAATGCTTTATAAACAATCCCTCACCGCTTCGCGGAGCTCCCTTTACACAAGGGAGCCATATCTCACTCCGTTCCAAATAACTCCATTATCTCATCCGTCCTGAGTCGGTCTGCAACGTACGCCTTACGAAGCAGCTCCGACGGAATGCGGTCGTCGTACTTTTCAAACACGGGACATTCGTTCGGGGAAACGAGCGACGATTTATCAATGCCGTTTTTTGCTACGCGCTTTATATACTTCATAAACGACTCGCCGTCGCCCTTTTCGAGCTTGAACGTCATATAGAAGCAGCCCTCAAATTCAAGCCCAGAAAGCCCGAATGAAGCACCGTTTTTCGCTATAAACTTACGAAGCGTGCGGAAGGAGCGCGTACCGAGCCACGGAAAAAGGCACCAAGTATATCCGCCAAGATGAACGATCCCCTTTTCGAGCATACCCGTGTTTCTCGCAACTCCGCGAGCAACGCTTAGGCGCTTGCGCGCGTTTTCCTTGAGATAAGGATAAACGGTATCCTCTTCAAGTACCTTTTTCATTCGTTTAAGAATTTTTGTGTGTATCTCGCCGTAATCACCGGGCCAGGATACCTCCATTTTGCCCTTTACCTGCTTGCAGTAAATGAGCTTTCTCGGAATATCAAGCTCCTCGACCTCCCAAACTCTGCCCGCGAGCGCAAAACGGTCGCCGACGGGGGGCGGTGTCGTTATCGTTCCGATCTCGTCGGAACCGCAGCGGACGGTAAAGTCCTCGCTGTCCTTGAAAACGGCGTAGAACTTGAAGCTGTTTATAAGCCGCTCGCCGCGGACACCTATAATGAGCGTTTTTTCCTCGGTCATTTCAAGATATTCGAGATTGAGCATCGAAACGAGGAGCGTTCGATAGTCCTCTGCCGAAACGTGACTGAACGGCGGAAGCGTCAGCACCCTCTCGGCAAGCGCCTTCGCGCTAAGCTCACCGCTTGCCGCAAGCACACTTAACGTCTGCTGGAAAAGTAAGCTGAACGGTAAGTGGCGCACCGACGGCGGCTCGATAAATCTTTCTTCAAGATATAGCTGAACTATCGCGATAGCGCGGATAAGCTCCCACGGCATAAGGGACGGAAGCGGAGTATTCGGAAGCGGATTTTCCTCTCTGAACACCGTCATCATCTCGGGCGGATTTCCGCGTCTGCCCGAGCGTCCGAGACGCTGAAGCAAGCTCGATACCGAGTGCGGAGATTCAAGCTGAATTATTCTTTCAAGCCGTCCGATGTCGATTCCAAGCTCAAGAGTGACCGTCGCGCAAGTGACGGTTCGGATATCCTCGTCCTTGAGCTTAAGCTCGGCTTCCTCGCGGATCGACGCGGAGAGATTTCCGTGGTGTATCTGAAAAACGTCCTCTTCACCGCGTCTGTCTGCTATCTGACGGAGAGTAGCGGTAAGATATTCGGTCTCCTCGCGCGAATTTGAGAAGATGAGACACTTTTTCTCGCGCGAGCAGTCGTAAATGTATTCAAAACCGGGGTCGATCGGAATATATTTGTCCTCGCTCGGCATAGTTCCCTCGCCGTCGCCCTCGTTTTGAATATAAAAATGCTCCATACCGAGGCGCCACGACGTGCGCGTGTCGGGGCAGTCAACGCAAACCGTTTCGCGCACCGATCCCGCACCCAACCACTTGCAGGCGGCGTCAATATCGCCGACCGTCGCAGACAGACCTATTCTGACGGGGTCGTAGCCGATGGTCCTTGCTATGCGCGTAAGCTGGCAGAGGATCTGATTTCCTCTGTCGCTTCCCGTCAATGTATGCACCTCGTCGAGAATAACATAGCGAAGCGAACCGAAGAGACGCACGATATCGTTGCTCCTGTTCATAAGCATGCTTTCAAGCGATTCGGGCGTTATCTGAAGTATTCCGCGAGGGTCTTTAAGCGCCTTCGACTTGTGCGACATCGCAACGTCACCGTGCCAATGGAAAACGGGAATACCGCTCATATCAAGCACCTCGTCAAGGCGCGAAAATTGGTCGTTTATCAAGCTTTTGAGGGGCGCGATATAAAGCGCATCGATCGAATTCGGCTCCTCCTCGTAAAGCTTTGAAAGCACGGGAAAAAGCGCCGCCTCGGTCTTGCCCGATGCAGTCGGAGAGGTTATGAGAAGATTATTCTCGGTTTCAAAAAGCACCTCTGCCGCCCGAACCTGAACGTCGCGAAGCTCGCTCCAGCCGTGGCTGTAAATATAATCCTGCAAAAAAGGCGGAAATTTTCCGAAAATGTCCATATTTTTCTCCTTTGCACATCATCTCCTTTTATTATAACATTACAGTTACGTTTATTCAACCTTTTTTCTCTCGTCGAAGAACAAAATTATTCCGCAAGCTATATGTAAAAGCGCCGAAAAGATGACCTCGTTAAGCGCCGCCGACGGATAGGACTGTACTCCGAACGTATTTCCTTCCTTTGCGAATCTGTCAAGCATTATGACCCATATCCCGCCAACAGCAGTCGAAACAAGCCCGAAAAAGAGCACCAAAAGGTATGTGTTTCTTAATTTGAGATTTCTTACTTTCTTTATCATATTCATCACCTCGATTATAATTATAGCTTGTTTTAACCTTTGTGTCATTGCAAAAATTCTGTAAACGCAGGTGTAAATTGACATTGAAAATTATTTGTGTTATAATTAATTTCTACAGATTTAGCAAGATATTTCTGTATCATTGTCAGCGGTCATCTTGAGCGCAGTCCCGCCGAGATTCCGCCTGCGGCGATTTTGCTGCGCAAAATTTCGGCTTCGGACTACGTCCTACGCTCAGAATGACAATGGCGGGACGCAGTCGAAACCCGAAGGGCGAATGGCAAAGCCATTCGGATCTCGCAGACCCCCCACACCCCATCACAAGGAGAAACAAAATGACCGACCTCTGGCAGTATCTTAAAAATACAGAAAAACCGATCGTCCTGTACGGCACGGGCGACGGAGCCGACAAGATACTGAACGTAATGGCTGAAAAAGGAATAAAAGCAAGCGGCGTTTTCGCCTCGGACGGCTTCGTGCGTAAGCGCGTTTTCCGCGATATGCAGGTGCTTTCGTACAAGGAAGCGGTCAAGACCTTCGGCGATATGATAATTCTCATCGCCTTCGGATCCTCGCTTCCCAATGTTATAGAAAATTTCGTAAAGCTGTCGCTTCTTCACGAGACCTACGTCCCCGACGTTCCCGTCGCGGGCGGTGAGCTATTCGATATTGATTTTTACAACAAAAATCTGGATAAAATAAATGAAGCACGTGCGCTTCTTTGCGATACCGCGTCGGTCAAGCTTTACGATAATATGATAATGGCGAAGCTGACGGGCAAAATTGAATACCTGCTCGACGGATGCGAAAATGACGACGATATACTTTCGTTTTTGCACGCAGAACACTTCCGCGTTACCCTCGACCTCGGCGCTTACAACGGCGACACAGCGCTGAAGCTCGTCGATTTCTGCCCGAAGCTCGAGACCGTCATCGCGCTTGAGCCCGACGAGCGAAACTTCAAAAAGCTTTGTATAAATACAGTCCCGACGAAAAAGGTCGAGCCGCATTACGCCGCCGCCTGGGACAAAAGCGAGATACTGACCTTCACAAAGGGAGGAGGACGCGGAATACACCGCCACGGTGGAGAAAAGACCGTCCCCGTCACAGGCGTTCGCCCCGAAAGCTTCCTTGACGGACGAAAGGTCGACTACATAAAGATCGACGTTGAGGGCGCAGAGCGCCGTGCGATCGACGGCTGTAAAAACGCGATATCCGATTATCGCCCCGCAATGCGTATCGCTCTGTATCACAAGAGCGCGGATATTTTTGAAATTCCGCTGCTCATCCACTCGATCTGCCCCGATTATAAAATGTATATCAAGCGAACGATGTCCTTCCCCGCGTGGGATATAGACCTTATTACGCTTTGATTCGGAGAATATATGAGCATTATCGGAAAAATAATAGACAGGCACATTGAGAAACGCCGTCTCAAGATACACGGCGCTTTCCGCAAAAAGCTGAAAAACGAAACGCCGTCAATAATCGCAAATAACTGCTTCGGGACCATGGTATATCATCATCTCGGCTTGCGCTTCATGAGCCCGACGGTAAATCTTTTTATCAGAAAAGAAGAGTATCTTCAGTTTATATCAAATCTGCGCGGATACCTCGATGCTGAAATGACAGAGGTGACCGACGATGGCACCAAATATCCCGTCGGCGAGCTTATTTGCGGTGGCAAATCAGTGCGAATTTACGGAATGCACTATAAAAGCTTTGACGAGCTTAAGGACAAGTGGAACGAGAGAAAAAAGCGAATGGACTTTAACAACCTCTTCATCGTGCTGACAACGCTCGTTTTCACAAAGAACGACGCCGAGGTTTTTGATGATCTCCCCTACGAAAACAAGCTGGTTATAACGGGAACATCGGAATGTGACCGTCCTTATATAACCTTTCACAAGGTACTGAAAGACGAAAGCTACGACATCGGAAAATTCGTTCAGTACGAAAGCAGATTTTCGACAAAAAAGCCGATGGACGATATAGATTACGTCGGATTTCTTAACGGCAAAAAATAATTAATACAGGTGAACAAATGGCAAAATTCAACGTAACGGGAATGTCCTGTGCCGCTTGCTCGGCGCGGGTCGAAAAGGCAGTGTCAAGTGTAGACGGAGTAAAAAGCTGCTCCGTCAACCTGCTGACGAACAGCATGACAGTCGAAGGTGACGTTCCGGAATCTGAAATAATAAGGGCCGTAGAGGACGCCGGCTACGGCGCATCTGCCGATAACGGCAAAGCGCCCGAAAAAAAGGAAGAGTCTGACAGCGGCGAAACGAAAAAAATTCTTCTCCGCCTGATATTCTCGATAGTTTTCCTCGCGGCTCTTATGTACATTTCAATGGGACGGATGATAGGTCTGCCGCTTCCGTCCGCGCTTGAGAATAACCACCTAGCCAACGCCTTGACGCAGATGCTTCTCTCCCTTGCCGTGATGGTAATAAACCAGAAATTCTTTATAAGCGGCTTCAAGGGGATCATCAAGGGTGCGCCGAATATGGACACGCTCGTTTCGCTCGGCTCGCTCGCGGCGTTCTTGTACAGCACGGCGATGGTCTATAAAATGACCGTCACACATTCACATTCGCTCCTTCACGGTCTGTATTTCGAAAGCGCGGCAATGATATTGACGCTCATCACCGTCGGAAAGCTTCTCGAAGCACGCGCAAAGGGCAAAACTACAAGCGCCCTCAAGGGTCTTATGTCGCTCTCTCCCGAAACTGCAACCGTCATCAAAGACGGTAAGGAGATTACCGTTCCGATATCGTCCCTTAAGGTCGGGGATATATTCACAGTCCGCCCGGGTCAGAATTTCCCTGCCGACGGCAAGGTTATCGAGGGCGTCAGCTCCGTAAACGAAGCCGCACTCACGGGCGAAAGCATACCTGCCGATAAAACGGTCGGCTCGCCCGTCTCCTCGGGTACCGTAAACCTTTCTGGATACCTAAAATGCGAAGCAACGAAGGTCGGTCAGGATACAGTCCTTCAGCAGATAATAAAAACAGTCTCCGACGCATCGGCATCAAAGGCACCTATTGCACGAATTGCCGATAAGGTCTCGGGAATATTCGTGCCGACCGTAATGGGAATCGCGCTCATAACGATCGCCGCATGGCTCATCGCAGGCGAAAGCATCGGCTTTGCGCTCGCACGCGGAATATCGGTGCTCGTCATAAGCTGTCCCTGTGCGCTCGGACTCGCAACTCCCGTTGCGATAATGGTCGGAAGCGGAGTCGGAGCTAAAAACGGAATACTCTTCAAGAGCGCATCAGCCCTTGAAGAAATAGGAAAGACCAAGGTCGTCATCCTCGACAAAACGGGAACGGTAACTAAGGGTATGCCGACCGTTTCCGACGTTATCCCGATAGGATGCGATGAAAACGAGCTTCTGACGCTTGCGTATTCGGTCGAAATGGGAAGCGAGCATCCGCTTTCAAAGGCGATAACTTCCTTCGGCTCGGAAAGCGACATTTCTCCACTCCCTGTGGAAAACTTCGAAGCGCATACGGGAAGCGGCGTTTCGGCACTTGTTAACGGTGAGACCGTCTACGGCGGAAAGCTCTCAATGGTCGCAGAACTCGCGCCCGTGAGCGACGAAACGAAAAAGCTCGCCGAAAAGCTCTCAAACGAGGGCAAAACTCCCCTCTTTTTCGCTAAAAACGGCACTGTCCTAGGCATTGTCGCCGTCAGCGACGAGGTCAAGGAGGACTCCGCAGAGGCGATAAAAACGCTTCACGAAATGAAGATAAAGACAGTCATGCTGACGGGCGATAATGAAAGGACCGCGCGTGCAATAGCCGATAAGGTCGGCATCGACGAGGTCGTCGCAGGTGTAATGCCGAACGAAAAGGCAGATACCGTCAAGCGTTTGAGCGGTAACGGCAAGACCGCAATGGTCGGTGACGGAATAAACGACGCCCCTGCACTTGTTGAAGCCGATGTCGGAATCGCGATCGGCGCAGGAAGCGACATCGCAATAGATTCGGCAGATGCTGTCCTTATGAAAAGCTCGCTTTCGGACGTTCCCGCCGCCATCAAGCTCGGCAAAAATACGCTCCGCAATATCAAGGAAAACCTGTTCTGGGCGTTCTTCTATAACGTGCTCGGTATTCCACTCGCCGCAGGCGCGTTCATTCCGCTTACCGGCTGGGAAATGAACCCGATGGTCGGCGCCGCAGCAATGAGCTTGTCAAGCTTTTTCGTCGTCACGAACGCACTCCGCCTGAATCTTATCCCGATAAGAAAAAAGGGCAAAGCCGCCGTTGTTCAGCCGTCGATCCACGAGCCGAAAAATGACGAAAACCTAAAGACCTACGCCGTTTACGGCATGATGTGTCACCACTGCGAAAACGCAGTCAAGACCGCACTTGAAAGTATCGACGGAATCTCCGAAGCTACCGCCGATCATACGCAAAATAAGGTCACGGTCAAATTCGTCTCGCCCGTCGACGACGAGATCATTATCAAAGCAATTACCGACGAGGGATATGAGGTAAAATAAATTTAAAACGGACAACGATCGTTGTCCGTTTTTTCATTATTCACAACTCTGTCCGCCACATAAAAAATGTTCGCCATGTTCTTTGTAGGGTGCGAGCGCGAGAGCAACGGACAGTCGAGGACGCCTGTCCCTACAATGGCGTGGGAGCAACAATTAAACGTCACGAAGTTTCTTTAAACCGAAAGGGGTATCCAAAGGGGAAAACGTTTGAAAATTTGCGAAGGCAAATTTTCAAACGTTTTCCCCTTGGTACCGTTCTTTGGTCACCTTTCTTGGGCAAGCAAGAAAGGTGAGAAGAAAATAACATCAAAATGCTCAAAAACCGTTCGCTTTACCTAACTACTATGGTAAAAAGGTAAAATTTCATCTTTTTACCACGAACCCCTTGACTAATCCCTCGCAAAATTATATAATTATTTTATTATTTTATAAATTTACACAACGCCCTCCGCCCGACGGGAGGGACGTAATACAAAAAGTCGGAGAAACGGATATTATTATGAACAGAGTTTATAACTTCTCAGCGGGTCCTTCGATGCTTCCCCTCCCCGTGCTTGAGCAGGCACAGCGCGAGCTGATCTGCTACGGCGAAAGCGGAATGTCAGTAATGGAGATGAGCCACCGTTCTCCCGATTATGAAGCTATCATAAATCAGGCGCAGGCAGACCTCCGCACTCTTATGAACATCCCCGATAACTATAAGGTGCTCTTCCTCCAGGGCGGAGCTTCTACCGTATTCGCATCGGTCTGCTATAACCTCCTTACCGGTTCGGGCAAGGCAGACTATATCGTCTCCGGTCAGTTCTCCAAGAAGGCGGCGCAGGAAGCAAAGAAGTACGGCGATATAAAGATCGTCGCTTCCTCCGAGGATAAGAATAATACTTATATCCCGAAGACCTGTCGCGAGGACTTCCGTCCCGACGCAGATTACGTTCATATCTGCTTCAATAACACCATTTACGGAACAAAGTATAACTACATCCCCGATACCGGTGATATTCCGCTCGTTGCAGATATGTCGTCCTGCATCCTCTCCGAGCCCGTTGACGTGACGAAGTTCGGCGTTATCTACGCAGGCGCACAGAAGAACGTCGCTCCCGCAGGACTTACGATCGTGATCGTCCGTGAGGACCTCCTCGGCAAGTGCCGTCCCGACACCCCCGCAATGTTCGACTGGAAGCTCATGGCTGATAACGACTCTATGTATAACACTCCCCCCTGCTACCCGATCTACGTTGCAGGACTCGTGTTCAAGTACATTCTCGGTCTCGGCGGCCTTAACGCAATGAAGGCATACAATGAAAATAAAGCGGCCGTTCTTTACGACTACCTCGACAGCCAGTCCTATTATACCGCACCCGTTGAAAAGGATTCCCGTTCGATGATGAACGTAACCTTCGTAACCGGAAACCCCGATCTCGATAAGAAGTTCGCGTCAGAGGCAGGCAAGGCGGGCTTCAAGAACATCAAGGGTCACCGTTCCGTCGGCGGTATGAGAGCGTCGATATACAACGCAATGTCTACCGAGGGCGTTGAAGCACTCGTCAAGTTCATGAAGGACTTTGCAGAAAATAATCCCAAAGCATAAGAGGTTAAAAATGTATAATATAAAGTGTCTGAATAAAATAGCAAAGATCGGTACCGATAATTTCGATACCGCAAAGTATACCGTAAGCGACGACTGCGCAAACCCCGACGCGATCCTCGTTCGCTCCGCTAAGATGCACGATATGACCTTCAATCCCGAGCTCGTCGCTATCGGACGCGCTGGCGCGGGCGTAAACAACATTCCCGTTGACCGTTGCGCAGAGGAAGGAATCGTCGTATTCAACACCCCCGGTGCGAACGCAAACGGTGTTAAGGAGCTTGCGATCGCCGCGCTCCTCCTCGCTTCGCGTAACGTAGTCGGCGGTATCGAGTGGGCAAAGGCACACACCGGCGAAAGCGGCGTAGCCGCCCTTGCCGAAAAGGAAAAGTCGAAGTTCGCCGGCTGTGAGATCGAGGGCAAGTCTCTCGGCGTAATAGGTCTCGGCGCTATCGGCGGTCTTGTAGCAAACGCCGCAAAGGGACTCGGAATGAAGGTATACGGATGTGACCCGTTCATCACCGTTGAAGCGGCTTGGGGACTTTCCCGTTCTATCGAAAAGGCGGCAAGCTATGATGATATCTACGCTTCCTGCGACTATATAACCCTCCACGTTCCCGCAACAAAGGACACGACGGGAATGATCAACGCCGAAACCATCGGAAAGATGAAGGACGGCGTTAAGATCATCAACCTTGCAAGAGCAGAGCTCGTTGACTCCAAGGCAATGATCGAGGCAATTAACAGCGGTAAGGTCTCGGCTTATATCACCGACTTTATCACAGACGATCTCCTCGGTGTATCGGATAAGATCGTCTGCATTCCTCACCTCGGCGCATCTACCGAGGAGAGCGAGGATAAGTGCGCTATCATGGCGGCTAAGGAGCTTATCGAGTACCTTGAAAAGGGTAACATCAAGAACTCCGTAAACTTCCCGAACGTCGAGCTTCCTCATAACGGCGACCTGCGTATCTGCATCATGCACAGAAACGTAGCAGGTGTGCTTTCGAAGATATCGACCGCAATGGCAGAGGAAAACATCAACATCGAAAACATGGTAAGCCGCAGCCGCGGTAACTATGCTTATACCGTTGTTGAAGTAATCGGACAGATCTCCGACGCGGCGCTCGCACAGATCTCCGCTATCGAAGAGACTATCCGTATCAGAGTTATATCTTGATCGCGGCGTTTTATAAAACCTGCGGAAAGACCTACGAAGAACAGCACAAGGCGGCATACGAGCTTCTCTATGCCGCCGCTTCTTTTCTCGGTCTGACCGTAGGACAGGTAAAAAAGGACGAAAACGGCAAGCCGTTTTTCTATGATACGCCGAATGTGTATTTCAGTATCGCGCACGCAGACGGAATGGCGGCGATAGCCATCGGTGACGCAAGATGCGGTATTGATATCGAGGGAGATCGCAAGGTTTCAAAGCGTATACGCGATAAATTCCTTGACGGAGCAAAGGAAGAGGACGCACTTCTCCGCTGGACCGAGCGTGAAAGCTACGGCAAATATGAGGGAAGCGGATTTTTCGCCGAGCCGAATTATGATAACGTGTCGTTTACGACCTTCACATTAAACGGCTTCACTATAACCGTCTGTACCGACAAAGGCGAAAAAGTGGAAATAAAAGAAATATAAACAGGCGGCATAAGTCGCCTGTTTTTTCGTTCACTCTATCACGGAAGTTCAAACGCTTCGGGTTTTCTGCCTCCCTTGTGCAAAGGTATGCTTACGGTACGCCCTACAACAAACTCTTTATCTACCCCTTGAAATCCTTACCGAAATATGTTATACTGAAATGTAATAACCTTGAAAGGAAAAAACACCATGTCAGAATCCAGAATCCTCGCCTCGGTTGGCGGAATAAATATCACCGAAGCAGAGGTAAACGAAGCAATACTCTCGATGGGCGAAAGAGGCCGCTCGCTCATGAATCCTCAGGGACAGAAAATGGTCCTCGACCAGCTTATCAACCGCAAGCTCATTCTAGCAGGCGCAAGAAAAGAGCTTCTCGAATTCGATCCCGAGTTCAAAAAACAGCTCGCTCTCGCTAAGGAGGAGCTTCTCACAAAATTTGCTATCAGCCGCGCGATCGAAAACGTAAAGGTCACCGACGAAGAAGCAAAAAAGTACTACGATGAAAACACCGAGCGCTTCAATACGGGCGCATCGGTAAACGCAAGCCACATCCTCGTAGATAGCGAGGAAAAGGCAGCCGAGATCCGCGCGGAGATAGAAAACGGAAGCATAAGCTTCGCAGACGCCGCAAGGAAGTACAGCTCCTGCCCCTCCAAGGACAACGGCGGAGAGCTCGGCACCTTCGGACGCGGACAGATGGTAAAGGAATTTGAGGACGCGGCGTTCGAGATGAACGTAGGCGAAATGTCCGCCCCCGTCAAGACGCAGTTCGGCTTCCACCTCATACTTCTTAACGAAAAGAACGAATCCACCGTTCTCGCTTATGAAGAAATAGCAGATCAGCTCAAGGAACAGCTCCTCAGCGAAAAACAGCAAAAAGCATTCACATCAAGAATAAACCAGCTTAAGATCCTCTTCCCCGTAGATATTTTTTAAAGAAAGAAGGTAAGAGTAATGTCACCGACAGTAATTTCTCTTATAGTGTGGCTTCCATTTCTCTTCTTCGCAATCTTATTCGGCACCGTCTTCTGCCTTTTCGGTTATAAAAGAGGCGCCGCACGCGCAGGAATCTCGATCGGTTCAACGATAATTGCCTGCATTCTCTCGATCCTCTTAGCAAAGCTTATCGCAGGGGGTCTTTCCGGCATCTTCGCTCCCATGATCGCTGACGGACTCACGAGCTCGGGAATTGAGGGCGGAGCACAAGAGATCGCATCTCTTGCAACAAGTGTTGCATCGGCAGTTGCCTCGGTGCTTCTGTACATTCCAATATTCGCCATCCTCGTTTCGATAGTTAAGCCGGTGGTTTCGGTCATCTTCAAGCGAGTTATCCCCAAGCCGAAGCACGTAGCTAACAAGATCGGCGGTCTTTCAATATCGCTTATTGACGCTTTCCTGCTCACCATGCTCATACTGTTGCCGATCTACGGCACGCTCGGAGTTACCGGTGACGTTGTCAATGTGTTCGCCGATAAGGACGACGAGTCGGTGAGAGCAGTATCCGCCGCGACCGATCCCTTTGTAGTCGACGTTGCAAACGTCCCGCCCTTCTCTACCGCATACGACATTCTTATGTCCTGTAAGATCGGCGATACGAACGTAAGCATTTCGGGAACAATACGCGATACCGCCGACGTTGTCCGCCATGCGAAAAGCATCGGCAACACGAAGAAGGGCGACTTCAATGAAAAAGAGGTTCTTGCCCTCCTTGACAGCACAGAGGAGCTTCTTACCGATAATCCGTTCATAACGGATTTCATCTGTGATTTCCTCGGCGGTAATCTTCCCTCCGTGAAGGTGCCCGGAATCGGAAAGATAAAGCCAAACGAGTACTATCCCGCACTTTCCGACAGCAAGCAGCTCCGAAAAGACCTTCCCGCATTCTTCGACCTGTCCGAGGCGATGGTAAAGAGCGGAATGGTGGAAGCGCTTGTAAATAAGGATACCGATATGTCGGGGGTAGATGCCAAAATGGTATCAGATGCATTCGGTGATACTCTCAACCATTCAAACGCGATCGCAACCTTCAAGAGCAACCTTCTAAAGAACGTCGTTGATACATTCTCAAAGGATATAATTGAAAAGGGCAATGATACCGACGGCTCTGTAAAGGCACTCTGTGACGCCCTCTCCGCCATCCCCGCTAATCCGATGAGCAAGGAAGATGCAAATAAAGAAGGAGAATCCTTCTACCTCCTCATCACGGGACTCATTTCGTCCTCTAACAAGAAGACAAGCGCAATGGGTGTCGGAATGATGCTCGAGGGTCTTGCACGCCATCCGATGGTCGGCGTTGACAAGGTAATTAATGCCGCAGAAGCGATCATGGAAAGCTCCGGAAACGACGTTTCCGATTCCTTGCTCGTGAAGCTGAAAGAAAACCTTCTCCTCTCGGTCAACAAGCCGGTAGGCGAAAACTTCTTCGGTAAATATTCCAGCGCCTCGTTTGCCGCCATAGACGCATTCGGCGGTATCGCAGGCGGAGATTCCGAGGATAACGAGGAGAACAAGTCTTCCTCCAACGAAAGCATGAAGGAGCTCATCACATCCGATAAGGAAGCTCTCGGCGCAGTCAAGGACACTATAAGCTCCGACCTTGTAAAAGACATGGGAATTGATGATGAGGACGCAGACGCATTCAAGGGCGTTATCGACGCGACCCTCGATTCTATCATCGAGACCGACTGTCCTGCGGAAGACGTAGATAAGGAAGCCGAAGCGCTCGGCAACGTTTTCGAAGCAGTGACCGAGGTAACGGAAAATCCCGAGAATACCGACGACGTCGTTAAGGAATACGCGACCGAAATAATCGACGAATGCCTTGAATCGAAGATAGTGTCGAGAATGATCGTCAACGTCACAAGCAGAGGAAATCCCGATCCGCTCGGACTCTTCAAGAATCTTACCGACGACGCAAAGGTGTCCGTCGGTGAAACCATAGACGAATACATAGCAGAGGCAGAGACCGACGAGGATGTCGCAGTCCTTGAAGCATTCAAGATCTTTGTAGGTGTAATAAATGACTGATATTAAGCAAATTTACGAAACACTCGGAATTTGCCCAAAGGTATATGAGCTCGGCGAGGAGATAATCTCCTCGCTCGACTCTCGTTTTGGGGAAATCGACCGCATATCCGAATACAACCAGGCAAAGGTGCTTCATGCAATGCAGAAAAACCGCGTGAACGCAACTCACTTTGCCGCAACGACGGGCTACGGCTATAACGACTTCGGACGCGATAACCTCGAAAAGGTCTACGCAGACGTTTTTCATACCGAAGCCGCACTCGTACGTCCGCAGATAACCTGCGGCACACACGCATTGACTGTCGCACTCTCGGCAAACCTTCTCCCGGGCGACGAGCTTCTCTCCCCCGCAGGCGGTCCGTACGACACGCTTGAGGAGGTCATCGGCATAAGAGAATCGCCCTGCTCTCTCAAGGAATACGGCGTATCATACCGTCAGGTAGACCTGCTTGAAGACGGCACTTTTGACTATGAAAATATCGCGAAGGCGATAAACGAGAAAACGAAGCTCGTCACGATCCAGCGCTCAAAGGGCTATAAGACACGCCCGACCTTTTCCGTCAAGCAGATAGGCGAGCTTATCGCGTTTGTCAAGAGCATAAAGCCCGAGCTTATCGTAATGGTAGATAACTGCTACGGTGAATTTGTTGAGACCATCGAGCCGTCGGACGTCGGCGCAGATATGACGGTCGGCTCGCTCATCAAGAATCCCGGCGGCGGACTTGCCCCTATCGGCGGATATATCGTCGGCACTCAGAAGTGCGTCGACCGATGCGCATACCGTCTCTCCGCACCCGGTCTAGGTCAGGAAGTCGGAGCAAACCTCGGCATTATGCCGGCATTTTATCAGGGCTTCTTCCTCGCGCCGACAGTAACGGCCGGCGCACTCAAGGGCGCAGTATTTGCAGCAAACGTCTATGAGCGACTCGGCTTCCGCGTCGTCCCGAACAGCACCGAGAGCCGTCACGATATAATACAAGCAGTCGAGCTCGGCTCTGCGGAAAGAATAATCGCATTCTGCCGCGGTATTCAGGCAGCGGCACCCGTCGATTCCTACGTCACGCCCGAGCCGTGGGCAATGCCGGGCTACGATTCCGAGGTAATTATGGCGGCCGGCGCATTCGTGCAGGGCTCGTCCATCGAGCTTTCAGCCGACGGACCGATCCGCGAGCCGTACGCGGTGTATTTCCAGGGCGGTCTTACCTGGTACCACGCAAAGCTCGGTATACTGATGTCGCTCCAAAAGCTCTACGAAGCAGGACTTGTTGAACTGTAATTATCGGATTATTCGATTGTCGTCCGTTGTCATTCTGAGCGCAGCGTCGCCAGACCCATTCGATTGCGCTTCGCTTCACTCAGGGTGACGGCGACGCGCAGCCGAACCCGCAGGGATCCGTAGCGCCAGCGAAGGAGGAATCTCGGACGGCTCTCTCAATAATTTTGAACATTGTTATAAAAAATCTCCGCCTCGGCGGAGATTTTTTTGTATTACCGTCAACCTCTCCGCGAATCGCCATCTCTCTGCTCACTCTATCATAAATATTCAAACGCCTCAACACATTTTGTAGGGGGCAACGCTGATTTCAAATCTTTCTGACAGAGTGTTGCTCAACATTTTTTCTTGACAAATCCCCAAAAGAGGTATATAATCTAATTATGAAAGAAACGTGCGTCGGACTTGCAAAAATTGCCGACGTACCTTTTCTTGTATTTTTTGACCCTTTTGTGCCGAAAAACTGCAAGAAAATGACGGAAAACCCCTCAAAAAAGGAAGAACGGACACTATGAAAAATAATCTTCTCGAAAAAATCAAGGTGTCGCTTCCGACCTTCTCGAAAGGTCAGAAAGCGATAGGAAGCTTCATTCTCAACAACTACGATAAAGCCGCGTTTATGACCGCATCGCGCCTCGGCGAGGTGACGAACGTCAGCGAATCAACCGTCGTCCGCTTCGCGACCGCACTCGGCTACGAGGGCTACCCCGAGCTTCAGCTCGCGCTTCAGGAGCTTATCCGCATACGTCTGACATCCGTTCAGAGAATGGAAGTAACCAACGACCGTATCGGCGAGGGCGATGTCCTTGAAAGCGTGCTCAATTCCGATATGGCGAAGATAAGAAGCACTCTCGAGACCGTCAGCCGCGCCGACTTCACCGCCGCGTCAGACGCGATAGTCAAGGCGAAGCGCATCTACATTATCGGCATGCGCTCAAGTGCTTCCCTTGCAAGCTTCCTTGCCTTCAATTTCAGATTCATGTTCGATAACGTGACTCTCGTCCAAACGACAAGCGGAAGCGAAATATTCGAGCAGCTTCTCCGCGTTTCGGAGGGCGATGTCGTTATCGCAATAAGCTTCCCGCGCTACTCGAAGCGTATAATCAACGCAGTCGAGTTCGCACACATGCAGGGCGCACACATCGTCGCGCTCACCGACTCGGCACTTTCCCCGATAGCAACTCACGCAGACAGCACCCTCTACGCAAAGAGCGATATGGCGTCCTTCGTCGATTCTCTTGTCGCACCGCTGAGCATCATAAACGCGCTCATCGTCGATATCGCCCGTAAGAAGAAGGTCGAGCTTCAAAACGTCTTCTCGCGCCTTGAAACGATATGGGACGAGTACGACGTTTACGATAAGGACAGCCACATATAATGAAAAGGATCGCAGTAATAGGCGGAGGCGCCGCGGGAATGATGGCGGCGGCAAGAGCCATCGCAAACGGATGCGACGTGACGCTCTACGAAAGAAACGACATGCTCGGCAGAAAGCTCGCCATCACGGGTAAGGGCAGATGTAACGTAACCAACAACTGCGACCGCGACGAGTTTTTCAAAAATATTCCGACAAACCCTCGCTTCCTCTACTCATCATACAGTAATTTCTCGGCGCAGAACACGATGGAGTTTTTCGAGAATCTCGGCGTACCGCTCAAAACCGAGCGCGGAAACCGTGTTTTCCCCATTTCAGATAGGGCGTTCGACATCGTCGACGCGCTCGCAAATCTCGTAAAGAAGAACGTCGTTCACGCACGTGTCAGCGGAATCGAAGCCGAAAACGGCGAGATCGTCGGCGTTAAGGTAGGGGGGAACACCATCCCTTACGACGCGGTCATCGTCTGCACGGGCGGTGTATCTTACCAGAAAACCGGCTCAGACGGCGACGGAATACGCTTTGCGCGCTCCTTGGGACTTGAAACGGTCCCCTGCCGTCCGTCGCTCGTTCCGATCGAATCACCCGACCGCCACTGTCCCGATATGCAGGGGCTTTCTCTCAAAAACGTCGCAATAAAGGCAGAGGACGAGAACGGAAAGACGGTATATCAGGACTTCGGTGAGATGATGTTCACACATTTCGGCGTGACTGGACCGATGATACTCTCGCTCTCGTCAATGATCCCCGACCTCGGCGAGAAAAAATACACTCTCTATATTGATATGAAGCCAGCGCTCGACGAAAAGGAGCTTGATAACCGACTCCTTTCCGACTTCGGTAAAAATCTCAACCGCGACTTCATAAATTCCCTCTCGGCGCTTCTGCCCTCACGAATGATACCCGTGTTCGTAAAAATGTCGGGCATATCCCCCGACCGCAAGGTAAATTCGATCACGAAAGAGGAGAGAAGATCGCTTGTGACGCTTCTCAAGCGCTTCCCCGTGCGCCTAAGCGGCTTCCGCCCGATAAACGAGGCAATAATCACAAAGGGCGGCGTCAGCGTCAAGGAGATAAACCCGAAAACGCTCGAAAGCAAGAAAATCAAGGGACTGTATTTCGCAGGCGAGGTCATCGACGTTGACGCTTATACGGGCGGATTTAACCTGCAGATCGCATTCTGCACTGCCGTCACCGCCGCAGACAGCGCATCGTGGTGAAAACGCGAAAGACGCAGCGCCATATAAGCGCTAATTTCGTCGAAAAAACGAATAATTTTTTCTTTACAAACAGATAAGCATATTGTATAATTGAAATATACTAACTCAAATAAATTAAGGGAGACCGGATTTATGAAAAAGATCTACACAGGCAAAACGAAGGACGTATTTGCACTCGAGAACGGAAACGTTCTTCTCAAATTCAAGGACGATTGCACCGGCAAGGACGGCGTTTTCGATCCCGGTGAAAACTCCGTCGGACTTACCATTGAGGGTATAGGCAAGGCAAATCTTCAGACTTCCGTATACTACTTCGAGCTCTGCAAGAAGGCAGGCATAAAGACGCACTATGTTTCCGCAAACATTGAAGACGCAACAATGGAAGTTATCTCCGCCGAAAACTTCGGCAAGGCGCAGGGCGGAAACGGACTTGAGGTCATCTGCCGCCTCGTTGCGACCGGCTCCTTCATCCGCCGCTACGGCGAATATATCAAGAACGGCACCCGTCTTAACGGCGGCTACGTTGAATGCACATTCAAGAACGACGAAAAGGGCGATCCGCTCGTAACGGGCGAGGGCCTCGTTGCTCTCGGCGTTATGACCGAGGAGATGTTCGCGTCGCTCAAGCAACAGACTCTCGCTATCACCAAGATCGTTGCCGACGACCTCAAGACCATCGGTCTTGATCTTTGGGACATAAAGTTCGAGTTCGGCTACACCAAGGACGGCGAGGTCGTTCTTATCGACGAGATCGCATCGGGCAATATGCGCGTTTACGAGGGCGATAAGATCGTCGAGCCCGTAGAGCTTACCAAGAAGATTCTCAACAGATAATATAGAAAAGAGGCACTTATGGGTGCCTCTTTTTCGAGATACTTTCAATCATTCTGCCACGATGTTTGTAGGGTGAGGGCTTGCTCGGGAACCCCACGCGCTCACGCCGCCCGCTCCCGCGCTCTCGCCGCCCGCTCCCGCGCTCACGCTGTCCGCCACGCGAAAAATCTTCGTCACGTTATCGGCTCCCTTGTGCAAAGGGAGCTCCGCGAAGCGGTGAGGGATTGTCGTAAAAGGATCTTATGTTTCTTACAATCCCTCCGCCTCGCAAGCTCGGCACCTCCCTTTACACAAGGGATGCAAAACTGTTGCTTCGCAACCTACACCTCATCCGTCCGAGGTTTACCTCTTAGACACCTTCCCCAAAGGGAGGGCAAGACAGCGTCGCCGCAAAACCTTAACATTTTAATCGGAGAAACCAATGACAAAATTTCTAATGATCCGCCACGGCGAAAGTGAAGCAAACCTGAAAAGAGTATTTGCAGGGCACTATAACGCGCCCCTCACCGACCTCGGTCGCCGTCAGGCGAGAGCAACCGCCGAATATATAAAACAGACCTTTAAGGTCGATAAAATATACGCCTCCGACCTCGACCGCGCATTCTGTACGGGAAAGGCGACAGCCGACCTGTTCGGACTTGACATCACCCCGACAAAAGAGCTCCGCGAAATATACGCCGGTGACTGGGAAGGTCGTATTTTCGACGATATAAAGGAAGAATACCCCGATCTGTTCGGGAAATGGTTCGGCGACACCGGCAACGTCCGCCCTCCGAACGGAGAGAGCGTCGAGGAGCTTGGCGATCGTATAATCACCTGCATCAAAAAAATCGGCGACGAAAACCCCGACTCGACCGTCGTTCTCGCAACGCATGCAACACCTATCCGCGTTCTTCAGGCAATAGTCACCTACGGAAGCGTAAACGCTATGAAAAACGTCAAGTGGGTATCAAACGCCTCGGTCACTACCGTCCTTTACGAAAACGGCACTCTGACCGTCGCCGAAGCGGGCTACGATAAGCACCTTTCGGGAATAATATCCGAGCTTCCGAAAGATATATAGAAAAACCGACGGAAAACCGTCGGTTTTTCATTTTAATTAAACTCTTCTTCGTCTGCGGTCTCGTCAACGGGAATATTATGACGGAAGGTATCGTCTTCGCAGATATTGTTCATTGCATCGAGGATGAGCTCGCTATCGTACTTCTCCTTCACCTTTTCGGCAACGAGGAAGCCGCCCGCAACGCCCGAGATAAGTCCGAGGATCATAAATGGACTTGCCGTGTTTTTCTTATCCTTGATAAGATACGCGATCACGAGGAAAAAGCAGGAAATTGCCTGAACGATGAGCATGATTCCGAGATAAAATCTAGTCTGTTTATGCATAATAATTCTCCTATCTTTGATTAAACGTTTTCTTTTGAGCTTGTCATTTTGAGGTAAGCATTTATAAATCCGTCGATATTACCGTCCATAACGGAGTTGATATCGGTAATTTCAAAGCCGGTACGGGTGTCCTTTGCCAGAGTATAAGGCATGAACACGTAGGAACGTATCTGCGAGCCCCACTCTATATCGGTCTTAACGCCCTTAATATCGTCTATCTTTTGGAGATTTTCTCTCTGCTTTATCTCCATAAGCTTACTCTTCAGCATACGCATAGCGTATTCCTTATTCTGAAGCTGGCTTCTCTGTGTCTGACAGCCGACAACGATTCCCGTCGGCTTATGAAGGATTCTTATCGCCGAGTCGGTCTTGTTTATGTGCTGACCGCCTGCACCGGAGGAACGGTGTGCGGTTATTTCGAGATCCTCTTCGCGGATCTCGATATTGTCGTTCATATCGTCAAACTCGGGCATTACCTCGACCGAAGCAAACGATGTCTGACGTCTGCCCGATGCGTCGAAGGGAGAAACACGCACAAGTCGATGCACTCCGTTTTCGCTCTTCAAGAAGCCGTAAGCGTTAACACCCTCAATAGATATTACCGCGCTCTTGATTCCTGCGGCATCACCGTCGAGCCAGTCCATAAGCTTTACCGTATAGCCGTGAGCTTCGCCCCAACGCGTATACATGCGGTAGAGCATCTGCGCCCAGTCCTGCGCCTCGGTGCCGCCTGCGCCGGGGTGGAAGGAGAGGATCGCGTTATTGTGGTCGTATTCGCCTGTAAGGAGCGTTTCAAGACGCATCTTTTCTTCGGTGTCAAGGATCTCCTTGACCTCACTCACGACCTCATCAACGACACTTTCGTCGTTTTCCTCGATGCCCATATCAATAAGCACGAGAGTATCTTCAAGACGCGAGCAAAGCTCGTCGTATCTTTCTATCGTCGTCTTTTTATCCTTTATCTGCTGAAGTATCTTACCCGAATCGTCACGCGACCAGAAGTCGGGCACGAGGGTCTTTGCTTCAAGCTCCTGAATTTGCCTATCAAGCTCTTCAATACGGAGCGCGTTTTTTAGTTCTTCAATGGCGGGACGCACGTTTGTCAGTGTGCGTTTTGCCTCGTCAAGCTGGATTATCAAGTTTTCCTCCGAAAGCACTATTACTCTTATTATATTAATTATAACAGATTTTAGAAATTTGTAAACAGTTTTTTCAAAATTGGAGCGATAAACTGAAATACCGCCTCCATGATATGAACAAAGTGTGAATTTTGCTGCTATAAACTTGAAATGTTGATATATGGAGCGTATAATTATATACGTATAATTATATCTAAAGATATTCGCTTTAGTTTCATCGGTATCTCGGCGCAGAAACGAGCCGAAACGACCGTCAAGGAGAACGTAATGGACAAATTCGACAAGAAAAAATTTAAAATTGGTCTGCTGTTCGCTACGGCGGTGATACTGATATACGCTATCATTATGAATTTACACCGCGTCGGCGGATTTATCAGCGCCGTTTACTCGGTCATATCGCCGCTTCTTTTCGGCGTCGCGCTTGCGCTGATTCTCGGTACGCCGATGGCGAAGCTTGAGCAGTTCTTTAATTTTTTGAACAGAAAATCTAAAGCCAAGAAAAAGCTTTCCGAAAAAGCCATCACGATGATAAGTCTTATTCTGACGTGTCTTCTCGCGGCAGGCGCGATAACATTCGTTATCGGAGCTCTTATCCCGGCGCTTGTCGATTCGGTGAGCGAAATATCGAAAACCGTTGAAGCAGCTATCCCGAAGATAATCGACCTTATGGATAAGCACAATATCGACGCGAAGGATCTGAAGGCTTCCCTGTCAAAGATAGATGCACAAGCGATCCTATCGCACCTGACAGTGAACGCAGGAGGCATCGTAGACACGATCAAAAACTCAGTCAGCAGCGTTGTAAGCGCGGTCGTGAACCTCTTTACAATGATCATCTTCTCGGTATATCTTCTGGCGAACAAAAAGCGACTCAAGAGTCAGACAAACCGCATAATAGACGCGTACTCCTCGGATAAGCACGCCCCCAAGATAAAGTCCTTTATTGATCTCGTCGTAACGACCTTTACGAGATTTTTCTCAGGTCAGTGCCTTGAAGCGATCATTCTCGGAACGATATTCTTTGTCGTAATGGCAATATTCCGCTTCCCCTACGCACCGGTCATAAGCGTAATTATCGGAATTACGGCGTTCATTCCGTATATCGGAGCATTTATCGGATGCTTTGTCGGTATGCTGCTCATATTCATGGTAAGCCCGATGAAGGCATTGATATTCTTTGTCATGTTCCTGATCATTCAGCAGCTTGAAAATCATATTCTCTATCCTCGCGTCGTCGGAGGAAGCATAGGTCTGCCCGCAATGTGGACCTTCGCCGCGCTGATAATAGGCGGCGCACTTTACGGCGTCGTCGGAATGCTCGTATTCATTCCGATAGCATCAATAATCTATACACTCTTAAAGAGCAGCGTTTCGGCGCGTCTCAAGGCAAAAGCCGAAAAGAAGACGCAAGAGGAAAAAAACGACAAGGAAGAAAATATTTAAATTACAGCATAGATCCTCACGGAGAACAAAATGAGATATTCAAAGAAAGAAATTTTTACGATCCCCAATTTTTTGAGTCTTTTCAGAATACTGCTTATACCCGTATACGCAGTTCTGTATATGAAAGCAGAAGATGCAAAGGACTACATAATAGCGGCAACAGTCTTTGCCGCATCGGCACTCACGGATATGGTCGACGGCTTTATAGCGAGAAGATTCAATATGCGCTCGCGCATCGGAATAATGCTCGACCCATTGGCGGACAAGTTTACTCAAGGTATAGTCATCATTTGCCTTACCATTCGCAACCTTGAGATACTGCCCCTGCTTGTCATTTTTATAATCAAAGAGGGCTTTATGTTCGTAATGGCTTGCCGTCTTCTTCATAGCGGCAAAATGCTCGACGGCGCGCTTTGGGCAGGCAAAATATGCACGACGGTCCTGTTTGTCAGCATGGCTGTCCTCGTCGTATTCAAAAACATACCGACAGGCGGCGTATACGGCATAGTTGCGACGTGCGCGGTATTTATGATAATTTCGCTTGTAAGCTATGCAAAGTGCTTTTTCACCGCATCCGAGCATATAAGAGATATAGACGAGTGATCGGTTAAACAGCGTAACAAAAAGGAGGCAAAAATGTACAAAAGATTTTGGTTAGGCGTCATCTACGTCGCAGTGATCGGCATTCTGTCTAACGTTTTTGCAATCTTTATAAACCGTGAAAAGCTTGACGAAAGCAAGCGCCCGTTCAAGAGCAAAAAATGGGAAAAGAACGGCAAGGTCTATGACAAGCTGAAAATAAGAAAATGGAAGGGCAAGCTCCCCGACGTAAGCAAGATCCTTCCCTTTCTGCGCCCCAAAAAGGTGGTGTCGGGAACGACCTCAAAGGATCTGCGCGCTCTGATAAAGGAGACCTGTGTAGCAGAAATAGTACACACAGTACTCATGATCCTTTCGATCGGCGTGATCTTTATCTGCCCGGGCAAATTGGGAGTAATTCTATATATTTTCTGCTTTATAGGAAACCTTCCGTTTATCTTGATCCAGCGCTATAACCGTCCGCAATACATCATCGCAGAGGAACGTCTGACGCGTCGAGAGGAGCGACTTCATAAATGAAAATTCTGATCCTATCCTGTAACACGGGCGAAGGACACAATTCAGCTGCGCGCGCTATTCGCGAAGAAGCGGAAAAGCGCGGCGATACTGTCGATATATGGGACTCCTTGTCTTTTTGGTCTAAAGCAACTAACAAACTGGTAGTTAAAGGCCAAGAGTTTTTATATAAGCATTTCCCCGGACTTTTCGGCAGCGGCTACCGTTATTTTGAAAGAATGTCGGCAAAGCACAATAAAAGAGTCCAAAAAGAAAAAAAGCCGGGAAAAGGACTTTCTCCGCTTGCCAAAAAGCCGTCTGAGCGGCTTCATAAAGCAATATCGGAGGGCGGATACGACGCCGTCATCAGCGTGCACGTGTTCTCGTCGTCCATGGTGACTGAATACCGTAAGATTCACGGAAAAGAGCAGCCGTCGTTTTTGGTCTCGACCGATTATACCTGCTCCCCCGGCGCCGGCTTATCCGACCTAGAAGCAAGCTTCACGCCGTCTGCGGGCTTGACGGAGGAATTCGTCTCGCTCGGAACAAAAAGAGAGATCATCGTTCCCTTGGGAATTCCCGTGCGCGAGGATTTTTATACAAAGATAGATAAAAACGAAGCAAAAAGCAAGCTCGGCTTGCCGATTGACAAGAGAATAGTTCTTCTTATGTGCGGAAGCATGGGCTGCGGTCCGATAAAAAAGACCGTCCTGAAGACCGCAAAGGAGCTTCCCGAGGATTGCATTCTCGTCGCGATCTGCGGTAAGAACAAAAAGCTGCTTGCTTCCCTCAACGCACTAACTAAAAAGAGAAAGAATATTGTCCCCGTCGGCTTTACGAAGGAGGTTCCTCTCTATATGGACGCCTCCGAGCTTATAATCACAAAGGCAGGCGGACTGTCCTCGACCGAGGCAGGCGTAAAGCATCTTCCTATAGTATTCAGTAACGCTATACCGGGGCTCGAAACCCATAACAGTGATTTCTTTGTCAAGCGCGGCTTCGCATTCTACGGAGGAACGCCCGACGTAATTTCCGCGATCGTCAAGACACTCATCGCCTCCCCCATTCTGCTCAAGGATATGAGCGAAAAAATGAAGGCGGAATTTACTCACCGTTCGGCGAAAGAGATCGTCGACTACATACACGAGAACAGGAACATTTAAGGAAGTAATCCCAAATGAACAAAAACGCAAACGAAGGTGAAAAGCTGAAGCTTGTCGACTTTCGCCGACTTTCGCCGAAAACGCTTTTCTGCGGAGAATACAAATATCTGCTGCTTCTTCTTTTCTGGCCGATATTCGGCGCGTGCTTCGTGTCGCTCGAGGTGTTCAGAACAGTTGAGAACTGCAAGCATTTCGTAATCTATTCGCCGCTTGATGACGTGATCCCCTTCTGCGAGCTTTTCGTGATCCCGTATATGATATGGTTCTTCTACATAATCGGAATGTACGTATATACGATCCTCTTTGACACCGAGGCATTCAAAAAATATATGTATTTCATCATCGGCACCTACACCGTAACGACGATAATTTATCTGATATTCCCGACGATGCAGGAGCTTCGCCCCGATATAGAGGGGCTCGGAAGAAGCAATTTCCTTACGCGCTTCATGGAGGACTTCTATAATTTCGATACGAATACGAATGTCTGCCCGTCCTTACACGTAATAGGATCAGTCGCAGTATCTGTCGCCGCCTGGCACAGCAAGCTTTTCGGAAAGACCGGATGGCGCATCGCATTCACCGTAATGACGGTGCTCATCTCCCTCTCGACCGTTTTCTTAAAGCAGCATTCGATAATTGATATGCCGTGGGCGCTTCTCGTCTGCGCTGTCGTCTATCCGTTCGTATACAGCGAAAGCTTTAAGGCATATCTGAAAAAGAAATTTTTAAAAGCAAAATAAAAAACAAGCGACCGCAGGTCGCTTGTTTTTTTCAATACATCACACCCGAACACCTCATCCACCGCAGACGCAGCGTCTGCGGTCCCCCTTCCCCAAGGGGAAGGCAACGTGACAAAGCTTCGCCACGTCATTTGTAGGGACAGGCAACCAGGAACCCCTCGCCTCGACTGTCCGCGGAAAAACAATGTTACATCACAAATAAAAAATCCCGCCGAAGCGGGAAGCTATTAAATATTGCTCTCAACGTAAGCAACAACGTCGCTAACGGTTATAAGATCCTCTATATCCTCGTCGGGAACGGCGATTCCGAATGTTTCTTCCATCGTCATAAGCATCTCAACAACGTCAAGCGAATCTGCACCGAGATCCTCCATGACCTTGGAAGAACCGTCTATCATATCGGCATCCATCTGAAGCTGATTTGCGATTATTTCTACTACTCTGTCGTACATAAAAAACACCTTTCTCACTAACTTTCCTTGAAGATTATACCACAATATTCAAAAAAATCAATACCATTCAACATTTTTCGGCATTTAGCGAAAGAGTACAAAAAATATGTTGTAATTTCTCATAACAAACGACAAAAAAATTGCCCGAAAAACATAAAAACGCGGAAAATACTCTTGTTTTTATATGTAAAATGTTGTAGAATATTGTTAAAGTAACAATATAGGAGAAACGCAATGAGTTCTGCCGACAGAGCATTTATAAATACCTGCCGCGACATCCTCGAAAAAGGAACGCTCGTGACCGACGAAAAGGTGCGTCCGAAATGGGACGACGGTACCCCCGCATATACGAAAAAGCTTTTCGGAGTCGTAAACCGCTACGACCTGCGTGAGGATTTTCCGCTTATCACCCTTCGCCCGATATCTCTGCGCTCGGCAGTTGATGAGATACTCTGGATATGGCAGAAGAAGTCGAATAATATAAACGACCTCGGCTCGCATATCTGGGACGCCTGGGCAGATGAAAACGGATCTATCGGTAAAGCGTACGGCTATCAGATGGGCGTCAAGCATAAATATAAAGAGGGCGAATTTGATATGGTCGACAGAGTCCTCTACGACCTTAAGAATAACCCCTGCTCGCGCAGAATAATGACGAACCTTTATAACTTCGCGGATCTACATGAAATGGCGCTCTACCCCTGCGCATACAGTATGACCTTTAACGTAACAGACGGCGTTCTTAACGCGATACTTAACCAGCGCTCGCAGGATATGCTTGCCGCAAATGCCTGGAACGTCGCGCAGTACGCGGCACTTCTCATGATGTTCGCTCAGGTAAGCGGACTTCAGGCGGGCGAGCTCGTTCACGTCATCGCAGACGCGCATATTTACGACCGCCATATCCCGATAGTCGAGGAGCTGCTTTCCCGTACGCCCTACGACGCGCCGAAGGTAACGCTCGACCCGACTGTAAATAACTTCTACGACTTCACACCCGACAGCTTCAAGGTCGAAAACTATCAGCACGGCGAGAAGATCGGAAGATTCCCCGTTGCAGTGTGAGGAAGCACCATGAGCGAAACTATCTATACAATACCGGTAAACGAAGCGTTTGAAGCTTGCGCGGAGAACCCTTCGCTCGGTTGCCCGTTCTGCCGCCTGTATAATATACTCGAGCAAAACGAGGTAGACCTCATTCTCGGCGCTTCAATGATGGAGCCCGATACGAGAGCAATGACTAACGAGCAGAGCTTCTGCCCGACGCATTTTGACCGTCTGCTTGAAGCAAAAAAGCGTCTCCCTCTCGGTCTAATCCTCGAATCGCATCTCGATCAGCTTCGTAAAGAGATCGACGATAACGCCCTCTCGACGCTGATCGGTCGCGTCGGAACAGCCGCGCCGAAGCGCCTGAATAAGCTCGACGGCTCCTGCTATATCTGCTCGCGCATCGACCATAATTTCTCGCGAATGCTCTCAAACGCCGCTCTGCTCTGGACAGAGGAAGAAGAATTCCGCTTGAAGGTACAGAAGCAGCCCTATATATGCCTGCCGCACTTCAGAATGTGGCTCGAAACGGCAAAGGTTGAGATGAAAAAGGGCTACCCCGACTTCTACAAAGCAGTCTCAAAGCCCGTACTTGAATATTTCGACACACTTCGCGCAGACGTATCCTGGTTCTGCAAAAAATTTGACTACCGTTATGAAAAAGAGGACTGGGGAAATTCAAAGGACTCAGTCGAACGCGCAAGAAAATTTCTTTGCGCAGATCTTCATAAAAACGTAAAGTGAGGCAACTGATATGAAAAAAATCATCGCGCTAATCCTCGCACTCTCCTCCCTGATCACGCTTTGCGCCTGCGGAGGCGGAGAAGAAAACAAAAAGAAAACAGATCCCAATAACGATTTCGGATCGGAAATTTCGCTTCTCGGTGAAGACGGCAAATCGAGATTCACCATCCTTGTAAACACCAAGGAGGACAAAAATGTTAAAAACGTCGCAGTACTTCTCGGCAACGAGCTGAGAAAGAACGTCGGCGGCATTTATCGCGTCCTCAACGCTTCAAATGTCAAAGAGGATAAGAACGCATACGAATTTCTCCTCGGCTCAACGGGCAGAGCTGAATCAATAGCGCTCGCCGAGGGCATTGAAGAGAAAGAGTACAGAGTCAAGGTGATGGGTAATAAGGTCGTCGTAGTCGGCGGAAGCGACGCGGCTCTTTCGCGCGGAATCGGCGAGCTCATTTCCGCCATCGACTATGAAAAAAAGTCGATCCCGAAATCGCTCAACATATCAAAAACCTTCGGCGGAGGCGAATCGCTTCTCGTCGGTATGGCAAATCAGACTACAAACTGCATCGAGGTTTACGACATCTCGTCGGGAAACATGAACTTGACCTCTCTTGTGTGGAGCAATAAGACTACCTGCGGTGCGATAAGCGGCTTCAAGTTCCGTAACCACCCGACCTACGGCGAAGTCATCATCGTAGTCGGCGGCGTAAACGCGGAAATGGTATCATACGAGACAAAAGAGGTGCTTTGGAGAACGACAAATTCCTCCGAAAACAGCCACTCTATCGAGCTTCTCCCGAACGGAGTTATCGCAACGGGCGGCACCGTCGGTCACGACATTCACTTCTATAATCTCAACGCCGTTGATCCCACCAAGGTCATTCTCGAGGTGCCCTTCCAGGATGCGCACGGTCTGCTTTGGGATCCCAAATACGAGGTTCTTTGGGCAGTAGGAACAAACCAGCTCACCGCCTTTGAAGTAACTCTCAACGCAGACGGTTCTGTCACGGCAGTAAAGAACGAGGAGCTCAGCTACGTTACTCCCGAAAGCGGTCTGCACGACCTCCAGCCCTACTACGGCAACGACGATTGGCTCATCATCTCGACATCTACCCACGTTTACGTCTATGACAAGGTCAACAAGACCGTAAAGGAGGCATACGAGGGCGTCGCTGGCGCTACTACCGACCACGTCAAGGGCGTCGGACGCTTCCTTAACGGCGACCAGATCTATATGTTCTACGACGGCGGAAACGATAACGGTCAGGGCGGCGGCTGGAATACCACCTACCTCACCTATATTCCCAACGGCGCAAAGATCATAGGCACTGTCCCCTCCAATATGGGACGCTTCTATAAGTGCCGCGTCTGGTACAGTAATTATCAGTAATATAAAAATCACCATAAGGGACACCCCCCTGCTGACCGAAGGCAAGTTGAACGCTCGGTTGCACGATATAGACCTTGAAGAAAATGAAATGCTTGATAGCATCATACCCCGCATCGCCGCCGAAAGAGGTATCGACGAGAATTTGGCAAAGACCTTCACCGACGAGAAGGAGTAGAGCTTCGAAAAGTTCCACGATTGCCGGGACGAGTACGTGAGCTTTTTCCAAACAGCCATCTTCTAATATGCCTTCCTCCTCGGAGCGAGATTGACGATGGAAACACTACAAGATATAGAATAACGCACAACGGCAAGGACAAAAATCCTTGCCGTTATTTTATTCATATACTTTGGTGTGTGAAATTTTTTGAAAAATTTTCTTATTACCTATTGACAAGGTAGGTGAGTGGTGGTATAATACCATCACCTACCTAACAGGTGGGTAAGAGGTAATGCAATGGAAAACTATTTTGAAAAGCTCGTCAGAGCGAATTTTCGTTTCGGTCGAATGTGTCGATGTAAATAAGCTTCAAATCTTCAAATTAAAATCTCACATCACACATTTACATACGAAAGGAAATAACGATTATGTCTAACAATTATAAATTTGAAACCCTTCAGCTTCACGTAGGTCAGGAAGAGCCCGATCCCGCAACAGATGCGCGCGCCGTGCCGATCTATGCTACCACATCCTATGTGTTCCACAACTCCGCGCACGCGGCAGCTCGCTTCGGTCTTACCGATGCGGGCAATATATACGGTAGACTTACTAACTCCACGCAGGACGTTTTCGAAAAGCGCATCGCAGCTCTAGAAGGCGGTGTTGCGGCATTGGCTCTTGCATCGGGCGCGGCGGCAATTACCTATGTTTTGCAGGCTCTCGGTCAGAACGGTGGTCACATCGTGGCGCAAAAGACCATTTACGGTGGCAGCTACAATCTGCTTGCGCATACGCTCCCCAATTTCGGTATCACCGCAAGCTTTGTAAACATTCACAATCTGAGTGAGGTCGAGGCGTCTATTAAGTCGAACACGAGAGCCATATATATTGAAACCCTCGGCAACCCTAACAGCGATATTCCCGACATCGACGCGCTCGCAGAGCTCGCTCATAAGCACGGTCTGCCTCTTGTGGTGGATAACACCTTCGGTACTCCCTATCTCATCCGTCCCATTGAGCACGGTGCGGATATCGTAGTTCATTCTGCGACGAAGTTCATAGGCGGTCACGGAACGACGCTCGGCGGCGTAATCGTTGACTCGGGTAAGTTTGACTGGGCGGCATCGGGCAAGTATCCCGCAATCGCCGATCCTAATCCTTCCTACCACGGCGTGTCCTTCGTCAAGGCAGTGGGCGCGGCAGCGTTCGTCACCTACATTCGTGCAATTTTGCTTCGTGACACGGGAGCGTCCATATCCCCCTTCGCGGCGTTCTTGCTCTTGCAAGGAACCGAAACCTTGTCACTTCGACTGGAACGACATGCAGAAAACACTAAGAAGGTCGTTGAATTCCTATCCAAGCATCCACAGGTAGAAAAGGTCAACCATCCTTCTCTCCCGGATCATCCCGACCACGAACTCTACGAGAAATATTTCCCGAACGGTGGCGCATCCATCTTCACCTTTGAGATCAAGGGCGGTCAGGAGGAAGCACACAAGTTCATCGACAGCTTGCAGATATTCTCTCTGCTTGCAAACGTCGCTGACGTAAAGAGCCTTGTGATCCATCCCGCAACCACCACGCACAGTCAGCTTTCCGAAAAAGAGCTTCTGGATCAGGGCATCAAGCCGAACACCATTCGCCTCTCCATCGGTACTGAGCATATCGACGATATCATCGCGGATCTTGAGAGAGGATTTGAGGCGGTAAAATGAAAAATGCCACGCAGAAGATTGTAATTTCATCGCTGTTTGCCGCGCTCATTTGTGTGGCAACGATGCTCATTAAAATCCCGTCCCCGCTCAAGGGGTATATCAATCTAGGCGATGGCATCGTACTTCTTGCAGCGTGGGTTTTGCCTCTGCCGTACGGACTCGTTGCGGCAGGACTTGGTTCTGCTCTTGCAGATCTCTTTTCGGGCTACGTGGTGTATGCCCCCGCAACCTTCATCATAAAAGCATTGATGGCGGTCGTGGCATATTTGTTTTACAAGCTCTTCGCGAAGAAAGCGAAAGCAACAGTATCAAGGATATTCAGCGGAATACTTTCGGAACTCGTAATGATCCTTGGATATTTTCTCTTTGAGGGCGTTCTGTACGGCTTCGTGTCGTCGCTTGTCAATATCCCTGCCAATGCCGTTCAGGCGGTAGCGGGTATCATCATAGGCGTACTTCTGATTACGGTCTTTGAGAAACAAAATATTACAAAATTACTGAAATGATAGGGAGATAAAGTCATGAAAATATATCAAAACGCAACCGAGCTGATCGGCAAAACCCCACTGCTCGAGCTCACGCATATCGAAAAATCACTTGGGCTTAAGGCAAGGATACTTGCAAAGCTGGAATATTTCAACCCCGCAGGTTCGGTCAAGGACAGGATCGCTAAGGCGATGATCGAGGATGCCGAAGCATCGGGCAAGCTGAAGCCCGACTCCGTAATCATCGAGCCAACCTCGGGTAACACGGGCATCGGTCTTGCGTCGGTTGCCACAGCAAGAGGATACCGTGTGATACTGACCATGCCCGAAACTATGTCGGTCGAGCGTAGACAGTTGATGAAAGCATACGGCGCAGAGCTTGTGCTCACCGAAGGTTCGAAGGGAATGAAGGGTGCCATTGCAAAGGCAGAGGAGCTGGCGGCAGAGATACCAAACAGCTTCATTCCCGGACAGTTCGTAAACCCGGCAAACCCTAAAGCACACAGAGAAAATACCGGTCCCGAGATATTTGACGATACAGACGGAAACGTAGATATCTTCGTTGCGGGTGTCGGAACGGGCGGCACGGTCACAGGCGTAGGCGAATATCTTAAATCAAAGAAACCCGACGTTAAGGTCGTCGCAGTGGAGCCCGCCTCCTCCGCAGTACTTTCAACGGGCGTTGCGGGACCTCACAAGATACAAGGCATCGGCGCGGGATTTATCCCCGGCGTGCTTAATACCGAGATTTATGATGAGATCATCACAGTACAAAACGAGGACGCTTTTGCTACGGGTAAGCAGATTGGCAAAAGCGAGGGCGTGCTCGTCGGAATTTCCTCGGGTGCGGCGGCTTATGCGGCGATAGAGCTCGCAAAGCGTCCCGAGAACGAGGGCAAGACCATTGTGGTTCTTCTTCCCGATACCGGAGACAGATACCTTTCTACACCTCTATTTGCTGACGAAGCATAAAAATAAACGAACACCGGTACCTGTCGATGCGGGTATCGGTGGTTTTTCGAGAGACCAAAACCGAAACTGGGAAATAATAATTCGAAACGGAGGCGTAAACATGGGGCAATGAAGGCGCTTATTGCTATGAGCGGCGGTGTTGACAGTAGCGTGGCGGCGTATCTGGCAAAAAAAGCGGGGCTTGAATGTATAGGATGTACTATGCGGCTTTTCAGGAATGAAGACGTAGGTATCTCGCACGTCAAGACCTGCTGTTCCCTTGACGACGTTGAGGATGCGCAAAGTGTCGCTCACAAGATAGGTATTCCGTATTACGTTTTTAATTTCTCCGATGGCTTTCGTGAGAAGGTTATCGAGAAATTCGTAAGGAGCTATGAATCGGGCGCAACGCCAAATCCGTGTATTGATTGCAATAGATATATGAAGTTTGATAAGCTCTACGAGCGGGCAAAAATTCTCGGGTGCGAGTATATCGTCACGGGACACTACGCAAGGATCGAAAAGCAGGACGGAAAGTACGTGCTCAAGAAAGCGCTCGACGAAACGAAAGACCAAAGTTACGTTTTGTACTCATTGACTCAGGAACAGCTTGAGCACGCGCTCTTTCCTCTTGGAAATATGAGCAAGTCAGATGCGCGCAGGATCGCAGAAGAAAATGGATTTATCAACGCAGATAAGCCCGACAGCCAGGATATTTGTTTTGTTCCGAACGGCAAGTACGCTGAGTTTTTGGAATATTACACCGGAAAATCTTATTCCGCAGGGCGTTTTATTTATTCAGACGGTACCGTTTTGGGCGAGCATAAAGGGATCGTTCGCTATACAGTAGGACAGCATAAGGGGCTTGGCATATCGTCGGAGGAGCCATTATACGTAAAGGCGATCAATGCGGAAGATAATACCGTAACTCTATGTAAAGAACGGGAGCTATACAGTAAGGACGTTTTCGTTAATAATTTCAACTGGATATCCAGCGAAGCTCCGCAAAGCGAAATACGTTGCGTTGCAAAAATCCGCTACCGCCAAAAGGAGCAGTGGGCAACGGTGATGCCAATTAACGAAACCGCTGTGAAGATCGTATTTGACAAGCCTCAGCGTGTCGTCACGCCCGGACAAGCAGCGGTGCTTTATAGCGACGATACCGTTCTCGGAGGAGGAACTATTTCCAAATTCGACACTTGAATTACCTACCGACTTGTGGTACAATTAAGACAGAGGGTTTATTATGAAAATCATTGATTTGTTGAATAAGGATACGCTGTCCTTGTCCTTCGAGGTGTTTCCGCCCAAAACTGACACAGCGTTTGAAAGTGTAAAGCACGCGACCGAGGAAATTGCCAAATTGCGCCCCTCTTTTATGAGCGTGACCTACGGTGCGGGCGGCGGTACAAGCAAATACACGCTTGATATCGCAAAGAATATCAAGGCAAATTACGGCGTGCCGACCTTAGCACATCTGACCTGCGTTTCATCTACCGAGCAGACAGTTCGCGCACGCATTGCAGACATCAGAGAAGCCGGCATTCAGAACGTTATGGCTCTCCGAGGAGACATCCCCGCAGAGCTTGAAAATTCAGATCGTCGCCTGTGGGATTACAAGCACGCTATCGAGCTGATTCACGAGCTGAAGGAATCGGGTGCGGACTTTTGCATCGGCGGCGCGTGTTATCCCGAGATCCACCCCGAAAGCGCAGACCAAAGAGAGGATATCAGATACCTCAAGGAAAAGGTAGAGGCGGGCTGTGAATTTCTGACAACGCAGATGTTCTTTGATAACAACCTGCTTTACAATTTTCTTTATAAGGTTCGTGAGGCGGGTATCGCTGTGCCGATCATCCCCGGCGTTATGCCGATCACCAACGGAAACCAAGTAGAGAGAGCGATTAAGCTGTCGGGCTCATTTATGCCGCAACGCTTTAAGTCGCTCGTGGACAAGTTCGGAACCTCTCCTGCCGCAATGAAGCAGGCGGGCATTGCCTACGCCACCGATCAGATCATCGACCTGTTTGCCAACGGAATTACCAACGTACACGTTTACTCGATGAATAAGCCCGACGTGGCGGCGGCAATACAGCGTAATCTGTCGGATATATTGAGTTAATTATATTAAAAGGAGAAGCCATATGATCATATCAACAAGAGGAAGATACGCCCTGCGCGTCATGCTCGACCTTGCCGAGAACGGGAACGGCGATTATATCGCTATGAAGAAAATCGCCGAAAGACAAGGAATCTCGCTCAAATATTTGGAGCGCATTCTGCCCGTACTAACACAAAAAGAGATCATCGAGGGCGTTCAGGGTAAGGGCGGCGGCTACCGTTTAACTCGCAAGCCCGAGGAATACAAGGTTGGCGAAATTCTGCGCTTGACCGAAGGCGACCTTGCACCCGTATCCTGCCTTGAATGCGGTGCAGAGCCTTGCGTGAGGCGCGGTGAATGCCGCACACTTCCCATGTGGACAAAGCTCCACGATATGATCGGAAATTACCTTGACAGCGTCACGCTCGCCGATCTTCTCTGTGGGAAAGTTTGAATTTGCCTCCGTATTCTATCAAAGCAACGATTTATAAGTAACGATCTCAAAAACTTGCGCAGAACCTATTGAAAAACCGTTTTATTGTGATATAATATAATACTCGATTTTGATATGGCATACTTTTCCATTATTAGTATTGCCACCTAAGTTGATACATATACAACTGAATAAGCTATATTTTGCGTGAATACTTGCGGTGGAGAGAACGAACCTCGTGCCGCTCGATAAACAAGACAGAACGCTCGACCCATTTGCCGAGACTCCGTAATCTATTTCACAAGAAATCCGTCGCCATCAGCCACTAAACCGGCATTGAATGCGCTTGCATTCTCTTATCGAAACGAGCTTTTAGACTCGTACTTATACATAGGCGCGGGACGTTTTTAAGCGACGTGCGCCGTTCCGCTTTTTGATGTTTCCCGTGATCCGTGTGTGTAAGTACGGGTCTTTTTTGTTTTCTCTCCCGTGCTCCGTGCCATCTTGGCGCGAAATTGACCTCGGCTCAGAGTGAGCCGAAGTGAGAAGTTACTACCCGAAAAACACGGCGACAGTATCGTCGGATATATGATAACTGCCCCCACAAATACATAACCGCCGACAAGAGAAAGGAAGTCGCGGAGGTAATGCGTAAGATATTCGCTCTTTGAGTGGAATGCTTCGGACCGACGCAAATTGCAAAGAAGCTGACCGAAGAAAAGATACCGACGCCTACGGGGCTTTGGATAAGCACAGACTTTCACGTGGCGGAAATGTCAGTATGTTTTCGGGAATCGTATTCTGTAACGATTGCGGTGGAAATCTCTATTATTGCACGGCGAAGAACCTTACACACGAGGAAAATTGGTTTACCTGCTCCACATCAAGACTCAACAAGGACAACCTATCGGGTAAATTGTCCGATGACCGCTTTGCTCAATTGTCCAAAATATATGAGGACGAGCAGTCGGAAAAGAAAAAGCTTGCCGAAAAACTTCGCACGAAGATTGAAGCTCTGCAATATATAAAATCCCCGCCACTCCGTTTCATTCGCTTCGGGGAACACTAAGCGCTCCTCCTGCATGCTGATTATCCGCATTTCTCCTTGACATATCGCACGAAAGGTATTATAATAATTATGTATGCATATATAACACAAAATGAGGACTTAAAATGAAAAAACCGATAATCGGCTTCATCTCCCTCGGCTGCCCGAAAAACCAGATAGATACCGAAGTTATGCTTCGCGAGCTGGTCGATGCGGGCTACGATATTACACCCGAGGATATCGAGGCAGACATAATAATCGTAAACACCTGCGGCTTTATCGAAAGCGCAAAGCAGGAGGCGATCGACAACATTCTCGACGTTGCGTGGCTGAAGCAAAACAGAAAGCTAAAGGGCATAATCTGTTGCGGCTGCCTTGCCGAGCGATATAGAGAACAGATATTTAAAGAGCTCCCCGAGGTCGACGCAGTGGTCGGAACGGGAAGTATTCACAATATCGTGAAAGCAGTCGAGGCGGTGAGTAAGGGAGAAAAATATCTCTCCTGCGAGCCGAACGAGGAGCTCATTCTCGGCGGCGAACGCGTTGTTACGACCTCTGACTATACCGCTTACATAAAGATCGCAGAGGGCTGTGACAACCGCTGCTCCTACTGCGCTATTCCAAACATCCGCGGCCGATTCAGAAGCCGTAAGATTGAGGACATAGTTGAGGAAGCAAAGTCGCTTGAAGAGCTTGGCGTAAAGGAGCTCGTCATCGTCGCGCAGGACACCTCGCGCTACGGTCTTGACATCTACGGCGAATATTCCCTTGCGCGTCTGATCAGAGAGCTGACGAAGAATACTACGATCCCGTGGTTCCGTCTCCTCTACTGCTATCCCGATAAGATAACAGACGAGCTTGTAACGGAAATAGCAAATAACGACAGAGTCGTAAAATATATCGACCTTCCGATCCAGCATATATCCGATAATATGCTAAAAGCCATGAATCGCCACGGCGACGGAAAATGCGTCCGCGACACGGTCAAGCGCCTGCGCGAGCGTGTTCCCGGCATCGTCATCAGAACAACGGCGATTGTCGGCTTCCCCGGTGAGACCGAGGAAGACTTCACAGAGCTTTGCGAGTATATAAAGGAAGCAAAGTTCGACCGCTTCGGCGCGTTCCCCTACTCGCGCGAGGAGGACACTCCGGCTTTCGACCTGCCCGACCAAATAGACGAGCAGGTAAAGCAGGACCGCTACGACGAGATAATGGCGCTCCAGCTCGATATTCACGAGGAAAATAATCAAAAGAAGATCGGCAAGACCGTAAAGGTACTCTGCGAGGGCTTCGATCCGGTTGCAGAAACCTTCTTCGGACGCAGTGAAGCAGACGCACCCGAAATAGACGGAAAGGTCTACTTCTCGTCATGCAAAAAGCCCAAAGAGGGGCAGTTCGTCAACGTTAAAATAACCGACGCAATAGACTACGACCTATATGGCGAAATGATATGAAAGAGGTAATAAAATGAATCTACCGAATAAGCTTACAATTCTCCGCATAATTCTCGTTCCCTTCTGTATGTTCTTCATCGCGTTCAATTTCTGTCAGGATAACGCGACTCTTCACCTTATCTTTTCGATCGTTGCCCTCGTGCTCTTTTCGCTGACCTCGCTCACAGACATGCTCGACGGCAAGATCGCAAGAAAACGCAATCTCGTAACTGACTTCGGAAAGTTCCTCGATCCCGTTGCCGATAAGCTTCTCATCATCGGCTCGTATCTGGCACTTCTCGTTAAGCATGCTGACGATAAGTTCTACCTCACCTTCATGTTTTGGTGCCTGTTCATTATCCTCTTCCGCGAGCTTGCAGTCACCTCTCTGCGCATGATCGTATCGTCGAAGGTCGTTATCGCGGCTGACATCATGGGCAAGATCAAGACCGTTTCGCAGATGGTAGCGGTCATCGTCGCAATCGTCGAGCCCGTCTTCTGCTCTCTTACCGGACTTAATACCTTCAATATCGCAACCTACGTTCTCGTCGGTATCTCCGCAGTCGCAACCCTCGTTTCGGGTCTTAACTACTTCAAGGCATACTGGCCCTACATCAACCCGAGCAAATGATAGATCTTCTTACAGTTGAAAAGCAGTTTATAGAAAGCCATATAAAGGTCGGCGGAACCGTCGTCGATTTCACGATGGGCAACGGTCACGATACCCTTTGGCTTTCAAATAAAGTCGGCAAAAACGGCAAGGTGTACGCCTTCGATATACAGAAGGCGGCGCTTGAAAGCTCCGAAAAGTTGCTCTCCGAGAGCGGTTGCCCGAAGAATTATACGTTGATCCTCGATTCGCACGCAAACGTCGAGAATTACGTTAAAGAGCCAATCTGCGCTGGAATGTTCAACCTCGGATATCTGCCCGGCTCTGACAAAACGGTAACGACGCTCCGCGAGTCGACGATGAAGGCGGTTGAAGCGGCTTTGCGTCTGCTTGACAGCGACGGCGGACTCCTTATCGCAGTCTACCCGGGACACGAGGAGGGAACGCTCGAAGGGAATATGCTCACCGAGTATTTTTCCACCCTCGACAGACGCAAGATCTGCGTCTCACAGCTCCGTATAGTGAACTCACCCACGTCGCCGTTTTTCTTCTTGGTGGAGAAAAGGTAATATTATATAATCATTATATTTGTAGGGCGGGGGGCTTGCTCCCGCCGATACCTTCTCCTGAGGGAGAAGGGGGACCACAGGCGGAACGCCTGTGGTGGATGAGGAGTAAGTTCTCTTTTTAAACACCTCATCCGAGGTTCACCTCTTGCCTTCCTCCCGCTGGAGAAGGTATTTATATATTCATAAAATTTCTAAATTCATTTTACGGAAAATACAATGATAAAAACCACAAAAATCTCCGTCATCGGCGCAGGTCACGCAGGCATTGAGGCGGCGCTTGCCTCGGCACGAATGGGCATCGACACGGTTCTCTTTACAATGAACCTCGACGCCATCGGCAATATGCCCTGCAACCCGTCAATAGGCGGTACAGGCAAAGGACACCTCGTATTTGAGATCGACGCACTCGGCGGTGAAATGGGCAGAAGTGCCGATAAGGTCACCCTCCAGAGCCGTACTCTCAATACAGGCAAAGGTCCTGCCGTCCGTTCAAAAAGAATACAGGCAGACCGCCTCCGCTACCGTTCGGTAATGAAGGGCGTCATTGAGAACACCGAGAATCTGCGTCTCGTTCAGGCAGAGATCGTAAAGATCACAGTCGAGGACGGCAAGGTAACGGGTGTCGTGACCGCGCTCGGCACAGAATGGAAATGTGAGCGCGTGATCATCGCAAGCGGTACGTTCCTCGACAGCCGTATCGTCGTTGGCGAAAACGCGTTTTCGTCAGGTCCCGACGGGATGCTTCCGTCAAAGGGGCTTTCCGATAATCTCCGATCCCTCGGTATCACGCTCCGCCGCTTCAAAACGGGAACTCCCGCACGCATACACCGCCGCACCATAGACCTCGATTCCCTCGAGCGTCAGGACGGCGAAGAATATATAACCCCGTACTCGCGCGACACCGACCCTAAAGCGCTTAACGGTATCACACAGATCCCCTGCCACACCGCTTATACGAACGGTGAAACGCATGAGATCATCCGCGCTAACCTGCACCGCTCGCCCCTCTATTCGGGCGTTATCGAGGGCGTAGGACCGCGCTATTGCCCGAGCATCGAGGACAAGGTCGTCCGCTTCTCCGATAAGGAGCGCCATCAGCTCTTTGTCGAGCCGACGGGTGCTGACACCGACGAAATGTACCTACAGGGCTTCTCTTCCTCGCTCCCCGAGGACGTTCAGGAGGACATGCTCCATTCGATCAAGGGCTTTGAAAATGCGCAAGTAATGCGTAACGCGTACGCGATCGAGTACGACTGCTGTGATCCAACCGAGCTTTATCCGACGCTTGAATTTAAGAGTATAAAGGGTCTTTACGGCGCGGGGCAGTTCAACGGCACCTCGGGCTACGAGGAGGCCGCCGCGCAAGGTCTTATCGCAGGCATAAACGCCGCCCTTGACCTTCAAGGACGCGAGCAGTTGATTCTCTCGCGCGACAGCTCATATATCGGTACGCTCATCGACGACCTTGTCACAAAGGGAACGAATGAGCCGTACAGAATCATGACCTCGCGTTCCGAATACCGTCTGCTTCTCCGTCAGGATAACGCAGAGGAGCGCCTCATCGAATACGGCAGATACGCAGGACTTATCAGCGACGCGCGCTACGAGGCATACTTAAACGAACAGCAAATGATAAAGGACGAGATAAGGCGTCTAGGAAAGACCTCGATCCCGCCGTCCGATAAACTAAACGAGCTTCTATCCGAGGCAGGAACGGCGCCGATGACTACCGGCATGCGCCTATCCGACCTCATTCGCCGTCCGCAGGTAAGCTACGAAATGCTCGCCGAGTTCGACCCGACCCGACCCGAGCTTCCCTACCGCGTACGCTACGAGGCAGAGGTGCAGATAAAGTACGAGGGCTATATCGAGCGCCAGAAGAACGAGGCGAAAAAGCTTGAAAAGCTTTCCGAGAAGAAGCTCTCGCCCGATATCGACTATTCAAAGATCGACGGACTTCGCCTCGAAGCACGTCAGAAGCTGAACAAGATAAAGCCGTCCGATATCGGTCAGGCGTCTCGCATAAGCGGCGTCAGCCCTGCGGATATTTCGGTGCTTCTTATATGGCTGAAAGCGAAGGAGTAATGACGCTTATATCGCAATAAACTGTGTCACTAAATACCTTCTCCAGTGGGAGAAGGTGCCGAGCGGACGCGAGGCGGATGAGGTGTCATCTCCCACGATCGAATTTTTGTATTGATAAAACGAACCTACTCCTCATCCGTCATTTGCTTATGCAAATGCCACCTTCTCCCTCAGGAGAAGGTCAAACACCGCCCCGATTCATCAACACTCTCTAACCCACAGAGGTCAAAATGTATTCAGAAAAAATAAAGACCGCACTAAAGAACAACGGTGTGTCCGTCAATAGTCCGCAAGCGAAGCTCCTCTCCGATTACCTGACCGAGCTTCTCGAAGCGAATAAAACGACGAACCTCACCGCAATAAAGAACCCCGACGAGGCGATAATTAAGCACATTGCGGATTGTGCAATATGTGTTCAAGACATACCGCAGGGAGCTGACCTGCTTGATGTCGGAAGCGGCGCGGGACTTCCCGCGTTTCCGTTTGCGATACTTCGTCCCGACATATCTGTCACCGCCCTCGACAGCACGGGCAAAAAGATCGAATTTATAAGATATACCGCCGAAAAGCTCGGCATAAAAAACCTCAAAACGATCTCGGCACGCGCCGAAACACTTGCTAACAACCGCAGCTACCGTCAGCGCTACACGGCAGTAAGCGCACGCGCTGTCGCGCGTCTGAACGTGCTTTCCGAGCTTTGCCTGCCGTTTTTGAAGGTAGGCGGCGTGTTCTTATCAATGAAGAGCCGACTCGCCGAAGAGGAGCTTCAAGAAGCCCTCTCGGGCATCGGTACTCTCGGCGGAAAGCCACGTGAAATAAAAAAATTCACACTCCGCGGCGGCGACAGTGAGGAAAGATGCCTCATTATAATCGACAAGCGCCGCGATACCCCTCCGCAGTTTCCCCGCGCCTACGCGAGAATTTCGTCAAAACCGTTATAAACGCAAAAACCGCCGAACGCTCGGCGGTTTTTTCAGTTTACACATTAAACGCAATATGATATAATATAAAAAACTCAATTTCTTTTACAGTTTTTCCTATTTTTGTCGACTGTATTTATGAAGGGCCTTTCAGACTATCGGAAAAGGAGGTACGGTATGGAACTTCAAAGCAAGCAGACATCTATTATGAGCGACGAAAGGATCGTAGAGCTTTATTGGCAACGCGATGAGCAAGCAATCAAGGAAACCGACGCTAAGTACAAGAGGTTTTTGCTTTCGGTCGCACACAATATCGTTCACGACACCGCAGATGAGGAGGAATGTCTGAACGACACTTATATCGGCGCGTGGAACTCGATTCCCCCTGCCCGTCCCGCCTTGCTTCAAGCTTTCCTTGCAACGATCATGCGCCGAACGGCAATTGACTGCTACAAGGCGCGAAAAAGGCAGAAGCGAATCGCGTCGGAAATGACCGTGTCATTATCCGAGCTTGAGGATTTCATATCGGAGGACGACGTGTATTCGGAAGCAGATGCAAGAGAGCTGGGACGCGTTATAAGTGATTTTGTCCGTTCGCTTTCGGAAAGACGAATGTATATCTTCATGAGCAGATATTACGTTGCGCGCCCGATAAAGGAGATCGCAAAAGCACTTTCCTGCAGCGAATCGACAGTCAACAAGGAGATCGCGTTAATCAAGCGCGATCTGAGTGAAAAGCTTGAAAAGGAGGGCTACACTCTATGAAAGAAAATGAGTTTTTAGACGGCGTAAGCAACATAGATTCCGACATAGTCGAACGCTTCGTTTCGATGGACAATCGTCTTAAAAGAAAAGCAAGCAAAAGAATCATTTGGGTTCGCGTCGGCGCACTTGCCGCATCCTTTGCGCTGATCGCAAGCGTGGTACTGTCTGTTATCTCAAACATCGTTCCAACCTGGAATACGGCGCATTACTCGGCATCGGATATTGCAAAGCTGTTTCCACCCAGTTGGGGAGGAGAAACAAACGCTTATGAAGAAGTCTATGTATCCGACGAAAAGTATTTATATATTAACGAAATGCCCGACAGTGAGTATTTGCCAATATATAAATACGCCATACAAACCAAAAAGGTTAACGAAAAGGAATATAAAGAATTCTCAGGGAGTGTTCTTCCGAGATTGATCGACGCCCTCGGCGGAGTTGCTCCCGAATATAAAAGAAAAGACGTTAATGACGGAGATGAAATATATTCTTTTGGAAATATTGGAAAATACCATTTCAGTATCGAGCAAAATGAAACAACCAGCAAGGTAAATTTTGGGGATGATAATTCGAACGACGGTGATAGCACGGTCATTTTGGACGGAGAGACCGTGCAAATAGACCAGCGGATGAGTGACGAGGAAATACTTGAATCCCTCGAATCGGTAAAAAACAAGCTGTTTGACATTTTGGGTGTGTCTTTTAAGAACGCAAAAGTTGTGCGAAGCTTTTATAGCACAGATCGCATAAGCATATACTTTTATAACGAAGATGCACATCCGCTGAACAAGTATCAAGATTATCCGGTTTCCGATGAGATTCATTTATTGTTTGATGCTCCCGACGCCGATCCCGATGATCCTGAAAGCAGTTATATCTTTACAGACGTAAATATTTACTATACCAAATACAGAAACGACATTTTGAAAGAATACGACCACATCGCAAACGCCAAGCGTATTTCTCTCAAAAAAGCGGAGGAGCTTTTATATAAGGGCTACGTATTCGGCGGTCACAACTGCCCTATTTGTATGAAAGCACAAGACAAGATAAGCTTTGATGGCTATGATTTCGTCGATATAGAATATATTTACGAAAGATTTCCCGATACGTCAACAGACGTAATACCGTTTTACGCTTTTTACAAAAAAATTGAAGCAACTAGATACGGAATAATCGTCTACGCCAAAACTTACGTCCCTGCGATACAGATAAGCGGTTACGAGGAATATTTCGAAAGCCAGGCGGCAAATCACCGATAAATAAAATCCACCCGAAAGGGTGGATTTCTTCTTTATTTTTATGCCAAAAATGCGCTGAAACCTGCATTTATCAGCCCGTATTGAGCGCTTTTTGCGCCGTTTTCGGTATCAAAAAGCCCGAAGACTGCCGAGCCGGAGCCCGACATAAGGGTGCCAAGTGCACCTTTTTCGGTGAACACTTTTTTGACCTCTTGACAGCTCGGCAGTGTGTCCTCGAATCTGTTATAGAGGTGCTTACCGATCTCTCTCAGGTCTCCGTTTTCCATCGTCTCACGGAGTGAGGACAGGTTGCCACGTAACGTAGGCGGTGTATTGTCGATTATTCTATACGCCTCGGGAGTCGAGACCTTGCCGACGCCTCCGCTGATCACGATACGGCACTCCGGCAGTGACGGGAAGGGACTGAGTATCTCTCCGATTCCCTCGGCGAGCATCGTTCCGCCGACGACGCAGAACGGCACGTCAGCGCCGATCTTCGCGCCTATCTTGCAAAGCTCGTCGGTCGCAAAAACGCCGTCGTACAAGCGGTTGAGCGCGCGGAGTACTGCCGCCGCGTCCGAGCTTCCGCCGCCGAGTCCTGCCTCTCTTGGCAGGTGCTTTTCAAGCTCTATAAGGCATCCGTCGCCGCTTCCAAGAGCGCAGAAGAAAGCGTTTGCGGCTTTGAGGCAGAGGTTATCCTCGCCCGTGGTCAAGGTCGGATCGGTGCAGGTCATGCTTCTGCCTGCCGCCTTTTTTACCGTCACTGTATCGCAAAAGCTCTCGCTTCTGACCTCGGTCATGACGCTGACGATATTATGATACCCGTCCTCGCGCTTTCCCAGCACATCGAGGTAGAGGTTGATTTTCGCATACGCTTTTTCGGTTATCATCTACATCACCTTACCAAGAAGTCCTGTAAGATACACGAAAAGCGGCACGAACAGAAGCGCGGGCAGAAAATCCGCGACCTTTATCTTCGTTATCTTCATGAGATTCAGACCAATGAGCGCGACCATAAGCGAACCTGTGCAGGTCAGCTCAGCTATCAGCGTTTCGGTCATTATCGGGCTTATATATTCCGCCAAAAGTGCAAGCCCGCCTTGGAAAACGAGGACGAACACCGACGAGAGCAGCACGCCGATTCCGAGCGTCGACGCGAGCACCATTGAGGAAACGAGGTCAAGTATCGACTTCGTATAGAGCATCGTATTGTCGCCGAAGCCGGCGTTCAGCGAGCCGACTATCGTCATCGCGCCTACACAGAATATAAGGCAACCGTTGACTGCACCCTCGGCAAGCGAAACGTCGCTTTTGCCGTTCTTGCGGAATTTCTTTTCGACATTATCCCCAAGCTTGTGGATTCCGTCGTCAATACGCAGAAGCGAGCCAATCGCCGCGCCGAATGCGATTGAAAGGATAAGTACGAGCGGATTTTTGCCGCCGAGCATTCCGCTGACGCCGATATAAACGGTGCACATTCCAAGACCGATCATAATAGTATCGGTCACTCTTTTCGGAAGTCCCTTTTTGAGCAGCCAGCCGACGGTGCTTCCGATAATTACTGTGAGGGTGTTGAAGAGTACGCCCTGCATAATATCATCTCTTTTCTATGCCAAATGCGCGGTAATAGCGGTGAATAACCGCCTCTGCCGTCTTTTTATTTTGCTCCGACATTGTCGGGATCAATTTATTAATCATTTCAGCTCTTATCTCATCGAAAACGGCGTTTTTCAGTCCGTCGACGAGTAATAGAAGCGGCAGAAGCTCGCTGTCCGAGGTCAGATCATGAATCGACTTAAGGCATGCCTCGGCTTCATATTCAAAACCGCGCCGCTTTGGTATCGTCTTCATTTTTATCGGCTCGGAAAATCCGATCTCAGTCTCGCCGCGGCGGAAATACAGTATATTATCCTCTAAGCGGCAGTTACCGTTCAAGGTCACGGTCAATTTTCTTTTGCCGTTTGAGCAGGTGAATTCATAAGAATCGCCGTTTTCCTTGAAGATCACTCTGCTTCCGTTCAGCGCTTTTATCTCCGCTGAACTATCGTGCATTGCTATAAAACGCGTCTTATTGGAAAGCGCAAGCGTATTATGCGAACGGAGAAGTCCGTTCGGCTCGATTCCATATAGAATGATGCCGTTATCTATATATTCAAAATCGCGAGAGTGGAGCTTTATCGACAGTATTGCACTTGTAAATCCGAGAACAAGCACGTTTTAGAGGAAGACTGCGTAAAGGTCGCCAAAGTCGAAAACCTTATAGTTCATTTACTGATAAAACGCATTATGAAGCTCGTTGATGAGAGATGCGAGCTTATTTATATACTTATTAACGGTATCGTTGCTCGTCATATCAGACATAAACACGAGAACGTACGGATGATCGCCGTCAACGACTGCCATATCGTGATATGCACCGTCTGCCCAGCCGCTTCCGTGTATAACGTCGCGTCCGACTATGCCGGGCGTTATCATCACATTATGAACGCCCTTCAACATGGAGTCCTTCATCACAGGGGCGTAATATGCGTCGCTTTCGCAGAATGCGTACGCCTGCTTCATGACAAGCGCAAGATCGGTTGCCGTTGCCTGACTCGGGTCGGTCTTCATCGCCACTGTTCCGATATTAGATAGGAAGTTCTTGCGCAGCGACGTGCCGTAGACCTTAGTCAGCTCATTTTCGGCAACGGGATCGCCGTACTTCAGATACGCCTCAAAAAGCTCCTTATGCGAAAATTCCGTACCGAACTCGCTATCCTTTATAATTCCCGTGCCGCTCACCGCCTTATCCTCGGTATAGGTAAACATACGGGAGAGGTCGTATTTGAATTTATAGGAAGGGAGTCCGTCGGACGTGCCGTGGGTCGCCTCATACTCGGCGAGCTTCTTTTCGTAATCCGCCATTTCGTTTGATGCCGCGATAAACACCGAAAGAGCAAAGGGTGTGCGCAGGCATCCTGCAGACGGATATTTTGCGCTTTCGTTTATTTTAAGCGTATAGCCCCTGTTAAGATCCTCGTAATAGAGCGAAATTTTTGCGCCCTTGACAGCAGGATTTTCAAGAAGCGTATATATCTGCTTCAGGATCTCGTACTGCTTATTAATATCCGCGCCGTAGGATCTTGTGATCTCGGATACTTGATTGTTTAGGACCGCGATCTCCGCTTCCTTTGCCTTAAGCTCTGCCTCTAGCTCACTAAGCTGCGCGTTCAGCTTTTTATATGTCTGATCGGAGCTGCCGATCGAGTTTTTCAGCTCATTCAGCTCTGTCTCGGTCTGCCATATCTTCGCTTCAAGCTCGCTTTTGCTTTTCTCAGCAAGCTCGATGCGGTTATTTATATCGGAAAGCTTTGCGTTAAGCTCGTTTTTCTTCTTTTCAAGGTCAGAAAGCTCAATTTCGCTATTCGTCCGATAATTCGAATATTCTTTTTCGGTATCTCCGAGCATTCCCATCAGCGCTCCTGCCAGAATTGCCGTCGCCAAAAAGAGTGCCGCCATCGCCGCGGTAAGTGAATATGCCGCTTTTTCGTGTACCGTAAGATTTTTCATAATGTCCTCAAAAAGAAAAAATACTGTATTACAAAGTAATACAGTATAATTATAACTTATTTGCTTTCTAAAATCAATAGTTATCTGTCGTTATAAAAAATAACTTCGTCGGGAAGGTAATATCCGAGCTTCTCTCTTGCGATACGCATAACGTAGTCGTCGGTCATAGGATGCGCAAGCTCTTCCTTTAAGCGGTCGATCTTCTCCTCAAATTCTTCTTTTTGTGCGCGAAGCTCGGCTTCGGCATCATTAAGCTTAGCTTGCTCGTTTGCAAGATCGCGCGCCTCATCTTTTGCCTCCGAGAGTGATCCCATAAGTACAAGCGCAAGTATTACGGTTGCCAAAAAGAGTGCCGTCATTACCGCCGCGATCGAATATGCCACTTTTTCGTGTGTTGTAAGATTTTTCATACAAACCTCAAAAACAAAGATAACACAGTGTATTAAAATTCTTGCGTTTCATCATCTGTCGTTATAAAAAATAACTTCGTCGGGAAGATAATATCCGAGCTTCTCTCTTGCGATACGCATGACGTAGTCGTCGGTCATAGGATGCGCAAGCTCTTCCTTTAAGCGGTCGATCTTCTCCTCAAATTCTTCTTTTTGTGCGCGAAGCTCGGCTTCCTGCGCACGCAGACTGTTATATTCGGTGCGAAGGCGTATTATATTTACAGCGCAGAAACAGATGACGACGAGGATCGTCAGCTTTATGAAGAAATTAAGCCGTGCACTCTTTTTCATTTTAACAGTCCTTTCTTTTTATTTTATACAAACGGCGGCGTTGCCGCCAAATGCCTCCAACTCCGAAGTAGTTTGCTCCGCAACCTACGTGAGGTGGATTTTTGCCAAAGGCAAAAATACGGAAGGAGCCCGCGACAATGAGAAATCTTGTTGAGTTGCCCCTATCATCAGGGGCGGCTCCAAAAATATTTATTATTGAACGCTACTCGCCCGATGGCTCCCTCACCCGACTGCGTCGGGAGCTCCCTCCCGGAGGGAGCCCATCTTCTCCTCCGATTTTCGGGTGCAGAACCGTTGATTTATGTCTTCGGCATTTTGCCGTAATTTTCTTCGTTAATTTTTTTATACTTGACCATACGGGCTTAACAAGCTTTCTCTTCACAAAGAAAAGCGCCCTTACAATAAGGTCGATTATTTGATCGGAAAGCTTCATTATCAGCCGTCCGACGGTTTTCTGCCATAGGAAAAAACCCAGAGCGCAGGAAACGTACGCGTACCAGCGCGGAATGCCAAAGTACAGCTTATAGGTCGCAAGTATCATTGTGACCGTAGCGAACAGGCAAAAAACTATGTCTTCAAAAAGCGTCAAGACAAAGTCGATCCGCTTTTTTTGCGCCTTGCGCGTCGCCTTTCGCCTTATTCGGAAAACGTCGTATATTGCGCCGAGCATTATTCCGAGAATAAATGTACAGACAAGAAAAGGGAGAAACGCCTCCCTCGAAATCTCAAAAAGTATCATCGTCCCCTTCGTCCCTTGCTCTTATGAGCGTCGGAGAAGTACAGACCGTTTATTTTGCCCTCAAAGGAGATATTCCCATGTCCGAGGTCAAGAGAGGTAACGTGAAGCCCCTCTCCGTCAACGGCAAGCATGCCGTTTTCCGTTTTTATCAGCGCGTGCTCCTCATCGAAGGACGTAACGTCGGTCACGCCCGTCATTTCGAGCTTCGCTCTGTCGATAAGCATCAGCTTTTTGTGCTCGCTTATACTTTTTTCGCTACCTGTCATATAGCCGCCCCCTATCAGATATTACTAAAATATATGATAAAAAGGGCGGCATTATGATCTCGTTATGAAATTACTTCATAAAGGGAGGAGGCATCTGCCTTCGCAGTATGCTCCTTTACGTCAAGCACCTTTACCTTCAGCGAACGCTCACCGAAGGTGATCTCTATAACGTCGTTCAGCTTGACGTCGTACGACGCCTTTGCGCTTTTTCCGTTTACCGACACTCTTGCGTTATCGCAGGCATCGTTTGCGACGGTTCGGCGCTTTATAAGACGCGAGACCTTAAGATACTTGTCCAAACGCATAATTATTTAACCTGGTTCTTAAGAGCTGCGCCTGCGGTGAATACAGGGCGCTTAGCTGCTGCGATCTTGATAGCTTCGCCGGTGAAGGGGTTACGACCGTCTCTTGCTGCTCTTTCCTTAACCTCGAAGGTACCGAAGCCGATAACCTGAACCTTGTTACCTGCTGCGAGCTCGTCTGCTACAGTTGCGAAAACTGCTGCTACTGCTGCTTCAGCGTCCTTCTTCTTGAGTCCGGTCTTTGCTGCTACTGCTGCGATAAGTTCTGTCTTGTTCATAATAAACCTCATATTCTCCGTCGGATAAATTTTTTTAACGGTATTTCCGCCGACGGACGCAAATACCTCTTGTGGAATAATACTGCGTATATTTTACCACATTTTTTCCTATATTACAAGGGGTTTACACGATTTTTTTACATCATCATATTCATCAGACGGTCGTTGAATTCCTTAGCGGTATCGTAGCCCATTTTCTTCTGGCGGTTGTTCATCGCCGCGATCTCCAGAATGACCGCGAGGTTTCGTCCGGGACGGACGGGAATGACCGTCGTCGGCACCTTTATGCCCATAATGTCGGTATATTCCGCTTCAAGGCCGAAGCGGTCGTACATCTTGCCCTGTACCCACGGCTCGAGGTTGATAAGCATATCAATCTTCTCGGTGTCCTTGACCGCACCCATACCGAAGATACGCTTGATGTCGACGATCCCGATTCCGCGAAGCTCAACGTAGTGACGTATCAGCTCGGGAGCTGAGCCGACGAGCGCCTTAGCCGAGACCTTCTTGATCTCGACCGCGTCGTCTGCTATAAGACGGTGTCCGCGCTTGACGAGCTCGATCGCCGTTTCGCTCTTACCTACTCCGCTGTCGCCGAGGATAAGTATACCCTCGCCGTAGACCTCTACCAGAACCCCGTGACGCGTGATTCGCGGTGCCAAGCTTACGCAGAGTGATGCGATAAGCGCCGCCATGAATTCAGAGGTCTTCTGCTGTGTGCGCAGGATCGGGACTTTATATCTGTTTGCCGATGCGATCATTTCCTCGGGGACGTTTAGACCCGTCGAGAACACGACTGCAACCGGATCCTTCGAGAAGAAATTTTCGAATACCTCCGGCTTTTTTTCGTCCGGAATGTGGCTTATGTAGTCGGATTCGCTTATGCCGATTATCTGTATTCTTCCCGGCTCAAAGTAGCCGAAATGACCTGCCAAAGCAAGTCCCGGACGGTTTACCTCGCTTCTTTGGATAAGTCGGTCACGGTCGACGGGCGAGGTTATTTCCTCAAGCTGAAATTCGTCGATTATCTGTCCGAGAGTAACGGAATAAGTAAGTTTGGAGTCCATGATTTGTTCCTTTCTGTATGTTGTTACCGTCAATGGCTCCCTTGTGCAAAGGGAGCTCCGCCGAAGGCGGTGAGGGATTGTTGTTTAAACGTTTCTGATTTTCTGCAATCCCTCCGTCCGAGGCTCTGCCTCTTGCACCATCCCTTTACACAAGGGAGGCAAAGAGCGCGCCGCGCGTTCCGATAGCAAAATTATATGTTGTCATTTCACCTGCTTCGGCAGATTCTTCGGATCGTTTACAACGTACGCCGAGTAATTCGAGCTGAACGTCACGTAGCCCGGCTTCGCAGACGGCGGTTTTTTGATGTTTTTTATGCGTGTGTAATCCACTGTCACGCGTTGTCCCTGCGGCGCCTTTGAATAGACTGCCGCAACCGTTGCCGCTTCGGTAAAGTCGATAGCGTCCGGCTCTGCTCCGTCGCAGAGAAGCACGACGTGTGAGCCGGGGTAATCCTTGATGTGGAACCAGATGTCGCCCTTAGACGCGATCTTATGCGTAATATAGTCGTTTTGCGCGTTATTCTTTCCGCAAAGCACCTTCCAGCCGCCGCTTGTGCGGAATTCAAGCGGCTTCGGGGCTGACATTTTCGCCGCCGTATAGTTCTTCATTCGGCTCGCGTAGCCCGATTCGTAAAGCTCACGACGAATTTCGTTCAGGTCGTTTTCCGTTTCGGCGCGGGTGAGGGAATCGAATACTGTGTCGAGGTAACGTAGCTCCTCGCGTCCCTTATCTATCTGCTCGCGCAGGTGCGTTTCTGCGGATTTGCATTTATTATATTTCTTATAGTATCTCTGCGCGTTTTGCGAGGGGGAAAGTCGGCTGTCGAGGTTTAGGACGACCTGCGGACAGGATTCGTCGTAATAATCGGTTACCGTTACCTCCGTCATTCCGCGCTTGAGCAGGTATATGTTCGCCGTTATGAGGTCGCCGTTGCGCTTATAAAACTCCTTATCCGCACAGGACGAGAGCTCGTCCTCCTGAAGCGAGATTCTTTTCGTCAGTCGGCTTTCGGCATTGGTCAGCAGCTTGAGGATATCCGACGCGCGCTGTTTTATTCTTTCGTTTCGGCTTCGCTCGGCGAAAAATCCGTCGATAAGCGCCGAGAAGCTTTCACATTCCTCTCCGATTCCTCCGTTTTCGTACTGATATATCGGCATGAAGGAATATTCAAGCGGTTTTCCGTCGGGGGATTTGATAAGCGTCGGGGTAAAGTCGCGCTCCTCTATTCTGCGAGTAAGGTCGAAAAACTCGTTACAGAGCTTTTCGTTTGAGCCGTTTGCTTTGAAGGAGAGCTCGCGGCAAACGAGGGGGGATAGTCCCAGGTATCTGTTCTGCAGATACTTCGCGTGCGTCATTCCGCTTTCGATAAGCGAGTCCATAAAGCGTTCCGCGGTCTCGTTAAGGGGCGATATTTTGCCCTCTTGAGGGGGCGGAAGCTCGTAGGTTATTCCCGTGATAAGCGGACGCTTTACGCCTGCCGATAGGTCGGTCAGGTGGAGCGCTGATACCACCTTTTTGCTTCCGTCGCAGAACACGAGGTTGCTGAATTTGCCCATCAGCTCTGCGTATATATATTTATTTGAGAGAAATCCAAGCTCGTCGCGGCTTTCAAACGTAATTTCAATCACGCGCTCGAAGCCGAGTTGCTTTATCTCTACTATTCTCGCCGAGGATAGATGCTTGCGGAGAAGCATACAGAACATCGGCGGTGTTTTCGGGTTTTCAAATTCGCTCTCGGTGAGAGAGATGCGAGGACTCGTCGTTCCGCAGTCGATAAGCAGACGGCGGTTTTGCGCCCCCTCTTCCGCTCTTTCGCGGTCGAGGCGCAGATTTAATATGAGTGAGTCGCGCGAGGGCTGAAAGAGCTTTTCAACTCTTGCACCGACGCACAGATCTCCAAGCTCGCACGCTATCGCCGAGGTGAATGCGGCGTCAAATGCCATTTTTTACTCCTGGTTGTATGGAAACATTATAGTGAGTTTCCTTTATGATTTTAAAAACGATGTTACTTTGCTTTTATAACAGGGCGTCGAGGACGCCGCCCCCTACAAATATGTTCTGAGGTTATTTGTAAGCGGCAGGCTATCCCTGTTTATGTGCAAAAATATTAAGCACGAAGCGGTCGAGGGCAAAGCCGATCTTCTCGCAAAGACGCATTGACACCTCGTTTTCGTTATCTACCGTATATTCGACCGTCATTCCCGTGTCGAGCAGGTAATAGGTGAGCGCGGCGACGTTCGAGGTGCCGTAGCCATTTTTCCTATACTCCTCTGCGGTCTCAACGCCGATATTGACGACGTTTTCGTCCTCGCGGTAGGGATTTTCCGACGCGATCGAGACTATCGTTCCGTCGAGCACGGTCGCGAATGCAAGACAGCCCGCTTCAAGCGCGTCAACGTCAACGTCGATCATGCTTTCGTATTCGCCCTCAGGCATCAGCACCTCCGAGGAATCGAGAATAAGTGCTTTATTCACGTCCTCGCGGCGCGTCATTTTATAGATACGGTTCTTGCCGTAGCTTATTTCGTAGCCGTTCCTTTCGACCTCATTTTCGATAAGCGTTATCAGCTTGTCGATGACCTCGGTGCTCGACAGCTCTGTCTCGGTCATATCTGAAATGAACTCAATTTTATCGGCAAGCTCTTCGCTGACCTTTGCTGTCAGCATACCGTTTTTTATCTCGATGCCGAACGGCCACAAAATTTGGTAACCGCTCTCTATCTCGGATATGAGACTGCTTTCCTTAATTATCTTCATATCTGCCCGAGCATCTTTCCGACACCGCGTATGACCGCGTTTTCCGGCTCGGGCGCGATCTCTATCGGGATCAGCATGAGGGGCGCAAGAGCATTCGGAAGTCCCTTGAGAGCGGCGCTTCCGCCGGTCAGGATTATCTTGTCGGGCGCTTCCGACAGAGGATGTATCATGTCGGAAATTGCGTCCGCGAGGTTTTCAAAGACCTCCTCTAAGGATGCCGAGATCTCCGCTTCCGTTACCGTCAGCTTTTTCGGCAGTCCCATTCCGGGGCGTATAACGTCACATTCGAGCGTTTTTTCTCCGACACCCGAAAGCGACGCAAGCTCGAGCTTCATTCGCTCCGCCTCGCTCTGCGACGGGCGGTAACGGCGTTTCTTTATGAAATTCGTGATAATCGCGCGGTCAAAGGCGTTGCCTGCAAAGGAATTGCTTGCAGATGCTACCTGCTCGCCTCTGCGGTAACAAGCCATATCGGTCACCGACGCGCCGATATTGACAACCGCGGAATCGCCGACGTCGAAAACTCCGCAGCCCTGTGCCGCCGCATAGACGGGATCAATAACCGACACAAAGCCGGCTCCCGCTTTGCCGAGCGCCTTGACGTAGACGCTCTCGGTCTCCTCATCATGTGCGCCGGAGAATGACACGAGAAGCGATGCGCCCTTCATTCTGAGGCGCTTGATAACGTAGGAAAAGTATGCCGTCACGTACTGCGCCTCAGGCGTCATTTCGCCCGAAAAGGGACGGACGAGCTTAACGCTTCCCGGTACTCTTTCGTTTACCTCGAGGGCTCCGTTTCCGCATGCGACAACGCTTCCGTCAGAGACGCTGACGGCGATAAGCGCCGCCTCGGAATAGACGGTGTCGTTTCCTTCGAGAATTATTCTTACTTTACTGTAACCGATATCAGCTCCGAATTTTTTAGCCATGTTTTTTCTCCTTGGTGGGGTTAATATATGCACTTCGGTGACTTGTAGAACAGGGGTTTACTCCCGCCGTGCTAAACCAGTGTTACTATTTCCGCAGGTCTAACAACCTGAGGGCGGCGGGAGCAAGCCCCCGCCCTACGGTGTGGCGATGATTTTACTTGTCGCGCGTCAATACTTCACCGATCTGCCTGCGCCGAGGCAGATCACGTCAAGTGCGCCTGCTTCGGTGAGCAGATCCGAGCAGACCTTGACGGTTGCGCCGCTTGTGATTATATCGTCAACGAGGACGATTCTTTTTCCTTTTATTTTCTCCTCTGCACCGATGCGAAGAGAAAATCGCGATCTTGCGTATATGTCTCTTTCTACGTATTCGAGCGACTTTTGTTCCTTTGCGCCGCGGCAAATGAAAAGGTTTTCAATGCCGAAATTCATCTTTTCCGCGAGCGAGTGCGCAAGGATCTTTGCCTGATCCACGCCCTCAAGGCGGATCTTGATAGGTGAACGCGGAACGTAGGTTATTATATAGTCGTTTTCGATTCCGTTTGCTCTGAGCACCGCCGCCATTTTATCCGTCAGATGCGAAACGAGTGCTCTGTTATTCGACGTTTTCATTCTGAGAAGCAAGGAACGCGAAACACCGTCGGTCTTATACGGAATGGCGTAGAAGAGCTTTTCGTTATTCAGGTATTTTGAATCGCAACGGCATTTTCCGTGCGGATTTCCGCAGGAAAGGCAACCGTCCGAAAGCTCTTTTTCGTATTCTTCCTTACAGTCGGGGCAAAGGAAGCCGTGTTTTGCTATTCTTTTGCAGCGGATACAGACCGTCGGGAATATGAGAGATAGGGTTTTGTTTAGCAATTTTTTGTCCTTAATTAAATAATATTTGAAACGCTTATGGAATGTTTTCTTTTGGAATCTTCAAAAGAAACTTCACGCCTCGCATTCGCTCGTCGGTTTTGCGCGAAAGTTTTAAAATCATACGTAATTCGAAAGAGGTTTCCAAAGGAGAAAACGTGCAAAATTCGCTTGCGTAATTTTGCCGGTTGTCTCCTTGGCGTGTTTCTTTGCTCAACTTTCTTACACGAGTAAGAAAGTTGTAATTTTAATACGTCTTTATCAAAAAGCAAAGACCCGTGTACCGTCTGACCTGACGATCGTTATTTATCATATTATAGACCGTATTTTCGTGTCCTACCGCTACCGCCATATCCTTTGCTCTCGTTACTGCCGTATATAACAGGTTTCTTGTGAGCAGGCGAGGCGAGAAGTCGGAGATAGCAAGCACGACTGTTCCGTACTCACTTCCCTGGCTTTTATGGATCGTTATCGCGTAGGCAAGCTCAAGCTCGTCCGTCTGCGAAAAATCGTAAACTATACGCCTGTCGTCGCTTATGACGGTTATCGTTTCTTCCTTCAGGTCGATATCCTCGATCACTCCGATATCTCCGTTGAAGATCCCGACGCCCTCAACGCCGTTCTTTTCCCAGACCGCGTCGTAATTATTCTTCGTCTGCATTACCTTGTCGCCAACTCTGAATATTCTTTCTCGGAATTTCTTTTCGGGCTTATTCTTGCTCGGCGGATTGAGACGCGCCTGAAGAATTATATTCAGGTTATCGGTGCCCGATGCGCCCTTGTGCGTCGGGGTGATCACCTGCAAATTGTTCAGAATATCCTCGCCGTACTTCTTCGGCAGGCGCTCCGTAACAAGCGATGCAACCGTTTCGGCAATTTCGTTGCTGCCGCTTCTGCGCAGGAAGAAAAAGTCGCTGTCCGTCGTTTTTATATCTATCATTTCGCCGCGGTTTATCGCGTGCGCATTACGAACTATAAGACTGCTCGCCGCCTGTCTGAAAATTTCTGTGAGTGCTACTGAAGAATACCTTTCACTTTCGATTATATCGAAAAGCACCGTTCCTGCGCCGACTGACGGAAGCTGATCGGCGTCACCGACGAGTATCAATCTCGCGCCCGGCTTTATTGCCTTAAGGAGCGCGGAAAACAGGAGTGTATCGACCATCGACGCTTCATCGACGATTATAACGTCCTCGTCAAGCTGATCGTGCTCGTCGCGGCGGAAGGACGGCTTGTCGTCGCCCGAAAACTCGGTTTCGAGCAGGCGGTGAACCGTTTTCGCATCACGCGAGGTCGCCTCCGACATTCTCTTTGCCGCTCTGCCCGTCGGAGCCGAGAGCGCAATTCTCATTCCCATCTTTTCAAAGACCGCGATCAGCGCGCGAATGACGGTCGTTTTACCCGTTCCGGGTCCTCCCGTCAGCACCATGACTCCGCTTTCCATCGCGTCGAGAATTGCTTTTCTCTGCATTGATGCGTAGGTTATATCGAGCTCGATCTCGAGCATGTCGACGAATCTGTCAGCGTCACGCAGTGACACTCTTTCGCAGAGCATATCAAGCTGATGAAGCTTCGCCGCAATATAGCGCTCGGCTTCGAAATAATCCTTTAAGTATATTACCTCACGTCCGCCGAATTTCACGCTTACCGCCGTGCCGTCGGAAAGAAGGTTCTCAAGCGCCTTTTCGATCCCGCTTTCGTCTCCCTCTAACATGCTGCAGGCGGCTGGGATAAGCTTATTTCTCGGTATGAAGGTATGACCGTTCTGGGACGCGCTGTAGGAGAGGAAATATATGATCCCTGCGCGGAGACGGTCAGGACTGTTTTTCGGCGAGCCGAGCGACGCCGCTATTCTGTCTGCGGTCTCGAAGCCGATGCCGTGTATGCTCTCGCAGAGCTTATACGGATTCGCCTTTATAACGTCAACGGCGCTTCCGCCCCATTTTTTATAGATCTTGACTGCCGTAGCAGGTCCGAAAAAGTCACGGCAAAACATCATGACCGAGCGCACGCCGAACGCTTCCTTGAAGCGCTCTGATATTTTTTCCGCCTTCTTTTTCGTAATACCGCTTATGTCGGTCAGCCATTCGGGGTGATTTTCGATCACGTCGAACGCGTCCGAGCCGAATTTATCGACTATTCTGTCGGCAAGCACGACGCCGACACCCTTTATCGCGCCCGACGCAAGATATTTTCTTATCGCGTTTTCGTTCGCGGGGAGCTGTTTTTCGAAGTATTCGACCTTGAACTGCCGCCCGAACGAGGGGTGAGTCGTCCACTGTCCGAGCGCCTTTATGCTCTCGCCGACGGAAAGGAACGGCATTTGTCCGACTGCGGTTATCAGATCCTCGTCACTGAGTACCAGCTCGCAGACTGTATATCCGTTTTCCTCGTTTTGGAAAACTATATGCTCGACGGTGCCCTCGATCTCGCTCATCCCGTCCTTGTTTATTATATTATCATCCACTTATAATTTGCCTTATTCTATTCTGAATTTCTTTATCGGCTTTACTGCCTGGCCGTTATCAAATTCGCGCACCTCACCAAGTGAGAAGAAGCCGTCCTTATCATATAGCCGAACCTTTTCGCCGACGGGCAGGTCGATTCCTAGCTTTTTAAGGTAAATTTCGCAACCGGAATTACATAGGCGTGCAAAAAAGTCGGGCAAAACTACCTTTTTATGCTCGAAAAAGAGCGATTCGGTGTCAAGAAGCAGCGCTTCGCGCTCACTTTCCGTCATGCTTTCAAGCTCAGTGAGAGTCACCGCGTTTTCAATCGAAAATTCGCCCACCGACGTGCGGCGAAGAGCCGCCATCACGCCGCCGCAACCGAGTGCTTTACCGATATCGGCGCAGAGCGTTCTTATATAAGTACCCTTTGAGCAAGCTACTTCAAGGGTGTATTCGTCTTTTTTATCGGTTTCACGGCAGGCAAGGGAATAGACCGTTATATCCCTCGCCTCGCGCTCAATTTCAATTCCCTCGCGTGCGAGGTCGCAGAGCTTTTTGCCGTCTCTTTTGAGCGCCGAGTACATCGGGGGTATCTGCTTTATATTTCCTACGAAGCTTTCGCAGGTCTTTTTTACCTTTTCGGGATCGGGAATATCATAGCATTCCGTCAGGATCCTTCCGCTTATATCCTCGGTATCGGTCGTGATACCGAGCTTTAGGGTCGCAATATAGGTCTTATCGTGCTCTGTCAGGTATTCCGACGCCTTTACCGCGCGTCCGACAAGGACTGTGAGCAGTCCCGTCGCCATCGGATCGAGAGTTCCTGTATGTCCGACCTGCTTCGTTCCGTACAGCCGTCTTATTTTTCCGACAACGTCGAAGGAGGTCATTCCCTCTCCCTTGTCTATCAGTACTACGCCGTCTCTCATTTTTTATCTCCCTGTCCGAGGTAACGGCGTTCACGCGTTGCGAGCTTCTTTCTCTCCTCTTCCTTCTTCTGCCTCGTTACTGCCGTCGAAATTATATAGAACACAATGGCGAACAGAATAAGAAGTATCAGAACGATGAAGAACGGAGTTGATACCAACTCTTTTATTTTTTGTCCGAGGGTCAGCCAGCCGTCACGCTCGATATTGTTTCTCGTGACAAGCGGCACCTCTCCTACCTTTTCTCCCTTATACGTAACGTACAGCGTTCCGACGACCTGTCCTGCCTTTACCGGCGCTGTAAGGGATTTTACGTTCAAAACGTACTCATAGGTTACGTCCCTTTTAACGTCGACATCATCGGGAACGAATATCTCTAAGTCACTCTGAGGCATGAGTGCGACCTTGTCGCTTCCCGATGCGAGCTTGACGGGAAGGTCTGCTATCGGAGTTGCAGAATTCAGCGCCTTTATGTATTTGAAGCTGCTTTCGCCCCACTTGAGGAGTGTTCTGCCCTCATTAAGACCGTGATATACTGTTTTATATTCGGCAGGGACTGTTATCGGGTTGCCATCCTCGTCTACCGATTCGTATTCTTCCTTTACGAGGACTCTTGACGTATGTGCTCCCGTGATGACCGCGATATAGTTAAGACCGTCCTTACGCGAAGAGAGGATCGCGCAGTAGCCGGCTATCGTCTGATTGCCTGCTATAAAGCCCGTTGCGGTCGAGAGATAATAATCGGGGTTTACTCGCGAGGAAAGGAGGTAGTTCGTTGTTCCGTAATAGCGTGCCGACGATTTATTCGTCTGCGGAATTACCGCTCTAATCTGGTCTCCGATCTCGGCAAGCGACGGGATCTTTATTGCGTAAGAGGCAAGGCGCATCTGATCCTCCGCCGTCGTATAGCTCTCCTCGTCCTCGGTGCCCGTTACCGAGAAATACTCGGTTTTATTCATTCCGAGCTCCTTCGCCTTTCTGTTCATAAGCTCGACGAAGTTATCATAAGTATCCGCAAACTCCTCCGCAATTACGTGCGCGGCGTCGTCCGCGTCGGTATGTAGCATTGCGGCGATAAGGTCACGCAGGCGGAAGGTCTCGCCGTTTTTCATTCCGATATGCTTACCGCGCGTATCGCGTATTGCTTTACTTGACGCCGTGATCGGACTTTCGAGGGTCATTCCCCGGCTTTCCATTTCCTCAACCGCGACAAGCGCGACCATCAGCTTTATCAGCGTACCGGGCTTTGTTCTAACGTCACTCTTATGTCTGAAGAGAACGGTATCCGATTCGATACAGTACAGCATAGCGGTTTCGGCTGAGCGTATTTCGGGGTCTGCCGTTTCCGCGTTTGCAAAAAGCGGCACGACGGCAAGCATCATAGCAGATGCCATGATGACCGATACTATTCTTTTTGCCGTCTTCAGAAGTTTCATTTTATTATCCGTTTCTTTTTTTAAATATTGTTTTTGCTTTTTCGATATCGCATTTTACTGCGCTGTAGACCTCGTCAAGCGAATCGAACCTGCGCTCGGGGCGCAGAAACGAAAGGAACTCGATTTTTATCTTTTCACCGTAGAGGTCTCCGTCAAACCCGATAATATAGGTCTCGGCGGAAACGCCTCTGCCGTCGTTCATCGTCGGGCGCGTTCCTATATTCGTCACCGACGGAAGCATCTCTCCGCCCCTCAGATAAGTCACCGTAGCATATACGCCGTTTTTCGGCAGGCAGAGACCGTCGGGGTAAAAGTTCGCCGTCGGCATTCCGACCGTGCGTCCCTTTTTATTTCCCTCTTTGACTGTATCGCAAAGGAAATAGGGTCTGCCGAGGAGCTTATTTGCGCCCTCAATATCGCCGTCCGTCAGCTTTTTTCTGATTGCCGACGAGGAGACATCCTCGTTTTCATGCGTCACCCTTTCGACTGTCAGAACCTCTATTCCGTTTTCGCCGCAAAGCTCTTTAAGCAGCTTCGGATCGCCTTTGCCGCCGCGTCCGAAGGTATAGTTATATCCGCAGATGCAAAGCTCGGCGTTCAAGCGCTCCTTCAGGATCACGCTCACAAACTCCGACGGAGACATATCCTTTACCTTTTCAAAGCTTTCGGTAATTATTTCGTCGACTCCGCATGCGCGCAAAAGTCCCGCCCTGTCCTCCCTTGCATTAAGCGCGGGAGAAAACAGAGTGTCAAAGGTCCATACGGTAAGAGGCATCCCTCTTTTTTCTGCCTCGAGGTACCCGCTTTTTATGAGCGCTCTGTGTCCGATATGGACGCCGTCAAAGTTGCCGAGCAGGACTATTCTTTTTTTATTCACTGTCAGATTCCGAGATAGTTACGGACAAGGGAATTAAGGATATCGTCTCTATCCACTTTTACGATAAGTGCTCTTGCGTTCTTATGGTTCGTAATATATGTCGGATCCTCGGAAAGGATATATCCGACTATCTGATTTATCGGATTATAGCCCTTTTCGCTCAGAGCCGAGTAAACAGTCTGGAGAACGCGCTTTATCTCCATGTCCTTTTCATCCCTTATTGAGAAGGTTATTGTCTTTTCTTTTTCGTTCATGTGGCTTGTCATATTATGCCTCCGTAAAAATAATTTCTGTTTTTTTATTAATTATCGCCGGTTTTTTTAGCCGTGCGTTTTTTTCTTAACACGATCCTGATGACGAGTATCGCGAGCGACGCCGCGGCAACGACTGCAAGGTTTATTACCGTATAGATCGAGACGGTGTCTTTTTCGCCCGCATGCACGTGTATTGCGTCTCTCAGCTCTTCGCCCGAAAGGGTTTCCGAATATGCCCTTACCGAGCTTACGAGTATCATCGGCTCTCCTATGCTCTCGCCCTCTTCGCCTGTTATATAAATTCCTATTCTGTCGCAGGAGGAGAGGTGCGTAAAGCCACGCATGTCGCAGACGACCGTCTTTTCTCCGTCTATCGGCACCGAAGTGCTTGCCACCGCGACGTTCTTATTCGAATAGAGCGCGACCGTTACGTTCACGCTATCGACGCCCTCGGGAAGCGACGATACGACAATATCGAAGTTTATATACGGTGCGACCGAAAGATCAAGCGGATATGGGGAGGATAGGAAGAATCCGCGAAGCGCCTTTCCGTCCGCCTCCTTGAATCTTATTCTGCCCCAGCTCGTGCGGTTTCCGTAAGACACTCCGCTTTCCGCCGTCAGGCAGTTTAGCGAGGGGTTCAGCATATTCTTCTTTTCGAGGTCGAAGATCGTGCTTCCGCCCTTTATGGTGCCGGGAAAGGCATCCCCGGCAGTTGCCTCAGTATAGCTTCTGTCGGTAACAGAACCGGAAAGAAGCAATGCGTCGAAGCGCTCTTTACCGATAAGGTCCGAAGCGAATTCGGATTTTGAGACGAAAATATCGGTTCCCACGTACTTCAGTGCCTCTTCATAATCTGCCTCGTGGCTAGGAATATAGCCCGATATATTTTCCATGGATCTGTCCGATATACGAAGGAACGTATAGATATAATCTGCCGTGAGCAGCTTTTCCTCGTCGCTTGAGACTGCTTTTCTTTCCTCGTCTCCTATAAGGAGCACGCTTCTTGACGCTCCGTTATACAGGAAACCGGGAAGCGAGAAGAACTCCGTCAGCGTCTCAAGATTTGACGCCGTGATCCTATCTGCGCCGATTCCTCGGTCGGGAGCAAGCTCCTTGAAGGCGTATTTGCCGTTTTCGGGAGTAATATCGTACGCGAGTTTCCAGTTTATGTCTCCGCCTGCCGTGAGGCAATCGGATATCGCTTCAAGCGCGCTTCGTGCGTCGAAGCTTCCTTTCTGACCGACGACAAGATCTCCGTTCCAGCTTCCGCCGAGACCGATACTCACTTCAAAGCCCGACGTTACGCTCACCGATGCATTATAGACTGTACGGACTGCGATCGAATACCGACGCGCAAATTCGCTCAGCGTCACAATACCGAGGTTATAGTTTTCATAAGATTCGTTTACCGATGCACCGATCACGATGCCGACGAGATTATCCGTCTTCCCGCCTGTCGAGCCGTAGCGTCTGACAAGCAGATCGGTCACTGCGCGAAGCGTATTTACCTCATCGCTGATCCCTGCGCTGTTTTTGAACACGAAACGAACCTTTATGCCTTCTCTTTCGTATTCCTTCATTTTCTCGTCGAGAGAATCGAGATATTGCTTCGAAAACGTCTGAGTAGCGTTTCCGACCGTATGAGAGATCATCTCGCCGTCAGATGACGAGATCAGCTTCCCTATGTCTATATCGAGCGCGGTCTGCCCGATACCGTAAAGAACGTAGTTATCGGGAAGAGGTCTTATTCCCTTTTTAGACTCGGGAAGCGAGGTTCTTTCCGACGCGAGAAGCTCGGGGTTATTTATATGGCACGGCTCACAGATGACTGCAAGTCCATCCTCACTGTTTACCGCGACTATATATTTTTTGAAAATATCGTTTCCTTCGCGGTCAAGCGGAACCGTGAAGGAAAATTCGCCGCCGTAAACCCTTGCTTCGGCAAGCGGCTCGCGTTGGAGCGCAATATTTGAATTCTCCTCATTCGGCATGAGCGCGTAAAGCATTACCTTTCCGTCCCACGCTCCGCCTACCGTACCGATTTTGCCCTTTACCGATACGTTTTTCAGGTCGCGCGCGATACGGCATTCCGTTATGCTTCCGACTCCCGTTATTTCCTCAAAGCAGGGCGACGGTCCTATTGATAATATTTCTATATCGCCTATCGGCGAGCCGTTGAAATACAGCATAAACGCCGTTATCTTTTCCTCGGGAATCTCATACAGAAGCGTTACTTCTCTATCCGAATCGGGAATATCGACTGTCATTTCCCTATCGTATTCGAGAGAGCCCTCCGTCTTATACTTCAGCGTCAGCGAACGGCAGGAGGTGTGGTTTATCATATTTACACGCATGCCGATTCCGTCGCCGAAGCTCGTATCAGCCATGCTATTTGTCTCTATATACTGTCCCTCGCCGCTCAGTGTGACGGTCATATCCTTGCCGTATTCGACCGTGCATCCGTTCGGAGTAAAGCTTCCTGACGTATATTTTGCAGTTCTGTCATCGTTTGGTCCCCAGCATCCGCCGACTGCATCGAGCAGCATATACAGGTCGCACGAGCTGTCCGCTGTTACCGTAAATTCAACTCTCAGAACTGTTCCTCTGTTGACTGCGTTGGTCTTAAAGAAGACTGTCTGCCATTTTCCTGCGTCGATGCTCTTAGTGTCCGTCACGTTTCCGCGCGAGCCGACGAGCGTCATAGTTACCGTCGCGCCCGAAGCTTCCTTCGGGATATACATAGCGGTCGCGATATAGTGGTAATACGAGGTCTCCGTCAGGGCGCCGACCGACTTTTTGAGCGTTATTTTTTCGCCCGCCGTATAGCTTCCGACGTTTATCATCAATGAGTGGCTTCCCTCGTATGGAGAATACGTCGCGCATGTCATTTCGCTTACACATTCCGCGACGCCTTTATTCGTTGTCCAATCGGAAAGACCGAGGTTAAAGTCGTCCTCCATATCGTCGACGACCGACATAAACACCGACGGAGCAACTCCGCAGTAAACGCCTGTCGGTGACGCAGCCTGCGTCTTGATTCCGAAAAGAGAAAACGCCGATAGAGTTATTATAAGGCAGAGGAAGATCGAGGCGAATTTTTGCTTGTTTTTTGCCACTTCGGTGTCTCCTTTCGGTAAAGATAGTTATACATAGTATATTATATCATAATATTAGTAAGATTTCCATAGGTTTTGGAAAAATGTTGAAGATATTTGCGGACAAATTTCGCCGTTACTTCCCTTTGGCGTACTGTTGCTTCGCAACCTACATCTCATCCCCCGCCGGGGAAGGCAAGACAACGTTCCCGATATCCTCGGTAGGGGAGGGCAATCTCGGAACCCCCAAAGCTCATTTCATTCGCTTCGGGGAACCCCACGCGCTCCTCCCGCGCGGGAACGATGTTACATCACGCCCTACAAAATATATCAGGTACATTCATATCAAAAAAGCCTCCGCCGAAGCGGAGGCTTTTATTTAAATCAATTATTAACCGTTGCGGCGGCGCTTGGTGATAGCTACCTTACCGGTAACAGCAGCAACTGCTGCGGTACCGATGAGAGCGATGATAGAGATAGCGCCGGTGTCAGGAGAAACGGTAGAACCGCCCTGACCGCCCTCGTTGCCTGTACCGGTGTTGCCTTCGTTACCTGTGCCCGAGCCGGAGCCGGTGTTAGTAGCTTCTGCAACTGTGGTAGTTCCGAGCTTGATTATCTCGGTGTAGTCCTTGATGTCGTTACCGGTGGTGGTAAGCTCAAACGCGAACATAAGGAGATCACCCTTCTTGAGCTCAACGGTACCTGTAAGAGTCTTAGTAGGATCAGCCGCGGTAGGAGAGAAGGTGTTGACAACTACGCCGTTTACACGAACGGTAGCGGTTGCAGCAACTGCTGCACCGTTCTCGTCAGTGAATACCGCGCCGGTGATGATGGTGCTGTAATCATACTTGCCGTCAGCGGGAGCGGTAAATACAACCGCAGGATTATTCGTATCGTCAGTACCCATGGGGGTAACGACCATATAGGTCGAATCGTCACCACTGGCGATAGCAACACTTCTGTTCTCGCCGAGGGTCGACTTGAACCAACGGTGCTGATAGTTTATGTACCAGCCACTCCAATCCGCGGGAACGGTTATAGCGGAAGCCGCCGCTCTGTTCTTTGCAGATTCAAGATAAGACAGGGGAGTTTTGTTGTTTACACCGCTTCCGAGAGCTGCAGAGGAAGCGCCGTTTCTAATGGTGCTGATATCGGAAAGATCTTCGAAGGAGGTGAGCTTCCAGTAATCCTTAACAGCAAGCTCCCAGCCGTTATCGTCGAAATTGCCGGTAGAAGTCCAGTTCATCGGGAGCGACCAAGGACCGGGGATCACGGGCTCGTTACCTTCGTTGCCGGAGCCACCCTCATTGCCGGAGCCACCCTCATTGCCGGAGCTACCTTCGTTGCCGGAGCTGCCTTCGTTGCCGGAGCCCGAACCTGCAACCTCTGCAACAACCACGTTACTGAGATTGAGCACGGGAGTGCTGTCAGCTACGACATTAGTGGATCAACGTGAATGCGAACATAAGAAGGTCGCCCTGCGCGAGCTCTACGGTTCCGCTGATGGTCTCACCTGCAGCTACCGCAGTCTTGGTCGTAAGAGCAGTTCCGTTCTTTCTTACGGTTACTTCAACGTCTGCGCCCGTCATAACGAGTTTAACAACCTCGCTATAGCTGTAGTTACCTGCCTTGGGCGCGATGAATACTACGGCCGGGTTATTATTTTCGTCAACTCCGCCGTCAGACCCCTTGTTAACGCAGCCGGGAAGAACCTTAATATAAGTAGAGTTATCGCCGTAGTCAAACGCCTTGTTCTGCCAGCGGGTACCGTAGTTTACGTACCATCTGTCTGTCCAGCCGCTGGCACCCGACAAAATGTCTCTGTTGCTGTAGGTCTCGATGTAAGACTGAGGAGAGGTGGCGTTTTCCTTGCCGGAGATAGCAGCGGTCGAAGCCGCCCATCTCATCGTCGAAACGTCGGAAAGATCCTCAAAAGAGGTAAGACGCCAAATTCCGTCGCTCGTCTCTGCGATATCCCAGCCGTTTGCATCCTGCTTAATGCCGCGCGCCCAGTTCATGGGAAGCGTGTAAGTCGTGGGTTCTGCTGCGCTTACGCCCGTTACTGCAAGTGCGGAAAACACGGTTACGAGCATGAAGCATGCAACAAAAAGAGAAAAAATGCGTTTCATGTTTATTCCTCCTATATAAATAAAAATTTAGTTCAAACAGTTTCGTCAATAACAAAATGCATCCGTTTGACGGATGTTCTGCTTGACAATGTCATTATATCAAGAAATTATGCACTTTGTCAATATTTTTTTAAAACTTTTTTGTTATTTTGTTTACTTTTTTCGCCATTTTTTACCCGTCATAGGAAGGTCTGCACAATGAGTGTGTCAAAGCGGTGTTGCTTTGTTTCGAAAATGGGAGGTCGAGGACGCCCGTACCTACAAATTAACGCAGAGGAGCTTCCTCAATTCAAGTGGTGAGGCAAATAAAACGGCAGGCGTTTGCCTGCCGTTTTGGATCATTAGACTGTGATTGGCTTACCTTCTGCGATCTCGTGAGCGTTGCGGACAAAGTCCTCGGGCTTACGGTCTCCGAAGCCGAGCTCGTACATCCATACGCCCTCGTAGCCGACTTCCTCGAGCGCACGATAAAGATCGTGCCATCTGATAAGTCCTACGCCGGGGAACCAATGCTTTTCGTTCGTGAAGTCGCAGTCGGAAATATGAGTCGTTGCGATCTTATTTCCTACTTTATACGCGAAGTCTACCGGATCCTCGTAGAGAAGGTGGTTCGTGTCAAAGCAGCAACGGAGGTCTGGATGTGCCGAAAGAAGCTCGATTATATCCGAACTGTCTCTGCCGAGGCAGGTACGCGGCAAGCTCTCAACGCAGATCGTCGCGCCCTTTGTCTTTGCAAACTCGGCAAGACGCGCAAGTCCTTCCTTCGCACAAGCGATTCTTGCGGGGCGTTCTTCCTCCGTCATCGGCTCTGCCGACGGGTGGATGGTGAATTTCTTTATGCCTATTGCAGTCGCCTTTTCGATAAGCTCGGAGGCGAATTTGACGGTATAATCGACCTTGTTTACGTCTGATATGTCGATGATGTCAAAGGGCGAGAACGGAATGTGGTACGACCAGAGCTCAATACCCGTTTCAGCCGCTATTTTGCCAAGCTCCTCGTAGTTGATATTTTCGTAGCCGCCGACGGGGTACGACACCTCAACTGCGTCAAAGCCCGCCTTTTTGAGGGCTTCAAAGGTTTCCTTGTCGAGATTCATTCCCGACGTTGATTTTCCGATTCTGAACATAGTTTTTCTCCTTTTGATATTTATATTTTCAGCGTTTATATCGCACAACCAAATGTTGTCCAACGATGTCACATAATACCTTCTCCTGAGTGAGAAGGGGGATCGCGAAGTGGTGGATGAGGAGTATGTTCCCTTTTTTAGACACCTCATCCGTCCGAGGTTTACCTCTTAGACACCTTCTCCCGCTGGAGAAGGCAAGACGACGTGGCGCGTCTTCCTTAAATCGAAAGGGGTTTCCAAAGGGGAAAACGTGTAAAAATTGCGGCTGCAATTTTTGTCGGTTGTCCCCTTGGCGTGTTTTCTTTTGCGAGCTTTTATTTGCACGAGCAAAGAAATGCGGAAGGATTTTACCCTATTAAGGTATCAAAGACGAGCATAAAGCAGAAGCCGAGGATCAGCGCGTAGGTCGCGCCGCGCTCACTTCCGTGCGAATGTGTTTCGGGGATCATTTCGTCGCTTATGACGTAGAGCATCGTGCCTCCTGCAAAAGCGAGAGCAAACGGCAGAATCGCCGTTGAGACCGTTATCGCAAGGTAGCCGAGAAGCGTTCCGATAACCTCGATGACACCAGTCATCACCGCTATAAACAGCGTTTTCCCCGGCTTCATTCCCGCCGCGAGCATCGGCCCGATTATGACCATGCCCTCGGGAATATTCTGAAGCGCGATCGCCGCCGCGATAGAAATTGCATGAGAGGTATCTCCCGAGCCGAAGCCGACGCCTGCCGCGATTCCCTCGGGGAAATTATGTATCGCTATCGCAAGAACGAAGAGAAGCACCTTGTGCAGCCGTGCCTGCGAGTCGGGGTGAAGCTCCTCGTAGCCCGAGCCGCCGAGCTTGTGAAGATGCGGCGTCAGCTTATCTATTAAATTTATACACAGTGCGCCGCAAAAAAGCCCCGCGACAGTCACGATAAGACCGTATTTTCCGCCCTTTTCGACCGACGGAAGTATAAGTCCGATCACCGCCGCAGAAAGCATTACTCCTGCCGCAAACGACAGGACTATATCGCTGAATTTGTGTGTTGTTTTCTTGAATATGAATCCCAAAAGTGCGCCGATGACCGACGCTCCGCCGACTCCTATGGCGGTTAACAGTATCATTGTCATTTTTTTCTCCGTGATACTCTTTCTTTACGACGCCATTATATCACACGCGCTGACGGTTGTAAAGCGGATAGGAAAATTTTTCGTCATTTTTTACAATGAGCGAGCACGTGGAAAAGCGCAAGTTTTCTCATTTTTTGTTTTAATTCCTATTGCATTGCGGCAAAAAAAGAATTATAATATTCATATACTTTCTTTTCGGAGGAATTTATGGAAAAAATCGTACGTCCAAGCTCTATGGAGCGTATAACTAATTTCGGGCTTGCAAACAAGTTCATTGACGAGCAGGTCGACCTCATTCGCAAGCAGGTCGGAGATAAGAAGGTTCTTCTTGCGCTTTCGGGCGGAGTTGACAGTTCCGTCGTTGCCGCGCTTCTCATTAAGGCGATCGGCAAACAGCTCGTCTGCGTTCACGTCAATCACGGTCTTATGAGAAAGGGCGAAAGCGAGCAGGTCATCGAGGTCTTCGGTGAGGCGCTTGATGCGAATCTCGTTTACGTTGACGCGACCGACCGCTTCCTTGATCTCCTTAAGGACGTAAGCGATCCCGAAAAGAAGAGAAAGATAATCGGAAACGAATTTATCAAGGTATTCGACGAGGAATCGGCAAAGCTCGACGGAATCTCCTTCCTCGCGCAGGGTACTATTTACCCCGACATTCTCGAAAGTGACGGCGTTAAAGCGCATCACAACGTAGGCGGACTTCCCGAGGACATGGAAATGTCGCTTGTTGAGCCGCTTGCGCTCCTTTACAAGGACGAGGTAAGAGTCGTCGGCGAGGCGCTCGGTCTTCCGCACGCAATGGTATACCGTCAGCCCTTCCCCGGACCGGGTCTCGGCGTCCGTTGCCTCGGTGCTATCACCCGTGACCGTCTCCACGCGCTCCGCGAGGCAGATGCAATTCTCCGCGAGGAGTTTGACAACTGCGGTCTCAGCGAGAAGGTTTGGCAGTATTTTATCGCAGTTCCCGATTTCAAGAGCGTCGGCGTTCGTGACAGCAAGCGTTACGAGGGTTGGCCTGCGATCATCCGCGCCGTTAACACCACCGACGCGATGACTGCGACTATCGAGGAAATTCCTTACGCGGTTCTTCACAAGATCACAAACCGCATCACCGCGGAAGTTGAGGGAATCAACAGAGTTCTCCTTGATCTGACGCCGAAACCTGTTGGCACTATCGAGTGGGAATGAGCATAACCGGTAACCGCAACGAAGCCGCCGCATAATTATAAACACAACAGAAAGGTGTTCACCCATGAAGCTTTTGAAAAACAAAAGAGAAATGTGTTTACTGATTCTCGTCAGCTTACTTTTGTTGGGGGTAATTGGCAACTCTCACGTTCATAACCGCCGCGCAAAAGCCGAATACAACGATCTGTCCGCACGGCTTGATGCGATAAATGATCTGCTCGTGGAATCCGACGGCAAATCGGATACTCTTCTCGCGAAACGAGACTATTCCTTTGACTATTCATGGACGAAAGCTTCTCCGCTGATCGCTCACGCCTTCGGCGCCATTGACGGCATCACCTATACCAACTCGCTTGAGGCGTTTGAATACAATTATTCTCTCGGTCATCGGATCTTTGAAGTGGATTTTGACGTAACCGACGAGGGCGTGCTGATCCTGGCTCACGACGAAGCCAGTTGGCGCCTTGAAACCGGTGTGTCAAACGACGTTCCTTACACCTATGAAAACTACATAAACACTCCGCTGTACGATAAGTACACGAGTCTAGATTATCAGGATCTTTTGCAGCTGATGGTCGAATATCCCGATATCTACATTGTCACCGATACAAAGTATTATGATGAAACTACGGTATATTTACAGTTTTCTCAGCTCGTAAGGAAGGCAAACGCCATTGATCCAAAGCTGCTCAACCGTATCATTCCGCAGATCTACTGCGAGCAAATGTTGGATTGGGTAATGGACGTACATCCCTTCCGTTCCGTAATATACACGCTATATGCAGACCCGTCCTGGACTTTGGATACGGTTTATAATTTCGCGCTGAATACCGGCGTTAAATGCGTTACTTTTCATTATACCGCCGCCACGGCTGAACGGATCGGGCATTGGAGCCAAGCGGGTATCATAATCGGTGCCCACACGAACAACGACCGGACCGAAACCCAAGCATTGTTTGACGCGGGCGTTGACGTGGTGTATACCGACTTTCTGATTCCCGATCAATTTGGCACTTGATGTCCGTTGCATGCTTGTCGAAGCGCATCTGAACGCGCCCGATCTCAATGGATTTTACGATTCTCGTTTTGCTATTGACAGCAATATGACAGCAAAAAACATGAGATGCTCTGCTTTTACGGCAGAGCATCTTTTGATTTATATTTTTTGCAGGGGTTAAATACAGAAGGTCTTGACCATATTGCGGTATACTGCGTCTGCGATCTGAAGATAGCCCTCCGTCGAAGGATGAACGCCGTTCGTTCCTATCATTTCAGTCACCTTGCTTCTTGTATTCACGGGCTTTTCAGTGTACGGCATATTATATTCGCTGTCAAACTGTCCCGAAATATTGATGAATTCAAGAAAATCGCGATACGCCTCTTCATTCGCCCATTCCTCATAACAGCGATTCAGCGCAAACACGAATTTAGTCAGACCGTAATCATCGCTGTACGGAAGCTCCGCACCGTTGTTTGCTCCGTTGCCTCCCGTTAATGAGGGAACCTGCACGCCCATGATCTTGATCTTTGCCTTCGGATACTGCTTATGCAGGGCGTCAACGAAGACCTTTCCCTGCTCAACGATGCTCGGTCCGAATTCCCACGGCTTTAGGTGATCGCTCCAAAGACCGTTCCACGTCAGCAAAATGTAAACAGCGTCTATCGACGGCACGTTCAGCTTCTTGCAATAATCGACAAAATCAAGTCCGCCCGTTTCGTCGCTCCAAAAAGGATTCGATATTTCATATGAGGATTCAATAACGGTAATGGGATCCGCATTCTTCGCATTTTTCGCGTGCGAGATCACACTTCCCGCGTTGGGCTTCGGGTTTTCGTGCGTTACCCTGTTGAATTTCAGGCGGTCGGGTTCGATGGTTTCAAGCTGCCACAGGTTACCGTCCTCGTCAGCCCACGTCGAGTGCTGATCGTCCGCCGTTTTGTTATGTTCGCACTCAATCCACACTGCCGCAAAGCGTTCTCTTCCTCTGATGATATAGGTTCCCCACGTCCATCCGCCGTAGCCCTCGTATCCCGTCTTTCCAAGCTTTTTGCTGCCTATAAAGCGGAAGCCGGTTAGACCCAGTCCGCAAGGCGTGCCGTCCGTTGCCGTCAGTCGGCGGTGGGCTTCGTTCGGCCAAATGCCGCCTGCCGTGAGAGAGTCTCCCATACAGAGGATATTAACTTCTTTTTCGGGCGACTTCTTTGGCTCGTGTACGTAAAGCATCGTCTTGCCCGAGGCAAGGATCGTCTTATCGTTATCATACACCGTGACTGTAAGCTTATGAGTACCCTCTTTTTCGGGTGTAAACTCAAAATATCTGGGATAATTGTGTCCCTTTTCGCACACTGCCATAATATCGTACATATAGGGATTTGCCGCCTCAATTATTCCTCTGAAGAAGAGCTGGAAGGTGTCTCCCACCACCAGGTCAAATTTTTCGGGTAATACCACTTTTACGTTTTGCATATTCCGTTGCCCTTTCTCAAAGCCATCTTGTGTGATAAGTTTAACATATTTTCTCCTACAAGTAAATATCTTTAAGAAGTTTTTGTAAGCAAAAAGCAGGCGGAAATTTCAGAAAAACCATTGAGTTTTGATACGATCTGTGTTATAATGGCATTTATAGCAGCTTTTGCGAGCCCAAAATGTCATTTAAGGAGCTTCCAATGGATAACAATACGACAAAAAACCCGCTTAATCCGAAAAAAATTGCGCTGTTCGTGCTGTACGGAATAATTGCGCTTCTTCTTTTTATCACCGTGCTTTCGTTTAACGATCTGCCAAGTATATTCGAGCAGCTTAAGAAGGTCGAGCTGAAATACGTTTTCATCGCTATGTCCCTGCTTCTCGTTTACATGGCGCTGTATCCGCTTTCCCTCTGTATTCTTACGAAGTCGAGGGGATGCAAAATTTCAATGCCTCTTACATACTCGATCGCGATGACCGAGCATTTCTTTAACGGAATCACTCCCCTCGCAACGGGCGGTCAGCCCTTCCAGGCGCATTCCTATTCGCGCGCCAAGGTCAAGCTCGCCGATTCGACGGGACTGCTTCTCACAAACCTCATAATTTATATGGTCGTTACTACCGGTTATTCGCTCCTCGGTATTTTCTACTTCGATACCTTCACTGCAAACGTTGATCCCGTATGGATACCGATAATTATCGTCGGCTACGCGCTAAACTTTGCAGTTCTCGTTGTCATGGTCGCGCTCGGAACGAGCAAAAAGCTCAGAAACGGTCTTGTAAGATTCGTTTATTGGCTCTGCAAATTCAGGATCTTCAAGTGGCTCGAGCCGAAGGCAGAGGACGCGAAGATCTATTTCGAGCAGGTTCAGGAGGCGTTCCATGATCTGACCAAGAAAAAGGGACATTTCCTCCTTGCGCTTCTTACGAAGATCTGCTCCTTTGCATTTTTCTACGGCTCAAGCTTCTTTATCCTCCGCGCAATGGGCATTCCCACTACTCCCTCTCAGTTTTTCATGATACTTTGCGCGACCTCCTTTGCGCTGACCGCTGTCGGCTTCATTCCGACTCCCGGTGCTTCCGGCGGTGTTGAGGGCTCTGCCTCTCAGGTGTTCAAGTCGGTTATTATCTTCATCATGGGCGGGGCTGTCATCGGCGTTGTACCGATGGCTAACGGAGTCATGCTCATCTGGCGACTGCTAAGCTATTATTTCGTAATGGCAATATCGCTTATATTCGTTATAGGAAACGAGATATATTTCAGAAAGACAAAAAAATTTAAAGTCGAAAAATAAAGAAAATTATGGTTTTTGTACATTTATTACTGTTGGCAGTGGGCTTCCTTATGCTCGTCAAGGGCGCCGACTGGTTTGTTGACGGCGCATCGGGCATTGCCGAAAAGCTCAAAATACCGCAGCTCGTCATCGGTCTTACGATAGTTGCTATGGGAACGAGCGCCCCCGAAACCGCGGTCAGCATAACTGCCGCAATTAAGGGAAATGCCGATATTTCCGTCGGAAACGTGGTCGGAAGCAACATTTTGAACGTTCTCATTATTTTGGGAATATCCTCCGTCATTACCGCTATTGCCGTAGCAAAAACGACAGTTCGCTACGAGATCCCGATAATGCTCGTTGCGACTGCGCTTCTTCTCGTATTCGGCATGACGGACGGAAGGATCGTCCTTTGGGAAGGCGTTGTCTTGCTTGCCTGCTTCATTCTGTATCTTCTCTATATGTTCGTAATGGTAAAGCGCGGAGAAATGCAGTCAGAGGAGAGCGAAAGCTCAAATAAGCCGCTTTGGCAGTTGATACTTTTCGGAATTATCGGTCTTCTGCTTATCGTTTGGGGCAGCGATATAACTGTTGATGCCGCAACTGCTCTTGCCAAGATATTCGGAATGAGCGACAAGTTCATCGGTCTTACCGTCGTAGCACTCGGAACCTCGCTTCCCGAGCTTTTCACGTCCGTTATTGCTGCTCGAAAGGGTAAAGCGGATATCGCGATCGGAAACATCGTCGGAAGCAATATTTTCAACATTCTTTTCGTTATCGGAACATCGGCACTCATTCTTCCTATAGCATTTGAGGCAAGCTTCATGATAGACTGCCTCGTGGCTGCCGGCGCGGGCATCGTGCTCTGGCTCTGCGTTTTCAGAAAAAAGAAGCTTACACGCGCTCACGGAATCATAATGCTCGCTTGCTACGCGGCTTACTTCGCGTATTTGTGCATTAAATAAGAATATTAAAACGGCTCGGAATCTGCTTCCGAGCCGCTTTTTATTTGATTTTTACTGTCAGATCGCAACGGCTTTTAATATCCGTTTTCTCGAAGTAAATATTTTCTAGCGGTATCCATTCGTTAAAAAAGCGTTCTGCCATTTTTTCGCCGTTACGGCGCAAAATCCTTCCCCTTTGAAACTCGGGGGAGATCTCAAGAAAAACGGAAAGATCGTAATACTCCGCAAGCTCGGGGTGCATTGAATATGCGCCCTCAACTATTGTAAGCTTTTTAGGGATCACGGTCTCTTCGTCCGTCAGAGTCATTGAGGAGCAGTCGAATTTACGGTACTTTATCGGCTCGCCGTTTTTCAGCGGGATCAGAACCTCGCTCAAAAACCGTTCGCGGTCAACGTTTCCGCCTATCTCCTCATAGCGCCCCTTCGTCCTCTGCTCGGGGCGCAGAAAGAAGTCGTCCATATGGAACACCGTACAGCCATACACGTCAGAAAGCATTTTTGCGAGCGTAGTTTTTCCGCTTGCGCTTCCTCCCTCTATAGCAACGACCGTATTGCCCTTTGCTATGAGTCCGTCTATTTTCGAAAGCAACTCCTCATAGTGTTGCTTCATTTCTTCAATATTTTCGTTTTCTCTCATAAAGGTTTTCCTTGTTCTTTTTGAGACGCGGTCACTCTTTCGAGTAGCATTACGAGGATCGGCACGAGCACTATCTGTACTATAATACCCGGGACTGCGTTTATTACAGCACCTGACAGAAATGCGGTCAAGGTGAAGCTTCCTCCCTTAATTCCCACGCACACGAACATCGCCGCGCCCCATATCAGCCGCCCTGCCGCCATAGCCGCGAGAAGCGAGCAGTAGATATACGGCTTCTTTTTCGGAAGAACCTTGTGCATCAGTCCCGAAAATGCCCCGTACGCGGCAAGCTCAGCCGCCATGCAAACCGCAACGGGAAAAAGGGGCGGCATTCCAAGAGTCAAGGAACGCATGAGCGGCGCAATCAGTCCAAGAACCAAACCCCACTGCCAGCCGCAGATAAATCCGCAAAGCAGGATCGGAACGTGCATCGGGCAGAGCATTGAGCCGAGCTTCGGTATCTGTCCTGTCAGAAAGGGCATGACGTAGGCGAGCGAAAGGAATAACGCCGCAAATATCATTTTTAAGAGGTTATTACGGTTTTTCATTTTAAAGCTCCTTTCAGATAGAAACATTATACCATAGATTCCTTTATCAGACAACATGTTTTTTTCAGACGCGCACCTTGTTTTTTCGGCTTTGCGTCATATTTGCGAAAAGCTATTGCCAGCATGAAGAAAGTATGGTAAAATGTAAATCGGAGCTGTACGGACGTGCGCTCACTAAAAATCTTGGAAATATTTATGAGTTTTATAAACAACCTTATCCAAAAGGCCGTCGACGCTCGGCGCGACCGATATCTGAAGCGGCTTCGCAGGCGCCTTAAAAATCCGTCTCCGACCGTTATTTCAGACACCTGCATGGGCGGTCTGATCTATCACAATCTCGGGCTCAAATTCACCTCTCCGACCATCAATATGTGGATCTCGAAGGACGAATATCTTGATTTTCTCGAAAATCTGCGCGGTTTTCTTTCGGTCGATATGACTGAGGTGACCGACAGCGGATATTCCTATCCCGTCGGTATGATAACCTGCGGCAAAAAGAGCGTTCATATTCACGGAAATCATTACAAGAGCTTTGATGAGCTTCGCCAAAAATGGAACGAGCGCAAGGAAAGAGTCGACTATGGTAACCTATTCATCATTCTGCTGAATACGGGAATTACCGCAGAAGACGTTACACGCTTTGAGGCGCTTCCTTACGAAAACAAGCTTATGATAACGGGAAAATGCGATCTTGCGCGCCCGTTTATCGTTCATCATAAGCTCTTCCTCTCGCCCTACTATGTCCCGGGGGATATGATGAGCTACAAAAGCAAATTCTCCAAAAAGAGATTTATGGACGATATAGATTACGTCAAATTCCTTAACAAAAATCAAAAAATGAGGACGGAATAATGAAGAATATTAAGCGCATTTCGGCGGCATTACTGCTTGTATTTGCCCTGATCGTTACGGCTCTGCCGTTCAGCACTCCTGCGTCGGCGGCCACGCTCGTTTATTCGAAGGAATCGAATTCGGGCACGCGCCACGTCGTTTGCACGACGCTCGAGGGAACGAGCGCAGATGACTATTACACGGGCAATTATACATACGACAAGCTCGACGATCTGTCGGGCGATGCGTTGTTCAACGCGCTCCAGGAGCTTATGACCGAAACTCACACATATCTGTCAAAATACGACGACTGCCACTATGAGGCGGACAAGGTCGACTGCGAAGAGAATAACGGCAAAGTTACTCTGATCTATACGAGCTATCAGGCGACAATGGAACAGTGGAACGGCTGGAACCGCGAGCATGTCTGGCCGAAGTCGCTCGGCGGCGGAGATGACAAAGACAAGACAGGCGGCGCCGATATGCACCATATTCGCCCCTCCGACAAGGGAGTAAACAGCAGCCGCGGAAACAAAAAATACGGAAATTCAAACAGCGGCAAGGAAAAATACGGAACCGACCCCGCAGTCGGTATTCTCGGCGGCACCTATAACAGCACCTATTTCGAGCCGAACGATAACGTCAAGGGCGACGTTGCAAGAATTTGTCTTTACGTTTACGTAAGATGGAATTCCGAATGGGGTGCAGATGATCTTACGAAAGTATTTGAGAGCGTCGAGGTGCTTCTTGAATGGTGCGCGCTTGACCCCGTTGATACCTGGGAAATGGGCAGAAACGAGGTGATTGGGGAAATTCAAGGAAACAGAAACGTATTCATCGACTATCCCGAGCTTGCCTGGCTCATGCTCGGCTACGACATTCCCGAGGGAATGACGACTCCGTCCGGCAAGGCATCTGCAGGCGATCCCTCCTGCAAGCACACCTCAACCGAGATCAGAAACAAGTCCGACGCCACCTGCGGCAAGGACGGCTACTCGGGTGACAAGTACTGCAAGGACTGTAACGCCAAGCTTTCCACCGGTATCAAGATGAGTGCAACGGGACAGCATGATTACGATACCTGGGAAACTGTCGGCGACAAGCAGGTAAGCACCTGTACCGTTTGCGGAAAGGCAGGCGAAAGACCTGCTCCCGAATGCGCTCACTCCGAAACCGAAATCACGTTCGCGTATGATCCCACCTGCGGAGTCGAGGGCTATACGGGTGACACACGCTGCAAGGAATGCGGAACCGTGATCACAGAGGGCACACCGATCCCCCCGACCGGTGATCACAAGAACACCGAGCGCCGCGGCGCTGTCGCTCCCACCTGCAGAACTGACGGAACGGAAGGCGATCTCTACTGCACCGACTGCGGCTACAGGATATCCTTAGGCACGATAATTCTTGCGACCGGCGAGCATTTCCTCGTCGAGGGTGAGGTAATATCCGAGCCGACCAAGGATAAGGACGGCTTGCGCATGGACAAGTGCGCTAACTGCGATCACGTTGAGGGCGTTGTTCTTCCCAAGACGGGAAGCGACAACACGGCGGTCATTATTATAATTGCCGTCGCAGCGGCGGTTGTTTTGGTTGCGATCGTCGTTACCGTTATAGTTGTTAAAAGGAAAAAGGCAAAGTAAACAGTGCGAAAGAGCATCTGAAAAGCGGGTGCTCTTTTTCGTTGGTGTTTTTCTCAACTTTTCTTACTCGTACAAGAAAAGTTACAAAAGAACCACGCCAAGGGAAAGACAAGACAACATACCGATGCTTTGCCGCGTTATCGGCTCCCTTGTGTAAAGGGAGCTCCGCGAAGCGGTGAGGGATTGTTGCTAAAGGATCCTTTACTTCTTACAATCCCTCCGCCTCGCAAGCTCGGCACCTCCCTTTACACAAGGGAGGCAAGAGGACGTCCCGATACTTCGCCACGCTCTTTTATAGGGCGTGGCTTGCTCCCGCCGCCGTAGGGGCGAACTGTGTCGCCCGACAATTATTCATTATTCATCATTCATTAAAAAACCACCTGCTGAAGCAGGTGGTTTTCCATTTACTTATTATCCTCTATCTCGCGGAGGTATCTTTCCGATTCCATCCAATATTCGAAGGACTCGACGGGCTCGGCATCAAGCTGCCAATACTGCGTCATCATTCCCTCTCTGTTCGCGCCCTTATCGGCGGTCGCGGCGAGGTAATTTCTAAGCTCCTCTACCTCCATGCTTCCGCATTTTCCGAAGGATTCGTCGTGGCAGATATCGACTATCGTCTTAAGCATCTGTCTTACCGACGGATCATTCTTCGCATTCGTCATATTGAACGCACAGACCATAAGTTTACCCTTGCCGATTTTAAGATCGAACAGGTAGCTGAAATGGCGCATCGTCTTCTCGGGACGAAGCTCGCTGTACTTGAATTTCGTTACGTCGAAGCGGTCTCTTGAGCTCTTGTCGATACCCGAAACTATTGATCTTACTTCAGTCGGGAAGCTGTCAAGATTTATCTTGTCGCTATCGTCAATGAGATTATAATACTGGAAATTGAGGTCGCGGTCGGTAACGAAGCCGTAGTCGTTCAGAAGCTTCTTTTCAACAAGACCGCCGTTTATCGTTCCTCTGTCCCAGATGACTGCCTTATATCTGTCCCAAACTGCCTCAAATGCGTATTTCGGCGCTTCCATATCCTTATGAAGCAGGTGGCGCGTCCAATCGGTGCGGTAGAAGAGAAGCACGTTTTCGCCATTTTCAAGACGGTTGAAGAGATCTTCGTCAAGCGTATCCTTGATAACGAGGTCGGAGCTTTCGTTTTCGGTTGCGAAATCGAGAACATCGGTCTCGGTCGCGAAGCGCGCGTCAAGCGTGAGCTTTTCCTCAACTGCCGGGAACGCCCAAAGCTCCCAGCTGTTTGCGATCACGTTGCCGTTATCGTACTTAAGCGCACATTTGAGCGTGTATTTTTGCGGTTTTTCGGTTACGGGGAGGTTAAATTCGAGGTTGCAAATTTCATAAAGGCCCGATTCGCCCGTTTCGACCTCGGTAAGAACTCCCTTTCTTACCGTGCCGTTTGTACCTTCAAGCGAGTAGGTAAATTCGCCTATCTTTTCGGGGTCTATCTTATACTGCGAAAGAAGAACGGGTATCTTCACCCTTTCTCCGCAGGAGAATATCTGTTTCGGCAGACGTGCAAGCACTACCGTGTCTGCGTTGAAGCGGCGGAATTCCTCCGAGCTGATGCCGTGAGGATCGTCGAAGCAGTCGACAACGCCGTTTGAGTTTTCGTATTTATCGGTGTCTGCGAACTGGAGCATGTGGAAGCCCGAAAGCAGATGGCTCGACCTTATACCCTCAAGCGCGTTTTTCCACGCTCTGAACTGGAAGTCCTTTGTTGTCTGAAGGATCTCGGCAAAGTTGTCACGATAGCCCTTGCTCTCAATGAGTTTGATCTCCTCGTCTACCCACCAGGGAGCCGGCGTGCCGTACTTTTCGAACTTCTCGCGGAGCGCATAAAAGTCACGCCACGACGTATAGTGGCAGACCTCGTGCGCCATAAGCGGAACCTTGAAGCGGATTCCGCGGCGGATCTTTCCGCCGTCCTCCTCGTCGACGACCATTGCTCTTTCCTTAACCGTGCCGAAGCCGAGCAGGTTGTCTGTGTCGGAGAACATATTTGCGTTGCGTCCGTAGGGGAAGTAGTAGCCCATATGCTGAACGTCGAAGTCGACGTAGTCACGGTCGAACTCGCCATGCGCACAGGTGTCGATAAAGAGGCGTGTCGGGTCGTGCTTCTTAATGAAGTCGCGGATCTCTCTTATTCTCGGTCTCGTTCCGGGATGGCGGATCTCGTTTCCTACGCAGTAGACCATGAACGACGGATGGTTATATACGCGGTTGATTATCGCGATAAGCTCCTCGTTCGTAACGAAATCGTTTTTACCGAAGATCATCTCCTCGAGGTTGTCGTATTCGCCCTCCTCGGCTCTCATTTCAATGTGAATGAGCATACCGCAGTCGTCTGCCGCACGGAAGCATTCCTCAGGCGGAATTACCGAGTGGAAACGGACGGTATTGTAGCCGTATTCCTTTGCCATCTCGAAGTTCTTTTTGTAGAATTCGTATTCGGTAAGCTTGCAGTTATTCTGATGCTCGTGAGCGGCACATCCCCTGATATATGCTCTCATATAGAAGGGGAAGCCGTTTAGGTATATGTATTTTTCGTCGGTCTCAAAATAGCGGAAGCCGAAGCGGTCCTCTATCTCCTCGTCGCCCTCTGCGGTCTTTACGGTCACCTTCAGCGTGTAAAGATACGGCTCCGACGCGCTCCACGGTTTGGCATCAAAGCTTGCTTCAAGCTTTGCCTCCTTTGCGTTCGGGGTGACGCTTCCCTTTGCGACTGTCTTGCCGTCAGCGTCGGTTATTTCGTAGCAGACCGAAAGGATCTCGCTTTCGTTATAGATCTCGGCTGTAACGGGAGAACTCGTCTTTCCCGCAGTTATTTTGAGAACGGTGTTTTTTGAAGTTACCATAGCGTGTCTCGCTTTCTAAATAGTTTTTTGAGCACAAATGCCGCTTAACTATACGCAATTATATCATAGTACTTTTATTATTTCAATGATAAATATTTCAAAAAATGACGTTTTTAAATATATATTCATGTGTTTTGAAGAACGAGGGGAATAATGATGTATCGCCTGCGGTGATATGATATTCTTCGCTGCGCGAAAAATGATGTGCTTCACTCCGTTCGCAATGATGCGATGTTTGCCCCAAAAATTTGGCAAAGCCGACATCACTCGCGATAGCGTCATCATTGGCGAAGCCAACATCATTGAAAAAGACCTTGTCAAAAGACAAGGCGAAAGAGAGAACCGACCGTGCAAACTCTCATGATAATTAAAAGAGGAGGCATTCGCCTCCTCTTTTAATTATGGTGCGGGTGACAGGGGTCGAACCTGCACGCCTCTCAGCGTAAGATCCTAAATCTTATGCGTATGCCAATTTCGCCACACCCGCGTGGATGTTATTTTAACACACCGATTCGGTTTTGTCAATGAGATTATTCTTTTTTGCACAAAAAAGGTGCGGCCGACTTCTCGTTGACTTTTTATCCGAGTGATGGTATAATTATGTCAAACTCTGAATGTGGGAGAATAATATGAAAAAATTATTCGCTTTATTCTTAGCTGTAATACTCGCGTTTTCATCCTTCTCCTGCCATAAGACGGAAGACCTCAAAGTACCGGCGGAAACCGACTCTAAGCGGAAGACGGTTACCCTCGAGGGTGTTGACGTTAAAGACTGCACCGTCGCTATCGTCAGCAAGTCATACGCTGACGAGGTAGCGCTTTTTGTCAGCAGGATCGACCGTTACAGCGGTCACAAAATACCCGTTAAAGAACTGTCGGAGATCACGTCCGCCGAAAAGCGCATCATCCTCATCGGCGCATCGAATCTCGACGGCTCTCACGAAAAGAATATGGGGCTTTTCGGATACAATATAAAGGTAAATTCTGACGATAGAGTCGTCGTTTCCGTCGATTTTTCAAACGTCGACGTGCTGAAAACCGCCGTTCAGAAGCTCGTTTCGCTTATTTCGCGAAGGTCGGTCGACGGCTTGATCACCCTCTCCCTGAAGGAAAAGGATCACGTCGGTTTTTCCTTTGAGAGCAAGCTTCCGACCTGGACGCTTAAGGCGGAAAATACCTCCGTCATCGCCGACGGAGTCACCTATATTCAGCAGCATTTTGTTGATGAAAAGGGGCTGCCTTACCGCGCGTACGTCCTTAAGATCGACCCCTCCAAAGCGTATCTTTACGCAGGAAGCGTCTCCGATAAATACGACTACAAGATACCCGATAACACCTTGCAGACCGTTATGTCCCAAATTGATGCTGCGATCGAAAACGGAAAAAGCCCGGTTGCGGCGGTAAACGCCGACTTCTTCGTTATGTCGGGAACCTCATATCCTCTCGGTCTTTACATAAAAGAGGGAGCCGTGATCGCTAAGCATCGCGGAAGACCCTGGTGCGGATACACGAACGACGGGCAGTTCGTCTGCGGCGCGTCCTCTCTTTACGCCGAATACGAGGGGAAGCTTCGTACGGCAGTCGGTGCCTCGCACGTTCTGATCAGCGATGGCGCGGTCATGACAAACAACACTGAGGGATCCCATCCGAGAACGCTCGCCGGCGTATCCGAGGACGGAACCATAATTCTTGCAGTCATTGACGGGCGTCAGCCAAACGTGTCGAACGGCGCCGAGTTTGCGCGTTGCGCCATACTTATGCTGTCACACGGCGCGTATAACGCGGTAAACCTTGACGGAGGCGGATCGTCGACGATGATAGTTCTTCAGGACGAGGAATATAAAACTGTAAACTCTCCGTCGGACGGCGAGCTTCGCAAGGTACACAATTCCCTGCTCATCGTTCCGAAGGGCAGCTAACCGATAAGCTTCAAAGTGCCGATGGGCTGTGTACCCCTCGGCGCTTTATTGTATCATTGCACAAAAACGTAAGCAAATTTTTTCATTATTTTTTACCCGCGCGAGCGCGAAAGTAATTGACAATATATAATAAATATGATACAATATATCAAATGCAATTTCAGATCACCAACCGTGTACTCTTATAGGGGGCAAAAATGGAACTCACACTCAAAGGCGGATACGTATACACAAACGGTCACTTCGAAATGAAGGACGTTACCGTTTCCTTTTCCGATTCCCCTTTTTTCGATTCTGTTATTGACATTTCAGGTAAATATATTTTTCCCGGCTTTGCTGATGTTCATGTTCATCTGCGTGAGCCGGGCTTTTCTTATAAAGAAACGGTCGCAAGCGGAACGGCTGCCGGCGCGGCGGGCGGATATACTGCCCTTTGCACTATGCCGAACCTGAATCCGACCCCCGACAGCGCAGAGCATCTAAAGGATCAGCTTGACATCATCGAGCGCGACGCGTCGATCGCGGTCATTCCCTTTGGAACTATCACCGTCGGCGAAAAAGGTGAAGTTCTCTCCGATATGGACGGAATGGCGCCCGATGTCTGCGGATTTTCCGACGACGGACGCGGTGTTCAGGATCCCGAGATGATGATCGCGGCGATGGAAAAGGCGGCGTCACTTAACAAGATAATCTCCGCTCACTGCGAGGACAATTCGCTCCTTCGCGGCGGCTACATACACGAAGGAGAGTACGCGAAAGCACACGGTCACCGCGGCATTTGCTCCGAGAGCGAATGGGGACCGATCGCGCGCGACATTGAGCTTGTCAAAAGGACGGGCTGCGCTTATCACGTCTGCCACATTTCGACGAAGGAAAGCGTTGACATTATCAGACGCGCAAAGGCAGAGGGCGTGAATATAACCTGCGAGACGGGACCTCACTACCTGACGCTTTGCGACGGTGACCTGCAGGAGCACGGACGCTTCAAGATGAATCCGCCTCTGCGCTCCGCTTCCGACAGAGACGCACTTATCGAGGGGCTGATCGACGGAACTATAGATATGATCGCGACCGATCACGCGCCTCATTCCGACGAGGAAAAGGGACGCGGACTTGAAAAGAGTGCGATGGGAGTCGTCGGGCTCGAAACGGCATTCCCAGTGCTCTACACGAAGCTTGTAAAGACCGGTGTTATTAAGCTCGAGGAGCTTGTCTACCTCATGAGCGAGGCGCCGAGAACGAGGTTTGATATCGACACCGACGTCGGATTTACGGTGTTCGACCTCGACGCGTGTTATAAGATCGACCCGAATGAATTTAAGACAAAAGGAAGGGCAACGCCCTTTGAGGATATGACCGTTTACAGCAAGTGCTTAATGACGGTGTATGACGGGAAGATTGTTTATAACGCGCTCTAATCAAGAGAACATACGCGCTCGATATGCCTCCCTTGTGTAAAGGGAGGTGTCAACGAAGTTGACGGAGGGATTGTAAGAAAATGCAACTCTAAAAAACAATCCCTCACCGCTTCGCGGAGCTCCCTTTACACAAGGGAGCCGAGGGTGCGTCGAGGCAAGGGGTTCCCCGAATCGAATGAAATGAGCTTTGGGGGTTCCCGAGGTTGTCGCACCCTACAAGGAAAACCTTGATCGTCCTCGCATAATCACGTAAACAAACCCTAACGGAGGAAAAAATATAATGGCTAAAAGAAAAGACTTAAAGAAAATTCTTATCATCGGCTCGGGTCCTATTATCATAGGTCAGGCGGCCGAGTTTGACTACGCAGGCACACAGGCGTGTCTTGCACTCAAGGAGGAGGGCTACGAGGTAGTTCTCTGTAACTCCAATCCTGCAACGATAATGACCGATACCTCCATTGCCGACAAGGTATACATGGAGCCCCTTACCCTTGAATACATAGCGAAGATCCTCCGTTACGAGCGTCCCGACGCTATCGTTCCCGGAATCGGCGGACAGACGGGACTTAACCTCGCAATGCAGCTCGAGAAGAAGGGCGTCCTCAAGGAATGCGGCGTTGAGCTTCTCGGAACCAGCTCGGAGTCCATCGAGCGCGCAGAGGACAGAGAGCTCTTCAAGGAGCTTTGCCAGTCGATAGGCGAGCCCGTTATCCCCTCCGAGATAACCTACTCCATCGAGGAAGCAAAGGAAGCGGCGAAGCGCATCGGCTATCCTGTAGTTCTCCGTCCTGCGTTCACCCTCGGCGGTACGGGCGGCGGCTTTGCTTATAACGAGGAGGAGCTTATCACCGTCGGTCTTAACGCCTTCAAGCTCTCCCCCGTTCATCAGGTGCTTATCGAAAAGAGCGTAAAGGGCTACAAGGAAATTGAATTCGAGGTAATGCGCGACTCCTCCGACCGCGCGATCACCATTTGCGGAATGGAAAACATGGACCCCGTCGGAGTTCACACGGGTGACTCCATCGTCGTTGCCCCCATTCTCTCCCTTAACGATCACGACCTTAAGATGCTCAACGATTCTGCGATCAAGATAATCCGCGAGCTTAAGATAGAGGGCGGCTGTAACGTGCAGTTCGCGCTCAATCCCAATTCCTCCGAGTACTACCTCATCGAGGTAAACCCCCGCGTTTCGCGCTCCAGCGCACTCGCGTCTAAGGCGTCGGGGTATCCTATCGCAAGAGTTACCGCGAAGATCGCAGTCGGTATGACGCTTGACGAGATCCCGGTTGCGGGCGGCACGGGCGACAAGGAGCCGAAGCTCGACTACATCGTTGCGAAGTTCCCGCGCTTCCCGTTCGACAAGTTCACCTCCGCATCCGACATTCTCGGAACGCAGATGAAGGCGACGGGTGAGGTCATGGGAATCGGCTCGACGCTTGAGGAATGCTTCCTCAAATCCATTCGTTCGCTCGAGACAGGCGTTTGCCACGCTTACCTTGCAAAGTTCGATTCCTACACCAAGGAAGAGCTTTTCGAGTACGTAAAGAAGTTCCACGCAGACGGCGTTTACGCTATCGCCCAGCTTCTCCGTCTCGGCGCGACCGTCGAGCAGCTCCACGAGGCGACCGCTATCACCGAGCTGTTCCTTGAGTGCCTTGAGAAGATCGTAAAGATGGAAAGCACTCTCCGCGTCAAGCGCGGCGACAAGGATACTTTGCGCGCGGCTAAAGAGCTTGGCTTCTCCGACAAGATGATAGCAAAGCTCTGGGACATCGACGAGCTTTCGGTCTACAATCTCCGTAAGGCAGGCGGAATCATTCCCGTATTCAAGATGGTCGACACCCTCCACACGGGAAAATATATTGCATATCTCTACTCTACGTACACCGGAACGAACGAGTCGCGTCTTACTGACAAGAAGAAGATCGTCGTTCTCGGCGCAGGTCCTATCCGTATCGGACAGGGCGTTGAGTTTGACTATTCGACCGTTCACGCAGTCCAAACTATAAAGAAGTCGGGCTACGAGGCGATCATCGTCAACAACAACCCCGAAACCGTTTCGACCGACTACACGACAGCCGACAAGCTCTACTTTGAGCCGCTTACGCCCGAGGACGTTATGGCGATCATCGACTTCGAGCAGCCCGAGGGCGTTATTGCTTCCCTCGGCGGTCAGACCGCGATCAATCTCGCTCAGCCGCTTACCGACCGCGGCGTTAAGATAATCGGCACAGACTGTGCCGCTATCGACCGCGCAGAGGATCGTAACGCATTTGAAAACCTGCTTAACGAGCTTGACATTCCGCGTGCAAAGGGTCAGGCGGTAACCAAGATCGAGGACGGCATCAAGGCGGCAGCCGAGATAGGTTATCCCGTTCTCGTCCGTCCCTCCTTCGTTCTCGGCGGACGCGCAATGCAGATAGTTGCGGGCGAGGATCAGCTCCGCCACTACCTTAAGACCGCAGTTGAGATCGACGAGGACAAACCCGTTCTCGTTGACAAGTACATTCAGGGTAAAGAGGTCGAGGTCGACGCTATCTGCGACGGACGAAACGTCTTCGTTCCCGGAATTATGGAGCTTGTTGAGCGCACGGGTATTCACAGCGGTGACTCGATAAGCGTTTACCCGACCTTCTCGATATCCGACAGAGTCAAGGGTACCATTCTCCGCTATGCAAAGATGCTCGGTGTCGGAATCGGCATTGTCGGTCTGTTCAATATTCAGTTTATCGTTGACGAAAACGAAAACGTATACATCATCGAGGTCAATCCCCGTTCGTCGCGTACCGTTCCCTTCCTTTCGAAGGCAACCGGCTACTCGCTTGCAGACATCGCGACCGAGGTAATTCTCGGAAAGTCGCTCAAGGAGCTTGGAATATTCGACATCTACCCCGACGAGAAGAAGAGATGGTACGTTAAGGTTCCCGTATTCTCCTTCAACAAGATAAGCGGTCTTGACGCTTACCTCTCCCCCGAGATGAAGAGTACAGGTGAAGCTATCGGCTACGACGACAAGCTCAACCGCGCTCTTTACAAGGCGCTTCAGGCGTCGGGAATGAAGGTGCAGAATTACGGCACCGTATTTGCGACCATCGCCGATAAGGACAAGGAAGAGGCGCTTCCTCTTATCCGCCGCTTCTACAACCTCGGTTTCAACATTGAGGCAACCGAGGGAACGGCGAAGTTCTTAAAGCAGAACGGCATCCGCACTCACGTGCTCAAGAAGATCAGCGAGGGCAGCGACGAGATCGCAGAGTCGATCCGTCAGGGACACATCGCTTACGTTATCAATACCCGTGACATCGCGTCTGTCGGTCAGGCGTCCGACGGATACGAGATCCGCCGTTACGCGACCGATAATAACGTGACTATCTTCACCGCGCTCGACACCGTCCGCGTTCTCCTCGACGTTCTTGAGGAAACCACTCTTACGATATCGACCATTGATGCGTAAAAGTGCCTCCCTTGTGTAAAGGGAGGTGGCATTTGCCGCAAGGCAAATGACGGAGGGATTGTCTAATTCAAAACGTTTTATTTCAATCCCTCAGTCTGCTTTGCAGACAGCTCCCTTTACACAAGGGAGCCTAACAACCGCCCCGAAATTTTTGAAAAACAGGACAAACAATGAAACAGTCAATTTTTACGATAAAAGAAAACGTAGCTCTGACAAGCACCGTTTACAAAATGGTGCTCGTCGGAGACACCTCCGACATAACGGCAACGGGTCAGTTCGTCAACATAAAGCTCGACGGACTCTTTTTGCGCCGTCCGATCTCGGTCTGCGACTGGGACGCTGAAACGCTTACCATAATCTACAAGGTCGTCGGGACGGGAACGGAGCATATGGCGTCGATGGCTATCGGCACCGAGCTTGATATTCTCACAGGTCTCGGAAACGGCTACAACACCGAAAAGAGCGGCGACAAGCCCCTGCTTATCGGCGGCGGCGTAGGTGTTCCCCCTATGTACGCTCTGGCAAAAAAGCTCATCTCCGAGGGCAAGGACGTGACCGTCATTCTCGGCTTCAATAATAAGGACGAGATCTTCTACGAAAATGAGTTTAAGAAGCTCGGCGCGACCGTTTATATAACCACGGTCGACGGAAGCTACGGAGTCAAGGGCTTCGTCACCGACGTGATGAAAAACCTTACCTACTCGTATTTCTACACCTGCGGTCCGATGCCGATGTTCAAGGCGATCGAGGCAACTGCCGTAACAAGCGGTCAGTTCTCGTTTGAAGAAAGAATGGGATGCGGATTCGGCGCGTGTATGGGTTGCTCCTGCAAGACAAAGTACGGAAACAAGCGCATTTGCCGCGACGGCCCCGTCCTTGAAAGAGAGGAGATAATATGGTAAACACAAAAGTCAATCTTTGCGGTATCGAGCTTGATAACCCGGTTATCCCCGCAAGCGGAACGTTCGGCTTCGGCTACGAATTTTCCGAGCTTTACGATATAAATATCCTCGGCACGTTCTCCTTTAAGGGAACGACGCGTGACCCGCGCTTCGGAAATCCCACGCCTCGAATTGCAGAGTGCCCGAACGGTATGATTAACGCCGTAGGACTTCAGAATCCCGGCGTTGAAAAGGTGCTTTCCGAGGAGCTTCCTAAGATGAAAAAAGTGTTCCACAAGCCCGTCATGGCGAACGTAAGCGGATTTTCCGTTGAGGATTACGTTTACACCGTCGAGCGCCTTGAGGAGGAAGATCAGATCGGTTGGTACGAGGTCAACATTTCCTGCCCCAACGTTCACGGCGGCGGTATGGCCTTCGGCACCTCGCCCGAGGCGGCGGCAACCGTTACCAAAGCAGTTCGTGAAGTTACGAAAAAGCCGCTTATAATCAAGCTTTCCCCGAACGTGACCGACATCGTTTCGATCGCAAAGGCGTGCGAAAGCGAGGGCGCGGACGGAATAAGCTTAATAAATACCCTGCTCGGAATGAGAATAGATCTCAAGACGAAAAAGCCCGTAATCGCAAACAAAATGGGCGGCTTCTCGGGCGCGGCAATATTCCCCGTCGCCGTCCGTATGGTATATCAGGTCAGCCACGCGGTAAATATTCCCGTCGTCGGAATGGGCGGCGTTTCGAGCGCGTCCGACGTTATCGAGATGATGCTCGCAGGCGCAACGGCGGTTGAAGTCGGCGCATACAATCTCATCGAGCCCTACGGCTGTAAAAAGATCATCGAGGAACTCCCAGCCGTAATGGAAAAATACGGAATTAAATCGCTTGAGGGACTAAAGATAGATTAAAGCCGTTTACTGTATGGCTCCCTCCGGGAGGGAGCTCCCGACGCAGTCGGGTGAAGGAGCCATCGGGCGAAAAACATTAGATAACATATATTTGTGGAGCCGCCCTTGATGAGAAGGGCAACGCTCTATAATTTCTTTTATCGCGGGCTCCCTTCGTCCGTGGCTCTGCCACTTGCGCCATCCTTCCCGGAGGGAGGCAAAGATATTCCCCAAAACCAACTGAAAAACAAACCAAGTGAGGAGAACACAAAAATGGGAAAAGACGTAATCATCGCCTGCGACTTCGACAGCGCGGCAAAAACATTTGAATTTCTTGACAAGTTCACGGGCGTTAAGCCCTTCGTTAAGATCGGAATGGAGCTTTATTATGCAGAGGGTCCGTCCATCGTAAAGGAAATTAAGGCAAGAGGTCACAAGATATTCCTCGACCTCAAGCTTCACGATATTCCGAACACCGTTAAAAAGGCGATGGCTGTCCTTTCGCGTCTCGACGTCGATATGACGAACCTTCACGCATCGGGCACAAAGCGTATGATGGAGGCCGCAATCGAGGGACTTACCCGTCCCGACGGCACCCGTCCGATCCTCATCGCCGTAACTCAGCTCACCTCGACCGACCAGGAGAGCATGGAAAACGATCTGCTTATCAAGGAGCCGATAGATCAGGTAGTTATGCACTATGCAAAATGCGCCTCCGAAGCAGGACTTGACGGCGTCGTTTGCTCGCCCCTTGAGGCAGGCAAGGTACACGACACCTGCGGCAGTAGCTTCGTTACCGTTACCCCCGGTGTAAGATTTGCCGACGGTGACGTTGGCGACCAGAAGCGCGTTATGACCCCCGCGCAGGCAAAGGAGATCGGCTCGGATTACATCGTTGTAGGCAGACCTATCACCGCCGCGCCCGATCCCGTCGCGGCGTATGAGAGATGCGTTAAGGAATTTTGTGATTGATTTTTAATGCCTCCCCTGTGTAAGGGGAGGTGTCTCGCGGAGCGAGACGGAGGGGTTGTGTCGCGCACTCACAATCCCTCACCGCCTGACGGCGGAGCTCCTTTTACACAAGGGAGCCATAGCTCCCCCCCATTCACGCGAATTCAGTCGCAAAAGGTAAAAACAAAAATAATTGACAATTCGGTCATTTATAAATAATTCCTCGTTCTGCGGCGCAGGGCGAGATGAGAAAGATGTTGTAAAAAGAAAGGATTTTTAATTATGGAACTTTTAGGATGCCTCATTTGGCTGCTTGCAGGTGTCGGCGTATTCATCGTCGGCATGAACTTCATGGGCGAAGCACTCGAAAAGAGCGCGGGCAGCGGAATGAAGAAATTTCTCGGCAAAATAAGTAACAACCGCTTCTCGGGCGTCGGCGTCGGTGCAGGCGTTACTGCGATAATTCAAAGCTCGTCTGCGACCTCCGTCATGGTCATAGGTCTCGTTAACGCGGGCGTTATGACGCTTATGCAGGCGACCCCGATCATCATGGGCGCAAACATCGGTACTACGATCACGGGCGTGCTCGTCGCCTTGAAAAATGACATCTTCAATATGATAATGTACCTGCTCGCCTTCGCGGGAGTTATGATGGGCTTCGCCAAGAACGAAAAGGTCAAGCTTTTCGGATCGCTTTTCGGCGGTCTCGGTCTTATCTTCGTAGGACTTGAGGTAATGAGCTCCGAGCAGGCATTCGGAAATCAGCTTGTAAAGGATATGTTCACCGACATATTCGCAAAAATAGATTTCCCTCTTCTTATGATACTCGTCGGCGTGATCTTTACCGCGCTCATTCAGTCCTCCTCCGCCGCAACCGGTGTCGTTATCACTATGGTCGGCACGGGAGTTCTTGAGCTTGACCTTGCGCTCTTCATCGTGCTCGGCGCGAACATCGGCACCTGCGTGACGGCACTTCTTGCTTCAATGGGTGCGCAGGCGAACGCAAAGCGCGTTGCGCTCATACACTTCACCTTCAATACCATAGGAACGGTGCTTTTTGCAACGCTTATCTGGATATTCAAGGATCAGGCAGTATCGCTCCTTACGAGCTTCTTCCCCAAGGACGACCCGATGTCGCTTCAGATGCGAGTTTCGGTCTTCCACGTCATCTTCAACGTAACGACGACGATCATTCTTCTTCCCTTCGTCAAGCAGCTCGTCGAGTTTTCGAAAAAGGTCATCCGCGACAAGAAGAGCGCAGAGGAAACACGCACTCTCAAATACGTCGACGACCGACTTCTTGCAGTTCCCACCGTTGCACTCGGTCAGGTAAAGAAGGAAATGGACTACATGCTTGGGCTTGTCGAGGAGAATATCGGCTACGCCTTCAACGCGCTTGAGACCCGTTCCAAGGTCAACGGTGAAAAGGTTGTGGAAAACGAGGCAATAATAGACTTTACGAACGGTGCGCTCACGCGCTTCCTTATCAAGCTATCCTCGACCGTCGAGGGAAGCGACGAGGTAATAATCGGTTCTTACTTCCACGTGCTCAACGACCTTGAGCGTATCGGCGACCACGCCGAAAACTTCTACGAGATCGGCGCAGAGATGGCTGACAAGGAGCTTGTATTCTCCGAGGCGGCAGTTGACGAGATTAAGGGAATGTGCGGAGTTGTTTCTCAGATGTTTGAAATTTCGAAGGACGCATTCGAAAATCTCAACGGCGAGCGTCTAAACGAGCTTACCGAGCTTGAGGACAAGGTCGACGAAATGAAAAAGACCCTGACCGCAAGACACTTTGCGCGTCTTGCAGAGGGTAACTGCTCGGTTGACCACAGCCCGTACTTCTCGTCCACGGTCGTCGGTCTTGAAAGAGTTGCCGACCACCTTGTAAACGTCGGATACAGTATCGTGAACCCCGTTGGTTCCGAAAAGGAAAACGCATAATATTTTGGAGGACAGATAAATGGAAAGCTACAAGAGAGAATTTATTGAATTTTTGCAGGGCGCGGGAGTTCTGAAGTTCGGTGATTTCACCGCAAAAAGCGGAAGAAAGATCCCCTATTTCATCAACGCAGGAATGATCAAGACCGGTGACGATATTGCGAAGCTCGGCGAGTTCTATGCTAAAGCTTACGAGGAGAAGCTCGGCAGAAAGCAGGCGGTTCTCTACGGTCCCGCCTACAAGGGAATCTCCCTTGCGGTATCTGCCGCTGTTGCGCTTTCGAAGAGAGAGCTGAACGTTCCCTTCTTCTTTAACCGTAAAGAGGTAAAGGATCACGGCGAGGGCGGAGTCTTCGTCGGTTACGTACCTACATCCGGCGAGGAAATCGTCATAATCGAGGACGTTATCACAGCAGGAACCGCCATCCGCGAAAGCATGGAGATCCTTTCTCACCTCGAGGGAACGAAGGTTGCCGCTACCTTTATCATGGTCGACCGCAAGGAAAAGGGTCAGACCGAAAAGGGTGCAATGCAGGAAATTGAAGAGCAGTTCGGTTTCCCCGTATATTCGATAGTCGACGTTTACGACATCATCGAGTATCTAAGCGAAGACCCTGCAAACGAGGAAAACGTAACGAGAATCAAGAATTATCTTGCTGTTAACGGAGCTAAATAATGAGAAGCGTAATTGATATTAAAGAGCTTTCAGTCTCAGAGATCGACGAGCTCGTCTCGGTAGCGAAGGACATAATCGCAAATCCCGAAAAATACGCACACAAGTGCGAAGGCAAAAAGCTTGCAACGCTCTTTTTCGAGCCGTCCACCCGTACCCGCCTTTCCTTTGAGGCGGCAATGTACGAGCTCGGCGGAAACGTGCTGAGCATGGCGTCGGCTGCATCCTCTTCCGCATCCAAGGGAGAAAGCGTTGCCGACACAGCGCAGGTAATTTCCTGCTATGCCGATATAATCGCGATGCGTCACCCCAAGGAGGGCGCACCGATGGTTGCGGCGATGAACGCATCTATCCCCGTTATCAACGCAGGTGACGGCGGTCACAACCACCCGACTCAGACCCTTGCAGACCTTCTCACAATAAGCCGTGAAAAGGGCAGATTCGATAATCTTACCGTCGGCTTCTGCGGCGACCTTAAGTTCGGTCGTACAGTTCATTCGCTTATTTCCGCTATGGAAAGATACGAGGGCGTTAAGTTCGTTCTCATATCTCCCGACGAGCTGACCGTTCCCGATTACGTCAAACGCGAGCTTGACAAAAAGGGCATTCCTTACGTTGAAACGACCGACCTCACCGCCGTAATGCCCGAACTTGACATTCTCTACATGACGAGAGTTCAGCAGGAGCGCTTCTTCAACGAGGAGGATTACCTCCGCCTCCGCGACAGCTACATTTTGACTCCCGAAAAGCTTGAGAATGCGAAAAGCGATATGATAGTTATGCATCCGCTGCCCCGTGTGAATGAAATCAGCGTTGCAGTTGACCGCGACCCCCGTGCCTGCTACTTCAAGCAGGTGCTTAACGGAAAATATATGAGAATGGCGCTTATTCTTAAGCTTCTCGGACTGTGAGGATGTTATGAATATTGATTCTATCAAAAACGGAATAGTTCTCGATCATCTTACCCCCGGCAAGGGCATGGAGGTCTACCGCCTTCTCGGGCTTGACCGTCTCGACTGTCACATCGCGATCATCAAGAATGCGCCGAGCCGCAAGATGGGAAAAAAGGACATTATCAAGATCGCTGACGACATAGCCCTCGACACCGAGGTGCTGGGCTACATCTGCCCCGGCGCGACCGTCAATATAATCAAGGACGGAAAGAACGTCGAGAAAAAGAAGATGTCGCTCCCCGAAAAGCTCGTAAACGTCGTCACCTGCCACAATCCCCGTTGCATCACGACTACCGAGCAGGAGCTTCCGCAGATATTCGCACTCACCGATCACGAAAGAGCCGAGTACCGCTGCATCTACTGCGAAACCCTCGCGAAGAATTGAATATCAGGCAGACGGCAAACGCCGTCTGCTTTTTTTGTTTACTCAAGGAGAAGGCAAGACAACGTTCAATCTATCTCTTTTAATAGAGAATATTTTGAGCGTGGGAGCAACGGTTAAACATATCAAAGCTTCCCAAAATCGAAAGGGGTTTCCAAAGGGGAAAACGTGTGCAGAATTTTGCCTCCGCAAAAGTCAAACCCGTTGCCCCCTTGGCGTGATTCTTTTGCGGTAGGTTTGCGAAGCAAAACTACTCGTTCATTTGCACGAGCAAGAAAAGTGGAAAGAATAACACATAAATCATTCCCGTCAAACGCACCATATAATATAAGGTAATATTTTGCGAATAAATATCATCACAAAACTTGACAAAATTCGCGCCCTGTGATAGAATTTCTATGTATTATTTTTTGAAAGGATCACGATATGAGAACCCGTCTTTTATCTGTAATCTCGCTTCTCCTTGCAACCGTTCTTGTTCTCGGTGCGCTTTTCACATCCTGCTCTCCGAAGAAAAAAGCGTCCAAGGTTACCCAGTACCTCGATAAGATCATCGAGGCGACCTTCGAAAATCTCTCGACTAAAAACAGTCAGGTCACTACCTCTAAGCTGACCATTAACAACACCGCCGACCTTGGCATTCCTCACTTTGTCGGCTCGCAGACCACCATCATTACAGGAAAGAACGGCGAGCGCGTTTCGAATACCGAGATCACGCTCGACAGCGGAAAGCTTGATCTTTCCCTGTACACATCAGACTCGACCGTCATCATCGGCTCGAGCGCGATCGGCTCCTCAAAGTATGGATTTGAAGCCGAAAACGCAGACACGATCATAGGTCTGTTCGGCTCTATGTTCATCCCATCCGCTCCCGACTCTTCCGCAAACGGAATTCTCGGCTCTATGAACGGAATAGGCACGCTCCTCGAGGGAAACAATCCCGAGCGGGTTTATACTATTCTCGAAAAATACATGGAGATCGTTTCCGACGCCGCTCAGAGTGCTTGCAAGAGCAATATCAAGTCGGGTGATGAGATCACCGTTGTAGTTGAGTTCAACACCTCCAGCACAAAGAAGCTCATCAAAGACGTTTTCGCCTCCCTTAAGCAGGACGATGAGCTTAAGACCCTCCTCGAAACTACCCTCATTTCAAGCGGAATGACGGAGGAGCAGGCAAAGGAACAGATGGACGCGATCCTCTCCGATGAGACCGTTAAAGCACTTTACGATGAGCTTGATAAGACGCCCTTCACCTTTACGGTAACCTTCAAGGCAAACAAGGATTATATCCTAAACGGCTTGTTCGTTGAATATAAATCCGGCGCCGACAAGGTTTGCTTCTTCCTCGATGCAACCGAGTCGGGCAAAACAGAGCTCGGATGCTCCGCCGCCGTTGAAGTCGAGGGAGTTGCTCACACGAGCGAGCAAAAGCTCGTCTTCGAAAACAAGGTCGTTGACGGCGCAGCAGTATTTGAGATCAGCTATGTGAGTGTCTTTGACGAAAGCTCGGCTTCTAACACTCTTCTTAAGACCGAGATCAAGGACGGCAAGTATTCCGCAGTCTTCCGCGTTGAGGACGAACGCCTCGACGTTGGTTACTATAACGTAACCGTCGCCGGCGACGTTGCACTTGCAGGTAACAAGACGACATACACCGTTACCTCCGCCACCGCGCTCGGAAAAACCATCGCGCTTGACGTAAAGATCGAGACTGAGATCGGCGGAACCGTTCCCGAATTCCCGACCGACTTCAAGAATATTCTTAACGTGACAGGCGACGAATTCAAGATCATTATGAATAACCTCAAAAACAGTCCTCTTGGACAGTTTATACCCAAAAACGAACCCGGCATCGCTCTTCCCGACGTAGAGTAATATTCCCGTAATTCCCGCAAAAGCACCGCTCGGCGGTGCTTTTGCTAAAAATATGCACAAAAATGCGCATAAATCGGTATATTCAATGTATAAACCGATAAAAATTAAATATTTTTCCAAAACCCCTTGATTTTTATGCAAGGCGGATGTATAATTATGCAGACGACAAAAACAGGTCAAACTGAAAGGATATATATTATGGATAAGAAAAACATCAAAAAGGTAGTTCTTGCGTACTCGGGCGGTCTTGATACCTCGATCATCATCCCGTGGCTCAAGGAAAATTACAACAACTGCGAGGTAATCGCCGTTTCCGGTAACGTCGGACAGGCAGACGAGCTTGAAGGCCTTGAGGAAAAGGCACTTAAGACCGGCGCGTCGAAGCTCTACGTTCTCGACCTTACCGACGATTACGTCGATAACTACATCATGCCCTGCGTTAAGGCAGGAGCAAAGTACGAGGATTACCTCCTCGGAACCTCTCACGCTCGTCCCTGCATCGCAAAGGGACTTGCGGAGATCGCTATCAAGGAAAATGCAGACGCGATCTGCCACGGCTGTACCGGTAAGGGTAACGACCAGGTTCGTTTCGAGCTCACCCTCAAGCACTTCTGCCCCGATATGCCGATAATCGCTCCCTGGCGTGAGTGGGATATCAAGAGCCGTGAGGAGGAGATCGACTATGCGGAGGCGCATAACGTTCCTCTTAAGATAAACCGCGAAACCAACTATTCTAAGGATAAGAACCTCTGGCACCTTTCCCACGAGGGAATGGATCTCGAGGACGCAGGCAACGAGCCGCTTTACGATAAGGACGGCTTCCTCGAGCTCGGCGTTTCGCCCTTCAAGGCGCCCGACGAGCCGACCTACGTTACCCTCGATTTTGAAAAGGGTATTCCTGTTGCCCTTGACGGCGAGAAGATGTCCGCAAAGAACATCATTCTCAAGCTCAACGAGCTCGGCGGTAAGAACGGAATAGGTCTACTTGACATCGTTGAAAACCGTCTCGTCGGCATGAAGTGCCGCGGCGTTTACGAAACTCCCGGTGGAGAGATCCTCTACTTCGCTCATAACTACCTCGAGACTCTCTGCCTCGACAAGATGACTGCTCACAAGAAGCAGGAGCTTGCTATCACTTTCGCTGACCTCGTTTACAACGGTCAGTGGTTCACACCTCTGCGCGAAGCGCTCTCCGCGTTCGTCGATAAAACGCAGGAGAAGGTTACCGGTAAGGTAAAGCTTAAGCTCTACAAGGGTAACATCATCAAGGCGGGCGCTTGGTCCGATTATTCCCTCTATTCCGAAGAGATCGCAACCTTCGGCGAGGATAACGTCTACGACCAGTCCGACGCTACCGGATTCATCAACCTCTTCGGCCTCCCGATCAAGGTTCAGGCACAGGTCGACGCTAAAAATAAGAAGTAAAATATTAGGGGGAACTTTTGAAAAAGTTCCCCCATACCCCCCTCAAAACCTTTAAACTGCCGAAAACTCCGTTTTCGGCGAATTGTGTTTATTGGAAAATCATATTGAACCTGATTTGTAGGGTGCTTCATCGTTCACTCTATCACGGTCAATCGAACGCTTAGGAATTTTGCTTTACCTTCTCCAGCGGGAGAAGGTGTCTCCGAAGGAGGCGGATGAGGTGTCATCAAAGCGAATGTAATGAGCTTTGACAGTTCTTTTTGTGGATATATTGGGAGATTACTCCTCATCCACCACTTCGCCGGAATCCCCCTTCTCCCTCAGGAGAAGGTAAACGGCGTGGCGAAACTTTCTATAGCTCTATCTTTGCGAAAAACTCAGTTTTTCGCAGTATAAAAGTTTTTGATCCAAACTTTTTTCAAAAAGTTTGGCGAGTTTCCAAAGGGCGGCGCCCTTTGGGTTAGGAGTAATTATGGAAAAAATGTGGGCAGGGCGCTTTGTTAAGGCGCTTGACAAGGAAGCGGACGATTTCAACTCGTCGATCAGCTTCGACTGCAAAATGTATAAGCAGGACATAACGGGAAGCTTGGCGCACGCTTCGATGCTCTCTAAGTGCGGCATCATCACGAAAGTAGAATGCGAGACCATTTCCGACGGGCTTTGCTCAATTCTTGACGACCTGACGAGCGGCAAGCTTGACATCGACCTTGATGCCGAGGACATTCATATGTTCGTTGAGGCAGAGCTGACGAAGCGCATAGGAGAGGTCGGCAAAAAGCTTCATACCGCAAGAAGCCGTAACGACCAGGTCGCACTTGACATAAGAATGTATCTAAGAGACGAGATAGACGAGATAATTTCCCTTCTCCGCAAGCTGATCGGCGCGATTCTCACGCAGGCGAAGAAAGGAAAATCGCTCATAATGCCGGGTTATACGCACCTCCAGCGCGCGCAGCCGATAACCTTTGCTCACCATCTGCTTGCTTACGGAATGATGTTCACGCGCGACATCGGGCGCCTGAATGACTGCAAGAAGCGAATGAATTATTCGCCGCTCGGCTCCTGCGCGCTAGCGGGAACGACTTACGCGACCGACCGTCTTTATACCGCCGAAAAGCTTGGCTTCGACGGCATCTGTGAGAACAGCATCGACGGCGTTTCCGACCGTGATTTTGCAGTGGAGCTTCTCTCTGCCTGCTCGCTCATTATGACTCACCTTTCGCGTTTTTCCGAGGAAGTTATCCTCTGGTCGAGCTGGGAATTTAAGTTCGTCGAGCTTGACGATTCCTACACGACGGGCTCGTCCATCATGCCGCAGAAGAAGAATCCCGATATGGCGGAGCTTGTAAGAGGCAAGACGGGACGCGTTTACGGCGACCTTATGGGACTTCTTACGGTTCTTAAGGGAATTCCCCTCGCATATAACAAGGATATGCAGGAGGACAAGGAATCGGTGTTCGACGCGACCGAAACCGTCAAAAAGTGCCTTTCGGTATTCGCGCCGATGATAGAAACGATGAAGCCGATACCCGAAAACATGTATAAAGCGGCTCAAAAGGGCTTTATAAACGCGACCGACCTCGCGGATTACCTCGTCGGAAAGGGACTCCCCTTCCGCTCGGCATATAAGATAGTCGGTCAGCTCGTTGCTCACTGCATCGACCTCGGAACAGTCCTTGACGAGCTTCCGATCGAGGAGTATAAAAAATTCGATCCCAATTTTGACTCCGACCTCTACGACGCAATTTCCCTTGAGACCTGCGTAATGAAGCGTAATTCCCTCGGCGGCTGCGGCGAGGAATCGTTTGAAAGACAGGTTAAGTATATAGAAGGTTTTTTGGCGTAGCGATAACATAAATGTAGGGCGGGAGCAAGCCCCCGCCCTACAACAAAGTGGCATAAACCTTGAAAGGAATTTATACTATGAAACATTTTCTTAAGCTCTCCGACTGGAGCACAGAAGAAATAATGCAGGCGCTTGACCTCGCAGACAAGCTCAAATACGAAAGAAAGCACGGAATCGAACACAAGCTGCTGAACGGAATGACGCTCGGAATGATATTCTCGAAGTCGTCCACCCGTACAAGAGTATCGTTCGAGGTCGGCATTCACGATCTCGGCGGATCGGGACTTTTCCTGTCCTCGCGCGACCTTCAGATCGGACGCGGCGAGCCCGTTGAGGACACCGCACGCGTTCTTTCCCGTTACCTTGACGGAATTATGATCCGCACCTTCGCGCAGAAGGAGGTTGAGGATCTTGCCACCTACGGCTCTATTCCGATAATCAACGGTCTTACCGACTACTGCCATCCCTGTCAGGTCATGGCTGACCTTCAGACGATCCGCGAGCACAAGGGCAACCTTGACGGCAGAAAGCTCACCTACATCGGTGACGGAAACAACATGGCAAACTCCCTCATCGTCGGCGGCATCAAGACGGGAATGGAGGTTGCCGTCGCCTGCCCGAAGGGCTACGAGCCGGACGCTGACATTATGAAATGGGCGTCGGAGAACGGCAAGTTCACTTGCACCGAAAGCATCGAGGAAGCAGCGTCTGATGCAGACGCGCTCTACACCGACGTTTGGGCGTCGATGGGACAGGAAGCCGAGGCGACACAGCGCAAGGAGATCTTCAAGAATTATCAGATCAATTCTTCCGTTATGTCGGTTGCAAAGAGCGACGCGATGGTTATGCACTGCCTCCCCGCACACCGCGACGAGGAGATCACCGCCGACGTTTTCGAATCTCACGCAAACGAGATATTCGACGAGGCGGAAAACCGTCTCCACGCACAGAAGGCAATAATGGTTCTTTGCATGGGTAAATAATATAAACCGCAGGGGTTATTAACCTCTGCGGTTTTGTGTTGCAAAGTAAGGAATTACGAGAACTGTCAAATGATTCGCCACGTTGTTTCACCTTCTCCAGCGGGAGAAGGGGGACCGCGGCAGCGGTGGATGAGGTGTTCCAAAACAATGTAACATCACACCCGAACACCTCATCCGTCTGCTCCTTCGTCGCAGCCACCTTCTCCCGCTGGAGAAGGCAAATGAGCGTTCAATCTGTTTTCTTATGTGAAGAGCAACGTGTACGTTCAAAAAACATTGACTTTTTACCCTTATTCTGTTATTATATATTTATTATTGATGAAAGGTGTGGGGAAATGAGCAAGATCTCGGTTATAATGGGTATATATAACTGTGAAGCAACGCTCGGCGCCGCGATCGAGTCGATCCTTGCCCAGACCTATCGTGATTTTGAGCTTATAATGTGCGACGACGGCTCAACTGACGGCACTTACGCTCTCGCGCAGTCCTATGCGGAGAAATTTAACAACGTCAAGGTGTTAAAGAATGAGAAAAATATGCGGCTTGCGTATTCACTCAATCACTGCCTTTCTGTTGCCGAGGGCGAATATATCGCGAGAATGGACGCGGACGACCTTTCATGCCCTGACCGTTTTGAAAAGCAGGTCGAATTTCTTGACGCTCATCAGGAAATTGATCTCCTCGGCACCTCCCTTACCATCAAGGACGGGGACAAGCTTCTCTACAACCGAATTTACGAATACGATCCGATAAAAAGCGTTTTCCTTACCTCCTCTCCCTTTGCACATCCGACGGTCATGATGCGCAAAAGCGTCCTTGACGCGCTCGGCGGCTACCGTGTTTCCCCCGAGACGATGAGATGTGAGGATCTTGACCTGTGGTTCCGCTTTGCGATCGCCGGATATAAGGGTGTAAATCTTCCCGATCCGCTTTATATATATCAGGAAAGCATTTCCGATTACAAAAAACGCACCGTCAAGGCGGCGCTCGGTATTCGCAAGGTTTACCTCAAATATTATAAGGAAACGAAAGCGCCGTTTAAGTATAAGTTAATGACACTCAAGCCCGTCATCGCCGCGTTTCTGCCTGCGTCCTTCAAGGCAAAGCATCACCGCAAGGCAGGGCAGAGGATCTGATCACTTCGCCGTAGGGGCGAACTTTGTCGCCCGAAAACCTCATCCACCGCAGACGCAGCGTCTGCGGTCCCCCTTCCCCAAAGGGAAGGCATAATTTCGCCCCGAAAGGAGACCGAAAAATGAAAAAGCTTAAAGACCTGAACGACTCGGTTCTCCTTGGTGAAGAAGGACTTTCTAAACACACTCCGCGTCTTGCCGCGCGTGCGGTTCTGCGCCGCCGCGACGGAAAATACGCGCTCATGTATACCGAAAAATTCGACCTTTACTCTCTGCCCGGCGGCGGAGTTGAAAAGGGCGAGGGGCTTATCGACGCTCTCAAGCGCGAGATATTTGAGGAAACGGGCTGCTCGTGCGACAAAATACGTGTTCTCGGCTACGTTTACGAGAACCGCGCGTGTCACAATTTCACTCAAAAATCCTTCTATTTTGCTGTCAAGGCGGAAAAGCACATTGAGAAAAACCAGCTAACGCCGAAGGAACGTGCCGTAAACGTAAAGCTCCTTTGGGTGCCTTACGAAACTCTTGTCAAAAGAATCACCGAGCCAACTCCCGACACAGCTCAGAAGAAATACATTCAGGCGCGCGATACAGCCGCGCTCGAGGAATACGACAAGTGGCTCGCTTCTCAAAGGGAAAAGAATTCGTAGCATAATAGATATATGAACAACACACACCGCATGGAGAAAACAAAATGACGATCAAAAAGCTTCTGGCAATGTTTATGGTACTGATCTTAACGTTAAGCACCGTATCGGCGTTTAGCTTCTCTGTTGCTGCCGAGGAGATTACTGCATCGGCAGGAACAACGGAGATCACGCATCTTACAAAAGTGCCCGACGGCTACATAGGAATTTATACAAAAGCAGACCTTGATGCTGTTCGTAACAATCTGAGCGGCAAATATATTTTGATGTATGATATCGTATTTACCGCCTCAACCGGCTGGGCACCTATCGGTGATGAAGCAACTCCTTTCACGGGTATTTTTGACGGTAACGGTTATGCAATAAAAAACCTGTTTATAAACATTTCTGCATCATCTGATACCCATGTCGGCTTGTTTGGATGTAACAATGGAAGCATCAAAAATCTTGGAATGGAAGATTCCAAAATTACTGTCAACGTATCCACAACCTCATCTGTCTTTGTCTACGTCGGCGGTATTGCGGGAAGAAATGGTAACATAGGCGCTATCACAAACTGCTACAACACCGGCAGTGTGAGCGCAGACGCTTCACCTATCTCCCGCTTCGCCCATGCTGCCTACGTCGGCGGCATTGCAGGAGATAGTAGCGGTGCTATCACAAATTGCTACAACACCGGCGGCGTGATTGCCGATGGTGCCGCCACCGGCTGCACCGGCGGCATTGCGGGAGGTAGTAGCGGCACGATCTCAAGCTGCTACAACACCGGTAGTGTGAGTACTACCGCAACCGATCGTTATGACTACCTCTACTCCGGCGGCATTGTGGGAGCTAATCTCGGGACAACCTCAAACTGCTACAACACCGGCAAAGTTAGTTCTGCCGCACCCAAAATCGCTACCGATTTTTTCCCCGAAGTCTGCGCCGGCGGCATTGCAGGAGGTAGTAGCGGCACGATCTCAAGTTGCTACAACACCGGCAAAGTTAGTGCTGAGGGTACACTCGCATACGTCAGTGGCGGCGCGGGATATAGCAGTGGTACTATCACATACTACTATTATCTCGATAATACTGATGCGAGTGTCGGAAACGGCGCCGACTCTTGCGTGAAATGCACAGACTCGCAGATGAAGAACCAAGCGACTTTTGTCGGATTTGATTTTGAGCAAATATGGACAATGGATGGAGACCCGAACTATCCATATCCCGAACTTAGCGGCATGTCGCACAATGAAGATCCACACACCCACTCCTTCAAAACAACTTGGTACAAGGATTCATCCAAACACTGGCATAGGTGTGCAGGGTGCGCCGAAAGGAAAGACGAGGGCAGTCACGTTTATGATTATGTCTGCGATGCCTCTTGTAACACCTGCGGCTATACCCGCGCTGTAATGCACTCACATAAAACCACTTGGGACAAAGACGCTTCCCAACATTGGTACCAGTGCTCTACTTGCGGCAATAAAAAAGACGAGGCAGATCATAAGTATGATAACTCGTCCGATGCTACTTGTAACGACTGCGGTTACACAAGAACGTTTGCGACAACTCCCATACAAAGCACAACTTCCGTTACGACGACCGAGCCCGACACGACGACTGAACCGTCCGTCACGATTCCCGACACGACAAGTGATTCGGAGGACAAGGGAGACAATGACTCAAATACAGTCATTATCGTTATAGTCACCGTCGCCGTACTTGCTCTTTGCGGCATCATTGGAGTTGTTATCTTTAAAAAGAAAAGGAACTATATGGGATATTAAACAATCGCCCCGAAAGCATAAATAAACGCGGATAGCATTACTTGCTATCCGCGTTTTATTTTTTAACAAAATTCATTTAGGATCTTCTCACAGATCAGCTTATGCCCATTTTCGTTCGGGTGGATACCGTCGGGGCAAAGAAGCTCCGAAAGCTCTCGTCCTTCAAACGCGGAGCGTATGTCGATCAGCTTCGCTCCGATCTCGCGGCAAAGCTTATTGATCTCCGCGCTGTAATTTGCGTGCCAACGCGAAATCGTCGTCTTGTCTCCCTTGAGCCATCTGAGAATGTTATCGCCGTTGCATCCGTGACGGACACGGTCAAAATACATATCGTGATCTATCGGAGGAAGATTCAGGACGATCGGCGTAAGTCCCGCATCGCGAACCGTCTTAATAAGCTTTTTATACAGAGAAACAAACTCCGAAAGCGCCGTTTTCGGTTCGTAGAACGCTTCGGGGTCGGAGGCGATCGCCTTCCAGTCGTAATCGCTGTCGTTACCGCCGAATTCGAGGAAAACAAAATCGCATGCGCGGATGCTCTCGAGCTTCTTTTCGAGCATTTTCAGCCCCTTGCTTATCGTCTGCCCGAAGCGCGTATAATTTACGGCGCGGATCCCCCAGTGCTTTTCAAGCATTGCGACAAAGCCACGGTCTGTCTCGTAGCTGTCCGTGCTCGGGTCGTACATAACGCCTCTGCCTATCGAGTCGCCGAATATTACAAAGCTTTTTGGTATCGGGATCTTCTTCATTTCGCCCTTCCTTCCGCACCTTAATATTCAATATTATATATCGTCATTTCCAAAATGTCAACAGAAAGTTTTGGTTTCTTGTTTACAAGCGTTAACTATTGTGCTATAATTGTGTCAGAATAACGAATGGAGCTTCTTATGGAACAGATTAAAGAAGTAATTGAAAAAATCATATCACAGTCGGAGCTTTCCTACGACCGTCTGCCCGACATTGATCTCTACATGGATCAGGTCATCGAATATCTTTCAAGACAAAGCATCTCGCAGAAGGAAAACGATAAGATCTCGCCCGCGATGATCAACAACTACATAAAGGACGGACTTCTCCCCCGTGCGACCGACAAGAAATACAACCGCGATCATCTCGCGTATCTGATAATGATCGCTCGCCTGAAGCAGACCATTTCCGTAAAGGATACAGGTGTGCTTCTCAAATCGGAGGCGGACGGAATGAGCGTCGCCGAGCATTTTGACAATTTCCGATCGCTCGTTGCCGAGATCGCCTCGGAATATGAAAGGACGCTTCCCGATAACGAGGAGGAGCTTTCCAAGGTCGCCATGCGACTTGCCGTCATCGGCTACGTCAATAAGCTCGTGTGCGAGCTGATCCTTGCGCGCTTGAACGAGAAGGTCTCACAAAACGACGCGGAAAATGCGCCTGTTTCAGACATCGGCAAGGAAATAACTGACGAAAAATCCGAGAAAAAAGACAAGTCCTCGGGCAAAAAGGAGAAAAAGTAATTTTTCGTCTCTTTCTTTGTAATAAGGACTTGATTTTTCGGTAAAAAAAGTGTATATTATTATTGGATTATAATGTTATAACAAATCGAAAGGACATATAAAAATGGCACTTGTAACAACAAAGAAAATGTTTGAGAACGCTTACAAGGGCGGCTATGCTGTCGGCGCGTTCAATATCAACAACATGGAGATCGTTCAGGCAATTACCGAAGCTGCAAGCGAGCTTAACTCCCCCGTAGTTCTTCAGGTATCTGCCGGCGCAAGAAAGTACGCTAAGCACGCTTACCTCATGGCTCTCGCACGTGCGGCAGTTGAGGACACCGGTATCGACGTTGCTCTCCACCTTGACCACGGCGCAGATTTCGAGATCTGTAAGGCATGTATCGACGGCGGATTCACCTCCGTTATGATCGACGGCTCCCACCACGCATACGAGGACAACATCGCCCTTACCAAGAAGGTAGTTGAATACGCTCACGCTAACGGCGTTGTCGTAGAGGGCGAGCTCGGAGTTCTTGCCGGCGTTGAGGACGACGTTGTTGCAGAGAAGTCCTCCTACACCCGTCCTGAAGAGGTTGAAGATTTCGTTACGAGAACCGGCGTTGACTCGCTCGCTATCTCTATCGGTACCTCTCACGGCGCATATAAGTTCACCCCCAAGCAGTGCACGAGAAACGAGCAGGGAATCCTCGTTCCCCCTCCGCTCCGCTTCGACATTCTCGAAGAGGTTGAAAAGCGTCTTCCCGGCTTCCCGATCGTTCTTCACGGTGCTTCCTCCGTCGCTCAGGAGTGCGTAGCAGAGATCAACGCACGCGGCGGTAAGATGCCCGACGCTATCGGTATCCCCGAGGAGCAGCTCCGCAAGGCAGCGAAGATGGCTGTTTGTAAGATCAATATCGACTCCGATATCCGTCTTGCAATGACTGCAGGTATCAGACGCGTATTCACCGAGAATCCCTCCGCTTTCGACCCCAGAGAATACCTCAAGGTCGGCCGCGACGAGGTCAAAAAGATGGTCGCTCACAAGATCACAAACGTTCTCGGCTCCGATAACAAGAACTGATTTGAGTTTACTCCCCCACCGCAAATGCGGTGGGGTTTTTTTGCGGATGGTAAGACAACCGCCCGACGCTTCGCCATGTTGTTTGTAGGGACAGGCGTCCTCGACTGTCCGTGTAAAAACAATGTTACATTGCATCCAAACGGGAGGAGCAAGTCCTCCCCTACCGAGAAGCGTTCGAAATCTGCACGGTAGGGGCTGGCGTCTCGACAGCCCGCACAAAAACAATGTCACTTTGTTCGCAAAAATAAAATCATTGCTATTTTTTCGACAATGTGTTATACTGTTCTTATATACAAAACAAAGGAACGTTAAAATGTCAAAAAAGATAATTTCTGTACTCCTTTCAATAATGTGTCTTATCGGACTTGTCTCCTGCGGAGGAGAAGAAAAAAAGGAAGAAAACACGCTTCCTCCCGTTTCAACTACCGGTCTGCCCGAAAACGAAAAGCTCACCTCGAGCTACGAGACCGACGGCTTTGTCGTAAATATTTACGAGAGCTATTCTGAAATTGCCGGCTACAAGGGCGATGGAACGACCCTTACCGTTCCCGACGCCTTTATGGGTATTCCCGTAAAGTCGATCGGTGAATATGCGTTTTTTGAAAACGAAACACTGACACAGGTCACGCTTCCCGAGTCCCTTCTCATTATCGGTGACAGCGCCTTCCAAAGCTGTACTGCCCTTACCAAGGTCGTTCTCGGAAGCCGCGTTGAGATGATCTCGCAGGCGGCATTCCGCGATTCCGCTCTTGAAGAAATTAACCTGCCCGACTCGATTGCCGAGATAGAACGCTATGCGTTTTACCGCACTCGTCTGATCGAGGTCAAGCTCCCTGCTAACCTTTCGTCGGTTTCGAAGTACGCATTCTACGGCTGTGAAATGCTTACAAGGGTCGAATTTTGTCAGAGGATCGAAAGAGTTGCGGAATATGCCTTTTCGGGCTGCACATCACTTCAAAGGGTCGTCATTACCGACCGTGTTAAAATGATAAGCGACTACTCGTTCTCGGATTGTACGTCCTTGACCGCCGTTTTCGCGCCGAAATCTACTGCGCTCGGAGAAAATTGCTTCCTCGGTTGCGCAAAACTGACGATATATTCGCCTTCCGACTCGAAGGCGTCCGAAGCGGCAAAAAAATACGGGTATTCATTCCAAACCTGCCCATCTGCTGACAAAATGCCGTAAAACGCATACAATAAAGGTATAGAAAAATGACGATAAAAAACAAGCCCGAGCTCCTGCTCCCTGCTGGCAATCCCGAAAAGCTCGCCGCCGCGCTCCGTTTCGGTGCCGATGCGGTGTATTTTGCGGGCAAGGCGTTCGGCATGCGCTCGGCGGCTGACAATTTTACGATGGAAGAGATATGCGAGGGTGCGTCGCTTGCCCACATGCATGGCGCGAAGGCATATCTGACCGTAAACGTAATGCCTCACGGCTACGAGTACCCGGAGCTTCGCGCATTTCTTCACGCAGTCGGTGGCACCGGGATCGACGCCATTATTGCCGCTGACCTCGGAGTTGTTGCGGCGATAAAAGAGATCCTTCCCAATATTGATATTCACGTTTCGACTCAGGCGTCAATCGTTTCCGCTCCTGCCGCAGAGCAATATCTGCGTCTCGGCTGCAAGCGTGTCGTTTTGGCACGTGAGCTTACGATGAACGAGATCAAGGCGATCCGCCGCGATACCTCCCGTGAGCTTGAGCTTGAAGCGTTCATTCACGGCTCGATGTGCATCTCCTACAGCGGAAGATGCCTGCTCTCAAATCATTTTACGGGGCGCGACGCCAACCGCGGTCAGTGTGCTCAGCCCTGCCGTTGGAATTACAATATGTACGAGATAGCCGAGGAAAAGCGCCTCGATATGCCGTTGCCGATCGCTGAGACCGAGCGCGGAACCTTCATTATGTCGAGCAAGGATATGTGCATGATCGAGCACATTCCCGAGCTTCTTACAAGCGGCATCGACAGCTTTAAGATCGAGGGCAGAATGAAGAGCGCCTACTATACGGCGGTCTGTGCAAACACCTACAGAATGGCGATCGACAAGTATTTAAGTGATCCCGAAAATTACGTTTACGACCCTGCGTACCTGACCGAGCTTGAAAGCGTCAGCCACCGCGAATATGATACGGGTTATTATTTTGCCGACGCGATGTCTGATTCAAAGACGGTGACGACAGGCGGTTACGTGCGCGAAAAGGCGTACGTCGGAGTCGTTTCGGGATATGACCCCGAATCGGGTCGCGCAACCGTAATTCAAAGAAACAAGGTAGTTTCGGGGGAGACCGTTGAGGTCATTTCCCCAGGAAAGATCGGACGCGCATTCGTATGCGAGGAGATGAAGGACGAAAAGGGATGTGATATTGAGTCCGCGCCTCATCCGCTTATGAAATTCACCCTCAAAGTTCCTTTTGAGGTCGGAATTGGGGATATAATAAGGAGATAAATCGGCTATACAACATAAATGCCTCCCTTGTGTAAAGGGAGGTGGCGCGGCGCAACCGCGACGGAGGGATTGAAAGAGGATAGAACTGCTTTTATAACAATCCCTCACCGCCTACAGCGGAGCTCCCTTTACACAAGGGAGCCAAAAACTCAGCTCGACAGTCAAATCAAAAAACGTAAAAAAAGAAGTCCAAAGATATTATCGAAAGGACTTCTTTTTTATTATGAAAATTGTTGTATTATGCGGCGGACTTTCGCCTGAGCGCGAGGTGTCGCTTGCATCGGGGAAAATGGTAGCCGAGGCGCTCGCCCATCGCGGTCACGAGGTCGCGCTTGTCGATCTGAGCGACGATGTTCCTGTCGGTATTCCGTTCGGGGCTGAATTTGTGCCGAAGCCGAGGCATGAGCTTTCGGGCAGAGAGATAGGCGACGGCATAATTGAGCTCTGCCGCCGCTCCGACGCAGTTTTTCCCGCGCTCCACGGCGGAGTCGGCGAGGACGGACGACTTCGTGCCGCGCTTGATCTTTTCGGGATCAGATGCGCGGGTGCGGAATTTCTTTCGTGCGCCATCGCCATGGATAAGCAACTGTCAAAGACACTTATGCGAGTAGCAGGCGTGACTGTTCCGCGCGGGACGGCGCTGTCAAAGGGAGATCCGATCAAGCGCAGTGACGTAAAATTCCCCTGCGTGATAAAGCCGAATTGCGGCGGCTCATCGGTCGGCGTTGCGTTTGCCGATAACGAAAGCGAGCTTGCAATTGCGCTCGAAACGGCGTTTGATGTGACCGACAAGGTCGTAATTGAGGAAAAGCTCATCGGACGCGAGCTGACCGTCGGGATAGTGAACGGTCGCGCTCTGCCCGCCGTTGAGATAAAGCCGAAGGTCGGCTTCTACGATTACAAAAACAAATATACACCCGGCGCGACCGAGGAAATTTGCCCTGCACCCCTGACCGACGCAGAAGCGTCGCGCCTATGCCGTTCAGCCATCGCCGCCGCGAGCGCGGTTGGAACAACGGCACTTTGCCGAGTCGATTTCATTCTATCAGGCGGAATCTTTTACTGTCTTGAAATAAACGCCCTGCCCGGAATGACCGAAACGAGCTTGCTTCCTCTTGCTGCAAAAACGGCGGGAATGGATTTTCCACAGCTTTGTGAGGAAATATTGAAAACGGCGTTTTAAACGAGTTTTATCAAAAGAGACCATCAACAAAAAATGTTGATGGTCTCTTTGCCATATTATAGTGGTTCAGTTGCCGCTATTAAATTTTATGAGTGCATTCCAGTCTATTGAGCCATCTTCTTTACAATACTTGACTGTAAATTCCCTTATCATACGATTTTCCGCTCTGCTGTATGCTTCCTCAAACTCTTTAACGTATTCATCGGGGCGGGTTCTCATAAGGGCGATAATTTTGGTATAAAAATCCGCATCACCCGTGAGCCATTCCCAAAAGTCCTTGCCGGCTAATTCAAGATAAAACTTCTCTTTGCCCGCTTTGATTTTCTTTTTACCGTAACCGTAGCCGATTATCGGCAGATATGCTTTTTTCGCTTGCTGTGCTCGTTTTTGAGCGGATTGAAAATTCTGCTCCTGCCTTTTTCTGCTGTCAGCGTTGAAAACGGACGTGCCGCTTTTAACGGCAATGCTGTAAATTGTATTATCTTTATCCACGGTAATATCCACGCCTTCGGTTACCGCCTTTTGACCACCTGAAACGACGACCGCAATCGGTTCAAAAAAGCAATTACCAAAAACCGTTTCTTCGCTCGATGATACGTATGCAGAGAGTATGCCGTCTACGATCTGCCTTGCGCTATTGATGCCCTTTGCGCGGTACAAATAAGGGTTTTTTCTTTTGAGGATCTTGTCAACGTCAACATTGTCAAGCGTTCTTGTCAGTGCGGCATAAAACTCGGTTAAAGCCGTTCCCACCGCCTCAAACACCGCTTTTTCATCATAACTATTATTTAACGGCTCTATATTCAACACTTGCTTATTCCTCCGACTCGGATAGCGCTTTGGATTTTGTCGTGTATGCTCGTCCCTCTGATTCGCTTGACAATGACTTCCTGTTCGCCGTTTGCAACCGCGACAAGAGTTTCGCCTATCGCACGCGCAAGACCAACGGGAACTGCATTGCCTATTTGACGGTACTTGTCTGCCGTTGTACCAATGAAATTCCAATCATCAGGAAACTGTTGAATACGAGCATATTCAGCCACGCTCAATGGTCTGTCCTTCGTCGGGTGGCACATCATAGTTGCCTTTTGCACCGGGCTGGTAACAACGGTAGGGCTGGGTTGAGAATACGACAAACGCCGATAAAAACCGACCTTGCCGCCACCCGAGGAATAAGCCCCGCCCATAGCCGACCGTATAACATCATCAGGCAGATTTCGCCAGTTCCCACCTTCGGGAACCATTTTCAAGAACTGCAATCTGCTATCGCTGAACACTGCACATTCGCCATCTGCGTTTTCAAGGTCTTTTATCGCATCAGCGAGTGTAGTCCAACGATACGCGGAATTTTGATGAATGCGGAAATGAGTAGGTGCAGGAAGAAAAATATCCTCATTGTCTCTGCTTCCTATCATAACAAATCTTTCGCGGAACTGCGGAACGCCGTAGTTGACTGCATCAAGAACACCGTAAACAGTCTTATAGTTTAATTTGCTGAACTCGTCAAGAATAACGTCCAACACTTTGACATCGGTATTGTTGCCGTTTTCGTCCTTTAGCGCTGAGCTCATTAAGCCCTTGACGTTTTCCATCACGAAGAAGCGAGGACGTATTTCATCAATCATCCGTACAAATTCTTTGAACAAGCTGCCTCTAGGGTCGTTTATACCTAACCGCTTGCCCGCCGTTGAAAACGGCTGGCAAGGCGGACCGCCGCAAATCAAAAACGGTTCTCCGGCTTTCATCCCTGTATATTCCAAAATATCCTTCGCGGATATATTTCGTATATCCCCGGCAATTCCCTTATGCCCGTTTGCTAACATGGTCTGTATACAGGAGTTATCAAAATCTTGACCTATTTGTATATCAATTCCTGCCTGCATAAGCCCCAAATCCAGACCCATTGCGCCGGTAAATAAGGATATTGATTTCAAATCCATTTTGTACCTCATAAACATAATTTTCTTAATTATATCACATTGTTAGTGTCGATTCAAGAAAATCTCATTTTTCTTTTGGTGAACCGTATGTATAGTTAGCCGAACAATTATCTTTCTCGATAGCTTCGAGGTCGGAGAGCATTTCGGTATGGGAAATATGCTCGGAGTTTAAGACGTTATAGTAGATGACGATCTTATCGTCGAAGACGTGGACGCAGTTCACGAGGGCGTTGATAACGCGGCGACGGAAATCTTCGTCGTTCAGGTTGCCGTGACGGAAGGTATTTAGATACGTTACTATTTCCTTTTCGCCTATGCGCTGCTCCTCTCTTATGCGTAGCTCGGCGAGCTCGTCTGAGAACGTTTGATGTTGGCTTTCAAGCTGCTCGATCATTTCGTTTATTCTACGTAACGCCGCTTGTGAGCTCGTTTTAATGAGCGCGGCAGTTGCCGCGTCGAGCTCCTTGTCGAGGTCGCGTATTTGATTTTCAAGCTGGCGAATTCTTCCGCTTTGCGCTTCCTTATCGGAAAGCTCTTTTATACGCTTTGCTATCTTTTCGATATTCTTGTCGGAAAGAACGTTGATGATCGTTTGCTGACAGACGTATTTTTCAAGCTCTTCCTTCTTTTCCGACTTCTTTTTACAGGTCTTTGCTTTCTTGCGCTTACCGCAGGTGTAATAAGCGTAAACCTCGCCGTTCGCGGAGGTTCCACTGTCACCTATCATAAGCGCTCCGCAGTGACCGCAGAAGAGTTTGCCGGAAAGCAGGTAGTTAAGTTCGCTGTTCTTTTTGCCGTACGTGCGCTTATTTGCCTTGAGCTCCTTTTGAACCTTGGCAAAAAGCTCTCTCGATATTATCACGGGACATTCCCTCTTAATATCGAGGTAATCGTTTTCTCCGATATACATACGGTTTTCAAGAACGCGCGTGACCGAAACGACATTGAAAGCGTTTCCGCGCTTCGTTCTGAAGCCGCGCTTGTTTAGCTCGTTTGCGATCTCGGTCTTTGACGTACCGCCTGCGTATTCCTCGTATATGAAGCGCACGGCGGACGCTTCGCCCTCGTCGATGACGAGGCGGTGATCTTCGATCTTATAGCCGAAGGAGACGTTACCGCCCGTTGACAGTCCTTTGAGTGCGGTTTCCCTCATTCCCCGTGCGACGACCTTTGAAAGGCGTCTCGAATATGATTCCGCCATTGCCTCGTATATGCTTTCGAGAATTATTCCCTCGTCGCCCGTTCCGACGCTTTCCTCGGTTGACAGTACGCGGACGCCGCTGTTCTCCAGCTCCTTTTTATAGATAGCGGAGTCGAAGCGGTTACGCGCAAATCGGTCAAAGCGGTAAACGACGACGAATGCGAATTGACGCTTTTTCGCGTCGGAGATCATCCGCTGGAAATCGGGGCGGTTATCGGTGGTGCCGCTTATGGCTCTGTCGATATACTCGCCGACGACGCGGAGACCCTTTGCTTCGCAGTACGTGTATGCGGCGCGAAGCTGTGCGTCTATGCTGTTTTCGGTCTGCTTGTCAGATGAATAACGGGCGTATATAACGGCGTTCCGGGCGTTTTCTGGCGGCACGGGTCTTATCTTTGCGAAAGCCATAGGCGTTCCTTTCTTACAAATATTTACAAATTTGGAATTTTTTCGTCGCTTTTCACAAGGTGCAGAATGTCGGTTCTTGTAGAAATTTCTGCACTTTGATATTTTCGATATGGAGGTTTCATTATGACAATGAAATACAGATTTTCTTCCCAAGTCCTTCACGCGCGGCTCGCCCGAAAGCTCACTCAGGAGCAGGCGGCAGAGCTGCTGAACATTTCTATACGTTGGTACAAGCAGATAGAAAAGGGTGAAGTTCTCCCGTCCGCCGAGCTTGCGCTCAAGATAGTAGCGGAATTTGAAATTGATGGAAAAAAGCTCAAGGAGGGCGCGTGATGGTACGGTACGAGATCGAAACGAAGATTCTTCCCGACGAAAACGGGCGTGAGTACGTTGGGTACGGAATTAAGGTGTATGACGGAAACGAGCTTATAAACTCCGTTTCGGATATATCGGTAAACTACGATGACGTTAAGCGGCTTTGTGATCGGCTGAACGAGTGTGAGCTTGATCCCATACACCTGCCCGACGTTGTGGAGGATTTCTTGGTTTTGAATTGAATTAAAAGTGCTTGTCATCAAATCCGAAAGGAGGACACTTGACATTCCTTGCAGTTAAAGCAGGGGATTCTTGGTTCAGCGACCATCGCCTACAAGAGTAGGTCTTACAAAGTCTCCCCAAGCGTATGGGTTCGGGCGTGTCCCGCCCTACCGTATATGTAAGATTACGCTAACAGACGCAATCCTTCATTCAGGATGTTTTTAGCAGCGTTGACATCACGGTGATGAACTTCACCGCACTCGGGGCATATCCATTTGCGGACGCTCAAGTTTTTGACGTCCGCATTTTGGTGTCCGCATTTTGAGCAAAGCTGGCTGGACGGATAGTAGCGGTCAACTGTTGCGAGCTTCTTTCCATACCATTGAGCCTTATATTCAAGTTGCCGGCGAAGCTCATAGAAGGATGCGTCCGCCACCATCCTTGCCATTCTGTGATTTTGCATCATTTCTTTTGATGCTAAATCCTCGATGCATATAGTGTCGTATTCGCGGACAAGTTCAGTCGTTAGCTTATGCAGAGCATCGTTTCGCTGATTAGTGATATGCTCCTGAAGCCGCGCGACCTTGGTACGTGCCTTTTCGCGGTTGTTGCTCTCCTTTGATTTTCGGGAGAGCTGGCGCTCAAGACGCGCTAATTTCTTTAAGGATTTTTCATAGTGCTTGGGATTTGTATATTTAACACCGTCAGATGTTACCGCAATATCGTGAATGCCTACGTCTATACCGACGGCTTTTCCTGTTTTTTCAAGCGGTACTATATCAACGTCAGTGCAACAAACGGCAACGTAGTACTTCCCCGATGGTGTTTGCGACACGGTAGCGGACAAAATCCGTCCTTGAATTTGCCTTGACACACGGCATCTCACAAGTCCGAGCTTGGGAAGTTGAATGGTATTTTCGTTAACATATATGCTTTGTTTTGATTTGTAGCTTTTTCTGCGATCTTTTTTACTTTTGAATTTCGGGTATCCGATTTTCCGCCCTTGCTTGATTCCACGAAAGAAATTTTGAAAAGCGGTGTCAAGCTCGCGTAGCGACGTTTGCAAAGCCGCCGCGTCAACCTCTTTAAGCCAAGAAAGCTCCTGTTTTAACGACGTTAGATTTTTTGCGCATTCATAGTAGTTAGCGGTTACACCCTTGGTCTCATATAATTCTTTCCGATATGTAAGATAGTGGTTATAGACATATCGACAACTGCCGAAGGTGCGTTGTATTAAGTTTTCTTGCGCGGGATTGGGATAGATTCTGAATTTATATGAGCGTTCCATGTTAGATTTCCTTGAAACCAAAATAAACGTTTTGAGAAGGTATGTAAATTGAATTAAAGTGCTTGTTATCAAACCTGAAAGGGGGAAACATAAATGTTCAAATCCGAGCTCGAAGCTTTCGACAAGCTTTCATGCGAAGAAAAGGCAGAGATCATCGCGCTGATGAGAGAGATCATCGCGTCGCGTGATGATGCCGCGGATCAGGATGGCAAGCACTGATTATCGCAGAAGAGGAACCCGCCGAACGGCGGGTTTTTCTTTTGCTCTCACGTCTTATTTGATGCGAAATTCTTTATTAGATCGAGGATAATTTTACGCTCCTCGGGGGTTAGCTTTGAAAATAGTTCTAAAAATTCTATATTTTGAGGGTCCGATAACTTGGTGAGCCACGGAGAGGACTTTTTGAAGTACGGAGGATCATTGCGCAGCTCGTTATACGAGGTGCGCTTTTCTTTTTCTGCCGTTCCGAGGAGATAGTCGGTTGACACTTCGAGGTAATTTGCGATTTTGATAGCATCATTGAGAGATGGCGGCACGCTTTTTGCTTCTATGCCGATCAGCAGGCTCGGCGACATTCCGAGATCAACTGCCATTTTTTCAACGGTTATTCCCTTTTCCTCGCGTACTTGTCTCATAAGCATTCCGAAGCCGGAGGCGAGAGAGGGGCTTGAGAGTTCGTTTTTCTCGGGGGTTCCAAGAAGATAATCCGTCGATACGTTAAATCTCTCGGAAATTTTGACAAGAGTATTTGCATCAGGTTCTCTGCGGTTTTGTTCATACATACCGACGGTGCTGGGAGAAACATCAAGCAGCGCCGCGATATCTTTTTGCGTTAATCCGTGCTTAACGCGCAGTTCTTTTATACGATCTCCTATTTTTTTATTCATAATAATCCTCGTTACACAGTTTGTATACATCATATCACACATTTTGTGTAAAATCAACAAAAAAACACAAAATGTGTAAAAAACGCTTGACATTACACAAATCGTGTGATATTATGATCTTGCGGTTACACGAATTGTGTAGCAGCAAAAATCTCGTGACGAAAATTTTTAGGAGAAAAAAGATGAAAAAAGAAAAAGCCCCTCGGAGAGGGGCGGAGTCGACGCAATTTATGACTGCTCATTTTTCTGTTGCATTTCCTTAAATTCTATAAAGGCGAAGACCTCCTTCTGCTTCTCATCCGAGAGATCGAGAACGCGGTACAGGATATCCGGAAGCTGTCTATCGCTTTCGGCGGTGTGTTCGGTTTTTTGCTCAGAAGATTCAAATAGTTCCTCTTCAGAAACAGAAAAATATTCCGCAATTTTTTTGCGAGTATTACCGTGAGGGATAGATCCGTTCTTCCATTTTGTGACACTTCCGACGGCGATTCCTGCGTCCTTTACCATCTGCGTAGGTGTTAGACCTTTTTCTTTGCACAATTCGCAAAAACGATTCCAAAAAATCATAGTTAGCTCCTCAAAAAATTCACCAATCATGAAAAATGTTTTTTGTGCAACTTGACAAAATTCAAAAAAAGTGAAATTAAGTATTGACAATTCACCGAAAGTGAATTATAATGATTTCACAACCAGCACACCGAGTTCATTATAGCACGGTATGACGGAAAAGTCAAGAAAGGAGGTGATAAGATGATTAGGGCGGAGGAAAAGAACATATGCAAAGGCGGTGATGAGATGACCGACAGGCAATTTCTACATCATTTACGCGAATTACTTGCGGTTGCCAAAGCTTGCAAAACCTTGGAAGAGTTTATAGAAAAGCTCGAAGAAATGATTTCATCGTATGACCGATGAAAAAAGCCGCTCGGTAAGCAACCAAACTAACCCGAGCGACTAACGACAGTGAGCGAGAGGGGAGAGCTCCGCCGCCCCTCCTGCTCCTTCAGTATAACACAAACGGCGGGGAATGTCAATAAATTGGAGGAAAAACAATGTACAGAAAATACAGATCAAGAAAAAACGGTATTCCGAAGGAGAACAAAGAGCAGACGATTGTTGCTGCCGAGGACAAGCTTGCGGAAGAGTATGACGAGCGTATGGAAGAAAACGAGGTCACTAAAAAAGGATTCTTTTCATCCTTTTTCGACTTCGACAAAAGAGTATTTCGTTCGAGAGACATGCGACTGAGTTTCTTCTATGGCAGTTTGATTACATTGTGCGCCATTTCACTTGGGCAGTTACTCGCTAAACTTATCTGACTCTACAATAGGGGGTATGGGAAATGCAAAAAATCATTGATCTTTTGAAACGTTTTATAAACGAATGGAAAATACCGTTAGCTATTGCTCTCGGAATCTTCGTTTTGACCTTCATCGTATTCTTCGCTTACAGTTGTCTTGAAGACCGCAGAATTATTCAAAAGCTGCGGAAAAAGCTGAAGATATCACAGAGGGCTAAAGAGGTCTTGTTACTTATCGGCTACGCGTGCCTTCTTACTTTTTGCCTGTTTTGTGTTTGAGGTCTGGTCGGCCCGCCGTTCCACATACTGCCGCATCAGATCTTCAACGTCTTTATTCATATCATACGTTGCGCCGACGAAGAGAGCTAAACTTATCATGTGCTTACAGGGATTGTGGCGCGTTGCCTTATCCGTACAACCGCACTTCTCCAGAGTTGTTGTGTACTTGACGCCCGGAGTCATAAAGGACGGCATAACTGCTGAAAGCTCGATTTTTTGGGGAACGGTAGCGTCATCGGACAGAGCGCGATCAAGGCGAGTAGTCTCAAAGGAACGCAGATAATCTTGGCGGAGGTCATCTGTGAAGTATGGGTTATTCTGATAGCGCCGAGTTAGTACACGGCTTAATTCCATGTTCCGCTTTTCAAGATCGGCAATTTGCGCTTTATATTTACGCTCGGCGGAAGCAAACTGCCTTGTGCTCTTTTCAATCTGCTTTTTCACCTCGGCATCCCTGAGCTGTCGGCGCGATTTGATCTTGTCGGAAATAGTAAAATATATGAAAAAACCGATAGTAACCGCTGTAAAGATTATCCCTAACACGATACCGACGCGGTCGCCTAAAACGAGACCGAGCAACAGCATTACAGCAATATAAATATAACCTGCCATATATACACCTAATTTTCTTAATTATTAGGAAAATTATAGCATCTTAACACCATTTTGTCAACGAACACCAAAAAGGAGGAAAAGAAAATGGAGGCAACAAAAATCAGAGAATGGCTTAAGGAGCTGCGCCGAAAGAAGGGCTTGCAGGCGCAGGAGGCGGCAAAGCTTATCGGAATATCGGTAAGCTATTACTGCCAGATCGAAAACGGAGTCCGCGACTGTCCCGTACATACCGCAAAAAAGATCGCAGCGCTTCTTGATTTCGATTGGACAAAGTTCTACGAAGAGGAATAATCCCATGCGCGTTATGATCGGCACGGTCATTATGCGTGCCGATGACGGTAGCTTTTTATCGGGCGGCGCGCCGATTTACCGTGATATGCCCGAGAGGGAGGGCTTGACCGAGCCCGAGGACTACTATGATTTCGACGATTTTGCCGCGCTCATGGCGGACAAGTATGAGTCCTATCTGACCGAGAAGCGCAAGACGGCGCTTGAAAAAAAGAAAAGGAGGGAGAAAAAGAATGCAGAAAAAGAAGATACCGCTGTACGGGATACGGATAGCGGTGGACGGAGATATGAAGCGGATGCCCATTGAGATGGACAAGAAATGGCCGACTATACAAAGCGCGCTGGGTACCAGGACGACCGAGCAGCATTACGCGGGAGAACACAACGGCGTGCGCAGGATAGCAATATGTGACCGTTACGGCTCCGTATCCAACAAGGGAGTGAACACCGTCGCTTCGCGGCTTTGCGGAACGAAACTTTACGGCGTTGTCATTCTCCTCAAAGAGAACGCCGACGGGTTCCCCGTGCTTATGAGCGACGCGGCGGCGTACAAGATGCAGAGGGAGGTCGAGATGTTTATATGGTGACATTTATGCTATTCGAGCTTATTATCCTTCTTGAGTTCCTGCCTGCCACGCTTGCGCTCATTTGCGGCTTCAAAATGCTTTGGCTTCTGCCGTTTATCGCGGCCGCTTGGATCGCGCTTGTCCGCGCCTTTATGCGCGAAGAAAAAAAGAAAGCCCGCCGGGTGCGAGCCGACGGACGTTCAGAAAAGATTAACTTTGCCGAGAATATTATACCAAACGTAAACGCGGTTTGTCAAGACGGGAATTATTCTCGGTCTGAAAAGCAACGAAAAGAGGTTTATATCTATGAGTGAAAGAAAATACGTAGCTGCGGCGGATGCCGCGGAAATATTGAGTGAAAAGCTTTCCATTCCTCTTGGGAATCTGGTTGACGTTTTTGCGGAGATACCGTCGGCATCCCTTAAAGAAACGGCGCTCGAATGTAAGCGCTGCGGAGAAACAATACGTTTTCCCATTGCGTTTTACGATGCATTTTACGAGCTTGCCGCCGGTGCCGTTATGGAAAAGATATGCGATAAATATTGTCGATTCCCCGGGGAGTGTGATTCTCAAGAGGAGCTGGACAAGCACTGTGACGGCTGTGAGGTTGTCGAGCTTCTTGACCTGATATTCAAAAAGAAAAAAGAAAAGCCGTGAAAACGGCTTTTCCGGGGCTCCGATCAAGGGTTCCCGTATTCTCTTTGCATCGAGCTGACAGAGACCACCCACTGCTTGCCGAACTTGCAAACGTCGACACCGTTTACGAGCTTGCCGTAGGCGATCGCTTTTCTTAACGTGCTTTCGTTAAGCCCCCAAAGCTCGGTGGCGTCGCTGAATGCCATCAGACCGTCAAACGGCGTTTTGACCTGCACGCCGTTTTCCCAAAGCTCGTCGCAGGAGAGGTCAAGGTCGTCGTTCCAAATTATGCCGTAACCGCCAACGTCCACGGTCACGCATGAAAACTCCTGCTGATCGTTCTTGAGGGCAGCAAAAGCAGGGATCCTTTCAAAAAGCGGCTTTACGTCATATATTTTGGTAACGCCCTCGGAGAATTGAACCGAGAGCTTATATTCGGGCAGAGCCGAAACGTTCTTTATCTTGTGAAACATAATTATCTCCTTGTTATTCAAGGGGCGGTAGCTTCTTAAATTCCTGAGTTTTCCAGATTTCCATTAAGTCGTCTTTGTGAAGGGATAGCCATTCCTGAACCAGCCCCATTGCTTTGTTCGGCAAATGACCTTCAAGGACTTCGCCCGTCATAAAATCTATAGCGGCAACGTCTTCGTTGTATATTGCGTGAATGTGTGGCGGGTTATGCTCGCTTTGAAGAAAATACATTCTGATTATTATTCCATAAAAGCGCGATATTACAGGCATGGCGATTCTCCTTTTCTTTTTGTCAATTACATTATATCACGATACCGTGATTATGTCAACAATTATTTTTCCCTTTGCTATCAATTTTATTCTATGAAATCAATCCCCGTGTTGTCGCCAAACAAAACTACAAAGTAAGATAATCCCAGACGTATGGGATTATGAAATCATACGGGATTCAAATTGAATACAGACCCGAAGAGCGGCGAGCTCTTTTCGAGCTTGTATTATATATTAACTTATCGACCAACAGGAGAATAGCGTTATGGAAAACGAAAATAATAATTCTCTTTTTCTTGAAAAAGGACAAGGTTCGTCCGTCGGTCAGTCTGTCAGACAGACCGCTTCGATCCGTCGATCCTTCAAGGACGAGATTACGGCGGTAGCGAAGCAGCTTGAGCTTTACGCGGTGAGGGAGACGGACAAGGCGTTCGCATACGAGCTTTGCGCGATAATTGCCGAGGTTAATCTTATGCGCCCTGAGTTCAGGGTGAAGATCGGCGGCGAGGTGCTTGAGGCGGGGCTTGTTCAGGAGGTGTTTTCGTGTCTGACTCACGATCACCTTGACCGTGTAATGGCGGCGTTCAACTCCTGCAAGAACGAGATCCGCAACAAAAAGGCGTATCTTCGTACTGCTCTATACAATTCCGTCTTCGAGCTTGAAGCCGGGACGATAAACGACGTAAACTGGATCGGATGAGATTATTATGCAAAGAACTTACAGGGAAAGACGGTATCACTGCGGGGACTATCTCGAAGTAGCTATATATCCCGTCTACCGTCCTGCCGGCTCCCGTCGCGGCAGAGCCAAGCCGACGAGCGAGGGACAAGCCAAGCTCAATTACATAAATTCGCAAAAGGAGCTTGTTCGGCTCCTTAATGCCAATTTCACCGAAAACGACGTTGAGGTTCATCTGACTTACCGCGACGAGTTTCTTCCCGGTACTAAAGAGGAAGCGGATCGGCTTTTGCGGAATTATCTGCGGCGGCTCAAGCGCAGATATAAGAAGCTCGGTATTGAACTCAAATATGTATACGTTACCGAGGGCGGAGACGGGAAGAGATTTCATCATCACGTCACGCTCTCGGGCGGACTTGACCGCGACGAGCTTGAAACACTTTGGGGCTTCGGATATGCCAACTCCCGCCGCCTGGTCTTCAACGAGAACGGCGTTGAGGGGCTTGCAAAGTACATAACGAAGCAGATGAAGGAGGAGATCGAGAAGGGCAAGCGTTCCTTTTCCTGCTCGAAGAATCTTCATCATCCCGAGCCGATAGACCGAGACGGACGTTTTTCGCACAAGACGATGAAGGCAATGTGCGAGCGCCCAAGCGACGGTGTCGACGTTCTCGAAGCCATCTTCGACGGATACGAGGCAGCCGAGGTCAAGAGCTTTTACAACGACTGCAACGGCGGAGTGTATTTATACGCCCGTCTTTACCGCAAGGATGCGGGATTTTTGAAGAAATTAAAAAAGCGAAAGTAGTTTTTTGCCGCCTGAAATACGGGGCTTTTTTCTGCGTACTTGGAAGAAGGGAGAGATAACGGAATATGGATGCTATCGAATGGTTAGAGCAAATAAAGAAGATCGACGAGCTCATTGAGCTTGTGGATTCGGAGCGTCAGCGCCTGTGGAGCAAAGCAACGAGCAATACGTCAAGCTTGGAGGGCGCACCTCACGGCTCTGGTATTTCGGATAAGATCGGGGACAACGTCGTAAAATTGGCAGATCTCGATGCCGAGAAGAAAGAGCTTGAGCGCAAAAAGAACAGCATCGTCAAGGTTATCAAGAAGCTCCCTGCAAGTGAATGCGGAGTAATATACCGACGGTACGTGAGCCATATGAAGCTTGAAGCCATCGCCGACGACATGGGATACTGCACCGTTCAAGTGTGGCGGATCAAGAAAAAGGCGCTTGAAAAGCTGCAGAAAAAGGCGGCGAAAGCCACCCCTTTTTGGCCGAAAAAGATGTAATGGAATGTAATGCTCAAATGTGATATAATGATACTGTGAAAAAGCACCGAGAAGCAGCTGCCGTTTTGGCGGGTGCTTCTTTTTATGCACAAATAACGTAAGGTTCCACCGCCGAACGTTCGGCTATGCGTGACAGCGGCAAATTCCGACACTCCCGGGGCGGCTCATCGGGGTCGCCTATGGAACCTGAAAAACATAGAAAGGGTGAGAGTATGTCAGGCAAACAGGTCGGAAGACCTCCGAAGTATCGGTCGGTTGAGGAAATTCAAGCGAAAATAGACGCATATTTTGAAGAATGCAAGGGTCACGTCATGATGTTTAACGGTCATGCCGTCACCGACAAGAGCGGTAATCCCGTTATAGTAGACGCTCGCCCCATAACCGTTACGGGGCTTGCTCTTGCCTTGGGATTTAACAGCCGTCAGTCGCTTCTCAACTATCAGGCAAAGAAAGAATTTATGGACACGATAATGCGCGCGAAGGCGCGCGTGGAGTGCTATACCGAGGAGCGGCTTTTCGATAACGCCGGTGCGAACGGAGCGAAGTTCTCGCTTGCGAATAATTTTGAGGGCTGGAAGGACAAGCACGAAGTTGACACGGATATTACCGTGAAAAAGAAGCTTGAGGATCTGATTTGAAATACACGGCGGATTTTCTCATTCAAAAGAGAAAAGACAAGTGGCGGGAGCTTCACAGTATTGAGCACGACAAAGAGCTTCGCGATGCCGTCGGAGGGCGGCTGTTAGAGGATCCCGAGCTGCTCTGCGAAATCAGAAAACGTCCCGAGAAGCTCGTCGAGCTCTTTTTCGTTGTTGTCGACAAGGATCAAAGGACGATACCCTTTTTCCTTAACGACGTGCAGCGCGACTTCATAAACACGTTAAACCGAGCGATAGAGGATTTTAACGCGGGCAGGGCGACGGATATATCCCTGCTCGTATTAAAGGGCAGACAGCAGGGCTTTACGACGCTTGTGACGGCGTATCAGCTATCCTGCTCTATTCTGAACCGAAACTTCCAAGGTTATACGCTGGCTGACAAGTCCGACAATGCCGAGGCGATCTTTCAGAACAAGGCAAAATTTCCATACGGTCAGCTTCCTGACGTTCTTAAGCCGACAGAGAAGTTCAACAACCGAAAGCAGCTTCTCTTTGAGAAGATCAACAGCTCCTGGGCGGTCGATACCGCGACGAAGGATGTCGGACGATCCCGAACGGTCAATTTCTTCCACGGCTCGGAATGCGCCTTTTGGAAGGACGGTATCTCTCCCATTCAGGCGGCGCTCGGAGAAGCGCTTACGAAGAATTGCATCAAGATATACGAGAGCACGGCAAACGGCTACAACGATTATCAGAAGATGTGGGACAGCGGCGCTCACATAAACTGCTTTTATGAGTGGTGGCGCACGAAGGAATACCGCATCGCACTTCGAAACGGGCAAAAGGAAGAATTTTTGCACGACGTTGACACGAAGAAGGGCTGGATATGGGAACGGCTCAAATGGCTGCGGGACGACAAGGGGCTTGAGCCCGAGCAGCTTTATTGGTATTTCAATAAATACAACAAATATCTCGACAAGGAGCTGATAAAGCAGGAATATCCCTGCTACCCTCACGAGGCGTTTCTTTTGTCGGGCAAGAACGTATTTGATACGACTGTTATTCTTGAACGCGTAGGAAAACTGCAAAAGCCGATCAAGACCGGCTATTTTGCTTACGATTACGACGGGCTCAGGATCAGTAATATACGGTGGGTGAACGACAAGGGCGGATATATTAAGATATATCAGCTTCCGAACACTCCCGAGGTGACGGAGTATTGCATAGGCGGTGATACCGCCGGAGAGGGCAGTGACTTTTTCACAGGACACGTTATCAACGCCGGGACAGGTCATCAAGCGGCAGTGCTCCGTCATCAATTTGATGCAGACCAATACACGAGGCAGATGTACTGCCTCGGTAAGTATTACAAAAACGCTCTTATCGGCATTGAAGCGAATTTCGACAGCTACCCGATAAAGGAGCTTCAGCGCCTCGGCTATCCTAAGCAATACGTAAGAGAAGCGGTCGATACCTACACGGGCAGGACCGAAAAGCGTTTCGGCTTCAAAACTACATCGCTTACAAGACCGACTATCATATCGCGGCTCGTTGAGATCGTCCGCGATCATTCCGATACGGTAAACGACAGAGAGACCCTTGAGGAGCTTCTTACCATCGTTCGGAACGAAAAGGGGCGCATAGAGGCACCCGTCGGCGGTCACGACGATATGATGATGGGGCTTGCCATTGCTCACGAGATAAGAGACCAGGTCGTTTTCCCGTCAAGCATCATTAACGCTCAACCGAAGCATCAGTTCAGCATCGAGAGGGAAACCGGTACACATTACGATTACGGTGAGAAGATCACCGTCATTTGATAAGGGGGATATATGGAAGTATTACTCATACTCACGGTAGGCGCAGTTAATATACTGTGCTTTTTTATTGGCGCCAAGGTCGGTCAGACCGTCGCACGTGGCAAAACCGTTAAAGCGCCCGACATAAATCCTGCCAAAGCGTTAAGAGAACACCGCGCACAGAAGGAAGCCGACAAGGAAGCAAAGCGCCTTGAGGTCATTATGAATAACATTGACACATACGACGGTACGGGTCAAGGACAGAGAGAAGTTCCGGGGGTGAAGTAAGAAATGTATATCGAGGAAATACAGGAAACGGAAGTCTGGCAACTCTACGAAAAGGGGCGCAATTATCACCGACTAACGGGCATCTACACCGATACCGACCGCAACTACCGTATGTATAACGGCAATCAGTGGGAGCACGCGAACCTCGGCGGGATCGAGCCGACGCAACAGAATTTTATCAAGCCGATAGTCAAATATAAGATCTCGGTCATTCACGACAACCTTTACGCTATCAATTATTCTTCTCTTAACTTCGAAAATCAAGAGTTCCGTGCGCAAGCGGAAAGATACTGCAAGCTCCTGAACAGCTACGCTTCGCGCATCTGGGAGCAGGACAAGATGGATTTCAAGGGCAGACGGCTTACAAAGGATGCCGCCATCAACGACGAGGGCATTCTTTACGTTGATTTCGACCGCGAGAAGATGAAGCCGATAAACGAGATCGTCAAGAAGAGCGAGATCTACTACGGTAACGAAAACGACGACGATATTCAGAATCAGCCGTATATCCTAATTCGCAAGAGAATGGCGGTATCAAACGCAGTCGAGCTTGCCCTTTCTAAGGGAATGAGCGAGGATAAGATCGAGCTTATCGTCGGAGATAACGATAATTACGAGGAAAGCGGAGAGGCGGCAAAGGACGAGCTTGACAATATGGTGACCGTCATATACAAGTTGTACAAGAAGGACGGCACCGTCTATTTTTCCGCCGCGACCAGATACGCAAAAATAGCTGAGGACGTTGACCTCGGAATCTCGCTTTATCCCGTCGCTCACTTCGTATGGGAGGAAAAGGAGGGCTCGGCTCGTGGAGAGGGCGAGGTCAGATGCCTGATACCCAATCAGATAGAGGTCAACCGTACCCTGATGAGGCGCGTGCTGACAGCGAAAAAGCAGGCGTACCCCTACAAGGTCGTTGACATTTTGAAGATAAAAAACCCCGATGCTCTCGATACCGTCGGCGGAACCTTACAGGTGAACAACCAAATGGTAGACGACGTTCGAAAAATCGTTACCACGATACCGCCCGCGCAGATGTCGCCCGACGTAGTCCAGCTTCAGCAGGAGCTTATAAACGTCACAAGAGAGCTTGCAGGTGCAGGAGATACCGCGACGGGACAGGTCGATCCCGAGGCGGCGTCGGGACGCGCGATACTTGCCGTTCAGCAGGCGTCTCAGGCACCTATGACGGAGCAGAAGGAATCCTACAAGAATTTCCTTGAGGACGTAGCGAAGATATGGATAGAATATCTTACCGCTTACTCCGAGAATGGCGTGAATTTAGAGGAGGAGTTCACCGATCCCAAGAGCGGAAAGGAAGCAGTGCGGATCGTCAACGTTCCGAAGGTCGCTATGGAGAATCTTCAGGCGACTGTAAAGATAGACGTAACTCCCAAGAGCGTATACGACAGATTCGCGCAGGAGAGAACCATCGAAAATCTGCTTCTTAACGGTCTTCTTTCTTCCCAGCGTCTGCCCGAGCTTAAGGCATACGTCGAAGCGCTCGACGATGATTCCGTCGCTCCGAAGATGAAGCTCAAGAAGATCATCGAGTACGCAGAAAACGAGCAGAGAAAGATCGCCATGATAGACGCGCAGGCGCAGATGGTTCAGCAGCGGGCAAGACAGTTCCTTATGGGCGACCCCGAGGAGCAGTCCTCTATGATGGCAGACGCGCAGATGCAGTTAATGGCACAGCGCGCGGGAGCTTAATATTGTAATTAAACACCCGATCGGGTGTTTTAATGAATTTGACCAAGCATTTATGTCGTTAAACTGTATGGAATCGGAGAAACAAACTCCACACAAAAAATAGGAAGGACAGATCGTAATGAACGAGTATGAAAACCTTGTTGCTGATGAAGTGACTGAAAACACGGAGCAAACCGCAGAAGAAACTCCCAAGACATACACTCAGGATGAAGTGAATGAGATCGTGGGAAAAAGAATCGCCCGCAAGGAAGCCAAGATACGCAAGGAATATGAGCGCAGATACGGCGACCTTGAAGAAGTCCTGAAAGCAGGTACGGGCAAACAGAGTGTCGAGGAGATGACCGACTCCTTCAGGGAGTTCTACGCGAGAAAAGGAAGGACGATACCGCAGAAGCCCGAGTTCAGCGAGAGGGACATTGAGCTCCTTGCAGGCAGGGACGCGGAGGAGATCATCGCTTCCGGATATGAGGATGTCGTCGAAGAGGTCGACCGCCTCGCCCGTAAGGGCGCGAATATGACGCCCCGCGAGAGAGCCCTGTTCAAAACTCTTGCGACGCACAGACAGGCAACCGAGAGAGGTAACGAGCTCGCCCGTATCGGTGTGCCGAAGGGCGTATACAACAGCAAGGAATTTACCGAGTTTGCACGCAAGTTCACTTCCGACATTCCGATAACAGAAGTTTACAGCTTCTATGAAAAAATGAAACCGAAAAAAGAAATTCAAACTATGGGAAGCATGAAAAGCACGGCACACGACAAGGGCGTGAAGGACTACTACTCGCCCGAGGAAATCAGAGAGCTTACCGAAGAGGATCTTTCTGATCCCAACGTCTGGGCGGCAGTTCGTGCTTCTATGACACGAAAATAAGAAAGGAATGATTCACTATGGCAGTAGCAAGTACTGTGCAGCATTTTCAGAGAACAGTATGGAGCGCATCTATACTCCGTTCCCTTGATACCATCACCTCCCTGCGTAAGCATTGTAACTTCCAGTATGAGAAGGATACCAAGAACGCAAAAGAAGTGAAGATTCTCGGCGTGACCCGTCCCACCATCCACACCTACGTTTCCGGCACACCTCTTGAAAGAGAAAGCGCAGGCGATACATCGCAGACTCTCGTGCTCGATCAGTTCAAATACTTCAATTTTGAGGTTGAGGACATCGACCGTGCGCAGTCGCAGAACGGTCTTATGGAAGCTCTCACCGACGAGGCATCGAAGGGACTTGCCCTTGAGGGCGACAAGTACGTTGCCGAGGTCGTCAAGCAGGCGGCAGATGCGGGCGAGATCTCCGTCTCCGCAAGCGTTATTACGCTTACCAACTCGAACGCTATGGCGAGCGTAGAGGAGGGCTTTGCAACTCTTTATGAGCATAACTGCTCCGTTCACGACGCCTTCTACCTCGAGGTTGCGCCCCGTGTATTCACGACCTACCGTCAGCAGCTCACCGAGCTTTCCACCAACAACCCCGAAATTCTCAAGAAGGGTGCTGTCGGAAAGATCAACAACGCCTACGTTTGCATCGAGAACTGCCTCGCGGAGGCGGACGGCGCATACTACAACATTCTCCGCACCGAAAAGGCGGTTGCCTTTGCGGAGCAGATCGAGAGTGTTGAAGCATACCGTCCCGAGGATGCCTTCACGGATGCGGTCAAGGGACTTTACGTATTCGGCGCGAAGATCGTTCGTCCCGAAGAGATCTACGTAATGAAGACTAAAAAATAAGTTTACTTAAAGAAAGGGGAGCAGTTATTATTGCTCCCCTTTTTGCCTCAAAGGAGAAATATATGAATAACGAGCTATTTACGGTCAGACCGTCGCTTAAACAGTATTACGGCAGAACCGTCACGAAGGAAATGCGCTTCGACGAAAGCACCGATAACGGCGAGATACATCAGACGCTTGAAAACTGTGTTCTGACCACTGTTGTGAGTAAGGAGTGGACTCACGGCGAGATCAAGTGCGCACTTCACACCGAGCAGACCGAAGTGCTGCCCGAGGGTACCGTCATCATATGGAGCGAGACGGACGGATATATCGTTCCGAACGCACCTATGTACAAGCTGAAGGACCTTGAAAACGAGATCAAGGACATAAAGGAGATTTACAAGGATAACACCGACATAAATCCCGATAAGTAGGCGATTCCGTTATCGCCTCTTTTCGTGAGTACGGAACGCTTCCGTATTGACGAAAAGCTTTAAGAAAAAGAAAGGGTGACAATATGTTTGTTCAAAATGACGATCTGTCTATTTACTGTACGAGAGGCGACTGCGGCGAGTTCACGGTAAAGGCGATGATCGACGGCGAGCTGTCGGTCTTTGCGTCGGGCGACGTTTTGCGGCTGAAGGTCTTTGAAAAGAAGGGCTGTGATACAGTCGTAATGCAGAGGGACTTCGCCGTCGAGGAGGACGCGGACTCTTTCGTTATCTCGTTGACGGCATCTGACACCAAAATCGGAGAGATAATCAATAAGCCGACCGATTATTGGTATGAGGTAGAGCTTAATCCCGAAACGCATCCGCAGACCATCATCGGATATGACGAGGACGGGCCGAAGGTGTTTAAGCTCTTTCCCGAGGGCGAGGACGTTAATGCCGAAGACATTGAAAAGGTTGGCTCAAAGACCTTACAGGAGCTTGTCGATTATGCTCTTGAGCAGGCGAAGGAGAGTGGAGAGTTCAAGGGAGAAAAGGGAGATCCCGGAGACAAGGGAGAACCTGGAGACGCAACCGACATCGGACTCGAAAAGGGCGAAGCGGAATACTCGGTCAAGCAGAGCCGACATCCTGCAAGTTCGCAGAACCACGCATATCAGCGCGGCGGTGTATCTCTCGGCGGAAACACGCAGGCGGGTGTAACCGAGGAGGAATATAACGCAAGCGACAAGTATAAGCAGTGGGACGGCACGAAGTTTCTTGAGTGGCTTGAAACATTCGGTTTTCAGCTTTCCTGGGGCGACGGTTCAAAAGCAAGAGGTCGCAACTCAATGGCGGGCAATGAGGGCTGTGAGGCGAATGCCAAAAACTCGTCTGCGCTCGGTCTCAAGGTTATCGTAGATTTTCTTAACGGATTTGGCGCAGGACAGTATAACGAGAATCTTCCCGACAGTCTTGTAGAATTTGGTTGCGGCAACTCGGGCTGGAAACAAAACGGCTTCGCTATGGACACGACGGGTACGATTAAAACCCGTACCGTTCGCCCGAAGGCGTCGGGGTCGTTTGACCTCGGCGCGTCAAACTTTGTTTGGCGATACATATATGCTTTTTACATAAAAGCGCAGTCGTCGATAGAAACGCCTCTTATCACGGCAGACAAGGCGAAGGTGACAACTGCGCCGACGGAAGACACCGATGCAGTAAGATTAAAGGACCTTAATGAAGCCATAGCAATAACTCACATTGGATATGTGCCGCACCCTGAATACGACGATGTATCTAACGGGGTAGATGTCACCGATTATATAACCTTCAAACCCGCTATGGCGGACTTTTGCCCGTCAGGTAATGTTTGCAGAGCTATGACGGTTTCAGCCGAGTTTCTCGGTAGCGGTGACGGTCACGGAATCATGTATTACTTCAATGCAATAGAATGGGATTATTCCACGTCGAGTTTTACTTTGTATTTCTACGCTTTCGATAAAAACGGAACGATGAAAAAGCTCCGACTGCTTTATCAGTATATTGATTACAATACAGATTCGACAACACCGCAAAAAATTACGGCGTATTACTCATAAGAGGTGACAAAATGACACTACTTGATATGAAAAAGAAAACACTCGCTCTTATCGAGGAGCTTGATCCCGACAGCGAGTATTTAACGGAGGATCCCGATATTGCGGCGAAGCTCAATTACGTTACGAATCAAATTATGTTTGAGGTCTCAAGAATAAAGAAGATACCTAAGTACGTAGAGCTTTCGGTATCCGCAGGCGATACTGTAACGCTCGAGGACATATCGAGCGAATGCGGATACGACGTTTATCAGCGCGACAAGACAAGCGGTGCCCGACACCTTGAGAGGGCGAGTGGCACGGTTATCAAGGTGCTTGAGGACGGCGTGCTTGAGATCGACTGCTTCGTCTATCCCGAACGGATCACCGAGAAGACAAAGGACAGCTACGAGTTCGAGCTTTCCGACGATGTCCTTGAGTTGATGCCTTACGGAATAGCCGCGCACCTGCTTAAGAGCGACGAATCCGCAGAGTACGGCACGGTCTACGAAAGCACTTATCGGACGATGCTTCAGCAGCTTGACCCGAGATACGCTTTGACGGGCGTAAGTATTGAAGGCGGGGTATATATCTGATGTCAGAGAAGGTATCAAGAATTTACAGTAATTTTCGCGGTGTCGACTTCCGGGGCGAGGAGATCAACCTCGCCCGCAGTCCCGACGCTCTTAATATGTGGAAGGATTACAAAGAGACCGAAAGCATAAGGACAAGACCCGGGCTTTCGCGGATATATGAATCAAACACTGCGAGAATTAACGGTATCCATTTTTACAACGACGCTATGTTGGTTCACGACGGTGATGAATTGTTTCTGTGCAGTGACGGCGTAAATACAAGCATTGCCGATCTTGCCAATGCACCGAGCCAGGCATTTGTCTACGAAGGCGTCTTTTACATCAAGGACGGAAAAAACTATATTCGTTATGACGGCACCGAGGTAAAGCCCGTCGAGGGATTTATCCCGACGACAACTATAGGACGCGCACCCCTGGGCGGCGGCACAAAGCATCAGGACGTAAATATGCTTTCCGATTACCGCAAGAACACCTTTCTTTCGGACGGGGAAAGCGTCGATTACTATCTCGATGTTATGAAGATAGATGATGACTACGTTCCTATCGTTAAGGTCAACGACGAGGTTATTGACCAGGGCAATTACGAAGTGAACTACGACGAGGGCAGGATACGCTTTTTAACGGAGGATCCGCCGAGCAAGCCCCTCACCGACGGTCAGGATAATGTCGAGGTGCTTTTCAAAAAGCAAGTCGTTGACGAAAGCGGCAACGAGGCATACCGCAAGCTTATCCTCGACTGCACGCTCCTTCAGGTATTCGATAACCGCGTATTCTTCAGCGGTAACCCCGAGCATCCGAACTACGTTTGGCACAGTTCTCTTGATGATCCGACCTACGTTTCCGACCTTGACTACTATAAGGAAGGAATGGACGAGGCACCCGTGAGAGGAATGGTCGCAGGAAACAACGCCCTGTGGGTGTTCAGAGAGCCGTCTGACGCGAATACAACGGTCTTTTACCATAACCCGACCATTGACGAGGAATACGGTAAGATATATCCCTCAACGCATTCGAGTGTGACCATCGGCTGTGTCGGCAGAGCTATAAACTTTAACGACGACATTGTCTTTTTCTCCGAGAGGGGAATGGAGGGCATAAGCGGCGACATTATGACCGAGCAGGTCGTCGCGCACAGAAGCTCACTCGTCGACAGAAAGCTGACAGCAGAGAAAAGATACAGGGATATGATCCTCGCAGAGTGGGAGGGGTATCTCCTTGTCATCATCGGCAAAACGGTCTATCTTGCCGATTCGAGGGCAATGCTTCAGAACGAAAATCACGCAGAGTACGAGTGGTTTTACTGGGAGCTTGAGAAGGAGATCACCTGCTCTTGCGTGCGTGACGGGGTACTTTACCTCGGTGCCGATGACGGTGTCTATGCGCTGACAGACACGACGGCAAACGTCTCCTGTTATTGGACCACTCCGAAGGACAAGTTCAAAAATCCGCATAAATTGAAGACCACGAACAAAAGAGGATGCGTCGCCGAGGCGACGGGCGATATCGAGGTGTACGCAAAGACCGAGGACACGTGCTTTGAGATGATCGGCGGATATAAGGGCATAACCGATTTTTTCGTCAGCAGGATCAAACGCAAGAAATTCAAAGACATTCAGTTAATGTTTGCTTCATCGACGCGATTCTCGCTTGAGACCGTCACGCTTGAGGCATACATAGGCGGATATATAAAGAGGTGAAACAGATGTCAACAACTACACCAAGTAACGATATGACTATCGACGAAGCGCTTCAGAAAGTCAACGAGAAGTATGACACCAAGATAAGCGAATCGAACAGCGAGATCCAAGGCATGATAGATGATCACGACAAGCTCATCAACTCACAGATAGCAAATTTAGAAACTTGGAAGACCAATCAGACAAATCTCCAGAACGAGCAGACCGATTTCACTATCGAGCAGATAAAAGAGCAGAAGGAGCAGGCGGAGAAGGACTATATCAAAGAGCAGTCGGGCGCTTATAAGGACTGGCAGAAGCAGAGTGACAAGTACGGTGTCAACGCCGAGCAGATGGCGGCTTCTGGCATGACGAATACCGGCTTCAGCGAAAGCTCGCAGGTAGCTATGTATAACCAGTATCAGAGCAGAGTAACGACCGCAAGAGATGCCTTTGAGCGTTCTGTCACCGCCTACGACAATATGATCAATGAAGCGAAGCTACAAAACAACTCTATTCTTGCCGAGATAGCTTACAATACGCTCGTCGCGCAGAACGAGCTTGCCCTTACGGGATTAAATTATGAGCACAGTCTCATTCTTGAAAAGGCACAAAGAAAGCTTGAGCTTGAAAGTATGCGCAACGAAGAATGGTATGAGATTCTTGCACAGATGAATGCAGAGAGCGATGATTCGACCTCGGAAGACGACAAAGATGACGAGGACAACGACGACAAGGATGACGGCGGAAGCACAACCTTTGATAAGCCATCTGATGATTACGGAACCGGAGAGGACACAGATAATTCCGAGCCGACAGTGGACATGGAGAGTATTATCGCACTTGACAGAGGCATGATGAACGAAGAAACACTTGCCGACCTTGTAGCGACAGGTCAAGTAACAATGAGACAATTGGGCGATAAGCTTGTTTTTAGTAACACAAGTTATGAGCCCGGGCAGTCAGTCTTGGGAAAGTACACTTGGCTGAACACTTCAAAGAGGGAAAAAAATACGCTGGGTGGTAGTAACCCGAATAAAGTTAAGTTTAAATCACAAATGAAGTAAAAGGTAGATGCGCTATGAGTTTTACTGATAATTTTCTGAAAGAGTTAGAAAAGAAAAAACTTGATAACAACGGGGGAAAATCTCCCCATTCGGGCGGCGGCAAAACAAGCCAGCCCTCAAAGGTATCTTCGGTTGATGACTTCACGGATTCATTCTTAAGCGAACTTGGCAAGGCGCTCGAAAGAGAAAAAAAGAGACAACAGTTGCGCAACGATAACGACATTGCGCCCTTCGTTTCTGACGGCTCTTCAAAGAAAGAAAAGGATGATATCGAATATGAAATCACCCTTGGACGAGACAAAAATGGTAACTTGATAAAGCATAGTGACCTCATTAACTATGAAGAGTTGCCCTTCATAGACAAAATGAGAATAGCAAAGAAAAAAGAGGAAGCAGCAAAGAAAAAGCAGGAGGAAGCAAAAGAAAAGAAAACCTCCAAGAGCGAAAAAAGAACCTGGTTTAAGAGCGGAGCGTTTGCTGACGGATATAACTTCGGTGACGTAGCGAAAAGTATTCTCGGCACTACGGGCGATTTAGTTGAAGAAGTATTAGAGGGTATTATAGAAATACCCGAAACTGTTATAGATGCGGGTGCTTATCTCGTTGGCGGTGCAGGCAAACTCTTCGGAGCAGATGACTTCGCAAATAAAACCCAAAAATTTATTGCAAAAGATCTGTACGACGCAGAAGCTTTTATAAAAGAGAATAATAAGAACACCATAGGAACTAACTTATTGAGCTGGGGGGGAACAGACATAGAAGAAGCTTCGCTCTTAGGCGATAAGTCCGAAGGTCTTGCTAATTCCGCAGGACAGCTTGTTGCGACAACCGCCTTGCAAGCGGTAGGTGTGCCTTGGTTTGTAACTTCGGGTGTAACGAGCTTCGGCGGAGAGGTAGAAAATGCTTTTCAGCAGGGCGCAAGCTATGAAGAAGCAGGAATCAGCGCAGCGATAACAGCAGGTGCAGAAATTCTTACTGAAAAGCTTTTTGGCGGAAGCGGACTCGGTGAGAAGGGATTGATTAATACCGAGGTGTTTACAAAAGCCATTTCCAATAAGGGGCTCAAGGTATTAGCGGATTTCGGCATCGACGTACTGTCGGAAGGCGGAGAAGAAGTCGCGAGCCAATTTTTCTCTACGCTCGGTCAGCAGTTGACCTACGAAAAAGAGGAAACCTGGGCCGAAATTTTGAGTGACGAGGAAAAAGCGGAAGCTTATCTGTATCAAGTATTCAATAGTCTGTTCGGGAAGGAAGCGAGAGAAGCTTACGGCGATGCTTTTGTCGGCGGCATGGCTTTGAGTGGCGGAATGAACGCAGGCAAGGTCACAAGCTCTTTGAAAAACGGAACGGATTACAGAACAGGTCTTACCGCAAACGAAGAAGCAGTCGTAAGCAAAGAAACCGAGAATCGCATTGCCGAGGCGGAAAAGGACGGAAAGAAGCTCACCAATAAAGAAAAAGCAGTCATCAGAGATCAAGCACTGAAAGCCCTTAAAAAAGGAGATATCTCAACCGATGTGATTGAGGAAGTCCTGGGCGGTGATACATACAAGTCGTATCAGGACACCGTGAAGAACGAGGACACGCTTCGCAAGGAATACGACGAGCTCGCGGACATCAAGAAAAGCGAGCTTACAGCAAAGCAGGAAAAGCGTCTGAACGAGCTTGAAGCGAAGCTCGAGGAGCTTAAGACGACCTCGGAGAGGGACTTCCTTCAGAAGCAGTACAAGAACGAGGCGTACGAGCTTGCTAAGGGCACCAAGCTTGAGGAGAGCTACAGAGAGCGGACGAGAAAAGCTCAGAAGTATGACGCAGATACATCACAGTACAAGGGTATAGCGAAAGAGTCTATACAGAGTATCATTGACAAAGGGCAGATAAACAACACCAACAAAGCGCACGAGCTTATTGATTTTGCCGTAAATTCTGCCGCCGCAAGAGGTAAGAAGGTCACGACGACAACCACGGCTGAAATTCTCGCAAAAGCAGAACAGAAGCACGGCAAGGACTATGTACGAGATTACTTCTTCAAACAGGTAACGGACGAGAACGGCAACAAGAAGTTGACACTCTCGAAAATTCCGAATGCCGAAATTGACGGTGACACTATCGCTCTTAACGTCAATTCTCCCAACCTTACGCAGGTGGTAATCGGTCACGAGATCGGACACACCTTCGAGGGCACAAAATACTACGGGGAATTGGCGGAATTGCTCAATTCCTATGACGAGAGTGTCAAGGGAGAAGAAGCATACACGGCACGAAAGAACGCTACCGACACAAAATATCAGAACATTGCAGGAGCGAACTCGCGGTATGAGTTAAACGCAGACCTGCTCGGTGAATATATCTTCTCTGACGAGGGATTTGTTCGGCATCTCGTACAGAACGAAAAAGTGTTCACAGGCATTCTTGGTCGTATAAAGTATATGCTCAAATATGCCACGTCAGGAAGCCAGCAGGAAAGAGACCTTCTTCGTATCAAGCGCACATTTGAAAAAGCGTGGAGAGATGCGAAGACGGCAAACAAAACAGGCGGAAAGACGAAATCCGCCTACTCACTTGTTGACGTTGAAGCTGTTGACAAATATTCCCCGAAGCAGTATAATGATTTTGGCTGGGCGAGATACGCAGAAGCCATCTCCAAGAACGAGCTTGACGATCTGTATTCAAAAATACAGGAAAAGGGCTCTCTCAAGAAGTTTATGCAGTCGGGCTACGGAGAGGCGATAATCGAGGTCAATGATGATCCTCATTCAACGCTCGGCGTGGATAACGTATTCGTTTTCGTAACAGGAACAAAGAATAATCCGGTAATAAACAAAGTGGTAAGGTTTGATATAGAAACCGAAACCGAAATGGAAGTAATAAAGGAGCAGTTATATGAAAGAAGGACGTTCAGTTATACTTATTATTCGTTCCTTAGGGAGAAAGGACTTGCAAGAGAGTACCGTAAAAAGAGTGCTGTCAATTATATTGGATACAGACAAGAGGTTCGGGAAAGAAGCGGCCGAGGAGATAGCAACGGAACTTATGGAAATGGTGGATTCGAGCGAGACGGAAGAGGAACTCTTGGAAAAACTTCATCGGATGAAATAGCACCTTTCGAAAAGGCATCATCAGAGGATGGTGTCTTTTTTGATGGGAAATCACACTTTTCTCTTGCGAATGCCGTCGATGCTCCAGTGGGACAGGGAACACCTCTTAAAGATCTTCGCGTAAATGCTCTTCCTGATGACTTCGCGCCAATAGCAGAAACGCCAAATTCCCAGACGTCTGTTGATTCGGAGAACGGAGACGTAAACCGAGTTGATGTATCGAGCAAGGAATATATCAGTTTTGAAGACTTTGCGAATACCGACAGTTCCATATGGCGAAATGTTGAATATGACGATACTGCTACCAAGTCTGCCATAATGCAAGAAGTTCACGATGCTATGGTGAAAGACGGTTCGGTTATTCAAGTATCCGAAAACATCACGAGCCGCGTCGAAGAATCATTCCCCGATCTTCGAGGAATGAAGAAAAAGGAACGCACTCCGATTCTTAAAGAAGCAATTAACAAGCTCAAGAGTAATCTTCGCCAGTTTCTAAACGGATTTAAGAATCAGACCTTTGAATTTGAAGTTGACGGCAAGGTGCTTGAGGCGAAGCTTTACAACACTGGTATTAACGAGGTACTTGAAAAAATTACGCAGGATAAAGCGAGTATGCTTTATACAACCGAGGAGATCTTCGGGAACGCACGTTATCTGTATTCTACGCCGGATTATGACGGCGACCCCAATGTGTACCGATGGAACTATTTTTATACTCCCGTGCAGATAGGAAGCGAGACGGTCGGTGTAAGAATAGCGGTGAGGGATGTATCAAAAGGTACACATAACCACGCTCCCGAAAGTCAGATATATAACTGGAATATAAAAAAAGACGCTTCCTTGGACGGTGAAAGCCATGACCCGAGGGCTGCTTCTTTCGGTGTCTCATCAGACGCGTCTATAGATGCGTCCTTGGGCGGTGAAAGGGACGATTCAAATAACCGCTATCCTTCCAGTGCCTCATCAGACGTATCTAATAACATTATAGCACCCGAATCCGATGTTGTCAAGTCTTCGGAAGAAACGCAGGCAAATGTCAACAGCGACGGCGAAAACAAATTTCCTTCCGTCAGAGAACTCTACGAGCAAAAGTTAAGTAATCACAAAAATGCTCTTGCGGCGCTCGAAAGCAACAAGAGTAATTCCCTTTCAAGCTTTGACGAGGCGATACGCAAG
>JAFUNJ010000011.1 GCA_017482355.1 Clostridia bacterium
CATCGGTGCTTTTGCCCTTTATGGGTACAAAAAGGACCCCGACCAAAAGGGGCATCTGATCATCGACGAGGAAGCCGCCGCTGTTGTACGTGAGGTGTTCACACTCTTTTCCCAAGGCTACGGCAAAACCGCAATCGCCCGTATGCTCAATGACAGAGGCATTCCCAATCCAACCGAATACAAGCGTCTTAAGGGATTGCGCTACAAACAGCCTAAAGCCCGGAACAGCACCCTTTGGAAATACTTCGCAATTTCCGATATGCTGGTAAATGAGATCTACATCGGTAATATGGTGCAGGGCAAATACGGCAGTATTTCCTACAAGACCAAGCAGAACAAGCCTCGCCCCAAAAGCCAATGGTACATTGTGGAAGGCACTCATGAGCCCATCATCGACCGTGAGCTTTGGGACAGGGTGCAAAAGATGGTACAGGAAAGAGCGAAGCCTTTTGACGTTGGCACCATCGGTCTATTTGCAAGGAAGGCTCGCTGTGCCAATTGCGGATATGTGATGCGCTCCTCCAAAAATCGAGGCAAGCACTATCTGCAATGCTCTAACCGTCACGTGGCGAAGGATGCCTGCATTGGTTCCTTTATCTCGGTTGATAAGCTGGAGCAGATGGTCATTGACGAGTTGAACTGCCTTTCCGAGGAGTATCTGAACAAGGACGATTTGGAACGGAAGATCGAGTTTTGCAACAATCTGCAAGCGCAGAAAGACAGCATTCTCAAAAATATTGCTACTTACGAAAAGCGTGTTGCGGAATTGTCCAAGGGTATTCGGGAACTGTACATGGATAAGGTCAAAGGACTAATCAGCGGGGCTGATTATACAGAGATGTCCAAGGACTTTATTGCAGACCGTGACCGCCTTGAAAAACTGATTTCCGATGGGCGTAAGCAGATCGAAGAAATCGAGGTAAAAATCGAAGTCGGCGACAACCGCAGAGAGATCATTGAGCGTTACACAAACCTTAAACACCTCACCAGAGAGATGGTTGAAATCCTCATTGACTACATTTCCGTAGGCAAGAGAATTCCCAAAACAAACGACGTCCCCATCGAAATTCACTGGAATTTTTGATATGTTGCACTTATGAGGTTGCAGCTACCCAAAATTCGCGATCCCGAAAACCCGCATAAATACTGGGTTTTTGAGATCTGTCGTTCTTACACAGTTGCAGCAGAGCAGAAGGCGAGAACGACCTACGATAACATTCTCAAGCTCGTCGACGATCCCGACGTCATCGCGCCGATACGCTTCCTGCGCCAGCGCGAAATCGTGCATTTCCAGAGGTTCGGAGAAGCCCTCGGAATGGTACAGGATCAGCTCGATAGCAAGAATTTCTACTACTTCAACCCCGCCGACAAACGCGGATGCTAAAAAAGAGCCGAACGGCTCTTTTTTGTTTTGTGAAACAATATTTATAGGGTTCACTCAACCTCTGTAAATGATGCGGCAAAACATTCGAACATTACTTTACTTGTCCATTATGCATATATCTCTTTTACAATTCGAGCAATCTCCCAAACATCTAACAAGCGGTTTTTGTAAATTCTCACTTGTATATCTGTTGAATTCGTGTTCTGAACTCAAAATGTGTTCAGAAAGGACAATGTTCATATCCGGATATTTATTCTGGTAATACTTGATTTTTGATATTCGTTTTTGTATTTCGCTATACGATATGTCGTTTTCAAGAAGTGATAAAAACGTATATTCAGAAACACTATTCTGTTGGCATAAATCCCACACAATATATATTTCGGAATAAGATTTACCTGTTAATACAAGTCTTGCCTTTGTGTTTTGGGATAGATTATGCTTATTACAAAAGCCTGCAATTTTCGCTAATTCTTTATTTCGAATTTCTCTTTTGCGTTTAAGTTCTTCTCTTTTTGCCTTTTCGCCAGCTTCAAGAGCCATAATAGCTTTTTTGAATTCATTTGACTCGAGAACAATGATAGCAGACCATTCTTTAGATGTCATATAAGGAAGATTTGTGTTTTTGGAAATTAGTTTTGCATGTTCAGATGCTCTTTGAAAATTTTCAAATGTCAGTTTTTCTAATTCCTGAATTTCAAGATATCCCAGCTTGTAAACGTCTTTTAATTCTTTTAATGTTTCTTCCCGAATTTTTTTCTGTATATCATATTTATTTTGAGTTTGATTTCTAATTTTCCAAACGTATGAATCATTGACAGTAAAATCATTTGGATTTGAATAAAGCATTTGGTTTGCTTCTTTTCGGCCTGTTGAAAGATATGATGCAATTTCCTTTGCTTTCAATCCATCTGGATGTTCTAATAGCAAATTGATAACATCAATTTTGCTAACACTCATAATTACAACTCCATATTACAGTCAATTTTAGAATCAAATTTCTAAAGAAAAGCTCAAAATTATTGCCGCGTGAAGCTTTCGGTGGTAATAAGCAGAGAAATCATTTCTAATTTCACGAATTTCGGGTGGATTTTTGACTATGTTATTCTCCCAATATCATCTCCGCCACTATCGGCAGCATATCAAGCGATGGGATCTCATAATCCGGTACGATTTCTGGATCGCGGTCGTAACCGCGGAGGTTATACCAAACTGTCGTAATTCCTGCGTTTTTTCCGCCTTGAATATCCGAGGTCAGACTATCTCCGACGATGAAGCAGTCGGCGCGGTCGAGGTCACCGATAAGCTCGAAGCATTTATCAAAAAACTTCGGGTTTGGCTTATCGTAACCGACTCTTTGAGAGATAAATATCTGCTCAAAATATTTACCGATTCCGCTGAGTGCTATTCTTCCGTCCTGCACCTTGGCAGTACCGTTCGACACTACGAAAAGACGGTATTTTTCTGACATTTCGTCGAGGAGTTCCTCGGCTCCGTCGAGGTAGAACCAGCTATGCGAGAGGGCGTTTTCGTAACCGCTTTGCACCTTTGCTGGATCGCAGGTGAGACCGAGGTCGGAGAAAAATATCTCGAATCGGCGGTGAAGCACCTGCTCGCGTGTAAGCTCGCCCTTTTCGAGCAACTTCCACTGTGAAAGATTGACCTTTGAATAGTGCTTTATCATCTCGTTGGTCGGCTCAACGCCGTTTTCGGACAGCGTTTTGCGGAGCGCGACATCCTCCGAACGGTGAAAGTCGAGCAGGGTATCGTCGAGGTCGAAAAGTATTGCTTTCTTTTTCATATCAAAGGAGTGTTATTCCCGCATCAGCGCAAACGCGCAGCGTTTCTTCGTCCCATACCGAGGACTGAACCTCGCCTATTTGTGTCTGACGCGGATTGAGTATTGATTTGTAGCCCTTCGGAATATAAACGCTCATAGTACGCTCCAATTTAATAAATCTTTTTATATTCTACTATATTAAAGCGAAATTGTCCATAGTTTTTTGAAAAAATGAAAATAGTATTGAAAAATTCATAAAATAGGTGTAGAATGGTACCAACAAAATATTTGCGAGGACAGTAAAATGTCGAAAAAAGCGATAATAATTGTAAATCCGGTCGCGGGAAAAAGGAATATACAAGAGGATCTTCCAAATATGCTCGTAACGCTAAAGGCGCAGGATTACGAAACGAAGGTCTATACTACAAAGGCACGCGGAGACGCCGCAAAGGTTGCTGAGAAATTCGGACGTACAAGAGATCTCGTCGTTTGCTGCGGCGGCGACGGAACGCTTAACGAGGTCATAAGCGGTCTGCTCAAGATCGAGCAGAAGCCCCTTCTTCTTTACTATCCCTGCGGAAGCACTAACGATTTCGCGGCTACCCTCGGTCTTTCACGTGACCCGGTAAGAGCAACCCGTAACATTGAAAATCGCGAGGTCATGGAGCTTGACGTTGGAATGTTCAATAACGAGCTTAATTTCTCGTATATCGCATCCTTTGGACTGTTTGTCAAGGCGTCGTATTCCGCTTCTCAGAAGGTCAAGAATATTCTCGGTCACTTCGCTTATATTCTTGAGGGCGCAAAGGAGCTTCCGAATATCGGAAAATCGTATCGCACGAAGATAGTTTACGACGGCGGCGTGATCAAGGGCGATTATGCGCTTGTCGGTGTTACAAATTCTACCTCTGCAGGCGGCGTTCTTAAGCTTTCGAAGGACGACGTAAGCTTGAACGACGGACTGTTCGAGGTGCTTCTCATAAGAGGCATCAAGAGCGCAAAGGATCTTGCAAAGACCGCGAAGCTTCTGCTTGCGAAGAAAACGGACGGCAAGAGAGTAACGCTTCTTCATACGTCTAAGGTTCATATCGAGTGCAAGGATAATCCCGAATGGTGTACAGACGGCGAATTTGCAGGAATATATACTTCGGTTGACGCAGAGTGTCTGCACGGCGCGGTAAGAATACTGATCTGATTTTTTGCATATACTTCTTTCATAAAACCGAAACGGAGTATATATGTCAAGGGCAGAAAAGCTTATCCGAGCGTTAGTTTTGATAATAATACGGATAAACAAGTGGCTTGAGGAGCACCGTATTCGGGTGTACGCTTCTCAGGCCGCTTTTTTTATAATCATATCGGCTGTGCCGATGCTGATATTCGTTCTTTCATTTTTGGGATATTTTATGCCGCGCGGAGAGGACGTGTATTCGCATATCGTAAGGATATTTCCGACGGGACTTGAGCCGTACGCGGCGCGAATTTTATCCGAAATAAACGAAAAATCCAATATACAGCTGCTTTCAGTGAGCGCAGGCACGCTATTGTGGTCGGCATCAAGCGGTATACGCGGCATCGGCGCGGGAATAAGGAACGTCTACGGCGGCGAAAAGGACAAATGCTATATTTTTTATATATTCAAGAGCATCGTCATAACGCTTCTTTATATTTGCTCGGTGATACTTGCGCTTATCGTATGGGTGTTTGGAGATATGATATTTCAGGCAGTGCCGAACTGGAGACACGTCGGAGCTTTGAAGGTGCTTAACAGCGCGGCGCTTTTTCTGCTTCTCAGCGCGGTTTTTATGCTTACCTACCGTGTTTTCGGAGGCGGAAGGAGCAGGGGAATAAAGGAGGCGCCGGGTGCGTTTTTGAGTGCGGGAGCGTGGTTTCTTTTCTCAGCGATATTTGAATATTACGTTGAGCATTTCGGTCGGTATTCGTATGTTTACGGAAGTCTTGCATCAATTATCGTCGTTATGCTGTGGTTATATTTCTGTATGGAAATTCTCCTTATCGGCGCAGGAATAAATATTCTTTTGAGCAGAAAAAAGCGAATGGTAACGTAGGTTTTTTCTCAACTTTCTTGCTCGTGCAAGAAAGTAGCAAAGAAACACGCCAAGGGGCAAACCGGTTTGAATTTTGCCTGCGCAAAATTCTGCACACGTTTTCCCCTTTGGAAACCCCTTTCGGATTAAGGAAGCTTTGATATGTTTGAGTGTTGCTCCCACGTTATTGTAGGATGCGACAACCTCGGACCCCCCAAAACTCATTTCATTCGTTTAGGGGAATCCCTTACCTCGGCGCACCGCATAAAACGATGTTACATTATTTCCGAGCGGACGGTCGAGGACACTCGTCCCCACAAAACGTGGCGAAGCATTTGTTTGTTCTTAATAGAGTGAAGGTCTATTGGCTTCCCTTACACAAGGGAGCCATTTTTGTTTTCCTTTCCCGTTGACATTTCGGGTGAAATATAGTATAATAATCATAATTATACAATACAATGGGGGAAATTTGCCCTTTGAACGCAAATACGGTAAAAATTCTGGCTCTCGGAGACATAACGGGCGTGTCTGCCTGCGAAAAGGTCTGCCGATGCCTGAACAAAATAAAAAGTGAATACGGAATAGATTTCACGGTCGCAAACGGTGAGAATGCCGCTTCACATAACGGTCTTGACCGTTCGACAGCGGAGCTGCTTCTCAGCGGCGGAATTGACGTTCTGACCTCGGGAAATCACATTTTCCAAAAGCGCGAAATGCTGACCTACATAGAGGAAAATCCCTATATAATCCGCCCCGCGAATTATCCCGCCGGCACACCCGGAAAGGGAAGCTTCATATTTGAGAGCTTTGGGCTTCGCATCCTCGTTATGAACGTGCTCGGCACGACCTATATGGAGCCGCTTTCCTGCCCATTTGACGCAGTCGAAAAAATGCTGCGCGAGAATGAGGGTCAGTACGATATTTCAATCCTCGACATCCACGCCGAGGCGACCTCGGAAAAGCTTGCGCTCGCAAATTATTTCGACGGCAGGATCGACATAATATACGGCACTCACACTCACGTTCAGACCGCAGACACGCGTTTCTTCCAGAAGGGAACTGCGTATCTTACAGATCTTGGAATGTGCGGACCGATAGATTCGATACTCGGCGTTGACGCTTCGAAGATCATCGAAAAATTCCGCACGCATCTTCCCGTGCGCTTCGAAACGCCCGATGGAGAATGTGAGCTTAACGGCGCGGTGTTCACCTATGACCGTAAGCTTAAAAAATGCACGGGCATCGAGCTTGTGAGAAGAAGTATAGGATAATATCCGAATTATGAACTTCTTCTCGGCATTACAAAGCATATAGGATATAAGTTTACCTTCTCCGGTGGGAGAAGGTGTCTAAAAAGTGAACTTACTCCTCATCCACCACAGGCGTTCCGCCTGCGGTCCCCCTTCTCCCTCAGGAGAAGGTCAATGAACGTGCGATCTTCTTTTGAAATCGCCAAATAGTATAAATAATTCAAACACAACGGCAAAAAGGATAAAACAATGCAGAAATATATAGAAAAAGTGGAGGCAGTGCGCCTTCCGGTAGTAGTTTTAAGAGGAATAATACCGTTTCCGTCGGTACCGATGAGCTTTGAGCTCACCGACGAAAAGGCGGCGAGCACCTGTGAGGAAGCCGAAAACGGTGACGGACTTATATTTATCGTTTCGCAGAACGATCTTCGCGAGGACGAGCCGTCGGCAGAAACGCTTTTCAGAGTCGGCTGTGCCGCGAAAATAAAGCAGACAGTGCGACTGCCCGAGGGCTCGCTCAAGGTCTTTGCGACGGCATATTGCCGCGCCAGCGTCGAAGAGTATTATTTTGAGGGCAGACGTCTATATGCAGACCTGCTTTGCAAAATGATAACCGCTGATAACGACGGCGGAATCAAGGGCGAGGCGCTTATTATGGAAATGAGAGATGCCTTTGAAAAGCTCGCGTCGTTTTTACCGAAGCTTGCGCCCGAAATGGTAGCGGCGCTCAAATCAATAACAAACCCCGGTATGCTTGCAGACTTTATCGCATGCAACGTGCTTCTCAACTTCAAGGATAAGCAGGCGGTGCTCGAGGAGTATAATCCGATCAAGAGAGCCGAGCTTGTCTGTGTTCTCATGGAAAGAGAAAGCAAGGTTCTCGGCACCGAAATGAAGATACATAAGCGCGTCCGTGAGCGCCTTGACCGTAACCAGCGCGACTATTATCTCAAGGAGCAGATGAAGGTCATAAAGGAAGAGCTGGGCGAGGGCGACGAGGAGGAAGACGAGGAGATCGTCGAGTATAACAACCTCATCGCGGAAGCCGATCTTCCGAAAGAAGTACGCGAGAAGCTGACGAAGGAAGTAAAGAAGCTTGCGAAGATGCCCTATACCTCGGCGGAAAGCTCGGTAATGAGAAATTATCTCGACCTTTGCCTTGAGCTTCCCTGGGGCAAAAAGAGCAAGGATCGCATCGACGTTGCCGTCGCTAAAAAGATTCTTGACGACGACCATAACGGTCTTACAAAGGTAAAAGAAAGAATACTCGAGTTCATCGCCGTTAAGCAGATGACACCCGAGCTTAAGAATCAGATACTCTGCCTTGTCGGCCCTCCCGGAACGGGTAAGACCTCGATCTGCGCGTCGATCGCGAGAGCAATGAAGCGTGAATACGTAAGAGTATCCCTCGGCGGCGTGCGTGACGAGGCGGACATTCGTGGACACAGAAAGACCTACGTTGCGGCTATGCCGGGACGAATCGTTACTGCGATTAATCAGGCGCAGACGCTGAACCCCGTAATTCTTCTCGACGAGATAGACAAGCTCACACGAGACAGCCACGGCGACCCGTCGTCGGCGCTCCTCGAGGTGCTGGACAGTGAGCAGAACAAGGCGTTCAGAGATCACTTTGTCGAGCTTCCGATAGACCTTTCCGACTGCCTGTTTATAGCAACGGCAAATGATATAGACAATATCCCCCGTCCGCTTCTTGACAGAATGGAGGTCATCGAGCTTAAGATCTATACGCGCCACGAAAAGCTCGCGATCGCAAGGGATCACCTTATCCCGAAGCAGATGAAGCGCCACGGTCTCAATAAGCGTATGCTTAAGATAAGCGACGGTGCGATATTTGAGATAATTGACTTCTATACCCGTGAGGCGGGCGTGCGTAACCTTGAAAGAGAGCTTGCGTCTCTTTGCCGCAAGGTCGCAAAGAAGATGGTCGAGATCGAAGTTAAGTCGGTCAAGATAACCGAAAAGAATCTTAAAGATTATCTCGGAGTAAGAAAGATAACCCCTGACGCAGTTTACGAAAACGACGAGATCGGAGTAGTAAACGGTCTTGCGTATACAGAGGTCGGCGGCGACCTTCTCCGCGTTGAAGCGGCGGCAATGCCGGGTAACGGCAAGATCGAGCTTACCGGCTCGCTCGGAGACGTTATGAAGGAATCGGCAAAGGCGGCTATAACCTATATCCGCTCGCATTCCTCGGAGCTTGGAGTCGATTCCGACTTCTATAAGACAAAGGATATACATATTCACGTTCCCGAGGGCGCGATCCCGAAGGACGGACCATCTGCGGGCGTAACTATCGTGACGGCGCTTGCGTCGGAGCTTTCGGGAAGACCCGTTCGCCGCGATCTTGCAATGACTGGCGAGGTAACGCTTCGCGGACGCGTGCTCCCGATCGGAGGTCTTAAGGAAAAGACGATGGCGGCGTATAAGGCAGGCGTAAAGACGGTATGTATTCCGAAGGAAAACGAAAAGGATCTGAATGAAATTGATCCTCTCGTTAAAGAATCGCTTGAATTTATCCCCTGTTCAAGCGTTGACCAGGTGATAAACGCGGCAATAATCAGATAAACGGTGAAATAAGTGAAAATAAACGTACAGAATTCCTCTATCGGTATGACTGCGGGACTGGTCTCACAGTTTCCGCGAGACAACCGACCGCAGATAGTTTTTTCGGGACGCTCGAACGTCGGAAAAAGCTCGCTTATAAATACGCTTCTTGGCAGAAAAAATCTCGCACGAGTAAGCTCCGCACCGGGTAAGACGATAACGGTAAATTTCTACGATATCGACAAGAAGATATGGTTCGTCGACATCCCCGGATACGGCTACGCAAAGCGCGACTTTAAGGACAAGAAAAGATGGTCGGCGCTGACCGATAATTTCCTAACCAGTCCCTGCGAAAAGCGGCTTATTCTTCAGCTTATAGATATGAAGGTAGGACCTACCGAGGACGACTATATGATGCTCGATTGGCTTGACGAGAGCGAAACACCGTACGTCATCGTCGCAACGAAATGCGACAAGCTCAATAAGACGGATTTCAATGCAAATAGGGAAGAGCTGAGTAAGCTCGGCCCCGTTATTCCGTTCTCCTCGCTTAAAGGAATCGGAAAAGACGAGCTTTGGAAGACGCTCTACGAATTTTTGGAGAACTGATAAATGATATTTAGCTATCTTCAGAACGGACTCACAAAGGATGAGCTTATACTGATCTTGCTCACCTTCCCGGTAGTCCTCATATCGCTCGTTATTCACGAGCTTGCTCACGGATGGATGGCAAAAAAGCTTGGCGACCCGACTGCAAAATACATGGGCAGATTGACCTTTAATCCGCTTTCTCACCTCGATCCGATAGGAACAGTATCAATGCTTCTTTTCGGAATCGGTTGGGCAAAGCCCGTGCCGATAGATCCGCGATACTTCAAGAACCCGAAAAAGGGAATGGCGCTCGTTGGTCTTGCCGGACCTGTGTCCAATCTTATAATCGCCTTTACCGCTTCACTTTTGCGCAGGGTAACGATTGCGATATATGCTTATGCGCTCCCGCAGTCGGCTATGAATCCGACGTCGGATCGGGTTTTTACGATAATTTATGCTTTATTCTATATTTTTGAGATACTGAATATTTCGCTTGCTGTGTTCAATCTCATTCCCGTGCCGCCGTTTGACGGCTCACGCGTGTTCTACTTTCTGCTTCCCGATAAGTACTATTTCGGCGTTATGCGTTACGAAAGACAGATAATGATGATAACGATGGTAGTTCTGTTTTTGGGTGTGCTTGACATGCCGCTCTATTATGCACGCATGGGGATCATGAACTTATTTGATTTGATTTTTAGATGGATTCCGTATATCGGATCTGTTTGATTAATTCTTTGGATTGGTTTCGTTTTTATGAGTAATGAATTAAGCTTTCATCTTGAGATATACGACGGTCCTCTTGACCTTCTTCTCGGGTTGATAACGAAAAATAAGGTCGATATTTACGACATACCGATCGCCATGATACTCGACCAGTATCTTGAATATCTCGATATGATGCGCGAGATGGATATGGAGATCGCGGGCGAATTTATCGTCATGGCGGCAGACCTTATGCTTATCAAGAGCCGAATGCTGCTTCCGAAGCCGCAGATAGAGGGAGAAGAGGAGGAAGACCCCCGTGCTGTCCTTGCACGCGCCCTTATCGAATATAAGAGGGCAAAGGAAGCGTCGGTCTATCTTCAGGATCAGTACTCGATCTATGCGGGAAGGATAGCAAAGGAGCCCGAGGTGCTTGACACGCGCTCCGATCTTCCCGAGCATATTGATATTGATCTGCTCAGCCGCGCAATGCAGCGTGCGCTGATAAAGAACAGCCGTCTGCCTGAGCTGGCTAGAGAATCGGAAAAGGCAATACGCCGTCTGCTTGCTGCGAAGGTAGTTCACGTTTCTGCGAAGATAATTGCCGTTATGAAGTATCTGCGTCAGAACGGAAGAAGTAATTTTGAGGATATTTTGCTGACGGCAAAATCGCGAAGCGAGCTTATCGCGATATTCTCCGCCACCCTTGAGCTACTTAAGGTGCAGAGAGTTATTATGGAAAACGAGGACGACACGGTGTATCTGACACTGAGTCTGACTCATTTAAGAGAGGTAATGTACAATGGACAAGAGGGAGCTTATACCGATAATTGAAGCGATACTGTTCGCGGCAGGTTTCCCTGTAAAATACGAAAAAATAGCAGAAACGCTTGAAATAACGGTTGACGAGCTGAAGGAGATACTCGAAAGCGACGCGTTCGCTTATGAGGACAGAGGAATACGCCTCGTCTGCTTCTCGGATTCGTGCCAGCTTTGCACGAACGAGCTTTACGAAAGCATGGTAAAGACGGCGCTCGGTATGCGTCACGGCGGCGCGCTTTCCAATTCTTCGATGGAAACGCTCGCGATAATCGCCTATAACCAGCCCGTAACGAAGTCGTTTATCGAGCAAGTGAGAGGCGTTGACAGTACTTATGCGGTCACGACGCTCTGCGAAAAGCAGCTTGTTGAGGTGGTAGGACGCCTTGACGTTCCCGGTAAGCCGAATCTTTACGCAACGACAGAGACCTTCCTTCGTTGCTTCGGACTTTCCTCACTTGACGAGCTTCCGAAGACTGAGGTTCTTGAAAGCACCTCAGACGGCGAAGCGGAAGAAAAAACGGAAAACGCTGAGGATACGGAAAACACAGAAAACACGGTCAACGCTTGATTTGTAAGTAAACGAAGGGGGTGAAGCGATGACGATAATCTTAATACTGATCGGCATTGCTTTGCTTGTTCTGCTTGCGGTGCTGTTCGGACCGATGATCTTACTGTATATATTCGGCGCTCTGATCGCGCTCGCCGCGCTTGTTCTGATGACGCCGATAAGGGTAGATATAAAGCTCAAGGACGAGCTTAACGTCGTACTTAAAATTTGGTTTGTCAGAATAAAGCTGATCCCGAAAAAGGAAAAGCCGATAAAGCTTTCGGATTTCAGAATAGCGCGATTCCGAAAACGGCGGCTTAAGGAGCAGAAAAGATATATTTTTTCCAAAAAGAAGAAAATAAGCGGACATATAACCGATAAGGAAAAGAAGGAAAAGCCGCAGTACGGCTTGAAGGAAAACGCAAGATACACCTTAGATCTTATACGCCTTGCGCTTCTAAAAACGATCAGGAAGTTCGGAAAGCATATAAGGATCAGCTTGTATTACTTGAGGGTATACGTCGGCGGCGAGGATCCGGATAAAACGGCGCTGAAGTACGGATACGTTTGTCAGGGAGTATCGTATTTAACCGAGATATTTGACAAGCACCTTAATATGAAGTATCCGGGCAAAGTCGAAAACAGAGTGTACGTCGGCGCTGATTTCGTTTCGTTGAACACGAGGATCGAAGCGCACGTTGCACTCAGAATAAGATTATGGCAGATAGCGTCGGTGGCTCTGACGGGGTTTACGGAATACCTTAAAGTCCCGAAGCGTAAAACAAAATCAGAAAAAGAAAATAATCCTGCAAAGGCAGGTACGGAGGTATAAAAATGGCAGAGAATAACGTAAGCGAAATGATCAAAAGCTCCCTTGAGGGAATACGCACGGTTGCAGATTCGGGCACTGTACTCGGCGAACCGATACAGACCAATAACGGTACGGTAATTATTCCCGTATCAAAGGTTACTGTCGGCTATGCATCAGGCGGTGTTGACTATCTTCCGAAGAATCGCGATAAGGACGGGGCAAAAACCGTTAAGTCATCGACACCCTGCTTCGGTGGCGGCGGCGGAACAGGAATTTCCGTTACCCCTCTTTGTTTCCTTGTTGTAGATAAGAATGGCAAGGTAACTACCCTTAACATAAATAATCCTGCAGGAACTAACGCTGCTACCAGCACGATAGATTCCATTTCGTCGCTGCTCGACAAGGCGCCCGAAACCATTGAGAAGATCAAGGGTCTTTTCTCTAAGAAGGAGCCGGAGACTGCTCTCGATGACGAGGAGCTTGAAAACGAGATCGAGGAGCTGACTAAGGAGCTCGAGGAAAAGGCAGCGGCAGAGCAGGAAAAAGAGGATAAAAAAGCAGCAAAAAAGACGGCTAAAAAAGCTAAATAAGGCGTAAAACGTGCGCTTTGGGCATATATTTTCCCACGGAGGGATGATATATGTTTAGAAAAACGGTTTTGATTTGCATCATAACTGCAATTTTTATAGGCGTTTTTGCGCCGTTTTCGGTTTGTGCCGAGGGGCATGAAATAAGCGTTTCCGCGTCGAGCGCGGTGCTTATCGAAGCCGAAAGCGGACGCGTTTTGTATGAAAAGGACGCGGACAAAAGACGCCCTATGGCGAGCACTACGAAGATTATGACGGCGCTCGTTGCGCTTGAAAATGCCGACATCAATATGACGGTTAAGATCCCGAAGGAAGCCGTTGGGATAGAGGGCTCGTCCTTATATCTGATCGAAGGCGAGACCTTGACGCTTCACGAACTTCTTTATGCGCTGATGCTTCGGAGCGCAAACGATGCCGCGATGGCGATAGCTATTGCAGTCGGGGGCTCGGTCTCGGATTTTGCCGAGATGATGAACGAAAAGGCGGAGGAAATGGGGCTTACCGATACCCATTTCGACAATCCGCACGGGCTGGATAGCGAAAGTCACTATACGACCGCTTACGAGCTTGCGCTTATCACCGCCGAGGCGCTGAAAAACGACGTTTTCCGCGAGATAGTGTCGACTTATAAGAAGCTTTTGCCGCAAGGGGGCGTGCCCGACAGACGGCTCGTTGTAAATCACAACCGACTGCTGCGCACTTACGACGGTTGCATAGGCGTCAAGACGGGATTTACCAAGAAGGACGGTCGGTGTCTTGTCAGCGCAGCGGAGCGTGACGGAGTTACGCTCGTTGCCGTAACACTGAACGCGCCGAACGACTGGAGCGACCATAAAAAAATGCTTGATCACGGTTTTGCGTCGGTAAAACGCGTGAAGATAAGCTCTGACGGTATCGAGGGGTATCTTCCGACAGTCGGGGCTAAAACCGATATGATAAAGTACGGCGCGGTAGGCGACACGTCGGCGGTTTTGCCGAACGACTCAGGCGAGCTTCGCGTTGTAATTGAACTGCCGCGATTCGTTTTTGCGCCCGTGAAAAACGGCGACGTTATCGGCAGAGCCGTGTTTTACGACGGTGAAAACGAGGTCGTATCACTGCCTATTGAGGCGTTGACCGACGCGCAGAAAAGAAAGGTCAAAAAGACCTTCTGGCAGTGGCTTTTGGGGTTGTTTAGGTAGTATAACGATGTTTTGACAAAGATGAAACGTCATCTTGCCTTCCCCAAGGGGAAGGCTAAATTTTGCGATGATTATATTATCAGGATAAATACATGGAAACTAATGAAATAAGACTACAAAAATACGTTGCCGACTGCGGACTTATGTCAAGACGCAAGGCGGAGGAAGAAATACAGGCAGGGCGCATCAAGGTAAACGGCGAGCGCGTCGAACAGGGTAGAAAGATAATTCCCGGCGTTGACCGCGTCGAGTACCTCGGCAAGCCGGTTGAAATGCCGCGCGTCAAGAGATTCGTTTACATAATGCTGAACAAGCCGCGCGGATACGTTACGACCATGAACGACGAGCTTGGACGCAAGTGCGTGGCGTCGCTTGTGAGTGACGTAGGCGAGCGCGTTTATCCCTGCGGACGGCTTGACCTCGATTCCGAAGGACTTCTCATTATGACGAACGACGGCGAGCTTGCAAATAAGCTTATGCACCCCGCGCATCATATTCCAAAGCTTTATACGGTTAAGGTGAAGGGTAAGGTCACCGAGGAGCAGCTCAAAAAGCTGAACAAGCCGATGATGATCGACGGCTACGAGACCGTGCCCGCCGAAGCGAAGATACTTTCGCTCCGCGAGGAGGAAAGCTCGATCGGCATCACGCTCTACGAGGGCAGAAACCGACAGATACGCAAAATGTGCGAGCAGCTCGGACTTACCGTCACTTCGCTCCGCCGTATCGCTATCGGCGCTATCACCCTCGGCAACCTTAAATCGGGAACGTGGAAGCGGCTCACAAGAGCACAAGCTGATTATTTGAAGAATTATAAGTGAGACGTGGCGCCACCCCGCACCCCGCAAGGAACTTTTTGAAAAAAGTTCCTTGACCTCAAAAACTTTTGTAAATTGGGATAAGAAAAGCACCGCCGTGGCGGTGCTTTTATATTGACATTATTTAGCTGCGGTGATAAAATGTAATCAAAGATGATTCGGAGGAAATTTCTATGATAATTCCAAGAGTTAAAAGCTATAAAGAAACAGAAAAAACGTGGAAATACGCAGGTTCGTTTGCGTTAGCGTTTGAGAACTGCTCTTTTTCGACGGACGTTGAAAAAGCTTTCAAGCTTTTTCTGCCCGACACCAAGTTTTGTTCCTGCGGATTCAAGCTTGTTTTCAAGGGTATAGACGAAAAACATCCCGATGAGTGGTATCGGCTTGCCGTTGCGGAGGAGGAGATAACCGCAGAATTTTGCGATAAAAGAGGCGCGATTAACGCCGCTGCGAGCATTACCTGCCTCGTTCTTGACGGCGAAGCGCCTTGCGGAATTATCGAGGATCATCCCGATTATTCGCATCGCGGAGTAATGATAGACCTTGCACGAAGCATAAGAGAACCGCTTCAGGACGTAAAGGACGTTATCGTTTACATGGCAATGTCGAAGATGAACCGAGTTCATTTTCACCTGATGGATGCCGAAAGTATCTGCTTCAAGTCCGATTATGTGCCGCAGATAAAGGGAACAAAAGCAAGAAACGGCAGACAGTACACAAAGAAGCAGCTTTCGGAAATCGTTGAGCTTTGCGATATCTTTGCGATTGAAGCGATCCCGGAGATCGAGGTGCCTGCGCACGCAACGTCTTTGATCGAGGCGTTTCCTCAGTTTGCTTGCGATACCGACATTGAGAATCAGAGCCATTGGTGCATCTGTCCTACGAGCGACGAGGTTTTTGAGCTGTACGAAAACATAATCAAAGAGGTCTGCTCGATTTTCCACGGAAAGTATCTTCACGTCGGCGGCGACGAGCTTTATTTTAACGACGCACCGAAGCTGAATCAGCTTTGCCATTGGGACGTTTGCAGAAAGTGTCGCGCGTTCAGAGCGAAAAACGGACTTTCTGATATTCAGGAGCAGTATTACTACGTTATGAAGCGTATTTACGATATCGTAAAGAGCTGCGGAAAAACGATGATAATGTGGAACGACCAGATAGATATTTCAAAGGAATCTCCGATACCGAAGGACGTTCTTATCGCCTTTTGGAGAATTGCTTATCCCGGCAGAGGTCCTTATGAAAACTGTACTATGGAGGACTTTGCCCGTCAGGGTTATAAGCTCTTTAATTCGATCTACGAAAAGACGTACGTTGACCTCGACGAGTATCTTCGTGAAGACGAACTGAAGAGCTGGACGCCCGTTTCCTATCCCGAGATTGCAGATGATCTGAAAAAGCAAGTTGTGGGCAGTGAAATGTGCGCCTGGGAATACGGAAATAGGGAAGAGTACGGATTCTACGACTACACTCTTAAGCCGAATATTCCTATGTTTGCCGATCGCCTCTGGGACGGAACCGAGCAGGAATATGACGAGGATTACCGTAAGGAAAACTATAAAATGATCTTCGGAAAGAAGCTCGCAAACGATCTTTCCCCGATCTTCGGCGGATTTTTGCCGCCGAGAAGCGCGAAGATCATGACGCACGTTGAGGACAAGGATATAGATACCGACCTTATCGCGGCAGTCATCGACGAGCTTTCCGAAATAGAGGCAAACGGTCATTACGCAAGACAGCGATTTGAGTATATCAAGCTTTTGCACGATATTGCAAAGCTTAAATATATTGCCGATAAGCAGTAATTGCAGCATTTTCTTGCCTTCCCCAAGGGGAAGGCTAACGGCGGGAGCAAGCCCCCGCCCTACGGTGCGTCGAGGTAGGGGTTCCCGAAGTTGTCGCCCCATACAAAAAAGCACCGCAACGCGGTGCTTTTTGTGTTGTTATTGTAGTTAGAGTTTACCAAGGTTCTACTTGCGCGTGAATTGACGAAGGAAGAGAAACCAACTGCACGTCAAATTTTAATGACGGTTCGATTTTGCTTGATGCATTGTGTATTCTCATTGTAAGTGTCCATCCTTCATCGCAAACTATTTCAACTTTATTATCGGAATTCGGAACAAAACCTATGTGATAAAATCGAGTTGGAAGTTTTAATTTTGCTACATCCACTATGGAGCGATGACCGTTTGCGGGCTTGTTAAGATTTCCGGCAACATTGATTGCCTCGACTCTTGTCGTTTTATGAGTATCATCGGTAATGACTTTATAAAAATCATATCGCCCGAGCAGATATTCAATAAGCTTGCTTGGAACATCTGAATTATCATCTGTAAGTCTTTTTAATTCTGTTAAAAAGGCGTTGAGGATCGGAACGTAATACTGCTCTGCTTTATTTGGTATATCGTTCCACAGCGGGAGCGGTTCGCCTTTTGCAATCGCGTTTGTTCTTATATCTCGCAACTCATTGAACAGCGGAACTACTGCATCAAAATAGTTTTGCGAACAAGGTTTACCTAACCATTCTTTACCGAAATCAATGGTAGCTGATAATCTGCTGTGTTTTACCGCGTGATGATTATGCTTGCAGGAAATGCCGATTTCCCATCCGTTTGATCTGCGGACACAGACCACGTCACGGACATCGCCAGCGATGCCTTGTGCATCCGTTTGAATAACGAGAGTGAGAGAACCGTCGCCATATTCGAGCTGGGGTTCAAGACGAAGAATTACCCTTGCGGCTGCATTCGCTGCCTTAACCAATTTGTCGGAAAGACCTTCCTTTTCCGCCTTTTCAAAAGCAGCTTTAGCTGTTTGTAAAGCATCCGATTCTTGAATTGCAATATCACCGTCTGTTTTGTATGACAGATGTTCTTTTATTGCTATAAGACACGCATATTCGTATGCCTTGCCGTATTCGGTGTTAGATAGAGCCATAATCGCCTCTTTGCTGATATGCTTGTTCCAAGTAAGGTCTTATGCAGTTAGCCACAAACTCCGCTAGCTTTACAGGAACTGCATTGCCGATTTGTTTATATATACTTGTTAAATCTCCGAAGAACTCTAAATCTTTCGGAAATGTTTGGATAGCAGCGACTTCTCGCCAACTCAAACGACGAGTTTCGCCATTTTTACCGAACTCCCACAGGTCTTTGCCTATCTTTACCATATCAGGTGAACCGGGCCACAAAGTAACTTGTTTTGCCATAGCAGGAACAGTATATGCAACTTCGTCCCAGTTCCGTTTGCGATTACGTGACATATATCTGGACGAATAGGGTGCAACGCAAACCTCATCTTGTTTTGCATCTGCCATATCACCGATAGCATCACGAAGCGTCATCGTTTCGCCGTTTGTGTCGGGCAAATCAAATCCTTGCACGCCTATGTCTTTTCTAAAACCGACGATAATTACTCGCTCACGGTCTTGGGGAACACCAAAGTTTTTGGCATTTACCAATTTATAATATACATCGTATCCGCATTCTGCAAAATCAGCGATAATGGCATCAATAATCTTACCATCGCCCATTGTCAAAATACCTTTGACATTCTCTCCAATAAACGCTTTGGGCTTGTTTTGCCGAACTAATTTAACGTAGTGTTTATACAAAACATTTCTTGAATCATCAATTTTTCTTGGTCCACTCAAACTAAATCCCTGACAAGGAAAGCCACCCAACATAACATCAGACACGGGTATGGTAGAATAGTCTACTTTAGAAATGTCTTCGCAGACTACTGTTGCCTTACTCCAGTTCCGATGAGTTTTACAGGCATCTTTGTCAAAATCATTTGCCCAAATCGTTTTGAAGCCGGCTCGATGGAATCCCATATCAAGACCGCCGGCACCGCAGAACAAACTGACAGCCGTAAATTCTCTCATCATATATCTCCGTAAGTTTTAAGGTTTAATGTTAAAATTACGCCATTTCTCCTGCGAGCTTTGCTCCGCCGAGGATATGGAAATGGAGGTGGGGGACTGTCTGGCAGGCGTCGGGGCCGCAGTTTGAGACGAGGCGGTAGCCGTTAGTCAGGCCTTCCTCTGCCGCGATCTTGGGTATCATTTTGAAGATATGCGCGACGATCTCGACGTTTTCCTCATTCACTCCGTCGAGGGAGGGGATATGAGTTTTCGGGATCACGAGAATGTGCGACGGCGCCTGGGGCGCGATGTCGCGGAATGCGAGGATCTTATCGTCCTCATATACCTTGTTCGACGGGATCTCGCCCGCAACTATTTTACAAAAAAGACACATGATTTTTTCCTTCTTTCTACAATTTTTATAATCCAAAATCATTGACAAACGTATTATACTTTGCTATAATGGTTATGATTTTATTAGTATTATAACAAAACGGAGGATTTCTGTCAATGGTAGTAACAAAAGATTCGATCATCGGCGACGTTCTTGATTACGACGCAGGTACTGCGCAGTTCTTCTTTGAGATCGGTATGCACTGTCTCGGATGCCCCGCATCGAGAGGCGAAAGCATAGAAGCTGCCTGCATGGTACACGGCACCGATGCTGATGCGCTCATCACCAAGATCAACGATTATCTGAGCACAAAGTGAACGACGGCTGTGACCTTATACGGGTTACAGCCCTTTGTTTTATTATGACTGATAAAGAAATTAAGCTTGACGCGCGTCTGAATGCCGTTGCTTCGCTTGTCCGAAACGGCGTGACGCTTTACGATATTGGAAGTGACCACGCTTATCTTCCCGTGTCGCTTTTGACTCAAAATAAGATACCATTTGCGTATATTTGCGACGTTGCCCGCGGTCCGCTTTCAAAGGCGGAGGAGACTGTTAAGACGTATGGCGTCTCAGATAGGTCGCGGCTTTGTCTTTCCGACGGAATGAAGAGCGTTGAGATAATACCGCCGTGTGATATCAGCATCGCGGGAATGGGCGGAGAGCTTATCGCGTCGATAATCGACGCTTGCCCCGACGTAAAAGATCCCGACGTTCGCCTCGTTCTTCAGCCGATGACACGAGGAGAGGAGCTTCGCAGGTATTTATGCGAAAACGGCTTTGAGATCCTTTGTGAAAACACTGTTTTCGAGGGGAAGTATTATACCGTAATCTCCTGCCGATATACGGGCGAGAGGTATGAGCTCAGTCCGTCCGAACTTGTTCTCGGAAAGGCGTCGGTCGGGCGCGAAAACGGTGAGTTTTTCGCTATGGCGGAAAACAAGCTTGAGATACTTAAAGCGATATACGACGGCAAGAAGCGCGGCGGCGCCGATTGCTTCTACGAAGAAAAACTGATAGACGAGATTACGAAAATTCTTGATAACGGAGAAAAACGATGACTGTACAAGAGCTTTACCGCGTTCTTGAAAATTTAATACCGCGCGAGCTTTCCTGCTCATGGGATAACGACGGCGCTATGTGCCTGCCGAACGGAGCGAAGCAGGTCAATAAGGTGCTTTTGTCGCTTGACGCGACGGATGGTGCCGTTGATTACGCCGCGAAGAACGGTTTTGACCTTATCGTGACGCATCATCCGCTTATTTTCCGTCCGATAAAGGCAGTGACCGACGTTAGGTTTATGACCGCGATAAAGAACGATATATCGGTTTTTTCGTTCCATACGCGTCTTGACGCAGTCGACGGCGGAGTCAATACGGCTCTGTCCGAAATTCTCGGGCTTACCGAGACCGAGTGCTTCGGCGACGACGGGCTTGGTGTGATCGGAAATGTGACGCCAATGACCGACCGTGAGTTTGTGCTCATGGCAAAGGAAAAGCTCGGCATGCCGAAGGCGGAAGCGGTGCTTTTTGATAAGACGGTTACGCGTGTTGCCGTTGTCGGCGGTGACGGCGAGCATTATATTCCGTACGCGCAGGCGGCGGGTGCCGATCTTTACATAAGCGGACGGCTTAGCTATAACGATATGACCGATGCTTCCGTTTACGGAATGAGTATGGCGGCACTCGGACATTTCCATACCGAAAATCCCGTGCTTGACAAGCTTGAGACGATGATAAAGGATGCCGAGCCCAAGATCGTGACCGAGAAATATAACTGTAACGTAATAGAAACACTGTGAGGCAAAAAAATGAGAAAGACAAAAATAATCTGTACGCTCGGACCTGCGTCCGAGACCGAGGAAGTAATAAGAGAGCTGATCCTTTCGGGAATGGACGTAGCGAGAATAAACTTCTCGCACGGCGAGCATTCCGAGCATAAGAAAAAAGTCGATATTGTCAAAAAGCTTCGTAAGGAGCTTGGAACGTATACGGCGCTTCTGCTCGACACGAAGGGACCTGAGGTGCGCCTTAAGAAGTTTAAAAACGGAAGCGCCGTCCTTAAAACCGGCGACAGCTTTACACTGTATATGACCGACCGCGAGGGCGATGAAAATGGTGTTTCCATAACCTACACCGGGCTTTGGCGCGACGTTACTGTCGGCAGCCGAATCCTTGTTGACGACGGACTTATCGAGCTTCGCGTTGACAGCGTGAACGAAGCAGAGATAAAAACGACGGTTCTTAACGGCGGCAAGCTTTCCGATAAAAAGGGAATAAACGTCCCCGGGACCAAGCTTTCGATTCCTTTCCTTTCCGAAAAGGACAAGGAGGATCTTGCTTTCGGCGCTCGTGAGGGCTTTGACTTCATCGCTGCGTCCTTTACGCAGAGTGCGGAGGACATCAGGATGATGCGCGAGGAGCTTGAAAAGCACGGCTGCGGCGACATCAGAATTATTGCAAAGATAGAAAACACCGCAGGCGTTGAAAACGTCGATGAGATCCTTAATGAAGCTGACGGAATCATGGTCGCAAGAGGTGACCTCGGCGCGGAAGTGCCGATGGAGAATATTCCGATCCTTCAGAAGCAGCTTATCTCTAAGTGCTACAATGCCGGTAAGCAAGTAATAACAGCAACTCAGATGCTTGAAAGCATGACGCAGAATCCGCGTCCGACGCGTGCAGAGATAACCGACGTTGCTAACGCTATTTACGATGGTACGTCGGCAACGATGCTTTCGGGCGAAACCGCGATGGGTAAATATCCCGTTGAGGCGGTCAAGCGTATGGCGAAGATCGCAATGCGTACCGAGAGCGATATTGACTACAAAAAGAGATTCTTTGATAACCGCTTCGGCGGATTTACGAACGTAACCGACGCGATTTCTCACGCGACCTGTACGACCGCGCACGACCTTGGCGCAAAGACGATAATTACCGTTACGACCTCGGGCTATACTGCGCGTCTGCTTTCGCGCTTCCGTCCGCAGACCGATATTATTGCCTGCTCACCGTCACATAAGGCGTGCCGACACATGAATATGTCGTGGGGCGTTATTCCGCTTCACGTTGATAAGGTCGCAGAAAGCTCCGAGGAGCTTCTTGAAATGGCGGTCGACGAGGCGTACAAGAACGGTCACGTTGAGTACGGCGACCTCGTAGTTATTACAGCAGGACTTCCGCTCGGCGTTTCGGGAACCACGAATATGCTTAAGGTTCAGATGGTCGGCGACGTTCTCCTTGCAGGTAACGGTATAGTAGACAAGTCCGTTTGCGGCAAGCTTTGCGTTTGCGGAACTGACGCTGAGGCGCTGACGAAGTTTGAAAACGGTGATATTATCGTTATCCCGTCGGCATCCGACAAGATAATAGGTATTCTCCGTCACGCGAGCGCAATAATCTGTGAGCGCGGAGGCGACGATTCTTACGCCGCTATCGTTGGTAAGACGCTTAACATTCCCGTTATCGTCGGCGCGGAAAACGCGACGAAGATCCTCAAAACGGGTACGACGGTTACCGTTGACGGTAAGCTCGGAATGGTCTACTGCAACGAAAAGTGCGTCCTCTCCTGATGGATATAAGGAAAAAGGACGGCTCGCTTGCCCCTGCACATATAATTACCGGTGTTGCAGGCGAAAGAGTCGCCGAGGATTATCTCAAAGCGAACGGCTATACGGTAATTTGCCGTAACTATAAGCCGTATAACGAAGAAATCGACATAATCGCGCAAAAGGATCAGTATATTGTATTTGTCGAGGTAAAGACGAGACGCGAGGTCAAGAGTCAGTATGGCAGACCGGCATCCGCCGTTACCGCGAAAAAACGTGCAAATCTTGCCCGAGCCGCTTCCTGCTTTATAAAAAATTTTCCAAGCGATAAATTTTACCGCTTTGACGTTATTGAGGTGTTCGTATGCTCAGATAAGAACACAGGAGAGGGAAGCTATAAGATAAATCACATGAAGGGCGTATTCGGAGCAAAGGGTAGGATCTGGATCTGAGGTCACTATGAAATTATTTGATCTTCACTGCGATACTCTCGGCGAGATATTCCGCCGAGGCGAGACAATGTTTGATAATACCTGCCATATAGAGCTGAACAAGGCGTTTAGTGCCTTGAGCAGCTATACGCAGGTAATGGCTATATGGAGCGAGGACGATCTGAACAACGACGAGAACTACTCCCGCTGTCTACGGAATCTCGATTATGCCGAGAAGCATATTTTCGGTATTCCGAATTTCACTCCGATACTTGCCGTTGAGGGCGGAAAGCTTCTTAACGGCGATATAAGCCGACTTGATACGCTTGCCGAGCGCGGAGTTAAGATCTTTACTCTCGTTTGGCGCGACAGCTGTCATATCGGCGGTGCGTTCAATAATTCCGCGGGGCTGACCGATTTCGGAAAAGCGGTCGTTTGCCGCTGCTTCGAGCTTGGAATAACGCCGGATCTATCGCATTCAAACGATGAAATCTGTTATCAGGCAATAGAGCTTGCAAAGGACGCGAAAAAGCCGCTTATCGCGAGCCACAGCTGTAGCAGAAGCGTGTTTGATCATCCGAGAAATATATCGGACGGAGTGGCGCGTGAAGTGACCAACCTTGGCGGAGTTATCGGTGTAAACTTCGTTTCCGATCACCTCGGAGGCAAAAGTATTGATATTCTGCTTGAGCATATAGATCATCTACGCAATACATGCGGAAGCGAAGCGGTTTGTCTCGGCACCGATTTTGACGGAACGTCGGACGATACGCTCCCTTACGGCATCGAAAACGTCGGAAGGGTCGGAGTTTTGTACGATGCTCTTACGAAAAAGTATCGCTCCGAGAATTTTGCCGATGCGGTATTTTATAAAAACGCAGAACATTTTGCAAAAAGCAATTTTTAATAAATCCTAATATAGGAAGGAAAAAGATATGAAGTACATAAGCACGAGAGGAAAAAGCGAAGCCGTATCTTCGGCTATGGCGATAAAGAAGGGACTTTGCGAGGACGGAGGACTTTATTTCCCCGACGAAATACCGTCTCTTACCCTTGACGAAATAAAGGCGCTTTGCGGCGACGGATACGCATCCCGCGCGGCAAAGGTAATGTATAAGTTTCTCTGCGATGAATACACCTACGAGGAGCTTCTGTCGGAATGCGAGGGCGCGTACTGTGAAGACAGCTTCCCGGGCGGTCCCGCACCTATATCAAAGCTCGGAGAGAGAATAAGAGTTCTTGAGCTTTGGCACGGTCCGACGGCGGCGTTCAAGGATATGGCGCTTCAGATAATGCCTCGGCTTTTCGTGAAAGCCGTTAAAAAGACGGGCGACACGCGTAAGGCGCTCATTCTCGTTGCTACCTCGGGTGACACCGGTAAGGCGGCGCTTGAGGGCTACAAGGACGTTGACGGCGTCGGAATTTCGGTATTCTATCCCGTAGACGGCGTAAGCCGCGTTCAGAAGCTTCAGATGGCAACGCAGGAGGGAAAGAACGTCGAGGTAAATTCCGTTATCGGTAACTTTGACGATGCTCAGAACGGCGTCAAAAAGATATTCTCCGACTCCGAAATAAACGCAAAGCTGAACGAAAAGGGAGTTTTCCTCTCGTCGGCTAACTCTATAAACTGGGGACGCCTTGTACCGCAGGTCGTTTACTATATTTCTGCTTACTGCGATCTACTCAAGGACGGCGATATTGAGCTCGGCGAGGAGATAGATATCTGCGTTCCGACGGGTAACTTCGGTAACATTCTCGCCGCATATATTGCGAAGCTTATGGGACTTCCCGTTCACAGCTTCGTCTGTGCCTCTAACAAGAATAACGTGCTTACCGACTTCTTCGTAAGCGGTAACTACGATAGAAACCGTCCCTTCTATGCGACGACATCGCCCTCGATGGATATTCTTATTTCAAGTAACCTTGAGCGGCTCCTTTACCTCACCTGCGGTCAGGCGGAAACCGAAACGCTTATGAACGAGCTGAAGGAAAAGGGAAGCTATACTGTTTCCGACGAGGCAAAGGCAAAGATCGGTTCTGAATTTACGGGTCTATCCTGCGATGAGGAGCAGACCGCTTGCGAGATCAAGCACGTTTACGAGGATTATAATTATCTTTGCGATACCCATACCGCAGTAGGTCTATACTGCGCCGAGAAGTATGTAAAGGAAAATAACAGCGGCAGAAAGCTCGTTTGCGCATCGACCGCGTCGCCGTATAAATTCTCGCCTGCCGTTCTTAAGGCACTGACGGGTGAAGTTCCCGAAAACGAGCTTGACGCAATGGAGCTTCTTGAAAAGAAGACGGGCGTTCCGATTCCGAAGCCCCTATATGGAATTGCACAAAGAAAAGTCCGCTTTGACCCGAATAACGCGATCAAAGCGGAGGATATGCCACTTTCGGCACTCAATTTTCAGAGATTCTGATTTTTCTGCTTGAAGGTTGCACAGACGGTGTCGGTGCAGGAGGTCGCAAATGACGGACCGACTGCGATCTTAGACGCCGTGCAGTAATTGTCACCGTCGTGGTAAGCGCAGTTGCGAACGTCGCAGACCACGCCCTTGTTGTGATTCTTTTTGCCTTCCTTCGTTTCAACGTGCATATCAAAAATTCCCATTTTTCAGTTCCTTTCTTGTGGAGGTATCCACAGTTAGTATTCGTAGTTTTCGGTTGAAATATACCGGGGAAGGAGGAGATTTTGGCTCTATACGTTATTGCCGACACGCATCTGTCGGAAGCAGTACCGAAGCCGATGGACGTTTTCGGAAACCGTTGGCGCGATTATACCTCGAAGCTTGTCAGCGGCTGGAACGCAGTCGTCGGTGAAAACGATACCGTAGTAGTTCCCGGAGATATTTCTTGGGGACTGAATCTCGAAGAAGCAGGTCCCGATCTCAAGCTTATCTCCTCTCTTAACGGAAAAAAGATAATCGGAAAGGGAAATCACGACCTCTGGTGGCAGTCAGAAAAGAAGCTTAAAGCGTTTTTTGAGCAAGAGGGGATAGATAATATTTCTCTTCTCCACAACAACGCGCATTTGGTTGAGAATATTATCGTCTGCGGCTCGCGCGGCTGGTTCTACGACCCGAAAAGCGCACCCGACGGAACCGATTTTGAAAAGCTTTCAAAGCGCGAGGTCATACGCGCCGAGCTGTCCTTCAAGGCGGCAGTCGCGCTCGACCCCGACGGAAAATATGAAAAGGTCGCATTTTTCCATTTTCCGCCTGTTTGTAAGGACTTCGTCAGCCACGATCTTATCGGGCTTATGAGATCGTACTGTATCGAAAGATGCTATTACGGACATCTTCATAATTCATACGATATTCCGAGGTCGTTCGATTACGAGGGAATAAAGATGAATATAGTTTCATCGGATTATTTGAGCTTTATACCCCTAAAAATCAATTAATTAACTACTTTTTCGCCTAAATCTATTGACATTAAGCGAAAATTTGGTAAAATTATAAGGATATTAATATCATCGGAGGAAAAAACAAAATGAGCTTGAAAAGCGTAAACAAAAATGGAAATCAGGTCGATATCGAAATCGCTATCGACAAGGAGAGCTTCGACCGTGCAGTCGAGGCCGCATACAGAAAGAATGTTAAGAACATGAACGTTCCCGGCTTCAGAAAGGGTAAGGCACCCCGTTCCGTCGTTGAGAAGATGTACGGTAAGGGCGTATTCTACGATGAAGCTATAAACGCACTTCTTCCCAAGGCATACGATGAGGCGATCACCGAGTGCGGCGAGACTCCCGTAGGTCAGGCAGAGTTCGATATCGTTTCTCTTGACGATAACGGCGTAGTTCTTAAGGCATCCTTCCCGGTTAAGCCCGAGGTTACCGTTAAGGAATATAAGGGCTATAAGGTAACGAGAACCGTTGCTCCTACTACCGAGGAGGAAGTAAACGCACAGATCGAGCAGGTTCGCGCTCGCAATTCCCGTACCGTTGACATCACCGACCGCGCAGCGGCTGAGGGCGACATCGCAGTTATCGACTACGAGGGCTCCGTTGACGGCGTTCCCTTCGATGGCGGCAAGGGCGAGAAGTATAACCTTACTCTCGGCTCCGGTCAGTTCATCCCCGGATTTGAAGAGCAGATCGTCGGCCATAACCCCGGCGACGCTTTCGACGTAAACGTAACCTTCCCGACCGAGTACCACGCAGCTGAGCTTGCAGGTAAGGCGGCTGTATTTAAGACCGTTCTTCACGAGATCAAGTTCAATGAGCTTCCCGAGCTTGACGACGAGTTTGCTAAGGACGTTTCGGAATTTGACACCTTTGATGAATATAAGAAGGACGTTGAGGCAAAAATCACTGAGAGACACAATGCAGAGGCAGACAGAGAAGTTGAGAATAAGCTCATTGATATGCTTATCGAAAACCTCGAAGCAGACATTCCCGAAGCAATGTTTGTCACCGAGACCGAGAATCAGGTTCGCGACTATGACAACCGTCTCAGAATGCAGGGACTTGATCTCAATACTTACCTTAAGTATACCGGCATGACCCTTGACAACATGAGAGAGCAGTTCAGACCTATCGCTGAAAAGCAAGTCAAGACCCGTCTCGCTCTTGAAAAGATTGCAGCTCTCGAGAACATCGAGGTAACCGAAGAGGAGATCGAAGCAGAGCTTCAGAAGATCGCTGATGCTTACCGCATCGAGCTTTCCGAGGTCAAGGCACAGATTACCCCCGATATGATCACCGATGATATCAAGGTATCGAAGGCGGTTGAGGTAGTTAAGAGCAACGCTTCCATCACCAAGCCCCGTAAGCCAAGAGCAAAGAAGTCAGCTCCCAAGCCGGAGGAAGCAACCGAAGAGAAGACTGAAGAGAAGACCGAAGAAGTAACCGAGTAACATGGAGCTTAAGGGCAAGAAGATAAACTTTCTCGGCGACAGTATCACCGAGGGATCGGGAACATCGGGGCAGGATAAGTGCTTCCATCAGCTCCTTAAAGAGCAGTACGGTATGTCAGCTTCCCGCAATTACGGTGTTGGTGGAACACGCCTTGCAAAGCAGGTGACGCCGTCTGTTAGTCCGCGTCACGATCTTGATTTCCCGATGAGAGCCGTCGATATGGATAAGGATGCCGACGCTATCGTCGTTTTCGGCGGAACCAACGACTTCGGTCACGGTGACGCGCCGATAGGCGAAATGTCCGACAGAACCCCCGATACCTTCTGCGGCGCGCTTCATTATCTGTATACGTATCTTATGACCGAGTATCCCTCGGCAAAGATATTCATTTGCACGCCCATTCACCGTCTTACGGAGAATCAGCCCGACAGAAAGGGCAGGATCCTCTCCGATTACGTTGATATGATAAAAGAGGTAGCGCGTTACTATTCGCTTCCCGTTATCGACCTTTATTCGATATACGGCGTTCAGCCGAAAATAGACGTTCAGAGGGAAATGTTCATGCCCGACGGTCTTCATCCGAATGACGCGGGACATATTCTTCTCGCCGAACGTATAGGTAACTTTATTCTTTCATACTGACAACGCGCGGAAAGCATATAACAGTGCTTTCCGCACGGATTTATAGGAGGAAATTTATGGCACTCGTACCAACCGTAGTAGAACAAACCAACAGAGGCGAAAGAGCATACGACATATACTCTCGCCTGCTTAACGACAGAATCATTTTCCTTTCGGACGAGGTAAACGACGTTACTGCGTCGCTCGTTATCGCGCAGCTTCTTTTCCTTGAAGCACAGGATCCCGATAAGGATATATGCCTTTATATCAATAGCCCCGGCGGATCGGTTTCGGCAGGACTTGCGATATACGATACGATGAATTTCATCAAGTGCGACGTTTCGACGATCTGCGTCGGAATGGCTGCAAGCATGGGCGCGTTCCTTCTTTCTGCAGGCGCAAAAGGCAAGCGTCTTGCACTTCCGAACAGCGAGATAATGATACATCAGCCCCTCGGCGGTATGCAGGGTCAGGCGTCGGACATCAAGATCCACGCAGATCACATCATCGCAACGAGAGAAAAGCTCAATAAGATACTTGCTAAGAACACAGGCAAGACTATCGAGGAGATAGCTCGCGATACAGACCGCGACAACTTCCTTTCGGCTGAAGCCGCGCTTGAATATGGACTTATTGACAGAGTTATCGAAAAGAGAGACTGATAATGGCAAATAACGAAAACAAGGGTAATAGTCACGTTTATTGCGATTATTGCGGTCGGAGAGAGGACGAGGTGCAGTTCCTCATTCCGTCGCCGACGGGGCTTTATATCTGCGATAAGTGCCTTGAGGGCTGTAACCGCCTCGTCGACGAGCATTTCGGTATAAGCCGAAACGGCAAAAAGACGGGGAAGGGCGGAAAGAGTGAGCTTTCGCTCGATACCTTACCGAAGCCGGCAGAGCTTAAGGCGGTCCTTGACGAATACGTTATAGGTCAAGATGACGCGAAAAAGACGCTTTCCGTCGCGGTTTATAATCACTATAAGAGAATACTTCAGAAAAAGGATAACGCCGACGGCGTTGAGATACAGAAGAGTAATGTGCTTCTTATCGGACCGACAGGTGTCGGTAAGACCTTCCTTGCGCAGACGCTTGCAAAGACCCTTAAGGTGCCTTTCGCAATAGCGGACGCGACGACGCTTACCGAGGCGGGTTATGTCGGTGAGGACGTTGAGAACATTCTTCTCCGTCTTATTCAGGCGGCCGACTTCGATATTGAGAAGGCAGAAAAGGGGATCATCTATATTGATGAGATAGATAAAATTTCCCGTAAGAGCGAAAACCGTTCCATTACCCGTGACGTTTCGGGTGAAGGCGTTCAGCAGGCGCTTCTTAAGATCCTTGAGGGAACGGTATCGAACGTTCCTCCGCAGGGCGGCAGAAAGCATCCGAACCAGGAATTTATTCAGATAAATACCGAGAATATCCTCTTTATCTGCGGCGGTGCTTTCGATAAGCTTGATGAAACGATAAGCAAAAGAGTAAATCGCGATAAGCAGAGCATCGGATTTTCGAGCGAAGTGCTTACGAAGGAGCAGAAGGAGAAGGTCGACCTGTTTAAGGACGTAACTCCTCACGACATCGTAAAATACGGTATAATTCCCGAGCTTGTCGGACGTATTCCCGTTATCGTTGCGCTCAAGAACCTCGACCGCGAGGCGCTCGTCAAGATACTTCGCGAGCCGAAAAACGCAATCATAAAGCAGTATAAAAAGCTGTTTGCTATGGATAACGTTGAGCTTCGTTTTACCGACGGTGCGCTCGAGAAGATCGCAGATAAGGCGATCGAGCTGAAAACGGGCGCAAGAGGACTTCGAGCAATAGTTGAGAACGTGCTTCTCGATACCATGTATACTCTCCCCGGTAGGTCTGACGTAAGTGAGGTCGTTATCACCGCGGATACCGTGGCAAAGGGTTCAAAGCCGAAGCTTGTTACAAAATGATAAAAAAGCAGAGAAGTGACGAATTTCTCTGCTTTTTTATTATTTTTTGCAAAAAGTTATATACAAAAGGGTTTTTTTGTGATATAATAGACGATGTATAACTATGCGATTTTGAACGGATAGAGATTATGGAAAAGAGATACGACAAAAAGAGGAATAACGACCGCCGTAATTTTGAGCGCAGACAGAAAGAAAGCAAGCCGCTTTCGGGCTCGTACGTTATCGGAAGAAACGCAGTATCGGAGCTGCTTAAAAGCGGACGCGACGTTGATAAGGTCTACGTAAAAAAAGGCGAGAGAACGGGATCTATAACCGTTATCGTCTCCGAGGCGATTGGACGTAATATACCCGTCATCGAGGTCGAGGGAACGAAGCTCGACAATATGTCGGGCGGTCAGGCGCATCAGGGCGTTATCGCATCTGCGGCGCTTAAGGATTACGTTTCGGTCGATGAGATACTCGAAAATGCAAAAAATAAGGGCGAGAAGCCGCTTATCATAATTGCTGACGGAGTAGAAGATCCGCAAAACCTCGGCGCGCTTCTGCGTGTCGCCGAATGTGCGGGCGCACACGGAGTTATTATTCCGAAAAGACGTGCAGTAGGTCTTACCGAAGCCGTCGGACGTGCTTCTGCAGGAGCCGTTGAGTACGTGCCTGTTGCAAAGGTGACTAACCTTGCGCAAACGGTCGACGAGCTCAAGGAAAAGGGACTTTGGATATTTGCTGCTGAGGCAGGCGGAAGCCCACACTTCGAGACCGATATGACCTGTGCCGCGGCGATAATCCTCGGAAGCGAGGGCTTCGGCGTGTCAAGACTGCTCAAAGATAAAAGCGATTACATAATCTCGATTCCGATGTACGGAAGCATAAATTCTCTCAACGTTTCGACAGCCGGTGCGGTTATTCTTTGCGAAGCCGCAAGGCAGAGAAATTTTGGTAAGTAAGAAAGGGGAGAAGAAAAATGGACAACAAGCATAATTCCGATATATCTGCCGACGAGCTTCTTGCTCAGCTTAAGGCGAATATGGCGGATGGAAACACCGATGAAAAGAGCGTTACCGGAAAGAAGTATAAGTTCCGCCGTTCGGGTAAGATAACCGCTTCGGTATCCGAGGAGGATATAAGAGCGCACATGCCCGATAACAGTGACTACAGCTTTGAAAGCCCCGTTCCGAAGTCGGATATCGAGGATCTCGATATCGACGAGCTTATGAAGAAGTATCTTCCCGAGGAAGATTACAGAAGAATGACCGAGAAATCGGAGAGTGCCGAGATCGAGGAGAAATTCGTTCAGACGCTTTCCTCAATAGACATCCCCGAGGAAATGACCGAGGGCAGCACCGCCGAGCCGGATGCTGAGGACGCAAAGGCATTTACAGCCCCCGATGAAGATCTTTATAACCGTCTCAGCGCAGGCGGAAAGGTCTGCGACGTTCCCGAGCTCGACGAGGTCGATTCTTACGACAGCATGGCGGATACCATGCAGGCACCGCTTCGTCCGATGACCGATATTGAAAAGACTATCGCTTATATGTCGGACGAAGAGGAGGGCGGATTTATGTCGGTCCGCGAGATCCTTGCCGCGCAGAATTTGCCTGTTGAAGAAGAGAAGGAAGAGACTGTGCCGAGCGGAGACACGGTCGCGATAAATCTTTCAAATACAGTTGAGATCGCTTTCAACATTGATGAAGCTGATGAGGAAGAAAACGATACTCTCACCTTTACCGCAATAAGCGACGCTATTATTTCCACGGAGGATAACGACTCTGACGATGGTGACGCTTTTGACGAGATCATAGTTACGAGCCATTCTACAGAGGAAGAATTCGAAGAAGCTGAAGAAGTAGAGGAAGCCGCAGAGGAACCGACTCGCGATACCGATATTTCCGCTCTTGAAGAGATTTTCTCGGACGACGATCTTTCGCTTGACGAATCCGTTTTTGATGACGTTTACGGCGCACCCGCTATGGATGAGCCGAGGTACGGCGGATATGACGAGGAGTCAGAAGAGGTTGAAACACCTGAAGAGGTTGAAGAAGCTGAAGAAGCAATCGAAGAGCACGAAGAAGCAGACGAGCTAACCGAGCTCGACGAAATAGAAGAATATGATTCTGTCGAAGAGCTTGAAATGCTCGATGAGATCGCTGAAGAAATGTCCTTCAACGAGTTAACGGAGGAATCAGCGGAGGCAGAAGCTGGGGTGGAAGCAGAAGCCGTGCCTGACGAAGCTCTGTTCGACGAGGTGGCAGAAGAGGAAGCTCTCGTTCCGACCGAGTTCGATAAATACAGCGAATTTGCCGACGAGATCAACGAGGACAGCTTTGACGAGGTCGACGCCAACCTTATGGTCGCCTTCGGTATGGACGAGGAGCTCGACGCGGCGATCGGTAAGGAATCCGCAGACAAGCTTCGCAGCAGTGCAGATGAGCTTATCTCGGACGAGCTGCCCGTCAAGGAAAAGGCGAAGCCGGAGGAAATTAAGGAGCCGATCAAGGAATTCGTTTCTCCTACCGAAATAAAGGGTATATTTGAAAACTACAAAGCCGAGTACGGCAAGAGCGCGATCAAGCTCTTCATTCTCGCCGCTATAAGCATTGTGCTTTTCTTCTATGAAAATATCAGTATTTTCGGCGGTAAGCCCCTTGATGTATTCAATCCCGAGTATTATCCTATCGTACATATAATGACCGGCTTCCAGCTCATTATTATCGGATTTGCCGTTCTTTACAAGGAAGTAATATTCGGATTCAAGAATCTTATAAACAGAAGAGTAACGGTTGAAAGCATACTTCCCGTTATGCTCGCCGTATCGACGCTCTATTCGGTAATTGCCTGCTTCTTCGGAGCGGGAAGCACGATAGTCGGTTTCAACTTCCCGATGGCGATAGCACTTCTTCTGTTCGCATTTGGTAAGCGTCTCGATCTTCGCCGCGAGATAATGACCTTCAGGATCATTTCCTCTAAGAGAAGCAAGTTTGCTCTTGAAAAGCTCGATATTATCGACGCTGAGCTTGAAACGAAGGCATTTGACAAATTCCTTCCGAGTCAGCCCGACATTTTCCGTATAAACAAGACAGCATTCATCGACGGATACTTCCGCCGTACGGGCGAGCATTCATCGGTCAAGAATATACTTAACGCCTTTATCCCGGCGACGATAATTGCGTTCGTAATCGGTATAATAGTCGGCGCATTTGTAAGCAAGGACTTCTCGGCAGCAATGTCGACGGGTTATGCGGCGTTTGCTTTCGCACTTCCCGTAACGGCGTTCTTTGCGTTCAGCTTGCCGATGTTCCGTGCTTCGAAGGTCTCTTATGCAGACGGAAGCGCGATCGTCGGAGAGGGCGCACTCGACGAGTACACCTCTGCCTCCTCGATCAGTTTTGACGACAGGGAAGTATTCCCGACCGCGGGCGTTAAGCTTCGTTCGATCAAGGTTTTCGGAAGCGGACGGCTTGATACTGCGATATATTATATGGCAAGCGTTTATTCCTGTATAGGCGGACCGCTTTCAGACGTTCTTAACGTTGCAACAGCAGATATCGGACGTTCGCAGAACATCGAGGTCATCTCTATCGACGCCGACGGTATCGAGACCGTTGTTGACGGACACCATATCTACGCAGGTAAGGCGGATTATCTCCGTCATAACGGCTATCTGCCCGTTACCGATCCCGAGGACGAGGAGATCGAGGGCGGCGAGATCAGCATTCTGTTCCTCGTTTGCGACGATGAGGTCGTAGCGAAGTTCTACGTTCGCTACCGTATTGACCCCGAATTTGAGGCGACGCTCAAGAACCTCTACAAGTCGGGAATCTGCGTCGGAATCAAGACCGTTGACCCTAACATCAACGACGAGATGCTCAGCACGAGAATACGCCTGACGAAATATCCCGTTCGAGTTCTCAAATACGACGATCTCGGCGACAGAAGCCGAGGAAGTGATCGCACCGACAGTGGTATCGTATCTAAGAAGTCGGTAAAGGCACTTCTCCGCGCGTTTACACTTTGTGACAAGACGAAGCACGTAACGAAGACTAACCTTATGATCGCGGCGCTTTCGATAATAGGCGGTATTGCGATAACCGGTATCGTTGCATTCCTGGGCTCTGTTATGGCAATAAGCTCGGTTTATATTGCTCTTTACCAGCTCTTTTGGCTTGCTTCTGTATATCTTGTATCGAGATTTCTTTTGATGTGATTTTAACTTTACGGTTTTAAGCAAAAATGCAGTCGAAAGACTGCATTTTTGTAGATATTTGAAAGGAAAAGACAATGGATAAGAAAATGCGCCCAATACTCAAGCAGGTCCTTAAGCCCGGCAGATATACGGGCGGTGAGTATGGGCAGGTCATTAAAAACAAGGATGAAATAAAGTGCCGCGTTGCGTTTTGCTTCCCCGATACTTATGAGATCGGAATGTCGAACCTTGGCGTGCGACTGCTTTACGGCGTTCTTAACCTCGAAAAGGACGTCTGGTGCGAAAGAGTTTACGCTCCCTGGGACGACATGGAAGAAAAAATGCGCGAAAACGGTATTCCGCTTTTTGCGCACGAGAGCCGTGATCCGATAAGCAAGTTCGACTTCGTTGCGTTTACGCTTCAGTATGAGCTTTCGTACACCAACGTGCTGAATATGCTAGAGCTCGGAAATATTCCGCTTCTCGCTTCCGAGCGTGACGACAGCTACCCGATAATCGTCGGTGGCGGTCCTTGCGCCTATAATGCCGAGCCGGTTGCCGACTTCTTTGACGCCTTCAGCATCGGAGAGGGCGAGGAGGCACTGCCCGAGATGACTCGTCTTTATAATAAGATGAAGGATGACGGCAGTTATACGAAGGAGGCGTTTTTGCACGAGCTTGCAAAGCTCCCCGGCTTCTACGTTCCGTCGCTTTATGAGGTTACCTACAAGCCTGACGGTACGATCGAGGCATATACGCCCAAATACGACGATATTCCGACCAAGATAGTCAAGAGAATAATCAAGGATATGGATAAGAGCTATTTCCCCGATAAGCTCATTATGCCGTATATTGAGACGGTTCACGATAGGATCGTGCTTGAGGTTTACCGCGGATGTATTCGCGGTTGTCGTTTCTGCCAGGCGGGAATCATTTTCCGCCCCGTGCGTGATAAGACTCCCGACGTGCTGAACGAGCAGGCAAAATGTCTGTACGAAAGCACCGGCTTTGACGAAATTTCGCTTTCGTCACTCAGTATCAGCGACTATACGCATCTTCCAAAGCTTACCGATAAGCTCCTAAGCTGGACGAACGAAAGCAAGGTAAGCTTGTCGCTTCCGTCGCTCCGTATCGACAGCTTTACTAAGGAGCTCATGGATAAGATTTCGACGGTACGTACCGGCGGTATTACCTTTGCACCCGAGGCGGGAACACAGCGCTTGCGCGACGCGATAAACAAAAACGTATGTGAAGAAGATCTCCTTAAAGCTTGCCGCACCGCCTTCGAAGCAGGTAAGACCTCGGTTAAGCTTTACTTTATGAACGGTCTGCCGACCGAAACGCTTGAGGATATTGAAGGAATTGCCGATCTTGCCATCAAGGTCGAGGATGAGTTCTATAAGAATCCCAACCGCGTGAAGGGAAGAGCACCGACGGTCACTGCGAGCGTTGCTTGCTTCGTTCCGAAGCCCTTTACGTCGTTCCAGTGGTTCGGTCAGAACGACCTTGAAACCCTTATGATGAAGCAGGAGCATCTGCTTGAAAAGGTCAAGTCGAAAAAGCATATCCGCTACAACTGGCACGAGGCAAAGGTTAGCCGTATTGAGGCGGTATTTGCAAGAGGAAACAGAAAGCTCTCCGCGGCACTTATCGAGGCGCACAAGCTCGGTCAGAAGTTTGACGGTTGGGACGAGCATTTCTCGTACGAGACCTGGCTCAAGGCGTTTGAAAACGCAGGAATAGACCCGAGCTTCTATGCGAACAGACAGTTCGGATTTGACGAAGTCCTGCCGTGGGATATTATCGACTGCGGCGTTACGAAGGAGTTTTTCCTCCGTGAATGGAAAAAGGCATTTGAGTCGAAAACGACTCCCAATTGCCGCGAAAAGTGCTCCGGCTGCGGAGCTAATAAGCTTGGAGGTGAAAGAACGTGCTGTCCGAAGCTGTAAGAATAAAGTTTTCAAAGGTAGGAAGCTTGCAGTTCATTTCCCATCTTGACCTCAACCGTACCATGAAAACGGTAATGATAAGAGCTGGAATTCCGATAAAGTATTCGGAGGGCTTTAATCCCCATCCGAAAATGGTCTTTGCACTTCCATTGTCGATCGGTGCCGAAAGCGTGACCGAGCTTCTCGATTTCAAGATAACAAGACCTATGTCGAAGGAGGAGCTTACTACGCGTCTCAATAACGCGTTTCCGCCCGAAATGAGAGTTCTTGACGCGTATCAGCCCGATAGCAAGTTTGTTTCTATCCGCTATGCCGAATACGAGCTTGAAAACGACGATGATTTCTCGGTCGAGCCGCTTGAGCAGGACGAGATCGTTCTTCTGAAGCGTACAAAAAGCGGCGAGAAAATGACCGACATCAAGCCGATGATTCACTCTTATAAAAAAGAGGGGAACAAGCTCACCTGTGTGCTGAGCGCGTCCCCCGATCAGTATCTGAATCCCGATTATATCGCAAAGGTGCTTGGTATTGCCGATTGCACCATACTCAGAAAAAGAGTATTGCTTGACGATGGCATGACCGAGTTCAGATGATTCTCTTTAATGAGGGAATCTCCGATTGACGGAGCGAGCGCAACGCCTCAACGTAGCTCTCGCGTGCCGCCATATAGTCGGCGTAGGTGCCGTGACTGTAGCAGGAAACAAGATGCTCAAGCGACGTTTTGATGTTGTTCGGAAGCCGCGTGTGGCTTATCGCACTTAATATTTCGTAAGAAGAGTTTAGAAGCTCCTCGCTCTCGGTTATTACCGACGACGGGGAGCTTTCTCCGTCCTCTTTTTCGGGGAATTGCTTTTCGAGCTCGAGAAGACGGTCGGTCACGTCTTTAACGTAAAGACCGCTTGCGACTGTAAGCGCAGTTATTGCGATAATAATTGAAAGAGAGAATATAAACGCCTTCATTTCTTTTTCTCCTTTGCGAATATCGTCAATGCGTTCCCGTCGCTGACGGCGATAAATACCTCGTTCATATCTGCCTTTTGCTCGCGGAGGCGCGCTTTGAGCCAGCTTTCGTCGCGTCCTAAAAGCTTCAGATGACCGTTGTGTATCTTTCCGTCTACGATCAGCGGCAGAGCGAGCGTCTCGTCCTTGGAAAAGGAGGAGATCTGTCCGTTGTGCTCGAGAAAACAGAAGTTGACGGTGTTTATATCTGACACATTGTTAAGGCGAAGCGAGCTTATCAGCTCGTCGGCGGTAAGACGCTGTTTTTTCAGCTCTGCGATGTTCAGCTTTCCGTTTCCGATAAGGACGGTGGGCGCCGGTTCAAACATTCTTTTTACCGTGACCGATTTTGTCGTTATAAATGATACGATAATTTCGAGGCACAGAAGTATCATTATCGGTATAAGAGCGTAAAGGATCGGCATATCGGGGTCGGTAAGCGGTGTCGTCGCGACCTCGGAAATGAGGAACGCCGTTATCAGCTCCGAAAGCTGTAATTCACCGACCTGTCTTTTGCCGCTGAGCCGCATCGAAAGCAGCAAAAATACGTATATTATTATCGTTCTTATGACTATGGTAAAAATGCCGTTTTCCCCCTTTAATATGCCTTTTTGAGCAGTTTTCCCGAGCGCGGTTTTTTTATTCCGAAAACGGAAAATAATGAGAAAAAGTTTTGTAAAAAGTGTTGACAAACGGTAATTAATGTGATAAAATAGTTCTACCTCTGCGGAGAGGGCTTTTTGTTGTTGCCTTCTTCTTGAGGGAGATAAAATCAGGCAAAGGTGCCGCGGCTTGGCGAAAATGCCTTTGTCAATACTATCGGGAGGAAAAATATGAGAGTCAGAATCACAATGGTTTGCAGTGAGTGCAAGCAGCGCAACTACAACACAATGAAAAACAAAAAGAACGACCCTGACCGTCTTGAGATGAGCAAATACTGCCCCTTCTGCAAGAAGCACACCGTTCACAAGGAATCTAAGTAAGGGAGAATCGGTTAATGTCAGAAGTTGAGAAGAACACCGAAGCTACCAAGGTAGCTAAGGAAAAAGAAGACAAGAAAAAGACTTCTAAAGACCGCAAGCCCGGACTTGGAAGCAAGATCAAAAACTTTTTCAAGAACAACAAAAGCGAGATGAAGAAGATCTCGTGGTACAGCAAGGCGCAGACTGCTAAGAGCACCGGTGTAGTTATCGTAGTGCTTCTTGTGGCAAGCGTTGTTATCGGTCTTATCGACCTTGGTCTGTCCAGTCTTCTTACTTGGATTGGAACGCTTTACTAATCGGAGGGGCTTAAATGAGTGACTTCGACGAGATAAGCTCCGAACTGAGATGGTATGTAGCGCATACCTATTCCGGTTACGAGAACAAGGTTAAGGCAAACCTCGAGAAAATCATCGAGAACCGTAATCTTCAGGACGTTATAACGGATATTCGTATTCCCGTTGAGACCGTCTCCGAAGAGACCGGTAAAGATGAGAACGGAAATCCCGTCCTCAAAGAAACTGAAACAAAGATCTTCCCCGGGTACGTCCTCGTCAAAATGAAGATGAGCGATGCAACCTGGCACGTTGTCCGTAATATTCGCGGAGTAACGGGCTTCGTCGGCCCCGGATCAAAACCCGTTCCGCTTACCGATGAAGAGGTCGCGGCTATCGGAGTTGAGACAAAGCAGATCAATCTCGAATACGAGATCGGTGACAGCGTTAAGGTTACGGCAGGTCCTCTTAAGGGCTTTGTCGGAACTGTTATGGAAATTTCCGACGACAAAAAGAAGATCAAGGTGCTTGTTTCTATGTTCGGTAGAGAAACTCCTATCGAGCTTGATTCCGAGAGCGCCGAAAAGCTCTATTAATTAAAAAACACACGATCATTCGCGCAAAGACGCGAAGGTGGGAGGGGGAAATACTTATCCCCCGTCTAATAACCACATTTGGAGGTAAAAAGAAATGGCAAAGAAAGTAAGCGGTTATATAAAGCTTCAGCTTCAGGCAGGTAAAGCTACCGCACAGCCGCCTGTAGGTCCTGCACTCGGTTCCTACGGCGTTAACATCGCAAACTTCGTTAAGGAATTCAACGAAAGAACCAAGAATCAGATCGGTCTTGTTATCCCTGTAGTTATCACTGTATACGCAGACCGTTCCTTCTCCTTCATCACGAAGACTCCCCCCGCTCCCGTTCTTATCAAGAAGGCGTGCGGCATCGAGACTGCATCCGCGGCTCCTAACAAGACCAAGGTTGCTACTATCACCAAGGAACAGATCAAGCAGATCGCCGAAACCAAAATGCCCGACCTTAATGCCGGCTCGCTCGAGACCGCGATGAGTATGATCGCAGGTACTGCACGCAGCATGGGCGTTACTGTTGTTGACTGATTTTCGGAGGTAGATAGAAATGGGAAAGAAATATATTGATAGTGCAAAGCTTGTCGACACGGCTAAGCTTTATGATTCGGCAGAGGCACTTGACCTCGTATGCCAGACCGCAAAGGCAAAGTTCGACGAGACCGTTGAGCTTCACGTTCGTCTCGGCGTTGACTCCCGTCACGCTGACCAGCAGGTAAGAGGCGCAGTTGTTCTTCCTAACGGTACAGGTAAGACAGTTCGCACACTCGTATTTGCTAAGGGCGACAAGATTCAGGCTGCTGTAGACGCAGGTTCTGACTACGTTGCTGATGACGATACAGTAAAGAAG
>JAFUNJ010000017.1 GCA_017482355.1 Clostridia bacterium
CCTTTCAAGCTTTGACGAGGCGATACGCAAGAAGCTTGTAGAGTACAACGGTCTCAAGGACAAGAACACGAAGCGAGCTAACACACTTCTTCAACAGATAGATAATCTCCGTCTGCGCAGGGATAACGTGCAAGCCGACTATGCAAACAGAATCGCAAAGCAACAGGCCAGGATCGAAGCGTTTGAAAGTAAGAGCTTTGAAGAATTTGAAAACGAGACGCTTGCGACCAGACGTTCAGAGCTTCAAGGCAAGACCGTTGAAAGCATCAAGGACAGATTCAACGAAAACGGGCTTGACTTTGACGAGGTCTTGAAGCACGCGAAAGATCTCTCGACGTTCTCCACGGTCGATAACACTCCGCAGCGAGTTATGGAAAAATCGCTCGGATACAAGGAAGGCGGAATCCTTGCCGACCTTACCGTAAACAAGGTCGCGCAAAACGAGACCGAGGGTATTAAATGGCTGAACGGCATCACCGACAGAAAGAACGGTCTGCTCGCGCAGCTCGTCAAGGAATACGGCATTAAACCGGGAAGCAAGGCAAGCGCAGCGGCGCAGATGTATGCAGAGGGCTTCTACGTTGATAAGAACGGAGATATTATCGAGTACGGCGACGCAGAGCTTGAAGCGGACTTTCCCGACAGCAGGGTAAGAGAGAACATCAAGAAGCTCGCGAAGGACGAGCGCGTAAGACAGTTTTACGACGAAACGCTTGACGCGATCAACGAGTCGAGAAGAAGAAACGGCTATCCCGAGATACAGAAGCTCGATAATTACTTCTTGCACTTCCGTGCTATGGAAGACACCTTCTCACGCCTCGGCTTGCCTTTTAATCCCAACGATATAAGGGCGAAGGATCTTCCGACCGACCTGAACGGCGTTACTGCTGATCTCAAACCGGGACAGCCGTACTTTGCATCTTCAAAGCACAGAGAGGGAAAACGCACGTCGTTTGACCTTCTCGGCGGTCTTGAAAAATATGCGACGAGCGCAAAGAATCAGATATACCATATCGACGACATTCAGACGCTCCGCGCGCTCCGAAATTATATTGCCGATGCTTACGGTCAGGCGAAAGGACTTGAAAACCTTGATACCCTCACCGAGGAAGAGGCACAGGAAAAGATCAAGGCGGTTTACAACTCACATCTTTCGACCTTCGCAAAGTTCCTCAATGAAGAAGCAAACGTGCTCGCCGGAAAGACAGCTTTAATCGACAGAAGTCTTGAGGGCGTTATCGGCAGACGCGCGGTGTCCTTTATGGACTCCGTAAACAGGCAAGTCGGAAACAATATGATCGGATACAATGTTTCCTCTGCTTTGACTAACCTTATCGCGCCCGTGCAGGCATTCGCAAAGACCAATAAGGCAGACTTTATCAAGGGCTTCGCACAAACGGTATCGAACCGGATCAAAGCTATCAAGGGCAACGGCGACACCTTCGCCGAGGAAAGCCCCGTATGCGTTCGAAGAAAGGGAACCGACAGATTCCACCGCACTGCGTGGCAGAAGGTTTCCGATCCCGGATATGCGCTTATGAGTGCAGTAGATAACTTCTCGACCGAAATCATCGCAAGGGCAAAGTACAACGAGCTTACGCGGAAGGGCATGGACTCCGAGACGGCACATATTGAAACGGACAAGTGGGTATCTCGGCTTATGGGCGACAGATCGCTCGGTCAGATGCCGCAGATATACAACTCGAAGATGCTCGGTCTTGTGACGAAGTTCCAGCTTGAGGTGCGAAATCAGCTTGACAGCCAATTCTACGATACCATTCAGGAAGCGAAAGCTTCGACCGAGGATATTGAAAATACGCTTGAGCGTAACGCAAAGAAGGCGGCGAAGATCGGCTCTACGTTCTTTACGCTTGCCGTAGGTCAGCACTTGTTCGGCAAGGCGTTCGAGGCAGTTGCCGGATATAACCCTGCCTTTGACATAATCAGCGTACTCATTAAGGCGCTCGGGCTTGACGATGACGAGGACAGCGAAGATACCGTTCTTGATAACATTGAGCAGGGCTTCTTCGAGCTTATGGGAGATATGCCGTACACGAGTATTCTTGAGGGCGGTCGAATTCCGATCTCCTCCGCGCTTCCTATTGAGGAGCTTTACAAAGGCGAAGATCAATACGGAAATGATAAATCGAGATGGGAAACCGTGCTTGAGGCACTTCCTTACTACGCACTTCCGGGCGGTTACGGTCAGTTTAAGAAGACGAAGCAGGGCTTAAGCATGTTCGACGAGGATCTCCTCGTCAGCGGCTCTTACACCGACAGCGGAAAGCTACGTTTCCCTGTGGACGACAACCTTTGGAAAAAGGTACAGGCGGGACTGTTCGGACAGTATGCGAGCGAGAACGCAAGAGATTACTTCGATAACGAGCGCAAGCCGCTTGATGAAAAGCAGATACAGGAGTTCGTGAACTCCGGCATTTCCATTCAGGATTATTGGAAATACCGAGAGGGGCTTTCGGGACTTAAGACTTTGGCGGAAAAAGCGGACTACATATACGGTCTTGATATCCCTATTGAAGCGAAGAACCTGTTTATTAACAACCTTTCGGGCAGAAAGGAAGAAATTGACCTTTCGGGAATGGATGGCTTTGAGGGCTTTGAAGAGTACGACTACGCGCAAAACAATCCCGGCAAGTACGCGGTATCGAAGGCGGTCGCGAGCGACCTCAACGAATACAAAAGGTATTCGTCGGAGCTTGGCGCAATCGAATCCGACAAGGACGAAAACGGCAAGACGGTCAGCGGTTCGAGAAAAGAGAAAGTCGTTAAGTATATCAACGACCTCGATCTTGATTACGGACAGAAGATCATACTTTACCGAAGTCAGTACAAGTCGGACAACACGTATAATTATGAGATCGTTGATTATTTGAACGACCGAGAAGATATTTCTTACGAGACGATGGTCGCAATTCTCGAAGAGCTTGGATTTAAGGTCGACGGAAATACGGTCACATGGGATTAAATTATGAGGGAGAGGGCTTTTCGGCTCTCTCCCTTTGTAAAGGAGTTGATTAAATTGAGCAAGCAGGACGGCGTCTATACAAGGTCGGCGGCTGCCCTTGAGCAGAAGCACAGCTACGGTAAAAGGTTCTCCGAGCTGCTGGGAATCGTAGATGATACCCGCATCAAGGTTAATTCGATTGAGTCAAGTATTGCAACTATTCGACGAACTATTGACCAAAACAGGTCTGCTATCGAATTGCTCGTGGTGTACGATTCAAAAGAAAATCCGACTGCAAGCGGTTCGTTTATAATTGAAGCAATCAACGGAGCATCTTCAGCTAAAATTGAGGCGGACAGACTTGACATTGATGGCAAACAACTCAATATCAAAGTCGATGCCGCCAATGTTACGGGAACGTTTACGGTCAAAAATGGTAATTATACATATTTTTCGGCGGGTAATGGCGCGGTTCGAATCGGCGGTTGGAAAGTCGATAACAATTCACTGTGGAATGGCAGCAGTTTCAATAGCTCAAATAGTGTTTTCCTATGTACAGGAAGCGTAGGCAACTTGTCCATTGCAGGAAGTCCGGCACAAGAGAATTGGGTGTTTAAAGCGGGACCGAACTATGGAGTTAATAAGAACGGAGATTTGTGGTGTAGTTCCTTTAATCTTGGTTCGATTTCAACAGATGAATTGGGCACTTACAGAAAAACATCTATTTCGAACGATGAGTTTATATTTGAGAGAGATCAATCGTATTTTTTGCTTCAAGAAATCAGTGGAACGCCGCTTGATCTTATCCTCGATGTTCTTATAGACCCTTCGGCATCCGGAACGTCCGGCTCAAACACAAACTATACACGACTCACAATGACAGGTGAAGATGGTATGGCTAAGGGCGTTCTTGCGGGTCAGTGGTTTGTTGATGTGGGCGGTAGAGAAGTGGATCTTATTTCATTTATTATAAATCATGGAGGATAAACCAATGGATAAACCTTTAATTTTAATAACAGAAGAAGCTCGTGATGAAACATTTGCGATGGTTAATTCTATCTTGGACAAGTATAAATTGCCCTGCGCGTTGTACGAACCTATCTTTGCAGAGGCACATCATCAGTTGTTAGAGGGCAAGCGAAAAGAGTTGGAATCCGCAAAACAATCTTATTACAATGATATAAAAGCGGGAGAGGAGGAAAAACCATGACGTGGGAGATATTTCTCGGGATCGTAGCGCTTGTTGGATTTATCGGCACGGTGAGTGCGTGGATCGGTAAGCTTTCAAAGACGCTCGGTATTCTCGAAAATACCATTCAAATTTTAAATCAGACCATCGGTGAGCTCAAAAAGAACAGTCACGTGACACACGAAAAGCTTTTTGAACGGCTGACAAAAGACGAAAAAACACTTGAAAATCACGAGGTCAGAATAAAGGATCTCGAAAAAGAAAGGGGAAAATAACGTGAAAAACAATTTTCTTAAATGGCTCAAAGCGGCGGGGATCCGCGCCATTAAGACCGTTGCGCAGACTGCGATAGCCGTTATCGGAACCTCGGCAATGCTCGACGAGGTGAACTGGATAGCGGTGCTTTCCGCATCGGCTCTTTCGGGCGTTCTTTCGCTTCTGACGAGCATTGCAGGACTTCCCGAGGTGAAGAAGCTAAATGCCGAGGGCGAGGAAATAAACAACGGCTACGACGGGGAGGACGGTATATGAAGCTTATTACTTGTATGCACACACAGAGCCGCTGCTACGGCGTTAAGCGTAAGCCGGCAAAGCCCGTCGGTATCGTCGTACATAGCACGGGCGCGAATAATCCGTCGATCAAGCGCTGGTCGCAGCCGTCGGATAACGATCCGAAGCGCGGTGAGCTTCTTAAGCTCATTGGCACGAATACATACGGCAATCACTGGAACCGTGCCGACGTGAGCAAGGCGGTTCATTACGTGATCGGTAAGCTCGCCGACGGAAACGTCGCAACGGTTCAGAATCTCCCCGAGGATATCGCCTGCTGGGGATCGGGAAGCGGCAAGAAGGGCTCGTACAATTACGACCCCGTTGCGCATATTCAGTTCGAGATATGTGAGGACAACCTTTGGGGTGAAAGCTACTTCAAGGCGGTCTACAAGGAAGCGACCGAGCTTTGCGCCGACATCTGCTACCGTCACGGATGGGACGCGTCGGTGATCGTCTCCCACAAGGAAGCACACGCGAAGGGCTACGGCTCAAACCACGCCGATATCGACCATTGGCTCAAGAATTTCAAGCTCACTATGAAGGACTTTCGCGCAGAGGTGCAGAAGCTTCTTGACGAGATGAACAAGCCCGTTGAACCCGAGAAGGTCACTCTTTACGCAGTGACTGTCGGCAACCTCGAAAAGGAAGCGGCTGACGCGCTCATCAAGGATCTTAGCGACAGATTTTCAGACGTAAGCGGCTGGGCTTCAGTAGATCACTGCGTGAGCGTCTGATTTCAGCGCAAAAAAATTAAAGCCCCCTAAGGGGGCTTTTTCTTTTGGCTGAAAATTTTGTGTTGCAATTTGCGAAAAAGTGTGATATAATGTCGAAGGTGAGGAAAAAATTTCCAAATTTGTCTACTCGCTTTTTTCTTGCGCAAAATCAAAAAAGGCGGGGGTTACTCCCTGCCTATGACTGCCCCGAACACTCCGCTTCTGTATATAAAGCAGAGTTGTTCGGACAGCTTAAAAGGTGGTGACCCGTACGAGAATCGAACTCGTGTTACCGCCGTGAAAGGGCGGTGTCTTAGCCGCTTGACCAACGGGCCTGGTAGCGGAGATTGGACTTGAACCCATGACCTACCGGGTATGAACCGGTTGCTCTAGCCAACTGAGCTACTCCGCCACATTTATTTGCTTTCCACCGAAAGCGCTTAAAGATTATACCATACACAAATCCATTTGTCAACACTTTTTTCAAAAAAAGAAAATTTCGTGCCCTTTGCTCATATTATAACGGTATGATCGGCTCTTTTTGGGGCTTTTAACGCTAAAATCAGTTGACTTTTCCCCTTCCGTATTTTATAATGAATGTAGGATGTCGAAAAGGCAAAAATCCTTTTCGCGGCTGATATATCAGCCTCCCCAAAAAGCTCTCTGCTTTTTGGGCTACATTCATTGAAAC
>JAFUNJ010000012.1 GCA_017482355.1 Clostridia bacterium
CTCTTAACCCTAAATGGTTTTCTCGCATATCCATTATAACACCTATTTTGAATTCTGCTGAGTGTTTTCTAAATATTTGTCCTTTCTTTGCCATAAAAATATGCACCTCCAAAAGTGTCTAACTTTTGGGGTGCATATCATTAAGAGCGTTGTTTTTCTATATTTTATTCATTTTATTCATTTTATTCATTTACGTTATCAATGAATTTTATAAATGCTTCTCTACCCTCAGGAGTGCATTTATATACGCCTGCGTCAACAAGGCATCCTTCAAACACCTTGCCGGTTTCGTATTCAAGTATCTCATTCACGTTATCCTTGTTTAGCTCGGGGTGATTCTTTATAACCTCTTCAGCCCAATCGGCGTGAGTTGCAAGAGTAGCTGTTGAACGAAGGTCGTTTCCTAGTATTATAGCGTCGGCAAGCTCAGTCAGCTCTTTCTTCAGACGCGCAGGAAGGACCGCAAGTCCCATAACCTCGATAAGACCTATGTTTTCTTTCTTGATGTGATGATACTCGGGGCGCGGATGATAGACGCCGAGAGGACGGTCAGGTGTCGTTATGTTATTACGAAGCACGAGATCGAGCTCATACTTATCGCCGTTTTTGCGCGCAATAGGAGTGATCGTATTGTGACGCTCGCCGTCGGTATAAGCAAAGATATATGCGTCCTCGTCACTGTAATTGATCCATTTATCAAGGATAACTGCGGCAAGCTCAACGAGGTCATCGGTATTCTCGCTCGAAAGACGAATTACGCTCAGCGGCCATTTAACTATGCCCGCCTTGACGCCTGAAAAACCATTGAAGCTGATCTCGCGCTCAATGGGAGCGACCGCCATAGCAAAGGTATAATTACCGCCCTGGAAATGGTCATGCGTAAGAATTGAGCCGCCGACTATCGGCAGATCTGCGTTTGATCCGACAAAATAGTGCGGGAACTGAACGACAAAATCAAGAAGCTTTCTGAACGTCGCCTTATTGATCGCCATAGGTGTATGCTCTGAATTGAACACAATACAATGCTCGTTATAATAAACGTAAGGCGAATACTGGAACATCCAGGGAGAATCATTGATCGTCACAGGGATAACTCGATGATTCTGTCGTGCAGCTGCGTTAAGACGACCTGCGTAACCCTCATTTTCTTTACAGAGCGCACACTTCGGATAGACGATTCCCGTCGGCTTCATGTTTCTTGCGGCGGCGATCGCTTTAGGGTCCTTTTCGGGCTTTGAGAGGTTTATGGTAATATCCATCGTGCCGTAATCGGTATCGAGCTTCCAGCGCTTGTCCTTTTTTATTCTGTCCTGGCGGATATAGTTGCTGTCACAGCTGAGCTTATAATACCAGTCAGTTGCTTCCTTCGGCGACTTCTCATAAAGAGAATTAAACTTAGAGATGACCTCTGACGGACGCGGCATTACTGCGCCCATAATTTTAGTATCAAAAAGATCGCGGAATACTACGCCGTCTTCTATCATGCCCTTTGCAACTGCATAGTCGCACATTACCGAAAGAATTTCGTGGATCTCCTTATCGGGTGCGTTTTCGCTCGACTCGTATTCGTCAAGAGCCAACACTTCAAGGACTCTGTTTGCGGCATAAACGCGGTCTTCCTTTGCGATTATTCCGTTCTTTTCTGCGTAATTAATAAGTTGAGTTATTGCTTCGTTTATCATTTTTACCGCCTCGATATAATATCTGTCGTTTTATAAAACATGTTTTTGTTAATTATACCACTTTTTGCCGTAAAAATCAATATTAATAATTGAATTATTGTAGATATTTACGCTTGAAGACCGGCTCTCATTTTGCTATAATTTTCGAGGACTAAAAAGGAGTTATATTATGATCGCTCACAAACCTCTGAAAAGAAAACATGACTTTCATAAAATTACATATTTCTTAAGGCAAAACACGGTACTGATAGTTGCTTTTATAGCGGCACTTGTTTCCTCCCTTATCGTTCCGCCCGACGAAAAGTATCTTTCGTATCTCGATTTCAGAACCCTTACTTGCCTTTTCTGCACACTTGCTGTCATCTGCGGACTTCGTAACATAAAATTCTTTACAGTCGTTGCGAGAAAGCTCGTTTCCCTCTCGGGAAGCACAAGAAAGACAGTAATAGCTCTACTTATGATAACGTTTATCGGTTCAATGCTTATCGCAAACGATATGGCGCTTATCACGTTTCTCCCTCTCGGCTATATAGCTCTTTCCGAGACCGGTAACAGCAAGTATCTTTGTTATACCTTTATAATGCAGAATATTGCCGCTAATCTCGGTGGAATGGTAACTCCCTTCGGAAATCCGCAAAACCTGTTTCTGTATAATAAGTTCAATATTCCGACAGGCGAGTTTACTCTCATAATGCTTCCGCCCTTTCTTCTTTCGATTGCGCTTATTTTGCTGTCGGTATTTGTTTTCGTCAAGAACGAAAAGCTTACCCTCAACTGCGAGGACGACACAAAGCTACCTGTTAAACGCACCGTAGCTTATTTACTACTCTTTGCGTTTTCACTACTCATCGTTTTCCGCATTGTGCCGTTTGTGATCGGACTTATACTCATTCCTGCCGCGATGATAATCCTTGACAGAAAAGCTCTTAAGGACGTAGATTACGGGCTTCTTTTCACCTTTGTTTTCTTCTTTATATTCGCAGGAAACATGGCGAGGATCGACGCTATAAGCAACATATTATCTACACTCATGGAGAAAAACGCACTGGTTTTCAGTTCCCTCTCATGCCAGATCATCAGTAACGTCCCCTCCGCGATCCTGCTTTCCGAATTTACAGACAATTACCGTGAGCTTCTTATGGGTGTGAATATCGGAGGAACAGGAACACTGATCGCCTCCCTTGCATCGCTTATAACGTTCAGGCAGTATCAGTCGGTAGACCCGAAGGGCATAAAAAAATACTTTATAACGTTCTCGCTAATAAACTTTTCATTCTTAGGAATACTAATGATATTCTGTTCGCTGATATAAAAATAACCGACGGGTATCCGTCGGTTATTTCGTTCTTATGCTAATCTCTCCGCTTCGGAGAGTTTTTTCATTTCCGTCATCTGTTATTACCGTAAGACCGAAGGAGGAGTCGATTGCGATTGCCCTTGCATCATAGGAATCATTTGCTGTAATGACCTTCACGTTTTTTCCGATAACAGTTGAGAGTGCACGGTATTTGTCGATCAGATTCGGCAAGGCAATGTTTATATCGAAGTATTCAAGAATCGCCTCAGACAGATCATTACGCTCAGATTCAGAATAGTGATCCGAGATCGCGCCTGCTATATCCCTGATCTCACCGTGAAATCCGCCCTTTGGCGGGGCGATGTTAACGCCGATTCCTACGACTACGCCCTCAATGGTGCCATTATCGGATATAACGCCCTCAGCGAGTATTCCGCAGACCTTCTTGCCGTTATATATCAGGTCGTTTACCCATTTTATTCCGCATGAAACGCCGTATATTTTCACAATCGCTTCGACAGCCGAAACACCTGCCGCGGCAGTAACGCGCGTCAGATCAGCGCCGCCGATATCTCTAACCAAAAAGCTCATATACAGCCCGCCGTTGTCGGAATAAAAGCTTCTTCCAAGACGACCTCTACCGTTTGTTTGACGGTCGGCAATTACTGTATAATAATTAGGCGCACCTTTTTTACATTCATCTTTAAGGAAGGCATTGGTAGACGGCAGAGTATCAAAACAAACGATCTCAGCTCGTTTTCCGTTCAAATTCAGTTCAGCCATAATTTGCCCTCCTATTCGATATAATTCTATCCTATAAACTAAGCTTTGTCAATATTCACCCCGTTTATTGACATCAAAATTAATATGTAGTATAATTATTTTAATATAATATGCGAGGTACAATATGAAATTCATAATGAAGTATCTTCGCCCTCACTACACAATGATGACAGTTGGTCTTATTATTAAGATCATAGGAACGCTCGTAGACCTTCTGATTCCTTACATTCTTGAGCACATTATAGATAACGTTGTTCCTACAAAGCAAATCACGAAAGTGGCTCTATTCGGTGGGCTTATGCTCATTTGCGCATTCGTGGGACTGGTGGCAAACATCGTTGCTAACCGCATGGCGTGTGCGGTAGCACGCGATTCAACAAGGGCGATAAGAAGCGATCTGTTCAAAAAAATATCCTATTTGTCGTCAAAGCAGATAGACGAGGTTACGATACCGACGCTTGAAACACGCCTGACTTCCGATACGTATAACGTTCACCATACGATAGGCATGGTTCAGCGTCTCGGCGTCCGTGCGCCAATACTTCTCATTGGCGGAATTATTATTACTTATATCATGGAGCCGATGCTTTGTCTCGTTCTCTTAGCAGTCCTTCCGTTTATTACGGCGGCGGTCGTCATCGTATCTAAAAAAGGAATACCGCTTTATAAAAAGGTTCAGCAGCGCACCGACGATATGGTCGGCACAGTGCGAGAGAGCGCACAGGGCATACGCGTTATAAAGGCACTTTCGCGCGTCGAGCATCAGAACAAGAAGTTCGATGAACGAAACAAGCGTCTGAACGCCGCCGAGCTGAAATCCGGTTATGTCATTTCACTGACAACACCTCTTATGAACGCGTTTCTAAATATCGGTATGTCTGCAGTCATACTTGTCGGAGCTCTCAGAGTAAACGGCGGTAAAGCCGAGCCAGGAATGATAATCGCCTTTATGTCGTATTTCACTATCATTCTTAACGCGATGCTCAGCATCACGAGAATCTTTACAATGTTTTCTAAGGGTGCCGCATCTGCTGACAGAATTGCGGAAATATGCGCGATCGAACCCGATATTTCTCATCTGCCCAAGGGCGAACGCGAGAACACCGACGCATTTATCGAATTCCGCGACGTTACCTTCTCCTATAACGGAACAAGACAGAATCTAAATAACATTTCCTTCACTCTTAAAAAGGGACAAACTCTCGGAATAATCGGTGCGACAGGAAGCGGAAAATCTACTCTTATTCAGCTTCTTCTCCGTTTCTATGACCCCGATAACGGAAAGATCCTTGTCGACGGTTACGACGTAAGGTCTCTTACGTCGGAGGAGCTACGCACACGGTTTGGTACTGTTTTGCAGAACGACTTTATTTATGCAGGAACGCTCATTGATAACATATCCTTTGGTCGCGATATTTCCGAGGAAGAGGTAACTACGGCACTTGACAACGCGTGTGCATCCGAATTCGTCTCTACTCTCGGCGACGGCGTCGATCATTGGATCAATACCAAGGGAACGAATCTCAGCGGCGGTCAGCGTCAAAGAGTTCTTATTTCAAGAGCCCTTTCCGTTAATCCCGAGATACTCATTCTTGACGATTCGTCAAGCGCCCTCGATTATAAGACCGACGCTACTCTGCGCTCAAACCTGCGCAAGAATTACGAAAACGCAACTAAGGTCATCGTTGCTCAGCGCGTAAGCTCAATATCGCATGCAGACAGGATCCTCGTCCTCGATAACGGACGAGTCGTCGGTGACGGTACTCACGACGAGCTGATATCAAGCTGCGATATCTATCGCGAGATCTCACTTTCACAGATCGGAGGTGAGGCGCAGTGACTACCAATAACACAAACGTTCAGACAAAGCCCACAATAAAATGGGGCGTTCTGCGCAAGCTTCTTCCCTATCTTTGGGCGCAAAAAGCTTTGCTGATACCGTCTATGATACTTGTAGCGATATCAAGCGGACTCACTCTTGCCGGACCTATGCTTTCAGGTGAAGCCATCAAGGAGATTGAGCTTGGAAAAGGAAAGATAAATATTGATACGGTTATCTTCTTCTGCGCACTTATGGCGATCTTCTACATCGTGTCGTCGCTTCTTTCGTATATCAACTCGATAATAATGATACGGATAAGCAAAAAGATCTCCTTCAATATGAGAAAGCAGGTATTTTCTCATCTGCTTTCCCTACCCGTCAGTTATTTTGACAAAAATCAGACGGGTGATATAGTCAGCCGCCTTTCCTACGACATCGACACAATAAACACGTCACTCTCGACCGACTTTTTGGCGATCATAACAAGTGCTATTACGATCATCGGTTCATTTATCATGATGATCATCGTATCTCCCCCTCTTATTCTCGTCTTTGCGATAACGCTTCCGCTTTCGATATGGTTTATCAAATACCGTTCGCAAAAGGTCAGACCTCTCTTCAGAAGAAGATCTGCGAAGCTCGGCGAGCTGAACGGTTATGCCGAGGAAATGCTGTCGGGACAGAAAACGATCAAGGCATATAACCGAGAGGAAACTATCATTAAACGCTTTGACAGCCGCAACGACGAAGCCGTCAATACGTTCTATGAAGCTGAATATCAAGGCAGTGTTATAGGACCGGGTGTAAACTTCATCAGCAACCTCTCAATGGCGCTCGTCAGTATGTTCGGTACGATTCTGCTCATATTCGACGGAATTTCGATTTCCGGAATATCTAAATTCATTCAGTACTCAAGACGTTTTTCCGGTCCTGTCGGAGAATTTGCCAATATTATTGCAGACCTGCAGTCGGCGACCTCGGCGGCTGAAAGAATATTCCGAGTCCTTGATGAAGCTCCCGAAAAAACCGATGCGCCGGACGCAGTCACGGTCGCCGACGTAAAGGGCTGTGTTACCTTTAAAGACATAAAATTCGGCTATGAGGAAAACAAGACAGTCATCAGCGACTTCTCTCTCAATGTCAAGCCGGGCAGTACTGTTGCTATCGTAGGTCCGACGGGCGCAGGTAAGACAACTATTGCTAACCTGCTTATGCGCTTCTACGATCCGCAATCGGGCGACATTCTGCTCGACGACAAGAGCATATACGATATCACGCGTGATTCTCTGCGCCGTTCCTTTACAATGGTGCTTCAGGACACATGGCTCTTTGAAGGCACGATACGCGATAATATCGCATTCGGAAACGAAAACGTGACGGACGATGATGTTATAAGAGCCGCAAAGACCGCAGGCATTCACGATTACGTTATGTCTCTTAAGGACGGATACGATACCGTTCTTTCCGATGACGGCGTTAACATATCTAAAGGTCAGAAGCAGCTTTTGAACATCTCCCGTGCGCTTCTTTCCGACGCACCGATTTTGATTCTTGACGAGGCAACGTCAAACGTAGACTCACGCACTGAGCAAATGATACAGAAAGCGATGCTTTCGCTTATGGTAGGCAGAACGTCCTTTGTAATTGCGCACCGTCTGTCGACGATCAAAAACGCTGACGTTATTCTCGTCATCAGAAACGGACAGATAGCAGAAAGCGGCAAGCACGACGAGCTTCTCGCTAAAAACGGCGTCTATGCTTCCCTTTACAATTCGCAATTCCAAAACTGACCTGAACCTATTACGATCAATGAGGTGTTGAAATGGAACAGAATGATAAGATCATCTATGATATTGCCGTTGTAGGTGCAGGACCTGCCGGTGCGATATTCGTTAAAGAATTAGCCGAGGCACGGCCTGATCTTAAAATAGCTCTTATCGACGGACAGTCACCCGATTCGGCAAAGCCATGCGGCGGTCTGCTTGCACCAGATGCGCAAAAGATACTTGCTAAATTTGATCTTGTCCTCCCTAAAAGCATTCTCGAGGATCCGCAGATATTTGCGGTTCAGACCATAGACGTCGATCAGAAGCTCGTCAGGTACTATCAAAGACATTATCTTAATATGGACAGATATGCCTTTGACAGATGGCTTATTTCGCTCGTTCCGTCACACGTTGCACTCATAAAAGGACGGTGCTTGGATATCAAAGGCGAAGGTGATATTCACGCTGTTTCCGTAAAAACTGCTGACGAAAAGATTCAGCTGAAAACCAAAGCGCTTGTCGGCGCAGACGGTGCCGGATCTATTGTCAGACGTACTTTTTTCACACCGATGCGCGTGCAATACGTAGCAATTCAGCAGTGGTTTGAAAATAAGGGACAAAAGCTTCCCTATTATTCCTGTATCTTTGATTCCAAAACCAGCGACAGCTGCTCGTGGACTATACACAAGGGCAATTACGTTATATTCGGCGGAGCTTTTGATAAACAAGGATGCCGCGAGGCGTTTGACAAGCAAAAGGAACGCCTTGAAGGATTTCTTTCTAACTCCTTCGGCGAAGCTGTCAAGACCGAGGCGTGCCTCGTTTCAAGTCCGCGCGGCTTAAAGGATTATCGCACGGGAAAAGACAATGTATTTCTGCTCGGCGAAGCCGCGGGATTTATCAGCGCAAGCTCATTTGAAGGACTTAGCAGCGCTATGTTAAGCGGCAAGCTTCTCGCCGATTCGTTCATCGAGGGAAAAGCTTACAGGGATATACAGAAGCATTACCGCAAAAAAACGCGTTCCCTTCGTACTAAGCTCCGCACCAAATCAATCAAAAGGACATTTCTCTGCACACCGTTCACAAGGAAGATCATCATGAAAAGCGGAATACAGAGTATTAAGCCATATAAATAGAAATGACAAAACGGCAGAGACGAATCTCTGCCGTTTTTTATCAGTTAAATCCGAGATTGGTAAGCCAAGTACTAAGAAGCGATGTCCACTGACTTACGTCATTTCTGTCCGGTGCCATTCCGAGTCCGTGTTCACCGTGGGGGAAAACGTGAAGCTCGGAGGGGATATTGTTCTTAACGAGCGATGAATAGAGGTTAAGAGAATTCCAGACCGAAACGCCGTCATCATCCTGCGTATGCCAGATGAAGCAAGGGGGAGTATCTTCCTTAACTGCCTTCTCACCGGAAAGCGAGTAAGCGAGCTTTTCTTCGTCGGGGAGTCCTCCGAGAAGCTGCGTGCGTGAGTATCTGTGCATATAGTCCTCAACGAGCGTGATTACGGGATAACAAAGCACAACCGCATCGGGTCGTGAAGAAACCTTGTCGATCTCATCGCCGTCCTTACCGTAGTCAAAGGCACACATAGCGCTGTTACAAAGATGTCCGCCCGAGGAGAAGCCGAGAACTCCTATCTTTGTCGGATCGATATTCATTTCCTCCGCGTGGTAACGAACGTAGCGGATCGCGCGGAGAATATCACCCGTAATTGCAGGATACTGATACGGTGCTACTCGGTAATCAATGACGAACGCATTGATTCCAAATGAATTAAGCTTCTCGGCAACGTCATATCCCTCGTGCTGATATGCCTTGTGTGTATATGCACCGCCGGGAGCAACAATTACAGCACCGCGCTTTTTGCCGTCATTTATAAGATAAGGGGTGAGATTCGGCTCTTCCTGACCGTATTCGGGGTTAAAATAAGGAGTTTTTCCCTTTTCCCAAAGATATATCTTATCCATAAATTCTCCTTAGAAAAGACCTACCATCGTGCCGTCTTCAAGCACGTCGATCTTTTCAGCCGCAGGAACCTTAGGAAGTCCGGGCATCGTCATAATATCTCCCGTAAGAACTACGATAAAGCCTGCGCCTGCCGAAACCTTGACGTTACGGACGGTGACTGTGAAGTCCTCGGGCGCACCGAGCTTAGTCATATCGTCGGAGAAGGAGTACTGCGTCTTAGCAATACAAACGGGGAGGTTAGAAAGTCCCATAGAAGTGAGCTTGTCGATCTGCTTCTGTGCAGCAGGAACGATGTTGATTCCTGCGCCGCGGTATACGCGCTGAACGACTGCTTCGATCTTCTTTTCAATGGAGTATTCGTCGGGATAGCTGAACGAGAAGTTATTTTCGCCCTCGTCACAGAGACGTACGACCTCTTCTGCAAGCTCTGTGCCGCCGTCTCCGCCCTTTGCCCAAACGTCGGACAAGATCGCCTTTACGCCAAGCTCAGCGCACTTCTTGATAACAAGCGCGACCTCGGCATCGGTATCGGTCGGGAAACGGTTAACTGCAACGACAGCAGGAAGTTTATAGACCTCTGTAATATTAGAAACGTGGCGAAGAAGGTTTGGAAGTCCCTTTTCAAGGGCCACAAGGTCCTCCTGACCGAGCTCGGTCTTTGCTCTGCCGCCGTGCATTTTAAGAGCGCGTACAGTTGCAACGACAACTACCGCAGAGGGCTTGAGTCCTGCTACGCGGCATTTGATATCGAGGAACTTCTCAGCACCGAGGTCAGCACCGAAGCCGGCTTCGGTAACGGCGTAATCGCCGAGCTTCATAGCCATTCTTGTTGCGATAACTGAGTTACATCCGTGAGCGATATTCGCAAAAGGTCCGCCGTGAACGATCGCAGGAGTTCCCTCAAGCGTCTGAACGAGGTTCGGCTTGAGTGCGTCGCGGAGAAGCGCTGTCATAGCGCCAGCCGCCTTAAGATCGCCTGCAGTTACGGGCTCATCGTTATAGGTATAACCGACGATTATGCGCGAAAGGCGCGCTTTAAGGTCGGAAAGCGATTCGGAAAGGCAAAGAACTGCCATAATTTCCGAAGCGACCGTAATATCGTAAGCATCCTCACGCGGAACACCGTTTATGCGTCCGCCGAGACCGTTGGTCACGAAACGGAGCTGACGGTCGTTCATATCTACGCATCTGTGCCAGGTAATACGACGAGGGTCGATATTGAGGGCGTTGCCCTGGTAAATGTGGTTATCAAGCATAGCGGCAAGAAGATTGTTTGCCGCGCCGATTGCGTGGAAGTCACCCGTGAAGTGAAGATTGATGTCCTCCATCGGAACGACCTGCGCATATCCGCCGCCTGCCGCACCGCCCTTAACACCGAACACAGGTCCGAGCGACGGCTCACGAAGAGCTACAACAGACTTCTTGCCTATCTTACGCAGACCGTCAGAAAGTCCGATAGTTGTGGTTGTTTTTCCCTCGCCTGCAGGAGTAGGAGTAATAGCTGTTACAAGAATGAGCTTGCCGTTTTCATTTTCGCGGTTAAGAATTGAAAGATCAAGCTTTGCCTTATATTTGCCGTACGGCTCGTAGGAATCCTCGTCTATGTCGATCTTAGCGGCGATCTTTCCGATCGGCTCCATTTTGATGGACTGTGCTATTTCTATATCGCTTAAATATGCCATTTGAATGCACTCCTTATTTCTTGAAATAATTTACTGCAGAAGCAAAGAGCTTCATATCGTACTGACCGATTACGTTCTTATAAAGGTTCTTTCCTATACGCTCACTGTGTCCCATCTTACCGAGAATACGTCCGTCGGGAGAGGTTATACCCTCGACTGCAAGGATAGATCCGTTCGGGTTGAATGCTGTATCCATGGTCGGAACGCCGCTCAGGTCAACGTACTGCGTTGCGATCTGTCCGTTTTCGGCAAGTTTGCGAATAAGCGCTTCGTCGGCAAGGAAACGTCCCTCACCGTGAGAGATCGGTACGGTGTATATCTGACCGACCTCGGTACCGCTTAGCCACGGAGACTTGTTAGTACAAACTCTCGTGCGAACGAGCTTCGACTGATGGCGACCGATTATATTATATGTAAGCGTCGGGCAGCTTTCGTCGGTATCTATTATTTTTCCATACGGAACAAGACCGAGCTTTATAAGTGCCTGGAAGCCGTTGCAGATACCGAGCATAAGTCCGTCACGGTTATCAAGAAGATTTCCTACCTGCTCCTTTATCTCGGGGTTACGGAAGAACGCAGTGATGAATTTTGCGGAGCCGTCGGGCTCGTCACCGCCCGAGAATCCGCCGGGAATGAACACCATATTGCTTTCAGCAAGCTTCTTCGAGACAAGCTCAACACTACGGCTTACGTCATCGGACGTAAGGTTGCGAATAACAACTATCTCCGCCTCTGCGCCTGCATTTTCAAGAGCGCGCGCTGAGTCGTATTCACAGTTTGTGCCGGGGAATACGGGTATAAGTGCCTTCGGGCGAGCAATCTTGACTGCAGGAGAAGCAGAGGCGCCGCCGTTATATGCAAACGCAGGAATATTATCACCCTCTGCCTTAGCGTCTGTCGGGTATACGTTTTCAAGTGTCCCCTCATTAAGAGCGAGAAGCTCAGAAATCGTGGCCTTTTCGTTTACAAGGTCAATGACCTTTTCCTCAGAGGTCATACCTATCTTTACAGCGTAATCGGCAGTCACATCCTCGCTAAGCTCTGCAACGATGAAATCGTACATCATCGTATTATACCAGGCATCCTTGATGGCGCCGTTTGAAACGAAGCCAATCTCGTTGCCGAACGACATCTTCACTACCGCCTCGGCAATTCCGTTTTCAACTGCGTATGCCGCCTTGACCTTTCCGTCCTTGCAGAGCTTATGGAAGGATTCCCATGCCGCCTTGGTAGAGTTAGCAGTCTCGTCTGCGGGAGCAAAGAGATATACGGGGTGACCCGCTTCCTTGAATTCGGGAGAGATCACGTCTTTTGCGTTTATGGGAGCGATGGCAAAGGAAATGAGAGTCGGGGGAACGTCCTTATCAAGGAAGGTTCCTGACATCGAGTCCTTACCGCCGATAGCGGCGGCGTTAAGCTCAAGCTGTGCGTCCATTGCACCGAGGAGTGCCGCAAAGGGCTTGCCCCAACGGGTCGGCTCATTGCGGAGCTTTTCAAAGAACTCCTGAAGGGTCAGATATGCGTCCTTATAATCAGCACCGGAAGCCACGATCTTCGCCATCGAGTTATATACTGCGGCGCGTGCGCCCGAATAAGGATCGACACACATAGCGTCGGGATCAAGTCCCCAAGCCATTACGCTCGCCTGCTCGGTAAACTGACCGGGAAGCACGGGAAGAACTGCAGCCATTGACTGAGCGGGTGTCTTCTGCGTCTTACCGCCGAAAGGCATAAGGATCGATCCGGCACCGATCGAGCCGTCAAATCGCTCGACGAGTCCGCGTCTGCTTGCCGTCTTAAGATCGGAAGCCATTTCACGGAGATTTCCGTAAAGGGCGTTCGAGAATACAGAAAGATCCTTCTCGGTTACTTCAAGGTTAGTGTGCTTATCTGCGCCGTTTGTATTAAGGAAAGCGCGGGAGAGGTCTGCAATCGTCTGTCCCTTCCAGCTCATAACCATTCTCGCTTCCTCGGTTACGACTGCAACACGGTACGCTTCAAGGTTTTCGCTCTCTGCGTATTCGATAAATTTATCAGCGTCGGAAGCTTCAACGACAACAGCCATTCTTTCCTGCGATTCGGAAATAGCAAGCTCGGTTCCGTCAAGACCGTCGTACTTCTTGCGTACGGCGTCGAGGTCAATTTTAAGACCGTCTGCAAGCTCACCGATAGCGACAGAAACACCGCCTGCGCCAAAGTCGTTACAGCGCTTAATAAGACGCGTAACATCGGGATTTCTAAAGAGACGCTGGATCTTTCTTTCTTCGGGAGCATTTCCTTTCTGTACCTCGGAAGCCATAGTCGTAAGAGACTTCATATTGTGGCTCTTCGACGATCCGGTCGCACCGCCGATACCGTCGCGTCCGGTTCTTCCACCGAGCAGGATTATAACGTCGCCTGCCTCAGGGCGCTCACGGCGCACGTTATACGCAGGAGCTGCGGCAACGACAGCACCGCACTCAAGACGCTTTGCAACGTATCCGTCGTGGTAAATTTCAGCTACGTGACCCGTTGCAAGTCCAATTTGGTTACCGTAGGAGGAATAACCTGCCGCCGCGGTCTGACAAAGCTTTCTCTGTGGAAGCTTGCCCGAAAGGGTTTCACTCAAGGGCTTACGGGGATCAGCCGCACCTGTCACACGCATTGCCTGATGAACGTAAGCGCGTCCCGAAAGGGGGTCACGGATACATCCGCCGATACAGGTTGCCGCGCCGCCGAACGGCTCGATCTCTGTCGGGTGGTTATGCGTTTCGTTTTTGAACATAAGAAGCCAGTCCTGATCCTCGCCGTTTACGTTTGCTGTAACGTGGATAGAACAAGCGTTAATCTCCTCGCTCTCGTCGAGCTCGGGGAGATGTCCTCTCTTTTTGAGAACCTTGCCTGCGATAGTCGCAATATCCATAAGAGTCTGCGGACGCTTTGCCGCCTTTTCTTCACCGTAGACCTCGATACGCGCGTTTATGTAACGCTCGTACGCCTCTGCAACCTGCTTATCTGATATTTTGACGTTATCAATATGGGTTGAGAAGGTCGTGTGACGGCAATGGTCGGACCAATATGTGTCAACGACCCTGATCTCCGTTATAGTAGGATCACGTCCTTCTTCGTTCTTAAAGTAATTCTGAAGGAATTTAAGGTCGTCAAGATCCATAGCGAGACCGAGAGTATCAAGAAGCTCGCTCAGACCCTTTTCGTCAAGGGAAATAAATCCGTTAACAGTTGCAACGGTCTCGGGAATAGCATAGTCGATAGCGAGCGTTTCGGGCTTAGTCAGCTCCGCCTCGCGGCTCTCAACTGCATTGATTACGTACTTTTTGACTGTGTTAATATCGTCCTCTGTAAGGTTTCCGCCGAGAATATATACCTTCGCCGAACGAACGGTAGGACGCTCGCCCTGACTCTGAAGCTGAATACACTGCGCGGCAGAGTCTGCTCTCTGGTCGAACTGACCCGGAAGCGGCTCAACGGCAAATACGATGCCGTCAACGTTTTCAAGCTCCTTCGATACGTTATCAAGCTGCGGCTCGGAAAATACAGTCTTTACCGCCTGATCAAAGAGAGCTTCCTCGATGTTTTCAACGTCGTAACGGTTGATAACACGTACCGACGTAAGATTCTCAATGCCAACGAGGTTTTTGAGCTCATTATATAAGCCGTTCGCCTCATGCGCAAGCTCGGGCTTTTTTTCTACAAATATTCTGTATACCATATTATTCCTCCAGCGCTTTAAGGGCGCGCGCGCCGATGTCTTTGCGGTAGAAAGCGTTATCAAAGCTTATCCTTGAAACGAGCTTATATGCTTCGTTAATTGCCTCGGGAAGCGTATCGGCGACTGCGGTTGCACCGAGAACTCGTCCACCCGATGTAACAAGCTTTCCGTCCTTATCAGCCGCTCCTGCTACGTAGACGTTACTTGCAATTTCGTCGGGGATATTTATTTCAAATCCCTTTTCATAGCTCTGCGGATAGCCGTTTGACGCCATAATTACACAGCAAGCGTGCTTATCCTCGAAAACGACCTCGGTTTCGTCAAGCGTTCCGTCAGTCGTGGCCTTCATAATTGTCAGAAGATCGCTCTTAAGAAGCGGAAGCACGACCTGCGTCTCGGGATCGCCGAAGCGGCAGTTATACTCAATGACCTTCGGTCCGTCGGGGGTTATCATAAGTCCGAAATATAGACATCCCTTAAAGGGTCTTCCCTCTTTTACCATAGCGTTTACGGTAGGAAGGAAGATCGTCTTCATACAAAGCTCTGCTACTTCCTTTGTATAATACGGGTTAGGAGCAACCGTACCCATGCCGCCTGTATTAAGTCCCTCGTCGTTATCGTGCGCTCTCTTATGATCCATAGACGAAACCATCGGCTTGACGGTCTTTCCGTCTGTAAACGCGAGGACTGAGACCTCGGGACCGGTGAGAAATTCCTCTATAACGACACGCGAGCCGCTCTGACCGAACACCTTGTCGCTCATCATACTCTTGACAGCGTCAAGCGCTTCATCCCTTGTCATAGCGATAATAACGCCCTTGCCGAGCGCAAGACCGTCCGCCTTGATTACTATCGGGATCTTGCAGGTCTCAAGATATTTGAGCGCGTCGTTTTCATTATCAAATGTCTCGTACTCCGCCGTCGGAATACCGTATTTCTTCATAAGATTCTTCGAGAATATCTTACTTCCTTCGATCTCTGCCGCCTTTGCGTCAGGACCGAAGCAAGGAATTCCCTTTTCGTTGAGCGCGTCAACAGCGCCGAGAACGAGCGGATCGTCCGGAGCCACAACCGCATAGTCGATCTTTTCCTTAACGGCAAAATCAACTATTGCAGTTATATCCTTTGCGCCGATATTCACGCATACCGCATCACGTGCGATACCGCCGTTACCGGGAAGCGCGTAAATAACGTCTATATCTTTATTTTCTTTCAGCTTTTTAATGATGGCGTGCTCTCTGCCGCCACCGCCAACTACCATTATTTTCATAATTACTCCGTCAGAAGCTTATTATCAGTGGTGGAACAGACGCATTCCCGTGAACGCCATAGCCATTCCGTACTTATCACAGCACTCAATTACGAGGTCGTCACGGATAGATCCGCCCGGCTCTGCAATATACTTAACGCCGCTCTTCTTTGCTCTTTCGATGTTGTCGCTGAACGGGAAGAATGCGTCGGAGCCGAGAGCAACGCCGTCGATAGTGTCGAGATACGCTCTCTGCTCTTCCTTTGTGAAGGGAGCGGGCTGAGTAGTAAAGTACTTCTGCCAGTTGCCGTCTGCGCAAACGTCCTCTTCGTTCTGATTAATGTAACCGTCGATCACGTTATCACGGTCGGGACGTCCGATGGTGTCCTTGAAAGGAAGGTTAAGAACCTTATCAGACTGACGGAGGAACCAAGTATCTGCCTTACCGCCTGCAAGACGAGTACAGTGAACGCGTGACTGCTGACCTGCGCCAACGCCGATCGCCTGTCCGTCAACTGCGAAGCAAACGGAGTTGGACTGCGTATATTTAAGAGTAATAAGCGAGATTATAAGGTCGCGAATAGCGCTTTCGGGCATATCCTTGTTCGCGGTAACGACGCTCGAAAGAAGCTCCTTATTGATCTTGAAGTTGTTTCTTCCCTGCTCAAACGTAATACCGAATACCTGCTTGCGCTCCGCCTCGTCGGGAACGAAATCGGGATCTATTTTTACGATATTATAGCTTCCCTTTCTCTTGGATTTGAGAATCTCAAGAGCTTCGGGTTCGTAACCGGGAGCGATAACGCCGTCCGACACCTCGCGCTTTATCATAAGAGCGGTCGTAACGTCACAAACGTCGGAAAGTGCAACCCAGTCACCGAAGGAGCACATTCTGTCTGTTCCTCTTGCTCTTGCGTAAGCGCAAGCGAGGGGCGACTCGTCAAGACCTTCGATATCGTCAACGAAGCACGCCTTCTTGAGCTTTTCGGAAAGAGGCAGACCTATTGCCGCAGATGTAGGAGAAACGTGCTTAAAGGATGTAACAGCGGGCATTCCGAGAGCTTCCTTAAGCTCCTTTACAAGCTGCCAGGAGTTGAATGCATCGAGAAAGTTTATGTATCCGGGGCGACCGTTCAGGATCTCGATAGGAAGATCCGAGCCATCGTGCATATATATTTTAGAGGGCTTCTGATTGGGATTACAGCCGTATTTAAGTTCAAATTCTTTCATTTCCGTTTCTCCTTATACGTTCTTATTAATGATTATTTCTGTCGGCTCGCTTCCGTCAAGAGGAATCTGACGTACGAAAAGCGAGACCTTATTGTCTTCATTCAGGTTCTTCCAGCAAATATCCGCAAGCTCTTCGGCTGTATTCGGAAGCTCGACTTCTTCCGGCTCGCCGTAGAAGGACGGGATAGGACTGCCGTCGCACTTATAGGTGTGAATGAAATGTCCTATGCCGTTGAGCGGCGCGTAGTCGAAGAAGTATCTTTGGCAAGCGTCGGGGTTGCCGTTATTGCTCTTAAGAATAGACATTTTGTAAGTAAAAACATTACGCGGGAAGCAGTAATAAAGAGCACCCGAAATACGGGGAGTATAGTTAGGCGCGTCGTCCTCAAATTCACGGGTACTGAGTGCGTCTTCGAAGCAGCTTCCGTCGTTTATAAAGTTATAGATCGTATCGGTCTGGTCGCCGTTAGTGATGATGTCGATGTTTCCGCCCTTTGCTCGGAGATAGGGATTATAGATGATAAGATGCGGATCGGTCAGCTTTGATTCATCGAATGCTTTTGTACGCATTCCGTTTTCGTGCATTTCAAATACGCGGTTACGGGAGTTTACGCTTCTGCCCATGATAAAATACGCGATAAGAGCGCTCATTCCGTCTGCGGATTTACCGATGACGATTCCGCGTCCGGGATAAGTGTTTTCGCTTAAAAGCTTTGTAAGATCATAAAGTGCCATATTATTTCTTTCCTTTCGCATCCATTATTTCTTTTGATACCTTTTCGCAAGAGAGCGGAAGTATCTTCCATTCTGCCTGCTTCATAACTCTCTTTTGGAGAGATTCGGGCGTGTCGTTCTTTCTGATCGCAACGGGCTTTTGCATTATAATTCTTCCGCCGTCAGGGATTTCATTTACGAAATGAACCGTTGCGCCCGTAACCTTTACGCCGTATTCAAGCGCCGCCTCGTGTACGCGCAGACCGTAAAATCCCTTGCCGCAGAATGAAGGAATAAGCGACGGGTGAACGTTGATTATCCTCTCGGGATAACGCGAGGTGAAATTCTCGGTCAAAATCGACATAAAGCCCGCCAATACGATAAGCTCAATGCCGAAACGGTCAAGCACATCAATAATTCCCTGCTCAAAAAGCTCCTGGGAGCCGTTAAGGAGTCGTTTACAAACGACCTCTGTCGGAATCCCAGCGTTCTTGGCTCGTGTCAGACCGTAAGCATCGGGCTGTGAAGAAATTACGCAAGCGATCTCGCCGCTTTTAATTATGCCGCTTTTCTGCGCATCTATAAGCGCTTGAAGATTAGTACCGCCGCCCGAGATAAGGACGGCTATTTTTGTTTTCGTCATATCAGCTCTCCTTCTTTTCGCCCTTAAGGAGCGTCAGCATCGGGAACAAAAGTCCTCCGACCGTATTTCCGAGAATAACTATTATGAGGAAAAGAAGCATTTCAAGCGAGAATATTCTTGCAGTGAAGAAGTAGAACATATCTGCAATCGAATGCTCGAATCCACTAAGAATAAACACGGGAACACAGAAGAAGATCGCAAGCGGAGATTTATTTTCCTTAAATACAGCGACCGCGAGATACATGAGTATTCCGCAGAATATCGCTTTGATAAATACGCCGAGAAGATCATCGTCAAGCTTCGTTTCGCACATGGTTTTAGCGAGGTCTGCTCTATCAGAAAGTGCGAAGCTGACGGCGAGTCCTGAAAGAAGCGTTCCGATGACGTTACCGAAAAGCCCCGTCAAAAGTGTAACGAAATCGCTTCCCTTATGGTTAAACGCCATAAAGCCGATCTTTCCCGTATACAGGGAGTAACCGCGATAGCAGATAATAAGGAGCGCTATCGTGAAGAAGCAAGCACCCGGAATGCCTCCGCCGACAGACAGAAGCACCGTTCCGCCGATGCCTATCATAATTCCGGCGAGGATGCCGTCGATAGTTCCTTTCAGCATATTACTACCTTTTCCTCGCTCTTAACTATCTTACCGATAGTGTAAGCGTCGATACCGTTGTTTTTAAGTATTTTTATTGCCTTATCTGCCTCAGCAGCGGGAACAACGATGCTCATGCCGACACCCATATTATATGTATTGAACATATCTCTTTCCGGGATGTTACCGAACTTCGCGATAAGATCGAAAATGGGAAGGATCTTGACGGACGCCTTGTCGATAACTGCTCCGAGACCGTCGGGAATGCTTCTCGGAATGTTCTCGTAGAAGCCGCCGCCCGTGATGTGAGAGATGCCGTGAACGTCGACCTCCTGAAGAAGCGCGAGAACGGGCTTAACGTATGTCTTCGTAGGAGTAAGAAGCGCATCTGCTATCGTCTTACCGCCAAGTTCTTCCCTCTCAACGTAAAGAAGCGGATCGTTATTATCAATATTGAATACCTTACGGCAAAGCGAGAAGCCGTTGCTGTGAATACCGGTTGACGGAAGTGCGATAACGATATCGCCCTCCTGCATTTTCTTATTGTCAATTATCTTTTTCTTATCAACGATACCGACGGCAAAGCCCGCGAGGTCGTAATCCTCAACAGGCATAAGTCCGGGATGCTCGGCGGTCTCACCGCCGATAAGTGCCGCGCCCGACTGAACGCAACCCTCAGCAACACCCGAAACGATCGCGGCGATCTTTTCGGGAACATTCTTTCCGCAAGCGATATAATCAAGGAAGAAAAGTGGCTTTGCGCCAACGCAGATGATATCGTTTACGCACATTGCGACAGCGTCGATACCGATAGTATCGTGCTTATCCATAAGAATTGCAAGCTTGACCTTAGTACCGCAACCGTCAGTTCCAGAAACGAGGACCGGCTCCTCCATTCCAGCAATAGGGAGACCGAAGCATCCGCCGAAGCCGCCGACGTCGTCAAGGCATCCCTCGTTCTTCGTGCGTGCAATATGCGCCTTCATAAGCTCAACTGCCTTATAACCCGCGGTGATATCAACACCTGCCTGCTTGTAGCTTTCGCTGTAACTGCTTTTCATACCTATATCCTTTCAAAATTTTTATTCTTTACCGTTCCAGCAATATGTGCAAAGCTTGCACGGATCAAGTCCTATTGCCTTTATTACGCCGTCAAGCGACTGGAAATCGAGCGAATCGAAGTGGAAGCGCTCGCAGATGGTCTTACGGAGCGCCTTACCTCTTTCAGTAGATCCGTCGCTGTATTCTTCAATATAATTGAAGCCCTCCTCGCCCTCAAGCTCGTTTATGATCCTGCGGGCGATAAGCTCCATATCAGAGGTCGCACGGCTGAAATTGAGATACTTACAGCCGTACATTATCGGCGGACACGCTGAGCGCATGTGAACGCTCTTTGCTCCGTTATCGTAAAGGAAGTCGACCGTTTCCTTAAGCTGTGTACCGCGGACGATCGAGTCGTCAACAAACATAAGGTGCTTGTCCTTGATAAGCTCAAGAACGGGTATCTGTTTCATCTTTGCGACCTTACTTCTTGCCGCTTGAGTTGTCGGCGTAAAGGAGCGCGACCAAGTAGGTGTATACTTTATAAATGCTCTTGCAAACGGCAGATGGCTTGCATTTGAATAACCGATCGCATGAGGAGTACCCGAATCAGGAACACCTACGACATACTCGATATTCTCGTCAAGACCGGCTTTACGATCATTTTCAGCCATTATCGCGCCGTTGCGGTAACGCATTATTTCGACGTTAACGCCCTCGTAAGTTGAGGTCGGGTATCCGTAGTAGCTCCAAAGGAAGGAGCAAATACGCATTTCCTTTCCCGGCTCGGCAAGCTGACGGCAGTAATCGGAGCAAAGCTCAACGATCTCTCCGGGACCGAGCTCCTTATGATGCTCATAACCGAGCTTCTGATATGCGTACGCCTCAAACGATACGCAGTATCCCTCGTCCTTGCGTCCTATCTGCACGGGAATTCGTCCGAGACGGTCACGCGCCGCAATGATCTTTCCGTCATCCTTAAGAATGATGATCGAGGCGGTTCCCTCGATTATCTCTTGTGCGAAGTGTATACCGTCAACGAAATTTTCCTTTTGTCCGATAAGTGCCGCTACAAGCTCAGTCGAGTTGACGTTTCCGCCCGTCATAGCATTAAAATGAGCAGAGCACTCGGAAAGATGATCCTGTATCAGCTGCTCGGCGTTATTAATGATACCGACGAAGCAGATCGCAAACCTTCCGAGACGCGAACGAACGAGAAGCGGCTGAGGATCAAAGTCGCTGATACAACCGATCGCCGTATTTCCCTTCATATCGTCAAAGACATGCTCGAACTTTGTACGGAAGGGTGAATTTTGAATATTATGTATTTCTCTTTGCAGACCGGCAAGGTCGTGAAACGCCGCTATACCGCCGCACTTCGTTCCGAGATGCGAATGATAGTCTGTACCGAAAAATACGTCAGTAATTGCGTCGCACTTGAGTGCCGCGCCGAAATATCCGCCCATGTATTACCTCTTTTTAAGCGTTGAATTTTTCTTCGATAGCTCTGTTCTTTGTTAGAACCTTTTCTGCTCCCTCACTTCTTGCCTTGTCAAGACGCGCGGCGAGCGCACCGTCGGTGACTGCAAGTATCTGAATAGAAAGCATAGCGGCATTGGCAGCTCCGTCGATAGCTACTGTTGCGACAGGTATTCCTGTCGGCATCTGTACCGTCGAAAGAAGAGCGTCAATGCCGTCGAGATTTTTACTTTTTACAGGTATTCCGATAACGGGAAGCGTAGTGTTAGCCGCTATTGCCCCCGCAAGATGTGCCGCCATACCCGCAGCGGCAATTATAGCGCCGAAGCCGTTTGCTCTTGCGTTGACTGCAAACTCCTTTGCCTCGACGGGCGTTCTGTGCGCCGAATAAACGTGTACTTCAAACGGTACACCGTATTCTTTAAGCACATTAATTGCTTTCTCGACAACGGGAAGATCGCTGTCGCTTCCCATTACGATTCCAACCTTTTTAATGCTCATAGTTACCTCCAATTACCCGACAAATCAAAAATGGGCAGTCTTGCCTTATAATGCAAAACTGCCCAGACGGTCGGCTTTATTATTTTCCGTTCCCCGGTGGTTGCCCACCCATCCGTCAGTTGCGGAAAATCTCAACGCACTTATTATATCATATAAAAATATAAAAAGTCAATTACATTTTGAGATTTTTACCGACAACTTATTACAAATTTCAAAGCAAATTTTTGTTGCAAATTACCACATGAGTCACGTCACCGAGCTGTCTCCGCAAAAGGAATCTTTGCTCTGCTCGCACTTTTCGTAATTCATACACTTGAGAGCCGCATTTTTTCCAAAAGTCTTGCGCATGATCACATTTTCTCCGCACTTTGGACAGTATCTCTCAACGACCTCGTAACGACCCGTTTCCTTTTTGTTTTCGTTCATTTCGCACCTCGCAATTCATATTTACTATTATTATATCCTATGAAAATGCGAATATGCCGTGACAAAAAAGAATCGGAATTATTTTCCAACGCAGAATCGGCTGAAAATACGGTCTGTTATCTCTTCACTTACGTTTCTTCCGTCGATCTCACGAAGCGCGGAAAGCGAAAGCTCGAGATCCATTCCCGCAATATCCTGCGTAAAGCCGTTTTTAAGCGCCTGAAGCGCGTTTTCAAGACGCGCCTTTGCCTCGGTTGCCGCGGCAAATTGACGCGCGTTTGTCAGGACGGGGGTTGTATCATAATTGAGTTTTTCGTCGACATAAAGGTCTGAAATCTGCTTTTTAAGCAAATCAAAGCCGTTTCCGTCAAGAGCCGAAACAGTGACCGTTTTGAACGGAATATCAAAGTCGATATTTGAACCTATATCCGATTTATTTATAACAGCAATAACCTCAGCATCACTTTTACAAACACGCTCGATGACCTCTCGGTCAAGCTCGTCAAGAGGAGATGAGCCGTCAAAAACGGCAAGGATAAGCTCCGCCTCGTTAAGCTTTCCTATACTGCGTTCAATTCCGAGACGCTCGACCTCGTCGCTCGATTCTCGTATGCCCGCCGTATCGCAAAGACGCAAGGTTACTCTGCCAATAACAGCAGTTTCTTCGACTGTATCACGGGTCGTACCCGCAACAGAGGTAACAATAGCTCGGTCATAACCGAGAAGTTTGTTAAGAACAGACGATTTTCCTGCGTTCGGCTTACCGACAATCGCTGTTTTGATTCCGTCGCTTACCGCCTTGCCGCTTCGGTAACTTGCTACAAGCTTATTAGTCTCGTCAAGCAGTTTTTCTGCGCGGAGCGTCAATTCCTCGGGCGTAACGTCGGTCAGATCCTCATCGGGATAATCAATATAGGCATATACAGACGCAAGAAGCTCAGTTATCTCGTCGCATAGCTTATTAACGCCGTTTTTAAGCACACCGTTTGTTATTGATGCGGACAGACGGAGCTTCTCGTCACTTTCTGCGTCGATAAGCCCAATTATCGCCTCGGCTTCACTCAGCGACATTTTACCGTTGAGAAAGGCGCGCTTACTGAATTCGCCACCGAGCGCAAGACGGAATCCGCTTTCAAGAGCTGAGGTCAATACGTTTTCTGTCAGAAGTATTCCACCGTGGCAGGATATCTCAACCGTATCCTCACCCGTAAACGAGCGCGGCGCGCGAAAAACGGTCGCGATACCGTCGTCAATGCGTTTGCCGTTTCTTAGTATGTCTCCGTAAACGGCATATCCCGACTCAACGTCAGACAGACGTTTTTTCGATTTAGGTACAAAGACCTTCTCGGCAAGCGCGATGCTTCCCTCTCCGCTTAATCTTATAACTGCGATACCGCCTCTTCCGTACGGGGTCGATATTGCGGCGATCGGTTCAAAGCTCTGCATAATTTTCTCCAAAAAGTTTTATAGCTCTATTATAAATGAACTCATCGGATTTTTCAATACAAAAAACAAAAACCGCGTTAAACGCGGTTTTTGCTCATCAAAAGATCAAATTTATACAGTTCAGTCTTCGTTCTTGTTGAGATACTGGCAATTGTCGCAATCGCAGTCGAGCTCATCATTTTCAAGGCACTCGAAATCGCAGTCGCAGTCGTCCTCACAGATAGTACGAAGGTTCTTCTTGTATCTGTTGTAGATCATCTTAACGATGATACAGATACCGATGATAATTCCTATTGCAAGGAATATCTTAAGAAGTGTTTTAAGAGTCTTGTTTTCCATAGTTATTACCCCCAAATTTAAATCTTTAATCAAAATCGTTGTCCTACACCATGATTATAGCACAACTTTTACGATTTAACAAGTACTTACGAAAAAAATTTGTTAAAGTTTTTTTCTTTTTGTTTGTAATATTTATTACAATAACCCTTGAAATTTATTCATAACCGTGCTAAAATGATTATGTATGCAAATTCTGAAAGGAGGAGATGGCTTGAATCCGAACCAAAATAAACCGGATGTGCGCCGAAATCCGCAAAACCGTCCTGTTAATCAGCCGATAAATCGGCCTCAGAACCCAAGACAGAATCAGCGACCCCAAGAGCAAAAACCTCCTGTTCAGAATTCAGAGAGGCAGCGTCCACCCGTAAAGCGTCAGACGCCTCCGCGTCCGCAAAGCGCGGCAAAAAAGCCGTCGGGACTGAGCGATAATCTTCGTTCTCAGACACCGCTTCAAAGGCAACTGCGCAAGAAAAACGCGCCAAGACAGCCGGGAACCGTCAGAAGAACGACAACTCAGCACTTCAAGGTCCGTCAGGAAGGCGTGAAAGCGCCGAGGCAAAAAAGGAAGAAGTCAAACCGTTCCTTCACAAAGCGAGTCATAATTTTGGGCGTGATCGCTTATCTGATATTGCTTCCAACAGTCGTTCTCATAGCAAATCTTCTTCTCAAATCCAACGTCATGAGCGATACCGACGATTTCAGATATCAGCTCGGCGACGGAAAAAACACCGTTTCGAGAAAAACGTATCCCTATTCACGCGTCTGCCGTGACGGAGTTTACTACATCGACATGGATTCGCTTGCCGATTACTGTGAGCTTACGACAACAGGCGATGGCAAGAATATGCGCTACGTTGTAAGAGAAACCGCAGAGACCGTTGAATTCGTTATAGGCGAAAGCATCGCTTATATAAACGGCGTCCCCGAAAGAACCGGCGGAAACGCCTTCGTTTACGAAGGAAAGGTACATATTCCGCTCGAGTTTGCAAAGAGATGCTTCTTAAACCTTGATATAGCACTTGATACAGAGAAAAACAGAATAACGATAGTCCGTAATACGGACGACGAAGGAGATTATCTCTTCCTTGACTTCCCGTACAAGCTTGCCGATGAGACCGAAAAAATAGATTTCGGTGCGCTAGAGGTCGAGATCCAGGAGCAGATAATCAAGCAAAACCAGCCCGTCATCCCCGAAGAAGACGGCGCTGCACCTGACAGTAATTAATTTTTCATAACATAAAGGAGATAAACATCATGAACGTACTTCTTACAGGCGGAGCCGGATTCATCGGTTCACACACCGCAGTTGAGCTTATCGAGAAGGGACACAGCGTTGTCATCGTCGACAACCTTGTAAACAGCAAGCCCGAATCGGTAAGACGTGTTGAGGCGATAACCGGCACTAAGATCAAGCTTTACGTCGACGACGTAGCAGACAAGGCGGCGCTCGAAAAGATCTTCGAGGAAAACAAGATCGACGCAGTTATCCATTTCGCAGGACTCAAGGCAGTCGGAGAATCTGTAAAGCTTCCCGTTCTTTATTACAGAAACAACCTTGATACCACCCTCACACTTCTTGAAACGATGAAGAAATACGGCTGCACAAAGCTCATTTTCAGCTCCTCCGCAACCGTTTACGGCGATCCCGAGAAGGTGCCGATAACCGAGGATATGCACGTCGGTGACTGCTCTAATCCTTACGGTAAGACCAAGTACATGATCGAGGAGATCCTTAAGGATACCTGCCACGCAGACAGCGAGCTTTCCGTCGTTCTCCTCCGTTACTTTAACCCCATCGGTGCTCATAAGAGCGGACTTCTCGTTGAGGATCCGAACGGAATCCCGAACAACCTTATGCCTTACATTCTCAAGGTAGCTATGGGCAAAATGCCTCACCTTAACGTATTCGGTGACGATTATCCTACTCCCGACGGAACCGGTGTGCGTGACTACATCCACGTTTCCGACCTCGCAAAGGGACACGTTGCGGCTATCGAATACGCTGACGCAAACAAGGGTATTGAGGTATTCAACCTCGGTACAGGTAACGGCTACTCCGTTCTCGACGTTGTAAAGGCGTTTGAGAAGGCAAGCGGAAATCCCCTTCCCTATAAGATCGCTCCCCGTCGTGAGGGCGATATCGCGGCTTGCTATGCTTCTCCCGATAAGGCGTATAACGGTCTTAAGTGGAAGGCAGAGCTTACGATAGACGATATGTGCCGCGACGCTTGGGAAGCAGTAAAGAAAAATCCTGAGGGCTATCCTAACGACTGATCGATCACCGTTGTGAGGTAAATATGGAACCTACGATCCGCGATAAGAATTTTATAGTTGAGACTAATATCAAGCGCGAGGGGCTTAAGTATTTGGACATCGAAGAATGTGATGAAATGCTCCTTTACGGTGTTAAGCTCATTGACGGCAGATACCGCCGTCTGCCCGAGGATATTGCAAAAAGCGTTAACGAATGTGTTGACGAAATGCATGACCGTACAGCAGGCGGGCGTGTCAGATTCATAACGAACAGCCCTTATATCGCTATCCACGCCGAGATGGTAAGCGTTCTTAAGATGAATCATTTTGCCATTACGGGAAGCGTAGGAATGGACCTTTATTCCGGAACAAGATACTATGGCACCTTCGTTCCGCCTTTTGGCGTTGATACCGTATTTGAGAGTGTTATAGACCTTGACGGCGGGGAGCGCGAGTACACGATAAATCTTCCTCTCTACTCGGGCGTCAAGCGTCTTTTCGTCGGAATCAAAGAGGGCTGTACGCTTAAATCCCCCTCCCTATACCGTCTCGACAAGCCCGTCGTCTACTACGGCTCGTCGATCACGCAGGGCGGATGCGCTTCAAGACCCGGTGTTGCTTATCAGGCAATTCTCACAAGAGAGCTTCATATCGACCACATCAACATGGGCTTCTCGGGCGGCGCACGCGGCGAGGATCCTATAATTGATTACGTAGCGGGACTTGAAATGTCAGCATTCGTTTCCGATTACGATCATAACGCGCCGACTGTCGATCATCTCCGCGCAACTCACGAAAAGCTTTATCGCGCAGTAAGAAAGAACCACCCCGAGATTCCGATCCTTTTCCTTACCCGTCCGAAGTATCATCTTGACGCAAACGAAAAGCTCCGTCTTGAAATAGTAAAGGAAACATACGAGAAAGCGCTTTCCGAGGGCGACAGTAACGTTTACTTCATTCCGGGTCCCGAACTCCTTAACGAGCAGGTCAGAGAATGCTGCCTCGTTGACAATACGCATCCGACGGATGCCGGCTTCGTTAGTATGGCTTACTCTATTCTTCCGACGCTGAAAAAGATGCTGAATCTTTAATACCCCCTCCCGACGGATCCCGTCGGGAGATTTCTTTAATTTGTATCTTGATTTATGCCGAATAATCTGTTATAATGTTAAATAATATCAAACTTTGAAAGGAGAATTCTTATGCCCATGAATGAAATGGCGGCTGTGATCAAGTCATGTATCTCGCCTACCGCTATATGCAAGGTAATGTTCGAGTATCAGCAATACGAAGAGTTTTTCTTTCCCGTTGCGATATCAGACGAGCTTTTTCTTTCTGTAAATGACAGAGATTTCCGTCTTGACGGATTCACCGTAAGACAGTTATCCGACGTTATCTCTGCTGCTCCGATAAAAGGCACTTACCTTAAGATCCATCAGGCAGAAGGCAATCTTTCGCGCCTCTCCTTACCGCCGATAAACATCAAGAGCTGGCGTCATGCGTTCAATTCGATTCTCGCATCGGGTGAGATCATAAGTATCGAGGGCTACGCACCGAACAGCGTAAATAAATATTTCATCGTAGGTCGAGTCCTCGCGGTCGGCGAGCAAGGCATTCGCATAAGAACCTTTGACGGAAGCGGAGCATGGGCAGAAAATCCAATAACCGTTCCTTATAAAAACATTTTCTCAATGACCTTCGGCTCGTCATATATTACAACATATTCAAAATACGTAAAACCGTACCCCGAAATCAAAACTCCAACGCCTATTTCAAACCGCTGATTTTCTCGGCGGTTTTTAATATTTCACAAAAAAAATCATATATATTCATTTAATATTCAAATAATAGGATTAAAATTGGTGTTAACTCTAAAACAGAAGGTAAAACTATGCTTGAATTAAGAAACATCACAAAGGATTACCCTACGGGTAACGAAACGGTCCACGCTCTAAAGGGCGTTTCCCTTTCGTTCCGCAGAAGTGAGTTCGTCAGCATACTCGGTCAGTCGGGCTGCGGTAAGACGACACTTCTCAACATCATTGGAGGACTTGACAGATATACAGAAGGCGACCTCATCATAAACGGAAGGTCAACAAAAAAATATAATGACAGAGATTGGGATACCTACCGTAACCATTCTGTCGGATTCGTTTTCCAGAGCTACAATCTGATCCCGCATCAGACGGTTCTTCAGAACGTTGAGCTCGCGCTCACCCTTTCCGGCGTTTCAAAATCGGAGCGCAGAAAGAGAGCAAAGGAAGCGCTTGCGGCTGTCGGTCTTACCTCTCAGCTCAACAAGAAGCCGAGCGAGATGTCGGGCGGACAGATGCAAAGAGTTGCTATCGCACGCGCGATAGTAAACAATCCCGATATTATCCTTGCGGATGAGCCGACCGGCGCTCTCGATTCCGAGACCAGCATTCAGGTAATGGAGATCCTCAAAGAGATCTCGAAGGAACGCCTCGTAGTTATGGTCACTCATAACCCCGAGCTTGCCGAAATGTATTCTACAAGAACCGTTAGAATGCTAGACGGAATTATCATTTCCGATTCAATGCCATTGACGGAAGAGGAGATCGAGCAGGATAATGCCGAGCTTGAGCAGGCGAAAATAGCGGCAGCGAGCAAAAAACAGAAGAAGCCCTCTATGTCCTTCTTCACCTCCTTCGGTCTTTCGATAAGAAACCTCTTTACTAAAAAAGGAAGAACGGTTCTTACCTCGTTTGCGGGAAGTATCGGTATTATCGGAATCGCGCTTATTTATGCCGTTTCAGAAGGTACGACAAGCTATATTTCTTACGTTCAGGAAAGCACCCTTTCCTCCTACCCTATAACGCTTGAGGCACAGCACGTCAGCGTCGGAACTCTCATGGATACCTTCATCGGTGCCGCCAAAGAAAAGGAAAAGCATCCTAACGACGCTGTTTATCAGAACCCCGTTCTTTACGACCTGGTCAACACTCTGAGCCAAATAGAGGCAAAGGAAAACGACCTCCGCTCATTCAAAGAGTATCTTAATACAAAGCTCAACGATAATGAGAACGACAGATTTAATGCCGCGATCAACGGTATTCAGTATTCATACGGCGTTGACCTCAACATCTATACAAAAAACGTTGACGGTACAATCATAAAGAGTAATACCGAAGAGCTTATTCAGAAAATGCTCCTACAATATATGGGCGAGATCACTGGATCGCAAATGAGCGGCGACACAAGCATGCTCACAATGCTCTCGGGCGGTAACATGTCCTCGATGATGAGAGTATGGCAGGAGCTTCTTCCGGGAAAGGATGGCTCCGCAATCAACCCGCTTATTAAAAAGCAGTACGAGCTCGTACACGGTGAATGGCCGAACGAATACGACGAGATCGTCATCGTCGTCGACGAAAACAACGAGATCGACGATATGACTCTTTACGCCCTCGGTCTCATTTCAGACGAAGAAATCGACAAGATCGTAAAAGCTGCCGCTAATAACCAACCTGTTGACTTTGAAATGAAGAAATGGTCGTATGAAGACATCTGTAAGATGGAGTTCAAGACCATCCTCAATGCCGACCTTTATTCGAATATAGACGGTGTTTACCAGGATATTTCAGCAGAAAGCATGAATCTTAGCATTCTCTACAACCAGAAGGCAGTTCCGCTGAAGGTCACCGGCATAATCAAGCTCAAGGAAGGCACAACATCAACTCTTATCACCGGTAATATCGGCTACACGTATCATCTTACCGAATATATTGCCGAAGAAAACAGGAAGTCCGACGCAATTATCCATCAGATAAACAATCCGACACTTGACATTTTCACCGGTCTTCCCTTTGCCGATTCCGACGGTCTGCTTGACAACGCAATGAAGGCAGAGGCATTCAAAGCTCATATATCCAATATGTCTGCCGAAGAAAAGGCAGAAACATATCTTTCGATCATCTCGATACCGCCTCCCGGATATATTGAAGACAAGATCGAACCAAAGCTTGCAGGTATGACACCCGATATTATGCGCGAAGCTCTGATATCTCAGATACTCGCTTCTCAGGCATCAAGTGACGAGCAAAAGGTTCGTGAATATGTTGGTCTTATGTCAAACGAAGATTTAACTGCAATGATCAGCGGATTCTTAGCGGAACAGGAGACGGCGATCTTCGCTCAGACAGAAAGAGCCAAGTATGCGGATAAAACGCCTGAAGAGCTTGCCGCAATGCTCGATGACGCGGTCCTCGAATATGACGTTGATGAATGCGCAGGATATTACGACACAGTCTTCGAGTTCTCCGCATCGACCTACGAGATGAATCTCCAGAAGCTCGGATATATCGATCTCGAGCAGCCGACAACTATAAACCTTTTTGCTACTTCCTTTGCCGATAAGGACGTCATCGAGGAAATGATAGTCAGCTACAATAACGGTGTTGATGAAATCTCCCGTATCGAATATACCGACTACATGGGAATCATGATGTCCTCGATAACCACCATTATCAACGCGATCAAATACGTTCTTATCGCATTCGTCAGCGTTTCTCTCATTGTTTCCTCGATAATGATCGGCGTAATCACGCTCATATCCGTTCAGGAAAGAACCAAGGAGATCGGTATCCTCCGTGCGATCGGTGCATCGAAGCGCAACGTTTGCAGCATGTTCAATGCGGAAACCGTAATCATCGGATTTGCGTCGGGCCTTATCGGAGTTCTCTTCACATATCTTATCTGCATACCGATCAATGCAATACTTTTCGCATTGACGGGAATTACCAACCTCCGTGCAACGCTTGACATCAGAGTAGCAATAGCTCTTGTGGTTATCAGCGTACTTCTCACGCTCATATCGGGACTTATTCCCTCTCGCGGCGCGGCAAAGAAAGACCCCGTTGTAGCACTCCGCACTGAATAAACAACAGGAATAAAAATGAAAGACATTGTATTTTTTGACCTAGACGGCACATTGACGGACTCGGGCGACGGAATCAAAAATTCCGCCGCCTATGCCCTTAACAAATTCGGAATACCCGTTCCGCAAAGAGACGAGCTGAATAAATTTATCGGTCCTCCCCTTGTCGGAAGCTTCAGAAATCTTTTCGGTATGTCTGATGAGGACGCAGACCTTGCGGTAGTATATTACCGCGAATATTACGCTGTAAAGGGTATTTTCGAAAACTCGCTTTACGACGGCATAACCGATATGCTTGAAGCGTTAAAAAACGCCGGAAAGACGATCGTTCTTGCGACCTCCAAGCCCGAAATTTACGCTAATCAGATACTCAAGTATTTTAACATTTACGACTACTTCACGCACGTCTGCGGCGCAGAAATGGATCACAAGCGCACAGACAAGCACGAGGTCATCGAATATGCGCTCGAAACTACCGGTGTTACCGACAGAAGCCGCGTAATAATGGTCGGAGACCGTCTTCACGACATTGAAGGCGCAAAAAAATCGCGCCTTGACAGCATCGGCGTGACCTTTGGCTACGGAAGCGAAGCTGAACTTAAAAATGCCGGCGCAGATCATATTGTTGACAACGCCAAAGAGCTTACAAAGCTCCTCCTCAAGCTATAGAAAAAGGCAACTGCAATTGCAGTTGCCTTTAATTTTATTCCTCATCTTCTTCGCTTTCTTCCTTTGGAAGAAGCTCAACGACAGCGGACACTACTCTGTGCTCGGTTATCTCCTCAACCTTGATATGAAGTCGGTCGATCACAAGCTCAGGCGTTTCACCGTCTGCAGGAATGGTAGTAAATCTGCTGAATATAAGTCCCGAAAGAGTCGAAAGATCGTCGTCCTCCGGCGGGAAATCAATGTCGAGCGCATCTTCAACGGTATCGAGCGCAACGCTTCCGTCCATGCGGTAGAGATTCTCACCGATCTCCTCGATCTCTTCGTCTTCAAACTGCTCGTCGGTCTCGTCGTATATATTACCGACGATCTGCTCGATCAGGTCTTCCATGGTCACAAGTCCTGCCGTACCGCCGTACTCGTCAAGGATGATTGCCATGTGTATCTTCTTTTCCTGCATATCGCGGAACAGAAGGTCTGCGCGTACCGATTCCGGAACGAAATTCGGCTCAAATATAAGCTCTTTAAGCGTTCTAGGCGAATTTTCACAGATGTTAAGAAGAAATCTTCTTGTACTTAAAACGCCGATTATGTTATCAATATCGCTTTCATAAACGGGAAAGCGCGAGTAACCCGTTTCGTTTATCGTCTTAATTATGTCTTCGAAGCTGTCATTAATATCTATAGCCGTCATCTCTGTACGGTGCGTCATAATATCGGCGGCTGTTGTATTATTGAATTCGAAGATATTTTCGATCATTTCCTTTTCGTCCGACTGAATATTGCCGTCCTCTTCGCTCGACTCGACCATCAGGCGGATCTCTTCCTCGGTAACCTCCTCGTCCTCGTGCTTAGGATCGATTCTCAGCATTTTGAGTACAAGGTTAGTTGATACAGAGAGGAACCATACTGCAGGACGGAAGATCGCCGCGAAAAAGCGAACCACCGAGCAAAGACGCATTGCTGCCTTTTCGGGATTCTTCATCGCTATTCTCTTAGGAACGAGCTCTCCGAGAATAAGCGTGAAATATGAAAGGACAAGCGTGATCACGATAACGCAAAGCACGTCGAGTGCCTGCTCGTTCAGCGACGTAAAGCCGACACTGTAATACAGCCAATGTGTCAGTCTGCTTGCGATGTTATCAGCCGCAAACGCCGAAGCAAGGAAGCCGGCAAGCGTAATGCTTATCTGTATCGTAGACAGAAATCTGTCGGGATTCTGAAGCATTTTAAGCAGCTTAGCCGCCTTTTTATTCCCGTCCTCCGCCAGCTTTTCCATCTTCTTCTCATTAAGAGAAACGACAGCCATTTCAGAGCAGGCAAAAATCGCATTAACAAAAATAAGAATAAACTGGAGTATTAATTGACCCCATAACGGATCCAAAAGGAATCCCCCCTCAAATTATTAATCTTATATATTATACTACAGATTCAACAAATAGTCAATAAGATTCCGAATAACAAAAGGTTGACAATTTGCGCAGTAAGAGTTATAATGAAATAAATGTGTGATTATTTAATCAAGGAGCTGTAAATGGCTAAAATCAGAATCGCCGTAATCTTCGGCGGAAACTCAACAGAATATGAAATATCTCTTCAGTCGGCGTTTTCGGTGCTCGATAATCTCGACCCCGAAAAGTACGACGTTATCCCTCTCGGAATAACGCGTGACGGCGACTGGTACCGCTATTACGGCAGTTACGAAAATCTGCCGGCAAACACCTGGATGAACGATCCCGAGCTTCTGACGCCCGTCGTTATCTCTCACAGCCGTTCGTCCAAGGGTATTATCGAGCTTCAGCCCGACGGAAACGTACTTACCGAAATAGACCTTGCCCTTCCGATCCTTCACGGAAAGAACGGCGAGGACGGAACGGTTCAGGGACTTTTCGAGCTAGCGGGAATAACCGTCGTAGGATGCTCTGCACTATCTTCCGCTATTTGTATGGACAAGGACCGCGCACACAAGCTCGTCGAGCTTGCGGGAATCGAGGTTCCTAAGGCAGTAATGATCAGAAAATATCAAAAGGACGATGCTCCGGCATTGACCGCGGATCTTAACTATCCCCTTTTCGTTAAGCCCGTGCGTGCAGGTTCTTCCTTTGGTATTACTAAGATATACCGCGAAGAGGAGCTTGTTTCGGCTGTCAACTTCGCTTTTGAGCACGATGACGAGGTGATCATCGAAGAAAACATTGACGGATTCGAGGTTGGCTGTGCCGTTCTCGGCATAGACGAGCTTACCGTCGGTCGCGTTGACGAGATCGAGCTTTCACACGGCTTCTTCGATTTTACCGAAAAATATAATCTTATAACCTCGAATATCTATATGCCTGCGCGCATTGATCCCGAAACCGAAAAGCGTATTCAGGAAAGCGCAAAGATCATATATAAATCTCTCGCTTGCAGCGGATTTGCGCGTGTGGACATGTTCCTTACGCCCGATAAGCGCATAGTATTTAATGAGGTCAATACCATCCCGGGATTCACCTCGCATAGCCGTTACCCCAGCATGATGAAGGGAATCGGGCTGACATTTGACAAGATGCTCGATAAGCTCATCGGACTCTATATCTGATACGAATCAAAACCGACAGGAGGAAAACATGGTAGGCAGAAAAGCAGCTATATCCAAGACGCAGAGATCGTGGATCGAGCTTGATTTTGCGGCACTTCGTAATAACGTAAGCGAGTTGCGTCGCATAATGCACAGCGGCTGCAGGATTCTTGCTATCGTGAAAGACGAAGGGTACGGTCACGGCGCGTATCAGATCACAAAAGAGCTTCAGAAGCTCGGTGTTGACGCTTACGGCGTTGCAACAGTAGACGAAGCTATAGCTATAAGAAAATTCGGTATTAAGGGCATGATCCTCGTCCTTGGTTATACCGACCCGATCAGAGCCAAGGATCTTAAAAAATACGGTATTACACAGACAGTGTTTGATATTGGCTATGCCAAGGAGCTGAACTCTCAGGGCAAGAAGATAAAGGTACATATCGCCATCGACAGCGGAATGCACAGAATCGGAATTGACGTTAAGGACCTTGATGCAATCGCCTCGGTATATGAGCTCGATAATCTGTCTGTTGACGGTGTTTTCTCTCATCTTTGCGTAAGTGATTCGAAAAATGAGGACGATATCGAATATACCAGAAAACAGATAAGCTCGTTCAATGAGCTTATCAATGCTCTCAAGGCAAAAGGCCTGCCCGTTAAAGCCCAGCACATTCAGGCAAGCTACGGTCTGATCAACTACCCCGAAATTAAGTGTGACTACGCTCGCATGGGCATTTCCCTTTACGGCGCAGACAGTGAGTTCGGTTACGAAAAAGATATTGATATTTCCCTATCGCCTGTAATGTCGATCAGAACAAAGATAATTCAGCTTCGCACCTATCAGGCAGGCGAGTCGATCGGCTACGGAAGAACCTTTATAACAGAACGCGAAAGCCGTATAGCGGTCCTGCCGATCGGATACGGTGACGGCATTCCGAGATGCCTCTCGGGCAAAGCAAGCGTTCTCGTTTGCGGAAAACGCGCTCCTATGATCGGACGTATCTGCATGGATCAGCTGATGATCGACGTTACGGATATTCCCGAAGCATCCGCCGGAGCTATCGCTACCGTTATCGGACGTGACGGAGACGAGGTAATAACCGCCGAAGAGGTCGCTTTTCAGGCAGGAACGATAACGAACGAAATATTCTCCCGACTCGGACGTCGCCTTGACATAATATCATAAATGTAAAATGATCCGTTGCAGCTTTGCAACGGATCATTTTTATTTAATTAAAAACCGTTTCTATCGTTCTCTGGCTTCCTTTCGGTGAATAAAGCCACGAATCAATATGAGACACGTCATCACCGTATGGACGTATCTCGCGCACAGGCAAATTTTCGCCCTTGTAGGCGTCAATGATCACGAGCTTCAGCTTCATTCGTTCGGGAATAATATTCTTTATGTAAACAGCCGTCGTCTGACCTACGGTAATATCCGAGCGGTATTCTGCCAAACCCGCAAGATTAGGCGTGAGCTCAACGAATATGCCGTAATCCTCAATGCTTCGCACGATTCCGGCAACCGTCTGACCGACGGAAAACATAGATGCGTTTTCCTCCCAAGTACCGAGGAGCTCCTTGTGGGTAACGTAAATTCTCTCTCCGTCGTTGCTCTTTATTGCAACCCTGATCCTATCGCCGACCGAGAATCTGTCCGACGGATGGCTTATACGTGAAACCGAGATGCAGTCAATTGATAAAAGGGAGATAATACCGCATCCGATATCAACAAACGCCCCGAAATTCTCAAGATGGGTAATTTTTGCGTCTATTATATCACCCGAAATGCAATCGGAAAGAAAAGCGTCATAGCATTCCCTTTGCGCTTCTTTACGCGATAGGCGCGCGACCTTAATTCCGTCCTGATAGTAGAATCCCATAACCTTGAAGCATACAGCTTTTCCGACACGGGTTATAACAGCGATGTCGCGCGTATCTCCGCCTGTTCTGTCATACTCTACGTCGCCTCTGTCAATAACCCCGAGCATGCAGCCGAGGTCTACTGTCAGGGTATAATTCGCGTCGCAGCGCACAGCCATTGCTTCAAGTATAACGCCCTCATTCATTGCACGAATCAGCCCGTTTTCGCTTGAAAGATATTCCCTGTTCTCGGGCATTGACAGAACAATTCCCTCGGGCTTGTATTTACATAAATGCATAAATTTAACCTCCGCCGAACGTTTCGTCCGCTTTTTTGATAAGCGTTACTACTATATTCGGCGGAGGCCATTAATATGCTATTTACTTAAGGGAAATATGAACGGGAAGACCGTTTTTATACTCGGGATAGCTCTCACCCTCAATAAGAGGAAGGAGGTACTTAACGCCCTCGTCGGTTATACCGTTTCCGCGCTCGTTAATGAAGCTGTCGGGAACGGTTCTTACCATATTTGCTATCTTGTCAATATCCTCGTATCTGGGGACGCAGTTATACGGCTCGTTGCTTGTACGAACGAATGTCATCATCCTACCGCTGACGCCGTTAACGGCGTTTTCAACTGCCGCACGACCGACCGCGACCGACTCGGTAATATCGGTAAGAGAAGCGATATGCGACGCGCATCTCTGAAGAATGTTAAGCTCAACGGAACGCACCTTACATCCGATCTCTTCCTTAACAGCAAGCTCAAGGGCTTTACCAGTACCGGAAAGATACTTATGACCAAACGCATCGGCAACACCGCTCTGAGTACCCTCGCCAACGTATCTGCCGTCAGCAAGGCGTATTCCCTCGGAAACGCAAACGACTACATTCGGATGCTTTTCAAGGCATGCGCGGACATCGGAGAAGAATTCGTCATAGTTAAACACTCTCTCGGGAAGATAAATAAGGTCGGGCTCGAATCCCGTTGCTCTAGTAAGTGCCGCAGCAGCAGTAAGCCAACCGGCGTCACGTCCCATTATCTCAATTATCGTAACCGCCTTGACGGTGTAGACAGCGCAGTCGCGGAGCATCTCGGAAACAGATGCCGCAATATACTTTGCAGCAGAGCCGTAGCCGGGAGTATGGTCAGTACCCATAACGTCGTTATCGATCGTCTTCGGAACGCCCATTATACGCATTTCATAATCAACTGTTTTGGAGTATGCGGAAAGCTTCGCGACGGTATCCATAGAATCGTTACCGCCAATATAGAAGAAGTAACGGATACTATGCTTCTTGAAGAAGTCAAATACCTTTTCATATACTGCCTTGTCGCTATCCGACATATCTGTAAGCGACGGAAGCTTCTTACGGCAGGAGCCGAGCGCTGCTGCAGGAGTCTTTTCGAGAGTTACGAGCTTAGATTCGTCGTCAAACATCTCGGTAAGATTGCAGAAGCTGTCATTAAGAATGCCCTCGATACCGTGATACATTCCGAAAATGGTTTCGATATTCTCGTTTTCAAGCGCACCGCGAATAACACCGCTGAGAGTTGCGTTTATTGCGGCAGTAGGTCCGCCGGACTGTCCGACGATAGCATTTCCCTTCAATACCATAGAAACCTCCAAAGTTCATAAAAAAAGTAAAAAGCGCAGGCAAGCCTGCGCTTTTTGGTGACCCGTAGGGGAATCGAACCCCTGTTTCCGCCGTGAGAGGGCGGCGTCTTAGCCTCTTGACCAACAGGCCTCATTGGCACGGTTAAAATTATAACACAGTTCTTTCCTTTTTGCAAGAGATTTTTAAAATTTAATTATGAATTTTTTGTAAATTGAAATATTGGTGTAAAAATTAGAAAAAAGTTGCAATTTCTGACAAAATATGATATAATGAATCAGTTAAAATATTTTACGGAGAAAAACAATGAAAAACTCACTTATCATTCTATTTTTCGTCTGTGCCGGAATAGTGTTCGGTTCTCTCGTCGCGAGTCTTACCTCGAGCATAAAGGGCTTGTCGTGGCTATCTTACGGTCTCGCGTTCGGAGTTACAAAGCCGTTCATTCTCGATTTAAGCGTGCTTAAGCTTACACTCGGATTAACATTCAATCTGAATATATCGGTTATACTGTTCGTAACTCTTGCAATAGTCCTTGCATATTGGATCACCAACAGACGCGGCAGAAGAAGATGATAAATAATGTAATTTTAGCATCTAAGTCTCCGAGACGCCACGAGCTTTTATCAATGCTCGGATTTGGGATTAAAACTGTAGTATCCGACGTTGACGAGGACTTAATAACCGCAGACACACCTGCTCTGCTTGCCTCAAAGCTCGCGCATACAAAGGCGCTTGCGGTTGCAAACGAGGTAGGCACAAATGATCTGCCGATAATTGCCGCTGACACGCTTGTTGAAGTAAACGGCGAGATACTCGGAAAGCCAAAGGACGCAGCCGACGCAAGAAGAATGCTCAAAATGCTATCGGGCAGCGTTCACTACGTTCATACCGGAATATCGGTCATATACCGAAACAACGAAATTAACCTGACGGACACCGCAAAGGTATTCTTCAGAGATATTGACGAAGACGAGCTCGACGCTTATATCGCATCTCAAGAGCCGTTTGACAAAGCGGGCGCATACGGCATTCAAGGCAAAGCAGGCGCGTTCGTCGAAAGAATAGAGGGCGACTTCTTCTCGATAATGGGTCTGCCTATCTGCGCCGTGACCAAGGCGCTCAAACAATTAACAAAGGACGATAATACATGAGTTCAAGACAGAGCAAAATCAGAAACTTCTCTATAATCGCCCATATTGACCACGGAAAAAGCACTCTCGCAGACAGAATTCTCGAGCATACGAGAACTGTATCGACAAGAGAGATGGAATCTCAGCTTCTTGACAATATGGACCTCGAAAGAGAGCGCGGCATTACCATAAAAGCACGCGCGGTCAACCTTGCTTATACCGCAAAGGACGGAGAGACCTATAATCTCAACCTTATCGACACTCCCGGTCACGTTGACTTTAACTACGAGGTCTCCCGCTCGCTCAACGCCTGCGAGGGCGCGCTCCTCGTCGTTGATGCGACCCAGGGCATCGAGGCACAGACTCTTGCAAACGCTTACCTTGCTGTCGAAAGTGACCTTGAAATAATCCCCGTAATAAATAAGATAGACCTTCCGTCTGCCGATATAGAAGGCACAAGAAATGAGATCGAGGACGTTATCGGTATTCCTGCCGAGGACTGCCCCGCTGTTTCCGCAAAAACGGGACTTAACATCGAAGACGTTCTTGAAGCGGTCGTTTCGGGGATCCCCGCACCGAAGGGCGACGAAAACGGCAAGTTGAAGGCGCTGATTTTCGACTCGTATTACGATCCCTATCTCGGCGTCGTCGTTCTTGTTCGAATCATCGACGGAAAGCTGACAGTCGGCGACAGAGTGACTATGATGAGCACGGGGTCTGTCTTCGAGACAATAGAGGTTGGAACGCTTGCACCGTTCGGACTCCGCCCCGGAAATACCCTCTCGGCAGGCGACGTCGGTTATTTTACTGCAAGTATAAAAACTGTATCGGAAACGCGTGTCGGTGATACCGTAACAAGCCCCGACGATCCTACTGATACTCCCTGCCCCGGCTTCCGCCAGGCACTCCCGATGGTATTCTCGGGTATTTACCCCGCGGACGGCGCAAAGTATAACGATTTGCGTGACGCACTCGAAAAGCTCCAACTTAACGACGCGGCGCTCGCTTTTGAACCTGAGACCTCGATCGCGCTCGGCTTCGGCTTCCGTTGCGGATTCCTGGGTCTGCTCCATATGGAGATAATTCAGGAGCGCCTTGAGCGAGAATACAACCTCGATATTATCACGACCGCTCCGAGCGTTATCTACGAGATCAAAAAGCGTAGCGGCGAGCTCATCAGAATTGACAACCCGTCAAACTACCCGTCTGCCGACGAGATCGAAACTGCATACGAGCCGATGGTCAAGGCGAGCATAATAACGCCTGCAGAATACGTCGGTAATATAATGGACCTTTGTCAGGACAGACGCGGTAACTTCATTGATATGAAATATCTCGATGCAAATCGCACCGAGCTTCACTACGATCTGCCGCTAAACGAGATAGTATACGATTTCTTCGATGCTCTTAAGAGCCGTAGCCGCGGTTATGCCTCTCTTGACTACGAGCTTAACGGCTACGTACCGAGCAAGCTCGTCAAGCTTGATATCCTTCTTAACGGCGATATCGTCGATGCTCTTTCCTTCATAGTTCACGAGGAAAAGGCATATGCAAGAGCACGAAGGATCGCTGAAAAGCTTAAGGAAAACATACCGCGTCAGCTCTTTGAGGTGCCGATCCAGGCGGCTATCGGCGGAAAGATAATCGCTCGTGAGACCGTTAAGGCACTTCGTAAGGACGTGCTTGCAAAGTGCTACGGCGGTGACATCACACGTAAAAAGAAGCTTCTTGAAAAACAGAAGGAAGGCAAAAAGAAAATGCGTCAGCTCGGCTCTGTCGAGGTATCCCCCGAGGCGTTCATGGCAGTGCTTAAGCTTGACGAGGAATAAAAATCGCATAATAAAGAAAGGATAAATACTATGAGAATCAAAATTCGCCTTGACACAATGTCGGAAATCAACGCATTCGTCGGCGCAATGACTAAGACCGGCGCAAACGTATTCCTTACCGATAAGGACAGAAACTTTATCGTAAGCGCAAAGAGTATGCTCGGAGCAGTTTACTCAATGGAATGGGAAGAGGTTTGGTGCGAAAGCGACGAGGACATCTACCACGTTGTAAGCAAATTCGCAGCAGACGAATAAGGTTAAAAAGTCAGCCAACTCTCGTTGGCTGACTTTTTTCGACATTATATTTGTAAATTTTTTGTTAAGTTTAATGCTTTCATCGCAGTTTTAGACTCGCAAACAAAATAAATCGAGAATTTTTTTGCTATTTTCCTATAAAATGTTTGCATTTAAGCTTATAATGTGATATAATATAGTGAATTATTATTTCTAAGGTAAGTTTTCGGTGAAGCTATGGCGACAGATATTCTTACAATGACATTCGACGAGATCCTCGGTATCGTAACAAGTTTAGGATTTCCCGCCTTCCGCGCTAAGCAGCTTTATCAGTGGCTTAACAAGGGCGCATCCTTTGACGAAATGAATAACCTCCCAAGGGCGTTCAAGGAAGCGCTTACAGAGAATGGCTATATAGTTGATCTGCCAAAAATCGAAAGGAAGCTCGTGTCTCAGATCGACGGCACGGTCAAGCTTCTCTATTCCCTTTCCGACGGTCAGTATATCGAAAGCGTCGTAATGAAATACGAGCACGGAAATACTATCTGCGTGTCCTGCCAGGCGGGATGTCGAATGGGCTGTAAATTCTGTGCGTCAACGCTGAGGGGTCTAACCCGAAATCTTACGCCGTCCGAAATAATTGGGCAAATTTTTATGGCGCAGAAGTCTATTGGCGAGCGAATATCGAATATCGTTATGATGGGCATCGGCGAGCCGCTGGATAATTACGATAACGTCATAAAGTTTCTTCGTACCGTTAACCGCGAGGAAGGACTCAATATCGGATACAGACACATTTCCCTTTCGACCTGCGGTGTTGTCGACGGTATCAAAAAGCTTGAAAAGGAAATGCTTCCGATCACCCTTTCAATATCGCTTCACAACATTGATACCAAGGGGCGAAAGTCAATTATGCCGATAACGAACAAATGGAGCGTCGAGGAGCTGCTTTCCGCCTGTGCCGAGTATTTCAAGGCAACAGGCAGAAGGATCTCCTTTTGAATACACGCTCATCGCCGACGAAAACGACAGTATTCCTCAGGCAGAGGAGCTGGCGAAGGGACTTAAAAAGTTTCTGCCCGGTATGCCGATACACGTTAATCTGATACCGCTTAACGACGTAAGCGAGCGTTCATACAAAAAGAGCTCTCAAAAGAACGTCGAGGCGTTCAAAAACCGACTTAACGGTCTCGGAATAAACGCGACAGTCCGTCGCCGTCTCGGACCCGACATAAATGCATCCTGCGGACAGCTTCGGCTGAATGCACAGAAACAATAACTCAAACGAAGGAATTTCGTTTTTAATTCAGGAACATACTATTTACGAGGTACAACATGTTTATCTGCGGAAAAAGCGACGTAGGAAAGCGTCGCGTAAACAATCAAGACTGCTTCAGCGTCACGCCCCTATCCGGCGGTGCTTTTCTCTGCACCGTTTGTGACGGAATGGGCGGAGCAAACGGCGGTAACATTGCAAGCGAGATCGCTTGCCGCGTTTATACCGACTTTGTAAAGGAGAGCTTCTCGCCCGAAAACGAGAATGATGCCGAGCTTATGAAGGCGGCGATCACGTGCGCAAATACGGCGGTTTATGAAGCCGCTCAGGCGGATCAGGCACTTAAAGGAATGGGAACGACCCTCGTTTCCGCGCTCGTAAGAGAAAAAGGAAAAGCTACGGTCATAAACGTCGGCGACAGCCGTCTCTATTCACTCGGCGCAGGACAGATACGCCAGATAACCCGCGATCACTCATACGTACAGTACCTCGTCGATATGGGTCAAATAACTGTAAACGATGCAAAAAGTGCCTCGATCAGAAACATAATCATCCGTTCGATCGGCAACGAAGCAAAAACGAATCCCGATATTTTCCACCTAGATCACGAAACAGACGGATACCTCCTTCTTTGTACCGACGGTCTCACCAACTGCGTCCCTAACGACGTTATCGCCGAGAATGTCAAGGCGGACAGCGGCGAAGAGCTTGAAAAATGCGCTGAAAAGCTCATTGACCTTGCAAATGAGGGCGGAGGAAACGATAACATAACGGTTCTGCTTGTAAAGCTTTAATCTGAAAATTAAGACAAAGGATTTTCTTAATGGATACAGCCAACAGATACGTCGGCAAGATACTTGACCGAAGATATGAAATAAAAAGAATAATCGGCATCGGCGGTATGGCGGTCGTTTTCGAAGCTAACGACATCGTTATGAACCGCACGGTTGCCGTAAAAATGCTTAAAGAAGACCTGTCCGATGACGCTGAGGCGGTAAAGAGATTCATTAACGAATCGAAGGCCGTTTCTATGCTCTCGCATCCGAATATCGTGAAGATATTCGACGTCTCGGTAAAAGCACGACTTAAGTATATCGTAATGGAGCGCGTTGAAGGTATCACGCTCAAGAGCTATATGCAGAAGAAGGGTGCGCTTTCACGTGAGGAGGTAATAAGCTACTCCGAGCAGGTGCTCCGCGCGCTTGAGCACGCTCATTCTAAGGGCATCGTTCACCGTGATATAAAGCCGCAGAACATTATGCTTCTTAAAAACGGACGCGTAAAGGTAACAGACTTCGGCATCGCGGTTCTTCCATCCGGCGACAGAAACCCTAACGGTAAGGCGATAGGCACTGTCTATTATATCAGTCCCGAGCAGGCGAGCGGCAAGGAGACCGATACCCGCAGTGACCTCTATTCTCTCGGAATTTTGATGTACGAGATGGCAACGGGTACGCTTCCCTTCAATGCTGAAACTCCCGTTTCCGTCGCGCTTATGCAGGTTCGTGAGCAGCCGAAGCCGCCGTCCGAGATCCGCGCCGACATACCGAGAGGTCTTGAGCAGATAATTCTCGGTGCGATGGAAAAGAGCCCCGAAAGACGTTTCCAGTCGGCAATTCAAATGCTCAAATACGTTGAAAAAATACACCTTAATCCCGAATACGTTTTCAAAACGAGAGGAGCGGCTCAGGAATCGACTGCTCTTCATGCGGCAAACGATATGAAAAAGCAGATGAACAAAAGAAAATCGGTCAAGCGCCGCAAGGAAAGCTCGTCAATGTTCCCGATAATATTGGGCGTAGCAGTCGCTTTTGCCATCGTTCTTATTACAGGCGCTGTAACGGTACTTGACTGGCTCATGCAGGAGCAAACGTCCAGTGCGCCCGAGCAAATCAAAGTCCCGAATGTAATAGGGGAAGTATACTCACAGCAGACTATAGGTGATCTGCTTGACTCCTCAATATATAAGGTCGCGTTAAAGTACGAATCAAATGACGCTCCGGCAGGGACTATTATTGCACAGAGTCCTGCTCCCGACTCAACACGTCTGGTAAAAGAGTACAAACAGTACTGTACCGTAACGATCACTGTCAGTCTCGGTGCAAATCTCGTATCCGTTCCTGACCTGATAAACTATCACTACAAATCCGCAGAGCTCACCGCAAAAGACGAAGCAAAATACAACTTCAAGGTCAAATTCGTTGAAGTAGCAAACGAAGCGTTCAAATACGGTCTTGTAGTCAGAACCGACCCCGCGGCAGGCGAGAAGGTAGAATACGGATCTACAATAACGATCTACTACAGCTGCGGTCCCGAATACGAATACGTCGAGGTAGAGGATTACACGGGAAATACCCCTGGGCAGGCCAGCATGCTGATTGCAGGCGACCTTCGAATCAGTCTAAATACTCTCTATGACTACAGCGAGACAGTGCCGGAAGGACAAATCATGGCACAAAGCTTGGTTCCGGGCACGCATTTGAAGGACTCGATAATCACGTTCACCATAAGCAAAGGACCAGCTCCGCAGACAGAACCTCCGTCTGATACGCAAACACCCGAAACAACCCCTGATGAATAACGGAGAAATAATACTATGAATAATATTACTGACTGCTTCGGCACGATGGTATTTGACGACACCGCGATGCGCAAGAAGCTCCCCAAGGAGACTTACGACGCAATGCGCCGAACAATTAAAGACGGCAAGCGCCTCGATATCGAGCTTGCAAACGTAGTCGCCTCGGCAATGAAGGATTGGGCGATTGAAAAGGGCGCAACGCACTATACTCATTGGTTCCAGCCGATGACAGGTATCACCGCCGAAAAGCACGACAGCTTTATCAGTCCGACAAAAGACGGAAAGGTCATTATGGAGTTCTCGGGCAAGGAGCTTGTAAAGGGCGAGACCGACGCTTCCTCTTTCCCCTCGGGCGGACTTCGAGCGACGTTTGAAGCACGCGGATATACCGCTTGGGATCCATCCTCATACGCATTCATCAAGGACAGAACGCTCTGCATTCCTACGGCATTCTGTTCATATGGCGGCGAGGCACTCGATAAGAAAACTCCCCTTCTCCGCTCAATGGAGAAGATCAATAAGCAGGCGCTTCGCGTCTTAAAACTTTTTGGAAACGAGAACGTCACGTCGGTAAAAACGACTGTCGGCGTTGAGCAGGAGTACTTCCTTATCACGAAGGAGGTATACGAAAAGCGCAAGGATCTTTTCTATACCGGCAGAACCCTTTTTGGAGCTAAGGCGCCGAAGGGACAGGAGCTTGATGACCACTATTTCGGCTCGATAAAGGACAAGGTATCTGAGTTCATGCACGACGTTGATGTCGAGCTTTGGAAGCTCGGAGTTCTTGCAAAGACCGAGCATAACGAGGCGGCACCGGCTCAGCACGAGCTTGCTCCGATATTCACGACAGCAAATATCGCTGCTGACCACAATCAGCTCACGATGGAAATGCTACAGACCGTTGCAAAGAGACACGGACTTGTATGTCTGCTTCACGAGAAGCCCTTTGCAGGCGTAAACGGAAGCGGTAAGCATAATAACTGGTCGATCTCTACAGACACGGGAATCAACCTTCTCGAGCCGGGAGAAACCCCCTATGAAAACGCGCAGTTCCTGCTCTTTTTGAGCGCGATAATAAAAGCTGTTGACGATTACCAGGAGCTTCTCCGTATCTCCGTCGCAACGGCAGGCAACGACCACCGCCTCGGCGCAGGCGAAGCACCTCCCGCGATCGTTTCCTTCTTCCTCGGTGACGAGCTTACCGAGATACTCAACGCTATCGAAAGTGAGACCTCGTACGGTGGCAAGGAAAAGGAGCTTCTGCGCGTAGGAGTACATATTCTCCCGAAATTCACAAAGGATACGACGGACAGAAACCGTACTTCTCCCTTTGCATTTACGGGTAACAAGTTCGAGTTCCGTATGCTCGGCTCTGCCGCATCCGTCTCGGATGTAAATACCGTAATCAACACCGCAGTTGCGGAAACACTCAAGGGCTTTGCAGACCGCCTTGAAAACGCCGAGTGCTTTGAGGAAGCACTTCACGACCTCATTCGTGATACCGTCCGCGCTCATAAGAGGATCCTCTTCAACGGCAACGGCTACGACGAATCGTGGATAAAGGAAGCGGAAAACAGAGGTCTTTCCAATCTTCGCAACACTCCCGAGGCGCTTTCACATTTCCTTGACGAGAAAAACGTCAAGCTCTTCTCGGAGAACAAGATCTTCTCCGAAACCGAGCTTCGTTCCCGTAAGGAAATAATGCTTGAAAGTTACTGCAAACTCATCAACATTGAAGCTCTTACGATGATCGAAATGGCAAGAAAAGAGATAATTCCTGCGATCATTTCCTACGTTAAGGATGTTTCAATGACGATAATCAACGTAAAGACTGCCGTGCCCGACGCTCCGACCGACGCAGAGGAAGAAATTGTCACTTCCCTTTCCTCACTCGTTTCGAAGGCAAATATCGAAGTAAATGAGCTTGATGAAATTACTGCATATGCAAATTCCATAGTTGATCACTCGAAATGCGCAGATTTCTATCTTAATTCCGTGATCCCCAAAATGACGGAGCTTCGCCGTATCTGTGACGAGGCAGAAACCTTGACGGCAGAAAGCTACTGGCCGTTCCCGACATACGGAGATATTCTTTTCAGCGTACGCTGATGTGAGAATGATATGAATAAACTTATAAAAGCCGCGCTTGCGGCGAATGAAATTTCGGTTGCTAACGCAAGCGAAAACCTTAAGTCGATAACCGATATGATCAAAGAAAGTGCCGAAAACGGCGCAAATATCGTAGTATTCCCCGAGCTCTCGGTTACGGGCTATTCCTGCGGTGACCTCTTTCTAAACAGCAAGCTGACAGACGTTTGGGCAGATGCTCTTAACGAGATAGCACAAGCGACCTTTGACTCGTCGGTTATCGCATTTATCGGTTTGCCGATAAAGATAGACGGCTCGCTTTATGACTGCGTAGCAGTAATGAATAAAGGCGAGCTGCTCGGCTTTGCTCCGAAAAGAAATCTGTCTTACGCCGAAAAGCGGATATTCGTCTCGGACAACGACCCCGCGATAGTATTTGAAACCGACGATGCACTTTACGGTGTTGCGATCGGTGACGATATTCTCGATGCAGACTACTGCCGCGAGCTGAAAAAAGCGGGGGCGACGGTTATAATCAACCCATACGCATCGGCAATGACGGCAACTTTCGAAACCGAGAAAAAAGCGCAGGTCAAGTATCTTACCGAGCTTCTCGGACTTACAGTCCTTTCCGTCGGTGCATCACCTACGGAATCGACGACCGATTACGTCTGCGCCGATTATGCCGTCGCTATCAAAAACGGCGAAGTTATTGCGGAGCGCAAAGCCCTGACCGACGGCGGTATCTGCTATGCTGAATTTAAGCCGACCGTATCAAAGGGCAATAATACCGAAAAGCCCTCAGCTTCAGAGAAAATTGAGAAAAATCCCTTCATACCCGAAGGTATAACCGACGATTATTTTGAAAACTGTCTTAAAATACAGTCATACGGCTTGATGAAGCGCATGACCGCCGCACACGCTAAGACTGCGGTGCTCGGAATATCCGGCGGTCTTGACAGTACCCTCGCACTTCTTGCTGCTGTCCGTACCTTTGACCTAATGGGCAAGGACAGAAAGGACATTATCTGCGTTACTATGCCCTGCTTCGGCACTACGAAGCGCACGAAGAGCAACGCGATAAAGATGTGTGAGGAACTCGGCGTCGATATCCGCGAGATAAATATCGGCAAAGCGGTTCTTCAGCATTTTGAAGATATAGGTCACGATCCATCGGTCACCGACGTTACCTACGAAAACTCGCAGGCAAGAGAGCGCACTCAGATCCTTATGGATCTTTCAAACAGATATAACGGTCTTGTTATCGGTACGGGAGACATGTCCGAGCTTGCCCTCGGTTGGGCGACCTACAACGGCGACCATATGTCGATGTACGGTCTCAATGCGTCTATAACCAAAACACTCGTCCGCGCGCTCGTTGATTACGAGGCAAGACGGCTCGGCGGTGCGATTGCTGATATACTCATCGACGTTATCGGCACCCCAGTTTCTCCCGAGCTCCTTCCCGCAGATAACGACGGCAAGATCGCGCAGAAGACAGAGGACCTCGTCGGTCCTTATGAGCTTCACGATTTCTTCCTTTATCATTTTATAAAGGAACACCGTTCTCCAAAAGAAATTTACGCGCTGGCTTGCTCGGTATTTGAAAACGAATACCGCCCTGAAACAGTGCTAAAATGGCTAAAAGCCTTTATCCGCCGTTTCTTTATATCGCAGTTTAAGCGCTCCTGCATCCCAGACGGACCGAGGGTAACGAATCTTTCGCTTTCCCCGCGCGGATCCCTTTCGATGCCTTCGGACGCATCGTTTGCCTTCTTTATGAAGGAGCTTGAAAATTTATAAGAATAACAGGACAGAGAATTTTCTCTGTCCTGTTTTGTTATGAAATTTTATCGCTCCTCGGTTTGCTCAAACAGTCCGCCGCGTTCAACTGCGGTAAACAGGCGGTGCTTGAGTCCCTTATATTCCTTATCAAGCCCTGCGATCATTACCTTGACCTTTTCCCTTTCGGTATGTCCGTCCTCGGGACAAAGGTTTTTGATCAGTGGCAGGTCGTTTTTGCCCATAAAGTAACGAACGTCCTTTTCCTCAACGTATATCATCGGGCGAATAAGTGTCAGGTCTTTGCGCGAAAGATAGGTAACTGGGAGAAAAGCACCGAGCCGACCTTCGTGCAGAAGATTAAGCATAAAGGTCTCAACAACGTCATCGTAATGATGACCGAGCGCAAGCTTGTTGCAGCCAAGCTCCTTTGCCGCGTCGTGAAGTATGCCGCGGCGCATTTTAGCGCAGAGGGAGCAAGGATTGCTCTCTTGACGGTAATTGAATATGACGTTTGCAAGCTGGGTATCTATGAGCTTGAACTCACAGCCACATTCGCGCACAAACCTTTCAAGCGGCGAAAAATCCATTCCCTCAAAGCCCATATTAAGCGATATCCCGATAAGCTCAAACTTTTTGGGATAGAATAATTGCAGGTTTTTAAGCGCGCAGAAAAGGGCAAGCGAATCCTTACCGCCAGAAAGTCCGACTGCGATACGGTCGCCCTCTTCTATCATATTATACTTTTCGACTGCACGGCGCGTACAGCTCAAAATGTGTCTTATCTTGTTAAATTCCATTTACGGCCTTTCTTTGTCACTCCGTTTTCTTACGCATATAATGACATTAAAACTTAAACGGAGGAACGTAATGGCAATTAAAATTTTTATAGATCAGGGGCATAATCCCCAAAACCCCAACGCAGGCGCAGAGGGTAACGGTCTTTACGAGCAGGACATCACATACGAAGTGGGGGTACTGCTTGCCGACCTGCTTCGCGCAAACCCGAATTTCGAGGTTCGACTCTCCCGAAATTCACCCGACGAGATACTCGGAACAAGTATCGGAACGAGCTTAAAGGCGCGCACCGATGCGGCGAACAGTTGGGGCGCCGATGCATTTATCAGCATCCATGCAAACGCGTCAAACATAGAAAGCGCAAGCGGAAACGAGGGCTATGCATACTCGCAAAGCTCTCCCGGCTTTGCTCTCGGCGAAAATATTCTCGTAGGACTTACCGAATCAACAGGACTGCCTAGCCGCGGAATGTTCGTCCGCCCGTCTCTGTACGTCTTAAGACGAACGAGAATGCCTGCGGTACTGATCGAGCTTGGATTTATCACCAACCCCGGCGACGCCGCGCTTATGAGTGAGCGCCCCGATCTGTTCGCACAAGGAATGTATAACGGTATACTTAATTACTACGGTTTAAATTAACCCTCAGGGGCAAATTCTATCATCGCGCGAAATAGCTTTTGCGAATAACCGTAAACCTTATTTGCTTCCTTTTGCCCGGTGACAGATGCAGTAGTCGGTAAAACTCTGAAGCACAGTATAGTGTCATCGGGAAGCTTACCTACGGAATCGGGAAAGAACTTGTAGAATTCGAGATCGCTCAAATAAAGTGAATACTCGTCAATAGCATTTTCAGGCGTATATCCGAGAACGTCCGAAAGAGGAACGAGAGCATCATTCGTTTTTAGGCGATCATACCAATATTTGTCGACCAAACAAATATATCCGTCTCCCGATATTGCACTTGCAAACTTATTTTTTACTTGCTTGACGGTATACGGCGCATATTTTATAAGGAGCTCTTCGTCTTCAGACCCATCCACTGCCTCAGATATCTGTTCGTCTGTAAATGCAGTGATATCCATTATATCGGCAGACTTCTTTCCGTCTCCGTTATAATCGTCCATGATCTGCTCAAAGGCATTAGATAACGCGTCCTTTTCATTTATTTCGAAGATATGAGGACCCGTATACATTATCCTCACGTCATGCTTTTCTTGCGTTGAACACTGAACGAAGCATATCGTAAGTATTACGGCGAAAGCGCCTATTACAATAACGCCCCACTTATAATAGTACCAATAATTATGAAACCAATCCTTAATTTTCGTAAACACCGTGATCTCCCATTAATGATTTATACAACAAAGTATATCATATATAATAAGCCATTTCAAGAAAAAAACAAAAAAGTAACAAATAATTGAAAAAAGTAAATGATTTTTCAAAATTCCTCTTTACGAATCGAACCGAAAGTGATATACTGTAAAAAAATCCAAAGAAGAGGTGAGCATTAATGGACACAGGCAGTAATCCCGACGGGTATAATCAGTGCTTTGTAATAATAGATGTTTTTGCTCACGGTATAGTCATCTGACTTTTTGATTCTTTAACGCTCGTGCGCAGGATCGTCTGCGCACTTTTTATTTCTGTCGGTACTACCTTAACACCACCTATTAAAGAAAGGAAAGTACCGAAATGGAAAACAACATTCTTGATCTTGAGCTTGCTCAAGGACTTTATGAAGAGAAGAAGATCGGCGAGCTCGGACGTCTGCTCAAAACGGCAGAGCCGGCGGACATCGCGTTGCTCTTTGATATGATCGACGAGGAGCAGCATCGACTTATCTTCCGCCTGCTCCCGAAGGAGCTTGCTGCTGAGGTATTCGTCGAAATGCCCCCCGACACGCAAGAGGCGCTTATCAACGCTTTTACAGATAAAGAGCTTCAGTCGGTCCTTGACGAGCTTTATCTTGACGATACCGTCGACATCGTAGAAGAGATGCCGGCAAACGTCGTTACACGTATTATTAAAAACTCGCATCCCGACAGCCGCAAGGCAATAAATCAGCTTCTATCTTATTCGGGCGACACGGCAGGAAGCATAATGACGATAGAATTCGTCAGTCTTCGCCCGAGCATGACCGTTGAAGAGGCGTTTATACATCTTCGCAAGACCGGCACCGAAAGCGAAACTATCTATACCTGCTACGTAACAGAGAACAAAAAGCTGCTCGGCTTCGTTTCTGTCTACACGCTTATTCTTTCAGATAAGGATTCAAAGATAAGCGATATAATGAATCCGAACGTAATTGCGGTAAACACATCTGAGGACAGAGGTGAAGCGGCTAATCTTCTTATGAAGTACGACTTCCTTGCGCTTCCCGTCGTTGACAACGAAAACCGTCTCGTCGGTATCATTACGATCGACGACGCAGTTGACGTCATCAGCGAAGAGGATGAAGAGGATATAGCTAAAATGTCGGCTATCACACCGACAGACCGCCCATACATCAAAACCTCACCGTTCAAGATATTCCTGACACGCGTTCCGTGGCTCATGATACTCATGCTCTCGGCAACCTTTACGGGAATAATCATATCGTCCTTCGAAAAGGCACTTGCCGTGCAGGTCGCACTGACTGCGTTTATCCCAATGATCATGGGTACGGGCGGTAACGCAGGAAGTCAGGCGTCGGTCACAGTAATTCGAGGACTGTCTCTCGGTGAGCTTGGATATTCAGACGTATTCAGGATACTGTTCAAGGAATTGCGCGTTTCCCTCCTCTGCGGAGGTGCAGTTGCTATCGCTACCTTTTTGAAGATCATCCTTATTGATAATCTTCTCCTGGGAAGCGGAATTTCTTTGACTGTCGCGCTCGTCGTAGCGCTTACTATGGCGTTTACGATATTTATAGCAAAGCTTATCGGATGCTCTCTGCCGCTTCTTGCGGGCAAGCTCGGTCTTGACCCTGCGGTAATGGCAAGTCCGTTTATTACAACGATAGTCGATGCGCTTTCACTGCTCGTATATTTTGGCGTTGCGAGCGCTGTTCTCAATATTTAAAGGAAATAAAAGATGAAAGAAACAACTCTCCCCCTTAAGCTGAACAATGACCACTGGACGGTAACGGCAATAAAGCTGACAGCGTTCACAGACGACATTGACACTCCCGTTCGCAAAAACGAATATAATCTTCACCGAGGACAGCTCGGTGAGAAGCTTGAGGGAAACATTTTCTTTCTTGAAAATGAACATGACGGTAATGCCTATGTTATAATTACCGACTGTCCCGATAACGAAAGAGCCGCTCTAACGGTAAACGATTTTACCGTCAGCGTTGATGCCGGAACTAACCCTATAGCTATCGTTCCGTGCAAAAAAGGTGAATGCGGAGAAGCTTGCCGAACTGAATACAAGAAAAGAATGCCAAACCGTCCGCTTATTTCCATGTCTAACACCTGGGGAGACCGCAACGGATTTTCCCGTGTTTGCGAAGCATTCGTAATTCAAGAGATCGACAAGGCGGCAGAGCTCGGCCTTGACGTTGTGCAGATAGACGACGGCTGGCAGGTCGGTAACACGGCGGATCCTTATATTCTCGATTCAAAGAATCGCCGAACCTTCGACGACTATTTCTGGCAGCTCAATACCGAGCGTTTTCCGAACGGTATACGTTTCCTTTCTGACTATGCCGCCGAAAAAGGCGTTAAGCTCGGTCTTTGGTTCGCTCCCGACAGCAGAGACCATTTCTCCCGCGCCGAACGAGATATTGCGATCCTTAAAAACGCTTATGATAATTGGGGAGCGAGATTCTTCAAGCTCGATATGTACTGGATAGAATGCGACGAGGACAGAGACGCTTTCCTGTCGCTTCTTGAGGCAGTTTACGACTTCGGCGAAGACGTATTCGTGCAGATAGACGTAACTACAAGCGCCCGTATCAATTATCTCTGCGGCCGCGAATACGGAACAATATTCGTTGAAAATCGATACACAAAATGGAGAACGTTCTATCCAAACAGAACACTAAAGAACCTTTGGTTGCTTTCCGACTGCATTCCAGCATCAAAGCTTCAGTTCGAGCTTGTAAATCCGGGACTTAACGCAGACTGCTATGACGGTAACGACGACTTCGCACCGTCTAAATACGATATTGACTATCTCTTCGCATCAGTTATGCTCTCAAATCCGCTCTTTTGGATGGAGCTTCAGTTCCTATCCGACGAGAATACTGAGAAGCTGCAAAATATATTAGCTTTTTGGCATTCTTATCGAGATATTTTTCGTAATAGCGACGTTTCACCGATTGGCGAAAAACCGTCAGGAAGAAGCTTCACCGGCTTCCGTATAAAAAACGGAAACGACGTATACGCACTTATATTCAGAGAAGCTACATTCAGTGACAGTGGCGTATTTCTAATGCCTAACAAAATTACCGATACTGAAGTTCTGCTCAGTAACGCAGACGTTTCGGCAGAATCCATGGGCAATGCGTTAAAAATAACGTTTTCAAAGCCGAGAGCTTACGCGCTTATCAAGCTGAATTAAACGAAATGATCCCCCGATTATCGGGGGATCATTTTACTTTAGTATTGTTTCAGCTATTTCGGTAGATGTTATACCGTGGATCTTACAGCTTGTATTATCAATAACCGTGATCAAGTCATTCAGTGACAGGCGACATCCGTTAAGAGCTTTTTCAAGCAACGCTATCTCTCCGTCAGCAAAGAAGTCGCCGTTGATTCTTGCGTCCTTTATAACGCCGTTTTCGGAGTCGAACGAGATTTGAATGCTTCCGCCCTCAAATCTTGCGCTCACTATCTTAGAAAGCGCCTTCGAGCTTCCGTAAACGTACTCCCACGATGAATATTTGTCACCAGCAAGGAGCTTGACCTCCGATTTTTCCTTTTCGGTAAGCTCGAGATGTCTGCCCCAAAGCTTATCCGTCAGGGTGTCGATGATCACGCTAACGCTGACGTCGGGATAAACGTCCCTGATATTTGTTACACGGCTTCTTACGCTATTTATTCCTTTGCTTGTAAGCTTTTCGGCACTCACGTTAAGAACCGATGAAAGCTTATCAACGTCAACGTCAACGAGCAGCGTGCCGTGATGAAGCACCTTGCCGTATTTACGGCACTGCGCACTTCCCGAGATCTTTTTGCCTCCCATAAGCAGATCGTTTCTACCCGAGATCTCAGTCTCAATTCCAAGAGAAACGAGCGCTTCCTTTATCGGCTCAAGGAATCGGGCAAAATTAATGCCGTCACCATCGTCCTTTATGATAAATGTAAAATTCAGATTTCCGAGATCGTGGAACACCGCACCGCCGCCGCTCATTCTTCTTACGACTGAAATACCGTTCTTCTCGGCATAAGGAATATTAACCTCTGCGTAGGCATTCTGATAACGTCCGATCACGACAGTCGGTCTATTCTGCCAAAGGATAAAAACGTCCTCCTCGCAGTTCTTCATCAGCCATTCTTCAAGGGCGAGGTTGTAATTCGGATCGGTCGAGGTATTATATATGAATCTGTGCTTTAACGGTTCAGATTCCTTTACGCGCTTTGACTTCTTAATAAGCTCCGACGGATGGGCGCCAAAAAAGCCCTTGAACGTCTTTGAGAAATGCGCAGGTGTCATAAAGCCGCTCATATCGCTTATTTCGGAGATCGTATACTTCTTTGATTCAAGAAGGTCCTTTGCAAACTCGCATCTCGTTCTGTTTATAAACTCAATTGGAGTAAGCCCCGTCGCCTTTTTGAATTCACGGCAGAAATGATAACGCGAGAGTCCTGCCGCATCCGACACCTCGTCAAGAGACAGATCGCGCTTAAAGTTCTGCTTGATGTAATTTATCGAATACTTTATCTTTTTAAGCGTCTTGCTCTCTTTTTCGTTCGTCGTGTCCTTTACAATATGATCGCGACACATATGAACGAAAAGCTCAGTAATGATCGACTTAACAATAACGCTTCTGAATTTGTCATCGCGGTGCCACTCGGTACATATCTTTTCGAACAGCTCGGCAAAAACGGGTGACACAATCTTATCCTCAAAGCAGATCTCGTCAGTATCTATTCCTATCGAATATAAAAACTCGTTATCGACGATCAGACAATGATAACAAAACTCGCTTTCGGTCGTCGTATAGTGAATTCGGTTAATATTAACGACAGCCATTTCCCCCGCAACAAGAGGAATCGGCTTCATATCGGAGTAAACAGTACCCGATCCGGAAACACACATAAGTATTTCCAGCTCTTTGTGTTTATTCACATAATGGGGTGACGTGTTGAGCATACGACTGAAGTGGAAGACAAACGGCAGCGCGTTGCTTGAAAGCATAAGCGCTTCCAAATAGAAATCGTTATTCCCGTCAAATATTTTTGTTATCTCCGCCATATTCAGATTTCCTTCAAATATTAAAAATAGCAAATTACAACGCAAATATATCACAATAAGTCCGATTTGTCAATGAATTTCGGCAATTTTAACTATATTTTTGATGTAAAAAAATCGAACGCGAACGCCAAAATGTCGGGCGTTCGTTTTTTGTTCTCTTTTATATCAAACAATGTCGAAAATTTGTTCTGCTATGAAAAAAAGATTGAAAAATGTCGGCAAAATAGTGGTATTTTCTATTGCAAAAACGTATTCAGTGATATATAATTGTAGCAGAAGTGGTGAAAAGTGGGTTAAAGTGGTTAAACAGACCACAATATGACCTCGTTTTCCCACAAAAACGTCAATCAGGGAGGAAACGCGCATGTTCTGCGGTGAATACAGCCACAATTTGGATAGCAAAAAACGCGTAAGTCTTCCCTCACGTCTGCGCGAAGAGCTTGGTGAAACGGTCGTTATGACCAAGAACGTCGATAAGTGCATTTCCCTTTACCCGATGGATCGTTGGGAGGATTTCACCGCAAAGCTTGAAACGCTTCCTCAGACCGAAACGAGAATGATAAAGAGATTCCTCTTCTCGGCTGCGTTTGAAACTAATGTTGACGGTCAGGGGCGCGTGCTTATCTCCCCCACCCTTTGCGAATATGCCGGTCTTACCCGTGCCGTAAAGATAATCGGAGTAGGCGACCACATCGAGATATGGGACGAGAATAGCTGGATAAGCGAAAGCAATTCTGAAAACACAGCAGACATCACCGACCTGCTTATAAAGCTCGGCTTCTGATATGGCAGTTAACTTTGAACACTACTCCGTGATGCTGAATGAGTGCATTGACGGACTTAACATAAAGCCCGACGGTCTCTACGTAGACTGCACTGCAGGCGGCGGCGGACACAGCTACGCTATCGCAAGCAGATTGAATGAAAACGGAAAGCTGATCGCGATTGACCGCGACATCGACGCGATCGAGGCAGTAACCGAACGACTCGCTCCCTTCTCCGACAGAGTTGAGATAGTAAAAAATAACTTCTCAAACCTCAAGGAGATCCTCAATGGACGCAAGCCCGACGGCGTGCTTATCGACCTCGGCATCTCCTCTCATCAGATAGACGTTGTCGAACGCGGCTTCTCCTACAACGCCGACGCCCCCCTCGATATGAGAATGAACAGAGACGATCCCGTATCAGCATACGACATCGTAAACACCTATTCCGAAGAACGGCTCGCAAACGTAATTTTCCAGTACGGCGAAGAAAAATTTTCCAGAAGAATTGCATCGAGAATAGTTGAGTACAGAAAGACGAAACCTATAAATACAACGCTTGAGCTTGTATCTATAATAACAGACTCAATTCCCCCGAAATTCCGCGAAAAGGGCTCGAATCCCGCAAAAAGAACATTCCAGGCAATCAGAATCGAGGTAAACGGTGAGCTTGAAATAATCCCACCGACGGTTAAAGATATTGCAGAGTGCTTAAACGAAGGCGGCAGAATGGCGATAATCACCTTTCATTCTCTTGAGGACCGACTAGTAAAGCAAACGATAAACGATCTCAGCAAGGGCTGCACATGTCCGCCGAGCTTCCCTGTCTGTGTATGCGGAAAGATGCCGACGGTAAAGCAGATTTCGAGAAAACCGATCCTACCAAGCAATAAGGAGCTTGAAGAAAACAAGAGAAGCCACAGCGCAAAGCTTCGCGTGGCAGAAAAACTTTAAGAAAGAAGGATAACCAAATCATGAGCGAAGTCGCAAGAGCAAACGCCAACAATGAAAGATCACGCGCAAATACCTCCTCGATGAGAAACTCAAACGGTTACAGCAGAATAAAGAGCGGTGAGCACAAAAGAAGAGGCGTTACCCGCTCTCCCAATATGTCGAACCCCAATGCAAGATCAGCAAAGGCAGACGTAGCAGTCGGTTCAATTCCCGTAAGCGTTCCCGCAAAGAAAATAGCGGCGCCCGTTGCGACAATAAGAACCGAGCCGACCGTAAGAACCGTTACCGATACAACGAAGGTTGCTTTCCCGTATTCGGTAGTATTCCTTTCTCTTCTCTGCTCGCTTCTCTTCTTCTATATGATATTCAACTACGTTCAGATCAACGAGCACACCTCTACCGTATCCGATCTCAAGAGCGAGATCGCTACCCTTTCCTTCGAGGCAGAGGATCTGACTGCTAAGCTTGATATTAAGAACGACCTTACCGTTATCGAAAAGATAGCAAAGGAAAAGCTCGGCATGGTTACGGTTGACGAAGTGGCCAAGAAGTATATAACCATGGATCCCGGCGACACAATAGATCCGAGTAAATAATCGACAAGAAAGAGAAACCACGATATAAGTCAGGGAACAACGGCAAAAAAATTTACCGTTGTTCCTCTTTTTCTTTCTATTTCGTATTGTAAATTCATATATTTAGTAGTATAATATATATAAGTATACCCATCTTTCGTAAAACAACGCGAAAGAGCAAACGGAGGTGGCTAAAATTAAACCCTCAAATACCGTGCGTAAAAGAATGATACCCGGCAGATCCATGATAATACTAATGTGTTTCATGGCTTTTTGGTGCATTCTTCTGTTCAGACTTTTTCAGTTACAAATAATTGACTACGATAAATATCAAAATAAGGTAATCAACAATATTCAGCGCTATACGACCCTCAGCGCAGAACGCGGTGAGATATATGACGCGAATATGACGAAGCTCGCATCGAATCATACGGTTTACCGTATATTCATTTCTCCGCGCGACATCGCTGAGAGCGGAAAAGCCGAGCTCATAGCAAAAGGGCTTTCCGAAATTCTTGACGTCGATTACGATAAAATAATCGCGCTGACCAAAAAGACAAACCGTGCAGACGAAACGGTACTGAAAAAGGCTACCGAGGAGCAAGCTGACGCAGTTCGAGCGTTTATACTCGAAAACGATCTTAAGCTTCAGGTACACCTTGAAGCAGGTTCTGCAAGATATTATCCCTTCTCTTCCCTTGCGTCAAACGTAATAGGCGTTGTCGGTACCGATCAGGGTCTGAGCGGTCTTGAGCTTGAATATAACTCCTTCCTTAAGGGCGAGTCAGGTAAATACATAACGTCAAAGGACGCCCAGGGCGGACAGATGCCGGGAAAATACGATACCTATATCGACGCGTCAAACGGTGCTAACCTCGTAACTACCATTGACGTAACGATCCAGCGCGCGCTTGAAAATCAGGTAAAGCAGGCGTATCTCGATTCGAATCCGCTGAACCGAGTTACAGGAATCGTTATGGATTGCAACACGGGAGCGATCCTAGCAATGGCAACCTATCCGTCGTTTGACCTTAATTCTCCCTATCAGCTTGATGAGGGCTCGCAGATCAAGCTTGAAAACAGCGGACTTGATCCCGAATCGACAGAGTATTCTAAATACCGTACCGATCTGCTCTATACTCTGTGGAGAAATAAAGCAGTTTCCGAGCTTTACGAGCCGGGATCTACGTTCAAGATAATGACAAGCGCTATGGCACTTGAGGAGGGCGTAGTTACCCCAACTGAAAGCTTCTACTGCAGCGGCTCATACAAGGTTTCGGGATATCCTAATCCTATTCACTGCCACAGAACTAAGGGACACCGTTCGATAACCTTCACGACAGGTCTTCAAATGTCCTGTAACCCCCTGATGATGACTGTATCACGCCGCCTGGGTCAAGAAACCTTCTATAAGTATTTCGAGTCCTTCGGTATCACCTCAAAGACAGGTATCGACCTCCCGGGTGAAGCAAAGGGTATCTATTCGACGACCTCGGATTTTACCGATGTATCACTTGCCGTCTACTCCTTCGGTCAGACCTTTAAGGTAACTCCTCTTACGCAGTTAACTGCCATAAACTCGGTAGCTAACGGCGGTAAGCTCCTTACACCTTACGTCGTTGATAAGATCATAGACGACGACGGAAACATCCTCATGCAGCATGAGACGATAATCAAACGTCAGGTCGTAAGCGAAAGCGTATGTGAAACGCTTGCAACGATCCTTGAAGGAGGCGTTTCAAGCAAAAACGGAGGTGCTAAAAACGCATACGTTGCCGGATACAAGATCGCAGCTAAGACCGGTACGTCCGAGATCCGCGACCTTGCCGATCCCGACGGTAATTTCTCTTACCGTGTCGGTTCTTGTGCCGCATTTGCACCTGCTGACGATCCGCAGATCTCTGCAATAATCGTCGTTGATACACCGACCTCTCCTTCCAAATACGGAAGCACGGTTGCCGCTCCCTATATTGCAGGACTTCTCGACGAGATCCTTCCCTATATCGGAATCGAGCGAAACTATTCCGACGCAGAGCTCAAGAAGATCAAAACGACCTTGAGCAACTACGTCGGCTGGCCGAAGGCAGACACCATATCTGCTGTCGTTAACCGCGGCATCGAATACGAAATTCGCGGTGACGGCGACGTTATAACCTACCAGGTTCCCGCAAAAGGTCAGGAAATAATGAAAAATGCAGGAAAGGTCATCTTCTATACAGGATCGTCAACTCCCGTTGCAAACAAGACTGTTCCCGACGTAGTCGGACAGACCGCTACCGCCGCAAACAGAACGCTCAGCAACCGCGGATTTAACGTCATCATCAACGGCGCCGCTAATACGACCTCTGCTGAGGCATACGTCGTATCGCAGTCCATTTCACCCGGAACGCTCGTTACCGAGGGAACTGTCGTTACGATAACCGTTCGTTATCTTGACGAAACAGCATAAATTACTAACAGATTGGAGCAAATTTATGTTACTGAATAAAATGCTCGAAAACATACCCTGCCGTCTTTCGGTAGATATTCCGCAAATTGAAATAAAGGGGATCACCCCCGATCCTACGCTTTGCAAGGGGGGCTATCTCTTCGTATGCATCAAGGGCTTCACCCGTGACGGACACCTTGTTATAGACAAGGCGATCGAAAACGGTGCAGTCGCATTTGCAATAGACGAAAACCGCCCCGAGATCGAGGAGAAGCTGAACGCTCTTTCTCTTCCCTACGCTGTTTTCGAAAACACACGCGCAGGCGAAGCGTATCTGACATCGCGTTTCTGTAACGACCCCTGGAATGATCTTAAGATCACTGCTGTGACGGGTACAAACGGTAAAACGAGTACCGTCACGATGCTGACCGAAATATACCGCGCGGCAGGCATCAAAGCCGCAACCATCGGTACAATTACGGGCAAGATGACGACTCCCGATCCGTCTGTGCTCTATCCGCTTCTTGCTCAGTTCCGTGACGAGGGATATACTCACGTAATTATGGAAGCTTCGTCTCACGCGCTAGCTCTCGGAAAACTCGAGCCGATAGAATTTGACTGCGGCGTTTTTACGAATCTCACTCCCGAGCATCTTGATTTTCACAAGACTCTCGATGAGTACGCAAAGGCAAAGGCAAAGCTTTTCCCGAAGGTCAAACGCGCGATAATCAACGCCGACGACAGCTATTCGTCTGTCATGATCAACGCATCGAAGACCCCGATCCTCTGCTCGGCAAAAGGCACGGCAGTCGATTTCTGCGCAAAAAACGTTTCGGATAACAAGAGCCAGGGCATTGATTACGATGTCTTTACCAAGGACCTCGTTTTCAAGATCACGTCTCCCATTCCCGGCTCGTTCACCGTTATGAACACCCTTGAAGCCGCAACCGCCGCTTATACCGACGGTGTTCCGCACAGAACGATAATGGCGGCGCTCAGCCGTTTTACTGGCGTCAAGGGCAGAATGGAGCGCATTGCTCTGCCGACTAACGACTTTTCTCTCTACATAGATTTCGCGCACACACCCGACGCGCTTGAAAACGTGCTCAGAACCGTTCGCCGTTTCATGAAGGACGAACAGCGTCTTGTGCTTCTCTTCGGTTGCGGAGGCGACCGCGACCGCACAAAGCGTCCCGTAATGGGCGGAATTGCCTCTAAAATGGCGGATTTTGTAATCGTTACTGCCGATAACAGCCGTAGCGAAAACACAAGAGATATTATAAACAATATTCTCGAGGGCTTCGACGAAAGCTGTCCTCATACCGTGATCGAAAGCCGCAAGGAAGCGATTGAATACGCGGTTAAGACCGCGCAGCTCGGCGACGTTATCCTGCTTGCAGGTAAGGGTCATGAGGAATACGAGATAATGCCGGACGGAACTCATCCCTTCTCGGAGCGCAATATAGCTCTTGAGGCATCAAAGCAGTACCTGAAGGACCACGGCTTATACTGACCGAAAGGAAGAAAGCAATGCTTGATATTTTTCACGGTGCAAGCGGCGCATCTGTCGCCGACGCCTGCAAAGGAAAACTTATATATGAAGGCGAAAAAAAGGTAAAAAGCGCCGTGATAGACTCGCGCAAGGTATCTGACGGCGATCTTTTCGTCGCAATAGCAGGCGAGCGGACAGACGGACATCTATATCTAACGTCTGCCGCCGAAAAGGGCGCCGCCGCAGTGCTTACCGAAAGAATTCCCGAGGATCTATCACCGTTTGAAAACAACGGCTGCTCGGTAATACTCTGCGAGAACACTTCACTGTCGCTTGCCTGCCTTTCTGCAGAGCACAAGAAGGAATGTGACGTTCTTACCGTCGGAGTTACGGGCAGCGTCGGAAAAACGACAACAAGACAGTTTATTGCGGTTGTTTTGTGTGCTAAATTCCCGACGCACAAGACTGAGGGCAACTTCAATAATGCGCTTGGACTGCCATTGACGCTTCTCGGCATAAGGGAAGAACACAAGGCGGCAGTCATAGAAATGGGCATGAGCGCAAGAGGCGAGATCTCGTTTCTTACAAAGCTTACCCGTCCTGATATTGGTGTAATTACCGTTATCGGCTCCTCGCACATCGAGCATCTCGGCTCACGTGAGGGTATACGCGACGCAAAGCTTGAGATAAGAGACGGAATGACCGATGACGGAATACTCGTTCTTAACGGCGACGAGCCGCTACTTAGCGGCATTGAAAACGCCGTATACGTCTCACTGCATAATAAAGAATGTCCCTATCGTGCCGAGAATATCCGTAACGACGGAGACGGAATGATATTCGATGCAATTACCCCTGACGGAGTGATTACAGACTGCCGCATTCCGACCCTCGGCGAGCATACAGTCCTTGACGCAATGTATGCAGTCACGGTCGGAAAGCTCGCAGGTCTTACCGACTCTGAGATCAAGCTTGGTCTATCTTCCTTCGTCGGCGTCGGAATGAGACAGAATATCGTAAAGCATAACGGCATAACATTTATAAACGACTATTATAACGCAAGCCCCGAATCTATCAAAGCTTCCCTATCGGTAACGAAGGGACTGACCAAAGATATAGGTGGCAGAACCGTTGCAGTGATCGGAAACGTAATGGAGCTCGGAGACAGAACCGAGGAGCTTCACCGTTCCGTTGGAAAATACGTTTCGGATATCGGCGTCGATCTGCTCTTTACCTTCGGAAACGATGCGGCATACATAGCCGATGAAGCGATCAAAAACGGATTTGACAGCGAAAGCGTATTCGTTTTCACCGATATAACAGATGAAAAGCCAATTTTGGCAACCGTCAAAGAAAAGCTCATAGAAAACGACTGCGTGCTCATCAAGGCAAGTCACGGAATTGACATGGGCAGAATTGCAAAGATACTTCTCGAAAATTAAAAGGAGCGGCTAAAGCCGAGGAATTTAAAAAATGATACTATTTTATATTATCTCACTGTTATTAACGTTCGTAATAACTGCGGTAATCCTACGTTTTCTTATCCCTTATCTTAAAAGCAAGAAAATGGGACAGAAGATACTCGATATAGGACCGCGCTGGCATAAATCAAAGGAAGGCACGCCGACGATGGGAGGTCTTTCCTTCCTCATTGCAATATCGCTCGTTTGCGCTACGCTCTTCACGGTGATCTTCGCGCAGACAAACGATAAACAGATGCTCTTCCCCGTTATTTGCCTCGTATTTGCGGTTCTTAATTCTGTTATCGGTATGATAGACGACAGAACAAAGTTCGCAAAGAACAAGAACGAGGGTCTTCTATCCTGGCAAAAATATCTGCTTCAGCTTATCGTAGCCGTAATTTTCGTAGTAGCGGCAAGCAGTTTGGATTTTGTAGATACACATCTTTACCTCCCCTTCTTTAATAAGACAGTAGACCTTGGATTCTTCTATTACATAATCGCCGTAATACTCATCACGGGAGTTGTAAACAGCGTAAACCTCGCAGACGGTATAGACGGACTCGCCGCAACTGAAACTGCAGTAGTCGCCGCATTCTTCTCTGCCGTTGCTTTTAAAGGTCAGAATAAAGCGCTCGGCGTTCTTTCGGGCTCGACCCTCGGCGGATGCCTCGGATTCCTCGTATATAACTTCTACCCTGCAAGAGTCTTTATGGGTGACACAGGATCGCTCTTCCTTGGCGGTCTGGTCACCTCGATGGCATTCCTTATCGGAAATCCTCTTATAATTCTCATCTGCGGCTTCGTATATATAATGGAAGCAATTTCCGATATTATACAGGTCGGATACTTCAAGATAACACACGGAAAGCGCTTCTTTAAAATGGCGCCGATACACCATCACTTTGAAAAATGCGGATGGAGTGAGGTAAAGGTCGTAACGGTATTTTCTCTTACGACTCTCGTCCTCTGCGTCGTTTCCTATTTCTTTGGAATAGCTTAAAAGGATCATAAATATGAACAGAACCCCTAACGAAAAAGACAAAAACGGTGGTAGACCGTCATACAATCAGTCGGGCAATTCTGTTCGACTTCAAACGGCCGGCGCACCGATGCGTCAAAATCCTCAAGATAACATACCCGAGAACGCTCAGCCGCGCAGACCCGTAAACCGCCCTTCCGACGCTGAAAGAAGAACGGTTAACGCTAACCAAAACGCTGAAAGAAGAACGGTCAACGCTAACCCTAACGCCGAACGGCGAACAGTTAAACCTCGTCAAAACGCGGAAAGAAAGACAGTTAACGGTAATCCAAATGCAGAAAGAAATACCGCTAACAGTGACACTCGCGTAAGACAAGGCGCCTCCCATAACGAGCCGCGTGCCAAAATGCGTCCTCAGCAGGGTGAGCAAAGCCGTTCGCAAAATGAAGGCAAAGCACCTGCTCCCCGTAACGAAAAACAGCCGTTACAGCAGAATAACGAAAATAAAAAGCCGGGGGCTCTTAAGCGTATGACAGCCGCGCTGACGGCACGTCCGCAAAAGAAGCCGATCCCGCGTACACGCAAAAACGACTTTATCAAGCCGACCGACATTGTTAGAATCAAGGGCAGCTACGATAAGCTGTTTCTCATTCTCGTTATAGTTCTGACGCTTTTCGGAATTATAATGGACTTCTCGGCAAGCTACGCATACGCGTTCAGCAAATACGGCGACAGCTTCTATTTCGTAAAAAGACAGATACTTTTCGCCTGCTTAGGTATGATCCCGCTTATTTTCGCGATGAACTTCGATTACCGATGGCTGCGAAAGGTAACGGTTCCTATATTCATTATTTCAACTGCTCTGCTGCTTGTCGTTCTGATGTACGGAATTGCAAGCGGTGTTGCCCAACGATGGATAATGATAGGTTCGTACACGTTCCAGCCGTCAGAGGTCATGAAACCGGCTCTGGTGTTTATGTTAGCGCTATACGTCGCGCGAAATCAGGACCGAATAACAAACTACGGTAACAGGCGACAGTCCTTCTGGTACGGAATGTTTATTCCCTTCCTAATCGTTGGAGTCGTGTGCTTGCTTATCGCCCTTGAAAGACACATTTCAGGTACTATCATAGTCTTTGCAATTGGAGCTGTCGTCATCTTCGCGGCAGGCGCAAGCATGAAATGGTTTGCATCTGCTGTTGCGTTGGCAGGGGGACTTATCGGAATTGCGATTGCAGTCTTCCCATACGCGCAAGAAAGAATCAACATGCTTCTTCACCCTGAAACCTACGATCCAAAGGGTAAGATTTGGCAGACGCTTCAGGGTCTGTATGCGATCGGATCCGGGGGACTTTTCGGAGTCGGTCTCGGAAACAGCCGCCAGAAGCACATGTACGTTTCTCAGCCGCAAAACGACTTCGTCTTCTCTATAATTGCAGAGGAGCTCGGATTCGCAGGAGCGGCTCTGGTCATAATTCTCTTTATGCTTCTTATCTGGCGCGGCTTCGTTATAGCCCTTAAAGCGCCTGATACCTTCTCATCTCTTGTCGTTATCGGTCTTATAAGCAAGGTCGCGATCCAGACGTTGCTCAATATCGCCGTTGTTACTAACATGATCCCGAATACAGGTATCTCACTACCGTTCTTCAGCTACGGCGGTACAGCCCTTATAGTTCAGCTGGCAGAAATGGGAGTTATACTTTCAATATCTAAATACTCATATCAAAAAAAGGATGCTCTTGATTAAAAATGAAAGTACTGCTTACAGGCGGAGGCACAGGCGGTCACATTAACCCCGCAATTGCCATCGCTAAAACAATATTAAAACACCAGCCCGACGCTGAGATCGCCTTTGTCGGAACAAGCCGCGGAATGGAAAACCGCCTTGTGCCTAAGGAGGGCTTCAAGCTATACCATATTGAGATGCAGGGACTGAGAAGAAAGATATCTCTTTCAAACCTTAAAACCCTGTATCTTACTGCAACCTCTGTCGGAAAAGCAAAGAAGCTGATCAAGGAGTTCAAGCCCGATATCTGTATAGGTACAGGCGGATACGTCTCCTGGCCGCTCATCAAGGCAGCAGCAAAGATGAAGATCCCGACTGCCATGCACGAGTCAAACGCGCTTGCAGGAGTTGCGATCAAAATGCTCGCGCCACACATAGACGTTCTCTTTACCAATTTCGAAGCGACCGCCGAGCAGATAAAGAAATGCAAGAAGATAATGCACGTCGGAAATCCGCTTAAATCGGGATTTTCCGATATAACAAGGGAAGAGGCAAGAAAGAAGCTCGGCTTTGAAAACCGCTTCCGCTATTCCCTGCTCACTTGCGGCGGAAGCAACGGTGCAGGCAGGATAAATACCGAAGCAATTAAGCTGATGGCAGAGTTTTCAAGCAAGCACCCCGAGGTGCATCATCTGCATCAGGCAGGCGTTATCAACTACGAAAAAACAAAGGCGGAATTTGAACGCCTCGGTCTCGATAAATACGAGAACCTCGTTCTCGTTGATTACATATACGATATGCCCGACCGTCTCGCGGCTGCTGACCTTGTCATCAACCGTGCAGGCGCAATGACGATTTCCGAGCTCGCGCATCTCAAAAAGCCGTCAATACTTATTCCCTCGCCGAACGTAACCGATAATCACCAATATAAAAACGCTAAGGTGCTTTATGACGCAGATGCGATCTGTTTGATCGAGGAAAGCAAACTGACAGACGGACTTCTTTCAAAAACCGTCGAGGAGCTTCTCTTCGACCGCGAAAAGCGTCAAAATATGGGCGAAAATTTCGGTAAATTTGCAATTAGTAACGCAAACGAGCTGATCTATAATGAAATTTTTGCTCTTGTAAATTCACGCAAGATGTGATATAATTTCATTTACCCTCATTTTTCAGAAAGGAGTCGTGAAAATTGAATAATAACGGTAACGAATACGTGCTGGACGAAGAACTAAGTAACGCCGAGCTAGTTAATAACGACTCTTTTTTGAAGCTTCGCTCAAAAAACAAGCGAAAAGAAGTCGGCAGAAAGATCTTTTACGTCCTTATCGGTGCGGCTCTTACCGCGCTGATAGCAATCGTATGTATCTTCGTTTTCTTCGGACTTGACAAGGTCGAGGTCAAAGGAAACAGCCGCTATACCGAAAAACAAATAATTGAGGCATGCGGCTTTTCTCCGTCGGACAACCTGTTCGGCGTCGATCTCGAAAAAGCCGAAAAAGACATAATTAAGAAGTATCCATATATAAGTAAGGTAACGTTCAAGCGCGTGCTTCCCTCGACGCTCGTCATCAACGTAACTGAAGATGCTCCGCACTACTGTACGGAAATATACGGCGATTATTTCTTACTGTCAAGCGATCTCAGAATAATATCTAAGCATGATATATATGAAGATATCATGGTTCTCGATATGCCGGTCATATATCTCAAGCTTCCACAGGTCGAGCGAGCTGTTCAGGGGGAGCGAATCGTATTCGACAAGGATTCAAATTACGATCATATCGTTGAATTTCTTTCCGAGCTTAAGGACCAAGAGATATATAAAAAAACAGACTGCATTGACGCGTCTGACAGATATCATCTTGCTCTCTATACGGACGAAAGAAAATATAAGATAGTTATCGGAACAAACGATAATTTGGATACAAAGCTCAAGTTCGTTAAAAACGTTATAGCTACTTATGACCCGTACGCAATCGTCTCCATTAACGTTGAAAAGGTTAATCAAATAGTCGCAAGAGAATTGGAAAAACCTTTTGAGTACAGATAACTTCGACGGGCAAACAAAATTATGAACAAACAGTAAACTTTGTGAAAACCTCTTGCATCAAAGTCTAAAAAGAAGTATCATATTGTTGTGTGACCTATTTTTTCCGAAATAATGTCGCAAAGTGCAAAATAATAGAAATATAAAAGATTTTTTTGGAGGATACATATCATGGAATTTGAAAACTACGCAGAAAATGAAAATTTAGTAAATATAAAGGTAGTCGGCGTCGGCGGCGGCGGAAACAACGCAGTTAACCGCATGATCTCGAGCAACGTTCGCGGCGTTGAGTTTATCGCTGTTAATACCGATAGACAGGCACTCGGTCGTTCTACCGCTGGCAAGAAGATCACTCTCGGCGACAAGATCACTAAGGGTCACGGCGCTGGTGCTAACCCCGATATCGGTGCAAGAGCTGCTGAAGAGAGCCAGGAAGAGATCACCAACGCTATCAAGGGCGCTGACATGGTATTTATCACCTCCGGTATGGGCGGCGGAACCGGAACAGGTGCTGCACCCGTAGTTGCTAAGATCGCTCGCGATATGGGCATTCTTACCGTTGGTATCGTAACTAAGCCCTTCGCATTCGAAGGAAGAAAGAGAATGGAAGCTGCTGAAGCAGGTATCGAGCGTCTGCGCGAGTGCGTTGACTCTCTCATAATCATTCCTAACGAGCGCCTTAAGCAGATCTCCGAAACCAGAATCACTCTCGCAAACGCTTTCTCCGAGGCAGATAATATCCTCCGCCACGGTGTACAGAGCATTTCCGAGCTTATCAACGTTGACGGATTCATCAACCTTGACTTCGCAGACGTTACTACAGTTATGAAGGACGGCGGACCCGCACACATGGGTATCGGTACTGCTTCCGGTAAGGACAAGGCAACCGAAGCTCCCCGTCTTGCAATATCCTCTCCCCTTCTTGAGACTACTATCGCAGGTGCAAAGGGTATCCTCATCAGCATCACTGCTTCTCCTGACATTGGACTTGAAGAGATCGAGACCGCATCGCAGCTCATCTCCGACGAGGCACATCCCGATGCAGAGATCATCTGGGGTGTTGCGTTCGATGACAGTCTTGAGGACACCATGACTATCACCGTTGTTGCTACCGGCTTCGACGCTCCCAAGAAGGAGACCAAGACCACTGCTAAGGCTGCATTCGCTAACAAGGCAGAAAAGACAGAGAAGGCAGAAGCAGCTGACGAAGAGAACGCTGAAGCAGCCGATCCTTCCGTTCCTGACGATGATTTCCTCGCACTTTGGGACATCGTTCAGAAGAAGAGAAACGCAGGAAACTGATAAATGAATCAAACGCGGCTCAATGAGCCGCGTTTTTCTTTATTTTTTTGATTTTTCTCTTGACAATGCTGGAATACTGTGGTATAATATCATTCGTGCCGAAAACGCCCCTGTAGCTCAGTTGGTAGAGCACTTGACTTTTAATCAAGTTGTCCGGAGTTCGACTCTCCGCAGGAGCACCAGAAAAAAGCCATTCGTAATACGAGTGGCTTTTTTCAATGATATTTGCCTTCGGCAAATGATGTCTGCTTCGCCTAATGATGACGCTCCGCTTTGAGCACAGCGAAAAAGCATCATATTGACGTAGTCAATACATCATTTCAAATGCAAAATCCCCCGTCAACCGAAAGCACTTGACCGGTTATAAAGGACGCGCCGTCAGACGCTAAGAAGTATATCGCCTCGGCAACCTCCTCAGGTGTGCCGATGCGACAAAGCGGCGTTGATTCGGACAATTCACTCATAGTCTTCTCAGTCAGAGACTCATTCATTTCAGTCGCAATTACACCGGGCGCTATGCAGTTGACTCTGATCCCCGAAGGACCAAGCTCCTTAGCAAGCGCCTTTGTCAAACCGATCACCGCCGCCTTAGAAGCAGAATAAACGCTCTCGCAGGAAGAACCGCTGATTCCCCACATTGAAGAAACGTTAACGATACTTCCCTTGTGCTCCTTCAGCATGTATTTCACAGCTTCGCGCGAGCAGTAATAGGTTCCGTTATAATTGATGCCGTTAACGCGGTCAAATTCATCGTCGGTAACGTCAGTAATAAGCCCGAACGAGCACACTCCTGCGTTATTGACAAGCACGTCAATGCTTCCGAACCTCGCATATACGTCGCCGAAGAGACGAGTGACCTCGTCTGATCTTGAAACGTCAACCTTATATGTGATAGCGGAAAGCCCTTCCCTATTAAGTTCATCGCAAAGAGCGTCAGCCCCTTCCTTTGAATTGTTATAACAAATAACTGTATTGTATCCGCGCGTAGCGAAGATCCTTGCTGTAGCACGTCCAATTCCGCGTGATGCGCCTGTAATTATCGCAGTCCTCATAGCTTCTCCTTAAAAGCCGCAAATGCGGCTAACGACATTATAACATGTAAGAAGTCTTTTTTCAATAAAATTTCTTGAAATTATCACATTACTGTCACATTCGAAGTTTATAATATAAGCACAAAGATAAAAAAGGAGCACATCATGAACAATCCTTACAATCAGAATCCCGAAAACAACGAGCCGATGACCGAGCAAAATGCGGCAAACGCTCAGCAGGCCGCACAGCAAGAGTTTCCTAAAGCCGAGCCGTTTGAGAACAACGCACAAGCCGTAAATCAGGAATACTCACCTCAAAACCGTCCGTATACTCAGAGCGCATATAATCAGCAGTATACACCGAACTACAGCGAACAAAGACAGAACGCTCAGTACGCTCAGAACGGCTATCAGCGTCCGCAGTATAACGGGTATTACGGCAACGCAGGATATTACGGTCAGCAGACGCCTCAGACGCCCTATCAGCAGGCTAACAAACCTCAGATGCATGCTCAGAAGCCCGAGAAAAAACGCGCTTCAAAGGGCTTTGTAATAGGAATGATGGGTATCGCTCTTGCAGCATCCTTCTTGCTCAACGTTTTTACCTGTGGTATTATGAACCTGCCCTCAAGCGGTATGAGCATATTCACTCCCGCGGACGTAATCATTCAGTACGCGCCCAAAAACGAAGCAGCTACTCCGATAACGGACAAGGGTGTCTCAGCGTATGTTGCATCCATTGCCGCTAATTCGGTAGTAGAGGTATCAACAGAAACAGTTGAAACCGACGCATATTACGGTCAGTACATTACTGAGGGCGCGGGAAGCGGAGTAATTATCTCAACGTCCGAGAACGGAAGCTACATTCTCACGTGCGCTCACGTTATTGACGGCGCGGCAAAAATAACTGTCAAGCTTAAGGACGGAACCGTTTACGAGGCAGACTCTTATATCTGCGACGCTGAAAGCGACGTAGGTGTTATCAAGCTCAACGTTAATGGTCTCCCTGCCGTAACCGTCGGTAACTTCGACGAGGTAGTCGTTGGTGAGACGGTAGTTGCGATCGGTAACCCGCTCGGAACCCTCGGCGGATCTGTAACCAACGGAATTGTCAGCGCTCTTGACCGCGATATCATTATCGACGGGACGACTTACCATCTCCTCCAGACAAATGCAGAGATCAACCCCGGAAACTCGGGCGGCGGTCTCTTCAATGCTAAGGGAGAGCTCATCGGTATCGTCAATGCTAAATCAGTTGGTGAAAATATTGAAGGTCTTGGATTTGCTATCCCCGTGTCCGACGCTATTGCGATCATGACAGACCTCATCGAAAAGGGATACGTTTCCGGCAGAGTTAAGCTCGGATTTGAACTGTTTGAGATTCAGAACGAGGAGGATATAAGAAACTGGTTCAAGTATTACAGATACTTCTCCGACTACGGTGTATATATCGCTTCCGCTGAAAACTCGAACTTCCAGGAGGGTGACCTTCTCGTCGCTATCGATGGTAATAAGATAACCTCCATCGCAGACGTCAAGGCACTTCTTCAGGAATTTGAGGTTGGTCAGACTGTAACAGTTACAGTATCGAGATACGTTGGAAACAAAGTAAAAATATTCGATTACCAGCTCAAATTGACCGAAAAGATGCCGTAATTGTTGCATTAACCCAAGAGATAATGTATAATTAAGGGGGACGGTAGCGTTACCGTTCCCCTATTTTATAAGGATGGTTCGTTTATGTACAATATTCTCGTTGTAGACGACGAAATGCAGATCAGAAAGCTAATAAAAAAATATGCAGAATACGAGGGTCACGACGTAACAGAAGCCGAAGACGGCGCACAGGCAGTACGCCTATGCGAAAATCGTCGCTTCGATATAATTATTATGGACGTGATGATGCCCGAGCTCGACGGCTTTTCCGCAAGCCGAATGATACGAAGCTTCTCCGATACGCCGATACTTATTCTCTCAGCACGTGGTGAGGAATACGACAAAATAAGCGGATTCCGCATTGGTGTCGACGATTACGTCGTAAAGCCATTCTCGGGAAAGGAGCTCATGCTCCGCATTGACGCTATTATGAAGCGTATCAATGCGCCTAAAAAGGAAGAAAACAAAGAATTGTTCAAACACGGCGGCTTTGAGATCGACTTCGCCGCGCGAACGGTTACGATAGACGGAGAGCGCACATATCTGTCCCCAAAGGAATACGATCTTCTTTACTATATGTGCAAAAACAAGAACATAGCGCTGACGCGCGAACGCCTCATAACCGAAGTGTGGGGCTACGACTTTTACGGCGATGACAGAACGCTTGATACTCACGTAAAGCTTTTGCGCAAAAGCTTAAAGGACTACAGCAGTATGATCGTCACGCTGCGAGGGGTGGGATACCGTTTTGACACAGAGTAATTCTCGCAAGCCGAAGATCCGCCTGAAGCTGTTTGCGTTCATGGCGGGTTTTACAGGAGTTGTGCTTCTCCTTTTGTGGCTTCTTCAGGTCGTGTTTCTCGGCACGATTCACCGTAGCGTCAGAGTTTCCGAGACAAAGGATATAGCGAAGAAGCTTGCTTCGTATACAGAAGCACCGATAACTCTCGAAAGCAAGGCGGAAAAACTCGCAAGAAGCAAATCGGTCTGTATCGTCGCATACCGATTCGACAGAATCAGGGCAAAAGAAATGTTCTCATGCGACATCACCGAAAACTGCGTTATTCACTCAATGGAAAATGGCGAGCTTATTTCGATGCACCGTAAAGCAATGGAAAACGGCGGAAGCTTGCTTTGCTATTATTCCTACAATTCCGAAAGAAGCGAATATGAGTTGACAAACGAGGTAAGTGACGGACAGTCGATAGTATATTCATTTATCGTCAAGGACGCACGAGGAGACGACATGCTCTTCATCATCAACTCAGAAGTTGCCCCCGTAGCTTCTACTGTAAGGACGCTGAATTATCTGCTCGTGATCATAAGCATAACGATGATAATTTTATCGGTCATCTTGACCCTGATCCTATCATCGTCAATAACCAAGCCGATAACCAGAATCAACTCGTCGGCAAAGGAGCTTGCAAAGGGCAATTACAGCGTCAACTTTGAAGGCGGATCATACCGCGAGGCGGAGGAGCTTTCAGAGACACTCACATACGCTTCCTCGGAGCTTTCACGAGTCGAAAAGCTCCGCTCAGAGCTGATTGCTAACACAACTCACGACCTTCGCACGCCTCTTACAATGATAACCGGATACGCCGAGCTTATGCGCGACCTCGAAGGTGAAAACACACCCGAAAACGCCGCCATTATAGCAGATGAAGCGAAGAGAATGACTTCGCTCGTCAACGATATGCTCGAAATATCCAAGCTTGAAAACGGCGTCGCAAAGGCAAATTTCGAACAATTCAACATAACTGAATCAGTTGCCGCCGAGATTGAAAAATATCAGGAGTTCTGCCGCAAGGACGGCTACACTCTGCGCTTTGAAGCGAATGAAAGCGTCGTTGTCAAAACAGACCGAACGAAAATAACTCGCGCACTTCTGAACCTCGTTAATAACGCCTTGACCTATACAGGCAACGACAGGACAGTAATCGTTCGCCAGGAGCGCTACTTCAACGGCGAAAGAGACGTTCTGCGCTATTCGGTCATCGACTCGGGCGAAGGAATCCCAGAGGATAAGCTTCCTCTTATTTGGGACAGATACTATAAGGTCGACAGTCCGCACAAGCGCTCCGCACAAGGAAGCGGCCTTGGTCTCTCTATCGTCAATAAGCTGATGACGCTCATCGGCGGACGTTGTGGAGTTCTCTCCTCAAACGGCAACGGAAGTATTTTTTGGATAGAAATAGACATATAAGAAAAGCACCCGAAAGGGTGCTTTTCTGTTTTGTATTTTAATCCTCAAGCTTCATATATCCGTCTTTAACAAGTCCAATCTTGCGAAGGATCTCGTTTATTATAAATGAAAGGACTGCGGGAAGAATGAAACAAATAAGAATAAGTCCTATCCAATTAAGAGCTGTAACGTCCGCAGTATATCCGTTCGTCTTGTCATACCAACCGAGGATCATACCGATAGGTCCGAGAAGTCCGCAGGTACCCATACCGGAATTGATCGCCGCGCCGTACATACGGAGTCCGAAGACGCAGACTGCAAGAGGTCCGGTAATTGCAGAAGCAAGCGTAGGAGCTATCCATATCTGCGGATGGCGAATAATGTTCGGCATCTGAAGCATACTCGTGCCGATTCCCTGCGAAAGCAGACCGCCCCATTTGTTCTCTCTGAAGCTGATAACAGCAAAGCCGACCATCTGCGCACAGCATCCGGCAACAGCCGCCGCGCCTGCGATAGCAAGTCCTTCGTTGCCGTTCGTTAAAGCGCTGCCCGTAAGACAAAGTCCTGCGCAAATAGCGGCGCTGGATATCGGAAGCGTGAGTACCACACCGATAACGACAGAAATAATAAGTGAAGCAACAAACGGTGCCTGAAGCGAAGCCCAACCGATAAAGTCGCTTATATAACCTACGCCCTTGCCAATATAAGGAGCAACAAGAATAGCAAGTCCGCATCCGACAAGAATCGTAGTAAAAGGTGTAACGATAATATCAACCTTTGTCTTCTTGGAAACAAGCATTCCAACTTCAACCGCGGCAATAGCGATAAAGAAAACCGCAAGAGGTCCGCCCGCACCTCCGAGAGCGTTTGCCGCATGACCGACAGCCGCAGCCGAGAAGATAACGAGGGGATGCGCCTTAAGCGAATAAGCAATTGCCGCCGCCATAGCAGGGCCCGCCATCGCCTGCGCATAGTCACCTATCTTAATAAGGAATTCAAGCTTCGGTATCATACCGAGCACCTTGAATATCGTACCGATAAGAAGTGACGCAAAAAGCCCTTGCGCCATTGCGCCCATGGCGTCTATAAAATAGCGCTTCAGAATCTTCTTTACCATTTTCATGCCTCCGAAAATTATTGTAAACTTATGTTATTTATCCCACTTATTCTTGCCCTTGAGGTCGTTATAAATTGACACGAAGCTGTCGTGACGGCTCTTGACTATCTCTCCACGCTTTACCGCATCGTAAATAGCACAGCCGTCCTCGCAAAGATGAGTACAGCGCGTATAGCGGCATCCGCCGATATACTTGTCAAACTCGGGAAATGTGTATAAGAGATCTTCCTTATCGAAGAAATCGAACCGAACAAAATCAAGAAGCGAAAAACCGGGAGTATCGGCAACGTAACCGTCTGTCCCGTCACCGAAAAGCTCTGAAAGAGGATAAAGCTCAACATGTCGGGTCGTATGCTTGCCGCGCGCGATCTTCGCGCTTATCTCACCCGTTTCAAGCTCAAGCTCGGGAAAAAGCGCAGTCATAAGCGTCGATTTTCCGACACCTGAAGCCCCTGCAAAGCAGGAGATAAGTCCTTTACATTCATCGTGAATATACTGCCTTATTTCCGGCACGGCACTGTTGTCCTTTCCCGAAATAAAGGTCTTGAAGCCAGAGCGCTCGTAAATATCGGCAAGCTCGCGCGCCTTTTGCGGCGCAATATCTGCCTTTGTAACGGTAATAACGGGACGGATACCGCAATGCTCTGATATACAGGTCAGCTTGTCTATACTAAGAAGCGCCGGCTCCGGCTCAGCGGCTGCAAAGGTTATGAAGATAACGCCGACGTTCGATATCGGCGGACGGATAAGACAGTTTTTCCGCTCGTCGATACCGTGAAGAACGTATCCACCCTCGTCAAGAACAGTAACGTCATCACCGATACAGGGCTTTACGCTCTCGTGACGAAACGCACCCTTCGCCTTGCAGGATATAGTCTCACCGCTACTCAGACGAATAAAATAAAGACCGCCTATTCCCTTTATCAGCTTTCCTTTTAATTCCATAATAATTCCCCGTTATTTGATACTAACATTTTATAACACTTTTCACGAAAAATCAAGTATTTAGTCAAAAAAGAAAAGGGAGCGTTCGCTCCCTTAATCAATGTTCTTTGTCGCTATAATGTTACTGCCGCAAACGTCGGTCAGAATTACGTCTCCAACCCTTACAGGTGCTGTAACAGACGCTTTTCTTATCTCTTCCATAACGGTAAAAATATCGGCTTTAGCAACGGGCGTTTCGGTTTTTACGCTGACCATTACGTCATCTCGGTTAGATACGCGAACGATAGAGGTAACGGTTCTCTTCGGCGCAACAACCTCTTCCTCGCCGTAATAGCGCCCTCTCGGGCATGAATTTCCCGTGACGAAAACGTTATCGCCGTCTACGGTTACGTTAAGCGTACATCCGCGCGGACAAAGTATGCAAGTAAGATTTCTTTCCATCACATTTCCTCCAGATCGACTCTTATGTCGCCGTTAGCGGTACGAAGCTTATCTGCCTTCAGCGTGATCTTTTCCATTTCACCGGGTGTCGCGCGAAGCTTGATCGCCGTCGCAATAACGTTATCTCCGCTCTTTACGGTAAACTTGACCTTACCGAACGGTGCGGTAACACGAAGGAAAATATCGGTATCTCCTCCGCGAGTATTGACCCTCTGCGGAAGAACGTAACGAACTCCGTTGCCCGCAACCGCCTTCACTCTGTTCTCTGCTTTGTCTAACCCCTTAACGTAACTTGCCGCGCCCTTACCTGCGATCTCCGCCTCGTCGGAGACGTAGTCAACGAGATCATGTACCTGAAGCACGTTTCCGCAAGCGAATATACCGCTTACGTCGGTCATTCTGTTTTCATCAACAACAGCGCCGCCCGTTATAGGATCCATTCCGATTCCCGCGCCTCTCGTCAGCTCGTTTTCGGGAATGAGACCGACGGAAAGAAGAAGCGTATCGCAAGGAATGTATCTCTTTGTTTCGGGCTTGACCTGGCGTCTATCGTCAACCTCTGCAATCGTAACGCCCGTAAGACGCTCATTTCCGTGTATCTCTGCAACAGTCGTGCTGAGGTAAAGCGGGATACCGTAGTCCTCAAGACACTGTACTATGTTTCTCGTAAGTCCGCCCGAATACGGCATAATTTCGCATACCGCCTCGACCTTTGCGCCCTCAAGCGACATTCTTCTTGCCATGATAAGACCGATGTCACCCGATCCGAGAATCACAACTCTCTTACCGACGGAATAGCCCTCACAGTTGATAAGCTTCTGCGCGCATCCCGCGCTGAACACGCCCGAAGGACGCGTTCCCGGGATATTAAGCGCACCGCGGCTTCTTTCGCGACAACCCATAGCGAGAATAACCGCCTTCGCCTGAAGCTTAAGAATTCCGCTTGTGTTCGTCGCGGTAACGACCTTATCGGGTGTTACCGAAAGCACGGTCGTATCTGCATAAACGGTAATACCGCGCTTTTCGACCTCAAGCTTATAGTGATTTGCATATTCGGGACCCGTCAGTTCACGACCAAGTTTATGAAGACCGAAGCCATTGTGAATGCACTGACGAAGAATTCCGCCGACCTCTTTTTCGCGGTCGATGATCACTACGTCGGTAATTCCGCTGTCAAACGCGGCAACAGCCGCCGCCATTCCGGCAGGACCTCCGCCGATTATTACTATATCGTGGTTTTCCATATCAAAGCTTTTCGGTAACTATATACGAGCCGCCACCGTTTTTCGTTACCTGCTCCTTTCCGATGCCTCTTTCCTCGGCGATCAGCTTCATTACAGTAGGCGAACAGAATCCGCCCTGACATCTTCCCATTCCTGCACGGGTACGGCGTTTGACACCGTCAAGGTCGGATGCAGGAGGATTAGTCTTTACAGCATAGCGCATCTCGCCCTCGCTGATACCCTCACAACGGCAAACGATACGTCCGTAGGTGGGATTCGACTTAATAAAATCATTCTTTTCGTCATCGTTCATTTTGCGGAAGAAATGAGGATCGTTACGCGTTCCGTTGAAATCGGCACTGAGCTCAAGCTTCAAGCCGACGCCTTTAAGAACGTCCATCACGTATTCAGCAATACTTACACAACAGGTAAGTCCGGGAGAATCAATTGCCGCGACGTTGATGAAGTTTTTGCAAGCCGCGCTTTCACCGATAACAAAGTCTCCGCCCTTGTTTGAAGCACGAACGCCCGTAAACGACGTAATAACGTTTCTGAAATTGACCGTCGGTACGCTCTTAAGCGCTAGAGTATTTACCTTATTCATACCGTCAGCAGTCGTCTCCTTATTATCGGGAGAAGCAACGACAGATGCCGTCGGTCCTGTAAGAAGATTACCGTCTACTGTCGGGGAAACGAGTATTCCCTTTCCGTCCTTTGTCGGAACCTGGAATATCGTGTGCTTTACTCTACCGCCCTCTGCCTTATCGAGAAGCAGATATTCGCCTGCACGAGGGATTATCTCAATAGAATCGTCGCCAACAAGCGACGCGATTTTGCCCGAATAAGCACCTGCACAGTTTACAACGTAGTCGGCAAAAACTTTTCTTCCGTCAGCCGATACTATCTCAAATACGCCGTCTTTATTGATGCCGACGACCTCAAAATCGGTAATAAGCTCTGCACCGTTATCCATCGCATTTCCAATTGAAGCAACAGTCAACTCATAAGGACAAACGATTCCCGCATTCTTGACCCAAAGAGCCGCGACAACGCTTTCGGAAAGGTTCTCCTCAAGCTCTCTTGCCTTGTCGCCGTCGATGATTTCAAGCGCGGTAATTCCGTTTTCAAAGCCTCTTTTATAAAGAAGGTCAAGATGCGCCTTTTCTTCTTCCGAGAAAGCACAAACGAGCGAGCCGTTTCGTTTGATCGGAACGTTAAGCTCAGACGCCGCTTTAAAAAGTTTTTCAACACCCAAGGTATTAAGCTTCGCCTTCAAGGTATTCGGCTCGGGATCGTAACCGCCGTGAACGATTCCGCTGTTCGCCTTTGATGCGCCGAGAGCAACGTCATTTCCCTTTTCAAGAATGACTATCTTAACGCCGTATCGCGTCAGCTCTCGGCTTATCATTCCGCCAATTACGCCACCGCCGATCACGGCAACGGTATACTTCACATTACTCATAAATACCAAAGCTCCTTTTTACCCGTCGATACCGCGACAGCACCGTGCGACAGCGCCGCGGTTATCTCCGATTTACTTTCAATAAGACCGCCTGCAATTATCGGCTTTCCACTTCCTGCAAAGCGTTCGATTATTTTAGGGATAACACCCGGCATTATCTCGATGATATCAGCCGACGGATCGTCAATATCCGACATCGCACTGATAACTCCCTGACTGTCGAGCGTGAAGACACGTTTGACAGTAAGAAGCGATTTATCCTTCGCTGCCTTGATAAGATTCCCTCTCGTGCTGATTATTCCGTCAACGCCGAGCGAGCAAAGATAATCAATTCCGTATCTGTCCTTGCCGATCCCCTCGGCAAGATCAATATGAACGAATATCTTTTTCCCGTTTCGGTGAGCAAGCTCAATACTGTCCTTAACAGTATTGATATTGGCGCCAAGGTCAAATATTATCGACGCGGGGGAGGAAACCGCATCATGCATATTCTTGTCCTTCACCGCCGCAATAACCGGAAAATCCTCAAGCAATGCCATTATTTCCTTCATATTATCTCCTAAAAAAGCGAAAAGCAAAAGTACCCCTATATGGGGGTGTACTTTTGCTTTCTCAAAATCTCAAGCGTTATTATACTACCTTAAAGCTGCTTTGTCAATAGTTATTTAGCAAAAGCAGGGTTATTTTATTGCGACAGATCCGTCTGTGCCATCGTATACGAGAGCAACGTTTCCGACGGTTTTTCCGTATGCCTCGACGAGCTCCCACGCCACAAGCTGCGAATCCACTTTAATGAAAACGTAAATGGTATTTCCGTTATGAAGACTGACGAAGCCCGTTTCGATCTCATAGCTCTTTCCGCTTTCAAATGTATAGCTCGTTTTATATTTGTCGATAGCAATACCGTCATTATTCAAGCATATACCGATTCCCGACGTTACGTCACTTTTATCCGTAAAACCGTAGACATGAAAATTTCCCGAAAAATACTTGGGAGTAAACGTAAATTTGAAAGAATAGCTCTTCTTTGCAATATCGTAATACGCCGTGCCGGCATTCTTGAAAGCAGCCGTTTCTTTGGCGAAATCAGAAGCCGAATACTGATGATATGTCTCTCCCCTCACCGTCGCGCTCGACTGTGAGGCTGAAGAATCAAAGATAAATGGATCACCGTCGGAAACAAGCGTCAATGAATCGAAGTATATCTTTCCGATCGTATCACCGTAAAAGCGGTAAACGAGTGAAAACGGGTTTATTTTACCGCTTTCGACAATTCCCGACGATCCCTTCAGAAGACCGAGAATATCAATATATACCCACTCGCCTGTCTTACCGCCCAGAGTGTTGAACTGTGCCGCGTTGAGTATTGAATTATCCTTATTGTTATATATTCGGATAAGCGGAGATTTACCGGAGGCAACGCTGTAATCGCTCACGTACATCTTGACGTACATTCCGAGAAGCTTCTCTGCATTTACCGACTTTGAGAGCTTTATACCAATCGCAGAAGCGTTATTTGAAGCGCCGCCGTAAAGAACACCGTCAAACCCACTCGGAACGGTCGAGAGAGAGGTAACATCCTGAACTGCCAATCCTTTAACAGTATCAGTCGTGACAGTCGCGTCTACGTCCGTACCGTTAAAATCGAGAACGGTGACAGTCGCGCCTTCGGGGACTTTGTCGGGATTAAATGCGTCTGCAACGGGACCGTCGTAACCGAGCGTCTGATCGTATAAGATCAGACCTGAATCTGCAATATTGCCGTCCTTATATGAGAGATCAAAATAAGTGCCGCCCATAACGGGACCGTTTTTATCCGTATTATATCTGTCGAAGGTCGAGCTCTTTTGTCCGTAGGTGAGACGAACGCCTTGAAGCTTGATCGAAGCGCTGTTCGTGTGCTCGTGTCCGACGAATACCGAATCAACGCCAAGCTTCTTTATGGAATTCCAAACGGTCGAATCAGAGTCCCAAGGAGTTTTAAGTGCGCTTCCGATATACCCGAAATCGCCTTTTTCGCGGGCTTCGTCGAGCTTATCAAGATTGATAGGAAGCTCAAGGGGGTATCCGTATTGTCTGAATGCCTTACTGAACGCCTGAATCTGAATATGAAATGCCATTGACAGCTTGACGTTCGGATATTTTTTCTTTACAGCGGTTATGCTTTTGGTATACCAGTCGATCTGATCCTCGCCGAAGCCCACAGTGCTCGTTGTATGTCCGTTAGAAAGAGATATCTTGCTGGCATTTCCAACTCCGTTGGAATCGAGCATATAGAAGACCCTCATGAGCCGTCCGCCTTGAGTAAGCGCAACGGAATAGTTACCGTTACCCGTCAGCTCACGCTGCTTGAACAGACAGTATTCCGAGCTTTCATACTGTTCGCACTGCCAATCAACTCCCATAAAGCTCTCGGCATCGTGATTACCGAGTATCGGTGCCCACGGAATCTCAAACGAGTCCATAAACTCAATAAGCTCGATAAGACGTTCGCCGCCGTCGTCAAACTCGCCGTATACGTTATCTCCAGTCATAATTATAAAATCGGGATCGTAGCGGTCGATTATCTGCCCTATATACTTCTTATATCCGTTAAGGGTATCGGCAGGAAGCGAGGGCGTAACGCGAGTAGGATATCTTTTTTGATCCGTGCTGATCGTTTGCACGTCGGTCAACTGCAAAACGCGGATATCGCGTCCGGCTTCAACGTCAACGACAAAATCAACGTAATCGGAAAGAACGGTAAGATCGTCGGGCTCCGAAACGAAGGACTCCTCATCAGAGGTCGTTACGCCGCCATCGGGATCGCCCTTTGACGCGCAGGAATGCAAGGCAGAAAAACAGATTGTAAATGCAAATAACGTAGCCAATCCTCTTTTCATAATCGTCTTCCCTTCAATATTCGGATAGATCAAGAAATTACTGTTCAATTTCGGTATAAACTACGTTTTCCATGCTTCTGATATCGCCTGTTATATCCTTATAAAGGCGTCTGGAAATGACGAAATTGATTCCCAAGTTACCCTGCTTACCGCTTTTAGGCGGAACGACCTTGTGAGCAAATTCCTTGTCTATAAGAGCGCTGATATTTTCAATAGTAACGTTTGCCTTATACATATCGTCGATCTCTACGTAAATAACCTCAACGCTCTTGCGTCTTCTTTCAAGACGTGCAAAGATGATAAGGGAAAGAACGAGAAGAACGGTAGCAATGATAGCTCCCGCATAAAAACCGCAACCGACGGCAATACCGATAATAGCGGTAGTCCATACGCCCGCTGCGGTCGTAAGGCCCATAATTACGTTATTATCCTTAAGTATGATCATACCTGCACCGAGAAAACCGATACCGGAAATGACCTGCGCGGCAATACGCATCATGTCACCGCTGTTTCCGAGATACTTCTGCGCATATACACCTATGAGCGAGGTAAGCGCAGCACCCATACAAACGAGGACGTGAGTACGAATGCCCGCGGCTCTACCGTGCTTTGCTCTTTCACTTCCTATTACTACACCTATAAGCACGGTCAGCGCTAATCGGAACGCGACCTTAAATACAAATTCCCACATAAAATGTAACTCCTATGATAAAAACTATTCTTTTTAACATTATACAACACATTCCGAATAAAGTAAATACAAAATACTAAATTAACATTAATTTTCATTAAAATGAGGTCTGTATATACGAATTTGACTTGATTTTTGAGCTTGAATATGATAAAATGATGAGGTAATTTTTTCAGAAACGGAAACAGCATTATGGACATTCTATTAAAGCTATCGGAGGAGCTTAAGCTACCTCAAAAACAGATCGACGCGGCAGTAAAGCTTATCGACGAGGGAAACACTATCCCCTTTATCGCGCGTTACCGCAAGGAAGTAACGGGCTCGCTTGACGATACCGTACTTCGCACGCTTAACGACCGCCTTAATTATCTCCGCAACCTTGAAAAACGCCGCGAAGAGGTTCGCGCGTCGATTCTCGAGCAAGACAAGCTCACTCCCGAAATAAACGAAGCTCTCGATAAGGCAGAAATTCTTGCCGAGATCGAGGATATATACCGCCCCTTCAAGCCGAGAAGAAAAACGAGAGCAGACCTTGCGCGCGAAAGAGGACTTGAGGGACTTGCCTCCGAGCTTATCGCTCAAAAGAATTCCTACGATAAGCCCCTCACCGAGATGGCAGAGGAATACATTAATGAAGAGCTTGGCGTAATCACCGCTGATGATGCTCTTAACGGCGCCTGCGACATTATCGCCGAGGACATCTCTGATAATGCAGACTACCGCCGCCGCATAAGAGAGCTTTCTCATTCCTTCGGTACTCTTAAGACAGAAAAGGTCGGCGATGACGAAAACGGCACCTATTCGATGTACTACGAATATACCGAAAAAATGTCCGATATTCCGGGTCACAGAATACTCGCTATAAACCGCGCCGAGAAGGAAGAGGTAATAAAGGTTACATTCTCGGTTCCCTCCGACCTCATTCTCAACGACCTTTTTGCGAAGGTCGTTGAAAACCCGAAAAGCCCCGCGTTCAAGTACGTTGCACGTGCGGTCATCGACGGCTACGACCGTCTTATTGCTCCCTCTATCGAGCGTGAGCTTCGCTCCGATGCGTTTGATAACGCCTGCGAGGGCGCGATCAAGCTATTCTCGGAAAACCTTAAAAATCTCCTTATGACTCCCCCTCTCAAGGGCAAGACCGTACTTGGTCTTGACCCCGGTTACCGTACCGGCTGTAAGCTTGCAGTCGTTGATAAGACAGGTAAGGTGCTTGATACAGCGGTAATCTACCCGACGAAGCCGCACGAGAGAATTGCCGACGCGGAAAGGATCACGGGCGGACTTATAAAGAAGTACGGGGTCGATGTCGTCGCTATCGGTAACGGTACTGCTTCAAAGGAAAGCGAGATATTCATCGCAACTCTTATAAAGAAACTTCCCGAGAAGTTCCGTTACGCTATGGTAAGTGAGGCGGGCGCATCGGTATATTCCGCGTCGAAGCTCGCGGCTGAAGAGTTCCCCGATTTCGACGTTACGCAGAGAAGCGCCGTTTCCATCGCACGCCGCTTGCAGGATGCACTGGCTGAACTTGTAAAAATAGATCCGAAGTCTATAGGTGTCGGTCAGTATCAGCACGATATGAAGCCCGCGCGTCTTTCGGAGGCGCTCGAGGGCGTAGTTGAAAACTGCGTTAACACAGTCGGTGTCGACCTAAACACTGCATCCCATTCCCTGCTTTCCTACGTCGCGGGAATCAACGCTACGTCAGCAAAGAACATCGTAAAATACCGCGAGGAGAACGGCGAGTTCCGCTCTCGTGCCGAGGTGCTGAAGGTGCCGAGAATCGGTGCTAAAGCTTATGAGCAGTGCGCAGGATTTTTGCGCGTATCGGGATCGAGTGAGATCCTCGATTGCACAGGCGTTCACCCCGAATCCTACGACGCGGCAAGAAAGCTCGTTTCAACCTTCGGCTACAGCAACGACGATATAAAGAACGGAAAGCTTACCGCCCTCCGTGCATCGGTCAAGGAATACGGCGAAAAGAAGCTGAGTGAAGAGCTCGGAATCGGCATCCCTACCCTTAATGATATTATTGGCGAGCTTGAAAAGCCGGGACGCGACGTCCGTGACGAAGCACCTGAGCAAGAATTCCGCGACGATATTCTCGATATGTCCGATCTTAAGGAAGGAATGGTGCTCACGGGTACGGTACGTAACGTGATCGACTTCGGTGCATTCGTAGATATCGGCGTTCACCAGGACGGTCTCGTTCACATCTCGCAGATATCAAATAAGTATATCAAGCATCCGTCCGAGGTGCTTTCCGTCGGTGACAGAGTTACCGTAAAGGTGCTTTCCGTCGACGTAAAGAAGCAGCGAATCGGACTTACGATGAAGCTCTGATTTCTAATTTATTAGAATTTTAATCTATACCAAAACCCATAAATGCTCCCTTTTGCGGCTTTTATATGACAAGTTGCACAAAAGGGAGCATTAAAATTTGGGGAAATAAACTCTTCCATTTCTAAGCGATTTTTGATAGAATATTACCGTCAATAATTATGTATACAAGCCGCCCGCTTCAGGGCGCAATTTTCAGGAGGAAAATCATGGCAAGTCTATCTTTTAAGCACATTTACAAAAAGTATCCCGGCGGCGTTACCGCGGTTTCGGATTTCTGCCTTGAAGTCAAGGATAAGGAATTCATCATCTTCGTCGGTCCTTCCGGTTGCGGTAAGTCTACTACTCTCCGTATGATCGCAGGTCTTGAAGAGATCACCGAGGGTGAGCTTTTCATCGGCGACCGTCTTATAAACGACGTTGCTCCTAAGGACAGAGATATCGCGATGGTTTTCCAGAACTACGCTCTTTATCCTCATATGACCGTTTTCGATAACATGGCATTCGGTCTTAAGCTCCGTAAGGTTCCGAAGGAGACCATCAAGAGAAAGGTCGAAGAGGCAGCAAGAATTCTCGACATCGCACACCTTCTCGACAGACGTCCTAAGGCGCTTTCCGGTGGTCAGAAGCAGAGAGTTGCGCTCGGACGTGCGATCGTCCGTGAGCCGAAGGTCTTCCTTCTTGACGAGCCGCTTTCCAACCTCGACGCTAAGCTTCGTGCAGCGATGAGAACCGAGCTTACCAAGATCCATCAGCGCCTCGGTACTACCTTCGTATACGTTACTCACGACCAGGTAGAGGCAATGACGATGGCAACCCGTATCGTTGTTATGAAGGACGGTCTTATCCAGCAGGTTGATACTCCACAGAACCTTTACGATTACCCTGCCAACACCTTCGTCGCGGGCTTTATCGGAACTCCTCAGATGAACTTCATCGACGCTACCCTCAAGAAGGACGGCTCCGATGTTTACGTTGTATTCGGCAAGAACGAGATCAAGCTTCCCGCAGATAAGGCACAGGATCCCGCACTCGCTGATTATATCGGTCAGGAAGTTATCGTAGGCGTTCGTCCCGAGTGTCTTAAGGATGAGCCCCTCGCGATCAGCACTATGGCTGATTCCGTTATCGACGCACACGTTGATGTTACCGAGCTTATGGGTGCTGAGATCTACCTCTACGTTTCTACCGACGGTATCGATCCTCAGAATCCCCAGAACCTCATCGCTCGCGTATCTCCCCGTGCAGTTGCAAGAACCGGCGACGATATCAAGCTCGCTATCGACGTTCAGAGAATCCACATCTTCGATAAGAACACTGAAATGTGCATCGTTCACTAATAAAAACCATGAACACCGCAGGCAGTTGCCTGCGGTGTTTTTATGTTATCGACCCTTGTTAACAATTTTTCGGTTGACAAATCGGCTCTTGTATTATATAATATGTGTGTTATGTCTTTAGGTTGTCGGGGAAAAACCAATTAACTTACCCGATACGGACGATAACTGCAAGAAAAAAATCATAACCCTTTCTTGTAAAAACATAATTATGGAGGAAACACCCATGTTTGAAAAAATCAAAGAGCTTCTCGTTAATGACCTTCAGATCAATCCTGACGACATCAAACCCGAAGCAGAACTCGTAAACGATCTCGGCATCAACTCTCTTGAGCTTGCTGACCTTATCCTTCTCTGCGAGGAAAAGTACGGCATCGAGATCAAGGATGACGATATTCATAAGTTCATCACCGTAGGCGACGTTGTTGCATACCTCGAAGAAAACAAGTAATAATCAAAGAAGATCCTAAGGAAGGAGGTCCGATATGGAGAAGTTAGCCGGATTTCTTATTGGCTTAACTCTTGTTTGTTTTGCACTCGTAGTTTTGACTATCATAGTTGTTATTATAAATTCAAAGAGGGCAAGGTCAAATATAGAAAAACTGCTTTCATCAAATGAGCGCGGCAGTGACTTCGTATATCGCCTCCTCAGAACTACTTTCCCTGCTTCAAAGATCCTTCGTTCTGCGGTTCTTCCGCTTGATAACGGACAGAGAGCAGTTGCAGACCTGATCCTCGTTGACTGCGGTGGCGTCTTTATCATTCGTGTAAAGAACTTCCCCGGCAAGGTCGATAACTCAAATCGCAGCGTTTGGACTGTTGAAAACTCAAAGGGCGTCGGTGAATTTCCAAGCCCGTTTGAGCAAAACAGATACGCTCTCAGCGCCATAGACGCGATCCTGAAGCGCGAAAAGCTCTATAATGTGCCGAAGCATAACGTAGTAGTCTTTTCACAGAAAAGAACGGTTTTCAAGATACGCTCGGAAAAGCTTACGACAGCAGACAATCTGATCGAAACGCTTAACGACATCAATAAAAACCGTTTCCTTACCGGAAAAGAAGTAAACGCGACGCTTGCGGCAATAAAGAGCCACAGTAATTATAAGTAAAATGAAAGCCCCGCTAGTGGGGCTTTTATTTTTTGTTTAACACGGTCAGCAGCCGATCAATGTCGTATTTCGTATTGAAAACCGAAACTGATGCACGTACAGCGCCGCCTTGCGGTGTATTGAGAGTCCGATGTCCAAGCGGACAGCAGTGGTAACCCGAGCGAACGCATATACCGTTATCATCAAGTTGACGCGCAACGTTTTCGGAGCTTTGACCGTCAACGTTAAAAAGCACAGTCCCGCCGCCGTAATTACCGTAAACAGTTACTCCCCTTATCACCGAAAGCCCCTCAGTAAGGCGCCTTCCGAGCGCATTTTCAAGGTACTCGATGTTAGGAACAGTTATACGCTTGACCTCCCCGATTCCTGCACACAGAGCCGCGATAGCAGGTGTCGGTAGAGTTCCTCCCTCAAAGCGCTCGGGGAGAAAATCGGGCATAAACTGCTCGAGCGAATTAACGCCGTTGCCGCCGTGGACGAACGGAAAAAGCTCCGATGCACCTTCGCGGTACTTATCGGCAAAAATCACAAAACCGCTTCCCTGCGCACCGTAAAGCCCTTTGTGCCCGGGCGCACAGATTGCGTCTGCATAAGTCTCGCGAAGCGACAAGCATCTACGCCCTGCGCTCTGCGATGCGTCAATAATAAACGGTATACGGTTATCATGACAGATCTTCCCTATTCTCTCGACGGGAAGCACCTTTCCGCAGAGATTCGATATATGGTTGCAAACAACGAGCGACGGCTTGAAAGCAAGGGCGGACGTAAAAGCAGTTATAACCTCGTCATCACTTCCGGATGCGTCAAAAACCTCGTATTCGCCGCCGTATGCCACGGGACGGAGAACGGCGTTATGCTCGAAATTAGATATCAAAACAAGTCCGTTTTTCTTACGAAGCGCGTTTATCGCAATATTAAGAGCGTACGTCGCATTTAGCGTGAAAACAACGCTCTCGGGCTGACCGTCGAACAGCGACGCAATTTCCTCTCGCGTCTCATAAACGATCCTAGCCGCCTGACGCGAAAGATAATGCGACGACCGACCGGGATTGCCGCCGTAAAGGCGAACTGCGTTGTTAAAAGCGACACTAACGCTTCTCGGCTTCGGAAACGTCGTCGCGGCATTGTCAAGATAGATCATAAGCTTCTGATGTCTGAATACGGCAGATTGATCTCGTTAAGAACCGATAAAGCAACTGCGCGATTGCGGCAGTCAAGCTGTATTCCGTACGAGCAGCCGCGTAATGAATATTCGCCGTCAAGCTTTATCTTTTTAGCAGAGATGCCCCTGTTTTTAAGCACACGCTCGGCGCGAAGCGCGTAGGTCTCCGAGCGCATTGTAATAAGACACGTCATTTGTTTTACCGCCTTTTCTTTTATTTTCAGTCTATGCGGCAAAAATTTTTTTGATATTTTTAAATTTCGAGGTCGAGAAAAACGGAGAAAAAGCATCATCCGAGCGAGAAAACGCGAGATTGAGAATTATAAATTAAAATTTTCAAAAAAAGTTTTAAAAAAGGGTTGACAAAGCAGATCCATCATGGTATAATTTGCAAGGTAAAAAATGAATCAAAATTTAAGGAGAAATCAAATGTCCACTTTTATGGCAAAAAAAGAGACTCTTGACCGCAGATGGTACATCATCGACGCTGCAGGCAAGCCTCTTGGAAAAACCGCTGTTGCTGCCGCTACTATTCTCAGAGGCAAGCACCGCCCCGAGTTTACTCCCCACGTTGACTGCGGTGAGTTCGTAATCATCATAAACGCTGACAAGGCAGTTCTTACCGGTAAGAAGCTTGAGCAGAAATACTACTACCATCATTCCGGTTACGTAGGCGGTCTCAAGGCAGTTCAGTATAAGACCCTTATGGCTACCAAGCCCGAGAAGGCAATGGAGCTCGCTGTTAAGCGTATGCTTCCCGCTAACTCTATCGGAAGAAAGAGCATGGCTCGCCTCAAGATCTACAAGGGCGAAAATCACAACCACGCGGCTCAGAAGCCCGTTGAGTTCAACGCTTAATTTACGGAAAGGATGCTAAGAAATATGTATACAAGTGCAAAACCTTATTTCTACGGAACCGGTAGAAGAAAGAAGTCGGTTGCCCGTGTTCGCATCATGCCCGGAACCGGCGTAATCAATATCAACGGTCAGGATATCGACGAATACTTCGGTCTCGAGACCCTTAAGCTCATCATCAACCAGCCCTTCACTGTTACCGACACTATGGGCAAGTTTGACATCATCTGCCGCGTAAACGGCGGTGGCTTCTCCGGTCAGGCAGGCGCGATCCGCCATGGAGTTGCTAAGGCACTTCTTCTTGCAGACGCTGCTTACAGACCTGCACTCAAGAAGGCAGGACTTCTCACTCGTGACCCTCGTATGAAGGAAAGAAAGAAGTACGGACTCAAGGGCGCTCGTCGTGCTCCGCAGTTCTCCAAGCGATAATTTTTATCTTCAATACAAAACTCCCTTTTTTCGGGAGTTTTGTTTTTTCTATTGCTTTTTCTTCTAATCTTTGATATAATCGTAAGTGCGACGTAAACAGAATATTAAGCTATTAATTTGGCAAGGATAAGTGTACATTTTTTTAGATAAAAATGTATGCTCCCTTTTCATACGCTTATCCTATGTCTATAAGATAGCTTGAACTGTTTGCGTCGCGGCATGGAGCAACGTTTTTTGTGCGTGGCTTTGTGCCGCGCACTTTTTTATTTCAAATTTATTAGGAGGAAAACTATGAAGTGTCCGCATTGTAACGCAGAAGTCGAAGAAAGGAATTTTTGTTCCAATTGTTCAAAGCCCCTGAAGCCCAAATGGTATCAAAAAAACTCGCCGTTAACTATCTTCATATTATTTGCAGCTTTTGCTTTTCTTGCAATATGCGTCTATTTTAGTGTATTAATGGGTCTTTAAGTTACAAAATATCGTATAGTTACAAAAGTTATTTTTTGTCGGCTTCAAAAGAGCTTCGCATTCGCGAAGCTCTTTTTATGCTCCCGCCCTCCACCGCCGCATCAAGATCTTCTACGATCATCAAAGAATTGAAGCGTCCTATTTACTTTTCACAAATATTTTGATATAATAAAGTCGGTAGATATTCTTGAAAAACGGAAGTATTAGTATGAAAAAATCATTTATGTGCAGTCTATGCCATAACGGCATATTGGGCGGCGTTTTATATCTTGACCAAAGCTCGGTTACTTATAAAACAAACAAACTCACGATCGATAGAGCTTACAGAAATCTCGTACTACCATTCGATGAAATTGAAGATCTTACATGGAAGCGGATCATTCTCCCAATAGCAACGTTTCACATGAAGGGCGGAAATAAATATAAAATTATCATATTCAACAAACGCTCCTTTATAAAATCGTTTGATGAGCATCGTACACAGTAAAAACCCAATCTCCTAAGCCGAATCAAAGTATATGTGCCTTTTCCCCAACTAAACCAACGGTAGGTGTACTTTTAACGCAGAATTTGCTACACTATTCTCGAAAGGAGGTCGCTTATGGATCAGATAAAAATCGGAAGGTTTATCGCCGAAAGAAGAAAAAAGGTAAATCTCACACAAGCGCAGCTTGCTGAAAAGCTGAACATTACAGACAAAGCGATTTCCAAATGGGAGCGCGGCAAAGCAATGCCCGACGTTTCAATTATGCTTGAGCTTTGCGGCATTTTGGAAATCAGCGTAAATGAACTACTATGCGGGGAGGAAATTAGTATGGAAAAGAACAACGAAAAAAACGAACAGCTTTTGCTCAATATGGCAAAAGAGGTTGAACAGAAGAACAAAACGATATGGACTACAATGTGGGTAATTATGGGCGTAAGTATAATTGCACTTCTTGGCGGCTTGGCGGCTTGCGCATATCTTATACCCGAGGGACCTTGGCAGGTCGTCGCAATTCTTGCGATTGCTATAGTCTTTATGATCCCGTGCTTCTACGCGCTCAAGCTTGAAGTCAGCATAGGCGCATATAAGTGTAAAAACTGCGGTCACGAGATCGTGCCCACATATTCAGAAGCACTTTGGGCAATGCACAACGTAACTACCCGTTATCTGAAATGTCCCAAATGCGGAAAACGCACCTGGTGCAAAAAAGTATTGAAATAATAATTAACACCCGCTTGGCGTGCCGTCGAGCGGGTGTTTTTCATTCGTCGTATTTTGAACGGTAATTCGAATATTTCTGCTTCTTTTCGAGCTTTTCTATCATCTTTTTGTACGATCTTATCCTAAAATGTCTGATGAAGAACAGGACAAGAAGAATCGCCGTATAAACAGCGGCGGCATTTTTCGGGAGGCCAATAAACATCGGCATAATGAACCACACAGTAAACGGTGCGGCAAGACCGAACGTTAGATAATTCTCCGCAGGCATGAACGTTCCGTCATGGAAAAACCAGGTGATAGACGAGTACAAGGTAACGAAAAAGGCGTAGACGGCGCAAAGCAGCTCGTAAACGTAGCCCTTAGAATGTGCCTGCGTGCCGTCGTCAAATTTTGCCCAGTACCAGTTCTTCATCGCCAAAGCGATGAAGAAAAATGCAACCGCAACAGCAATGGCACCGAGAAACGCAAGCCAGCTCTTTTTGAGCACAACGTAATCACGCATCGTTTTTTCGGGATCGTGCGGTATTCGTTTCTTAGCTGCCAGCTTTGTTAAAAAGCGTCCAAGAAAATACAGCCCGGCAATAACCGCTATAAAGCCGGGGATCATCGGAATATGCAAAAACGGTGGCAGATAGCCGAAAAACAGTCCGTACATAATAGGCGCGAAAAAGCATATCAAGCTTAATTTCGCCAAAATGTCGTCCGGTCCGAAGTTAAATTCGGGAATAAGCGATTTATTTTCTTCCATCAGTTCTCCTCAGAATCGGTATCTTCACCGTATTCGTATTCTATCAGCTTATTCTTGACCTCTTTTTCACTGCCTGTTATATAGTTATATCCGCAAACGTTGCATGACTTCCAGCCCTCGTGACCCTGAAGACCGCATATCACGCATACGCGTCTGCCGTCCTCATCAGTCGGAAAACGAAATGCATAATTTGCGCCGTCTAGGCGGTATATCACGTCACCCTTTCGGTAGACATCAAGATGCTGAAGATATTTTGATTCGGCAGTTGAGATCTTTCTTCTTTTATCCTTTTTTGAAAACGGAGTGTCGATCACGAGATACAGCGAATTGAACGCCTTATTATGCTCCTTAGTATTGTTCAGATGACCGTAAAAAGTCTTCACTACGGGAGTCTTAACGATTCCGATAAAAGACCGATCGTGTAGCTTCCACGGAATACCGGTAATAATAAAGGGGGCAACAAGTATTACGGTTTTTCCGAGTATTCTGCCAATCAGATCAACACGCTCAAATGTTCTTTCGCCGACGATAAACACCTGCCACACAGCAAATGCCATAAGAGCAAGAAAGATGAGTATTCTGATTCCGTATCTGATAAACCGCTTTCTGCGTGCATATCTTCTTACGTCATCGGGAATGGTTACAAACCTATCCATGCTCATCCTCCTTATGTATTATAATGTTTTAATGAATTTCTCAATTCTTTCAAGTGCTTCCTTGATGTGCGCAAGCGAATAAGCGTACGAAATTCTTGCAAAGCCCTCGCCGCATTCGCCGAACGCAGTACCGGGAACTATGGCAACCTTGCCCTCGTAAAGGAGACGCTCGCAGAATTCCTCGCTCGGCATGCCGAAAACACCGATGTTCGGGAAGACGTAGAAGGCGCCCTCCGGCTCAAAGCAAGGTATCCCAAGCGCTCTTAGACCGTCAACGAGATAACGGCGGCGCATATCGTATTCGCCGACCATATATTCTATGTCGGAATCCCCGTTTTTAAGTGCCTCAATAGCGGCAAACTGGCTTGTAGTCGGTGCAGACATTATTGCGAACTGATGAAGCTTAAGCATCTGTTTAGTTATCGGCTGAGGCGCGGCGGTATAGCCCATTCGCCAGCCCGTCATAGCGTATGCCTTAGAGAAGCCGTTAACAACGACCGTGCGTTCTCTCATATCGGGAAGCGACGCGATAGAAACGTGCTTCTTACCGCCGTAGGTCATCTCCGCGTATATCTCGTCGGAAAGCACCATAATATCGGTATTGCGCAGTATATCTGCTATCTTTGATAGCTCATCTTCCGTCATTATTGCGCCCGTAGGATTGTTCGGGAACGGCATAACGAGAAGCTTCGTTTTCGGCGTGATTGCCGACATCAGCTTTTCGGGAGTAAGCTTGAAATTATCCTTCTCCTCGGTAACGACAGGCACGGGAACTCCTCCCGCCATCTTAACGAGCGGATCATAGCAGACGAAGCAGGGAGTCGGAACAATGACCTCGTCGCCTTCGTTAAGTATCGCGCGGAAGGCAATGTCTATTGCCTCCGAGCCGCCGACTGTGACTATTATTTCGTTTTCATTATAAGTGAGGTCAAAACGGCGCGATAGGTACGAGCATATTTCTTTACGCATTTCATTTAGTCCTGCGTTCGAGGTATAATAGGTCTTTCCCTGCTCCAAGCTCGTAATACCCGCCTCGCGTATATGCCAGGGGGTAACGAAGTCGGGCTGACCGACGGTAAGTGCGACAACGTCGGTCATCGAGTCAAGCATATCGAAGAACTTACGTATTCCCGACGGCTTTAACTCCTGCGCCTTTCTTGATAATAGCTGTGAGTAATCTTTCATTACAGGATATTCTCTCTTTCGTCCTTATGATCGGACTTGTAAATTACGCCCTTATCCTTGTATTTTTTTAGAACGAAGTGCGTAGCGGTAGAAACGACGGATTCGAGGGGCGCGAGCTTGTAAGCCACGAAGTACGCGACCTCCTTCATCGTCTTGCCCTCGATAATAAGCATAATATCGAATCCGCCCGACATAAGATGAACGCTCTGCACCTCGGGATAATTTATAAGACGCTCGGCAAAACGGTCAAATCCGCGGTCGCGCTGTGGAGCGATCTTAAGCTCGATAACGGCGCTTACGTACTCGCGGTCGGTCTTATCCCAGTCGATCAGCGCCTTGTAGCCAAGGATAACGCCGTCCTTTTCAAGCTGTCTCATTGTCGACTTTACTTCCTCGACATCCTTTTTGCATATACCTGCGATCTGCTCAGGAGTAAGACGGCAATCGTTTTCAAGAAGTGTGAGTATCTCGTTCATAATAGATTCCTCGCTTTTAAGTAATTTAGTTAATTATATCACACCGTCTTTGATTTGAACAGTATTTTTCTTAAATTTGCGTGAAAAATAATTGAAAAGAGGCGATATATATGGTAAAATGATAAAAACAAAGTTTGGAGACAACAATGCAGGACATTATTTTACCGTCTACACTGATATATGACAGCGAATTTGATATAAACGCTTTACGCGAAAGCAAGCCGTACCGCAATATCGGTCAGCTTTTTATGAGCATGAAAAGCGTCCGTGACGCACTTCGCCTTTGCGGCGCGGAAGAGCGCATCCTCGACGGAAGCGCGTCCGATTACGAGTGCTTTATCGCGATCTGCTCGTCTATGGAATATCTTTCAGGACACAGCGTCTATAACGGCGTGAAACGGATTTTAGAGGACGTTTTCGGTGTTTACGAGCAACTGTCGCCCTTTAACTGCGAAGAGCTTTGGGAGGTGTTAAATACCTTTATCGACGATAACGCCTTGACTCCGACTTCCCTGCTTTCCGCGCTTGGCGTTGAAAGCTTGTCGGTACGCATCTCGCCTTTTGATAATTTCGACATTTCATCGAAGGAGATTGACGTATACTCGATTACAGACCTTTCGGATATTATCTCGCACATCACAGCAGATAACAATGTTGAAAACGATCTCGAAAGCTTTATAGCCGGAATCGCATCGGTAATTACTGAACGCGCGGAGAGTGGCTCATTTGGCGTTTTCTTCGCGCTCGACGATGATTACGGGTTTGAACGAATGAGCCGAAAGCACGAAGTATACGAGATATACACTACGCTCAAAGGCGGAAAAACAGTGTCAATTTCGGATAAAAACGGGCTCAAAACCTACGTTTTAACGTCACTTTTCAGCACTTTTTGTACTGAAAAATGTAATATTTTGACAGATCTTTCCTGTAAAGCTCGAGAGCTTCACCGTTTACTCGAATATCTCCGTCTCAATAAAAAGCTCCCGACAAGCATGCTCATAAGAACAGAAGAGCCAAAAGATACAGTCGCTATCGCACTCGAGTTTTCAAGCCGTAACGAGTACGGTCTGCCTTCAATAATTCCAGTCGCTCCGCATATCAAGGAGCTTGCAAGGGTATTCCCGATAGGACTTGCTCTTGAATATCAGAACGGAATTTCAGACGCCGTATCGGTTGCATCGCTCATATCAAATAGAGGTGAAACCTATCAAGCCCTCTCGCTTATTTCCGATCCCGATTCATTACTTCTCGATCTCGCTTACGCGAACATCAAAAACCGCATGAGAATATAAATAAAGCCCGCAAATGCGGGCTTTTATGCTTTTTTGAGCGTAACGCAGATAAGCTCGGGATTATTATTTATCCTGAACGGGAACGACGAGCTACCGATGCCTCTGCTGATAACAAGTGTCGTGCCGTTTTTTTCGTGAACGCCTGAGGTATATTTCGGAAAAATGCCTTGACCCGGTGCGTACAGACCACCAACGAACGGAATCCTTATCTGTCCGCCGTGCGCGTGTCCCGAGAACACGAGATCAATATTATATTCAGAATATATTGAGAACATTTCGGGTCGGTGCGAGAGAAGTACCGTATAGCTGTCACCGCTTGGCGCAAGCCCACTCAGCTTCTCGCGCATTACAGTTTTTTCTTGCTCCTTTGTCACTTTTTCAAAGCTCGGGTCGGAAACGCCAAGAAGCTTTATGCTCTCCTCGCCGACCGTAACCGTTACTTCTTCATCATTGAGCACAGTAACGCCCAGTGCCTCAATTCTCTCCATAAGTATCGTATATTTATCGAGCACCGCTTCGTGATTTCCCGTTATGTAGTAGACCGGCGCGACCTTTACCGCTTTTTTCATGAATAAAACCGAGGAATCAATATCGCTCTGTTTATCGGTTGCACAAAGGTCACCTGTTACGACGATAATATCGGGGTTACACGCCTTTATTTTGCCTATAAGTCCGTTATGTTCGTTACCGAAATCGGCGCTGTGCAGGTCACTCACCTGTACGATCTTGTACCCATCAAAGCCGCTCGGGAGCCGCTCCGATTTAACGGTATATTCCGTTACCTCAATTACCGTGTTCTCAAAATGCGAATATATCAGAAACGAAATGAGAAGAAAAGCAAAAACGGAAAGAACTGTTATTAATTTTTTCTTACGTTTTTTATTGTTTTTTTCCTTCATAAGTACCTATACAATTTAAGGGAAAGACAGCCGCCCTTCCCTTGTTTTTTACTTTGATGCCTTTATAAGTATACGCGAGATGTCGGCAGAGGTGAAATCGTACTTTTCGCGGCAGAACTGACAGCTGACAGAGGTAACGTCGTCCTTTGCCATATCTTCAAGCTCCTTGACACCCGCAGAAATAAGTGCCTTTTCGACCTTACTTCTGCTACAGTCGCACTTGAAGGATATATCGAACTCATCGAGGATCTCCATCTGAAATTCGTTAAGAACATTTACGCAGATATCCTCCGGCTGCATTCCGCTTGCGAGCATTGTCGTTACCGGCTTCAAGCCGTTTAAGCATCTTTCCACAGCTTCGATAGTATCATCACCTGCCGCCGGAAGAAGCTGGATTATAAATCCGCCGGCGACAGCGATAGAATTATCGGGATTAACAAGGACACCGAGGGCGCAGACCGTCGGAATCTGCTCGCTGATCGCATAATATGACGTTATATCCTCAGCGATCTCACCCGTAGCTATCGGGATCTGTCCCGTATAGGGATCACCTGTACCGAAGTCCTTCATGACCGAAAGGTAGCCGTCTGTGCCGACAGCCGTTCCAACGTCGAGCTTGCCGTTTTCCTTAAGTGGAAGGTCAACGTCGGGATTCATAACGTATCCCTTTACGTTTCCGAGATAATCCGAAACGCATATTACAGAGCCGCAGGGACCGCCGCCGTTTATACGGAGCGTGACCGTCCCCTTCTCCTCCTTCATCATCTGTCCCATAAAGGAACATCCGGTAAGCAGGCGACCGAGCGCCGCAGAGCAGACCTTTGAAGTACCGTGTATTCTTGCGGCGGTTGCAACTATATCCGTCGTATCCGACGCCATCATTATGACGGTACCGTCTGCTGAAATTGAACGAACGAGCTTTCCCATATTATTTGCGGTTAAGCTTATCGAGCCAGATAAGTCCGATGTCGATAGCGTCGTAAAGCCCGTTCTTCTCGAACTGCTTTGCAAGGCGGTCAGCAGGGCTCTTGCTTTCGTCGGTGCTCATTACCTGAACGATAACGAGGTCGGGAACCTCGATTCCGGCGTCTGTCTTCTTCGTCGTTACGACCATAAGGAAAAGAACGTAATCGTCATTCATATCCCCGTAGCAGTACATATTATCTCTTCTTACAAGCGGCTTATCCTTATAAACGAGGAACTCGCCGTTTATTCCGTTGCCCTGATAATCAGTCATTTTTATCCTCCGTTAAGCCAAAAGTGGCGTTATTTCGTAAAGTATATGATACCATAAATTCGCTATTATGTCAACTCTCGTTTTTTCCGACCTTCTTTTCGGTAAGTGAAGCAAGCGGATTCTGGCTCATTGCCCTTTCCATTTCGCTGTTCGAAACGTGAGTATATATCTGCGTCGTATTAAGCTGCTCGTGACCGAGAATGTCCTTCAAAACACGTATATCGACTTTTCCTGTCTGATACATAAGTGTCGCCGCGGTATGACGCAGCTTATGCACGGAAAGGCCTCTGTTATCAAAGCCCGCCGCGTCAAGATATTTATAAACGACGGTCTGCACCATCTGCTTGCTTATGCGGGTGCGGCGCGAACTTAAAAACAAGGCGTTTCGGTGTCCGCCCTGCGGATTTTTTTCTCTGACCTTTATGTAATTTTCAAGTGCCGCGCGACAGGCGTCGTTAAGATATATTACTCTTTCCTTTGCCCCCTTACCCATTACGCGGAGCGAACGCAGGTCGCGGTCGAGATCGCCGAGATTAAGCCCGACAAGCTCAGATAGACGCATTCCGCAGTTAAGAAACAGGGTTATTATACAGAAGTTTCTTTCCTTGAAGCGGCTTTCATCGTCACTGTTTACGGCGCGCAGAAGCTCAATGCTCTCGTCGGCGGTAAGATGCTTCGGGAGAGTTTTAGGAATCTTAGGCGTATCTATATTTGCAGTCGGGTTATCCTTAAAGCGCATTGCAACGCCGCAATAATAACGGTAAAAGGATTTGAGCGACGAAAGCTTTCTTGCTCTCGTTCTGGCGTGGTTATCGCGGTCAATGGCAACGAACGAAAGGAATTCCATTACCTCGCTTTTCTTTACCGATGCGGCAAAATCGTAATCGAGGTCGAATATCGTCATTTCGTCAAACTCCTCGCCGGAAAGAGGAAGCCGTTCCCTCTTCGCGCGCAGAAATTTGAAAAACAGCATCAAGTCGATCTCATACTGCTCTACAGTCCTCGGAAGCCGTCCGCGAACAACAAGGATATACTGCGAAAACTCGCTTACAAATTCGGGAAGCTGTGTCATAAGCCCTCCTGATTTAGTACAATTATGAGTATATGATATATCCTATAATTTACTTTTTCATTGACAAAGTGTAAACTTTCTTTGTTTTTCTTACTTATTCACAAATCTATCACAAAATTATAGTATATTAGTAATCATAAATACAGATTAACTCCGAAAGGATCTCATCGACATTATGAAGTTCTTTTTCAAGGACAATTCCTATTCTATTTTCAAGATGTTTATAAATCAGGTCGGTATGACTATATTCGGCATCGCGCTCTCCCTTGCAACGACAGAAAACGACACTCTGTTTCTTCTTTCGAGCATATTCAGTGCCTGCTTCTATATGGTCCTTCTCTATTCTATGACCTGGGATATCGGAACTGAGGAAAAGATACGTATCGAAGCTAAACGGCTCAAGTATAACCGATTTAAGGGTCTGTATATGTCCCTTATTGCGAATATTCCGAATTTCATTATCGCAATTCTTGCCCTTGTCGGCTATTACGGTGGCAACTCATTTAAAAACGGCATGCCCGTCTCCCCCGACTGGGCAGCAGACGTTTATGGCGTCGGCAAGCTTGTGGCTTCTATCCTTGAAGGCATGTACAGCGGTATCATTTACGTTGTTTTCAACTTCAATCCCTGGGCTTACCTTCTGATCATTATTCCCTCTCTTCTTACCTGTTTTCTCGCATACATGGCAGGTGTTAAGGGCTTCCGCATATTCCCTGCTCCGAAGAACAAACAGAACAAGAAATAAGTTATCGGTATCTTACGGATAACTGAAAGGGGGGTCTATATGGCGTTTCAGACTGTTTTCAAGCGTTATGAGCTTAAATATATGCTCACGCTTGAGCAAAAGGAAATGATCCTGAACGAGATGTCAAAATATATGGTGCCTGACAAATACGGGCGCAGTACGATACGCAACATATATTACGACGACGACAGCTACCGACTTATCAGGCGTTCGATCGAAAGACCTGCATACAAGGAAAAGCTGCGCGTGCGCAGCTACGATCTTGCCTCCTCCGACAGTACGGTCTTCGTCGAGCTGAAAAAGAAGTTCCAGAAGGTCGTATACAAGCGTCGGCTTGCTTTATCTGAAGATAACGCGATGAGATGGATAGGACGCGAGGAAGTCCCCGTCGCAGACACTCAGATCTCACGTGAAATTGATTACTTCATTAATTTTTACGGCAACCTCACACCAAAGGTCTTCCTCTCTTATGAACGCGAAGCGTTCTTCGACAAGAACGACGGTGATTTCCGAATTACTTTTGACGAAAACATTCTCGCAAGAACTACCGACCTTTCCCTTTGCTCGCCGCCTTACGGAACGCAGATCCTTGAAAGCGGCAAAGTGCTTATGGAGTTAAAATGCTCGGGATCTATTCCATTATGGATGGTCGAGATACTTTCAAAAGAGAAAATTTACAAGACCTCGTTTTCAAAGTACGGAACGGCGTACGAAACGCTGATATTCCCCGAGATCTACATAAAAAACAAGGAGACAATTACTAATGGACGCAATATTTAAGGGTATTTTTGACAATGGACTTACACAGACGATCGACGTCAAGGATTTTCTTCTTTGTCTCGGTGTTTCTCTTGTTCTTGGTCTTATTATGGCTGTTGCTTATATGATCAAAAACGAGCACTCTAACAGCTTTATCGTAACGCTTGCGCTTCTGCCTGCCGTAGTGTGTGTCGTTATCATGATGGTAAACGGAAACATCGGAGCAGGTGTTGCGGTTGCGGGCGCATTCAGCTTGGTTCGTTTCCGCTCAGCGCCGGGATCTGCAAAGGAGATCGTTGCGATATTCCTTGCAATGGGTACAGGTCTCATTTCAGGTATGGGCTACCTCGGATTTGCGGGTCTCTTTACCCTTATAATGTGCGCGATGTTTATAATATACAATCTCATCTCCGGCGGATATGCACGCAGAACCGCATCTAACAAAATGATAACCATTACCATTCCCGAGGATCTTGATTATACCGGTGCTTTTGACGATATATTCGCGCAGTACACGAAGAAAAACGAGCTTGTAAAGGTCAAGACCACGAACATGGGAAGCATGTTCCGTCTTACATACAACATAACTCTGCGCGACGCCTCGAAGGAAAAGGAAATGATCGACCGTATCCGCGAGCGTAACGGAAATCTTGAAATTATGGTTTCAAAGCAGGAAAACCGCATAGCGGAGCTTTGATAACAAGGTGAAGATTATGAAATTAAGGTCTATTGCGATCTTTCTGTGCCTCGTCCTGATATTTACGGGGTGCAATAACAGTGCCAAAAACGGCGGTCGGGGCAATTCGGGATCGGAAACGCAAGGCAACGTTGCTGACCTTGGAGACGATAACAAGTCCTTTGGTGATGATATTAACGACACAGGCGCCTACGACGGTTATTTCGAAGAAGAATCGACGAAGATCGAAGTCGAGTGCATTTCGGGAACGAAAAACGCATACAAGCTTGAAGGAAACACTCTAACCTTCACTGCAGTAGGTGAGCGCTCTGCATATTCTGTTTCGGGTACCTTCAAAGGAAATATCGTCATTGATACAGGCGACGACTACAAGTTTGATCTCGAGCTTCACGGGCTTTCGCTCGTCTCTGATTCGACTAATCCCATTCTCGTAAAAAGCGGCGATGAGGTTGCTATTAAGGCAAAAAAGGATACGAAAAATTACATTTACGATAATCGTCCTGCCATTGACCCCGAAAACGATGCGCTCTATTCGGGAGCGATATATTCCCTTATCGACCTTGAAATCGGCGGCAAGGGCGAGCTTACCGTAGTTTCCGAAAACAATAACGGTATTCAGACAAAGGACGATCTGCAGGTCAAGAATCTTACGCTCTTCGTTGCCTGCATTGACAACTCACTCAAGGGTAACGACAGCGTTAAGATCGAGAATGCAAGCACCACGCTTATCGCATCGGGCGGAGATTGCATAAAGACCTCAAACAGCGGTGTTTCCGATAAGGGAAATCAGCGCGGAACGGTATCTATCACAGGCGGCACGCACAACCTATACGCCGCTTGCGACGGAATTGACGCGGCATATAACGTCACCGTCGACGACGAGACGACAGTGCTGAGTATTTACACCGACAAGTATTCAAGCTATTCAAAAGAGGTTACTGCAACCTCTTCGGATACCAATTACATCCGCTTCACGAGCAAGGATTACTATTATTCCGTCAAGTATTATAATTCCGACACCGATTACGTATGGGTAAATGCAGAATACCACTCCAAGGTATCGGGCGGAAGAAACACTTATTATTACTATTCCTACCCGAAGATGAACGACTATGCAAAACAGCAGTTCTTCATCTACGAAAGTGCCGAGCAGCTCGGTCAAGAGGAAGAATGCGTCGTTATGTCCGAGTACCTTACGCCTAACAGCGGATGCGATACCTTTGCGTTGACGCCTACTCGCGACGGTCTTTACTATGAGTGGACGAATTATACCACAAAGATCCAGGATAGCGGCTTTGGCGGCGGTCCGGGTGGCGGTGGTCCCGGAGGTATGGGTGATGGAAACTCTGACAAGGGAGATCATTCAACCAAGGGAATCAAGGCAGCAAACGAGATCATTATAAATAACGGTACAGTCAATATTAAGTCGTATGATGACGCAATTCACGCGAACAACGACACTTCACTTGAAAACAGCAAAACACCGCTTGGAAACGTAACTATCAATGGCGGTGCGATCACCGTATATTCAAACGATGACGGTCTGCATGCAGACGGCGCTCTTTTAATTAAGAGCGGTACTGTTACGATCACAAACGCTTACGAGGGCATTGAGGGAGCGACTGTCGATATTTCGGGCGGATACGTTTCGGTACACTCCAAGGACGACGGAATCAACGCAACGGCCGCGTCGGGCACTGCGGTTTCGATAAGCGGCGGTACGCTTTATATTTACTGCTCAGGTGACGGTATTGATTCGAACAGCCGTACATCCTATCAGGGAATCGTATTCTCGGGCGGACGAACAGTTGTAATAACGAATTCGGGCGGTAACTCCGCAATTGACAGCGAGCAGGGCTACAAATACAGCGGCGGCTCGGTCGTCGCGATCATGCCGCGCGGCGGTATGTCGAATGAAGCAACGCACTGTCAGAACTTCTCTAGCGTCGGAAAATACGATACCGTTTCGGTCAACAGCGGCTCTTATCTTGTTGTTGGCATTGACGGCGACACTGCTACCATCAAGATGCCTGTGTCGATATCCGCTATGGTCATCGTGCTCGGTGACACTTCCCCGTCGCTCAAAACGGAATCTTCAAGCTCGCTTAAATTCGATTCAAACGGTGTAGCTTGGAACTGATTTGAATAATAATAGACTGCGGTCGGTACACGTCAGTACTGACTGCGGTCTTTTATTAGATATCAACGCGATTAGAAGTATCACTCCTCACAATTTTAGCATTTCGCGTTTTCAATCAAAATTTGTATGATAATTATACCGTTTTTCTTGCCTTTACTATTGATTTTTCCGCATGATAGGGGTATAATATACTACTGTAGATAACAATTTCAGGAGGCAATAAAATGTCAGAATGCACACACGACTGTAGCACTTGCGCAAGCAACGGCGGCTGTTCTTCTCAGAAAGAAAGCTTGCTCGCCCCCGCGAATGCACACAGCAAGATCAAAAGAGTTATAGGAATCGTAAGCGGCAAGGGCGGCGTCGGTAAATCGCTCGTCACCTCTATGCTCGCTATCACTATGAACCGCAGAGAGCTTATGACGGGAATACTTGACGCTGATATTACAGGTCCGTCGATTCCCAAGATATTTGGCGTAAAGGGTCCTGTTAAGGGCGACGAAAGAGGCATCTTCCCCGTCGTTTCTAAGATGGGAACAAAGGTCATGAGTATCAACCTTCTTCTCGACGAGGACACTACTCCCGTCGTTTGGAGAGGTCCCGTTATCGCAGGAACCGTCAAGCAGTTCTGGACCGACGTTTTCTGGGACGACGTTGACTATATGTTCGTCGATATGCCTCCCGGAACCGGCGACGTTCCGCTTACCGTTTTCCAGTCGCTTCCCCTTGACGGAATCGTTATCGTTACCAGCCCTCAGGAGCTCGTTTCGATGATCGTTGCGAAGGCAGTGAATATGGCAAAGCTTATGAACATTCCCGTTCTCGGTATCGTTGAAAATATGAGCTATCTTTCCTGCCCCGACTGCGGTAAGCAGATAAAGGTGTTCGGCGAAAGCCACGTCGAGGACGTTGCGAACGAATACGGACTTAAGGTGCTTGCAAAGGTGCCGATCGATCCTTCGCTTGCGAATCTTTGCGACAAGGGCGCTCTTGAGCTTATGGAATGCGACGCTATGGAAGCTGCGGCTGACTATATTGAGGAAACACTTAAGGTATAAAAGAAAAACGGCTTGTTCGAGCCGTTTTTCTTTTATATAGTAAAACTCCCGAGCAGATGCCCGGGAGTTTTTGATCATTAGTTTTTGCCGCCGAGCGCCTTGTATATCGCATCGCGATCATACGTGAGCTTATAGGTCTCCTCGAGGTCTTCAAGGTGATTCTGATACTCCTCATTTTTGAGAGCTGTATCGGCGGTTACCTTCCATGCGATCTCACCTTCACCTACGTAGTAGATGATGTGGTAGCCATACTCGGTCTTAACGAGCTCAACGTCGCCTTCCTGACGAGCTTCGTCGTAGATCCAAGCGTCAAACTCTTCAACGGTAGAATCCTTTAGCGTGTTCTTGATAAGTCCGCCTTCCTCGGCACTGCCGGTATCATCGGAATGCTCCTCAGCGAGCTTCTTGAATGCGTCGAGAGTCTTTTCGCCGTTATTGTACTCTTCGAGCACCTTATCTGCCTTCTTCTTCGCTTCCTTATATGCCTTTTCGAGAGCATCATCTTCAAGATCTTCATCTATCTGGAAGAGAATGTGGTGTACGGTCTGAGTGTTATACTTATCATAGTCTACGCTCTTCTCGATCATATAAACAGTGTAAGAATACGAAAGCGCGGTTGCAGCAGTGCTCGTTGTTTCAAGAACATAGGAATCGCCTGCTACACGGTCTGTGCTATATGCCCACTCATAGTATTCCTTAGTATCATCGGCTTCTGCTTCGGTAGAGTCGTAGAGAACTCCCTCGGAAACGAACTTGCTTACAAGCTCGTCCTTTTCCTCCTCAGTATTTTCCTCTTCGGTTGTATTGGTAGTGCCCGCTGCAGTAGTACCGGTAGTGGAAGATGCGTCCTTCTTTTCCTTCTCAAGCTTGTAGATAGCGTCTTTGAAGGACTCGACGGTCGTATACTTCGTCTTGAAATCAAGAGCTGCTGCTTCTGCCTTTTCCTTAGCAGCTTCCTTCTGCTCGGTAGTAGCATCCTTATCATAGGTCTCTGTGAAGGTATATTATACGTAGTCTATCTTATTGAACGAATCGGGATTCTCTTCACGATACTCATTAAGTTTTTCTTCGTCGTTAATGAACTTATCTTCAATGCTCTTTGAGTAATCCTTAACGTATTCGGTTGCAAGTGCCTCGATCTTGAGGTATCTTCTCAATGCTGCCTCGTTTACACCGGGGGTGTACGCTGCTCCAAGATACTTATCGAGACTTGAAAAACCGTTTTCAAGAGCATAGTCTTTATACTCTTTTATAAAGTCGTCAATCTCTTTGCGGTTCTTCTCGGTAAGAGCTTCATCAACCGTTACCTTATGCCCTTCCTTCTCGGAAAGAGCTGCAAGCTGTGCGGAAGCAAGCGCTACATACTGGGAAAGGCTTTCTTCTGCCAAATCGCAGAAGAACTTATAGAAAGTCTTACCCTCGACCGTGTTCTTCAAGCTCTGATTGACAAGCGAGACGGACGGATCGTAGCCATACTGCTGAACCATATACGTATAGTACTGACCGAAGTACTCATATACAAGATATGCGTACATTGCACCGTCAACCTCGACGTATTCGTTTTCACCGACATCGTACTTTGAAAGGTTAGGTGTTGGGGTCGGAAGATTTCCGACGATGATTACAACAACAAGTGCTATTGCAATAACTGCTGTCATTCCCCACGTGAGAATCTTCTTTCTACGCTTTTTCTTCTCCTGCAGTTTTATAATCTGTCTTTTGGAGAGCTTTACAGAACCGGTTTCATTTACGTTCTGCCCTCTCTCATCTCTTACGCGGCTGCCCTTGCCCATTGTTAAACTCCGTTCTCCGACGTTCAAAAATATTTTTTCACCCGTTTCGCCTTCTATCGTCGGTTCAGACGAAACGAAATCCGCTTGGACTCCGAGGGGATTGGGCGTCCCTTCGTGTTACAAACTTCGATGCGCTTTTGCGCATTTGTCGGATAATCCCGACAGACAAGGTTTATTTTACCATACTTTTCACAAATAGTCAAGCACATTTTTCAACTTAAAGGTTTATTTATATTTAATCTATTTTTCGTTAATTCTTTATTTTTATGTATGGACAAATTTGCTTTTATGTGATATAATGGTTAAGTTAATTATTCCAAGGGGAAATGCTATGAAGATATTTAAGTATTCCGTCGGCGTTATGGGTACGAATGCCTATATACTTCTCGACGAGGAAACGATGGAAGCAGCGCTTGTCGATCCTGGTGACTGTGCGGACAAGCTCCTGAATGCGCTTGAATCAAAGGGTGCGTCTCTTACTCATATTATCCTGACGCACGCGCATTTCGACCACATTCTCGCGCTTCCCGAGATAAAAGAAAAAACCTGTGCTTCCCTGCTCGTCCACGAAGACGATGCCAAGGTGCTTGCCGATAATTCGCTTAATCTTCTTTCAAGGTTTTCCAGAAGAAGCATGGATTTCCCTTCTCCCGACCGTCTGTTGACTGACGGCGATACCGTCAGGATCGGAAACAGTAACATAGGAATAATTCACACGCCAGGTCACACGCCCGGAGCTATATGCTTATCGGTCGGTGACGATCTTATAAGCGGCGACACGCTTTTCCGCGAGAATATCGGACGTTACGATTTTCCCGGCGGTGACTATGAAAAAATAATGTCTTCCTTACAAAAGATAAAGGCGCTCGGAGTGAAGGGCAAGATATATCCCGGTCACGGAATGTCGACGACTCTCGAACACGAGCTTACATACAATACCTACTTGATTTGAGAAAGGAAAATATAGATGGATTATCAGCTTTTAGCAGACCTTCTCTATCCCGAAATTACCGAAACGCCCGAGGATATTGAGAAAAAATACCCTCGCCGTCAGCTTCCCGAGGGAGCAAAGGTAACGCGTTTTGCGCCAAGCCCTACGGGATTCGTTCACTTTGGCGGTCTTTTCCCGTCGACAGTTGCTGAGCGTCTTGCTCATCAGTCGGGCGGTGTCTTCTATCTTCGCATTGAGGACACTGATGCTAAGCGCGAGGTCGAGGGTGCGGCAGAGGGACTTATAAAGACGCTCGCAACCTATGGCGTGCATTTTGACGAGGGTGCTATCCTTGATGAAAACGGCAAGATCGCCGACAAGGGTAATTACGGTCCCTATAAGCAGAGTGAGAGAGGTCCGCTTTACAGAGTTTTTGCAAAGAAGCTCGTAAGCGAGTGCAAGGCGTATCCCTGCTTCACTACCGAGGAAGAGCTTGACGAGCTTCAATCGGTAAACAAAAAGGAAGAGATAAAGAATACCGACTGGCAGGCAGAAGCGGAAAGCCGCCGTGCAGAGATGCTTGCCCGCCGTAATTTTACGATCGAAGAGGTCAAGGAGCACCTGGCTGCAAATCATCCCTTCGTTATCCGAATCCTCGCAAACGGCGATCCCGATAAGAGAATGAAGTTTACCGACCTCGTTAAAGGTGCTATCGACGTTCCCGAGAACGACGAGGATTTCGTTCTTCTCAAGAGCGACGGAATCCCGACCTACCATTTCGCACACGCGGTCGACGACCATCTTATGGGAACGACGCATATAATCCGCGGTGAGGAATGGCTTCCTTCCCTGCCGAAGCATATTCAGCTTTTTAACTATCTCGGCTTCAAGCTTCCGAAGTACATGCACATCTCGCAGATAATGCGTCTTGACGAGAACGGCAACAAGAAGAAGCTTTCTAAGCGCGATATGGGCGCGAACATGGACGATTATACCGAGATGGGCTACTGCCCCGAGGCGGTCTGCGAGTACGTTATGACGCTTCTCAACTCGAACTACGAGGAGTGGCACATGCAGAATCCCGATAAACCCTATACCGATTTCCCCTTTAATGTTAAGAAAATGTCGGTCTCGGGTTGCCTTTTCGACTTCGAGAAGCTTAACGACGTATCGAAGAACATAATCTCCCGTATGTCGGCTGACGACGTTTACGAAAAGGTAGTTAATTGGGCGGAAAAATTTGATCCCGAGTTTGCCGACGAGCTTAAGGGTGCTCCCGAGATGTCTAAGAGCATTCTTGCGATCGGTCGCGGCGGAAAGAAGCCGAGAAAGGATCTTACGACCTGGCGCGACGCAAAGCCGTATATGGGCTTCTTCTACGATAAGTATTTCACTGTCATCGACGAATATCCCGAGAATTTTGATAAATCGGACATTAAAAACACGCTCGTTAAATTCTCCGAGATCTACGATTACGCCGACGATATGAACACCTGGTTTGAAAAGGTAAAGCAAATTGCCGATTCACTAGGTTATGCTTCGGATATGAAGGCGTACAAGGCAGATCCCAACGCATTCAAGGGAAGCGTTGCCGACATCAGTATGTTCATCCGCGTTGCGGTCACGGGCAAGATGAACTCCCCCGACCTTTACACCGTTATGCAGATAATCGGCAAGGAAAAGACGCTTGACAGAATCAGCAGTATGATAAGCAAACTCTAAAGAGGTTAAAAAAATGGACGAAAATTTCAAGACAGAAGGCAATTTTATACACGAAATAATTGATGCAGATCTGAGCGAAGGCGTAAACGATACCGTTCACACGCGTTTTCCGCCCGAGCCGAACGGATACCTTCACATCGGCTCCGCAAAGGCGATATATATCAATTACTCGACTGCTAAGAAGTACGGCGGCAAGTTCAACCTCCGTTACGATGATACGAACCCAGCAAAGGAGGACACCGAGTACGTTGATTCGATCTACGAGGATCTCACCTGGCTTGGCGCTAACCCCGACGGCGGCGTTTTCTACGGCTCAGATTACTTTGACAAGTGCTACGAGTATGCAGTTAAGCTCATTAAGGACGGCAAGGCGTACGTTTGTGACCTGAGTGCCGACGAGATGAGAGAATATCGCGGAACTCTGACCGAACCCGGCAAAAACAGCCCTTACCGCGACCGTTCAGTCGAGGAAAATCTCGATCTCTTTGAGAGAATGAAGAACGGCGAGTTCCCCGACGGCTCGCGTACGCTTCGCGCGAAGATAGATATGGCGTCGCCCAATATGAATATGCGCGACCCCGCTATCTACCGTATCGTTCACACGAGTCATCACCGCCAGGGCGACAAGTGGTGCATCTATCCGCTTTACGATTTCGCGCACCCCATTCAGGACGCGCTCGAGGGAATCACCTATTCCCTTTGCTCAATAGAGTTCGAAAATCACCGTCCGCTTTACGAGTGGGTCGTTGATAACGTAGACGTTTTCACTCCCAAGCCCAAGCAGAGAGAGTTTGCGCGTCTTAACGTGACGTACACTGTAATGAGCAAGAGATACCTCCGCAAGCTCGTTGAGGAAAAGCTCGTTGACGGTTGGGACGATCCCCGTATGCCTACCATCTGCGGTCTGCGCAGACGCGGATTTACTCCGTCTGCTATATTCGATTTCGTTCGCCGCGCGGGCGTTGCGAAGTCGTACAGCATCGTTGATATTGAGCTCCTCGACTACTGCATCCGCGACGAGCTTAACAGAACGGCCGAGAGAAGAATAGCAGTTCTTGATCCCATCAAGGTCGTTATCACGAACTACCCTGAGGACAAGACTGAATATTTTGAAGTCTCGAACAACCCGAACGACGAGAACGCAGGAACGAGAAAAGTTCCCTTCACAAGAGAGCTTTACGTTGACCGCAGTGACTTTGCCGAGGTTCCGCCTCCCAAGTTCTTCCGCCTCAAGCCCGACGGCGAGGTTCGTCTTATGGGCGCTTACATTATTAAGCTTAACGAGATCGTAAAGGATGAAGACGGTAACGTGGTAGAGCTTCGTTGTACTGCCGATCTTGAAAGCGGAAACGGAAATCCTGTCGACGGCAGAAAGATCAAGGGAACGATCCACTGGCTCTCGACTTCCTATGCCGAAGACGCGACCGTTATGCTTTACGACAAGCTCTTCACGATCGCAAACACCGGTGATATTCCCGAGGACAAAACCTACGACGATTACCTCAACCGCGATTCCGCAGTTAAGGTTGAAGGCGCAAAGGTTGAGCCGTGTCTGCTTGACGCAAAGGCGGGAGAAAGCTTCCAGTTCGTTCGAACAGGTTACTTCACGCCCGACTCAAAGAATCCCGGAACGTTCATCAGAACCGTTACTCTTAAGGACGGATTTAAGATTCAGTAATTATAAAAGACAGAGGTTTATGCCTCTGTCTTTTTTCTTTTGAAAATTCACTTCTGACGGCGGTGCGCCGAGGACGTCGCACCCTACAATATCGTGCACAAATTTTGTAAAGTTCTATATACTTTCGTATTCTGCGCCGAGAAGCGAATAGAGCTGCGGGAAATAGCGCATTATCTGCCAGATGGAAATGCCGCCGAGTGAATATTTATCGACGAGGTCGAGCCGCGCTTGAACACTTCTTGCGTTCTCAAGCCAGACGACGTGCTCGACGCCGTTTTCATCGTAGTAATTGAAATACGGCGCTTGCGCCACCTCGTCAAACATTATTGTCGCGCCCTTCTCATATGCGAGGTCAAATGCGGCGGTTGTTGATAATCCCTTGGCTTCCGTTTCGTCTTTGACGTAAGGAAGCGGCCAGTCGTAGCCGTAATTCGGTACTCCGAGCAGTATTTTCTCGGGCTGAATAACGCTCACAGCATAACGAACTACCTCTTCAACGTTCCTGATCGGTGCGACTGCAAGAGGCGGCCCGAACTGATAGCCCCATTCGTAGGTCATAAGAATTACGTAATCGGCAACCTCTCCGATTCCTGCGTAATCGTGTCCTTCATATAGAAGTCCCGGTTGAGTATCTGATGTTTTCGGTGCAAGTGCAACGAATAGCGGCAGCCCTACCTCACTCATGGCAGATTTGAGACGCGTCAAGAAGTTTACGTACCCCTCTCTGTCCTCGCGCGGAATAAACTCGAAGTCGATTTCGATCCCCTCGAAGCCCTTACTTTGCGCTGTATTTATGAGTTCTTCGATAAGTATATCCTGTAATTCCGTGTTGTCAAAAAGCTGACCTGAAAGCGTGTTATTGAATACTCCTTCGTCTGTCAAGGTTGAAAGAAGCATTATCGGCGATACCCCGTAGCTTTTTGCTATTTCGATTATTCGCTCGTCATCCGGCTCGATAAGAGTGCCGTCGTCGCGGAAGCCGTAGGTAAATACCGTCAGGTAGCTCAAAAACGGCAGTGCTTTTCTTAGCTCGCTTTCGGTTATAAACGGGTAAGCATAACCGTTTACTACTATCTCATTTTCGCTCGGCTCCTCTATGTATAGCGTTTGCCCCGGGAATATCAGCGGATTTCCCATAAGCGACGGATTACTGCGGAGAAGAGCGTTTACGGTCGTGCCGTTCTCCTGAGCGATCGAATAAAGCGTGTCGCCCTCCTTTACCGTATAAGCTCTGCCGCTGTTGTTTATCACGAGATCCTCGCCGATAACGAGATATCTTCCCTTTTTTATGCCGTTATCTGCTTCTATACGGCTTATCGGTACGTTATAGGTTTTTGAGAGGTTATATAGTGTGTCACCTTTTTTTATTGTGTGTATTATCATATTATCCTCCTTTGGTTTCGATACAGTATATGATCGGAAGATAAATGTGACAAAATGTAAAATTTCATTATTATATTGATTTATCGTAAATAATATGATAAAATTAATACTGTAATTTTGTATCATCCCGCATCATATACTGTTAGCGGTGATGAAAATGAAAGCAAATTTAAAATATTATCTCTTTTACGCCGGAATTTTTTTGATCGGCGCATCCATCTCGGCAGGACTGTATTTTGCTTACGGAGCAGAGCTGTTTCCTTGTAAGCTCACGGACGTTTCGGAAAAGTTTTCTTTTTCCGAGCTGGTCGGACTTGCCTCGGCGGTTCTTAAGCCGCTGACTTATCTGTTCTTATCGGCATACACGCTTTACGCCTGCGCTGTCAGCGGTATAACCACGCTTTATGTCGGCGCGATATTCGGGCGTCTGACGATACGTTACTGTATGTCGGAGCACGTCGCGTTTACGCACGGAGCAGTTCTTATTATAACGCTTTTTATCGGCACTGTCTTTGTTATTCTCGCTAAGGAAGCAACTGTTTTGCGCGGTGCGATGAGGACGGTTTCTCCCGACCCTCAAAAGCTTGTCAAGAATCCTGCATGCATAAGTATGTTCAAAACGTATTTATCAACAGCTCTTACGGCTATCGCCGTTTCTGTCGGCACGTATCTGCTACTGCTGTATTTCAAAATATAAACTTCAAAGGACGTTAAAAAAGTGGCACTCAATCACTCAAACAAAAAGAAAAAGCACCTTCTTTACAATATGTTTAACCCTCGCGGTAACGGCAGAGGAATTACGAAGGAGGAAGCGGCAAAGCCGAAGACTATCGGCAGATTCTTCCGCTATTTCTCGACTAATTTCAATATGATGTTTGCCCTGAACATATTTGCTTTTCTCGGCAACTTTCCGATTCTTTTCGGTCTTTTTGCTTTGACGGGCAACCTGAATATAAATACGACTGCGCCAGCATCATCCCTTTTTGCTCCGATATACGGTGCGATCACGGCGGGAAACGTTAAGAATCCCGTTTCTGCCGCGCTCATGGGCGTTCACGGAGTTCAGGCAGAGGTCTCGATGATGACGCCTGCAACCAAGGTGTTCTTCGGTCTTACTCTGCTCGTTATATTCACGTTCGGAATCGTAAACGCGTGTATTGCCTACGTTATGCGAAACATCGTCAAGGGCGATTCTACCACTCTTATTACCGATATAAAATACTGTATAAAGCGTAACTGGAAGCAAGCGCTTCTTCTCGGAATTATAGACATAATTATGATCGCAGTTATTGCTTACGACGTTCTGTTCTTCTTCGTCGGCGGAACGGGCGCCGTTGCAAGCTTCCTCTTCGGTGCGATGCTCATCGTCGCTATGCTTTATATTATGATGAGAAGCTACATGTATATTCTTCTCGTCACGTTTGACCTGCCGATAAGAAAGATACTCAAGAATTCCTTTATATTCGCACTTCTTGGATTCAAGAGAAATATTGTCGCGTTCCTCGGCGGTGCGCTTGTTTGGGTGCTTGACTATCTGATAATAACGTTCATTTTCCCTGTAGGTCTTGTTCTTCCGGTAATATTCCTTGTATCGTTCACGACGTTTATGGGTATTTACGCCGCTTATCCGAAGATCAAGGAAGTTATGATAGATCCTTATTACGTCAGTGACGACGTAGGCGCTAAAGAGCGTTCAGGTGACGGTGATGACGAGGAAGAAGAGCTTCCCGAGCCGATATTCAAAGACAGAGGTTAAAAACGATGCCGTATCACCGGTTTGCGGTGGTACGGCATTTGGAGATTTATATGAAAATTCTCGAGATTGGAAAAAACGACGCCGGTCAGCGCCTTGACAAGTTTCTAAGCAAGGCAGTGAAAAATATGCCCCCGTCGCTTATGTACAAGTCGATAAGAACGAAAAAGATCAAGGTCAACCGTAAGCGTGCCGAGATCTCTCAGATGCTGAACGAGGGCGATACCGTCCAGCTTTTTCTGCCGGACGAGCTGTTTGATTCCGAAAGCAATATCGAAAGCACGCTTTCACACATCACGCCTATATTCGGTATAGTATATGAAGATGACAATATAATTCTTTGCGACAAGCCGGCAGGGCTCTCGGTTCATTCCGACGAGGATAACGATACCAATAATCTGATAACTCAGGTTCAGGCGTATTTATATAAAAAGGGAGAATACGACCCGTCTTCCGAGCAGTCGTTTGCCCCTGCGCTCTGCAACCGTATTGACCGAAATACCGCTGGAATCGTTATTGCGGCAAAAAATGCCGAGGCGCTTCGTGAAATGAACGCCGTTATCAAGGAGCGCAAGCTGATAAAGAAATACCTTTGCGCCGTTAACGGCATTCCCGAAAGAAAGAACGAAACGCTTAAGGGTTATCTTATCAAAAACTCGAATACGAATACCGTAAACGTTTTCCCGACGTACCGAAAGGGCGCGAAGGAGATCGTAACAAGGTATAAGGTACTCGCTTCAAAGGACAACACGTCGCTTCTTGAGGTCGAGCTTCTGACGGGCAGGACTCATCAGATAAGAGCACATCTTTCTCACATCGGTCATCCTCTTCTCGTCGACGGAAAATACGGTGTCAACCGCGACGCAAGACGCGGCGGTTACAAATATCAGGCACTTTGCTCCTACTATCTCGCTTTTGATACAGACGGATTTTTCTCATATCTTAAAGGGCGCACCTTCACCGTAAAAAAAGAAAGCGTTTACTTCCTTTCCTTGTTCGACGGAATCAAGCTCCCAATTTTCGGGGGTAAAAAATGAGTTACTTTATAATGCTTATCTGCGGTGTACTTACTGCGATGCCGTATATTTTTGATTTTCTCTTTTTTCTGCCCTATTTCACGATCGCGCCGCTATTCGTAATTGCACTTAAAAAGAAGAGCGCGTACCGTCACGGACTCGTATTTTCGCTCGGATATTTCGCCGTCGTTTATCACTGGTTCTGTTACCTTTATCCGATGGATTTCGTCGGAATGAACGGCGTTTCGAGTATCGCCGTAATTATAACTGCAATCGTCGGAATGTCGCTTCTGCAGGGCATCGGAACGGCATTTGTGCCGATGATATTCCGCTTTACGGTCAAGAACAGACATCCGCTTTTTGCGCCGTTTGCGGCGGCAGCGCTTTGGGTCATCGCTGAATGGGGACAGAATTTCTTTTGGTTCGGTGTTCCGTGGGCTCGGCTCGCGGTCGGTCAGCACAAGATGCTTCCGATCGTGCAAAGTGCGTCTATGATCGGTGCGCTCGGTGTCAGCTTCATTATTGTGCTTATAAGCGGCTTCATCGCTCTTTGTATTCTGAACATGGGCAAGATAAAAGCCGTTCGCATTTACGCGCTCGTTGCGTCGCTCATTTTCGTATGTAATCTCCTTCTCGGAACTGTACTTCTGAACGTAAAAAACGAACCGAAAAACGGCTTTTCCGTAGCGGCTATTCAGGGCAATATCGGCTCGACCGATAAGTGGGCTGACGATTCGGTCTACAATTCCCTTTCCGTCTATGAGGATCTGACGCGCGAAGCGGTCAAGAAAAACGGCGCAAAGCTCGTCGTTTTCCCTGAAACCGTTCTTATATGCGACCTGACGTACGATTCTGCCATTATTGCGCGTCTGAAGGCACTTTCAAAGGATGTCAATGCTTATATCGCCGTTGGAGCGTTTTATTCCGAAGGCGATAAAACGTATAATTCCATGTATCTTTTCACTCCGGACGGAGAGCTTTTCGACACTGTATATTCAAAGTGCCATCTAGTTCCGTTCGGCGAGTATCTGCCGATGCCGGATGTTATTAACGCAATCCTGCCGCATCTTACTGAGATCAATATGCTTAGCGATCCGCTGACACCCGGAAATGGTCCTGAAATTTTCGGGACGGAGCTCGGAAATATCGGAACGCTCATCTGCTTCGACTCAATCTACGAATCGCTGACGCTTTCAACGGTGCGAAAGGGAGCCGAGATCATAATACTCGGCACAAACGACTCCTGGTACAAGGATTCCGCCGCAGTATATCAGCATAACGGACACGCGGTCCTTCGCGCGATCGAAAGCGGACGTTACGTCGTGCGTTCTGCTAACACAGGCGTTTCATCTGTTATAACCGATAAGGGAAAGATCGTTTCCCAACTCGGACCACTAAAAACCGGATACGTAACGGCGAACGTAAACACCTATTCGTCAAGAACCGTATACTCTTATATCGGAAACAGCGTTGTTTACCTGTCAATTTCCTATATAATTTTCCTTTTCGTATATAAAATTATCGAAAACAGAAGAAAAAATATTGAAAAATGAATAATCTTGTAGTATAATAATAACACCAAAGTATAGGAGGAAACAAAATGAAAAAGTTTCTCAAGAATTCAAACAGCGGAATAATGAGTCTTTTGGAGATCATTTTAGGTGTACTGCTCGTTCTCATGCCGGACACCATTATTTCCTATTTCATGATAATCGCAGGCGCGATACTCGCAATATTCGGTACGATCTCTCTCATTAAGTACTTCGTAGCAAAGCCCAATGAAGCTATAAAGGGCAGTCTCACGGGTGCTCTCGTTTCCCTTTCGATCGGCGTATTTCTCATAATCTGCAATGCACGCGTCAAGGGCTTTCTTGATATAATAACGCTTGTCATCGGTGCGGTCATCCTTTATACAGGATATCAGAAGCTTGAGAATGCTATTGAAAAAATCAGAAAGAAGCAGTTTTTCGTTGTAACGCTTGTCAGTGCGCTCATTACGATCGTTGTTGCTGTTCTTGCAGTATTCAACGTAATCAATAAAGACATCATCCTCCAGTTCATCGGTGTAGCGCTCATAGTTGAAGCGGTTATTGACCTTGCTGATATGATAGTCGCCACTGTTAAAGGCAAAAAGGACGAAAAGAACGATAGCGTGATCGAAACGACCGCAGAAGATAACAAAGCTTCTTCCGAAGAATAATCAGTACAAAAAACAGTCGCTTACGCGGCTGTTTTTTGCATCTGTTTTTTCTCTAAAGTACATTCATCGGCACGGCATAGGTGGAAAATTTGACATCGAGTTCTGTATTAAAGTTATCGACTGCCTTGATCAGTCCGACGCATCCGACCTGAAACAGATCGTCTACGTTTTCCTTTCTGTTTGTAAAGCGCTGAACTATGCTCAAAACGAGACGTAGATTTCCGTCGATAAGCTTTTTTCGCGCTTCACCGTCTCCCGCCTTGCTTTTTAAAAGCAGCTCCCTTTTCTCCTCGTCGTTCAGTGTCGGCAGCTTTGCCGTATTTACTCCGCAAATTTCAACCTTACTGTAATACATAAAACTCCTCCGCTAAATACTGTTTTAAGTATTGACGCGGAGGAGTTTTTATTATGCAGATTATGCATTTTAGGAATAATTTGTCAGTTCTTCAAGCTATGTATCGGTGCAGGGATTCTGCCGCCGCGTGCGATGAATTTTTCGCAGGAATAGGGGTTAACATTGATAATAGGTGCATATCCGAGCAGACCGCCGAAGTTGACCGTTTCGCCGATTCCCTTGCCCTCTACGGGGATTATACGGACTGCTGTGGTCTTGGTGTTTGCAACACCTATTGAAATCTCGTCCGCTATGATACCGCTGATGGTGTCTGCCGTCGTATCGCCCGATACTGCGATCATATCAAGTCCGACCGAGCATACAGCAGTCATTGCTTCAAGCTTTTCGATGGTAAGTGCGCCCTTTGCAACTGCTTCTATCATTCCTGCGTCCTCGGAAACGGGGATAAACGCGCCCGATAGTCCGCCGACGAAGCTCGATGCCATTACGCCGCCCTTTTTGACAGCGTCGTTAAGAAGCGCGAGCGCGGCGGTAGTACCGGGAGCTCCGACGCTTTCGAGTCCCATTCCCTCGAGAATGTGAGCGACCGAGTCGCCGATAGCGGGCGTCGGTGCCAGTGATAGGTCAACGATTCCGAAAGGTACGCCGAGGCGGTTTGAGGCCTCACAAGCGACGAGCTGACCCATTCTTGTGATCTTGAACGCAGTCTTTTTGATCAGGTCAGCAAGCTCCGAGAAAGAGCAATCGCCTGCGCGCTTTATTGCGCTCGAAACGACACCGGGACCTGAGACACCGACATTGATAACGGTCTCGGGCTCGCCTACACCGTGGAACGCGCCTGCCATAAAGGGGTTATCCTCGGGGGCGTTTGCAAATACAACGAATTTCGCGCATCCGATAGACTCTCTGTCTGCGGTAAGCGACGCGGTCTTTTTGATTATATGACCCATTCGCGCGACTGCGTCCATATTGATGCCTGCCTTGGTCGACGCTACGTTGACCGACGAGCAGACTCTTTCTGTTTCGTTAAGCGCATAGGGGATAACGTTGAGGAGCTTGTCTGCGCCCTTAGTCATTCCCTTCTGTACAAGTGCTGAATACCCGCCTATGAAGTTTACGCCGAGATCAGACGCGGCGCGGTCAAGCGTTTTTGCGAGCTTGAGGTAGCCGTCCTCAGAGATATCGCCGCCAACAAGAGATATAGGCGTAATCGAAATACGCTTGTTTATGATCGGGATACCGTACTGCTTTTCAATGTCGCAGGCGGTAGGAACAAGCTTTTCCGCGGTCTTTGTTATCTTATCATAGACCTTTGCGCAGAGCTTGTCTTCGTCCTCGCTCACACAGTCGTAAAGCGAGATTCCCATCGTTACAGTTCTTATATCAAGGTTTTCCTCGCGGATCATATTGATCGTTTCGAGGATGTTTTTCATATCTATCATTGAGCCCACCTCAGATATTGTGCATTGAGTTGAAGATGTCCTCGTGCATCGTATGTATTACGAGCCCGTTTTCCCGTCCGAGCGCCGTCATCGTGTCGATAAAAGACGAGAACGGAACTGTAAGCGTACTTATATCTACCACCATTATCATGGCGAAATACTCGCTCAATACCGACTGCGAAATATCAACGATATTTGCTTTATACTCAGCGCAAGCGGCACTTACCTTTGCGATGATTCCCATACTGTCGCGTCCTGTTACCGAAATTACTGCTTTCATAGTGTCCTCCGAGTTTTTAATACATATATAATACTCCGTTTGGAGCAAAAAATCAATAGTTTTTCTGACGCAAAACCTCGAAACCGATGACGGTTGCCGCAGAAGCTGCCGAAAGAGACGCGTCAAAATCCCGTCCGTACTCAATACGGACTATGCTGTCTGCCTTTTCAAGTATCGAGCGCGATATTCCTCTCTTCTCTCCGCCGACCACAAGGAGTATCGGGCGAGTAAGGTCCGCATCGTATATCGGAACGGAATTTTCAATATCGGCACAGACTACCTTGTAGCCCTTATTCTTGAAGACCTCAACGGCGTTTTCGAAGGTGTCGTCCGAATACACGTCGATAAGCTCCGATGCGCCTGCAGATGCGCGGCATACTACGCCTGATGCGCTCATCCAGTTGCGCTTGCCGAGGATAACGCCGTCGGCTCCCGCGGCATAAAGCGAACGGAGCGCGTAGCCGAAGTTATACGGATCCTCGATGCCCTCTATCATAACGTAAAAGCCGTTATCCTTTATATTGGTCGGGGCAGTATTCAGAAGTGTTCTGTCGGTACATTCGGCGATTATTCCGCCGTGCGTATTGCCCGTTGCCATTTCGTCGATCACATCGGGCTCTGTAAGCTTTATTTCAAAGCCCTGATCCTCTGCGCGATGAGTGAGCCAGGAAAGCTCCTTTTTCTCTTTTTTCGCGCGGTCAGCGGAATAATAGACGGTCTTAATACGTCTATCGTTATTCCCTGCTTTTTCGCGCACGGAAATGAGCGTTCGCAGGGATACTATCCCCTCAAATATATTGCTTCCTACGAATCTTGAATATTCCTTCTTCATTTGATCTCCGTTTGATGACCAAGCTTCTTTTTGTCAAAATGGCGAACCGCGAGAACTATCACGGCGGTCACGAGAGGATATGCGAATATCACGCAGATAACGGTTGTGAGCGTCTTAGAAACGGGCTCTTTGATTTTTTCAAGAGTTCCGTCGCTTGAAACAGCAAGCTTCGTGTCGGTTAAGTGAAGCTCAAAGCTCTTGCTCGCGTCGACATTGCCCTTAATATCAAGCAGCTTATTGCCGGCAGAATGCGAATATTCATATTTTCCGTCCTTGGCAACTCCGCAGGAAACGTAAACCTTTGATCCATACGCCCAATTTTCTGCGACCACTATAGAATGCTTGTTTTCGGGAGTGAGCACTACGAATATATCGTCCTTCTTTTCGCAGTAGCCCTGATTTATAAGCACGAGCTTACCGTGATTCAACACGCCTTCACCCACCTGAGCCGTATTTGAATAGACGGCACCGCCCATATTATAGGTTCCGAGGTTATATACTCCTCCGCCGTATACGGCTTCTCCAAGTCTTACTACTCCGGTGCTATGAGTAAATATACCAAGCTCTGAATTGTATATATTTCCGCCGTTTTTCGATGCGATTCCGCCCGTTACAGAGAATCCTTTGTCCGTTACCGCGTTGCCGCAGTTATAAATATTTCCGCCGTTCTTTGCGGTATTTGTGCTCAGGACGGAACCCGAGATCTCAAGCTCGGAGGCGTTATAGATTCCGCCGCCCTCTCCATCTTTGGAAACGTTACTGATAATTATTCCGCCTGTGATCACAGCTTTTCCGCTGTTGTAGATCGCCCCACCCTTTGCAGCGGCAGTACATTCGGTAATGGTTGCTGACAAATATTGCAGCTCGCCCGTATTGAAAACCGCACCGCCGTTTGGCGCATTACACTTTGAAATTACAACACCGCCAAACGTCGCCTTGCCCTCGTTATATACTGCGCCGCCGTGATTTGCAGAGCATCCTTCGATATTACCTGATGCGAGTATCAACGTTCCGACGTTATATATCGCGCCGCCCGATGAAGATGCGAGGCAGTCTTCAAACACACCGCCGTTCATTGTAAAATCGCCCTCGTTATATACCGCTCCGCCTGACACGGAGGTTTTTGCGTTTTTGATAACAACGCAATTATGCATTTCAAGCTTTGCGCCCTGCTCAATTCTGAAAACCGAGCCCTCGCAAACATCATTGCCGCCGTTAAAAACAAGGTCGATCCTGTCGGTTTCGGTCGTTTGTTTGCCGAGCGTGAGAGAGGTTCCCTCGCCGCTCAAAACAAACATATCTCCGTCAAAGCTTCTCTTAATGCTGACTCCCTCGCCTACGATAACGTAGGTTCCCGATGTTATATTTATGCTCTTAGACAGAACAACATCATTGTTTAGAGTAATAACGCCGTTCTGATACTTAACGCCTGTCGATCCGAGCGCTTGAACGAGCTCCTCCGATGTAGTTACGGTTACAACGGGAACATTTTCATTTTGCTCCGAGGTTGGCTCAAGCGCAAAAGCAGACGTCGGATTAAGCAATATAATTAATAACGATACAAATAATACCGAAAAAAACTTTTTGATCATAAAAACCTCCGTTAAAAACGTGACTATATTATACCATTAATTCCCCAAGTTGTCAAAGGAAATGCTGTTTTTTACATAAATTAATGATAGTAATTTTATTAAATTAACAATTCATTAACCATTTGTGCTCAAAAGCGTGTATAATTATAATGGGTAATGATGGTAAATCTATCATTACAAGTTTTTTGCAAACATTGAAATTAATTATTCTACACCATAAAGGAGACAACTACAATGACAAAAAATGTCCACGTATTAAGTTGGATCGACGAAATGGCGGCTATGACTCAGCCCGACAATATCGTTTGGATCGACGGTACAGAGGAACAGGCAGAAGCACTCCGCGCTGAGGCATGCTCGACCGGTGAGCTCACCAAGCTCAACCCCGAGCTCCTTCCCAACTGCTATCTCCACCGCACCGCAATAAACGACGTTGCGCGTGTTGAGGGACGCACCTACATCTGCACCCCTACAAAGGAAGAGGCAGGCAATATCAACAACTGGATGGAGCCCTCCGAGATGTACGCAAAGCTCAAGAAGCTTTACACCGGCTCTATGAAGGGTCGTACCATGTACGTTATTCCCTACTCTATGGGCGTTGTCGGATCCGATTTTGCGAAATACGGCATCGAGCTTACCGACTCTATCTACGTTGTTCTCAATATGCTTATTATGACCCGCGTTGGCGTTAACGTTCTCGAGGCACTCGGTGACAGCGCCGATTACATCAAGGGTCTTCATGCAAGAGCTGATATCGACGAGGAAAACCGTTACATCACTCACTTCCCCCAGGACAACACCATCATGTCCGTTAACTCCGGCTACGGCGGAAACGTTCTTCTCGGAAAGAAATGCTTCGCACTCCGTATCGCTTCCTACCTCGGACGCAAAGAGGGCTGGATGGCTGAGCATATGCTCATCCTCGGCGTTGAGTATCCTAACGGCGACATCAAATACGTGACGGCTGCTTTCCCCTCTGCTTGCGGTAAGACCAACCTCGCAATGCTCATTCCCCCTAAGATGCTCGCAGATAAGGGCTACAAGGTATGGTGCGTAGGCGACGATATCGCTTGGCTCCGTGTCAATAAGGAAGACGGCAAGCTTTACGCTGTTAACCCCGAGAACGGCTTCTTCGGCGTTGCTCCCGGTACTAACGAAAAGTCTAACCCCAATGCGCTTCACACCTGTATGCGCGACACCATCTTCACGAACGTTGTTCATAACACTGAGAACAATACCGTTTGGTGGGAAGGTCTTGACAACAATCCTCCCAAGCCCGGCAACGCTATCGACTGGAAGGGCAATCCTTGGGACTGCACCAAGTACGACAAGAAGGATAAGTCGACCTGCGGCGCTCATCCCAACTCCCGCTTCACCGCGCTTGCACAGAACTGCCCCTGCATTTCGAGCGAGTTCAATTCCCTTAAGGGTGTTCCCGTTTCTGCAATCGTATTCGGCGGCAGACGAGCAAAGACCGCTCCCCTCGTATATCAGTCCTTTAACTGGCAGCACGGCTCCTTCGTCGGCTCCATCATGGCTTCCGAGACCACGGCTGCTGCTTCCGGCGCTGTAGGCGTAGTTCGCCGCGACCCGATGGCAATGCGTCCCTTCGTTGGATACAACATGGGCGACTACTTCCAGCACTGGCTTGATATGGGCAAGAACATCCCGAATCCCCCTGCGATCTTCCACATTAACTGGTTCCGCACCGACGACGAGGGTCACTTCATTTGGCCCGGATTCGGTGACAACCTCCGCGTTCTTCTCTGGATCCTCGACCGTTGCGAAGGCAAGGTTGACGCTATCGAGACCGCTATCGGTTACGTTCCGAATGCTGAAGACATCAACATTGAAGGTCTCAGCGACGTTACGCTTGACACCATCAAGGAGCTTCTCTCCGTTGATACCGCTTCCTGGAAGGAAGACGTTGAGAACATCAAGGAGTTCTACTCTCTCATCGGCGACCACGTTCCCGCTACTATGTACGAGGAACTTGCAGCGCTCGAAAAGAGACTCGGCTAATATTAAAAAGTCGGACCGCATCGAAAGATGCGGTCCTTATTTTTTGCAAAACAAAAACCGAGCTGAGTGCTCGGTTTAATCTTTTACGATCGTTACGCCCGACTGAAACTGCGAAACGTTCTCGCCATAATCGAAGGTCGATTCCGTTGCGTAAAGCTTTTTGATCACCTTATTATAATTGTGCAATGCCAAATATGAAAAAACGAAGAGAAGAGCGATCGAGATCACGATCACAATAATCGCCCAGATCCTAAACGATTTTTTCGATTTGCTTTTTTTATTCTCTTTGTGGTCATAAGAAAGACGGTAAGTCGAGCCGCCATAGGACGAATCGAGCGAAACGCTTTCGGGATTTTGATTTTCAGAAGTCACAAAGATTCCCCTAAAAGTTTATTTTCTACTCATATAATATCAGTAAATTTTAAACTTTTCGTGTCCTCTTTGTTGATTTTTTTGCCTGTCCTTGTAAATAAACAAATAATTCGGTCGTATTTTTAAATCTCCGAAAGGATGCCTGCAGTTTTCAGCGTCTCAAAGTTATCCTGGCGGAGTACCTCGTATGCCGCTATCGCAACGCAGTTTCCGAGGTTAAGCGAGCGAAGCGACGCTCTCATCGGAATACGCACCGTATCATCGGGGCGTGTTCTTAAATAATCCTCGGGAAGTCCGCAGGATTCCTTTCCGAAAACGAGATACGGCTCCTCGGGATATGTTATATCGGTATAACAGTTCTTCCCTTTTTGGGAATAGAAAAACAGGTTATCGTTTTCGTGCTTGACCAGAAATTCATCAAAGGAATCATAGTAAGTAATATCGAGCTTGTCCCAGTAATCAAGACCTGCTCTTTTCAGCTTAGCACTCGTTATCTCAAATCCAAAAGGACGGACAAGATGAAGCGACGCTCCCGTAACGGCGCAGGTTCGGGCAATATTTCCCGTATTCTGCGGAATTTCCGGCTCTATAAGACAAATGTGTAATTTCATTTCGTTTTTTCTCCAAATTTGATAGCTTGATTATACTATATTTTAACTTATATTTCAAGTATTTATAAATATTTACAATTACCCCTTTTAATATTGGAAAAAATATGATACAATTATTATAATTATATTTGAATTTCCTCTCGAAAGGACATAAATATGGGACTTTTTAATTCTATCTTCGGATCCTACTCTCAAAGACAGATAAAGAAGATAACTCCGACCGTTAACAAGATCGAAGCACTTGCCGATAAATATAAGGCAATGACAGACGCAGAGCTTCGCTCTATGACCGACGTTCTCAAGGGTCGGCTCAATGACGGCGAGACTCTTGACGATATTCTCCCCGACGCATTTGCGGTCATTCGCGAGGCGGACGACCGAGTTCTCGGCAAGCGTCCCTTCCGCGTTCAGCTCATGGGCGGTATAATTCTCCATCAGGGCAGAATCGCCGAAATGAAAACGGGCGAAGGTAAGACCCTTGTCGCTACCCTTCCTGCTTATCTTAATGCGCTTACGGGTAACGGCGTTCATATAGTAACGGTAAACGAATACCTTGCGGCTCTCGGCGCCGAAGAAATGGGACGTGTTTACGAATTTCTCGGACTTACTACCGGTCTTATCATCCGCGATCAGACAAAGGAAGAGAAAAAGGCAGCTTACGACGCCGACATAACCTACGGAACAAACAACGAGTTCGGCTTCGACTATCTGCGTGACAACATGGTCATCTACCGTGACCGTCTTTGCCAGCGCGGACACGCGTTTGCTATCGTCGACGAGGTCGACTCGATACTTATTGATGAAGCGAGAACTCCTCTTATCATTTCGGGCGAGGGCGATAAGTCTACCGATCTTTACGACCGCGCAGACGCTTTCGTTCGTACCCTTAAGCAATACCGCATCAAGGAAATGGACGATAAGGTCTCGACTGACACCATTAACGCCGACTACATCGTCGACGAAAAGGCAAGGACCGCTACTCTTACCGAAAGCGGTGTTCTCAAGGCAGAAAAGTTCTTTAACGTCGAAAATCTTTCCGACTCGGAAAACACGACTCTTTCTCACCACATCAACCAGGCGATCAAGGCGCACGGAACGATGGTCCGCGACGTTGACTACGTAAACAAGGACGGACAGATAATCATCGTCGACAGCTTCACGGGCCGTCTTATGCCCGGACGCCGTTATTCCGACGGTCTACATCAGGCGATAGAGGCAAAGGAAAAGGTAAAGATCGAAAAGGAAAACAAGACCTTGGCGACCATCACCTTTCAGAACTACTTCCGTATGTACAAGAAGCTCTCGGGTATGACAGGTACCGCGCTTACAGAGGATGCAGAATTCCGAGAGATATACTATCTTGACGTTGTCGAGGTTCCAACCAACAAGCCGATGATAAGAAGGGACCATCCCGACGTCGTTTATAAGAACGTGCGCGGAAAGTACCGCGCTATCGTCGATCAGGTAATTGAATGTCACGAAAAGGGACAGCCCGTTCTTGTCGGTACTGTTTCGATCGAAAAATCCGAGGAGCTTTCCAAGCTTCTTAAGCGCGAGGGTATCAAGCATACCGTCCTTAACGCGAAATATCACGAAAAGGAAGCCGAGATAGTTGCTAACGCAGGTAAATTCGGCACCGTTACAATTTCGACTAACATGGCAGGACGTGGTACCGACATTATGCTCGGCGGTAACCCCGAGTTCCTAGCCAAGCAGGAAATGATAAAGAACGGCTACGACGAGGATGTCGTCGGTCTTGCTATCGGTTCTTCCCTCTCGGTCTCCGACGAGGTTCTTGAAGCACGCAAGGTGTACCGTGAACTCTTTGAAAAGTACAAGAAGCAGATCGAGCCCGAGGCAGAAAAGATCAAGGCAGCAGGCGGTCTCTTTATAATCGGCACAGAGCGCCACGAAAGCCGACGCATTGACAACCAGCTACGCGGTCGTTCGGGGCGTCAAGGAGACCCCGGTGAATCGCGCTTCTTCCTTTCTCTTGAAGACGATCTTATGCGTCTTTTCGGAAGCGAGAGAATCCTCGGAATGGTAGAGCGTCTCGGTCTTGAGGAAACTCAGCCCATTTCGGCAGGTATTCTTTCTCATTCCATCGAGGACGCGCAGAAGCGTCTTGAAGCAAACAACTTTGCACGCCGTAAGCACGTACTTAGCTACGACGACGTAATGAATCAGCAGAGAACGATAATCTACGGCCAGCGTCGTGAGGTGCTTGACGGTGCCGATATGAAGGAAAAGATCCTTGCTATGATCGAGGAGGTCATCGTGAGCAAGGTTGACGAGTTCGTCAATCCCGAAAATCCCGCTGAGTGGAATTTCGATGCTCTCCGTTCCTACTTCCTCGGAACTCTTACGACCAATGACGATTTCCGTTTCAGCGACGAGGAGCTTGAAAACGTCGTTACAGCCGACATTGAGCAGCTTCTTCTGAGTCGTTCCGAAAAGCTTTATGCCGAAAAGGAAGAAATGTTCGGCTCCGACATGCGTGAGATCGAGCGTATTATACTCCTTCAGAACGTCGACAGAAAGTGGATGGAGCATCTTGACGCCATGGACGATCTCAAGGGCAGTATCGGTCTTAACGCCTACGCTCAGAGAAATCCGATAAACGAATACCGCATTCAGAGTGCTGATATGTTCGACATGATGAACTCAGAGATCAAGGAAGACACTGTCAGAATGATCCTTTCCGTTCAGCCGAGACGCGAGATCAAGCGTGTTGAGGTAGCAAAGGTAAAGAACGAGGGCTTCGTTGGCTCGGGTGAGCCCGCAAAGAAAAAGCCGGTCGTTCACAAAAAGAGCGAAAAGGTAGGACGTAATGATCCCTGCCCCTGCGGCAGCGGTAAGAAATATAAGAAGTGCTGCGGAAGAACCGAAGGAGACGACGAATAAATAATGAAATACCGTTTATTTCTATTTGGTCTTTTCTTCCTTATAAATCCGTATTTTTGGGTATTTGATATTCTACCCGACTTTATCGGTCTGCTTATCATGGCGAAGGCGATAAAGCCGCTTACCGACATATCGCCCTCTATGGAAGCAGCATCCAAGGGCTTCAAAAAAGCCGCCGCTCTCTCAATTGCCCAGCTCGGACTTATAATACCTATGATCTCGATCGTTAATTCCGATCCGACGTTCAATATGGTATTCTCATTCTGCTTCAGCATTCTCCGTATCATTTTCCTTGTTCCCGCTTTTCACGAGTTGTTTAACGGATTTGCATATTTTGCAGATAGGCATGCTGAAAAAGGAAATACCGTTTCGGTAGCAAAATTAAAGATCGTAAGAACTTTAATGCAGATATACGTTATAATCCACGGCGTTCTTTCCTCCTTCCCCGAAATAGTTTATTTCAAGGTAAACGATTCAGGACTGACAGGAAGCTTTGAGGAAATATATCCCCTTGCGCCGTTCAGATTGGGCATAATCGTGCTTTGCGCAATGATCGTCGCGGTGATCTCAGTAGGATGGTATATCGCAGTCTGCATATACTTCTCCTCCCTCCGAAAAAAAGCCGCATTCAACAGGGGTATAACTGCAGATATTTCATCCTTCGTCAGAAGTGAAAAAATGCGCGTAATGTCGGCAATAAGACCTGCAGTCACCTGCTTTATCATTGCGTGCTTCTGTTCCGTCGGATATTATATCGACGGAAAGGCGGTCATTCCGCCGTACTTCGCGCCGATCCTTCATATAGCTGTAATATCGTGCCTGCGCAGGGTCATCGACAAGAAGGTCACACGTGCCTTTTCGATCGTTGCGGTCGTTCTTGCGTTTCCGCTTCAGCTGTTTTACGAATTTTTTGCTACCATGTATCACGAAACCGCGTCGTTTGCATTCAGGGACGTTAAGTTCTACTTTATGTTCCCGTTCTTCTTTAACGTGATATACACTGCGTTCCTTATCGTTTCATCGGTATGCGTCGGAATCGCTCTTTACAGGGCGACAAAGCAGCACACGGGACTTTTCTGGGAAGCAGAATACGTGACGCACAATACTAAGGCGGCAAGTGAAAAGCTGCGCCGTCTGACTCTTTCGGTCGTCCTGACGGTCGCCACATGTTTGCTATCTGTGTTTAACACTTACGCATACAGACATCTTTATGACAAGCCGATTCTCAACACGGTTTCCCTCGCTTTGGGCGTGTTGATTGCAATTTGCGCGTCGATCCTCTACACGTCGGTTCGTTCTTCGATTCTCGAAAAGTATTCGACGGAAAATAAAATGAATTAAAAAAGAGAGCCATCGGCTCTCTTTTTTAATTAAAGTCAAACACTGCACGTCCGTCTTCAAGCTTGAGACAAGCTTCGAAGCTCTTGCCCGATTTCTTTGAAACAAAGCCCGAAAGCTTTTCGGTTCTGCCGTTTGTCAAAAGCTGCTTGACAGCGGACAGCGGAATTACGCGCGAGCAAATACGCATACTGACGGCAAATTTGCATCCGTTTTCGCGGTATGATCCGCAGCCGTAGCCGAAGTTGGTTCGGCGCACCTCGCCGCCGCAAAGCGGACATTTGCCGACTGTCTGCATAAAGAAGCCGATATCGGTATCGTTTGCAAAGCTATCGCCCTTACGATCGAAGACCTCTGATATTTCTGCTTTAGCAAGCTCAACGCTGTCTCCGACGCTGCATTCACCTCTGAAAACGCGTTTCAGCGACTTACCAAGCTCGGCAGTTTTATATTTATCCATGCTTATCTGCATGGCTTTAAGCGATTCTATCAGATATTCACCGTCCGGTAGAATCGTATAAACGTCCTTATTAAGCTTTATGTAACCGCTCTTTCGGGCGTTATCTATAATTCCAGTTCTCGTTGCCTCGGTGCCAAGCTCAAGTCCTTCGAATATCGCCTTGTATTCCTCGGTATCGTCGGCTTTTTCGGGATCGGAATTCTCCTGTGCCTTTTCTTGCTTGAAGGGATTTTTAAGGTAGTTATTGAGCGTTTCTATCGTGTAATGCTTGGGCGGATTGGTCTCCTTTTCGACCGGCTCAAAATTGATATTGACCGCGTCGCCCTTGTTAAGCTGAGGAAGGACCTTGTCCTTTCCGCTGTAATCGTCATACTTCGTCCAGCCGCGCTCGACGATGACCGTTCCCTTAAGCGCAAATTCCTCAAGATCACCTACAGCTATCTTTATCTCACTCTTATTGACAACACAGTCCTCGGCACAGAACACCGCGACGAAACGGCGGAATACCGTCGAATACACCTGCATTTCCTTTTCAGATAGGCGCGATTTATCTGGGATCTTATACGTTGGAGTCAGAGCCGAGTGTGATTCAATCTTGCTGTCGTCGAATATAGTCTTTTTATCCTTGAAGGCAAGCGGATAACCGAGCTTTTTACAGTTCTCGATTATCTTTCTTATCTTATCCTTTTCGGCTGTCGCAAGATACTCGGAGTTTGTACGTGGATAGGTAAGATAACCCTCCTCATAAAGCTTCTGAACGATCTCAAGACTTTCCGCCATTGACATCTTATATTTCTTACCGAGCACGTTCTGGAGCTTTGAAAGCGAGTAAAGCTTTCCGGGGGAAAGCGTGTCTTTTTTCTTTTTTACGTCGGTAACGGTTGCACCTACGGCGTTATACTGATCGCAGAGATTTTTCGCCTTAATAAAATCGGTCTTATCGAACTTCGTTTTCGACTGTAATTCGATCATCTCACCGTTAGTTTCCGCCTTACTGACGAGTGCGTAATAAATATCGGGCACGAAATTTCTTATCGCCATATCGCGCTCATAAATGGCAAGCACTATCGGTACTATAACACGTCCGACGCGAAGGAGCTTTCCGCTTTTAAGCGTCGCATAGCGCGTGAGATTCACGCCGTATAGCCAGTCGATGAATGTGCGTGCATAGCCCTCGTTAGCAAGGTTATCGTATTCGTCCTCACTCTTCATATCGCGGAGCGCGGCGGCAACAGTTTCGGGCGTCTGGTCGGGAAGCCACAGGCGAAGAAGCGGCTTCGGTTTTTTCAGCGCTTTATTTACACAGGTACGGACTATTATTTCTCCCTCTCGGTCGGCGTCTCCTGCGTTTACTATCTTGTCTACGTCGGGACGGTTACAGAGGTCCTCGATAATTTTGAACTGCCTTATAACTCCGTCGTCACGGTCACCGTTATCGCCCTTGCGTAATTCGTATCGAAACTCGCTCGGGAAGCAAGGAAGATTGTCCATACACCAATACTTCTGCCCCTCGGGAAGAGGTCTGTAGCTTTCGATATCACAAAGCCCGAAAAGGTGTCCGAATGCCCAGCTTACCAGGTATCCGCACCCCTCGAAATATCCGTTTTTCTTTTGCATTTGCCCGATGCCTGCGCAGATATTTCGCGCCAAGCTCGGCTTTTCGGCTATAATAAGTATCATATTCACATTATACTACATCCTTCAAAAAAAATCAATGCCTTGACACATCCTTGCTGTAATGTTATAATGTTTAAAGAAACATTTTGGAGATTAATAATGAACGATTATTCCAGTATAACCGAGTATTCCGTTACAAAGAAAAGAAGCAAGCTGTATAACGTGGCGAGGATCGTCGCCCCTATCGTCACCGGTGTGGTGCCGATCTTGTATTCCGTATTTATGCTGTTCGCGTACGGGTTTCCGCCATACCCAATTCCAATCATTACACTTGCGGTCTTACTTTCGTTTATTACTGCAAGATATTTTCGCCGTATCGATTACGATTACAGAATCGTAGGTAACGAGCTGTTTTTCTCTATCGTATATAACCGCCGTAAGCGCAAGGAGCTTGGTTCGATAGATATTTCGCTGCTTGACAAGTTCGCCCCGTATTCGGGAAAATATTATGACGAGGCGGCAAGTGCTTCTTATGTTAAGGTATACGATCTTTGTTCGTCTGTAACCGATCCATACGTTTTCTACGCAGTTGAAAAAGACGAGGAAAGCGGAAGCAAGACACTGTATATATTTAACGCCTCGGAAAAAATGTTAAAGCTTATCAAGCTTTACAACCGCCGTGCAATAACCGATTACCCAAATGAATAATAATCGCCCTCACAGCATAATAATTGTCTGCGGGGGTGATTTTTTGAAAAGAGCATTTACGGCACTGTGTGCCGTTATTCTTGTTTTTTTCGTCTCATGCGGAGACGGCAGGGAGACAAAGAGACTGGATATTGATTATCCTTTTGATATTCACGCTTTTATAAAATTCGACGGCAGAGACTATGAGGCAGACGTTACGCTGACAGGCGAAAATGAGATAAGGATCATATTTTGTGCCCCCGAAAGCTTAAAAAATACCGTTTTGGAAATGAAAAACGGAGAATCATATCTTCACGTCTCGGGCGTAACTCTACCGATAAATGACGGCGGTTACTCCTCCGAAAACGGGCTATTACTTATCCGACACCTTTTTACGGTTTCTCAGAAAAACTACACCGACGCTTCCGTTATAAAACACGGTGGCGTCAAATACAGCGTTGAAAATTACACGACAAACGAAGGAAAGATCAGCGCTTATTTCGTTTCGGGCAAGCAAATGCCCGACAAGATAAGCGCTAACTTACACGGACACGAGATCGAGCTAATAATTGTTAACGATTAATTAAATTTGCTTTTTCTATTGTATTCTCCCGAAAAATAAGGTATAATTACCCTGTACGTTAAAATTTGGAGGAATTGTAAATGTTAGGAACTATATTAATGCTCGTACTTACGGTAGTCGTTTTCTATTTCTTCGCTATCCGTCCGCAGAAAAAGCAGGAAAAAGAAACTGCAGCAATGCGTAACAGCATCACCGTCGGTGACGAGATAATTACAATAGGCGGTATAATCGGAACCGTCATAATCGTCAAGGACGACAAGATGATGATCGAGACCGGTAACGACCGCACAAAGCTCACGATTCTCAAGAGCGCGGTAAGAACCGTTCTTCACGACGATGAGCCCGCTACTGACTCCGGTGAAAAGCCGCAGTAATTTTTCGGAATAAAAAATCCCCTTTAAGAATATTCTTTGATAAAGGATATTTTTGAAGGGGTTTTTTATTTTCCCCGAAGGAGAAGAAAATGATAAAAACTTTAAACGCATCTCCATTGATCCCCGCGCTCAAGGGCGCGGCAATATCGCTTCTTTGTTCTTTCGTCGCCATTTTGGCATCGGCGTTTTTCTTGACCGAAAGCAAGGGGCTTGATATGTTGGCGGCGGTTTTACCCAAGGTATTTCAGGTCGTCTCTGCACTTGTCGGCGGCTTCTTTGCAGGTAAATTCTCTAAAGAAAGGGGCTACCTTTCCGGGATATTTAGCGGTCTGCTATTCAGCGCCATCATAACCGTCGGCGCGCTTATTAACTCCGGATTCCGCCTTTATTACGTGCTTATCAGCACTCTGATCATCACTCTTGCCTCATTTGTCGGCGCACTTCTGAGCAGAGAAAAAGCAAAAAGCGGCGCGGCTAAAAGAAAGTCGATCATGAAAAAAATGCGTCCTTAATACGAAAATACTTTACAACACTACTTTGATGTGATATAATAATTATATCATAGAAAAAGGAGTATAAGTTATGGATCCGATTATTATAGTTGTCATTGCCGTAGCTGTTCTGATACTTCTTCTCGCTGCCTGCATTAGGATCGTTCCTCAGGCAACCGAGTACGTAGTAGAATTTCTCGGTAAATATCAGAAGACCTGGTCAGCAGGCATTCACTGGAAATGGCCGATCATTCAGGTCGTTGCAAAGAAGGTAACGCTCAAGGAGCAGGTGCTTGACTCGCCTCCTCAGCCCGTTATCACGAAGGATAACGTTACTATGCAGATAGATACCGTTATTTTCTACGCTATCTACGATTCGAAGCTTTACTGCTACGGTGCGGTAAATCCCATTTCAGCTCTCTCTAATCTCGCCGCTACGACCCTTCGTAACATCGTCGGTGAGCTTGAGCTTGACGATACGCTCACGTCGCGCGACACCATCAACGGAAAGATGACCGAAATTCTTGACGACGCAACCGACAAGTGGGGCATCAAGGTAAACCGCGTTGAGCTTAAGAACATCATTCCGCCTGCTGAAATTCAGAATGCGATGGAAAAGCAGATGAAAGCAGAACGTGACCGCCGTGAGACGCTTCTCGAAGCTGAAGGACACAAGGCGGCTGTTATCACCCGTGCAGAGGGTGATAAGCAAGCAATGATCCTTGCCGCAGAGGGTGAAAGAGACGCACGCATCGCAAGAGCAGAGGGTGAAGCACAAGCTATTTACCTCGCTAAAAAGGCAGAGGCAGACGGTTTGGCTGCGCTCAAAGAGGCAGGCGCCGACACCGCCGTCCTCGAGCTTAAGAAGTTCGAGGCGCTCATTGCTATGTCGAACGGACGCGCATCGAAGATCATCGTTCCGACCGACGTTGTAAATATGACGAAGTCGAACGTTATGTTCTCCGAAACGTCAGGTCTTGGCGACGTGACCGATCCCGCTCCCGAGGATCCCAAGAAGAAAAAGACAGATCCCTGCTGCGACTGATTATCTGCAATAAATTGATAAAACACACCGCCGAGAGCATTTTGCTCTTGGCGGTGTGTGTTTTCATAACAAACTATTTCGTATCTTTTTTTATTTTCCCGAGCAATTCGTCTGTTGAAACTCCTAGAATATCTGACAGAGCAGGAAGAAGAAATATATCGGGATAGCATATCTCCCTTTCCCATTTTGATACCGCAAAGGCGCTTACTCCCAAAAGATCACCAAACTCACTTTGGTTTATTCTGTGTTTTTTGCGGTAGTTTAAAATATACTCGGCTATACGGATGTTGCTCATTATTTCACTCTTCTATATATCTCTCTGTCTCTGGTCATCATACCGAAAGCGATCATCTCGCGGCGAATCGTACAATAATCCTCATGATATCGCAAAATGATCTCATTAACATCTTTTTCGTCATATTCACGATCAGTTTCAAACTGTTTAAGTATCTCAGCAAGCACAATCTCTCGCTTCTTTCTCTGCGTCGGTATCTGAGTCAGTTTGCCGTATTTGAAGAAGTTTGATATGACCGTTCTTTTGTATTTTTCTTCGGTATCAACAATTTGCTCGTCTTTCTTTATAAGTTCGTAAAGGGGTTTATTGAAAATATCTCGGTTAAGGGAATAGATAATATAAAATTGTGAGCGGGAGCAGTTGACCACTCCTGCAGACACCATCTTTTTGAGATGATAACAGATAGTAGCAGGGGTAAGTGACAGCTCGCAGGCGATTTTCTCAACGTATGAATCCTCTTTCAAAAGAATATTGAGGATTTCAAGGCGTGTTTCGTCGGCAAGGAGCTTAAGAAGTGCAAGCTTATCTTTCACACTATCACTTCCTTTCGTTTATCCCACGCCTCGCTAAGGCATTCTTTCGCAAAGCGCAATCCACCGATGCGTTCTTCAAGCTCAACTTTTTCCCAATCGGTAGAATTTAGAATCCTCGATTCATGCTTTGCAATTTCTGAATCCACAAAAGCAATAGTGCCATAATACAACGCGTAATCGCGCTTTTCAGAGTCAGGAGCATCATCATAAAGTGCCAGATATTCGGGTGTCGCAGCAAAAATATCGTTCAGTTGGGGAATCAGATAATGCGTTTTGGTATTGCTTTCGGCTACTCGATGGTTAAGCGAAAAAATAGCACACACATTTGATACACCTGCATATCGATGCTTTGCGCGTATGTATTCTGTGATTTGTTTTTTCTTTGCGATCGGGTCTTTGTCCAATGTGTCGCAAAAGCTCTCAATTTTCCGAGTTTCAATATTGATTAATTCTTTTGCGGTTTTAAAAAAACACGAATTATCCATTTTCACTCTCCTTATCTGCAAAAGCAAAGACAAACAAACCGTTCTTAACTCTGAAATCTCTCCACATAGTCAGAATTTCATCCAAAACTTCTTTTTTAAGCTTTGCCTTAAATATCTTTTGAGGATCTCCGTCTCTTTGAGCTTCTGCAAGCTCTGCATTATAGGTATAATAAAAATTCGCTCTCATAAAGATTTCGGGGTATAAAGCGACTGCCATAATGCCTTTTTCTTCCTCGGACAGGTTGTTATAATAGGTCGCAAGATCAGAGAAGCGACTAATTAAATTGTTAAATCTCTTTACCATAAATTCAATAGCACGATCTGTACCGGATAAAAGTCCCGCGGCGGTCGCCACGTTGTAAATGCCCGCTTTTAACTGCAAAGCTCCCCTTTCCGTAGGATGTTCTTTCCCTATCGCTTCGACTTCTTCCTTGCAAGCATTATGCTTTTGTTTTGTGATTGTCCATAATCCGTTGAATATTTCTTGCTGATTCATATAATATATCCGCCTTTCTGTTATTGCCGGCTTTACTGATATTATAAACATCTAATCACTTTAAGTCAATAGTATTTAGATGATTTTCTAATCAGTTAAACCAACGGTTTAAAAAACGAGAGCAACTGTTTAGTTGCTCTCGGCGGTGTATTGAGTTTGCTATTATGAAAACAGTGCTTTATTCACTTCTAGAAGCGACGGTGCAACGAAGTCGGGCTTATCGGCTTCTTCTGCGTTATCGACGTCTGCCTGCTTCGTTTCGCCCGAAAGGACGAGAACGGACGTAACACCGTTACGCTTACCAAGTGCGATGTCGGTATAGAGGCGGTCGCCGAAGATGACCATATCCTCGGGCGCTGTTTCGGTTATCTGACACATCATATCAAGAGCCGATTTATAGGGCTTACCGAAATAGGTCGGGGTTACGCCCGTCGATGCGGTAACGAACGCGGAGATCGCTCCGCTGTCGGGAATGAATCCGTCCTCGGTCGGACAGTTGAAGTCGGGGTGAGTTGAGATGTACTCCGCGCCGTTACGAACGAGGCGGCAAGCGGTATCGAGCTTTGCATAAGTGAGTGTAGTATCGAAGCTCGTTACGACTATCGGTGCATCGTCCGAAAGCTCGATGCCCGAATTTACGAACTGCGTTTCAAGCTCGGGCGTGCCGACAAGGTAGCACTTCTTCCCTGCTCGGTTGCGAAGCAAGAACTGCACCGTTACGTCGCCAGCCGTGAGGATCTCGTTTCTACTCGGCTCAAAGCCCATACGGGTGAGCTTTTCATAGTAGAAATCGGGGTTATGCGATGCGTTATTCGTGAAGAAAAGCACCTTATATCCGTTTTTACGGAGGTTCTTAATAAACTCGATAGCGTAATCAAAGACCTTCGCGCCGAGGTAGATCGTGCCGTCTTGGTCAAAGACGAAAAGCTTTTTGTTTTTAAGTGTGTTTTTCATAATTTTACTCCAATCTGAACGAGCGTCTGTGCTCGGGCGTTATTCCGTATTTTTTGATTGCTTCGTAGTGCTCCTTCGTCGGGTAACCCTTATGCTTTGCGAAGCCGTATTCGGGGTACTTTTTATCAAGCTCAAGGCAAGAGCGGTCACGCTCGACCTTGGCTAGGATCGACGCCGCCGCGATGCTCGGACTCTTTGAGTCGCCCTTGACTATCGCCTTTGCGGGAATCGTGAATCCCCTCGTCTGGTTTCCGTCGACAAGCACATAGTCGGGCTTCGGATCAAGCATATCAATCGCACGGCGCATGGCAAGAAGCGCGGCGTTAAGGATGTTAAGTTCATCAATTTCTGCCGCCGTCGCGTAAGCTATACCGTAGCTTATTGCTTCTTCCTTGATCTTATCGTAAAGGACTTCTCTCTTCTTCTCGGTAAGCTTTTTACTGTCGTTCAGCCCCTCGATAACGAGTCCCTGCGGCAAGATGACCGCCGCCGCGTAGACGCTTCCAGCAAGCGGGCCTCTGCCTGCCTCGTCGGTTCCGCAGACGACAGCGTATCCCTGCTCTACGGCTTCGTTTTCAAAAAAGTAATCCATAATATAAAATACGGGGAATAAAAATTTCATTCCCCGCACTCCTCTCTCATTAGGGTTCTTCTAGTGTCATTCTGCCGATCTTACCGCCTCTGAATTCGTCAAGAAGCATAACAGCGGTTCTTTCGGTGTTTACTTCTCCGCCGCTTATAAGAAATCCGCGCTTTCTTCCGATAGTTTCAAACAGATCGTAGTCGATCATGTCATCGTACTGCGACATATCGCCGAGCTTGTAGCGTGTCGAAAGAAGCTCGGGATATTTTTTACGCAGGCGTCCGCAAAGAATTATTGCAATTCTTTCCTGATCAAGGATCTCGTCTCTTATCGCACCTGTGAGCGCAAGGTTTTCACCGACGGTCTGATCCTCAAATTTCGGCCAAAGCACGCCCGGGGTATCGAGAAGCTCGATTCCGTATTTCGTCGTTATCCACTGCTTATCGCGCGTTACACCGGGACGGTCCTCGACCTTTGCGCGTCTAGAACCCGCAAGGCGGTTTATAAGCGAGGATTTACCGACGTTCGGTATTCCTGCGATCATGACGCGCAGGGTCTTGCCCGTCATCCCCTTGTTTTCGTATCTTGCAAGCTTCTCGGAAAGCAGTCCTCTGATTTTATCAGGTATTTCATTAATTCCCGCACCGCTTGCGCTATCTATAAAGAGGCAGGACTTCCCCTCTTTTTCATAGTAACGCTTCCATCTGCTTATCGACTCGGGATCGGCGAGGGCAGATTTACTGAAAAGCGTAAGCACGGGCTTATTACCGACTATTTTATGCAGCTCGGGGTTCTTCGAGCTAATCGGAATTCGCGCGTCGAGAATTTCAATGACCGCATCTACCTGCGGCAGCATCTCCTTCATCATTCTGCGCGTTTTCGCCATATGCCCGGGGAACCATTGTATCAGCTCTGATGGCATTTTATCTCTCCGTTACTCAACAGGACCAAAACCGTCAAAAGGCAGGAAGCGGTATATTACCTGACCGATAATGTATCTCTCATCAATAAAACCAACGTCATCATAACGGCTGTCAAGCGAGTCATTACGGTTATCACCCATAACGAACACGTGACCGTCAGGAACAGTGATCTCGTCCCCAAAATGCTCCTCCCAATTGCGCATCGGAACGCTTCCGACAACAATATACGGCTCTTCAAGCGGAAATCCGTCTACGTATATCTTCCAGTTTTCGAGGTCAAGGCGGACAGTCTGTCCCTCTGTTGCGATAATGCGCTTTACGAGCGGCTTATCGAGACCGTAATTTTCTGACTGACAGACGATAATATCGCCCTGCTTCGGCTCATAGAATATCTGACGTACTAAGAGCTTATCGTTATCCGAAAGCGTAGGATGCATTGAGTTTCCGTCGACAACCGCGATACGTGCTACAAACGAGAAAAGTATAAACACAGCCGCAACGGAAACTATAAATATTTCCAGCCATTCGAAGACCGTCTGTGACGGTTTCTTCTGTTCGATTTCAATTTCTTTGTTATGATCAAAATTAATCAAGTTTTCTTCCGCCTTAAAATTATTTTACAAGCACGGACATAAGATCGTGTCCGCGAGGGATATAGTAATTCTTTTCAGACGCGCTCTTTTCGCAGAAGCAGTCAACACCGTCTGCTTCCTCGTTCGAGCGGTATATCATAAAGGGAACGGGATCAAGTGTGTGAGTTCTCTTTACGATAGGAGTAGGATGATCCGGAAGGATCATTATCGAAAAATCCTCTCCGCTGCTCTTAAGATACTCATATATCGGCTTAAGTATTCTTTCGCTTATATGACCGATGCTTGCTATCTTATTCTCGGTTTCTGCGCGGTGTCCGCATTCATCGGGACCTTCGACGTGAACGTATACGAGGTCTTTTCCGCGCTTAAATGCGTCGATGGCCGCGTTTGCCTTGCCCTCGTAATTCGTTTTATAGTTACCCGTTGCGCCCTCGACATCGACCGATTCCATTTCGGCGCAGATTCCGATTCCCTTTATAAGATCGACTGCCGAAATAACCGTTGCGTCAAGTCCCCATTTTTCCTTAAACGAGGATAGCGCCGGCTTTTCTCCGGGACTCCAGAGCCATATAGAATTTGCCGGCTTAAGACCGCGCGCCTTACGCGCAAGATTTACGGGATGGTCCTTCAGAATCTCGTAGCTATCGCGTATAAGCGTTGCGTACGGCTCGGGAGGCATTATGTCTTTCACCCCGTGACCGAGATGGTCATGAGGACGCTCAAACTCCTTGTATTCGGGCGGATCGTTCCATATCATACAGTGACGGTAGCTGACACCCGGATAAAAAGCTCTCTTATCGGTCTTGAATTTCTCGTGGAGCGTTTTAATAAGCTCGGCTGCTTCTTCCGTCGTTATCTCGTCGGCAGAATGGTCAAGCATTATTTTATCATCATAGTTTTCCCCGTCCTCGGAGACAGTAACGACGTTACAGCGGAAGGCGATATCACCCTCATTCATCGTAAGACGCATCGACATTGCCTCAAGAGGCGAGCGTCCCTTCGAATATATAGCAGGGTCGTACGAGAGGATCGCAAGATTTGCCGTATCGCTCTCGGGCACCATGTGCGACGGGACGTTTGACACCGTACCGACAGTCGATACCCTTGCAAGCGCGTCAAGCGTCGGCTTATCGGCACATTCAAACGGGGTTTTATTATCAAGCTCGGAGATAGGATAATCTGCCGCGCCGTCGGGGATAAGTACGAGATATTTCATGTTTTCGCCTTCTTTTATAAAATACTACAAATATTATTATAACATATATTTCTATTATTTACAAGTATATATATCGGATTTTTTTAATTATTGACCGCAACTGTATAACGTCCGCCCGTCAGCTCGAGCGTCAGTCGTTCGCCGTCGCGAACGCAATGGACCCTGCGTTCATTTACAAGCAGCGTATCGCCCTTTGAGATCAAGCTCACTTTTGCGGTAGTTCCCTTAGGAATAACAAAGTCGTAGATACAGCTTTCCCCCTCAACACGCCAGCCGCTTTCGATTTTTCCCGCGCGGGAATCATAGGTCGCGTGTGCATACTTTATTCTCTTCTGTCCTGTCGGTAAGGTCTTTCGGAAATCGGGGCTAGGCGCGAGAATAAAGGTTTTAAACGCAGGATTTTCGGGATCGGGATTGATACCGCAAATTCCGCTATAGAACCATTCCGCAACCGCACCGTAGGAATAATGATTAAAGGAATTCATCGAAACGTCGCCGAAGCCCTTTTCTTTAGTGTAGGAATTCCATCTTTCCCATATCGTAGTAGCACCCTGTCTAACCGAATAGAGCCAACTCGGATCCTTTGTCTGAAGCAACAGCGAATAACAAAGATCATGCAGACCGACCTTTGAAAGCGTCTGATTAAGTATTCCCGTTCCGACAAAGCCGGTGCTGAGGGTATAGTCGTTATCGGTGATAAGCTTGCGAAGTTCTGTTACAAATGAATCCTTCATTTCACCGTCGACCATATCGAAGGCAAGAGGTAGAAGATACGAGGTCTGCGTTCTGACGGTCAGTGCCCCGTCCTTCACGTACAGATTTTTCCAGTGCTCGACAATGCGGTCAAACAGATTGCGGTAGTACTCGGCACGGTCGTTTTTATCGAGTATTTCGCTGAAACGCGCCATAAGAAGCGCGTCGTAGGCGTAGTAACAAACGCTTATGTATTTTTCATCGGTAACGTCGTAATTGAGCCAGTCGCCAAATGTCGGTCTGGGTCCTTCAAGACCGTATCTTTCGAGGTGCTTCATATAGTATTCCATTGAGTCATAATGCTCTGAAATTATCGACTTATCGCCATACATCAAATAAAGACGGTAAGGAACGATAAGCGCCGCATCGCCCCACGCGGCATCAGCGTATTGAGGCCATCCGAGGAACGGTATAACGCAGGAATACGCGCCTTCTATCGTCGTCTGCGAATCTCTTGCGTCACCGAGCCATTTGCGCATGAACCTCTCAATATCAGCCATGTAAGACGCCGCACCGCAGAATATATGAGTATCACCTGTCCAGCCGAGGCGCTCATCGCGCTGCGGACAGTCTGTCGGAATCGACAGATAATTGCCTCTCATTCCCCAAACGGCGTTTGAATAAAGGCGGTTTACCTCGTCGTTATCGCAAACAAAGCTTCCCGTTTCGGTAATATCGGAGCCGACGACCTCGCCGATAACGCTATGAAGCGTAATATCGCGATCGGCAAATATTTCAATGTATCTGAAGCCGTAGAAAACGTGAGAGGGAGCGTAAACTGCCTTGTTCTCACCCGAGGTTATAAGAATATAACGAGCAAGTGCCGAACGGTAATTTTCGATGTACAGACTTCCCTTAGGACCGTCGTTACCGCGGTTGCGGTCACCGCTGTCGTTGAGCATTTCGGCAAACAGAGTTTCAACTCTCGTTCCGCGCTCGGCGGTCAGTTCATATTTAGGCCAACCGACCATATTCTGACCGAAGTCTATAACGAGGTGCTCTCCTGCCTTGATCAATATATCTTTATAGTCGTTTTTGTACTCGGACACCTTTTTGACTTCGCCCATATCGCTTCCGTTATAGACAGTGCCGTCATAAATATATCCGCATACGGGTGAAAGCAAAAGCCCGTCTCTTACGCGAACGTCATCACCTTCAAACGGTACGATCTCGCCTTCAAAACCGTCGAAAAGGACTGCGTTTTCCCAAGTATAATATTCGGGATCGACAGACGGATGAGGAAGCGTCATATCGGTATACTGTCCGTCCCATATATCTGCGCGGCGTACCTGTCCGCCGACCATTGTCTGCCAGCTTTCGTCGGAGGAAATGAGCTCGCTTCTGCCGTCACGGTAATGGATCTCTATCTCTCCCGCAAACGCGTTCGGCTTAAATTCGTACACACCGAAGCTTATGCGTCCGTTCCACCATCCGGAGGCGATATCACAAACGAAAATATTGTTTTCACGGCACATTTCGGTTATGTCGTATTCCGATTCAAACACTCTGCATCTGTAATCAGTCCACCCAGGCAGCATCTCGTCTTTACCGACGCGCTCACCGTTTATATAAAGGCGGTATACGCCGAGTGCCGTTGTGCGCAGAATTACGCGCTCAACATCTTTACCGAGCGAAAATTCCTTTTTGACATTCAAAATTCCGTCTCCCGGCTCAAGTGTCAGCGTTCGTCTGTTTTTCCCTTCGATTCTTTCGGTAAAAGAAGCTGAATGACCGTTTTTTGTAATAAACTTTGCGTTTTTCATTTTGTCCTCCGTTTATCGGGTATTCAATATGATTATACCATACGGGGTAAGTATGTCAATGTTGTTTTTTAATCTGAAAAAGCGTTTATATTTAACATTTTCTTCGTTTTCCCACTTGAAAATTAATTTGGAATGTAGTATAATGTAATATGGTTATTTTTGTTCAGATAACCGAAAGATATTTTGAAAGGTAGTAATGGTAATTGAGCGCAGTAAGAAACTTTGTTATAACGCTCCTAATATCGCTTTTGATATTCGGTCTTGTAGCATTCGCTATTCTTCAATTTGCAGATGACGAATTATTCGGTCGAGGCGAAGGCTTAGGTGACGGCGCACACAATAGCGGTAACAACGTCACAACTACTCCCGATCTTCCTCCCCCTCCCGATGGCTTTGACGCAATAAAGGGTGAAAGCATGACCGCCCTTTTTATAGGCACCGACTATCTGCCCGGCGTTTATAACGATTATGAATACGCAGGTCAGCGTCCCGACGGCTTTGACGGCGAGATACGAGAGATCGAAACAGACACCATAATTCTTGCAAGGATAAACAAGGAGACAGGTGAGGCAATATTCTGTCCGATCCCCGCCATCACGCAGATAACAATAAACGGTCACTCAACGACCCTTGAAAAGCTTTATTATCAAAAAGGCATCTCGGCACTGCGTGAGCAGGTAACGGCGCTCACGGGACTGCCGATAGATTTCCACGCAATTGTCACAATTGATGGGCTTTCACACATTATCGACGATTTCGGAGGAATCGAATTCCACGTTCCACAGGATATGAATTACGTCGATCTCGATCAGCAGATCGAAATTGATCTGAAATCGGGAACACAGATCCTTGACGGTAAAAACGCTACCGATATGCTACGTTATTGGTCTTACAGTGATGAAGACGTGAGCCGACGCAGAGTCGGATGTAACTTCCTGAAGGCGCTTATCAATAAGGTCATGACAGACGTTTCGATGAACGATGCAAGAGCCGCGTTCTTTAAGTATGAAAGCTACATAAGCACAGATCTTACAATCGCTATGTTAGACGAAAACGCAGACCTTATCTTCGCTTATCCGAAGCTTACGATAAGAGATTACACATACCCCGGAACAACAACGGGTAAGGGTCTTGACGCGGTATTCACTCCGAACGTTTCAAAGGCAACCGAATTTTTCATTGCATATAAATTTAAGGGTTAAGACAAAGACGCAAGAAAGGATAAAATTATGCTTAACACAGAAAAAACAATGGACAAAATAGTCGCTCTTTGCAAGGGCAGAGGTTTCATATTCGCGGGCTCCGAAATTTACGGCGGTCTTGCTAATACATGGGATTACGGTCCTCTCGGAGTCGAGCTTAAAAATAACGTAAAGCGCGCTTGGTGGAAGAAATTCGTTCAGGAGAATAAGTATAACGTCGGTCTTGACGCGGCTATTCTTATGAACCCTCAGACATGGGTAGCATCGGGACATCTTGCGGGCTTCTCCGATCCGCTTATGGACTGTAAAGAGTGTAAGGAGCGTTTCCGTGCCGACAAGCTCATCGAGGATTGGTGTACCGAAAATAACTACACCCTTCCGAAGCCGATCGATGCATTCTCGCAGGAAGAAATGAAGAACTTTGTAGAGGATAACAATATCCCCTGCCCCACCTGCGGAAAGCACAATTTCACCGACATCCGTCAGTTTAACCTTATGTTCAAGACCTTCCAGGGCGTAACCGAGGACGCGAAAAATACCGTTTATCTCCGTCCCGAGACCGCACAGGGTATTTTTACAAACTTCGTAAACGTTCAGAGAACGACGAGAAAGAAGCTCCCCTTCGGTATCGGACAGATCGGTAAATCCTTCCGTAACGAGATCACTCCCGGAAACTTCATTTTCCGCGTTCGTGAGTTCGAGCAGATGGAGCTTGAGTTCTTCTGCAAGCCCGGAACCGACCTTGAATGGTTCAACTATTGGAGAAGCTTCTGCCATAACTGGCTTCTTGCTATCGGTCTTAAGGACGAGAATATTCGTCTGCGCGACCACGATCCCGAAGAGCTTTGCTTCTACTCTAAGGCAACGACCGACTTCGAGTTCCTCTTCCCGTTCGGCTGGGGCGAGCTTTGGGGCGTTGCTGACCGTACCGACTACGACCTTACCCAGCATCAGAACGTATCGGGTAAGGACCTCACCTACTTCGATCAGGAAACTAACGAGCATTATATTCCCTACGTCGTTGAGCCGTCGCTCGGCGTTGAAAGAACCGTTCTTTCCGTTCTCTGCGACGCTTACGACGAGGAGGTCGTTGACGCTGAAAAGAACGACGTAAGAACCGTTCTCCGTCTCCATCCGTTCCTCGCTCCCTTCAAGGCGGCAGTTCTTCCCCTCTCGAAGAAGCTCTCCGAAAAGGCGACCGAGATATACGAGGAGCTTTCAAAGTACTTCAGCGTTGATTATGACGACGCCGGCTCTATCGGTAAGAGATACCGCCGTGAGGACGAGATCGGAACTCCTCTCTGCGTGACCGTCGACTTCGACACCGTCGGCGACGCGGAAAAGGAAGGCGATAACTGCGTCACAGTCCGCGACCGCGACACTATGGAGCAGGTTCGTATCCCGATTTCCGAGCTTCGTGCTTATATCGAAAAGAAGATAGAATTCTGATAACTAAAAGTAGGCGATACTCGGTATAGTGCCTGGTATCGCTTGTTTAATACATACATCACAGCTTAAATCCACACCGAATTTTGGGGAACATAATATTATGACTATCAACTGCGTTTGGGAGCACAATGGTAACGACACTTTGCTATATGCGGTGAATTGTATCGGCGCATATACCCGTGGTGAATGCCTTGAAGTGGCTATAGCTAAGATGCCCGGGGAGATTGTTTCTTATCTCAAATGGTTGGGCAGGGATACCTCCGATAACATAGAAGTTGTGATCATTGGTGAAAAAGACTCCGATCTTGCTATCAAGGATGCCGATTCCGACGTTCTTTTTGAAAGTGAAAAAGCACCGCTAACGATGGAAGAATATGAAAAATTGAAAAATCTTGCATTGAAGTCGGCAAATGATTTTCTTTCCTTATATGAGTCTATCCCTAACAAGAGTGCTTCCGCAATAGCAGAACGCAAGACCTTTTACGGTAAAGTCCCTCGCTCGGCTGATGAAATGTATGAGCATACGAAAAATGTCAACGAGTATTATTTTGCTGAGATAGAGGTCGATGCCAATAATGGCGGCAATATATATGAATGCCGCAAGCGTGGATTTGAAGCACTTGAAACAAAGCCCGATTTTCTTCAAAATTTAGTTTTCGAAGGTAGCTACGGCGAAGATTGGACGCTCCGCAAGGTCATGCGTCGTTTCATCTGGCACGATAGAATTCATGCCAAAGCGATGTATCGAATGGCGGTAAAGGTGTTTGGTGCGGAGAACGTATCAAATCCGTTTTGCTTATGAAAGGATCTATTACGATGAATTACATAATAAAACAAATGCAGACCGAAGATGAAATCGACGGCAAGGGGTATGTTCACTATAAGTCGTGGCAGGAAACCTATGCAGGACTTATTGATGCCGAGTATTTGAAGAATATGACCGAGGAAAAGTGTAAGTCAATTGCTCACAAATGGACGGACAATATTATTGTTGCCAAGGACGGCGACGAGGTTATCGGTTTGTCGGTTATGGAAAATGTAGAGATGATACGCTTGCTGATTGCGGCGAGATATTTTCTATCTACGTTCTTGCCGATTACCACGGTCAAAAGGTCGGTTATGAACTGATGAACGCCGCTTTTAACAAGCTGTCTGATTATAAAAATATTGCCGTTTGGGTGCTGAAAGGCAACGAGCGAGCCATCAAATTTTACGAGAGATACGGTTTCCGCTTTGATGGCACAGAGCAAGAAATAAAGCTCGGTACACCCAGCACGGAGTTGAAGATGGTTTATAAAAGAGACTAAAATGGATAAGAGATAGAAATATGAACTTAAATGAACTTGCCAAAATACAAAACGAAACCGAACGTGTAAATCGAACCTACGATATATTCAACGAGGACGCGCGGCTCAATCATTCAAAAGCAGCGAGAGTTGAATTTCTGACCACCGTTCACTACATAGAAAAATACTTGAAAGTTGGCGACAAGATACTCGATATCGGCGCAGGCGCAGGTGAATACAGCATTTACTTTGCCCGTAAGGGTTATGAGGTGTCGGCTCTTGAGCTTGCCGACGCCAATATTGCTGCTTTCAAAAAGAAGCTCACCCCCGAAGATAAAATCGACCTCGTTCAAGGTAACGCCCTCGATCTCTCTCGCTATGCAGACAAGTCGTTTGATATTGTCCTTCTCTTCGGTCCGCTTTACCATCTCCAAAATGATGCGGACAAACAGAAATGTATCAGCGAAGCAAAGCGTGTCTGTAAGGACGGCGGTAAGATCTTCTTTGCCTTCATTTCAAACGACTTTGTTTTCCTTACCGAATTCGGATATGACGTTAATTATTTTAGCAACGGCGATTACGATAAGGAAACCTTCAAGCTTAATGACTTTCCGTTTGTATTCCATACGGTTGGTGCTGCGAGAAAGCTTCTTACAGACGGCGGCGTAAACATACTGCACGAGGTTGCGTCCGACGGTGCCTCCGAGCTTTTGGCGGCGAGAATTAATGAAATGACTGACGAGGACTATGCACAGTATCTACGCTATCACTTCTACATTTGCGAAAAGCCGGAGCTGCTTGGAATGACAAATCATTTGCTGTTTGTAGGAGAATGAAAAAACGGTATTATAGAAACAAACCCGATGGAATTTTCCATCGGGTTTGTTCTTAGTCTTCTATTGCCGCTTTTTTAGAGAGGATCGGGTAGATCTGCTCGGGCGGGAATTTCGGCTTTCTTTCGTAGGTGCAGAGACCGTTCTGCTCCTGCTCTATATCGTAAAGCTGGGTATAGCAATATCCGAAGATATTGGGGTTATCAAGCAGAACGTCGGTCAGACCCTTAAGGCGAGACATAAATTCTTCCTCCGTCTCGGGACCCTTGCCGTAGCCCCAGCCGTTACCGTGAGCCGCCCATACGAATCCGCCGTACTCGCTTACGAAGAACGGGAGCGAGGGGTCGTAATACTGTCTTCCCTGCTCAAGGTGAGGCGAGGACGCATTTCCGAGAGTTTTAGGATCTGAGAAGGTCTGAGCAAAGGTCTTTACTACCTGCTCGTAATCGTGAACGTCGAATATATCGGTCTTAACGTGATAATAACCGCTCGTATCAATGCAAGGACGGGTCGGGTCTGCCGCCTTCGTTGCATCGTAAACGGTAGAGAGAAGCTCGTCGCGCTGACGGTAAAGCTCGTTATAATCGGGTCTGTGACCTTTGAGGTTTTCGGTCTCGTTCTGCGGACACCAGCCGATGATCGACGGATGGTTGAAATCGCGCTCGATCTCCTCGAGCCATTCGGGAAGAATGCTGTATATCGCCTCGGGACGGGTGTGATCAAGACCCCAGTCGGCGTATTCGCCCCAAAGGAGATAGCCCTTGCGGTCAGCGTGATAGAAGAATCTTTCTTCAAAGACTTTCTCGTGAGGACGTGCGCCGTTGAAGCCCAATTCAATAGCGAGGTCGATATCGTGTTCAAGTGCTTCATCGCTCGGCGCGGTATAAAGACCGTCGGGATAGAAGCCCTGGTCAAGAACAAGACGCTGGAAGACGCTTTTTCCGTTAAGAAGGAATTTCTTATCGCGGAATTCAACCGAGCGAAGTCCGAAATAGCTCTTTACTGTATCGTCGCCGAAGGTGAGTATGAGGTCGTAAAGACCGCCCTTGCCGACCTCCCAAAGGTGCTTCTCTGTAAGCTTAAGCGTGAATGATGTATATCCGCAGGTTACGTCGGCCGATGCTTCGCCGCAATCCTTGCCGTCGAACGACGCTTTAACGGTAATCTTTCCGTCGCCCTTTACCCACGCCATAACTGTGAGAGATCCCTCGTCTACGTTCGGATAATACTTGACCTTTTCTATATAATTTTTCGGTGTAAATTCGAGCCATACCGTCTGCCAAATACCCGTCGTTCTCGTATAGAAGCAGCCGAAGGAATCCTGCTTATAGCACTGCTTGCCCGAGGGGATAAGTCCGCTCTTTTCGTTATCGGTCGCGTGGAGCGCGATCTCGTTTTCGCCTGCGGTAAGGTAATCGGTGATCTCAAACTTAAATGAAACGTAACCGCCCTTGTGAGTACCGACCTGCTTGCCGTTCACGTAAACCGTCGCCTCGTAGTCAACTGCGCCAAAGTGGATAAAAACTCTTCCCTTAAGCTGCTCTTCTGTCACGCTGACAGTTCTTTTGTACCAGACCGACTTCATGAAGTCGGTGTCGCCGATGCCCGAAAGCTCACTCTGCGGGCAGAACGGAACGTTGATCGACGCTGAAAGCGCCTTTCCGTTCTCATAAAGCTTACGGTCAAGACCGGTGTTTTCACGGTCGATCTCAAACTGCCAGATGCCGTTGAGGTTCGTCCAGCTTTCTCTTTCGAATTGAGGTTTCGGATGCTCTAAGCGATATATCATATTATTTTCTCCCAATAAAATATTATTTGGTCTACCTTTAATTTAATTATAAGCCGTTTGTACCGTTCATTCAATAACAAAATGTCCGATTTTATTGACATATTCTACTGTTTATGATAATATGATTTCAAACACTTACGGAGGCAAAAATGATAGTTTTGACCGAGATACGCCACATGTGGCCCGAAAAGCACATACTTATCAACCGTCCGCAGGGACTTCCCGTATATACTTTTCTCCACTTCATAAACAGCGTTGAGGTCACGATCGACGGGCGTTCCTACATAACGAAGCCGCACACGTGTCTTATATATTCGCCGAAAACACCGCAGCTGTTTCAGTACGGCAGCCCCATGGTACACGACTGGTTTCATTTTACCGTAGATGATTCCGATTATTTCAGCAATATCTCGCTTCCAACCGACGTTCTGCTCACGCCCACGCATTCCGAGTTTATAACTCCGATCGTCAAAGAGCTTGAGCACGAATTTTTCGCCGATAAGGATATGGGAAAGGCACTTATGTCGGCAAAGAGTGAGGAGTTGTTTATAAAGCTTTCGCGTGCAGTGTCAGGCGAGATACCATACGGCGTATCGCTTGATACGGAAGAACGCTTCCGCGAGCTTCGCTCTGACATTTTCTCCGATTTGTCTTATCCTTGGAAGGTGTCCGAAATGGCAAAGAGAGTAGGATTAAGTCCGTCGCGTTTTTACAGCACGTACCGCTCCGTATTCGGTAATTCTCCGATGAACGACCTGATTTCCGCACGAATTGACGCGGCGAAAAATATGCTTTCCTTCAGTAATTTGCGAATAAATGAAATCGCGGAAAACCTCGGATACAATAACGTAACTCACTTCATGCGTCAGTTCGCATCAAACGTCGGAATGTCCCCGGGTGTATACAGAAAAAGCTCCCGAAAGTGACGCGTCACTCTATCGGAAGCTTGTAGTAAATATCCGTTTTATTATAGGTTACGATTATCTTTTCAATAAGACTGCGCAGGACGTTCTGCTTTTCCCTAAGCGTCATAAGATCCCAAGCGTCGCGCACGTTCTTTAGCCCCGAACGCATTTCAATTAGATCCGATAATTCCGCCTTTTCCCTCTCAAGCTCGGCCTTGCGCTTTTTGGCGCTGTCGAGCTCTTTTTTTATCTCGTCAATAGCTTCCTTTAGCGCATCGTCGCCCGAATCGGAATAGAGGTTATAAAGATTTTTCAGGCGTTTGTTAAGCCGCGCGATCTGTCCGTCAACAAGCTCTCCGGCATCTTTTCTCTCCTGCTTTTCATCTTCAATCTCCTTGTCTGCAATCATAAACAGGTCTTTTTTGACGGCGTCCTCAAGCTCGTCTGCCCATATTTTGAAGTTATCACATTTTTCTCCGTGAGATAGGTGCGGCTTGCCCTTGTCCTGCGAGTAGCAATATATCTTATACCCCGCCTTGCCCCATTTCTGATAACGCATTTTTGATCCGCATACGCCGCAGTGTATAAGACCCGCAAGCAGACATTTGTCGCCGTAGCGCACCCGTGAGCGCTCCTCCATCATTTTTAGGGCGCGGTTATAGGTCTCCTCCGACACTATCGCCTCGTGCTGACCCTTATATTCGTTACCGTTATAGACGATATATCCGCAGTTCGTCTTTCGGCGCAGGATCTGCTCCGCCATTCTCTCGTATTTCAGCCCGACGGAACGCGCCACCGACATCATTGAGTGCCCGTCGAGATAAAGCTGATACATCAGCCGCACCGTATCCGCATCTGAATTCGGGATGAGTATTCCCTTTTCGCTGTCGTAATCGTAGCCGAAGGGGATCTTTCCACCGCCGCGCCAAAGTCCGCTTTTGACGCGCTCCTTCATTCCCATTCGAGTTCTTTCCTTGATCGTCTCGCGCTCAAGCTGAGCGAAGGCAGACATAATTCCGAGCATAGCTCGTCCGATAGGCGTTGATGTGTCCATGTTTTCGTTCAGCGACACGAAGCTGACACCGTTGGGGATAAGCACGTCCTCAATAAGATACAACGTGTCCTTTTGGCTTCTTGAGAGTCGGTCGAGCTTATAAACGATAACATGACTTATTTTGCCTGCTTCGATATCTGCTATCAGCTCACTTAGGCGCGGACGGTTTATATTACTTCCGCTGAAGCCGCCGTCGGTATAAACCTCGTATTTCTTGATACCGCGGCTGACGCAGTAGGCGATAAGCATCTCCTCCTGCGCTTCTATCGAATATCCCTCTTCCCTTTGCGCGTCGGTAGAAACTCTTATATACAGCGCGGCTTTTTTATCATCCATCGTGTCTGGTTGGTATTACCTTGTCGGTTATACTGTTTTGGGATGTGCGCCTGCGCACCTCGTTTACGGCTTCCGCTATTTCGGGGGTTATTACTTTCACCGAGGTCAGCTCCTTTTCGCTGACTGTAACGCCGTTTAGGTATCTGACGAATTCCATATTATCACCTCACGTTGATTATCGACGCGCAATACCCCGCTTATGCCTTGAAATATTAGTACAAGTATGATAGAATGAGTCGAATACGCTCGAAAGGAGAGACAATATGTTGAACACAATTAAAGACAGACCGCTACTGTTTTTCGTTCTCTCCTTTTTCTTTGGAATGGTCATATCGCCGTTATTGCCATTCACTACAAAGGCGGTACTAACGGTTTTACTTTTGACCGTCATTTTCGTGACTGCCTCTCAGCGCCGTCCGCTTATCGGCAAAATGAGAAAGGTTGCTGTCACGCTTCCGATTCTCATCGGGATCATTTTCGGCACGGTCTATCAGTATTTTGCCGTCGAGAAGCCGAAAGACGAGATAACCGCTTTAAGCGGAAGTGAAAAAGAAATCATCGCCGTTGTTGAAGAGGTCTCATTCAGCGAGGAATATTTCACCGCGTACAAGGTGCGTGTCGTACGTATCGAAGATGAAAAGGTCGGCTTTTCCTGTGCGCTTTCCATTCCATACGATATTGGTGCCGAAGAAAACGACGTTCTTCGTTTGAAGGTCATGTTTAATTTACCTGAAAAGGAAAGCTACGGCTTTTCGCTACGCGAATACTATTCCTCTCGCGGTATTTACGTTTTAGCAGAGTCGACAGACGAAAATGCGAGGGTGATCGGCTTCGACCGTTCGATACCGTCGTTTTTCAGAAACCTGTCAAACGGTATATCGGTCAAGCTGAAAACCTCACTTGGTCGCGAACACGGCGGTTTCGTTTCAGGTCTTCTTATCGGCAGAAAAAGCGATATTCCCGATTCGGTAACGACCTCCTTCCGCTATCTTGGCATTTCACACGTATTATCCGTCAGCGGTCTGCATCTTGCGATACTTGCCGGAACACTTGTCATGTTCTTAAAGGCGCTGACTGTACGCAGAAGCGTTCGATACCTGATTACCTTCGGATTTATAATATTCTTTATTCTTTTAACGGGCTCTCCGCCGTCTGTCATTCGTTCGGGGATCATGCTGATACTCCTTCTTATGGCAGAAGTTCTCGGGCGCGACTACGATCCGATCACATCTCTTTCTATTGCGGCATTTGTGATCGTCCTCTTTTCGCCGACCGCAATTTACGACGCGGGATTCATTCTCTCGGTCAGCGCAACAGCCGGAATCGTGCTTCTCGGTTCGCCGGTAACGAAGTGGCTTTACCACATAAGTGACGGCAAGAGCTTTTGGCTTAGAATCTTTACGCGGCTGCTTACGGTTATTTCTTTAACTGCGTCAGCAACGGTGTTCACACTTCCTGCAATATGGTATTTCTTCGGAGAGACATCGTCTGTTTCACTTCTATCAAACATTCTCTTTATACCGCTGATCACGGCGCTTATGTATCTTTCTGTACTGTTTTTGATCTTTTACAGAACGCCGCTTGCGCCGTCGCTCTCCGGAATAACGTCGTCTATGGCAGAACTTGTTACCGATCTGTCTGACGGCTTGATGAAGATCCTTCCGCCGCCGATAGATCTGACGTACAGCTTCACCTTTATCCCCGTCACTATCGCGCTTTGCGTTCTGACCGTTTTGTTGATCAAGAAAAAGCGCGCACTTGCGCTGGTTCTTTCGCTTTCAACCTTTGCTCTTTCGTATTTCGGATGCCTTGTGTACTATGATGATCTGCACAAGGGTGAAGAAAATATCGTATATTCGAGTGTGAACGGAAACGATTACATTATCGTTAATACCGATAACAAAACTCTGCTTTGCGATTTTTCTGACGGCGGTTATTCGTCTGCGCGACGCGTAACAGAGCTTATTCAGCCAAAGCTACACGATACGTCGGTCGATACTATCCTTCTCACTCATCTTCACCGAAAGCATATAGATATGATAAGTCGGCTTTCCGATAACGGCAGAATCAAACAGCTTTATATTCCGTCACCCCAAAACGATGATGAAAATATATTTGCAGAAGCGATACGAGATTCCGCCAAAAACCGCGGAATTGAGGTCATTACCTACAACAGCGACCGCGACGTTACCTTTGATTTTTCGGGCATAAAAATTACGCTCTATAAAAAAGCGTATATCAAACGATCCGTTCAGCCCCTGCACCTGATGAAAATAGAGGGAAAACGCGATTTTCTCTATGTAGGAAGTGCGGTATTCGAAAGTGAATTAAACGAAAAGGCACTTTCGCTCTTTGAAGGCACCGAAGTGCTTTTCCTCGGCGCACACGGACCGCTTATCAAAAAGCCGTTGATACCGCTTGATTTCGAAGGTGAAGTTCTCGCATCAAATATTGAAACAAACGAAGCGTATCAAACGAGCTATACTAAAGTCGGATTCTATAAGAAATATATAACGAGATAGTATGGCAAATAACTCTATTCAAACGTTTTATAATTCCATTACATATCTGTTCTGCCCAATTATTTATTATCTAAAAAGCACCTGCTTCCGCAGGTGCTTTTTAATTCAGAAGAAAGTTATCTGGTTCGTTTCGGAAAGTCCCTCGAGCGCTCCGCTTTCACGAAGCACCTCGATAACGGATTTTGTCAGCTTTGCTTTAACGCGAAGCTCCTCGACCGAGAATATCTCGCCGCTGTCGCGCGCCTCGGCTATTGCCTTTGCGGCGTTTTCACCGAGTCCTCCGAGCGAGTTGAACGGAAGACGGATCTTGCCGTCCTCGGGAACGTATGCGAATGCGTCACTCTTGAAATAGTTAACGGGCAGGAAGCGAATACCTCTTGCATAGCATTCGTTTATCAGGTTCAGAGTCGAAAGCGAGGAAAGCTCCTTTTGAGACGCCTCGTAATTCGGATCCTGTATACGCTTCATTTCGGCAACTACTCCGCTCTTTCCCTTCATCGCAATGGCGGCGTCGAATCCGCCCGGGGCGGCGGTAAAGAACGCGGCGTAGAATGTAAGCGGCATGTGTACCTTATACCATCCGAGACGGATAGCCGACATAACGTATGCTGCGGCGTGCGCCTTCGGGAACATGTACTTGATCTTCTTACACGAACCGATATACCAATCGGGAACGCCCGTCTCGATCATCGTCTGCTCCCATTCGGGCTTAAGTCCCTTACCCTTACGGACACTCTCCATTATCTGGAAGGAAAGCGCACTGTCAACGCCGTAGCGGATAAGGTCGTTCATTATGTTGTCTCGACATCCGATAACGTGCGAAATATCGCATATTTCCTGCTTGATAAGCTCCTGCGCATTACCCGTCCAAACGTCGGTTCCGTGCGACAGACCCGAGATCTGAAGCAGATCAGCAAAGTTCTTCGGCTTCGCCTCCTCGACCATCTTCATAACGAATTTCGTACCGAATTCGGGCAGACCGAACGTACCGAGATGCGCGTCTATCTGCTCGGGCGTTACACCGAGCGGCTTCGTCGAGGCGAAAAGCTCGTAGACCGACGGATCGTTCATCGGAACGTCCATAACGCTTGTGTTACTGTACTTTTCAAGCCACTTATATTTGGTCGGAATATCGTGTCCGAGCTCGTCGAGCTTGAGAAGCGTATCGTGCAGATATGAGAACGTGAAATGTGTAGTTACGATATCGGAATTAGGGTCGTCGGCAGGATGCTGGACGGGGCAGAAATCGTATATCTCGTATTCACGCGGAACGACGACGATACCGCCCGGGTGCTGACCCGTCGTTCTCTTTACGCCAACGCAATGCTTGACGAGACGCTCTACCTCCGCCTTATTGACGGTAATTCCGCGCTCTTCAAGGTATTTCATAACGTAACCAAAGACCGTCTTATCGGCGAGACCTCCGATAGTTCCTGCGCGGAAGACGTTTTCGGCACCGAAAAGCTCTTCTGTGTATTTATGTACCTTGCCCTGCACCTCTCCTGAGAAGTTAAGGTCGATATCGGGCGACTTTTCTCCGTGGAAACCGAGGAAGGTCTCAAACGGTATATCGTGACCGTCGCCGACGAGCTTAGTTCCGCATTTAGGGCAGGTAGCGTCGGGCAGGTCAAAGCCAGAGCCCGCCTTATCGGGATTCGAAAAATCGCTGTACTGACAGTTAGGGCAATAATAGTGCGGCGGAAGCGGATTTACCTCGGAAATTCCCGCCATTGATGCTACAAATGACGAGCCGACCGAGCCACGCGAGCCAACAAGATATCCCTGCTCCTCGCTGTATTGAACGAGCTTCTGTGCAATCATATAAAGCACCGCAAAGCCGTTCTTTATGATCGAGGTGAGCTCCTTATCAAGTCGCGTCTTGACTATCTCGGGAATGGGGTCGCCGTACTTTTTCTTCGCGTTTTCGTAGCAGATGCGTTGAAGATCCTCCTCCGCGCCCTCCATATTCGGGGTAAAGGTTCCCTTCGGAAAGGGGCGGATGTCGCTTTCTATCATATCTGCGATCTTATTCGTATTTGTAATAACGACTTCCCTTGCGCGATCCTCGCCGAGATATTCAAACTCCTTAAGCATCTCCTTGGTCGTACGGAAATAAATTCCCGTATCCTTATCGGCATCGGAGAACTTCATTCCCGCAAGAAGTATTTTTCGGTATATTTCGTCGTGTTTTTCAAGGAAGTGTGCGTCGCAGGTCGCAACTACGGGCTTTCCAAGCTCGTCCGCTATCGAGATCAGCTTGCGGTTGAAGTCGCGGAGCGCTTCCTCATCTGATGCCTGACCCTTATCAATAAGATAACGGTTATTGCATATCGGCTGAATTTCGATATAGTCGTAATACGATGCTATTTCAAGCAGGTCTGCACGCGGACGGTTTCCAAGCATCGCTTCAAAGAGCTGACCCTCAGAGCAGGCAGAGCCGATTATAAGTCCCTCTCTGTGCTCGTCAAGCACCGTTTTCGGGATTCTCGGGTGGCGCTTATAATAATCTAGGTAGCTGTACGAAACAAGCTTATATAGGTTCTTGAGTCCCGTCTTATTCTTGACAAGAATTATCATATGATTCGTACGAAGCTTCAGGCAGTCGACCTTATCCGACATTGCGGCAGTCATCGCGGAAAGGGTTTTTAGTCCCTCCTCCTGGAGCTTTTCAGCCATTTTGAAGAAGATGAGCGCGAGCATTTCCGCGTCATCTGATGCACGGTGATGATTGAACTCACCGAGTCCGAAATAGTTAGCCAGCGTATCAAGCTTATGCTTATTAAGATCGGGATTGACGTAACGCGAGAGCGCAACGGTATCAAGATAGGTGTTTTCAAACAGCATTCCGTTATCGTCGCACACGCGGCGTATAAAGGAAATATCAAAGCCCGCGTTGTGTGCGATAAGCACACGGTTGCCCGCAAAACTGAGAAATTCCTCGACGGCTTCTTTCTGCGTCGGCGCGTCCTTGACCATATCGTCGGAGATTCCCGTAAGCTTGACAACCTCCTCGGGAATCGGCTTTTCGGGATTTACGAAGGTATTGAAAACATCAAGAACCTCGCCGTTTTTAACGCGCACTGCACCGATTTCGGTTATACCGTCGTTACGGAAGGACAGACCCGTCGTTTCAATATCGAAAACGATAAATTCATCGGATTCAAAGGTCGCATCTTGCTTACCGTAAACGGCACGTGCGGTATCGTCAACGAAATACGCCTCCATACCGTAGATGACCTTCTGTCCGAGCTTTTCGGACGCGAGCATCGCCTCCTGATAGCCCTGCACGTTACCGTGATCGGTAATTGCGACTGCCTTATGCCCCCAGGCCTTTGCGGTCTTGACCGCAACGTCGGGCGGGATAAGAGCGTCCATCGCGGACATCTGGGTATGAAGATGAAGCTCAACGCGCTTTTCGGGCGCATTATCCATACGCTCAAGCTTCTTTATTTTCATTATTGCACTCGGCGTGAGCGCAAGCTCGTTATCAAAATTATCGGTCTTAACGTAACCGTTTACCGCGATCGGCGTGCCGTCCTTAAGTGACGATAGAAGCGAATTTGCTTCATCTGTCGGCAGTACACTCTTACAGTATATAGACGCGTCATCGTCTGTAAGCGCGAAATTGACGATCATCTTTCCGCCCTTGCGCGTTTCCTTTGAGTCTATCGAATAGGCAACGCCGAGAACGGTAATGCCTCGTATCGGCGTCGTTATATTGCGAAGCGGAGCGGGATCTATTTCAAATGCGTTTCCAAACATCAGCTCGGGACTTGATATGTCAAAGGTCATATTTCCGACCTTGACAATTCCGTCGTTTATCTCGGGAGTCGAAATTCCGTCAGAATAAAGAGAAACTACCCTTTTACGCTCCGGCTCGACGATCTCAACCGTCGTTTCGCGGTTCTTTTCAAATTCTTCTGCCGCCATAGTGATAAGCGCGGCGTTCTTCTCTTTTTCGTAGCTTTCGTAGTCGAAAACGTAGTCGTCCTGCTGCTTTATCTCGACCTCGTACGTTAGCGAAAACTCCGAACGGATAATATCGGAAAGGATCTTCGGAGTGTCTGCGTGATAAAGGATTTCAATTCCGCCGTTACCAAACGCGATCTCAACCGTTATTTTGCTGTCCTCTATATACGCTCTGTAATCCTTGAAAAATCCGCGCGAAACGGCACCCGTTCTCTGAAGCTCCTTTATCGCCTCGGGCAGATACTTTTCAGAAAAAAGCTCCGACGGGTACTGAGGATAAATGATCATTCCGTTAAGCTGATACGCCTCGGCGATCTCTTTTTCAATACCGTAAAGAACGTCCTTTTCAACTATCGACGGAAAATCAACGAAAACCTCAAGCAGTCGCTTGTCTTTATCGGCACGGAAACGGCTGACTGTCGCTTTTTCGAGAATATATCTATTTTCGTTTCCCGGAAAATATTTATTAAATTTTGTCAGAAAAGCGACCTTCGTCTCCATTTACGTATCCTTTCAATTTCCGAGCGTCATTATCTCCTCAATCAGAGTCGGAATGACCTCGTCCTCTTTTATTTTTCTGATTATCTCACCGCGGCGGAAAAGAAGTGCTTCCCCGATTCCGCCGGCAATTCCGACGTCGGCTTCTCGCGCCTCGCCGGGTCCGTTTACGGCACAGCCCATAACTGCGACCGTAAGCGGCTTATTTACTTTTATGTTTGCGACCTTGTCTTCAAGCTCTTTAGCAAGAGATATAAGGTCGATCTTAGTTCTGCCGCACGTCGGGCAGGAAACTATGTTGATAGCGTTATTATCTTGCAGACCGAGCGCGTGAAGGATCGCCTTACCCTGCTTTACTTCGGTCACGGGGTCGTCGGTAAGAGAGACACGAAGAGTGTCTCCTATGCCTTCAAGAAGGAGTCCGCCGATTCCTGCCGCACTTTTAACGGTGCCGTATTTCTCGGTTCCCGCCTCGGTAACGCCGAGGTGAAGCGGATAGTCGCATTCCGAGGCAATAATGCGCATTGCCCTTTGCATCGTTCTTACGTCGGACGATTTTACTGCAACGATTATATCGCTAAAATCGTATTTTTCAAGAAGCGAAATATGCGTTCTCGCGCTTTCGGCAAGTGCCTCCGCCGTAGGTGAGCCGTGCTTCTTAAGAAGCTCCTTTTCGAGAGATCCACCGTTTACGCCTATTCGTATCGGCACGCCCGCATTCTTGCAAGCTGTAACGACCTCTTTTACGCGGCTTTCGTCGCCTATATTGCCGGGGTTTATTCTGATCTTGTCAGCGCCTGCCGCCGCACTTTCGATAGCGAGACGGTGACTGAAATGAATATCGGCAACTATCGGCATCGTGATGTCGGAGCTTTTTAGCTTATAAAGCGTTTTTACCGCGTCATCATCGGGAACAGTCATTCTGATAATATCACAGCCCGCGTCCTGGAGGCGCTTCATCTGACCGTATAGCGCGTTGTAGTCGCTGCTCGATACGTTCGTCATCGACTGAACCGAAATCGGCGCATCTCCGCCGATATAAAGATTACCGACCTTTATTTTTTTGCTTTTTCTTCTATACTCGTTGTAGTTCATTTTATACCCCGTTTAAGCGTCAACAATTTCATAAGACTCCGCTCGTATATGGTGTTGAACATTAATAAGCACCTCGACTCTGATCTACCTTCTCCAGCGGGAGAAGGTGGCTGCGACGAAGGAGCAGACGGATGAGGTGTCGGATGAGGGAACTTACTCCTCATCCACCACAGGCGTTCCGCCTGTGGTCCCCTTCTCCCTCAGGAGAAGGTATCTGGTTGCATCACGCTCACAGTTTAACTCTTTACTGTTTATATAACTCACCCGAACAGCTTAATTACGTCCTTAAAGCTGATTATCAGCATAAGCAGAAGCAAAAGAACCATTCCCGCAAAATGGATATATCCCTCGACCTCGCGCTTAAGGGGCTTGCGGCGGATCGCCTCGATAATGAGGAATAAGATTCGTCCACCGTCTAGGGCAGGAAGCGGAAGCAGATTCATAACTCCGAGGTTAAGCGCTATCACCGCAGTCAGATTTATCAAGCTCTTTCCACCGTCACCTGACTTTGCCGCCTTGCCTATCTCGCTTGTAATACCGACGGGACCCGACATCTGGTCAAGTCCGTATTTGCCCGTGATAAGATCAATTACCGACTCCCAGATCATCTCGACAGTCGTTACCGAACGGTTAAAGGTATGCTTGAAGAATACGCCGAAGCCGAATTCTTCTCTTTCGACGCTGAATACAAGTGCCTCGTATTCTTTGCCTTCCTTGTCGGTCAGTGTTTCATAAAATTCGATTCCTTCAAGAGTGACCTTCTTTCCGTCACGCTCAACTACGACTGTATTCGACTTTTTTCCGTCATGGAACATTGTATAGCTGAGGTCGTACGCAGTGTGAACCTTCTCACCGTTTATGGAAATGATCTTATCTCCGACCTCAAGTCCGCCTTCGATAGCAGCATAGCTTTCGGAAAGATTCGCGACCCTGGTATTTCCGAGGGAATCAGATGTCATTCCGACAAGTATTCCGACGAGAATGAAGCCGCAAAGAAGATTCATGACCGAACCTGCGACCATGATGAGAAATCTCTGCCAAACGGGCTTTTTATTAAGGGAATTTTCCGATTCGTTTTCCTCGTCCTCGCCGTCCATGCTTACAAATCCGCCAATCGGTATTGCACGGAGAGAATAGGCAATCCCTGTCTTTTTCGAGGTTTTCGATATAAGCTTCGGACCCATTCCGATAGCAAATTCCTTAATTCCTACCTTAAAGGTACGCGCCATTATATAATGACCGAATTCGTGTATCAAAATAAGGAATCCGAAAATCAGTATCGCTATTACTATACTCAAAATTATGCCTCCGCAATTTCTTTGATTCTGATCCTCGCCCATCTGTCTGCTTCCTCAATATCGGAAAGCGTGGGCGAAGCTATATTTTCCGCCTCCTCCGTTACGCGTATGACCGCGTCGGAAAGGCCGAGATAAGTAAGCTTATCGCGCAAAAACAGCTCCACTGCCATTTCGTCGGCGCCGTTCATAACGGCAGGGACGATTCCGCCTCGCGTAAATGCACGTCTTGCGAGGGGCAGAAGCGGAAAATTCACATCATCGGGCACGCCGAAGGTGAGCGAGCGGAGCGTCTTAAAATCAAGCTCTTTTACGGGGCTGTCAAAGCGCTCGGGATAGGTCAGCGCGTACTGTACGCAAAGACGCATATCGGGCACGCCCATTTCGGCGATTATCGCATTGTCAATATATTCGACCATCGAATGTATTATACTTTCACGGTGAACAGTAACCTCAACGTCGTCAATGTCAACGCCGAAAAGATGCGCGGCTTCAATAACCTCGAAGCCCTTATTCATCATCGTCGAGGAATCTATCGTTATTCTGTTGCCCATATCCCATGTCGGATGCGCAAGCGCTTCGGCAGGGGTTATCTTTTCAAGCTCTTCCCTGCTTTTTCCGTAGAACGGTCCGCCCGATGCGGTGAGAATAAGCTTCTTGACCTTCTGACCCGTCAGGCACTGGAAAATAGCCGAATGCTCACTGTCAACGGGGAGAATATCGACTCCGCGCTTTTTCGCCTCACGCATCACGAACGTACCGTAGGTAACTAGCGATTCTTTATTTGCAAGCGCGAGCTTTTTGCCGCCAAGAACCGTTGCAACCGTCGGACGAAGTCCCGCGATACCCGAAAGCGAATTAAGAACTGTATCACACTCTGATATCTCGCAAAGCGTTTCAGACGCCCTTTCGCCCGAGATAATCTTAGTATCGGTATCACGTACCGCGATCTTCAGCTCATTTGCCGATTTTTCATCCGCAACCGCACAGTATATCGGCTTATATTTTCTAATCTGTTCTTCAAGAGCAGAAATACTCCTTCTGCCCGAGATCCCGACGACGCGGATGCCGAGATGGTCGCAAACGTCGAGCGCCTGCTTACCGACGGAGCCCGTCGAGCCGAGGATAACGAGGTCTTTTGTCATAATATTCCTCAATTAAAAAGTGTAAAGGATGAAACGAAATTCGTCAGGAAGTAAATGCAGGCAGATGTTACGATAATACTGTCAAAACGGTCGAGAACGCCACCGTGACCGGGGAAAAGCTTGCCATAATCCTTGATCTCAAACTTACGCTTGATAAGCGACATTATAAGGTCGCCGCACTGCGAAAGAATGCTGACGAGAAGTGAAACGATAATAAGTGCAAGATAGTTCGGTGTCGCACCGCTGATCTTTCCCACAATAAATCCGTAAAGAATCGTAAAGCCGACAGCGAAAAGCGTTCCGCCGACAGCACCCTCAACGGTCTTCTTCGGGCTGACAGCCGGAATAAGCTTGTGCTTACCGAGAAGCATTCCCGTAAAGTATGCAAAGGTGTCTGTCATCCAGGAAATGATGAACGGCAAGAAATATATATATTCTCCGAAATCCATATCACGAAGCAGCACCATAGAAGCAAAGCCGAATGCAACGTAAACCGTTGTTGCACCGGAGAGTGCCGCCTTGTCGACAGTGAACTTCTCTCCCGAGAATACCGAAACAATAAGCATATATGTTATTACCGCAAAGGAAATAAGAAAAAGGTAGCCGTAAAGATTTAATCCGTCGTAGTAACGAACGAAGAACGGAAGACCTGCACCGATGAGAATTGCGGCAATTGAGGAAAGCCACTGCTTCTTGCTGCCTATACAGCTCTGCATTTCATAAGCACCGAGAGCACCGAAAAACGCCATAAGTATAGGAAACGCCACGGTATCCGACCAAATAAAGAACGGCACCATAAGTGCTACCATAATTATTGCTGTTATAACTCTTGTTTTCATACTGATCTCCGTCATACACCGCCGTAGCGGCGCTTTCTTTTGTAAAATTCAAAAACACATTCGTCAACGCTCTTTTCGTCAAAATCGGGCCAAAGCGTAGACGTAAAATAAAGCTCCGAATAAGCCGAATCCCAAAGGAGGAAGTTGCTTAAGCGAGTTTCCGCGCCCGTTCTTACAATAAGGTCGGGGGCGGGGCTGTCTTTTGTATAAAGATGCGAGGTTATATCGTCCTCCGTTATCTCGGTCTTGCCTTCTTTTATGAGCGCATTGACTGCGTGAACGATATCATCGCGCCCGCCGTAGTTTACTGCGATATTAAGTATCTTTTCGCGGTCAAACGAATCCTGCTCGAGCTTCACCATTCGCTCAGCTATCTCGGGCGGGAAAACGCTCTTGTCTCCAAGGAAATGAACCTGTATGTTTCTCTCTTTCCAGCTTTCCTCGGCGTCGGAAAGGTAGTCAACGAAAAGCGAAAGAATGGTATCGACCTCTTCCTTCGGACGCTTCCAGTTTTCGGTAGAAAACGCGTAAACGGTTACTGCCTTAATGCCCGAATCTCCGCAATATTCGATTATCTTCTTAAAAACCTTTGCTCCGACGGAATGTCCGTATGTACGCGGCATTCCGCGCTTTTTCGCCCATCTACCGTTACCGTCCATAATGAACGCAATATGCTGAAGGCGTTTTTCTTTATTCGTCTCAACTGCCTTCGGGATCTTGTTTTTTCCAAACATAATTTGTCCTATTTCTGCACAATGGGGCTGGCGTTTTTGCGCCAGCCCGTGTGTCTTATAATTTTGATCAGATAGCCATTATCTCGGAAGACTTCTTCGCGGTGACGTTGTCGACTTCCTTGATGTACTTATCGGTAAGATCCTGAACGCTCTTCTCGGATGCCTTCTGCTCATCCTCGGTCATCTCGGACTTCTTCTTCATATCCTTGCACTTGTCGATGGCATCGCGGCGGATATTACGGATAGCAACCTTTGCATCCTCGCCCATCTTCGCTACCTGCTTGGTAAGCTCCTTACGGCGATCCTCGGTAAGAGCCGGGAACGAAAGACGAATGACCTTACCGTCGTTCTGGGGATTGATTCCGAGGTCGGAGGCAAGAATCGCTTTTTCGATCGCCTTAAGCGTAGTTGCGTCCCAGGGCTGAATAGCAAGGGTGCGCGCGTCGGGAGTCGTGATCTGCGCAACGGCGCTTATCTGAGTAGGAGTTCCGTAATATTCAACGGTGATCTTGTTAAGAACGTTAGCGTTCGCTCTGCCTACACGGACAGATTCAAGCTCGGTCTGGTAAGACGCGATGCTCTTTTTCATTTTTTCTTCATAAGCTTTTGTATCGAGTTTCATATCTAATAACCTTTCTCTGTTTTAATTACTTTACTATCGTACCGATCTTTTCGCCCTTGATCGCGCGAATTATGTTCTGCGGATCGTCGAGACCGAAAATATGAAGCGGTATCTTATTTTCCTTACCGAAGGAAGCGGCGGTTGCGTCGATGACCTTCATATCGTGGCTGAGGATATCCATATAGCTGATCTCATCGAGCTTGACAGCCGTAGGATCAAGACGCGGATCGGCAGTATATACGCCGTCTATATTCTTTGCCATCATAACTACGTCTGCGTTTATCTCAGCCGCGCGGAGCATAGCGGTCGTATCAGTCGAGAAGAAGGGGCATCCCGTACCGCATCCGAAGATGACGATCTTACCCTTTTCCAGGTGATGTACCGCCTTATTTCTGATATATGGCTCTGCAACCTCGTGCATCGCAATAGCCGTCATAACACGGCAGTCAGCTCCGAGCTGAACGAATGCGTCCTGGATAGCGAGAGCGTTAATAACTGTTGCGATCATGCCCATGTGGTCTGCACGCGTTCTGTCCATATCGCCGCCCTGACGACCTCTCCAGATATTACCTGCGCCGACGACGAGCGCGACCTCAACGCCAAGCTCGTTACATTCCTTGATAGCAAGGCAAATTTCTCTTACGAAATTATAATTGAGAATACCGTCCTTCTGCCCTGCGGCAAGCGCTTCACCCGAAAGCTTGATAAGTACTCTCTTGTACCGTGTCTGATTCTCCATAAAACCTCCTCGCCCGAAGGCATAAATTTACCGGTTTTTATGCCTTTTCCTCAATAATAGGAGATGCGCATAAAATCACATAGTAATTTTACCACCTTTTAACCGATTTGTAAACAGGAATTTTGCAATTTCGGCAAATTTTCTGTTACTTTTTTTAAATTATAAACTAATTCTTGACAAATAAAGAAAATAAGGTTATAATAACCCTATAAATGCGATGACGGTGAAGAGTACCCGTAAAATAGCTATCAGAGAGCCGCAGGCAGCTGGAAATGCGGCAGCGAAAGGACGGAGAAGGTCGCACCGTAGCAGTGGAAAGAAAGCTTATGCAAGTAGAATCCGCCGTGAATCTGCGTAAAGGATGAAAGAGTGCGTGCTTTTGCACGAATTCAGGTGGTACCGCGCTTACGGCGTCCTGTTTTTACGGGGCGTTTTATTTTTTGCTTCGACGAAAACGAAAACTATTAAGGAGAAATGTTATGACAAACGAACTTCCGAAGAATTATAACCCTGCGGAATTTGAAGACCGTCTTTACAAATTTTGGGAAGAAAACGGCTACTTCCGTCCCTCGGGTGATAAGAGCGCACCGACGTTCTCGATGGTTATTCCCCCTCCGAACGTAACGGGTCAGCTTCACATGGGTCACGCACTTGATGAGACCCTTCAGGACATTCTTGTCCGCTATAAGAGAATGCAGGGCTTCGATACCCTTTGGGTGCCCGGAACCGACCACGCGGGAATCGCAACGCAGATAAAGGTCGAGGAGCGCCTCCGCGTTGACGAAAATCTTACCAGATACGACCTCGGACGCGAAAAGTTCCTTGAGCGCGTTTGGGGCTGGAAGGATATGTACGAAAACCGTATAACGAGTCAGCTCCGCAAGCTCGGCGCGTCCTGCGACTGGTCGCATCAGCGCTTTACTATGGACGAGGGATGCTCGAAGAGCGTCCGCGAGGTATTCGTAAACCTATATGAAAAGGGACTTATCTACCGTGGCTACCGTATTATAAACTGGTGCCCCCGTTGCCTTACCGCCCTCTCCGACGCAGAGGTCGAATATAAGGATCAGCCCGGCTTCTTCTGGCACATCAAGTACCCGATAATCGGTGAAGACGGCTACGTTGAGGTTGCCACCACACGTCCTGAGACGATGTTCGGCGATACCGCAATTGCCGTAAACCCCGAGGACGAGAACACCAAGCATCTTATCGGCAAAAAGGTTCTTCTTCCTATCGTAAACCGCGAGATTCCCGTTATCGCAGACGATTACGTTGAGATCGGATTCGGCACGGGCTGCGTTAAGATCACGCCCGCACACGACCCCAATGACTTCCTTGTAGGTCAGCGTCACAACCTCGAGCAAATCAAGGTCATGAACGACGACGCAACTATGAATGCCTACGCAGGCAAATACGAGGGAATGGATCGCTACGCTTGCCGCAAGGCGCTTGTAGCTGATCTCGAAGCAGAGGGCTACCTCGTCAAGACCGTGCCGCACGACCACAACGTCGGCGTTTGCTACCGTTGCGGAACGACCGTTGAGCCGATGACGAGCGATCAGTGGTTCGTTAAGATGAAGCCGCTTGCCGAGCCGGCTATCGAGGCAGTTGAGAACGGAAGCATCAATTTCGTTCCCGAGCGTTTCTCCAAAAACTATTTCAACTGGATGAACAACATCCTTGACTGGTGTATTTCCCGTCAGCTCTGGTGGGGACACCGTATTCCTGCGTTCTACTGTGATGAATGCGGCGAGATGACAGTATCTAAGACCGATATTGAAACCTGCCCGAAGTGCGGAGCAAAGGTTCGCCAGGACGAGGACGTTCTTGACACATGGTTCTCCTCTGCACTCTGGCCCTTCTCTACCCTCGGCTGGCCTGAAACGACTGAGGATCTCAAGAGATACTACCCGACAGATGTACTCGTCACCGGCTACGACATAATCACGTTCTGGGTATCGAGAATGATATTCTCCGGCCTTGAGCACATGAATGAAAAGCCCTTCTCTACCGTATTCATTCACGGTCTCGTCCGTGACGCGCAGGGCAGAAAGATGTCGAAGTCTCTCGGAAACGGTATAGATCCCCTTGAAATCATCGAAAAATACGGCGCTGATGCACTCAGATTCGCGCTTGCGACGGGTAACTCCCCCGGAAACGATATGCGCTTCTCCGACGAGAAGATCGAGAGTGCTAGAAACTTCGCAAACAAGCTTTGGAACGCTTCGCGTTTCGTTCGTATGAACCTCACGATCGACAAGATCGAGCTTCCCGACGAAAGCAAGCTTTCACTTGAAGATAAGTGGATACTCAACGAGTACAACGCGCTTGTAAACAACGTAGTTTACAACCTCGACAAGTTCGAGATCGGCGTTGCTCTCGGTGCTATCTACTCCTTCACATGGGACATCTTCTGTGACTGGTACATTGAGATCGCAAAGTCGCGCCTTAACGAAAAGGACACCGAAGCAAACCTCACCTGCCAGAACGTGATCGCTTACGTTCTCTACGGCACCCTCAAGCTTCTCCATCCCTTTATGCCCTTCATCACCGAGGAGATCTTCGCGTCGCTTCCTCACGAGTGCGACAGCATTATGATCTCGGCATATCCGAAGTATGACGAAGCACTTTCCTTCCCGACCGACGCCGAGAAGATGAACAAGATCATCGACGCGATCAAGGCGATCAGAGCACGCCGCAGTGAAATGAACGTTCCGCCATCCAAGAAGGCGACCGTATATATCGCAACGAAATATAACGACATTTTCGGAGCAAACAGCGAGCCGTTCTTTATCCGTCTTGCATCTGCTTCCTCTGTCGTTGTTGCGGAAACGTTCAACGAAAATGACATTAGCGCAGACAACGCAGTTCAGATCGTAACCGACTCCGCGTCTATCTTCCTTCCCCTTTCCGATATTATCGACTTCGAAAAGGAAAGAGCGCGTCTTGAAGGTGAAAAGACCAAGGTTGAAGGTGAAATCGAAAGAATCGAAAAGAAGCTGTCGAACGAGGGCTTCGTTTCGAAGGCGCCCGCGGCAGTCGTTGAAGGCGAAAAGGCAAAGATGGCTAAATACCGCGAGACTCTTGACGGTATAATCTCTGCTCTTAACGCTCTTCCGAGGTAAAAGATGAAGCGCTTTGAGATAAACAACTACCTCTGGTCCGATAACGGATACGAGCCGAAGGCATGGGCAGAGCTTCATCTGACTGATGAAAAGCTCTACATTAAGCTTACCGCCTGCGAAAAGGAGCCCTGCGCGCGCTTTGCGTACGGTCCCGACGCTCACGTTTATTGGGACAGCTGTCTTGAATGCTTCCTTTCATTTAACGGAAGCCCCTACTATATCAACCTTGAGACAAACTCGATAGGCGGATACTATTCCGCCTACCGTACCGGCATGGATAACTGTCAGATCGTCGACGTTTTTGCCGAAAACGGCAAGCCCAGGCCAACCGTACTCGACGATATGTGGTACGTTGAGGTAACGCTCGATATGGCTAAGGTAAAGGCGCTTTTCGGTATCGAGAAGATCGAGAGCTTGCGCGGAAACTTCTATAAGTGCGGCGACGAAACTCCGCTTCCCCACTTCGGTATGTGGAGCGTTATCGAATCAAGCGAGCCGGCATTCCATAAGCCCGAATTTTTCGGTGATATTGATATTGCGGAGATTAGCTGAGATGGAACAGACAAAGCTTGACAGAATCAATGAGCTCGCCAAAAAGGCAAAGACCGAGGAGCTTACACCCGAGGAAAAGGCCGAGCAGAAAAAGCTCCGTGAGGAGTATATTCTCGAATTTCGCGCAGGTCTGCGCGGTATTCTCGATAATACCTATATTCAGTATCCCGACGGAACTACGGTCAAGGTCGAGAAAAAGAAATAAGGTAAATTTTTCGAGTTTAAAGTAATATATCCCTTAAGAAATAAAAAACACAAAAGCGAGCCGTGAAAAACGGCTCGCTTTTTTTGCATTCAGATATTTCGGTCTACTGAAAGCAAAAAGTATCAAACACCCAACAATTGCTTTTTCTTTGCCTCAAATTCTTCTTGAGTAATGATTCCTTGCTCAAGAAGATTCTTGAACTTAAGTATTTCATCTGCGGCAGAATTTGTTGAATCTGAAACTTCAACGACATCGTTATCCTTGTAGTTTTCAAATGCCTTTTTTATTACTGCACCGACAGAATTGGCAAAATCATTAGTTTTTCCAAAGCTGAACATACCGCTACAAAACAGAATTCTGTTTGTATCTTTCATAGCATTGAGATTTTGTGCACTACCAAAATCTATACCCACAACTCTATTTTTGGAATTCATACCCGTCAAAAATACCACTTGAGCAAACTGAGAATTCATATTTGCTTTAACAATATCTATCCCAATATATTCCTTAAAATACCAAGTCATGGTTTTGTTTCCATTAAGGTATCCAACAACCTTATTATCGTAAACTTCAAGTGTATCGTGCCACAAGTTACCTGCAAGCGTTGTTTTCTTTCTCTGTCCAGCGGGAACGATGATTCTTTCAATTAAATTATCCATGATTTCCTCCAAAAACAAAAAAGTGCGCCAACCGAGGTCAGCGCACCGAAAAACGCAAACTCCGATTGTCGCGAAACAAACTTCAACAGAAAAGGGGTTACCTTGTACTATTTCAAAGGGGAGCTTGCGCTTTTACCAAATTCCACCTTTGAAATAGTATGTCAAAAAAAGGTATAATTATCCCATAAAGATAAAAATCCCCTTGTTTCTGTTTATTTAGTTTGTTTCGCAATTTCATTATATCACTCATAAAGACAAATTGCAATAAAAAACTGCGAAAAATTAAGTTTTCGCAGTTTTTTTGTTGATTATTATGAAGTCGTCTATCGTTTTTATGAAATAATTGGCGCGTTGTTTTACCTTCTCCAGCGGGAGAAGGTATTCTTACGGCTCGAATTCTTCAAAAATAAACGTCTTGTAGCGCTTTTTTGAATTGTTCAGATCGCTCGCGCTTTTGATCGTCCAGCAGACCATGTGTGCGCCGAGAAGCGAGCAGAGGCGAAGCGAAAGATTCTTATAGTTATGTTCATAGGCGATAAAATGCGGACGGGACAAAAAGTTGAGAAGCAGATAACGAAGAAGCTTACTGATCAGTCCTTTTTTATCGTCTCGCTTACCGAACGCTGTCGAAAGCTGACCGCGAATTACCTTAGGGCGGTGCTTTTTAAACCAGCGAAGGTGCAAGGGATTAAATGACTCAACACAGTAGATGCCGTCGTAATTATCGAGAAGCTCGGCGGCTTTTTCGCAGACCTCAACGTTCGCGTTTTCGCCTTTAATTTCGGCAACAAGCGGAACCTTTCCTCCGATAATGTCAAGCACCTCTTTCAAGGTCGGAACACCTATCAAACGAAGCTCCCTTGCAGTAAGCTCGGACACCTTTTTATCGACGCCGAACACTCTTTTCAAGGTGTAGTCGTGGTTAATAACGGCGACCTTGTCGCTCGAGAGCTGAATATCAAGCTCTATTCCGTATCCGAGCTCGACAGCTTTTTCAAACGCTTTACGCGTGTTTTCCTTTATGTCACCGCCGTGAAGCCCGCGGTGAGCGATAAGCTTACCGTCAAACTCCGCCACCTTGCGTCCGTTTGCGGGGCAGATTGCAAAGAAATACAAGAATACGAGTGCGCCGATAACGGCGAGTATTATATATAGTACCATCATGATCAATCATCCACGCTAAGGTTTTCAAGAATAGATTTTTTTGCTTCGAATTTGCTGTCACCGTGCTTAACGAATAGCATCGTGACTATCGCAAGACCCGAGAATACAGCGGCATACGGGAAGAGAGCCGTATCTGCTATACTGTCCATGAGGATTCCGGAGAATATCGGGGTAATGATCTGTGCAGCCATAGATGCAGTATAGTAGTAACCTGTGTATTTGCCAATATCACCGCCCGAGCACATTTCAACCGCCATCGGGAAGGAGTTAACGTTTATCGTAGCCCATCCTATACCGGCAAGCGCGAACATAACATTCATCAGCATTGCTGGAGAGGAAGCGTTCATAAAGGATGCCGCAGTAAAAGCCGTCGTCAGCATTATTACGCCGCCAATGATCGTCTTCTTTCTTCCGATCTTTGAAGCAATCATACCCGCAGGCAGATATGCAACAATTGCAAATATCTGTGCAAGCATCATCGTCATGTTATAATCCTTATTCAGGACGTTCGTTGCATATACGGCGTATTTTGAGGTAACAGCATTGTATCCGAAATACCAAAATGCAACCGACAAAAGGATAAAGATTAGCGATGTCTTTTCTGATTTAGTCAGTTTTTTCTTTTCGGAATCAGCTTCTGCTTCTTCCTCGATTCCGTATTTTATACTGTCCGCGCGCATCTCTTCCGCCCATTTCTTTTCTTTGACCGTCAAAAGGAATATGATAAGAGACACGAGCATAACTCCGGCAATGACACCGTAGTATACGGTATAATTCATCAGCTGATTTTTAACTGCCGACGTAGCAAACACCATACCGAGCACGAGAACGATTATACCGCCCGCTGTACCCATCAGGTTTATTATTGCATTTGCCTTGCTTCGCAGGGGCTTCACCGTTATATCCGGCATAAGCGCTACCGCAGGCGATCGGAATATCGACATTGAAACAAGAAGCGCAAACAGAAGCACTACGAACAGTATCAGCTCAGTAGAATTTTCCGACGTTTTTTCTGCAACGTACGCTTGTCTTGCGGGAGCTACGTAATTGGTGTAAAGCGGATTTATCTCCTCCTTGCCGTTTTCGTCAAGATAGGTGGATCTGACCGCCGTAAAGTCCTCTTTGCTTTCAAACACCTCGGAAAGCACGAATTCCTTACCGTCTGGCGTGCGCAGCTGCCTTTCGGACTGCGCATCATAGATCACACTGAGTGCCGCGGGATCGTCTATCTTCGAGACCTCAGATATATTTTTGAGCTGTGCGTTATCAACTACCGAAAGCCCCATAAGAATAACGGCAGCCAATATCGTACCTACAAGAATAAACGGGGTTCTCTTTCCCCTTTTTCCGTTGTGCTTATCAGATATGGCGCCGAAAAGAGGCAAAAGAAATACTGCAAGCACGTTATCAAGAGCCATAATTGCGCCCGACCACGTCTGCGACATACCGAATTTATTTGTCAGTATTACGGGTATCGTTGCATCGTATGCCTGCCAAAATGCAGTTATCGCAAAAAACGCAAATCCGCACAGAAGCGTACGCTTGTAATTGAGCTTCATACTTTATCCGCCTTTTCTTTTTTTGTAAATATCAGTTTACCAAAGAAATAGTTAGTTATAACAACTATGACCGACGCTGCAATTTTTGTTGCAACCTTATTGAAATCCATAACGTCGACAGCAAGTGTGAATATGCCTTCCTGCATGAAAAACGACAAGAGACGGCTTCCGGCGAAAACGCAAAATTCGGCAGCAATCGCCTTTATACCTCTGCGCTTGCTTTCAAACACAAATATCTTATTTGTTGTATAAGCAAATATGACCGCTCCAAACCATGCAGCAGTATTGGCAACGTGATGGTTTGCGACCATATACAAAAGAAAGGATATTGTGAAATCGACAACCGTTGTCAGTGTGCCGAATATCATATATTTTATCTGTCTTTTATACTTCTTTATAATGCCTATCATTTTTCTATCTCGTTTATTATTTCCTTGTAGCGGTCATAACCAAACAGCAGGTTGATCGCTTCGATGAGCGCGTTTGTTGATATATTGTCCGGAAGCGAGCATTTTGCACAGAGCTTTTTTCTTTTTTCGACACTTCCCGAGTTTCCGAGAAGACCGTCGCAAAACAGGTCGGTTTTGGTCACTTTACGTGCGTTTTTTTGCGTTTTTTGTACCAAAAACGGCTCGAAAAGCTCACGCAAAATCGAGGTGTCCATTCCCTCGACGCCGAGAAGTCCTTCCTTTGACGCTTCGTCCTTACGCTTCTCCTTGCCCTTGATCTTCGGGATATAGAGATGCGTTAGCTGATGAGACGGGATCAGCGCGCGAAGATGGTTTCTGATCACAAGACCGCCGCCGTCACTGTCGGTAAGGACGATGAGTCCGTGCTCATTTGCGATTTTTTTCAGCATTTCGCGCTTTTTTTCGTCCTTGAAGATACCGAAGCCGTTAAGGCAGATTATCTCGCTTTCGATAATTGACGAAAGCTTAATTTTATCGTACTTTCCTTCGACGATCACCGGACTTACTAGCTTCAGCTTTTCTGACACGTTCCTCTTCCGCCTTCTTGAGTTTTATGACTATATAGACCGTCGCACCGATCGACGCTCCCGTTATTAATAGCGATACGATGAGCGGAACAAAGTGCGGAGCGCCGCTTCCGACGCCTGTTGCGGAAATAAACGATACGACCGGCAGTATGAACACCGATATGAGCATATCGAAAAATCCGTCATCCAGCACGTTTGTCGTGCCGTTTATTATTACTATTCCGTAGCTGAGCGACGCCAATCCGAAAAGGATCGAAAAGGCAAGCGTTACGAAGGTCTTATTATACATTGCCGCGAGAACGATAGTAGCAGCTACAACTGTCAATGTCATCCATCCGAGCACGACACCCGGTTGTCTGCTGTATGCGATGTCCGTCGTACTCAGTGACTGATACATCACCGACAGTATCATAATGGAAAGCGCCGGCGCAATCATAACAGCAGTTATCAGCTTATCCTTCAGTGCGCGGTCAAAGCGTTCTATGCGCTTGCTTTCCTTATCTCTTTGTTTCTTATTCATAGGGCTACGCCCTCCTTATCTTCTCGTAGTTTCGATAACGAGACGTTCGAGAATAACGTAATTATCAAGCTTCGAGGACTTGATCATCAGATCCGCCTCATAGCACTTTTCAGTAAGCTCACGAAGCCGCTTTACCGTTGTGCGCGACGCGCTCTTTGCGTAAAGAGACGCCTTGTACTCATGGAACTTAAGCTTCTTTGCGATCTCGGAAAGAGGTATCGCGTTCTCGGTAGAGTATTTGATTATCCCGAGGTCGCATATCACTCTCGAGATGCTTCCGAGTATGATCTCGGGCTTTTCCTTCTGCTTCTTCATTTCGCCGAGAACCGAGAACGCCTTTTGAGCATCAAGGTCAAGTATCGCGTTTGCAAAGTCGAACGCTGCTATCTCTTTTCTTTCTCCGCAGACCGTCAGCACGTCGTCAGAAGTCAGCTTTTCCCTGCCCTGCGTTTTGAGGTAACAGGAAAGCTTATCTATTTCGTTTGAGAGTGCGTACATATCGCATCCGATCCTGTCGATAAGCAGAGTTACCGTATCGGGCGGAGCGATTATCAGCTCCGAAGCAAAATGCTTTGCAACCCACGCAGCAAGACGCGCAGGCGTCTCCTTTTCAAATACAACAGGGGCGAGAATCTCGCTTAAAAGCTTAAACTCCTTTGACGGCGCTTTCTTGTTACCAATATCAAATTCGTCCGGCTCAGTATAAAGAACAAGGATATTATACTCGTATTCCGGAAGGCGGCGCAAGACAGACGCGAGCGCCTCGAGGTCACTTTCCGACATTGACGAAATATATATCGAATTTACTTCAATAAGCTTTCTTTCCGCCATCATAGGAAGCGCCTCTATCGCGGCAAAAAGGCGTTCGGGTGAATAGTTTTCACCCGACAGAATGATATGATTGAAAACGTCACCCTCGTAAACTGCCGTTTTGCGAAGCGTTGACAGATAGTGTCTTTTCAGGTAGTCCTCTTCACCACAGAAGAGATAGCCGCCCTTTAGCTTTTTCAGCTCTGTACGAAATTCGTTCGGTGTCATATAGGTGTTACCTTAATAAAAAGCTTGTTTCTTTCGGTATTTACGCCTCTGATCTCAATACAGTAATCAAGTAGGATCGCGCCGCCTTTTTCGGTGACGGTATTTCCGACCTTTCTCGTATTGACCGTAAATTCTACAGGCATATACGGTGTTTCATAGCTGCATCTCTGGCGCTTGTTTACAGGATCGAAGCAAAATGCGGCACTAAGCTCACCGCTTCTCGTCATAGTAACGGTCTCTTTGTTTTTTGTATCGAAAATGAGCGTCGTAACGCAATCAAGCCCGATTTCCTCGGGCTCCTTATACGTTATATACGCCTTGCCGTTTTCCTCGCGGTATTCGCCGCGCACGGTGTATTCGATCACCTCGTCACATTCTTCCTTCATCATCTCGTAAGGAAGACGCTCGCCGTTATCGGAACGAAAATATCCGTCCTTTAAGGTCGCAGTATATTTATCGGCGAGGGCAAGGTCTGTCACCGTTGATTTTATTTTGATTTTTACGTCCACAGTTTGATCCGTTTCTTTATATATTTATACAGAGTAAAGTATAACATATTAACGCACGCTTGTCAACCACGGTGGAATTTTCTGATAAACTTATATCTTTCAAGGGGAGAAATGGTTTCGGCTCTGAAAAACGCGGTAGTTTTTTAAGAAAAAGCAGTGCCGACGCAAGCTGAATTGCGTCGGCACTGTTTTGTTGTTTTTATTCGGCTATAATATTAACTGAGCTTTCAAGCTCGCCCGAGGTAACTTTAAGAGTAACGTCTGATCCGACAGTTGTCTTTATAATCGCAAGCGCCTGACCTCTGAAGGTGTGGCAGGTTGACGCGGTATAATCGTCATCACTGCAGGGACGCGCGCAGAAAATTGCTTCAAGAGAGCCGCCGACAACTTCGGCGGAAAGCGTCTCATCATAATCTCTTATGATATTTCCGTCACAATCAGTTACAGTAATATCAACGTAGATAAGCCGTCTGTCTTCCCAAGTGTAGCCGTTGTTCTCCACGTTCAGAAGGAGTTTTGACGGCTTTGAGCAGGTATAAAGCGTGGCTCTTGACTGTTCCTTACCGTCCTTTATGGCAACTGCGGTTATTTTGCCCTTTTCATATACTGCATCAAGGGTAGCAATTGCTTTGACGGGCTTGGTTTCGCCTACGAATTTATCGTTTATGTACCATTTTACCGAATCGGCTTTGGTATACGCCTCGGCAACAAACGGCTTGCCTTCATATTCGTCTTCAAAGCTCCAGGTCTCTTCAACGTCATGCCAGTGCCAGCGAGTGCCGTAATGCTGCTTTCCGTAATGCTTTGGATGGGTTACAAAAATTCTTATAGGGGTATTGTCAAACCAAACTGCCTCGCGGTAATAGGATAGAGGTCTACGCATACCGCAAAGGTCAAGGTCGCCTTGGAAACAGCTCTTCCACGGATACTTTATGGGGTGAACCTTAGCAACCTCGTCTTCCCAATAGGAAATGCCCATTCCAACCTCTCCGAGATTGTCGATAGCTGTCCAGGTGAAGTCGCCAATGTTATAGGAATTATTTAAAACGTTGTTCCAATAGTCAAAAATGTTTGAAGTCGAGCCGATATTCCAGTTTTCGGAACCCCAGATAACCTTGTCGGGATTTGCTTTGTGGAACTGCTCATATTTTGAATGATAATAGTTGCATCCGATGATATCAAGCGGCGCCTCGATCGGCTTTGTGATCTCGATGATTTTTTCGACATCTCCGTTTCCCGTGCGAGATGCCATATACTCCTTATAATCTGCCGTGTCGATGTCCTCTGAGCGATATTCGGCCAAGGAAATCTTTTGAATTGCGGCGGTTACAAGCTTTGTATCATCGTACTTTTTCACCTCGGCAACCATTTCCTTCGAAAGCTCGGCTCCGCCCGAGGTACCGTCGATTTCGTATATCTCGTTTCCTATGGAATAGGAGAGAACGCAGGGGTGGTTTCGGTCGCGTCTTACCATAAGGGCAAGATCTTCACGCCATCTGTCGTTAAAGAAAATGTGATAATCGTGTGTAACAAATTTTCTCTTATTCCAAACGTCAAACGCCTCGTCCATCAAAAACATTCCAAGCTCGTCGCAGGCGTTAAGAAGCGCAAGAGACGGCGGATTATGTGCAATTCTTACCGCATTAAAGCCCGCTTCCTTCAAAAGTCGAATCTTTCTTCTTTCGCTTTCCGCGTATGCCTTTGCACCTAACGCACCGTGGTCGTGATGAATGCATCCGCCCCTGAGCTTGATGCTTTTGCCGTTTACAACAAGACCGTTTTCGGCAGAAACCTCGACGGTCTTAATACCGAAATTCTCTATGGTTGTGTCGGTTAAATTGTTGTTTGTGAAAATCTCTGCTTTCAGCGTGTAAAGGTTTGGAGTGTCTACGTCCCAAAGCTTCGGATTCAAAACAGTAAGTCTTGTTTCCAACTTGTTTTTGCCCTTTTTAAGATGAACTTCCATGGTATCCGTCAAAACATCATTACCGTTTTTCTCGCTTACTGTAAAGGCAATTTTAGCAGTAACATCCTCGTCCGAGCTTACTGTATAGGAGAGATTGATTTCTGCCATATTGTCCTTAACTTGAGCAGTGGAAACAAACATGTCCCACGGCTCGATTCTTACAGCACCGCCCTCATACAAAAAGACATCGCGATAAAGCCCCGCACCGCTATACCAACGGGTAGAGTGTTCAATGGGATTTGTTGTGATTACAAGCTTGTTATTTATGCCGTAAACGATGCTATCCGTCAGGTCAACAAGATACGGAGTGTAGCCGTGTGGATGAATTTTAAGAACATTCTCGTTCAAGCTTGTCTCGGAGATACTGTATGCACCGTCGACGTGAAGAATGTAGTGCTTATTTTTTTCAAAGGTCAAAAACTTCGCATATTTTCCGCAACCAAGACGGAAATAACCGTTGTTTTCATCACCGTTTTCATCTCTTTCTTGAACAACGGAGTAATCGTGGGGAAGGTCAACGTCTTGATATCCGTTATTAATTGGTATTTCCGTGAACTTCCAGTTTTTGCTGATGCAGGTTTTAATCATATTGATGCTCCTTTCGCTTGTTGATTCAATATTATCACACAAAATAAAAAAAGTCAACGAAAGTTTTTATAATACTTTTAATTTTGACGTTCAAAAAAAGCCCGAAGGGCGCATCACTGTACCAAATAGTGTAAACATCACTTTGCGTGGTTGTCCGTTAAGGGTGATCTTATATCACATAATATACAAATAACCGACTTGCTTTGTGAAATTTTATGTTGACAAAGTCAATAAAGGGTGGTACAATATGTTGTGGACAGGCGCGAATGAGGTCGTTTATCGTCGCGCCGAACAAAAACGTTCGCTTTCGCGAATAAAACAGGAGGACATTATGTCTGACAAGATCAGAGATGAACAGACCGATTTTCTGTTCAAAGCAATTCTCTCGCTTAGCGACATTGATGAGTGCTACGCGTTTTTCGAGGATCTTTGCACTGTTTCCGAGATCCGTGAAATGGCGAAGCGTCTTACAGCCGCAAGAATGCTCAACAAGAATTACATTTATTCCGATATCGCGGAGAAAACGGGACTCAGCACCGCGACGATCAGCCGTGTAAACCGTTGTCTTAAATACGGTAGCGACGGATATGCAGCTGTAATTCCGCGCATTGAAAAGCGCAGATGAGTTATTCAGCAATAGCTGAGTGCTACGATGCGCTCAATTCCCATATTGACTACGAGGCGTTTGCTTCCTTTCTGAATAGAGAAATAAGAGCCGGCGGTATTTCCGACGGCTCTATTGTTCTTGACCTCGCCTGCGGAACCGGTAATATTACCCTTCCCTTGCTTAAGCGCGGTTACGATATGATCGGAGTCGATCTTTCAGGCGATATGCTGAATATTGCAAGGAACAAAAAGGGCGGCGACAAGGTTCTATGGCTTTGTCAGGATATGCGCTCATTTGAGCTTTACGGAACGGTTGGAGCTGTCGTATGCTGCCTTGACAGTATAAATTATCTTACCTCGCGAAATGGGCTAATCAAATGCTTTTCTCTCGTTCACAACTATCTTGATCCGAACGGTATATTTATTTTCGACGTCAACACACCGTACAAGTTCGAGCAGGTTTACGGAAACAACCACTACATTCTCGAGGACAACGGAATATACTGCGGCTGGCAGAATTATTTTGACAAAAAGTCGGGACTATGCGATTTTGAGCTTTCCTTTTTTTACGAAAACGACGACGGAAGCTACACTCGTCTTGACGAAACTCAGACAGAACGCTGCTTTAGCATCAGGACTTTGACTAATCTACTTGTCAAAAACGGTTTTGAGATCATCAAGGTCGTTTCCGATTTTGATGATTCACCCGTCAAGGATACCGATGAACGCGCTTATTTTGTCTGCCGTGCGATAAAATGAGATATTATTCTTGATTTGTTCATTTATCGGTGGTATGATATATTCAGTATCTTTTAGGAGTTTTTAAATGAAAAGAATTTTCTCTATAGTTATTGCGCTTATTACTGTCAGTGCGCTCTTCACCTTAGCTCTTCCCGTTTCGGCAAAGTCGGTTCACAAGAGCACCGTGAGCCTTATCGGCATAAATAAAAACCAGTCGGGCTCCGGTTACGAATGGGACAACTATCACAACGTCCTCACTCTTGACGGTCTCAACGTCAAGACATCGGATGATTACGGCTTGAAAATACCTGACGAAAATGATTATACTCCTACCACTTCCAGTATCAATGCTACAACCACCGTCGTTCTCAAAGGCGACAACTACATTGAAGCGAAAAAGGCAGCCATTTTTATCGAAGGAAAGGTCGTTTTCAAGGGAAGCGGAACTCTTACTCTCGTTTCCGAAACAGGAATATTCTGCAGCTCCTCCGATAAAACCGATTCCCTTTCGATAATCGGCGGTAATTACAAGATAACGGCTAAGGGAATCGGCATAGTTTCCGATTTCCACAGAGTGTCGTTTTCCAACTGTAACGTGACCGTTAAAACGTCGTCAGATATTGCCATAAAGGCGCAGACCGTCACAACCGGCGCAAAGACAGTTTTAACTGCAAACGGTTCGATATCCGGCAAGGATAAAATTCAGATCGAATCTTCCTCTGTTACCGTAAATGCAAAGAACGCGGCGCTTATTTCCGACAAGCTCGTTTTCACCTCAGTTACCGTTAAGGCGGGCGACTCAGCAAGTAATCTTACCGATATCGATATTAAAAATTCTTCCTATAACGGACAGAAGTCCGTAAAGATAATTTCGAACTACGACGGACAGAAAAAGAGCGTATTCTTTGGCGATGACGTTCCGAGATACGTTGATATTATCGTTATAATCCTCGGCGTCGGAATTATTGCTTGCGCTATTGCTCTTCCGATTCTTCGCAAGAAAAAGAAGGTAAAGGAAGCGATCGCAAAGCGCGACGCTGAGCAAGCGCAGAGCAAAAAGAAAAAGAATTGATCTTTCCCCGCTTCGGCGGGGATTTTTCTTAAAAATTTACAAATTCCCACATATTGTTTATTGACTTTTTGCCGTATGTATTATATCATAATGTTAGAGAACGTATTTAGGATAATCATTATGAAGTTTTTAGGTAAAATTTCAATATTCCTTCTTTCCGCCGCCATTTTTATGTCGGCGCTTGTTGTCTTTGCTGATAATACGAATGCCCAGGCGTCCAACTGGCCGTCTTTAAAGTTTACTATAAGCATTTCCGAAAAAAACAAGATCTCGGAAAATGACGAGGCAACATTAAGTGCTAAGATCTCCGACGCAGTCAGTGCGCCGTTCTTTGCGCTTACCAGAGACTATCCCGACCTTACAATGTGGACAACCGGCTTCAGCACGAGAAGCTCATATTCGATACTCACCTCGGGAACGAAAAAAACATACACCTTAACGAGCATTGAATATACCTTCAACGGTAATCAAAATTACGGCGATCCGAGCGGAATGCTTGATCAGCTAAATAACGTCGTTAACAGCTTTACTCCTTCGGGAAGTACGATGTACGACAAGCTCATCGACATTCACGATTTCATTTGCGAGATAAACACCTACGTCAAGGAGGATGACGGCGGTCTTTACTGTTATTCCGCTTACGGATCTCTTGTTAACCATAAATCTGTATGCGAGGGCTATGCAGAAGCGTTCAAGCTCCTTTGCGACAGGGCGGGGATCGAGTGCATTCTTGTCACAGGAATGTCGCTTCCGAGTAATGGGACTACGATGGAAGGACACATGTGGAACCTTGTTCACATGGACGACGGCGAGTGGTACGCGGTAGACGTTACCTGGGACGATGCAGGCGATATTGCAGAAAACTATAACTACTTCCTCGTCGGAACAGATACCGTTATCAGAGGCAAAAAGTTCACCGAAAGTCACTTCGCAAGCTACGATTTTATTGAGATAGGCGGAGAAACGAAAACCATTGCGGATCTTGAGTATCCGACGCTTTCAAGCATTGCTTACGACAAGGAAAACGGCAGAACAAATTATACGTACGGCGGAGAGCGCTTCCATTATAACGCACTTGACGATATTCAAAAGGAAATTTACGACAAGATGCTTGATGCGCTTCGTAATAATATGCCCACCGATCCGTCGAAAACTCCTGCTCCCGATACCTCCGAAGGTAACGGAGACGATCCTGTAACGACAACAAAGCCCGATTCCACCACTCCCGAGGAAACGACGACGGCAGATGAAACCTCGACCGCAGATACGACGAAGGGCGATACTACTGATACAACAAGGGCGGATGAAACCACGACCGCAGATACGACTACTCCCGAAGACACGACCGAGCCGCCTGTAATCACAACGACTGAGCCGAACGATACTACTACAGAGAACGTAACAGATCCGTCCGATACAACTCCAAGCAGCACAACGAAATCGCCGTCAACAAGCACGCAAAAGGAGACCGATCCTCCCGCGTCGAGCACGACGGAAAAGGTTGATACATCAGGCAATGATACCGTGAGCGACACGACTGAAAACCCCGACAACACGGGCAGCATTACCATGCAGGGTCGGGATAACGGTCGGCGCATTCGCGAAATGCAAAAGCTATATAAGACTGTTACGACGGTCGTTATTGTAAGTGCTATTACGAGCTTGTCTATAATAATCGGAATTTTCGTAATAAGGTACGCAAAGAAGCACAAGTAATATTTAAGCACCTCAGTTCTTTCAAGAACTGAGGTGCTTATCTTTATTTGCGGTCCACGATTGCGGCGAGCATTTCGGCACAGTCGGCACGGGTAAGTGCGTCCGTCGGCGAAATCACGCCGTTTTCGGCTCTTACTACGCCTATTTCAATAAGCGCACATACAGAGTCGAGCGCGTATGAGGGCACGCTGTCCATATCCTCGAAAACAGGGACGGCCTTTGCGTCGTCTGCGCCGATAAGGGTGTCGAGGATGACACACGCTTCGGCTTTTGTTAAGCTTCTGCTACAGTCAAGCTCTTGTAGACCCTCGGCATTAATGAGTGATAGACTGTATGCGGTAAGGAGATACGGTCTGTATTCTTTGGGCTGTGACATTATCTGCTGGCCTATGTCATTTGGAACAACGGTTTTGAGCGGGGTTTCGGATGCGGTCATCGCGGCTTTCAGAAATTCACCGTACGTCACCTCTTTATCCGGCATAAAGACGTTTTCATTTCCGTCTTTGCTTCCCTCCATTACTCCCATGGAATCAAGCAGCAACGCGCCGTAATGTCCCGGATCGTATATCATGTCCTTAAATACTGCAACGCCGCCGCTTCTGCCGACAGAGATCCCAACGGTAATTTTTTCCGATCGGTTGCCGTATTTATCAATTCCCACGTAGGTGAAGCTGTCGCGTCCGACGTAGTTTTTCATGGGCGTATAGGTATATTCGCCGTTTACTCTGTCCTTGACAGTCAGAAGTCCTTTTTGGGGATAGGATACGACCTCGTATTTTATACTGTCACCGTCGGGATCAATACATCTCATGCTTCCGCTGACCGCTATGTTCTTATACGTATTGACCGCAAAAAAGCTGTCGTCGATGCCGAGCGAGGTCGGAGAGTAGTTTCTTTGATCAATGAAATACATAACTGCCTTGCAGGTATATTCGCCGCTGACAGTGAAGGTAAACTCCGCTTTTTCGGTACCACTGCTCGGCGTGAAGGTGAGAGACGGTATGCTTGACGCCGTTATGCTTTGCCCATTCGTAACCGCAAGCGAGCCGAGCATAAGCTTGCCTGAGCTTGCGCTCGGGAGCGATGTGATCACTATATTCTTGAGCTTATTTACTCCGAGCGCCGTCTCGAAATCCGACGACGTGAAGCTTATCTTTTCACCGCTTTGCACCGAGACTATCATCGGATCGTGCGTGGCGATCACGTTAAAGGCCGGTGAAAGCGGCTTTTTTTCTTTATCTTTGGCTGATGCCGTCGGGGATAGCGTTATGGCAAGGCAAACGGCAAGCGCAAGTGCGGCTATGTTCTTTACTTTCTTATTCATTTTCTGCCTCCGAGTGAGAAATTTTCAAGTGTTTACAAAATACACTTGTATGTTTTCGGTTTTTAACTTATAATATCAATATGCGTTAGGTGCAAGCGATATGACGGAGGCGCGTATGTTAACTGTTATTTCAAGTGAATACGACGGTATGATCTTACGCGAGTATTTACGTAACGTGCTTCGTTTGTCCCGTGCTGAGCTTACCGAGCTGAAAAAGCGTGACGACGGTATTATGCTCAACGGCGCACGCGTGACTGTTCGTGCGGTCTTAAAGGTAGGCGACGAGCTTGTTCTTTCGCGTGACGATATTGAGTCAAGTAAAGGTGTTGCTCCCGTTGAATTACCGCTAGAAATTCTCTATGAGGACGACGACGTTATAGCGCTTAACAAGCCGCCTTTTATGCCTACTCATCCGTCACACGACCATCAGTCCGACACGCTTGCGAACGCTCTTGCCTACTATTTTGAAAGCAAGGGGATCCCTTTCGTTTTTCGTGCGGTGAACCGACTCGACCGCGACACAAGCGGTGTCGTTCTCGTTGCAAAGAATAAAAATTCCGCTTTCCTTCTTGCAAAGCAGATCGCTGAATTTAAGGTCACAAAAAAATATGTTGCAATTGTCGAGGGCGAGATACTATCATCAGGCGCGGTAGAGGGCAACATACGGCGCATAGAGGACGGACGGATGCGCCGAGGAGTTTTCCCCGACGGTCAATACGCCCTTACCGAATACGAGGTCTTAGGCGTAAAGAGCGGACTTTCCGCCTTGCTTGTCACCCCGAAAACGGGACGGACACATCAGATACGCGTACATCTTTCTCACATAGATCACCCGATTCTCGGCGATACTCTATACGGTGACGAAAGCGGAAGCAAGCTAATAAGCCGTCAGGCGCTTCACGCATATTCGCTTACATTTTCGCTTCCCTCCAATAACGAAACCATTACTGTAAAGGCGCCGCTTCCAAGCGATATGGCGTCAATAGGTGTTTATGAACAGGATAAGGTCTTTTCTTAAAAAAGTATCAAGGGCAATTCCGCGCTGGGCAAAGATATCTATCTGCCTTGGGCTTTTTTCGCTCGTTCTGTATGCGCTTTTTGTTGTTTCTCCTGCGTTTTCGGATTTCTTTAACCGATATCCCGCGGCGTTTTTGCGTGCAATTCTTGCTTTTATATCAGGTATTTTTCCCTTTTCGATTGCTGAGACGCTAATCATACTTTTGCCGCTTATACTCATTATCGTTATGGTTAAAATAGCAAAGGCGGCAAGAGGAAAGCTGCGCGAGACGTTTAGGATGTTCGTTTCGATGGTCGCGGTGCTTGCTTTATTCTTTACGAGCTTTACATTTCTTTTTGCATCGGGTTATCGCGGAACGACGCTTGATAAAAAGCTTGGCTTAGAGCGAACAGCCGTCAGCGCATCCGATCTTGACACTACCGCGAGAGCGCTTTTGGGTGAGCTCAAAAAGCTGACACCTAAAATAAAATACGCACCTGACGGCGCCTCGGCTATGCCGCATTCGGTATTTGAAATGAACGACGAGCTTCAGGACGCTTACAAGCAGGCGACAAAGAAATACGACTTCTTGCCCGACTTCAGAAGCAGAATCAAGCCGGTAATGTTAAGCGAGCCGATGACGCACACTCATATTTCGGGTATATACACATTCTTCACAGGCGAAAGCAATCTGAACACAAATTTCCCCGATTACACGCTTCCCTTCACCGCCGCGCACGAGCTTGCACATCAGCGCGGTATTGCGCGTGAGGACGAAGCGAACTTCGTTGCGTTTCTCGTTTGTATGGAAAGCGATGACACCTATATCAGATACAGCGGATATATGAATCTTTTTGAGTACGTTCTTTCGGCGCTTTATGAAGCGGACAGCAAGGCGTATTTTGCGATCGTGAACGAGATGGGTAACGCTCTCATCGGCGAGATCAATGCGTATAACACCTTCTTCGACAAGTACCGTGACAACGTCGTCGCTGATGTCAGCGGAGCAATGAACGACGGTTATCTTCAGTCGCAGGGACAGGTTGCAGGGTCGCAAAGCTACGGAATGGTAGTTGATCTTGCGGTTGCGTACTATAAAAAGAAATAAGTTGATCCCAAGAGCGGGCACTCTTGGGATTCTTTTTTGTGGTTGACTTTCTTAACGTATTATGATACAATAGCCAAGTGTGTAAAAAAGGAAATGAGGAAAAATAATGATTACAGTATCAGATCTGAGCTTTCAGTTTGGCGGACAGCTTCTTTTTAAGGACGTTGACCTCAAGTTTACCCCCGGAAACTGTTACGGCATAATCGGTGCTAACGGTGCGGGCAAGTCGACCTTTCTTAAGATCCTTTGCGGTGAGCTTGATCCGACAAAGGGCGCTGTCACTATTCCCGACACGGTCAGAATGTCGGTACTTCGTCAGGATCACTTTGCTTTTGACGATTTTACCGTTCTTGACACCGTAATTCAGGGAAACAAGCGTCTTTACGACATTATGAAGGAAAAGGACGCTATATACAATAAAGAGGATTTCACCGACGAGGACGGCATTCGCGCGTCTGAGCTTGAGGGCGAATTTGCCGAGCTTAACGGCTGGGAGGCGGAGTCCGACGCTTCGAAGCTTCTTCAGGGTCTGGGACTATCCGACTCTATTCTCTACGACCTTATGTCGACCTTAAAGGAAAGCGAAAAGGTCAAGGTTCTCCTTGCGCAGGCGCTTTTCGGAAATCCCGACATTATCCTTCTCGACGAGCCGACGAACGGTCTTGACATTGACGCCGTCAGATGGCTTGAGGACTTCCTTGCCGACTATTTCGGTACAGTGCTTGTCGTTTCGCACGACCGTCACTTCCTTAACAACGTTTGTACGAATATCGTCGACATCGACTACGGCTCTATAAAGATGTACGTCGGTAACTACGAGTTCTGGTACGAGTCCAGCCAGCTCATGCAACGCCTTATCAAGCAGCAAAACAAGAAAAACGAGGACAAGATCCGCGAGCTTCAGGCGTTCATTTCGCGCTTCTCTGCGAACAAAAGTAAGTCGCGTCAGGCGACAGCAAGAAGAAAGCTTCTTGACAAGATAGCTCTTGAAGAAATACCCGCGTCGAGCCGTCGTTATCCGTTCATCGGCTTTGATATGGACCGTGAGGCAGGCAAGGACATTCTCTTCGTTAATGATCTTACAAAGACCGAAAACGGCGAAATAATGTTCAAGGATCTGACTTTCACCGTAAACAAGGGCGACAAGATCGCTTTTGTCGGTAACGAACAGGCAATAACCGCGCTTTTCAAAGTTCTTATGGAAGAGACAGAGCCCGACAGCGGCTCCTTCAAGTGGGGCATCAGCATAACGAAGTCATACTTCCCTCACGACAACTCCGAGTATTTTAACGGCTGTCACGACTCCATTCTCGACTGGATGCGCCGCTACTCGAAAGATCAGACCGAAACCTACTTGCGCGGATTCCTCGGCAGAATGCTTTTCTCAAATGAGAGCGTATTTAAGGAAGTAAACGTTCTTTCGGGCGGAGAAAAGGTAAGATGTATGTTCTCGCGTATGATGCTTTTCGGTTCGAACGTGCTTCTGCTTGACCAGCCGACCGACCATCTCGACCTTGAGTCGATCACAGCCGTAAACCACGGTCTCGACAACTTCAAGGGCAACGTGCTCTTCACCTCTCACGACTACGAGATCGTAAACACCGTTGCTAACAGGATCATTGAGATAAAGAGCGACGGCACCTACGTTGACCGTCAGGGCAACTACGACGATTTCGTCGAGTACAAGAAGGCACAGGGTATTCTTAATATTACGCTTTAATATACAAAAAACAGCCGCTTTCGCGGCTGTTTTTCTTTAGAACGAATCGGGGTAGAATTTCTTTCTGCCGAGGTAGAATTGGTGCGCATCGTTATAGAGCGCGTAGAGCATACGGTCGGTCGTTGCTTCCCACGATGCCGTCATTATTCCCTTCAGGTGCGTGGGGTCAAGGTTTTCCTTGCAGTATGCGATAGTACCGATAGTGTTTTGGTTCGTATCCCAAGTCGAGCAGGTCGGGATCTGATCGAAGCCGTGCTTATCGAGCACCTCGTATGCGTGGAGCATTTTGTAACTATGAGAATCGGTCGGATAATCGCGCAGATGTCCGTAGAACCAGTTTGACTGAAGGATCGACTTCGGCATCTTATTTAAGAACTTTTCCTCATGATTCCACATATAGTCGGACCATATCCACGGACGCGCGGCATGCTTTTCACACTCATCTGCCAGATAGTAAAGGTCGTGCCACCAAAGGTCGCCGTTTCTGACTATCGTCATTTCGTAGTTTTTCTGCATATGCGCCTCCTCCTCGTCGAAGCCGAGGTGGAAGAGCTCGGGGTTTCCAAACAGCTCACAGACCTCACAGATAACGTCGGAAGCGACCTTATAATAGGTCGGCGTTGAGACCATTCTTCTGTAGTCCTTGAGCCAGGTATCGTGGCAGGTCGAGAAATTGAGCTTCGGTATCGGCGTAATTCCGAGTGTGCGCATTTCGTCGAGCTTTTTCTTTGCATAGTCCTTATCCCACGCGTTTGGCGCGGATATCTCGGGATGACTTTCGTACTTGATTCCGTCGCCTACGTCAACAAGCACTGCGTTGAAGCCCCTTTCCGCGATGAACTGCATGGTCTTATCCCATGCGTTTTCGCTGAATTCTATATCGTCCGTATACTGCGAAGCGAGGTTCCAACCGCGAAGCGGCGAGCTTTCGTCCTCCCACTGATGGTCTGAAAGCATCAGCATATATGCCCAAATCATATTGTTATTCATCGTTTTCTCCCCTGTTTTATTTTGATAGCGAAACGGTAATTTCGCCGATAGTCTCACTGCTTGCGGCAATAACTCCGTCAACGTAAACCTTAAGTCCTGTTCCCTCTCCGTAGCGCGAGCCGTCCTTATCGTAGATAATGGTCACATTCTTACCGTGATACGGCAGGTTTTCAAGGCAGAAGTATTCCCAATCCTTCGGAACAAGCGGTGATATTTTCAGCTCGTCGCCGCTGTCGGGCGTTATTCCGATTAGACCCGTGATCATAAGATTCGTATACTGCGAATGGTTATAATACGAGCTTCTTTCCGTTATCTGTATCCATTCGCCGTTATCGGGAAGTAAGCTTTCGCCTATCCACGGGGTCTCTCTTACTCCGTCGCCGTCAACGTCGTTATAATGTGTCAGCGCATAATTTTTAAGAAGCGTGAAGTAATCGTCGGCATCAACGTAGCTTTGGTTTTCGTAATTTCTTATCACGTTCGCCATAGCGATAAGAGTTTGCGTCGTTGCAAAGGGCCATGACGGACCGTTCCATTTACAGTGTCTGTCATACAGCTCGAGGATCGCTTTTCCCCTCTCGGCTGTAAGAGGCCCGTATTCCGCGTAGAAATAATCGGGGTCCATAAGATATTTCCATATCTCTGCATGCTCGGCGTCATCATCGGGCATATTAAACATCCAGGGGGCGTATCCGATCAGCTCGCGAACGTCACAGTAGGTTTCTGCACCGTCGTGCCATCCGCGGTAGAACGAGCCGTCCCACAGCTTTTCCATTGCTGTTTTGATCTCCTCCGCCTTTAATACGAACCTTTCGTGCATTTCATTATCGCCCTGCATTTTTGCAAATTCCGCTATTGCGAGAGCGTTTGCATACATATAGCTATTGAAGGTCGGGCGGAAGGTTTGATACTTATTATTCGGGTCACTTACCGAGGCTTCCATTCCCTCCGAGCCGCCGTTGATCTTGTACAGACCGACGCTGTCATCATAGTGAGTTGACGTAAATCGGTCATAAAATCCCTCAAGAACCTTATAATATCTCGATATACTTTCGTCGCCCGAGGTAAGATACCTCTGATAGAATGCCTCGGGAAGCCAGCTTGAATAGAGATATATCGCGCTCGAGCCCCTGACGAACCAATAATTCATGTAATCTTCCATGTATTTTTGGTCGCGAAGCCATCTGCCCTCGTATATATGATGCCCAGCCGCACAGACTATCGCGTTATCGTTACGCGCCCATGCGACGTTCGGAAGGAACTCGGTAATGACATAGGTATCGGAGGGGGTAAGACGGATCTGGCTTCTGTACGTATGCCAGCGATAATAGTATATCTGCTCCATGCTTTCGTCGGGGAGATCAATATACGGAATATTGTATTCAAACCATGCGTTGAAGCTTGTTCTCTGGGTCTTGATAGGGTCATTGTCATCAAAAAACGCTTTAAGAATATTCTTATCCGCGTTTTTGCGGTCAAACGCCGCGCCGAGCTTAAAGGTGTAAGTTTTTCCCGGAGCTATCTCGGCAGAGGCGGTAAGATATTTGCCGTTTGCCTTGAAGCCCTCGCCCGTTGCTACTATATCGAGTATATCCTTGTTTTCGCGTCTGAATTTTGCAGTAAGAGTGTTACCGTCGGCAGCTGTTTCATAGACATTACCGTTCAGATTCGCTTTAACATATGCGCTCACTTTCTCGTCGGAGCCGTTTTTGACCTCGATCATGACCGCTATCATGTTTTCAGTCGAAACGTATTTATAGCCCGTAACAATGACACCCTTTGAGCTTTCATAACGAGACGTGACTACGCTCGGTGTGTAGTCTGCGTCCTTGACCGAAACGGATCTGTCATTAATTTTGACCTGAACCGGCATTCCCCAGCCCGTATTTATGAGCTTTGAGTCGTCGTAGTCCATGGATGTCAAGGTCGTGTTTGCATGTATTGAAGAGTTATTAAAGCCCCAGCCCGACTGATAGAACGAGAAAACAAGGTCGTTATAACCAAGAGGCATACCCTTCTGATACTTTGAGCCAAGTATTTCGTCAATATTCTTTTTGCTCCAAACGTAATCTGTAAAGGTTTCGTCGTGCTTATAATTATTTTCGACATTGTCGACAGTCGGTGTCTTATTAGGTTCGGTCTTTTTCACTTTTTCTTTTCCTCCGCAGCCAATAGTATTTAATGCGCTCAGAACAGCAAGCATAAAGCTTATTATACGGACTGATCTTTTCACAGGCATTCACCTCTCTAACTACAAGAAAAGGTCGGCTGTGAGCCGACCTTTTTGTTACTTTAATCCGATCGCCTCGGCAACTGTGCTGTGTACCGAGACACCTTCTGTCTCGTAATTGTAGTAACGAACGGGGGTGCCGTATACGTAGAGTCCGAAATGGAGCGTCGTTCCGGTACAGAAGCCGGTGCTTCCGACGATACCGATAACGGTTCCCTTTCCGATCTCCTGACCGACTGTTACGTTCGTGCTACTCATGTGTGCGTAGAGCGACTTAAGTCCGCCGCCGTGTTCAACGATCACGGTTCTTCCCGAAAGCGTCGTTTCGCCAACGTAGACGACCTTGCCTGGCAGGCACACCTTAACGGAATCTCCGTCCTTGACGTAATAGTTTACGCCCTCATGCGAGTAGGTTATTCCTGCTTTTTCGAGTATAATATTGATTCCGAATCCGCTGCGGATCTTTCTCGTAGTCGGATCCATTATCTTGTTATCGCTCATCCAGTAGAGCTTTTCCTCGTGTGCTCCGAGGTAAGGCGCAACGGTTTCATTGAACTCAGCAATCGTAGTTTCGTTTCTGAGCTCCTCGATAGTTGTCTTTTCGATCTTTTGGTAATCCTTGCCTACACTTCGCTTTTCAAGAGTAACAGGGAGCTCTCTCACGGTATCCCCGTATGTAAGGGTAAAGGTATAGTCAAGCTCACCCTTGTTTACCGATTCGTCCTTGAGCGAGAACGGAACGATAGCGTGATAATATCCGCCATATTCGTAGAACACCGGCTTTGCTTCAATTGCCGGCTCAGCCGAGAAGGTGATAAGCGACGGATCAACGATATTCTTTGCTGATACGATAACGAAATCGCCGTATTTAAGCGAGGCATGTTCACTCACATAGAATACGGGGGGCGACTGAACGTTTGCGGTAAAGAGATATTCCGCCTCGCCGTAATTGCTTCTGTTTTCGGTCTTATACCACTTTGCGATAACCTTTACGTCATAAACGGTATTGTCGGCAAAAAGACTGGGATCGATATTTTCGTACTCGTCATCAAATACGGTCGCGCCTGCCTGGTTTTTGATCACGGCGTAAATGTAATCGGGAGCTATATCGAAATCAAGCTGAAGTCCGCCCGAAACAACGCAGGTCTGGGAGCCGTTTGCCTTGTTTATATCGCCGTCTGCATAAGTACCGTTAATACCGATATATTTCCAGCTTATCGAGCTCGGAAGCACGTTATCCGTTCTTCCGACATTAAGAGTCGGCTGAGATGCGTTCGGGAAAACGTCGGTTGCAAATTCGGTTTTAAGGAAGGAGACCGCATTCTTCTTTTCTATCCTGAAGAGCTTACCGCTGCCGTCACGGTAGAAGCACTTTGAAGAATCGGAGCTCAGGTAATACGTATATTCGGAAACCTTGTTATAGCTTGAATAGGAGACCTTGTATACCGAGAAGCCTGAAACTCCTGTCGGAAGCGAAGAAACCTTCTTTGCGTTTTTATGCATTCCGATAAGGGCGTTATAAAGCGACTTACTGTCCTTATCCGTTTTAAGATACGTTTCGCTTTCTCCGCTCGGCAAAGTCAGCACCAATTTTGAGACTGCACCCGCCGTTACCGGATTACTTTTCGAGTATATAAAAGATGTCAGCGCTACTATCGTAGGCATTACAAGTATTGCCGCGACTATCGCAAGTGTTACGATCCTGTTCTTCATATTTCTACACCTTTCGGGATAATATTCAATCTAAATATATATTTCTACATATATATTATACACCAAAGCATCTTCTCGGTCAAGATATATACAAAAAAATCTGAATTCAAAATGTATTGAAGAAATTTCGCGTTTTCTGTTGGAATTGAGAAGAATATATGGTATAATATTATGAATATTAATAGAATGGAGCGTAAAGATGATAAGCAGCGTAAGCTTTAATAGACCCAAGCATTTTGACCTTGATCTCATATTTGACTGCGGTCAGTCGTTTCGGTTCGTCAAAAGCAGTGACTGCTCGTATTCCGGAATTGCCTACGGAAAAGCCGTTGATTTTATACAGGAAGATGATAAGATCACGATAGTCGGCGCTGATGAATGCGATTTTGAAAGCATTTGGAAAAGCTATCTCGCACTCGATATTGATTATTCGGCTTTAAGAAACGAGATCCTTTCTTCGCGCCCCGATGACGAGGTCCTTAAAAACGCGATGGAATTCGGCTCCGGTATACGTCTGCTTCGCCAGGAAAAGTGGGAAACGCTTTGCTCCTTTATAATCTCGCAGAACAACAATATTCCGCGTATTCGTTCGCTCGTTGAAGCAATCTCGCGTGAATACGGAGACAAGGCAGAATCATACAGTGTTGGGGACTTTTATTCGTTCCCGTCTGCTGAGAAGGTTGCAGAAATCGGAATAGATAAGCTCCGCGAGCTTAAGGTCGGCTTCCGTGTGCCATACATACACGATGCGGCAACTAAGGTCGCGTCGGGTGAAATTGACCTTGATGCCATTGGTAAGCTTCCGACAGACGAGCTTCTGACCGCACTTATGAGCATAAAGGGCGTAGGGCTTAAAGTCGCCTCCTGTGTTGCTCTTTTCGCTTACGGACGGCTTGATTGCTTCCCTATTGACGTTTGGGTCAAGCGCGTGCTTGAAAAGTATTATCCCGACGGATTTGATCACACAGCTCTTCCAAATACCGCGGGACTCGTTCAGCAGTATCTTTTCTATTATGAAAGGTTCAGACAATGATAAAGCTTTTAGCGAGGATTTTTATCAAAAATAATGATTATTCAGACAATTCCGTGCGCTCGAAATACGGCGTTCTTTGCGGAATCGTCGGAATAATATTAAATTTTCTGCTTTGCTGTGCGAAGCTTGCAGTTTCGTTTATCACCGGCTCAGTCGCGATAAGCGCCGATGCCTTTAACAACCTCGGCGATGCCGGCTCGTCCGTTATCACGCTTATTGGCTTTAAGCTCGCAGATCAGAAGCCGGATGAGGGGCACCCGTTCGGACACGGAAGAATGGAATATCTTTCGGCTCTCATCGTTTCTATGCTTATAATGCTTATGGGATTTGAGCTTGGAAAAACGTCGGTTTCGAAGATCACGGACGGAGAAAGTCCCGTTTTCAGCTACGTTGCCATAATCGTGCTCGGGCTTTCGGTTTTAGTCAAGCTTTATATTTTCATCTACAACAGAAGCATCGGCAAAAAGATAAATTCGCAGGCGATGAAGGCAACTGCCATTGATTCACTTACCGACTGCATCTCGACCTTTGCAGTTCTTATCTGCACTGTTCTTTCGCTTTTCGTCGATTTTAATTTCGACGGCTGGTGCGGACTTATCATATCGGCGTTCATCATCTTCTCAGGCATCAAGGCGGCAAAGGAAACTATTGATCCGCTTCTCGGAACCCCGCCCGAAAGCGATTTTGTTGACAACGTGGAAAAGATCGTTCTTTCATATCCCGAAATTGTCGGGATCCACGATCTAGTGGTACACAATTACGGACCGGGACGCGTGATGCTGAGCTTGCATGCGGAGGTGTCTCAGTCGATTGATATTCTGCTTGCTCACGACATAATCGACAACGCAGAGCAAAAGCTGAGCCGCGAGCTGAAATGCAGTGCCGTCATACATCTTGACCCGATTGCAACCGAAGACGAGAAGGTAAACGAGGTAAGAAAACGCGTAGGTGAGCTTGCGAAGGCGATACATCCTCAGATAACTATACACGATTTCAGAATGGTCGTCGGCGACAGTCATACCAATCTTATATTCGATATGTCGGTTCCCTTCTCGCTGAAGCGCGACGATGACGACATCAAAAAGGAAATGGCACGGCTCGTCAAGGTGATCGACGAAAAATATCTTACAGTAATTTGCATTGACAAAGAATTTATTAAGGATAGGGAGTAACGAAATGGATTTTTGGAAGGAATTTTCAAAGACGGTTTCAAGCGCTACCGAAAGCACCGCAAAGGGTGCCGAAAAGCTGACCGATATGGCAAAGCTTAAGTACAAGATCTCGTCTCTCAACACAAAATTGACCGATACATACACCGAAATAGGCAAGCTCCGTTATTCAGAAAAGAACGGAGATGTCGTTTCTGCCGAGAGCTATACTGAGCTCTTTGACAGGATCGATGAGCTTAATCTGCAGATTGCGGAATCGGAAACGGAGCTTTACGATCTTATGTGCTTCGTTTCATGTCCGACTTGCGGCACAAGAATGAAGAAGGACTGCCGTTACTGCCCGAAATGCGGCGAAAGGCGTTAAAAAATAATGATAGCACTCAACTGTGAGAGCATTTCCCTTTCCTTCGGAACGGACGATGTCTTAAAGGACGTTTCCTTTGCAGTTCAGGAGGGCGAAAAGCTCGGCATTATCGGAGTGAACGGCGCAGGAAAATCGTCGCTCTTTTCGATAATTTCAGGCAAGCGCGAGCCAAGCGGCGGCGCTTACTATATTGCAAAAAATCATACTGTCGGTATGCTTGAACAGAATATCGCTTATGAAAGCTCAAAGACGATCCTTGAAGAGGCGTATTCGGCGTTTTCCAAGCTGATCGAGGACGAGAAGCGTCTTGAGGAGCTTCGCGCTCAGGCGCAAAAAAGCGGTAGTGAAGAGGACGCACGGCGTTTTTCCGCTTTGCAGGAAAACTTCACACAGCGCGGCGGCTACGAGTTCCGCTCGCGTTGCAAGGGGATCCTTAAAAACCTCGGTCTTCCCGAGGTATTCTGGGACAAGCCCGTTTCGTCTCTCAGCGGTGGGCAAAAGACGCGTCTGTCGCTTACCTGCCTGCTTCTTTCCGATCCCGATATTCTGATGCTCGACGAGCCGACGAACCATCTTGACGTTTCGGCTCTCTTTTGGCTCGAAAATTATCTTAAGGCAAGCAAAAAAACTGTTCTTATAGTTTCGCACGACCGTTATTTTCTTGACAGCATCGTTGACTCGGTGCTTGAAATCGAAAACTGCAAGGGCAAGCTTTATAGAGGTAATTACACCGATTACGTAAAGCAAAAAGAGGTCGACCGCGAGCTTGAGGAGCGTCACTACCGCAATCAGCAAAAGGAAATTAAGCGCATTGAAGCGTATATTGAGCAGCAGAAACGTTGGAACCGCGAGCGTAATATAATTGCCGCCGAGAGCCGTCAGAAGCAGCTTGACAAAATGGAAAAGCTGCAGAGACCCGAGGCGCTCCCCGATACCGTTCGCATGCGCTTTGAGCTTTCGGGCGAAAGCGGAAACGACGTTATGTCGGTCAGCCGCCTACGCAAGGCGTATCCGTCGAAATTGCTCTTTGATAACGTGACGTTTCAGGTCAAAAAGCATGATCGCCTGTTTATCACCGGTGAAAATGGCTGCGGAAAATCGACGCTTATTAAAATACTCGCAGGGCGGCTTGGAGCTGACAACGGATCTGTGCTTCTCGGATCTAACGTGAAGATCGGTTACTATGATCAGGAAAACCAGGATCTTCATCCGTCAAGCACCGTTCTTGACGAGCTTTGGAACACTTATCCGACAATGACAGAGACTGTTTTGCGGAATACACTTGCGCTGTTTCTCTTTAAGGGCGACGACGTTTACAAGCGCGTGTCGCTTCTCAGCGGCGGCGAAAAGGCGCGCCTTACACTTGCGAAGCTGATGCTCTCGAAAATGAATCTGCTCATTCTCGACGAGCCGACAAACCATCTCGACATTACCTCTCGTGAGCGTCTTGAAAAGGCGATAGCCGACTTTGAGGGAACAGTCATTGCCGTTTCGCACGACCGTTACTTCGTCAACAAGCTTGCGACGCGAATTGTCGATTTCGGAACCTTTGAAAGCGGCAGTGTTTACGTTTACGAGGGTAATTATCAGTCGTTTCTTGATTACAAAAAGTCGCTTCAGCTCGGAGACGGCAAGACCGCCAAGGTCGAAGTAATGACTGCGTCGAAGGAGCATTATCTGAACGCCAAGCGCGACCTTGCCGATAAAAGAAAGCAGGAACGCAAAATAACCCGCGCGAAGGAAGATATTGAAAAGCTCGAAAGACGTATTGAGGAAATAAACGAGGAAATGTCGGGCGATGCGGCGTTTGACCACGTTAAGCTCGCCTCTCTCTCGACCGAGCTAAGTGAATGCGAAGAAAAGCTTATGGAGCTTTATGAGCTTCTTGACGGCTTATCCGAGCTATAAGAAATAACCTGCGGATTTTTCCGCAGGTTACTAAAATATTTTGCAAAAAACACTTGACAAATCGGTTTTTATCTGTTATAATATCAACCGTTGACGCTGCTATGGCTCAGTTGGTAGAGCACATCCTTGGTAAGGATGAGGTCATCAGTTCGACTCTGATTAGCAGCTCCAAACAAAAATCCGTTCTCGGAAGAGGACGGATTTTTGTTTGTATTATTCACTATTCATTATTCATCATTCATTATTCATTAAACAAAGAGCGGATTTTCGAATGAATAATGAATAATGAATAATGAAGTCGCTTACGCTGATGAATAATGAATAATTGGGCTTCGCCCTTGCCGCTTATTGACATTCTATTCTTTTTGTTTTATAATATCATTACACTAATTTTCGAGGCGGTTACTATGGAACATTCCGAAAAGCATCACAATCATCAAAAGAGTGAAAATATCTGGCTCGGTGCTTTGGGCGCGTTTCTCTTTTCGCTCATTGGCGCGGCTATGTTTTTTCTGCTAAATGCAATAGGGCTCATCGAGTCGTTAAGCGGCTTTATTACCGTGTTCTGCGCGATCAGCGGCTATGCAATTTTTGCTAAAAAAGAAAGCAAACGTGGCGTTATTATTTCCCTCGTTATTGCCGCTATCGTAATATTAGTTTCCTGGTATTTTTGCTTCTGTCTTACTGCTGTCTCTCAGCTCAACGCGAAGGCGAGCGAGATGCCTGCCGGTTTAAGAAACACGACTACGCTCGGCGAATTTTTGCCGCAAAGCTTTGACGTAATTAGAAATCAACCCGAAATGCTCATTTCTCTTGGTCTTTCGCTTGTTTTCGGCGCGTTTGGATATTTCAGCCAAGTAACAGGGCTTTTCAGCATAAAGAAGTCAAAAAAGAAATAATATGAAATCGCTCCGAAAGTTTCTTATTGATTACGCCGAGTCGACTTACGGCACGAAGGCGGAGTACCCCTGGGAAAGCGCTCCCGGATACGCGGTGCTTCGGCACGGAAACGGCAAATGGTACTGCGTCATAATGGACATAAGCGAGAGCAAGCTCGGGCTTAAGGGCGATCGGCTTATCGACGTAATGAACGTCAAGTGCGATCCGTTTTTACTCGGCACGTTTCTATCCCGCGACGGATATTTTCCGCCTTATCACATGACGAAGAACAGCAACTGGATAACGGTCTCCCTTGACGGCAAGGTAGACATTGAACAGGTGAACTTCATGCTCGATATGAGCTACGAGATAATTGACAAAAAGAAAAAATGACCATCCGCGCCATTCGGCACGGATGGTTTTTTACTGCTCTGTATTCTGCTTTTTCTCGGAAAGACCTACGACCTTGTCAACGGGAAGGGCAAATGCTATTCCCTGCCCGGGCGTATTCAAACCGACCTCTTTATAGAGCGCGTGAAGGATCGCGTCACGGTTTTCCTTATTTACGATTATCATAACGATCTCCTTATCCGGTTCGATCGCGATGTTAAACAGCTTCTCGGCTTCAGCGCCCGCGGTTCCGCGCGCATGGATAACAGTTCCGCCGCCTGCGCCCTGCGCTCTTGCAGCGTCCATTGCTGTCTCGGAGAAGCCCGAGTTTACTATACATAAAATCACTTCATGTGTATTTTTCATTGTCTTTCTCACTTTCCGCTATTCGATAGGAACTGATATATTGCTACGCCGATAACTCCCGTCATCGAAACCGTAAAGGCGATGCCCTTTCCGTTTTTGACTGTCTTGAATTTGTCTTCAAGAAAACGGAGCGCCATATCTTCCTTATCTTCTCTTATCACGCTGAATATTACGGTTTTATCCGTGTCGGTAAGTCCGAGATAGGTGAGCATATCGGAGCTTGCGGTGCCCGATGCCGCCATCGACATCTGCATGTTTACTTCAAAACCGCTTATATAATCAAGGAAAAGTTCGGTCTTTGAACGGTTTACAACCGTAACGAGCATTTTGAGCTTCGGTGGGAGCAGCTTTTTCTGTCTTTGTGCGGAGGACCTTTTCGTTTGCTTTTTATCCATTACGGTTCCCTCCTTACATAAAGTTTATGATCTGCTCGTCATCCGAGCTGAGAATACGCTTCATTGCTATCTTTTCTCTTACGCGCTTGCTGAGTATCGCTTTGAAGCCGAGCGCCTGGATCGTAATGAGCGGCGTCATTGCGACCATTGCAACGATGCCGAACGCATCTTCCATTACCTTGTCTCCGCCTTGGAGCGCCATACATACACCGACCGCAAACGGAAGAATGAAGGTCGACGTAAGCGGTCCGCTAGCAACTCCGCCCGAGTCAAACGCAATCGCGGAATAAAGACCGGGGACGAAGAAGGAAAGACCGAGAGCGATAAAATATCCGGGAATAACGTAGTAAAGGATGCTGAAATCGAATACTATTCTTATCATCGAAAGTCCGATAGACACTCCGACACCTATCGAGAGCGCGAGCATCATTGACTTTTTGCTGACTGCTCCGTTAGTTATCTCCTCGACCTGTCTGTTAAGAACGTGAACCGCCGGCTCGGCAAGTACTACGACCATTCCGATAATGAAGCCGAAGATTATTACTAAGAATTTAGGATTATGCTCAGCCGCGAGCTCAAGTCCCATCTTGTAGCCGATAGGCATAAAGCCGACCGTTACTGCCGTCAGGAATATTACAAGACCGAGGACAGTATAGAAGATACCGACAGCTATCGTCATCAGCTTTTTCTTCGGAAGCTTGAGGACGAATATCTGAAGAACTATAAAGAACAGGACGACAAGCCCTATAGCTATAGCAACCTCTTCCGCTACAGAAAGGAACGTTTTTATGATATTAATTCCGAGATTTTCGGCAACTGTAGGATATGTAGGCGCGGGGGGCATCTGATTATTTGCGAAGATTCCGAGGGTCATGACCGCGAGTATCGGACCGATCGAACACATTGCGATAAGACCGAAGCTGTTTTCACCTACGTTTTTACCGCCGAGCGTTGCCGCGATACCGACGCCGAGCGCCATTATGAACGGCACAGTTATAGGTCCGGTCGTTACTCCGCCCGAGTCGAAGGCAAGCGGAAGGAATGCGCTGTTACCGTTGATTATAACGAGCGAGGTTATCGCAAACAGAAGCATGTAGAAGAATATAAGCAGTGACGAAAGCGGCTTGCGGAAAACTATTTTAAGCACCGAAAGCAGAAGGAATATTCCGACACCAACTCCGACGGTAACTATAAGCAACGTCGGGTTTATCATTTTTCCGACCTGCCCTGCAAGCACCGAAAGATCCGGCTCAGCGACCGTTATAAGAAGTCCCATCAGGAAGCAGACAGAAAGGAGCAGCGCTATCTTCTTTGACTTAGCCAAGCCCGCACCGATATGCTCGCCCATAGGCGTCATCGCAATATCTGCGCCGAGGTTAAAAAGACCTATTCCGAGAATGAGGAAAACTGATGATATTAAGAATACCGTCATTTCGGTGCGCGTGAAATTTACAATTGGTGTCAGGTTCAAAAGGAAAACTATCACGCTTACCGGCAATACCGATACGAGTGCTTCGTTTAGCTTTTTCAAAAGTATTTTAAGCACTTTTCTACTCTCTTTCGGCTTTGATTAATTATCTCATTAAATTATATCATAATGACAGAAAAATTGCAAATGAAATCGGTTAATAATTTGTAAAGAATAAGCGCCTTCTATCTGAAAGGCGCTTATATTTCTTAAATTCAGAATTTTCCGCCGCGCCCTCCGCCACGCGAGCCGCCTCCCGATCCTCGTGAGCCGGAATTGGTCTCTGCACGTCTGGTACGAACTATAGTGCGGTAGAGATAAAGGTCGAGATCCTTTGTCAGCGTAAAGCTGCCGCTTCTTACGTAGTTTGATGCGGTCTTTTGAGGGCGCACGCTTTTGAGCTTGCTCTTCATTGAAAAGACGATGATGAGCGATATTACCGCGCCGATGAGTACTGCAATCAACAAGCTTCCGAGAATGTCAAAGGAAAGTACGCTGTCGCATGCCCCAGCGTATGCCATAAAGCCATTATAGAACTCGTCTTCGCCAAAATAAGGAAGCATGGCTTCTTCAAGCTCTGTCAGCTCGCTGTTGCCAAACTTCCTTTCCGCTTCGCCGTAGGTGTATATGTAACAATCTCTCGATGACATCGCGAGAAGCAGAAGTATTCCGCTTTTATCCTTACCGTAGCCAAAGCCGTTATTATGATAATAGCTGTCGGCATAGGAATATGGTGTTTCAGCACCGAGGTCGTTGATTATCACGATGGCAAAGTGCATCTTGTGCTCTTTGAAAAGCGCGATAAGCTTATTTGCTATTTGGTCTTCTTCGTAATCGGACAGCACGTCTGCTTCATCAACGACAGGATATGGCGGCATATCGGGGGAAGCAAAGGAAATGATCGGCATAAGAAGCGACAGAATTACCGCAAAGGCGGTTATTATGATTGTTTTCTTCATATCCGTTCCCTCCTCACATTAACCACAGGAGGTACAACAGCCCCATAGCGGCGGCAGATATACCCGTAAACCAGAGGGCAAAATACTTGAAGAACGCCTTTTTATCCGTCGGAAGATCACCGACGAATTTTCCCGTCTGTCCGTTCATTGCGAAGGTATACTTTTTACCCTTCCACTCTGTCGTCATAAGCCAAACGGGAAGAAGCGCGTAGCGCACCCTGCCCGACGTTGTCCTTACGTAGGAGCGCTCGGGGACTACCGTTGCGTAGCCGACTGTCGTCGACATAAACGCGTTTTCTGTACTTCTTTTTATGCGCTCATTTGCTCGCGGCTGGCTCTGCTCAGAATCGACATCATACTTATCGGCAAGGAAGCCCGAGAGGTATGCGGTCTTGAAATCGACTGCTTCGTCGAAATTATACGGCTCGATAGATTCCATCAGCGTATCATCGAGCTTTTCGGAGCCGTCGACAGGCACGTTATCAAATGCCAGGTTGCCCTCTCTTATAAGCGCGTAATGGAGCGTCTCTGTGTAGTTATAATTGCTGTCGCACCAGAAGCGTGTGCGCGTAGCGTGGTAGCGGATCTTTGCGTCTGCATCGGTATCGAAGAGCCAGAACGGCGCATAGATTCCCTTGACCTCGTTTATGCGGTTTTCGTTTTTGAAAACCTTTGGAAGTAGTTTTTTGCCGCTCAGATGGCGCTTAAGCCCCTCTTTTGCCGCGTTTTTATCGAGCTTAAAAGGAATGACGAGGTCAGGCATCAACTCGCCGCTGAGATTTCCGACAAAGACAACGGGGTTTCCGCAATAGGGGCAGGATGTCGCGGCGGTAACGTCCTCGCAGACTATCTCGCCGCCGCAGGACTTGCAGGAATAGACTGCCATTCCGTCGTCCTCGCTCCATTTGTTTTCGCTTTCGCGTTTCCATTCGAACTCGTCTTCTTTATCGTTACTGCGGTCCTCGGCAAGGTTTTTGACGCTTTCAACGTCAAACTCGGTATCGCAGTAGGGGCATTTCATGTTCTGCCCCTTTGTATTGAACTCTAATTTTCCGCCGCAGGACGGACATTTATATTCGAGAATTTCGTTATCCACTTGTTACTCCGTATTGTCAGATCATATCGTCTGAGTTAAAGGGGTCGCCGCACTCGGGGCAGAACTTGGGGGGATTTGATTTATCCTCCGGCTCCCAGCCGCACTTATTGCAGCGGAAAGATGCCGTCGGCTTTTTTGCGCCGCAGTTCGAACAGAATTTACCCTGATTTACCTCTCCGCAGGTACATTTCCAGCCACTTTCGGGCTTTTTAGTACCGCAGTTTTCGCAGAATTTGCCGCTGTTTTCCTGACCGCAGGTGCATTTCCATGTATTAGCAGGTGTCGCCTTGGGAGCTTCCTGCCGCTGCGCCTGACCCATAGCGAAGAGGTTCCCGGCGTTATTTCCGCCTGCGTTCATCGCCATTCCCATGCCGACAAAGCCGTTCATTGCGCCACCGTCGTTATTTGCGGCTGCCTTCATAGCATCTGCCTGTGCGCCGACAAGAGTTGCCGCCGCCATCGTGGGGTCGCGCAAAATTGCGGAACGCTGTGCGTCCTGGATAAGCTTTTCTTCATCCTCGGGAAGCGTGATCGGGTTGAGCGCGATGCTCTTTACCTTAAGTCCGCGCAGATCTGCCCATTTAGCGGAAAGCGCTTCGTTTATAGCGTTTTCGAGCTCAGTGGTATATGCTATGATCTGATTCGGGCGTATGCCGAATGTTGAAAGCTTTGCGAGCGCAGGTGCAAGAGCGCTGATGAATTCTGTCTTGAGCTGAGCATCAAGCTCGTCGCGACGGAATTCGCGTTCTACGTTTCCGCAGACGTTCTTATAGAAAAGAAGCGGGTTTGAGATACTATAGGAATAGATACCCGAGCAACGGACGGATACGTCGATGTCAAGACCGATCTTGTTATCGACAACTCTGAACGGCACGGGATTGGGCGTACCGAACTTATTGTCGTAAAGCTCCTTAGTATTGAAATAGTAGACTCTCTGATCCTTTCCAGTGTCACCGCCGTAGGTAAAGCGCTTGCCTATCGTATCGAAGGTGTCAAGAAGGGTGTCACCGAGCTTACCTGTAAAGATACTCGGCTCACTTGACGTATCGTAGGTGTACTCACCCGGCTCAGCGCAGACCTCAACGATCTTTCCCTGCTCGACGATCATCATGCACTGTCCGTCAGCTACCGCGATTCCCGAGCCGTTAGAGATCACGTTATCGTGTCCGCTTTTATTCGATGAACGCTTGCTTGTTCTTTTCTGACCCTTTACGACGAGAACGTCGTTTTCGAGCGCATCACAGTAGAAAAATTCCTTCCACTGATCGGCAAGTGTACCGCCGAGTGCGCCTATGCCTGCTTTAATAAGTCCCATATTGTTTTCTCCTTTTCGGATTTATTTCGGTTAACCGTTTATTATATTATAGCAAGTATTTCACCGTTTTTCAATGGTAATGTACGCTTTTTTGAGTCAATTAGGGGCGTTAACGGACAAAATACGGCGTTTTTTCATTTTGTTTTGAATATTTTTGAGCCCTTTCTTCAGTTTTTGAGAAAATATAAAAAAACTTTATCTGCTTTTTTTCAAAACCTATTTATTTTTTTATGTATTTATGATATAATATAATACTAAAAAGAAATTCGGAGGACGGTATGGCTAAGCTCTATTTTAAGTACGGCGCGATGGGCTCGTCGAAAACGGCGCAGGCCCTTATTACCAAATTTAATTACGAGGAGCGCTCGATGAAGGTTTGGCTTATCAAGCCCGCAATCGACAACCGCGACGGTGAGAGAGTGATCCGTTCGAGAATAGGTTTACAAGCTACCTGTGAGATCATTTTTGACAGCGAGAATATCTACGATATTTTCGTGTCGAACCATTCGGACTGCGACGTTATAATCGCAGACGAATGTCAGTTCTTTACCGCTGAACATATAGATCAGCTTCGCAAGATAGTTGACGAGCTTAATATTCCCGTTATGTGCTTCGGTCTTCGAGCCGACTTTATGTGCAAGCTCTTTAAGGGAAGCAAGCGCCTTTTTGAGCTTGCGGACTCGATCTCCGAGATAAAGACCATCTGCTCCTGCGGAGCGAAGGCGACAGTTAATGCCCGTCTTGACGAGAACATGAACGTCGTCACCGAGGGCGCGCAGGTGCTTCTCGGCGGTAACGACCGCTACATAGCTATGTGCCACAAGTGCTGGCAGGATAAGATCAGAAATCAAAAACATTAACATACAAATGAGGTAAAAAACAATGGAACTTAAAACTATTCTTTCTAAATGCGATCATACTCTTCTTGCTCAGGGTGCTACCTGGAATGAGATCAAGGCAATTTGCGACGACGGTATCAAATACGGTACTGCATCTGTTTGTATTCCCGCTTCTTACGTTAAGCGCGCAAAGGAATACGTAGGCGACAAGCTCGCTATCTGCACCGTCATCGGCTTCCCGAACGGCTACTCGACGACCGCTACAAAGGTTTTTGAGTGCAAGGATGCTATAAGTAACGGCGCTGACGAGATCGACACCGTTATAAACATCGGCGACCTCAAGGACTGCCGTTACGATGAGATTCTTAACGAGCTTAAAGCGCTTAAGGAAGCTTGCGGCGAGAAGATCCTCAAGGTCATAATCGAGACCTGCCTTCTTACCGATGAGGAAAAGATCAAGATGTGTCAGATCGTAACAGAATCGGGCGCTGACTACATCAAGACCTCGACCGGCTTCTCGACAGCAGGGGCGACCCGCGAGGACGTTAAGCTCTTTTCCGAGAACATCGGTGAAGGCGTAAAGATCAAGGCAGCAGGCGGTATTGCTTCTCTTGCAGACGCTGAGGATTTCATAAACCTCGGTGCAGACCGTCTCGGTACGAGCCGTATCGTCAAGATCGCAAAGAACGAACAACACAGCGGATATTAATTTGAATTACAGGAGTATTAAAAATGTCAGATAAACACACACCTCATATTAAAGCGACCCCTGCGGATTTTGCGAAAACCGTCCTTATGCCGGGCGACCCGCTTCGTTCGAAGTTCGTTGCCGAGACATTTCTTGAAAATCCTGTTCTCGTAAACAACGTGCGCGGTATTCAGGGCTACACGGGAACCTACAAGGGTGTTCCCGTAAGCGTTATGGCAAGCGGTATGGGTATGCCGTCTATCGGCATCTACTCCTACGAGCTTTATAATTTCTTCGGCGTTGAGAACATTATCCGTATCGGTTCTGCCGGCGGTTTGGCTGAAAACGTACAGCTCCGCGACGTTATTATCGGAATGGGCGCCTGCACCAACTCTTGCTATCAGGAGCAGTATAACCTCGGCGGCAACTTCGCTCCCATCGCTGACTTCGCTCTTCTCCGCAAGGCGGTAAACGAGGCGGAAGCACTTGGAGTACGTTATCAGGTTGGTAATCTTCTTTCGTCCGACGTATTCTACAATGCTAATCCGAAGTTCAACGACGGCTGGCACCGCATGGGCGTTCTCGGCGTTGAAATGGAAGCGGCGGCTCTTTATATGAATGCGGCTTACGCGGGCAAAAAGGCGCTCGCCATCTGCACTGTTTCCGACCACATCATAAGAGGTGAGGCACTTGACGCAGACGCGCGTCAGAGCACCTTTACCGATATGATGACTATTGCACTCAATATCGCGGCATCCGAAAACTGATTCAGGGGTAATTTATGCCTAAATACGAAGAAGTAAAAAAAGAAATAGCCGATCAGATCGAAAGAGCTAAAAGAGAGCACTGCTATCCCGGTACGGCGTTTCCCGATTCGGGAGCGATACGCCGCCGTGACGTTGCGCGCGACCGCGGAAGCGTTTGGCGTCCGACCTTTGTTCACGACGTTGACAAGATAATGCACTGCCCTTATTATAACCGCTATTCCGATAAGACGCAGGTATTTTCTCTAACCAAAAACGACGATATTACAAGACGCGCTCTGCACGTTCAGCTCGTATCGCGCATTTCCCGTACCATCGGTGCGGCGCTACACCTTAATCTTGATCTTATTGAGGCAATTTCCCTCGGTCACGATATCGGTCACACGCCCTTCGGTCACACGGGTGAGCATTATCTTGACGGACTTTATAACTCTTACACGGGGCGTCATTTCTATCACAATATTCACTCTGTCCGAGTTCTCGACGGAATATTCCCCTACAACATCAGTCTTCAGACGCTCAACGGTATCGCCGCGCACAACGGCGAAATTGAGGTCGAGGAGTATCACCCTGTTCCGCTTTCCTCTTTTGATGAATTTGACAAGATGATCGAGAGATGCTACTGCGATCCTGCGGCGGCGTCTGAGCTTATGCCCTGCACGCTTGAGGGCAGCGTCGTTCGTCTTGCAGATATTATCGCTTATCTCGGCAAGGACCGTCAGGATGCGATAATCCGTGCAAAGCTTGCTGATGAGAGCATGTTTATGAACGAGGAGATCGGTTCGATCAATTCCGAGATAATCAACAACCTCGTCGTAAACGTCATTGAAAGCAGCTACGGCAAGCCGTATATAGGGCTTGACGCAAAGCATTTCAAGGCGTTAAGCAAATCTAAGATGGACAACTATGCCCGCATATACAACCGCGCAGCGGCGCTTGCTCATCTTGATACGACGGTCAAGCCGATGATGACGGAGATTTACGGACAGATGCTTGACGACCTCAAAAACGGCGTTAAGAGCTCACCTATCTTCACTCATCACATTGATTACGTCAATGCCGTCTACTACAAGAAGCGCAAGATTCCGTATGAGAACAGCGAGCCGAACCAGATCGTAGTTGACTATATTGCAAGTATGACTGACAATTATTTTATCGAGCTTCACAATTACCTTTTCCCCGAAAGTGACTTGAAGGTCGAATATGCGGGCTACTTTGACGAGGAGCTTCGCGCAAGAGAGGAAAAGAAGAATGTTTGATAAGATACTTGATTTAATTAAAAAATACCCTGTTATAGTTATTCACCGTCATAAGAATCCCGACGGTGACGCACTCGGAAGCCAGATCGGTCTTAAGCATATTATACGCGACAACTTTCCCGATAAGACGGTTTATGCTGTCGGTGATATGACCGCACGATATGCGTTTATGCTCGACGAGCCGATGGACGAGATCTCTGACGACCTTTACAGCGGCGCACTTGCCATCGTGCTTGACACCTCGGCAAAGACGCTTATAAGTGACGAAAGATATACTCTTGCGCGTGAGAACGCGCGCTTCGACCATCATCTTTTCGTTGAGGAAATTTGCGATGTCGAGCACGTTGACACGAGCTTTGAAAGCTGCTGTGGACTGATTGCGTCGTTCGCAAAAGAATGTTCTCTTACCGTTTCTGAAACCGCCGCAAAGGCGCTCTACACGGGTATGATAACCGATTCGGGACGCTTCCGTTACGATTCGACGACCTCACAGACCTTCGATATGGCTTCCTTCCTTATGGAAAGAAATTTCGACACGAACGAGATATTCAGAAATCTCTATACGGACGAGCTTTCGTCCATTCAGCTTCGTGCAAGATTTACTCTTAAGATAAATATTGCCGAAAACGGTGTTGCTTACATATACACGACCCTCGACGAGGCAAAGAGCTACGGTGTTGACAACTTCACTATCTCGCGCGGAATGGTAAACACGATGGCGGAGATTAAAGGGATTGACCGTTGGGTCAATTTTACCGAGACCGATAACGGCGTACTTTGCGAGATCCGTTCGTCGAAAATGAACATAAATCCCATTGCCGTAAAGTACGGCGGCGGAGGTCATAAGAAGGCAAGCGGTGCTACGCTTAAGGACAAAAACGAGGCGATGGCGCTGCTGAATGACCTTATTTCCCTTTCGGAGGACAATAATGAAGCTTGAAAACATGACGGCTATACTTAACAAAATAAAGGAATACGACTCTATCGTCATATTCCGCCACAAGCGTCCCGACGGTGACGCGGTCGGCTCAACGAAGGGACTTCAGAGAATTTTGCGCCTTTCCTTCCCTGAAAAGACGGTGCTTCTTTCAAACGCCGATTATTCCGATTACGTGAGCTTCCTAGGCGACGAGGACGGCGTTATTTCCGACGAGATCCTAAAAAAGTCACTCGGTATCGTTATTGATACTGCGACGACCGAAAGAATTTCCGATAAGCGTTTTTCGCTCTGTCCCGAGCTCATCAAGATCGACCATCACATCAGCGTAGATAATTACGGCGATCCCTCCTGGGTCGTTGAGGAAAAGTCCTCGTCCTGCGAAATGATCGCGGAGTTTTACTATGCCTTCCGTAATGAGCTCAAGATCGACATCGAGGCGGCTACTTATATTTACGCAGGAATGGTTACCGATTCGGGCAGATTCCGCTTCCGTTCGGTTTCGGGCGACACAATGAGATATGCAGGTATGCTTCTCGATCTCGGTGTTGACACCGACCACCTTTACGCGAACCTTTATATGAAGGATTTTCACGAGTTCAAGTTCCACGGTTACGTTCTTGACAACATCAAGATGACCGAAAACGGCGTGGCTTACGTCAGAATCACCGCTGACACGCGCAAGGAATTCTTGCTTACCTACGAGGAAGCAAGCGCCTGCGTTTCCTATATGGATTCGATCAAGAATTCGCTCATCTGGATAGCATTCATTGATGCCGACGACGGCGAGATCAGGGTTCGTCTCCGTTCGCGCTTCGTTACCGTAAACGAGATCGCGGAAAACTACCGCGGCGGCGGTCACGACTGTGCAAGCGGCGCGACTGTTTACAATGACGACGAGGTTCAGGCGCTTCTACGCGACGCCGACGCGCGTCTTAAGAATTACAAAGAAAACAACGAGGGCTGGCTATGAAGATACTTATAGTAAACGACGACAGTATGTCGTCCCCGGTACTTCCCCATCTTATCCGTTGGGCAAGGAAGCGCGGTGAGGTTACCGTCGTTGTACCAAAGGTTGAGCAAAGCGGAATGAGCCAGTCGCTTGAGTTTGTAAAGCCGGTTGCACTGTCGAAGGAATTTATCGCCGACGATATTGAGGTCTATGCTCTCGATTCCACGCCCGCTGACTGCGTTCGTTTTGGCGTAACAGGACTTAAGACCACCTACGATCTCGTTATTTCGGGCATCAACAAGGGATATAATCTCGGCGACGATATTGCATATTCGGGTACTGTCGGTGCGATCCTTGAGGGCTCGCGTCTCGGCATCAAGGGCATTGCTCTGTCGGCAGGTCACGACAGATTCGTTACTGCTGCCGAGGAGCTCGACCGCATCTTTGATTATGTTATCGAAAAGGATCTGCTTTCCAAAGGAGATCTCTACAACATCAACATTCCTCACGAGATCAAGGGCTTCAAGATAACGAAGCAAGGCGGTGAATTCTATACCGACGAGTTCATCGACTGCGGTGATGGAACCGTGCTTCAGACGGGCGTTCCCGTTGAAAGAGAGTTCAACGATCTGACGGTTGATATCGATGCTGTCAGAAACGGTTACGTTTCGATAACGCCTATCACTGCGTGCAAGACCGACCTTACGGTTTTTGAAAATATTAAAGACATATAACAAAATGAAAAGCACCGAGTGATCGGTGCTTTTTTGTATCTTTGCTTTGGGACATGGTTGCTTCGCAACCTACCTCATCTGCCCACGACTTTGTCGCTTACGCCATTCTATGAAGAGAAGGCAAGACAAAAGAAAAGCCACCTAACGGTGGCTTTTCAAATTTTACCGTGAATTGATTAAGCAGCGGTTACGCTCTTAAGAGTACCCTTGTTAACCTGTACCTTTTCGTTGTAGATGGATACAGGACCTTCAACAGTGATGGTATCGCCGACCTTGATAGTGTCAGCACCGTCGCCGGAGAGACGGAAGCACTGGAATGCCTTGCCCTCAACGTCGATGGTAACGGTTACGTTGCCGTAATCAGCGCTGTACTCGGTGTCGATCGAGGTGATAGTACCGGTAAGAGTGTACTTGTGAGCACCTGAAAGAAGCTGATTGTTCTCAAGCTGTGTAGCTGCATCGTAGATCTCTGCGACAGTTTCGTAGATAACTACTTCGTCAGCAGGTGCGAGCTTTGCAACGTTTTCCTTGGTGATGAGGTTACCGGGGAACTGAGTTACGCCGGTAGTTTCGGGCTTCATATAAGAACCGTCGGAAATGCAGAAGGTATTGAATTCGCCATAGGTGCCGAGGCAGTATTCGCCGCCACTGATCATGGTGAACCATGCCTTGCAGTCTTCCTTGTAGTACCAAACGGTGCCCTCTGTTGCGTCGTACTTAAGGCGCTTGGAGGTGCCTTCAAGGTATGCGAGAACGTAGGACTTAGCGCCGTCGATCGTGGTGTAGAACTTGTAGCCACCCTCTACCTTTTCAGCGTAGAAATCGGGAGCTGCATTTACGTCTTCGGTGGTTGCATAGTACTTACCGCCGCTGATAGTATGAGTAGCGAAGAGGTTCTTGCCGCCGAGAGTTCCCTGAGTAAGCATAAGCTTGAATGCAGTGTTTTCTGCGGGCTCAGACTCGTAGGGCTCAAAGATGATTACGGGAAGAACGAGATTGAAGGTCTTAGTCTTGGTCTGGCTGCCGAGCTTTACGGTTGCCGTAAGAACGTAATTTGCCTCAGTGTCGTTTACGTCCGGAACGTCGATGGTAACCATCTTGCCGTTCTTAACTACCTTGATAGCGCTGTTGTTAACGCTCCAGGTTACGCTGACGGTCTTGTCGCCGACCGGGATGCTGGTGATGAGCTCATAGTCAGCAGAGGTTCTGTTCATGTCCTTGTAGTTGAGGTTGAGCATAGCAATAGCGTCTTCAAGCGCCTTGCCGTTAGCTTCCTTATCCTCACCGCCGCCACAAGCGACCATGCCGAGGCAGCAAATAACTGCCAAAATAAGTGCGAGAAGCTTTTTCATTGTGTTTTCTCCTTATACATTAATATTTTTTGGAATCAATGAATCAGTGTACTACGACATCGTTTATCGAGAAGAGCTTGATCTGATAATCGTCTGCGAAGAACGTTACAATGCCCTTAACGTCGATAGTCTTGCCCATAAAGTAATCTTCGGTTACGAGTTCATTGTTCTCATTGTAAAGAACGATAGTACGAATCTGAACCGATTTTCCGTCGGGTGTAGTACATGTAAGAGTGATAGCGCCCTTTGAAGAACTACTCTCATTTGTCGTCGTGTAACAGTCGGTAACGAGAAGCCCCTTCATCTCAATGGAGGTATCAAGTGCGAGAGAAGCGTACTTGACCGTTTTGGGGGCAGCATCCTCGATCTCAACAGTAACATCAGATTTATAGGTCTCTCCGTCGGTCTCCGTATATGCGGAAGTATGACCGGTGCTTATTAGTTTAATATTCTCCGGATTATCAGGCATCATGTCCCAATACTTAATGCCGGACACCTGATAGTAGCCGCCGGTATCGTAAAAGGCTACGGTACCCACTATACGAACACGATTTCCTACATTTAGAATCTGAAGTGCGTCACCGGTAAGTCCTGCAGTACCATAGTAGACCGAAACGCCGTAATAACGCCCGGTTTCCTCATCATAGTCCTCAATGTACGCTGTACCATCACTGTTCATCGAAATTACGCCCTCAAAAGCGACCTTCGAGTTATCATAATCGGTTATGTTTACACGAAGCTCTTTGAGAGTAATTTCCTTAGCTTCACCGTACGGGAAAAGCGGGTCCTTTTCAGTCGAATGAGTGTGAAGACCTTCTTTTTCTGCCTGAGCGATAGCTGCCATGCAGGTCTCACCGTATCGGTTGTTAGCGGAGTTGGAGGCAATTGCAAGACCGAGCTGAAGGATCTCGATATTGAGGTTACGGTAGGTATCGCTATCAGCGGTCTTATACCATACCCATACGAGATATCTGCCGCCGGTCGAGTCGGCGTTCCACTGATCGTTGTCACTCTCGATAATGATCGAGGTAGCGTTCATTAGCTTTTCTTTCGTGTACTTAGCCGCAGTCTTACCCCACGGCTCGATCTTACCGGTAGATTCAGGAGTGTTTATAGCAAGGTATCTTGCCTTAAGCACACCGCCCTGCATAACGGATTCGGGAACTTTGAAGTGTGTCGTGTCACCGTCGATATATGCGAGGACTTCTACTTCCTGCTTAAGCGTATTGCTTGACATATCAAGCTCAACGGATGCGGCGTAGTCCTTATGCCCGTCCTTCGACTTCGAGCTGTCATCCTCGCCTGCGCAGGACGCGCAAGTGAGAATAACGGTGATAGCAACGAGCAAAAGCGCCGTAATTTTAGTAAATCTTTTTATAAAAGTCGACTTCATATAGATTACTTACCTATCTGGTAGTTACATTCTTTTACTGCTTTGTCAAACTCTGCCTTGATCTTAGCGTCAACCTCAGAATCCTTCCAGCTTGCGACGAAACAACGCTGAATGAGGAAGCCAACCTGATCACGGGCAACGGACGAGCCGTTGAATGCGGGAGAGGTATAGTATGCGTTCTCCTGCTCAAGACCAACCTTAACGGAAAGGGTGGTAATGAAGTCGCCGCCGTCTGCCTTGTTGAGGTATTCAGCATATATCGGGTTGTCCTTTACGCTCTTGATAACCGGAATGTAACCGGATGCCATAGAGAACTGTGCCTGGAACTCAACCTTGGTGGTGAGGTACTTGATGAAGAGCCAAGAAGCAAGAACTTCCTGAGGATCGGACTTCTTGAAGATGCAAAGAGAAGGACCCTGAGAAATAACCTTAGGATTGTTTGCATCCACCTGAGGAACAGTTGCGATACCTACTTCGAAGGGATATGCGCCGTTTACCTTTTTGGGACGCTGATGAGAAGCACCTGCAGAAGAGCCGATAGACATATAGCTGTTACCGACTTCGCTTTCAGCCATGGTAAAGAGAGAGGAGGTGTAAGCACCGTGGATCTCCTGAGTGGTTACGTAACCCTTCTTGTACCATTCTCTGAATCTCTTAACGAAGCTTCTGTTGGTCTCATTATTGAAAGTGAAGTTGTTGTCGCCGTTAGCAGTAGTGTAATCAGAGCCGAGCTGCTCGCACATGGTGATGAACCAGTTTGCCTCGGAGTCGTAGCCAAGAGGAATGGAGTCAGGGTCGATCTCTTTTATTCTCTGACAAACTGCTTCAAGCTCGTCCCAGGTCTTAGGAACCTGAATACCGTGCTCATCAAAAAAGGTCTTGTTATAGTAGAGAACCTCAGTAGACTTCGAGAGAGGAAGAGTATACATCTTGCCGTCGCCGAACTCTCTGCCTTCTTCATAATAACCCTGGATGAAGTCGTCTTTCTGTTCCTGAGTAAGACCGATGATCGTTTCGTTTCCGAGAGCGTCGGTAACGGTCTTATCGGAATCAATAAGAACGTCGAGGGTCTGAACTGCCTTAGCCATGTTGTAAAGTGCAACGTGGTCGGGGTAGCAGTAAGCGATATTGGGCTGGTCACCAACGGTGATCTCAGTAGAGATAGTCTTACGAACGTCGTCGTAGCTACCTACCTGCTTATGCTCGATCTTAATGTTCGGATAGAGCTTATTGAACTCTATGATATAAGCATCAAGAACTTCACGAAGGGCCGCACCCATCGTATGATAGAAGGTGATGGTAACCTTCTTTGAGGTGTCAAAGCCGTTTTCCGGCATCACGAATTCGGGTGCTACTTTCGCCTTGTTACAAGAGAAAAGGGAGAGCATACTCGTGAGCATTGCAACTGCGAGGAGCACCGAGACGAGAATTTTTCTGAATTTCACGGTAAAAAATTCCTTTCAAAATTAATGTTTTATGACATCGGTTTCCCGAATTATCAACCCTTGATACCGCTGCGCGATACACCCTTCATGATGTATTTACGCAGGAAGAGGAATACGAGGAAGAGAGGCGCAGATACGATAGCGACCGCAGCCATCTGCACGGGGAAGTTCGTATCGCCCGATGCATCAGAATATGCGTTACGCAGACCGTTTGTAATAAGCTCCATGTTCGTATCGTTCGTAACGAGCTTGGGCCACATATAAGAGTTCCATGCGCCCATCATCTTGAGGATCGTAATAGAAATAAGAGTAGGAAGCGCGAGAGGTATCATGACCTTCCACAGGTATTTAAGATCGCTCGTTCCGTCTACCTTTGCCGCAAGATACAGTTCATTCGGTATCTGCATGAAATTCTGACGGAGAAGATAAATATAGAATATACTTACGAGGAAAGGTACAATAAGTACGGTATAGGTATCTTTCCAGTCGAGCGCACTTACAGTCTGATAATTCGTTATCGTAAAGAGCTCGCCGGGGATCATCATCGTCGCGAGAAGCGCGGCGAAGAGCGTATTCTTTCCTTTGAACTCAAGACGCGCAAACGCGAATGCAGAAAGAACCGTTATGACAAGGGAAAGGATCGTAGATACGACACCGACGATCACCGTGTTCTTGAAGAGAGTTCCGAGGTTAGCCGCTTCGAAAGCTTCGACGTAGTTATGCCAAATAATTTCTTTCGGGAAAAGCGTCGGAACCGAGAGCTTGTACTCAGCAAGCGTTTTAAGGGATGAAATAATCATCCAGTAGAAGGGGAAAAGCACTATTATCGCAATGAGGAAAAGGAACGTATAACAAAGTATCTTCGCAAACACACCTGTAACCTTTTGCGTAGCGCCAACCTTTTTCATGTCTTTTTCCTGAAGGGTCACGTTCATATTATCTGCCATTTTCGTTCCCTCCTTAATAATGCGTCTTCTTCTTGCTTACGTAGAGGTTAATCATCGTAACAATGAAGATAATTCCGAAAAGTATGAGCGCTGCGGCACTTGCTCTGCCCTGCCATCTGTCAATATTATCTTGGATATATCCGACCATCGTATCCATCTCTCTGTTTCCGCTATGACCCATGTCATCACCGAATATACCTACAATGCTGGAATATTCCTTGAAGCCGCCGATGAAGCCCGTGATAACGACGTAAGCCAACATCGGGGAAAGAAGCGGAACAGTGATCTTCGTGAACACGCGGAAACGGCTTGTACCGTCGACCTTTGCGGCATCGTAGTACTGCTTATTCACGCTCTGAAGTCCGCCGAGAAGAATAAGGATCTTAAAGGGGAGAGCATTCCATACGATATATACTACCATGACGGTAATATTCGCCCAGTATGACGAACCGGAGTTGATCCAGTTTACAGGTTCACCGCCGAAAAATTCGATAACGTTGTTTATTATTCCCGACGTTGTGATCAGCTCGGCTTCTCCGCCGATATTGCTTCCGACTATATTGAACATAGCCGCGAAGACCATACCGATAGCTATCGAGTTGGTTACGTAAGGAAGGAAATATATCGTCTGAAGGAATCTCGAAAGGGGTTTGATCGAGTTAAGACAAACTGCGATAACGAGCGCGAGGATCGTTGATATCGGCACAGTAAGTACGCAAAGAAGCAAAGTGTTTTTAAGAGCCGTTACAAAACCGGGGTATTTGACAACGTCTACAAAATTTCCAAAGCCGTACTTTGTTGACTCTCCGCCGATCAGCGAAAGCTCATTATAACCCTCCTGAAACGCCACGTGAACCGTATTGAATATCGGCCATACGGTAAATATCAGCAGGAGTACGATAGCGGGGGCTAAGTACAGCCACGCTTTCCATTTATGTTTACTTTCTACCATATCACGTCACCTCAGAAGTAAATACGGCTTTCGTCTTCCTTGGAGAAGAGGAATACCTTATGGCTCTTGAGAGAGAAGGTGACGGTTTCGCCCATTTCGATCTTGTTATCGGAATTTACGATAGAACGGATAACGGGATTAAGCGATGCTTCGTTCGTCGAAACGACGGAAACGTCACGTCCCATGATCTCAACGTTCTGAAGATTACATACAAAGGGTCCGTTTGGATCAATTTCAAAGCCCTCGGGACGGATACCGACGGTAACGGGCTGATCGCTGACGCCGGGAACGTCAAGCACTGCGGCATCACCTATGTAAAGCTTTTCGCCCTCTACTTTTCCTTCGAATACGTTGATCGGAGGAGTTCCGAGGAACTTCGCAACGAAAAGGTTAGTAGGATTATCATAGACCTCCTGAGGAGCGCCGACCTGCTGAACTACGCCGAGCTTCATAACTACGATAAGGTCAGATATCGACATTGCCTCTTCCTGGTCGTGTGTTACGAAGATAGTGGTAATGCCCGTCTCCTTCTGGATACGGCGGATCTCTTCACGCGTCTGAAGACGGAGGCGCGCGTCAAGGTTAGAAAGCGGCTCGTCGAGAAGAAGCACCTTAGGCATCTTGACAAGCGCACGTGCGATAGCAACTCTCTGCTGCTGACCGCCCGAAAGCTCGCTCGGCTTACGGTCCATAAGATTGTCGATCTGAACGAGCTTTGCTGCCGTATAGGCGCGCTCGATCATGACTTCCTTCTTAAGCTTGTCCTTACCCTTCAGATTCTGAAGGGGAAAGAGGATATTCTGCTTAACAGTCATGTGAGGATAAAGTGCGTAGTTCTGGAACACGAGACCAACACCGCGGTTTTCTGCCGAAAGTCTGGTTACGTCGTCGTCCCCAAAGAAGATCTTACCGCCGGTTGGCTTCTGAAGTCCGCTTATCATATAAAGAGTAGTACTCTTACCACATCCGGACGGTCCGAGAAGTCCGACAAGCTTTCCGTCAGGAATCTCAAACGTGAAGTCGCTAACAGCAACTACCTCTTCCTTGATCTTCTTGTTTCTGCCCGGGAAGATCTTGGTCAGATTTTGCAAAACAATTTTCATACCGTTTCGCCTTTCTTCTTTTAAATATTCTTATTTTTTTGAACTGATTTAATACGCGGCTTTATCCGCATTTTCCGCCTGAAGCTTATTTTTGTAAGCCATAAGCTCTTCGGGGGTGTCGAATATCATCTGGCTCGCCATATCGACCGTTACCGTCTGTGCGAGCTTATCGTGTATCGGTGTACGTGCTTTAGTGAATAGGATCAGCACTATTTGAGTAAAAAGAATACCGCCGACAATTATAATTCCCACCATACCCAATACTCCGAAAATCGTCAACATAAAGGCGAGAATCGGAAGCATCGTTCCGACAGTAAACTTTCCGAGGATCGAACGCGCAAACATCAAAACGCCGTTTACTCTTACTCCGTCCACACGCATTACGGCAATTCCGAATATCTTTTTTCCGAGAGTCTGACCGTTTTTGAAGAGAAGCGGAACGATAAACTCGAGGATCAAAAACGCAAAGAGCGTCGGGAACGTTACGATTATAAGCGAAAGATTGAACATCATTTGAAGCGCATAATTCACTTCTTTGTCATCGTAAAATTCCGTCTCCGCAGTTTTGTACCGCTCTTTTTCCTCGTCGGTCAATTTGTCATACTGCGTCGATTCATCAAAGCCATGCTTCTCATGGAAATAATAGTCATGGCGATCATCTATCTTTTCACTGTAGCTGTTATAATTGAGAAGCGCAGACGTTCCCCACATGAAGCCGACTGTTAAGGTTATAAGGAGAATAAAGTCAAATATAGCAGCCGAAATGCGCTTAAACATATTCGCTTTTTGTAGATCGAGCATATTTTCAGCACCTTTCTGCGTATGGGCATAACTATCCCGTTAATTCACTTGTATATTATAACACAAGTAGTGCCGAATAATCAACAGTTTTTTAATAATTTTATCATTTTTTGTCAAAATATATTTATATCTCTTATTTTCTGTAAAAAGCGTTTCCGCCGATGAACTCTCGAACGAGACTTGTAGGCGGAATTTCGTCGTCGACAGACGCGGGGTGAACGAAGTTGAGAACCTTTACTATCGCTCTCACCTCGTCGTAATATTCGTCCTCCGGACCTACCATAATGAGAAGCGGGAAGATGTGCTTGCAAAGAACCGCAAGCTCGTAAAGCGTCGAGCTGTTGAATATCACGTCTGCCTTTTCCTGAAACGGGAATATCCACTTCTCTTCCCCGCGGCGCACTGATTGCCACATCGAAAGGGTGTTGCTTACCGACGAACCGCGCGTTTCGTAGTCGCGTACAATTCTGCGGAGCAGGCGAAGATAACTGCTTGCTATTCTGTTATGGTCGTCGAGGTTAAGCGGCAGGAACGGACAAACAAAAAGCTTGAAGACCGCTTCCTCGGGCAGTCCCTCGGGGAGCATTGCGGGATTGAGCGCGTGAAGGCCCTCAACTATTATTACCGAGGTTTCGCCGAGCTTCAGACGGTGACCGTTATACTCTCTTTTTCCCTTTTTGAAATTAAAAGTCGGAATTTCGACCTCCTCGCCGCGTAAAAGTGCGGAAAGATGCTCGCCGAAGAGCTTTGTGTCTATGGTATTTATGTGCTCGAGGTCGACCTCGCCGTTGGATCCACATGGGATCTTATCGCGGTCGATATAGTAGTCGTCCAAGCTCATCAGTATCGGCTTTCTGCCGTGAACGCGAAGCTGGGTCGCAAGACGGTTAGCCGACGTTGTTTTTCCCGACGAGGACGGTCCTGCAAGCATTACCGCCTTGCTTCCTCTCGTACATATCATATCGGCAATTGCCGAGAAGCGCTTTTCGTGCAATGCCTCGTTTACTCTGATCAGCTCTCTTATCTTTCCCGAATCGACAAGCTCATTAAGATCAGCAACAGTCTCACATTCCATGAGCTCGCCCCACTTTTTGCCCTCGATATAGACGTTAAAGGAATTAGGCATTTCGCGGTATTCAGCGACCTCGTCTGCACTTTTTCTGCCCGGGAAAATAAAGACGAAGCCATCGGGAGCTGGGATTATGTCCCATACGCGCAAAAATCCCGTTGAGGGCGCCATTTCGCCGTAATAGTAGTCTGAAAAGTCCTCGTATTCATAGACGTCGAGAGTCGGGACGGGACGGTAAGAAAAGAGTCGCGCTTTATCGTTTTGTCCCTCCTCCGCATAGTGCTTGATAGCGTCCGCCGTGCTTATACGGCGGCGGCGAAGCGGAATATCCATATCGACTATTTCGTGAACTCTCTTCTCGAGCACGTCGGCGTCAAAATCAGGCGCGTTCAGTATCTCGATATACAGTCCGTCGCCGACCGTGCAGTGCATTCTCGCTTTTGCGCTCGACCAAAGCTGGCGCAGAGCAAGGAATATGACAAACTGAGCGGTGCGGAAATATACGTCGTAGCCGGCAGGGTCTGTATAACGCAGAAGCTTTATTTTTCCGCCTGACGCCTCGATCGCCTTGCGCTTGGTCTCTCCGATCTGTCCCATATCTTTGCTGCGCAAGGGCACGTAATTAAGCGTAAATACCTCGCCTGCAATTTTCGCGGCGATAGGGTCGTTTGAAAGCTTGCCGTTCATAAGCCCGAGACGCTTTGCGATATCAAGCAGCGACTCATCGGGCATTACTTCTACTTCTCATCCTTCAATGTATAATTTCATAATCAATTCTCCAATCGTTAAATACTTGTTTTGTACGGCATCAGTATCTCGCTTCCCTGTGTAATACTGCCGTTATTTCTCAGCTCGGTCATAAAGCGCAATACGACCTCTCCGTATTTATATTTGCTTACTGCATAGCCGAAGCTAATGCACAGGTCTCCATTTTCTTCTGTGCCGACGAAAACTCCTATCGGCTCTTTTGCGGAATATACCATATATATGACGGACTCTTCTCCGATATTAAGAGATCGCTCGGGAAAACGTTTTCCCATATCGTCTCGGTGTTCGCAAAGAAAGTTTTTCAAGCTTTCGTCGTTCACCTTTATGCGTATAACGCTGAACTGCTTTTTCCGTTTTTTATCAATTATCAATTGTGTCAGATTTATTGCGATAAGTCCAACGTTAAGAAGCGCGACCGGCATTGCGCCGGACAGATACGAATAGGTCGCGCTGATGACCGAGCCACATATATTAAAAACGCGAAGCATCGACAGCTTCGTCATCATCATTGATAGCAGTACGAGCGCTGTCCCTATATAACCGAAAATTTCAAGATATATCACTTTTATTCTCTCCTAAAACCATAAAAAATAGCCGACTATCGGGAACCGGTAGTCGACCATTATCGGTGGATCGTAGAGACGCCTGCCCATATCGCAGGCATATACCAAATATCGTGGTGAACTTACCTCACCTACTAATATATTTTAGCATGTTTAAGTAAAAATGTCAATACTTTTCAAAAAGTGCTAGCGAATTTTCAGCATAGTGCATAAATTGAGGCGTTATTTTTCTACAGTTTAAAAAATCAAAAAACGAACCCGATCGGATCCGTTTTTTGATTTGATATTTATTTTGTCGGAACGAAGAAGTATATAATAAACAGGATTGAAACAACGATAGCCACAGCCGAGAAATCTCTCTTCGGCTTCTCGGTTTTCTTGACAGCGCTCTTTATCAGCTCGATAACGTAAGAGATGATTGACATAGCGGTGTAGGAAACGAGACCTACGCCGATACCCTTTGTTATTGAATAAGAAAGAACCATTACGGAAACGGTGAGGAATGCCGAGGTTGCACCTATTGCGTTGCTGAAGTCTATAGATTTAGCGTTGTTCTTCATCATGAGAACTCCGACGTAGATAAGCGCCGATGCGGCCGCCGCCGAGGGAACGACTGCAAAGAGAGGAAGCGCGAACATAGATAGGAAGAACATACACGCGGTCGTAAACGCCGTAAGACCCGTTCTTCCGCCTGCCGATACGCCCGAGCCTGATTCAACGAAGGTAGTAACGGTAGAAGTACCGATCATTGCGCCCGTACAGGTCGCGATCGCATCGGACATCATTATCTGACCGTAGTTATGGGGCTTATTATTTTCGTCGGAAAGGACCCTGTTTCCGCCACAGCAGCCGACGATCGTACCCATGGTATCGAACATATCAATCATACACATAGTGATAACTATCATTATGATAGTGAACACCGATATTCCCTCAGGAATCACGCCCTCCTTGAACACACTGGTGAACGAGCCGAATACTGTATTATCGCCCGTAAAGAAGTTCCCGAAGTTCTCCCAGAATTTCCAGGATATACCGGGAGTTGTGCCCTTAAGGATCCCGAGGTCGGTTACACCAAACGGGATTCCGACGACAGTTGCACCGAGAAGACCGATGATCACCGATCCCTTGACCTTGAGCTTGTCGAGAATTGCGATGATGAAAAGTCCGATCAACGCAACCGCGGCAGTTTTTGCCGCGTACGATTCGGGGTTTCCGTCGTTCACTATCTGCTTGCCCCAATTCGTGAAGTCGACAAATCCGACCTGCGTAAAGTCGTTCTGGACTATTATTCCTGCGTTTTGGAAGCCGATATATGCAATAAACAGACCGATACCGACCGAGATAGCGCTTCTCACCGGAAGGGGCATTCCGTCAAATGCAAGCTCGCGGAAGGTCTTTCCCTTGATCTTGATAAGGGAGAGAAGGAGGAAAAGAATACCCGAAATAAGGACGAGGAAGAACGCCTGTCCGGGGGTGAACTTTGCGGCATATCCTGCCCATCCGCCTATAAGTCCGCCAGCCATAGAGTTCAGTCCCATACCCGATGCCTGTGCAAGTGGCATCTTGGCAAGGAATGCCATAAGCAGCGTGCCTATTACGGCGCCCAGCGCCGTTGCGATGAACGCCGACGACCAATACGGGCTTGCGGTGCTGCCGAATATCTGATTAGGGTTGACCGTCAAAATGTAGGACATTGCAAGGAAGGTAACTATACCTGCAATTATCTCCGTTTTGACATTCGTTTGCTTCTTTACGGGATCGAACCCCAAAAGTTTTGCAAATTTTTTCATTGGTTTCCTCCTTTGCTCAAAGAGCGATATAATAAAACTGTTGTTGAATCCAACACAATTAATATACACTAAAACGACCGAAAAGTCAATAATTGAAGAAAAATATCGAACAAAAAAGAGGATGCAGTTGCATCCTCTTTTTTGTTTCATAGCTTTTTAAATACGCTTCGCTATTTCGCGATTAATGATCTCGCGGAATGACATCATTTGCTCAGCAGAACTCGGGATCGTAAAACAGGTTATCTCTTCACCGAAATGCGTTTCCGCAAGCGATATAACGTATTCGTAGCTCGTCAAGCTTTCAAGCAGCTTCAAGGCGCGAAGGTCGCATATCGCCTCGCGCATATAGACCTCTCTCAGTGAGCCGAGAACGCCGTCCGCACCGGGGTAAACTATGAAGGATGCACCAGGTCTCTGCTGATAGCCGCAAGGGTTAAGGAGCGGGTTAAAATATCCGCGCGACATTCTGTAATAATAGTAGTTGAAACCCCAATGAAGGAAGCCCGTAAGCTTATATTTGAACGCCTGAAGTCCAAAAATTCGTGTGCGGTACGGTTTCGTCGTTATCAGTCGGTTTGAGCATTTCTCGGTGCTTTGCCCCTCGTAATATCCGCCCGTATAGTACGCCCAAAGATTTTTACATTTACCGTAAAAATCATCAATTCCGTCAATACATACTATGGGAGTATCGACCATTCCGTTTTCGTAAAATTCAATTCGTGATAAGGCATCACCGCTTTCGACACCCGCAAGGAGCGGAGCAGCCGTTTCCTTCGCTATGCGGTAGCTGTCTATATTGGACAGGTCGGGCTCGTCAGATATGTGGTAAAACACATTATCGGAAACTCCCAGCTTCTCCGTGAAGCTTCTGAATGCGGTAATATAACATTCAAGAAACTCTCGGTATTCATCGGAAGAAGCATCTGTATCCCAGCCGAAGATGCGCTTTTCCTCGCCATTTACCGTTGCATATATGGCAGGAGCGTGTTTAGCTCCCCACTGTGTGAAAAGGTGCGGATGCTCAAAATATTCAATTCCGCACTCAAGCGCAAGCTTCATCAGACGTTCAAGCCCGGAAAAATCAAAAACGTATCCCTTATCGCTTTTCGTTATTCCGACAAGCTGTGCCTTTTTACGGTATTTTCCGATCGGCGTATCAAGGGGCGGCGTGAATGACGGAATCAAGAGAAGATTCATTCCGTAATCGGCGGCGTTCTTGAAATAGCTTTTCAGAAGCTCAAAATATTCCTCTCCAAATAGCTTTACGTTGTGAAGATCGGCAAGGCAATCGTAGTGAAACCAGTTCGTATATTTGAAGTCGATTTTCGGAAGAAGCGCACCGATAACTGTAAGGGTAAAGCTATCCTCAGCGATTGTTTCTCCTGTTAAAAGCGAAACGGCAGAAACCTTAATTTCGTAATCACCTGCTGGGAGCGCGTTTCTTTCCTCGTTTACCGTTATTACAAGCGACGAAAACGAGGTGTCGTTTGCATCAAGACGGTGCGGCTCGTTTTCTTCGCAATAGGGACACGACGGATCGGTATCTATACGCGTTATCTTGGGCAATGCACTTCTCGGAAGCAAAACATCCGGATAAAGGTCCACTCCTCTTTCCTCGGTTCCCGCCTCTATAAGCCACTCAACGTCCTTCGGCTCCGATGCCAGACCGTCGTCGGGTCTTTTTTGATACGGATGGATTATCGGAACCGAGTCAACACGGTATACAGAAAAAGAAAGTCCCTCACAATGCACCGACACGCTTATCGGATAGCAGTCACCGCACGCCGCTTTATAGGCATAGGTGAAGGAATACGGCTCGTTTGCAAGAACGCTTGCGCGGTCAATGCTCGGCATTATTTCAGAGTCGTGAAATATTTTTGTTTGTGAATCGGTAATAAAGGTTATAAGGTTTGACATTTATGCTTCTCCAACCAACAGTTACAGTTTTCCCTTTGCGTAAAGTCTAACATAAAAAATGGTGCGATGTCAATACGATATAAAAGCAAAAAGCCGCACGTTAATGCGACTTTTTTGAATTTATATTTAATATTCTTTTATTACGTCCAAACTTTTCATCTTCGTTATTTTCAATGCACAAAACTATCTCAAAATTTAAGGTGTAAAAAGCATAAAGCCAATGGTATTTATCGCAAAATTTGCAAACATATGTATTAGCCACGACATATAGACGTTGTCGTATTTTTCGTTGAAATAGTTGAATATCACGCCGCCAGCGAAAAGTCCTAGCAGGGTGAGGAGCAGCACGGGCAGAGCGAACCATCCGATCATCATAGCTATATGGTAAAGTGCGAACAAAGCCGCGCTGAAAACGTACGCAAATCTTCTCGTTGAAAACCTTTTTAGCGTCAAAAACGCAAAGCCACGGAAGAAAAATTCTTCGAGTAAGGAGTTTGCAAAGGATATATAAAGTGCTACGAATATGAAATTCTCCTTGCTTACGCCCGTCTGTGAGGTCAAGCTTTCGGTCAGCGAAGAAAAGTCGAACACGTCTTTAAAGAGCAAATACGCGCACAGAATGAATGCGTACACCGCCGCGCCAAGCGCAAGTGCTATCCAAAAGCCCTTGGCTTGGGGGACAAAAAGACGTTTTAATTTGCAGTTTTTGTCGTACAATGAATAGAGCACAGGCAAAAGCAGGAAAAGCACGATCTTAATTGCAGATTTCGTTATATATCCGGGTTGGATCACCGCATCGACGAGCCCCATACACAGACAGGCTAAGATGACTATGGAAAGGATTATGTATTTCTGTTTTTTCAAGTCATCGCCTCCGTAGATCGTGGTTTGGGTTAATTATAGCATACTTTATAAATCTAGTTTTCTTTTTTCAAAAACGCTGCATGCTCCGATATAAAAGAGAAGCAGCGAAACGCTGATGAGGATTCCTGCGATTATGTCAGTAAACCAATGAACTCCCGAAAGGAGTCGTCCGATGACTGTTGCGGCAATCAGAACGGCGCAAACGGAAATAGACGCGACGCGCAGAGCTTTATTGCTTATTCTGTTAAAAAGCTGATGTATTGCGGCGCCGAAAACACAGAATGAAAGCATTGTGTGCGACGAGGGGAACGACGCTTCAAGCTCACCGTCGGTAATTATCGGGCGGTAGTTGATAACTACTATTTCGAAGAGAACGTACGCGCAAGCTACCGCGACGAAAAATCCGCCGAGGACTATCAAATTTCTGTCTACCGCCTTAATGCTCTTCCCTTTTATAAGCTGATACACGCCGAGCAAGCCGAAGCAGGCGACAACTGCTATTGCGAGATATCCGAGAAGCTCCGTCACATCGTAGAGCGTCATATTAACGCCGATAAGGTCGCGGAAATACGTATTTATGCCCGAAAGTCCTATTTCGCTGCCGTTCGGTCCGACCGATTTTACGTCAACGGTCTTTACAAGTAACATAAGAACAGCGAAAAGCAAAAGCGCTACCGCACCCATAATAAAATATTTTTTGGCTGTTTTCTTGTCAGTCATTTTGTTTTTCTCCACATTTTAATTATTTACATTTTATCGAAAATAATCGAGTTTGTCAATAACGAGAATAGAACATATTGTTCTTTCAAGAAATACAAACGACTGCGTCCCGCCGGTCATTCTGAGTGAAGCGCAGCGGAATCGAACGGCGAAGCCGCGTCGAGTGTAACGAGACGGAATCTAGGTGGGACTCCGCTCAGGATGACAAAGCGGGTCTTATTTCAAGATGACCGCAGTTTACCGGTTTATGCAAAAATCCACCCAAACGGGTGGATTTTCATTATCAGTATGCTTTTGCCCAAAGGACGGTCGTCTTTGCGGGCTTACCGCAGCAAACGCACTTGCCTTCCTTGCCCTGCATATCGAAGGGTATGCAACGCGAGCCGACGCCCGTCAGCTCCTTGACCTTATCCTCGCACTCCTCGCTTTCGCACCAGAGAGCCGAGATGAAGCCGTCACCCTTCTCTTCAAGGGTCTTGATGATCTCATCGGTGTTTTCGCACTCGGTCATTTTGCTTGCTCTGTTTTCGAGCGCCTTGGCATAGATGCCTGCTCTCACTGCTTCAAGCTTATTTGCAACCTCGGTTTCAAGGTTATCGAGCGACACGAAGTCCTTGCTTCTGTCGTGACGCGCTACGAGAACGCACTGATTTCCCTCAATGTCGCGCGGACCGATCTCAAGGCGTACCGGTACACCCTTCATTTCGTATTCGGAATACTTCCATCCGGCGGAGTTATCGCTGTCGTCGAGCTTTACTCTGAAGCCCGCCTTGGTGAGGCGATCCTTAAGCTCGTTTGCCTTTTCAAGCACGCCTTCCTTATGCTGTGCAACGGGAATGATAACGACCTGAATAGGTGCTACCGCAGGGGGAAGAACGAGGCCGTTATTATCGCCGTGAGTCATTATGATCGCGCCGATAAGACGAGTGGTCACGCCCCAGGAGGTCTGATGCGGGTACTGAAGCTGGTTATTCTTATCGGTATACTGGATATCGAACGCCTTTGCAAAGCCATCGCCGAAATAGTGAGAGGTTCCTGCCTGAAGCGCCTTACCGTCGTGCATAAGCGCCTCGATAGCGTAGGTCGCTTCCGCGCCTGCGAACTTATCGCTTTCGGTCTTCGGTCCCTTTATAACAGGCATTGCGAGGTCGTGCTCACAAAAGTCGGCGTAGATATTAAGCATACGAAGCGTTTCTTCGACTGCTTCCGCTGCCGTTGCGTGCATCGTATGTCCTTCCTGCCAAAGGAATTCTCTTGTACGGAGGAAGGGACGTGTATTCTTTTCCCATCTTACGACCGAGCACCACTGGTTATAGAGCTTCGGAAGGTCGCGGTAGGATTTGATGACGTTTGCGTAATGCTCGCAGAAAAGCGTTTCCGAGGTCGGGCGGACGCAGAGCTTTTCGGTCAACTTTTCGCTTCCGCCGTAGGTTACCCACGCAACCTCGGGAGCAAAGCCCTCAACGTGATCCTTTTCTTTATTGAGAAGCGTCTCGGGAATGAACATCGGCATATACACGTTCTCGTGTCCTGTTTCCTTAAAACGGGTATCGAGGATCTTCTGTATATTTTCCCAAATTGCATAGCCATAGGGGCGGTATATCATACAGCCCTTTACGCTTGAATAATCTATAAGATCTGCTTTTTTAACAACGTCCGTGTACCACTGTGCGAAGTCTTCGTCCATTGAAGTGATAGCTTCGACGAGCTTTTTGTCCTGTGCCATAGTATTTCCTTTCTTTTCGCAGATAGTTACATAATTTCATATCATTATATAACAAAAAAGAAAGGTTGTCAAGGTGGTTTTTTCTCAACTTTCTTGCTTGCCCAAGAAAGGTGACTAAAGAACGGCACCAAGGAGACAACGGGTTTGAATTTTGCCTACGCAAAATTCTGCACACGTTTTCCCCTTTGGAATCCCCCTTTCTGCTTTTGGAAGCTCTGCCACGTTATCTTGCCTTCCCCTCAGGGGAATGGCGTAAGAGGCAGAACCTCGGATGAGGTGTAGGCGGCAACGCCGCCGTTGTAGGGCGGGGGCTTGCTTCCGCCGTTTGTTATAAAGTCACTTCACAAATCGCTCAATTTCCGCAAACAACGTTTCCTCGCATTTTGCGCTTGCGCGGGTAAGGGGCAGGCGAAGCTCGTGACGGCAAAGCCCGAGCTTTTCCATGCCGCTTTTTATCGGCATTGGATTGGTCTCGGTAAAGAGTGAGCGCATAAGGGGAATGAAGCGGTGATAAAGCTTTTTGCACTCTTCCCTATCAGTTTCATAGAGCTTACAAAGATCTGACATCTGCCACGGAAACATATTTGATACGACCGATATTACACCGTATCCGCCTATTGCGAGAACGGGGAGCGTCATATCGTCGTTTCCGCTGTATAACGGCAGATCTTCGCCGTATTTGCTTGCTATATAGGCGCATTTCGATATGCTTCCCGACGCTTCCTTTACGCCTGCCGCCATCGGGTGAGATGCGAAGCCGTCGTAGACGCTTTCGGGTATATCGGTGCCGGTGCGCGAAGGTATGTTATAAAGGATCGTCGGCACGCCTGCGCCCTCCGCTATACTGAGGAAATGCCGAAGAAGTCCCGATGCCGAGGGGCGGTTATAATACGGCGTAACGGCGAGTATTCCGTCTGCACCTGCGCGGACGGCTTCTCTTGAAAGCTCGACCGACGAGGCGGTATCATTGCAGGTCGTTCCGGCGATGACGGGGACTCTGCCGTTTGAGACTTCTGCGACCGCCTCGGTTATCTCTATTTTTTCTTTTTTACTCAGCGTCGGTGCTTCGCCCGTCGTTCCGCAGACAACGAGTGCGTCGATGCCCTCGCTTATTTGAAATTCCGTCAGCTTTTTTAACGTCTCTATATCTATTTTGCCGCTCAAAAACGGCGTTACAAGCGCGGTTGCCGCGCCCTTAAACAGCGGTTTTTTCACTATATTTCTCCTTTTATATTTATTTCACGAAAACAGTTGAAATTCCGTCGAATTTGTTATATAATCAAATGGATAATACCCATTTGAAAGAATTTTGACTATGATAAAGAATGAGCTATCCCCTACCAACCTCAAAAAGAGTGATTTTTTCTACGATCTTCCGACCGAGCTTATCGCTCAAACGCCTGCCGAGCCGCGCGATTCGTCGCGTCTGCTCGTTCTTCACAAGGAAAGCGGAGAGCGTGAGCACAAGGTCTTTTCCGATATAATCGACTATCTGAGCGATGGCGACGTTCTCGTCATTAACGACAGCAAGGTCATTCCCGCGCGTCTTTACGGAATCAAGGAAGACAGCGGAATTGAGATCGAGGTCGTTCTTCTCCGTTCGCGCGGTCTTGATACCTGGGAAACGCTCGTGCGTCCCGGAAGAAGATGTAAGCCGGGTACTAAAATTATATTCGGCGGCGGCATTCTTCGTGCCGAGGTGCTTGAGACTGTTGAGGGCGGAAACCGACTTATAAAATTCGAATATGAGGGTGACAATATCTTCTCGGTTCTCGATAAGGTCGGCAATATGCCCCTTCCGCCGTACATAACCGAAAAGCTGAAGGACAAGAGCCGTTATCAGACGGTCTACGCAAAGGACGAGGGCTCTGCAGCCGCTCCCACCGCAGGGCTTCACTTCACCTCCGAGCTTCTTGAAAGGATCAAGGCGAAGGGGGTTCAGATCGCGCCCGTTATGCTTCACGTCGGTCTCGGCACATTCCGTCCCGTAAAAGAAGACAAGATCACAGATCACGAAATGCACGCGGAGTTCATTTCTGTCTCAAAAGAATCGGCTGACATTATAAACAACCGTCGCGGACGACTTTTTGCGGTAGGTACGACCTCCTGCCGAGTTCTCGAAAGTGCGTCGGACGATAACGGTATCGTCCATCCGATAACCGACGATACGGGCATATTTATTTATCCCGGCTACCGCTTCAAGGTAACTGATGCACTTATCACCAATTTCCACCTTCCCGAAAGCACGCTTCTTATGCTTGTCTCGGCACTCACCTCGCGCGAACTGATGCTTGAGACGTATAATGAAGCTATTGAAAAGAATTATCGCTTCTTCTCCTTTGGCGACGCGATGCTGATAATATAAAAGCAAATGAAGAATGAAAAATGAAATCGCTTCGCTGATGAATAATGAAAAATTAATGAAGATTTTCGCCGCAGCGAAAATCAACCGAAATTATTCATTATTCATTATTCATTTCTCGCATCTCATTATGATGATCGAATAATAGGAACACATCTCTTATGAAAAAAACGTTAATTACGCCCGATTTGAGCAATTTCCCCTCGGAATTTCATTCACTTTTCACGGGGAAGATTTTTGACAGCAGCTGCTCTCCCGAGGCACGTGTCTACTATATAGCGGACAAGCATCTGTTCCTTAAAAAATCCCATCTTGGAACGCTTAAGACCGAGGCGGTCTTGACCGATTATTTCGGCTCGATTGGGCTTGGTGCAGAGGTTCTCTCCTATATCTCAGATGAACACGACTGGCTTTTGACGAGCGAGGTCGATGGCGAGGATCTTACGCATGAAAGCTACCTGTCGCGCCCCGAGCTTCTTGCAGAAAAGCTTGGCGTAACACTCAAAATGCTTCATTCTCTGCCGACAGACGGCTGTCCCGTAAACAGAACCGAAAGCTATCTTAAAAGTGCTGAATACTGCTACAAAAACAAGCGGTATGACGAAACGCTTTTCCCCGATAACTGGGGCTATTCCTCGCCCGAAAATGCGTGGAGCGTTATTGAAAAAAGGAGCTGTGAGCTTGAGTGCAACACCCTTCTTCACGGAGACTACTGTCTGCCTAACATAATGTTTGACGGCGACCGATTTTCCGGCTTTATCGACGTTGGAAACGGCGGAATAGGCGACCGTCACATTGACCTTTTCTGGGGTGCATGGACGCTTCAATTCAACCTTAAAACAGACAGGTACAAGGATATATTTTTTGACGCTTACGGAAGAAGCGATATTGATTTCGACCGTTTTTCACTGATCGCCGCCTGCGAGGTATTCGGATAGAAAGGATTACGATATGGAAGAGATAAAGGTACAGCTATACTGCCATATTCCGCACGTAAGCCAGATTCTTTGCGGCTTTAAAGAGCTTGACAAAAGCGGTGAATATAACGTAACTTTCGAGGACTGTTCCGAGGAAGCGCAGCGCACCTATACCGACATGTCGATCCTCCGCGTTTTATATAAAGGCAAGATCATAATTTACGATCTTATGGACGGATATATCGGTCCATACATGATAAAGAATCTGCTTGAAAACTGCGATTTCTACTTTAAGCGCAGCTTTTCCGAAACCCAAAACGAGCAGTTTGGCGATTTAAAAGACAAGATGTTCCCTCTCGGCTTCAACTACCATCTGACCTACCGCGGAAACCCGCTGAACGACGGATTTATCAAGAGGTTTATCAAGCTGTTTTTAAAGCGTGAGAGCTTTGATCCATTTACTCAAAAAAGGTTTGAATGCAAGCCGAAATACAAGGACAAGGATATTAAAATTCTCTTTTTGACGCGGCTTTGGGATCCGAAGGAGTGCGTTCACGAAAACTATATTGAAGAGAGAAAAAAGATAAACGAGGAGCGCATTGCGCTTATCCGCGCTTTACGCGAAAAGCACGGAAATAATATCGTCGCGGGACTTAACGATTCTCCGCTTTCGCGCGAGCTTGCGCCCGATCTGATTGTGAGTGACAAATATACTAAGCGCAAAAATTATCTTAAGCTTATGAAGGCAAGCGATATTTGTATTGCGTCAACGGGGCTTCACGGAAGCATCGGCTGGAAGACTGCAGAATACGTTGCGGCAGGTAAGGCGATAGTCAGCGAGCCGTTTAACTACAAGGTAACGGGCGACTTTGTTCCGGGCGAAAATTATCTTGAATTTTCGAAAATTAAAGAGTGTCTTGCTGCTCTTGATGCTCTTTCCTCATCCCCCAAAAAGCTTTACGAAATGAAGCTTAAAAACTACGAATATTATAAGCGTTATCTTGCCCCGCGTGAGCTTGTAAAAAGGTCGCTTGAAACGGTCGATTCGCTTGTAAAGTAAGGAAATATTTTGGACAGCAAAATTAAAATTTTAGCCGTCGTCGGTCCTACCGCCTCGGGAAAGACAGACCTTTCCCTACGTCTTGCGAAGCACCTTGACGGCGAGATAATATCCTGCGATTCAATGCAGATATACCGTGAAATGAATATCGGTACAGCAAAGCCGTCGATGAGCGAAAGACGAGGTATTCCGCATCACCTTTTTGACGTTTGCGGCCCTGAAAATGAGTTTTCCTGCGCCAACTATAAGGCGTACGCCGAGGCGGCGATAATGGATATTTCGGGTAGAGGCAAAACACCGATTTTTTGCGGCGGAACGGGGCTTTATCTTTCTTCGGTTCTGCGCGGAGGTAATCTTTCGCCGACCGTTCCTGATGGAATAAGAGAATCCCTCGAAAAGCGTTCGCCCGACGAAAACTGGGACGAGCTTTTATCAGTCGATCCCGAGGCGGCTGCATCGACTCACAAAAACAACGTCAAACGCGTTATCAGAGCCCTTGAGATTTATCACGGAACGGGCAAGACAAAAACCGAATGGGACAAGCTTTCCCTCGAAGCTGAATCGCCCTACGACGCACTTATCTTCGGGCTTGATTACAAAAGCCGAGACACGCTTTACGGAAGAATAAACCGACGCGTTGACATTATGATGGAAGAGGGTCTTGAAGCCGAGGTCAGAGCCGTTGCTTCCCGACTTGGTAAGACCGCATCGCAGGCAATCGGCTACAAGGAGCTTCTTTGCTATATAAACGGCGATCTTTCTTATGATGAGGCAGTCGAGGTCCTCAAAAAGAACACACGAAACTATGCAAAGCGTCAGCTTACATGGTTCAGACGCGACCCGAACGTGATCTGGTCATATCCCGATTCGGAAAGTCACGACGCCATTTTTGAAAATATTGTAAATATTGCAAAAAAGCACTTAAACTGAAAACGAAAATATGCTATACTGATCAAGTTACAGCTCAAGCTATCGAAAGGAGAAACGCCGTGGATACAAAATACCTAAAAAACGTGGTTAAATATATGCTCTCGGCAGTTCTCTGCCTTATATTGATCGCATACATAATCTATCATCTTACCGGCGGATTCAAGGAAGAGATCGGCACTACTCCGGCTTCTCTTGTCACGGTTGAATCGACATATACGACCGGCGTTACGCTATTGCGAAAGGAAAAGGTGCTTTATTCACCCGTAAACGGCGATGTCAGTTACCTTTTTGCTGACGGTGAAAAGGTCGCTATAAAGTCGGCGGTCGCCGAGGTATATCCGCAAAGCGGCTCATCAGAAACACGTCAGAGGATAATGGAGATCGACCTCGCGATCCGTCTTCTCGAGCAGAGCAACATGTCCAGCGCAGAGAAGCGAACAGATACCGCAAGCACCGACGCTATCATCAGGAAGAACATTTACAAGCTCCTCGATTCTGTCGACAGAGGCAATATTTCAAGCGCTCACACCCTCTCGGACGACCTTCTGATTCAGCTCAACAGACGAAGAATAATTACGAAGAGCGTCGTTAATTACAACAAGCAGATTGAGGAATTAAAGGCGGAAAAGAAGCTTCTTTCCGCTTCTATGCCTCAGAGCGAGAGCACTGTCAAGGCGTCAAACGGCGGATATTTTTATTCTACTCTCGACGGATATGAAAACGTGCTTTCCTCCGAGAACATTTCCTCTATAACCTATAGAGAATACCTTGATCTTGCGTCGCGTCCCGCTGAGGATCTGAGCGTAAGCGAGAACGGTTATCCCGTCGGTAAGATCGTCACCGACTATCTCTGGTACGTTGCGTGTGAGATCGACGTATCGGAGCTCCATAATTACGAAACAGGCAAGAATTACAGTATAAAGTTCCCTTATAACAACGATACTGCGATAACTATGAGTCTCTACCGTATTCTTTCGGAGGCGGGCTCGGATACTGCGGTTCTCGTTTTTGAAACGGGAACGCTTCCCGCGAATTTCAACTATCTGCGTCATCAAACTGTACAAATCGTAAGAGAATACTACACCGGTTGCCGTATTCCGATATCGGCTCTCAGAGTCGTTAACGGTCAGCCGGGTGTATACGTTCTTCGCGGTTCAAAGGTCGTTTTCAAGAAGGTCGAGCCGCTTTACGAGTACGATGGTTATATAATATCTGCGGACAAGTCGGCTGATGACTCGTCTTATATTGCAAAAAACGACTTCATCGTTACGAAAGGTAAGGATCTATATGACGGAAAGATCATTGAATAATATACCCGATGCCGTCAAAACAAGCGTAAAGGAAAGCATTGAAAGAATACGGGCAGGCATCGGAGATACCGTCCTTATGGCGGCAACGAAAACAGTCCCCGTTGAGGTCATAAATTACGCAATAACCGAGTGCGGTCTTACCGACATCGGCGAGAACCGCGTTCAGGAGCTTCTTTCCAAATACGACCTTCTTCAAAAGGACAAGGTAAATCTTCATTTCATCGGAACACTTCAGCCGAATAAGGTGAAGTATATCGTCGGCAAGGTCTGCCTTATCCACTCTCTTGACAGCGTTAAGCTCGCCGAGGAGATCTCGAAAAGATCGCTTAACATCGGAACAGTCACGGACTGCCTTTGCGAGATAAATATCGGTAGTGAGGAAGCAAAGGGCGGAATTGACGAAAGCTATGCCGAGGAGTTTATAAGAAGCGTATCGACTCTTGAAGGAATCAGAATAAGAGGAATCATGGTCATCGGTCCGCACTGCGAAAACGTCGAGGATTACATACCGTTTTTTGACAGAACCAAGGCGCTTTTCGACGATCTTTCAGGTAAGGGACTTCTCTCCGACAGTCCGATACTCAGCATGGGAATGTCCGACAATTATTCCCTTGCGGTAAAGCACGGCTCGACCCTCGTCCGTCCCGGAAGCGCGATATTCGGCGCGAGAAATTACGTTTGATTCGGTTTAGAACGGTTTTTGCGCCGTTTTGCACAAAAAAGACAAAAATATTCGTCAAGGTTTTTTAAAAAACGGTTGCTTTAGTAAAAAAAGTGTGTTATAATAATCTTATGTATGGTGAATGAGCGATTTCACCGATAAAATCAGAAAATAACATTTCACATATTTGGAGGTACAAAATGAAGCTTTTTGACAAAATAAAGGGAGCATTCGATCCTAAGGATGAATACGCAGAGGATGAATTCGACGGCTACGGCAATGACGACGGCTTCGGCGATGACGAGTACGAGCCCGAATACACACAGAACACTAACAACGCAGCACCTGCTCCTAAGGCAAACCGCGGAATGGGTCTTAACTCCGGCGCACTCGAGATGAAGGTCGTCAAGCCCGACAAGTACGACAGTCAGACCGCACAGAAGATCGCTGACCATCTTCTCAGTAACCGCACCGTAGTACTTAATCTCGAATCTACCAATAAGGAGTCCGCAAGACGCCTCATCGACTTCCTCTCCGGCGTTGCTTATTCCATCGGCGGCTACATCCAGAGAGTTGCAGTCAATACCTTCATCATCGTTCCCGAGAACGTAGACATCTCCGGCGAGCAGCTCCAGGAAGCTCGTAAGACCGACGATAACGACATTTATTAATAAAACACTCAAGCCGGGTTGTCCTTTATGGGCAATCCGGTGTTGGTGCTTTTTTTGCCATACTTGTTAGACGTCTTGGCAGATCATTCGGGGCTTTATTGTTGCGCGTTTTTCCGCTTCTGACCCCCGCTTTTATCAAGCTGAAACGGACTGCTCGGAGCTATCCTTGCCGTACCGTTTGTTTTGCTTTGTATAGGTGTTTTTTCAAAATCGCGAGAGGACGGTTCTACCTTGTCATACGTTGTTTTAATGATAGCGCATGCAGTCGATTTTTACTGCGATATACTCATAATTGCGCTTATGCTTCGGATGATTCTTTCCATGTTTGATCCGGAGGGTGAGGGGCTGATTCTCCGATTTACAGATTTCTTGACCGGACCGATACTGATAATAAGTGACAAGCTTCTTGCTTTTTTCAAGTTCAACAACAGTGGTCCGATTGACTTTTCCCCTATTGTCGGTTACGCGCTTCTCATGATAGTGAGAGCAATTATCTCTCCGTTTCTTTTTTAGATCATCTTAACGCCTTTCCGCAGGGGCTTCAGCTGCGGAAGAAAGGATGCCGGATCCCGGCGCAAATATCATGCTTGCACCACACGAACTCAAAAACACGGAATTTTCCAAGTCGCTCCGCGGCTACAGCACCGTTGAAGTCGACGAGCATATAGAATTTATTATCGAGAAATATACCGAGCTTTACCGTCTCAACGACGAGCTCGAAAAGAAGCTTCGAATCGTTGAAGCTCAGCTTGATGCGCTTAAAGCCGAGGAGGAGTCGATCAAATCGACGCTCGTAAACGCGCAGAAGGCGAGCACGCAGATAATCAACGAAGCGAACGAGCGAGCCGACGTTATCATGCGCTCGGCAAAAAACAGCTGTGACAGAATGATAGCGGAGCTCCAGGCGAACGTTGTTAAGGAAAACGAGCGCCTACGCGATGCTCAGAGAGAGACTGCTTCCTTCAAGGCGGCGCTCTTTGAGGCATACCGTGATCACATTGCGGGAATCGAGAAGATCGTTCCCGAGATCAGAATTGAAAATAACGATGATGCGATCGCGGAGAAGCTTTCGGGAGAGGTCATGGAAAGAATACGCCGTGACCTTACGGGAAGCAGCGAGCTTCTTTCGGGTTCTGATGACCCGTTCACTCCCGTAAACGAAGAGAGCGACACGGTATCAAGCGGCTCGGGAAGCGCTGAAGCGCCTATTCCCGACGAGATTGACGACACCCTTCAGAAGCCCGATGAGGATGCATTCACCGAAGCACGCGACAGCGAGCAGGATTTCCTTTCCGAGAGAACGATAATCCTCGAAAAAGGCGAGAGTATTCTCGATTCGATTCGCAAGATCAGCAGTGAAGCGTCAGACGATGACGACGATCTTTTCTCTATGCTTGACTCGGTTTCTAAGGAAAACGATAAAAGTAATTCGTCAAACACCGACGAGTTCGACGTAGTTTACGACGGCAAAAAATAAACTGACACTAAAACAGAGGTTATAATTATGGCACAGGATTACACAAAAACACTTAATCTGCCGCAGACGGAATTTCCGATGCGTGCTTCCCTTCCCCAGCGTGAGCCCGGCTTTTATGAAAGCTGGACCGCTATGGACCTTTACGGTGAAATAAAGAAGAGAAACAAGGGAAAGACCCCCTTTATCGTTCACGACGGACCTCCCTTCTCTAACGGTTATATTCACATGGGTCACGCGCTCAATAAGGTCCTCAAGGACTTTATCGTAAAGAGCCATGCGATGATGGGTTACTATACTCCTTACGTTCCTGGATGGGATAACCACGGTCTCCCGATCGAAAGAGCTATCGAGCTTTCGAAGAAGAAGCTCAATAAGGAGATGTCGGTTCCCGAATTCAGAAAGGCGTGCGAGGAGTTTGCTGAGGACTTCATTCAGAAGCAGATGGCGGGCTTCAAACGTCTGGGCGTTATCGGCGACTGGGATCGCCCCTACCGCACTATGGACAAGCACTTCGAAGCGCAGGAAGTCAAGATCTTCGGAAATATGTTCGACAAGGGCTATATTTACAAGGGTCTTAAGCCCGTTACCTGGTGTCCCTTCTGTACGACTGCGGTCGCAGAGGCAGACATCGAGTACAAGGACGATCCCTGTACTTCCGTTTACGTAAAATTCAAGATCAAGGACGATTGCGGCAAGCTCGCGGGCTACGACCTTGATAACACTTATTTCGTTATTTGGACGACCACGATCTGGACGCTTCCCGGAAATATGGCGATCTGTCTGCATCCCCGTGAGAGCTACGCTCTTATCAAGGCGGATAACGGCGAGAGCTATATTATGGCTGAGGCGCTCGCAGAGAAGACTATGAAGATGGGCGGCTTCGAGAATTACGAGATCCTCGCGACCTTCCCCGGCTCTTTCTTCGAAAACATGTATGCGACCCATCCCTTCCTTGATAAGACCTCGCGTCTCGTTTACGCTGAGTACGTTACCATGGACAGCGGTACGGGCTGCGTTCACACTGCTCCCGGCTTCGGTGCAGACGACTATAATACCTGTATGAGATACGGTATGGACCTCGTCGTTCCCGTTGACGACCACGGCAGACACACCGATTACGCAGGCAAGTATGCAGGCCTTAAGACTGAGGAATCGAATCCTATCATTCTTGAAGACATGCGTGAGTCCGGTGCGCTCTTTGCCTCCGAGCAGATCATTCACTCTTATCCTCATCACGACCGTTGCAAGAAGCCCGTTATCTTCCGTGCTACGCCTCAGTGGTTCTGCTCCGTTGAATCCTTCAAGGATCAGGCGGTAAGCGCTATTGAGAACGTTCAGTGGTTCCCTGCTTGGGGCGAGGACAGAATGACGAGCATGATCCGCGAGCGCGCAGACTGGTGTATCTCCCGTCAGCGCCGTTGGGGTATGCCTATTCCCGTATTCTACTGTAATGATTGCGGCAAGCCCGTTTCTACCCCTGAATCTATCGCTAAGATCAGTGCTCTTTTTGACGAGCACGGCTCTAACGTCTGGTTTGAAAAGACCGCTATGGAGCTTGTTCCCGACGGATTCACCTGCCCTCACTGCGGCGGCAAGGAATTCGAGAAGGAAACCGATACTCTCGACTGCTGGTTCGACTCCGGCTCGACTCACTACGCTTCCCTCATGCACGATACTCCCGAGCTTTGGCCCGCTGACGTATATCTTGAGGGTGCTGACCAGTACCGCGGTTGGTTCCAGGCATCGCTTCTTACCAGCGTAGGTGCGCTTGACAAGGGTGCTCCCTTCAAGCAGGTGCTTACTCACGGTTGGGTTGTTGACGGTCAGGGACGCGCTATGCATAAGAGCTTAGGTAACGGCGTTGATCCTGCCGACCTTATCAAGGACTTCGGCGCGGATATAGTTCGTCTTTGGGCGGCTTCCTCCGATTATCACGCTGACGTTCGTTGCTCGAAGGAAATATTCTCGCAGCTTTCCGAGTCTTACCGTAAAATCAGAAATACCGTTCGTATCCTTATGGCTAACGTAAGCGATTTCGATCCCGATAACGATATGGTAGCTGTCGACGAGCTTTACGACATTGACAAGTGGGCGCTTTCGCGTCTTAATAAGCTCGTTAAGAACGTAATAGATTCCTACAACACCTACGCGTTCCACGTAGCATACCACGAAATAAACAACTTCTGCTCCGTTGAGCTTTCAAAGCTTTACGTTGATATTACCAAGGACCGCGTTTATACCGATGCCAAGGACGGCAAGGGACGCCGCGCGGCACAGAGCACGATGTATATCATCCTCTCTGCTCTTACACGTCTGCTCGCTCCTATCATCACCTACACTGCTGACGAAGCATGGCAGATGATGCCTCACGCATCGACCGACGATAAGAGAAACGTTCTTCTTAACGATATGCCCGCTTACCGCGAGGATTACTGCTTCGATGAGATCGAAACGCGTTACAACGCACTCTTTGAGCTTCGTGACGACATTATGAAGTATCTTGAAGAGGCAAGAGCCGCTAAGACTATCGGTAAGTCGCTTGACGCAAAGGTTGAGATCACCGTTTCCGACAAGGAAAAGTACGCGCTTCTCACCTCATTCGGAGAGGAGCTTGAGACTGTGTTCATCGTTTCGGGCGTTACCGTAAACGATGGTGAGGACGAGATCAAGGTCTCCCCTGCTGACGGTTGCAAGTGCGTTCGTTGCTGGAAGTTCTCCGAGAACGGCAAGGACACCGAGGGCGGATTCCTCTGCGTTCGTTGCTCTGATATTCTTGGTGTCTAAATGATGCTGATAATCTCGTTTGCAGTAATCGCCGTTTCGGTCATCCTCGATCAGATAACAAAGGTTATTGCGTTTAACGATCTTAAGCCGATAGATATTCATCCTTTCATCAAAGGGTTTATCGAGTTTAATTACGAAACGAACACCGGTATCGGTTGGGGACTGCTCAAGGGGATGAGATGGCTTTTTGTTCCCGTTTCGTGCATCGCCATCATTCTTGTCATTGTTGTGCTAATCCGATACAGGAAGAAGCTTTCTCCACTTCTTTCCGTGGCATTAGCTATGATAGCAGGCGGCGGTATCGGAAATCAGATCGACAGAATTTTCCGCGGTGAGGTCATTGATTTTCTGAATTTTCAATTTATCGACTTTCCGATATTCAACGTTGCCGACTGCTTCGTTTCCGTCGGTTGCGTACTTGCGATAATTGCAATAATATTTGTCGATAAGTGGATATTGTTCGACGGCAAGGATAATAAAAAGGCATCCGGAGAAAAGAATGATAAATAACGAAAGCGTCGGCTTACGTCTTGACGTTTATGTGGCGGAACGCGAGGGAATTACGCGTTCCGCCTCTGCAAAATTGATAGAAAGCGGTGCTGTTACGGTAAACGGCGAAGCGGTGAGCAAAAACTACCGCTTGCGCGAGGGTGATACCGTCGATACTGTTATTCCGGAACCAACGCCCGATAAGGCGGAGCCGGAAAACATACCGCTTGATATAGTTTACGAGGATAGCGATCTGCTCGTTGTCAATAAGCCAAAGGGAATGGTCGTTCATCCCGCGGCAGGAAACGAAAGCGGCACTCTCGTAAACGCGCTTCTTTACCACTGCGGTGATTCCCTTTCAGGGATAAACGGCATTATCCGTCCCGGAATCGTTCACCGTATCGACAAGGACACGTCGGGACTTCTCGTCGTTGCAAAAAACGACGCTTCCCACGTTTGTCTTGCCGAGCAGATATCTTCACACACCTTCGACCGCTTCTACCGCGCTATTTCGCTCGGTCATCTGAAGGAAACGTGCGGACGGATCGACAAGCCGATCGGACGCCATCCTATTGACCGCAAGAAAATGGCGATAGTCAAGGACGGACGCGATGCGGCGACCAATTACCGCGTGCTTACACCGCTTGACGGCGCTGACTATATCGAGCTTAAGCTCGAAACGGGAAGAACGCATCAGATAAGGGTTCATCTTTCCTCGCTCGGTCATCCGCTCATGGGTGACACCGTTTACGGCGGCGGTAAGACAAGATTCGAGAGTCAGCATCCGTCGCTTATTTCGGGACAATGTCTGCACGCGAAAACGATATCGTTCATTCACCCGAGAAGCGGTGAGCTTATGTCGTTTGACAGCCCGCTCCCCGATTATTTTAAGAAGCTTTTGACGCTTCTGGGAGAAACAAATAATGAATAACAAATTCAAAAACATTCTTGTATTAAGCGATTTCGACGGAACCTTTGCGGGAGTAAACGGGCGAATGGTCGAAAGAAATCTTGAAGCGATCGAGTATTTTAAGAGCAACGGCGGACATTTTACGATGTCCTCAGGTCGGCTTCCCTGTATGCTTAATATCGTTTTCCCGACCTTCCGCGAGGTCGTGAATTGCCCTCTCATTCTCGCTAACGGCTCGATCCTTTATGATCCGAAAACCGACAACGTTCTTTCCGAGCTTTTCTATGACGGCGTGCAGGCACGTATTGATATCAACGACATTATGAGCAAGTTTGACGTTATACATTTCGGCTGCTATACCGACGACGGAAGCTTTCAGGGTGGGATCACGCCCGACGAAGCAGTCGGGGACAAATGGCGCAAGGCAAACCTTACCTATTCCTCGGATGACGAGGCAAGACGCGCTCGCGACTATATAAACGAGACCTACGGCGACCGCTACGCCTGCTTCCGTTCAAGCTACTCCTTTACCGAGATCATACGCTCTGATTCGGGAAAGGGAACTAGAATACCGACGCTTCGCTCGTATTTTCCCGAGAAGCTGACGGTATGCTGTATCGGTGATTTTGAAAACGATATAGAGATGCTGAGAAGCGCTGACGTGGCCTTCTGCCCGTCGAATGCCATTGACGAAGTAAAAAACATCTGCGATCACGTCGTCTGCCATCACGATGAGGGCGCGATTGCGGATATGATAAAGATAATAGAGGAACAATACATTTGACTAAACGCCGCTCATTCGCGGCAAGGAGGACAAAATGAAAGAAAAGTTTTATATTACAACAGCGATAGCTTACAGCTCGCGCAAGCCGCATATCGGTAATACCTTTGAGGTCATTATGACCGACGCTATCGCACGCTACAAGAGAAAACAGGGCTACGACGTATTTTTCCTGACAGGTACCGATGAGCACGGTCAGAAGATCGAAAACTGTGCTAAGGAAGCAGGTATCACGCCGAAGGAATACGTTGACGGCGTAGCAGGACAGATAAAAGAGATCTGGGATCTTATGGACTCGTCCTACGATCATTTCATCCGCACGACCGACGATTATCACGAGGCGGCAGTTTCCGCCATCTTCAAGAAGCTCTACGACAAGGGGGACATATACAAGAGCGAATACGAGGGCTGGTACTGCGAGCCCTGCGAAGCGTTCCTTACAGACAGTCAGATAGTTGACTGCAAGTGTCCCGACTGCGGCCGTGAGGTCAAGAAAATGAAGGAGGAATCCTATTTCTTCCGTATGAGCGCATACCAGGATCGACTCATGAAGCACATCGAGGAGCACCCTGAGTTTATCGAGCCCGAGGCAAGAAAAAAGGAAATGGTAAACAACTTCTTAAAGCCCGGGCTACAGGATCTTTGCGTTTCCCGCAGCTCCTTTAAGTGGGGCGTTCCTGTTTCCTTTGACAACAAGCACGTTATCTACGTTTGGATAGACGCGCTTTCGAACTATATCACGGCTCTTGGATACAATCCCGAACTCCCCGAAACGGACGCATTCAAAAAGAATTGGCCTGCTGACGTTCATATCATCGGTAAGGACATCATGCGCTTCCATACGATCTACTGGCCTATCATTCTCATGGCGCTTGATCTTCCGCTTCCGAAAAAAGTGTTCGGTCATCCTTGGCTCAACGTCGGCGCGGACAAGATGAGTAAGTCGAAGGGCAACAGCATTTACGCTGACGACCTTGCAAATATTATCGGAGTTGATGCGGTAAGAGAATACGTGCTTGCCGAGATGCCTTATCTCAACGACGGAAGCATCACGTTTGACAACATCATCACCCGCTACAATACCGACCTTGCAAACAATCTCGGAAACCTCGTCAACCGTACTCTCGCGATGACTGCAAAGTATTTTGACGGTATCGTTCCCTCCCCTGCTTCTGAAAATGAAACCGACGCCGATCTTAAGGCGTGCGTAAAGAAGGCGTACGACGATATGGTCGCGCAGATGGACAGCTATCATATTGCCGATGCAGTTGAGACTGTATTCAGCGTGTTCCGCCGCGCGAACAAGTATATCGACGAGACGACTCCCTGGACGCTCGCAAAGAACGGCGACACCGAGCGTCTCAGCACCGTAATTTACAATCTTCTCGAAGCTATCCGTGTCGGCGCCGTTATGGTCGAGCCATTCATGCCCTCGACATCGGTTAGTATTCTTAGCCAGCTCGGTACTACCGTTGATTCCTACGAATTCGGCGGTCTTGAAGCAGGAAACCCGATAGGCGAGGCAAAGGTTCTCTTCTCGCGTCTAGACGAGAAGGAAACTCTCGAAAAGCTTGAAGCGATGAATCCTCCGAAGGCGCCTGCAGTTCCCGTTCCCGAGGATCAGGAGGAGCAGATCGGAATTGAAAGCTTTGGCGCAGTTGAGCTTCGTACTGCTCAGGTAATCGCCTGCGAGAGAATACCGAAGGCAAAGAAGCTTCTCAAGCTTCAGCTTGATCTCGGCTACGAGCAGAGACAGGTCGCGTCGGGTATTGCAAAGTGCTACGCTCCCGAGGATCTTATCGGAAAGAAGCTGATCGTAGTTGCAAACCTCAAGCCAGCAGTCCTTTGCGGAGTTGAGAGCAACGGAATGATACTCGCATCGGGCGAGGGCGATCAGATCAAGGTCGTATTCCTTGACGACGACACCCCCCTCGGACAGAGAGTAAGATGATAATTTTCGATTCCCACGCGCACTATAACGACGAGAAGTTCGGAAGTGAATCCGAGCGCGACGCGAGGATAAAAGAGATAATGGACGGTGGCGTAAGATACATTATCAACGCCGGCACTAATCCCGATTCGTCACGCGAGAGCTTGAAGATCGCAGAAAAGTTCGATGGCTTTTACGCGTCGGTCGGTATTCATCCGTCGGATCTATATGATCTCAGCGACCCTTACGCGGCGCTGAAGGAAATTGAAGCGCTTGCTTCTCACCCGAAGGCGGTTGCCATCGGTGAAATCGGTCTTGATTACCACTGGCACGAGGAGCGTCACGATTTTCAAAAGGAATTTCTTCACTATCAGCTTGAGCTTGCCGAAAAGCTTGATCTTCCCGTTATAATTCACGACCGTGAGGCGCACGGCGACTGCCTTGACGCTGTGTTTGCCCACCCAAACGTCCGCGGCGTGTTCCACAGCTACAGCGGCAGCGCCGAGAGCGCGAAGGAGCTTATAAAGCACGGATGGTATATCTCCTTTTCGGGAGTCGTTACTTTCAAAAACGCTTCGCGGCTCGCCGAGATCGTTCCAACGATCCCGAGCGACCGACTTCTGACCGAGACAGACTGCCCGTATCTTACGCCCCACCCGCATCGCGGTGAGCGTAACGATTCGAGCTACCTCTCTTATACGATCGAAAAGCTCGCTTCCCTTCGCGGAGCTACTCCCGATGAGATCGCCGCTTTAACTCAAAAAAATGCCGCAACGCTGTTCAGCAAGTGCGGAATAATTACGGAAGGATAATTATGTATAGCTATTTAAGAGAAAACTACACGATGCTCTTTGACTTCTATGAGCTGACGATGGGTAACGGATATTTTCTTTCCGGCTACGAGGATAAAATTTCTTACTTTGACGTATTTTATCGCAAGAATCCCGACGACGGCGGATTCGCTATCGCCTGCGGTCTTGACCAGGTTATCGACTACGTAAATGACCTGAAATTCACCGACGACGATATTGATTTTCTCCGATCAAAGGGCTGCTTTGACGAAAAGTTCCTTTCCTACCTCAAGTCGTTCCGCTTCTCGGGCGATATCTGGGCAGTACCCGAGGGAACTGTCATCTTCCCCGGCGAGCCGATAATGACAGTACGCGCAAAGACTATTGAGGCGCAGTTTATTGAGACCTTCGTGCTTCTCACACTCAACCATCAGACGATGATTGCAACGAAGGCAAGTAGGATCGTCCGTGCTGCCGAGGGCAGACCAGTAAGTGAGTTCGGATCGCGCCGTGCGCAGGGTCCGTCCGGCGCAATTCTCGGCGCAAGAGCTTCCTATATCGCAGGTTGCTCAGGCACTGCCTGTGCCATTGCAGAGGAGCGCTTTGGCGTTCCTGCAACGGGAACGATGGCACATTCCTGGGTGCTTATGTTTGACTCGGAATTCGAGGCATTCGATACCTACTGTTCCCTTTACCCGGGTGCCGCAACGCTTCTCGTTGATACCTATAACGTGCTCCAAAGCGGCGTTCCGAACGCAATTAAGGCGTTTAAAAAGCACGGAATAACGAAGTGCGGTATACGTATTGACTCGGGTGACCTTGCGTATCTTTCGCGCAAGGCACGCAAGATGCTTGACGAGGCAGGTCTTACCGAATGTAAGATAGTTGCCTCGAACTCACTTGACGAGTATATTATCCGCGACCTGCTCAAGCAGGGGGCAAAGCTTGATGCATTCGGCGTCGGCGAACGCCTTATAACCTCAAAGAGCACGCCTGTTTTCGGCGGCGTTTACAAACTTTGTGCAGTTGAGAATGACAAGGGCGAAATAATCCCGAAGATCAAGATCAGCGAAAACCCCGAGAAGGTTACTACCCCTCATTTCAAGAAGGTATACCGTCTTATCGAAAAGGAAAGCGGAAAGGCGATCGCAGACTATCTTACCGTTTATGACGAGACCGTCGACACGAGCAAGTCGCTTACGATATTCGATCCCATTTACACTTGGAAGGAAAAAACGCTTACCGATTTTGAGGCGATTGAGCTCCTTAAGCCGATATTCGTTAACGGCGTTTGCGTTTACGACCGTCCGTCAACAGAGGAGATACGTAAGCACTGCGAAGAAGAGCTTGACCGTCAATGGGACGAGGTAAAGCGCTTTGAGAATCCTCATAACTACTACGTTGACCTTTCTCCCAAGCTTTGGGACATCAAGCAAATGATGCTCCACGGATTGCTGAAAACGGAGGACAAGCAATGAGCAAAAGAATCGCGCTTATCGCGCACGATAATATGAAACCCATAATGATCGAGTGGTGCAAGGAAAACAAGGAGAAGCTCTCAGAGCATTTCCTTTGCGGAACAGGCACGACTGCGACGAAGATAAACGAGGCAACAAAGCTCCCCGTTAAGGCGTACCTCAGCGGCCCCCTCGGCGGCGACCAGCAGATCGGCGCCAAGGTTGCGGCGGGAGAAATTGACATAATCATTTTCTTTTCCGATCCGCTTACCGCGATGCCTCACGACCCCGATGTCAAGGCGCTTCTTCGTATAGCTCAGGTCTACGACATACCAATTGCAAATAACCGTTCAACCGCTGACTGCATACTTAAATCACTGTAAAATAAGACCTCAAGGATAAACCTTGAGGTCTTTTTATCATTCGTAATCTTCCATTAAACCTTTGTCATTAAATTTGTAAGTACCGGTGTCGCCATCTCCATAGTCGAGCTTAGCTGTTTTAAGCACTCCGTTAGAGTGAAATTCCGTGAAAGTGATGGTGTATTCGTACTCATCTCCGTCATATGTACTATGCGTTTCAACGCCCGTTTGCTTTCCGGATTTATCAAATATAAATTCCTCACGATCTATATAGTTGCCTCTACGCATTTCAAAAGATAGCAAGCGGTCTTTAGCGAAGTCACACTTGAGTGACACACGTGCATCCGAGTCCAAGCCGTATTCCTTCAGTGCTTTGCCTTCGAGCACGAGACCGCCATCAGACAGCATCTTAAGCTCATCGGCATCCTCTTCATCTTCAGGATCAAGCGAGTTTTTATATTCGTCCGCATTTTTTCCGCTGACCGTTTCTTTGAGAATCACTTTTGTAATAACGTAGCTATCGCCATCTTTTTCAAGGAACATGACCTGTTCGCCGGTGATTACACAAGAGGTATCGTCGTCAAGAAACGAACATTTAGCGGAAAGCGTAGTTATCTTGCTATGTTCTACACATTCATACTCCCAGATCATACCATCAGAAACCGTGATCGCCTTCGCAGATTTTCCGCCGCTGCAAGAAGCGAGCGAAAGAAGCATAAACGCAATCATCAAAAATGCCAAAATTCTTTTCATAATAAGTCCACCTATAAATTTATTCCGCATACGCGGTTAGTAATCATATTATAACCTTTTCAGGTTAAAAGTCAATACTCTGAAACAGATTAACGTATAATGTTTTTATAATCATTTGCGCGTTTTCTATAAACAGAAAAGCACGCTTCATAGGAGGCGTGCTTTTGCTTTTTAATTATTCTGCAAGAAAGTCGGGGAGATTTACGTCGTCGCCTCCGAGGGAAACGGTGATTACATCCTCATTATCAAAGATTATCGTCTCGCACTCAGGAGAAGTGAATTTTTCGTTCATATTCATCGTCCTTTCGTTTTAGAAGGTTATACCCGGCAGATTAACGCTGCCGTCTTCATTTGTTTCAAAGTCCTTGTCCGTCGTTTCGGGGACGGTTGTTTCGGCTTCGGTCGTCGGTTCTTCGGTTGTCGTTACGTCCGTTGTTTCCGCTTCAGTCGTAACATCCTTGACAGTCGTTGTTTCGGCAGTCGTAACTGCGGAAGTATCGGTTTCCGTATTTCCCGACGTTGTATCATTCACCGTTGTATCGCTCGGCATTTCCGACGTGTCCGCGCCTTCGGTAGTATTACCGTCGGTCGTCTCGGGAGCCGTTGTATCCGATACCGTGGTGGTTTCCGTCGTCACCTTAGGTTTGCCGTCATCGTTACACGCGATAACGGTCACCATAATCAGTGCTGACAGAAGGAAGAGAATTGTCTTTCTCACTGTGCGATTACGCGCCTACGTACGCTGCTGTAGCTGCACCGTAGTTATATGCTGCGATCACGATGTTGCGATCAAGATCGGTCTCAGCTTTGTCGTAAGCGAGCTTGAGGTAGGAGTTGAAGGTGAAGTCGATCGTAGAAACCACGGTATCACCGTCATAAATAGTAACCGTGATTACATCGCCGAAGTTTGCGGGACGGATGTTCTCGATATAGAGTGCGCCGTTCTCGAGGTTATCTGCAAGAACCATCTTACCGGTGGTAGCAGCGCCACGCGAAGCTACGAAGGTGTAGCCGTCTTCTGCATTGATGTTCAAGCCGATAGTCGCGTATTCGCCAAGGGTTACATCCGTAAATCCGGTAATTATAGATGCATTCTGCTCAAGATCATAGTCATCAACGGTATTGAAATCGGGAGCTGTGAGCGTCTGCTCAACCTTTGCTGCTGCCTTACCGTATGCGTCGATAGCATCGAGGAGAGTGCAGAGCTTAGTATCGGTAGCATAAGCTGCCTTTGCCTTTTCGATATAGGTAGATACGCTTACGGTCTTGGTTACGTCGCCAAGAGTAACGGTGAGATCATCTCCGATCTGACCGGGAGTAAGAGTAGTCGTATAGGTGTTTTCGCCAACGATAGGTGTACACTCCTCACCGTTGCTGAATACTACCTTTGCGGTAGGATTAGCAGTAAGCCATTCTTCGGTTACGTTGAACTTAACTCTTACAGTCACACCCTTGTTAAGAGTAAGACCGAATCCGGTGAACACAGGTGCTTCAACCTCGGGTTCAGAAGTTTCTTCAACGAGCTTGTAGAGAGCGATTGCTTTCTGATTCACGGTCTTGTAATAACGGAATCTCATCTGATTAGAAGCAGAATTGAACTGGAGAGTCGTTCCACTCTCCGCGGTTATTATCGCATTTTCATTAGCGTCTATTGATATTGTATTGTAGTATGTTTCAGACGTTAAAAGCTGATTGTTATTTGAAGTGCTACCGATATAAAAACCGGAAGCGCTCTTGATTGTGTAACCATCAGGTGTCTTTTCTATATGGAACACACTAGCATTTAGATCTCCGGTAATAACGCCATCACTGATCGTTACTTCCACAGTGTTGCTAACCGCATCGAGTGTTGCAAGCGATCCGTTGAATGCGAGGTTTCCTGCCTCATATACGATAAGGTAAGTACCGCTGAAGTCATCGAGAGTAGAGGTTACCTTTTCAAAGGTAGGGAAAATCGGCTTTTCTGCTCCGCATGCGGTACAGGTGCCGTTTACGTAGTCGTGATCAAGCATCGGAACGATTTCCTGCTTGGTAATAACTTCATCACACTCATCACAGTGTAAACCCTCGGTCAAGCCGGTTTCGGTACAGGTTGCGTCTTTCGCTTTGTCTACTACTTCGGTATGTCCGGGAGCAGTAGTTACCTTATTTGTGCCGGGCTCGCCGCAATTATCGCAGATCTGAGCTACTACTCTGTCTGTCGTGCAGTCGCCTTCGGCGATTACTTCGCCATCTACCCATACGTGAGCGGTGCAGAGATTAGTTCCGCAAGTATCGCACTTGCTGTCGACAGGGTTTTCGTCGGTATGACCGGTAGCTTCGATAGTTTCCTGTTCGGTGATAACTTCGCCGCAGTCGGAGCACTTTTCGCCAGCGGTAATTCCGGGTTCAGTACAGGTTGCATCGGAAGGTGTGCCGATAGCTACAGTGTTTGCATGTTCGCAAGATGCTGCTAATGAATACGTAACAACAATATCCGTTACACGAGCTTGACCATTAGTCGCAGTACCTGTATTTCCGGTACCGAATGTAGCAGATACGTCATTAACGGTAACAACGGTATCGGAGGAAACATTAGAACCGTTATAGGTCAATGATCCATTGTTATTAGCAACATAGGTGAATTTTACGGTTTCAATTATCACACCGTCAGCCGCAGTGATCTCAACGGTGGCATTCTCGGACTGATAAATTCTCCACTGATGACCACTAGTGTAGTACTTACCCGTGTTACCGCCGCCATTAGCCGTAACGGTAATGTTACTGTCCATGTTGATCGTGGTATATTTTGTGCCATTTGACCAACCGTTTGAGCCAGCATAAGACTGAACGTTTACAGAAACAGTCGTAGTATCAGCCGCATGCGTGCCGATTGCGATGGCAGGAATCATGGAGAACATCATGATCGTGCCGAGGAGAAGTGCTGTCAATTTTTTAAGAAAATTGTGCTTCATTTTGCAAATACTCCACTTTCTTTTTTTCGTTTTTTTGCCGAAATACGGCAAATATAAATAGTTATTTTGATTGTATCATCATTGTCGATTTTTGTCAACCCATTTATACAATAATATAACATTATTTTCGTCTATTATTGACAATCGGAAAAATGTGTGATATATTCGACTTAAATAAAGGCAAAAAGGAGATACATCATGCCTGTCAAGGTTGGACTACAATACATTGAGATCTGGAACGAGTCAATGGAGGACGAAGTCCGCGAATATGAAAATGAGCCCATTCAAAAGGGCAAGATCGTCTTCTACGGTCCTTCTTATTTTACCCGTTGGAGCACCAAATGGGGAAACAAGCCGCTATGTGAGACTGTTCTCGGAAAAAGCGGCGCGCAATGCTGCATCAACCGCGGCTTCGGTTCGAGCTGTCCCGAGCATCAGCTTTACTATTATCCCCGTATGATACGTCCTCTTGAACCGAGCGTTCTCGTTTACAAGAGTTACGCGAATGCTGCCGCTTTCGGCTACACGACCGAGGAAACGTGGGAGCTTGCGCAGAGAGTTATCACATATACCCTCACCGATTTCCCCGAGGCGACAGTTTATCTCGTCAGCGCATCGAGAAGCCGAAATATGAGCGACGAGCAATTATATGAGTGCCGCAAATACAACTCTTTCCTCAAAGAGTTTGCAGAAAAAACGCCGAGATGTCAATATCTTGACGTATTTGAGTATGCTCCCATGACAGGAAACGATATTTACATCGACGACGGCGTTCATTTTAACGAAAAGGGCTACGAGCTTTTTGCTGATTTCTTCACCGAAGCGCTAAAAGACGAGCTTGCGAAATTCTGACACAAAAATCCACCCGTTCGGGTGGATTTTAATTATTCAACCGTTATAAAGCAGGGTTCGGCACCGTTGAGTGCTATGGTATATACACCGTTTTCGGGTAGCTCGGCTTTTTCATCGACGGTGTAAAGTGTTACCTTACCGTTCACCTTGACAGTAAGTGTGTATCCCGATGCGGAGTCATACTCAACGGGAGAAACGAAGATCGCTTCCTTGCCGTTACTTACGAACTTACCGACGAGTGCTTCCTTTGTGGAAACGATGCTCTCAAATGCGCCGAAGGCAGTCTCTGTCGTTCTTTCGGTGTCGATCCAGCTATACTTTATATACTTCTTCGAAAGCGCGATCATCTTGTGATTGATCTTTTTCAGCTTTTCGTACTGCTCGGTCTTGCTACCGTCGGGATCAAGGACGTTGTGATGCCACCAGCCCGCAGAGTAGCAAGCCCACGATACTGCAGACGCGCCGTGTGCCATTGCGGAAAACGCCTGGAACGCAAGCTCGTCCTCGGTAACATAGTGATCGGGGTCGAGCGAGTTTACCTGTCCGACGTAGTAAAGCTTCTTACCGTTATCTCTGCAGTAGACTGCTGCGGTTTTAAGGTCGGAGAAAAGACGGTCGGGGCTTGATGTGAGGTAATAGTGGTCAAAGCTCAAATAAGGAAGATCTATATTCTTGCCGTATGCGTCGATATAGTCCTTGTACGTCGGAACGCCAAGCTCCTTTTCAGACTGCTCCTCGGTATTTGCTGCGAGCATACCGTACGAGGGGTAAATGTTAAGATACGGGAACTTGCTCGGCGCTAACTCCTTCATAAGTGCGATCATCTGTCCGTAGTAAGGGAAATCAACGCTCGACGGCTCGTCGCCTGCGTCGATGCCCACGATAGCAGGGTGGTCAACGAATGCGTTTATGCCGTCAATATACGCTTCCCTTTTATTCGTTTTGCACATCGTTCCTGCATTTTCACCGTGTCCGCCGAACCAACCGGGAACGACCCCCGACACTACCGCAGACACGCCGTATTTTGAGAAAAGATCGAGCATTTCCCTGTCGTTATCTATGCAGAAAACGACGTCGATTCCGCTTTCACTCAAATCCTTTACGCCCTGCTCGGTTCTTGCATTTTTCTGAAAATAATAGGTTCCGATATGGAATTTATCAAAAAAAGTGTTCATAGTGTTCTCCTTTTTTGCGCTTTGCGCACTTCTTTTGTTATTATATCATTTAAAATTCAATTACGCAAGGATTTCGCGCAAAAAAGAGATATCTTGAGGTGACAAAAAATCATTGCAGTTTTTGGCTCTTTGTATTATAATAATGATAACTTCGATATTACCGAGGAATAAGCTATGAAATTACCCGAAGCGTTTTGTGCGCGGATGAAAATGATGCTCGGAGATGAATATGAGGCGTTTTTGTCCTCTTACGATCGTCCGAACACACCGTCTCTGCGTCTGAATCCTTTGAAAAAGAATAATATTGCTCTTGCGGATATTGCGCAGATGCAGTGTGTGGGTGAACGTGTTCCGTGGGCGGAGAACGGATACTATTACGATCCCGAAAGCGAAACACGCCCCGGAAAGCATCCTTATCATGAATCGGGCGCGTACTACATTCAAGAGGCGAGCGCGACGCTCCCCGCTTCCCTTTTTCCGCCGTGTGAAGATGACAAGGTGCTTGACCTATGCGCCGCACCCGGCGGCAAAAGCACGCAGCTTGCTGCGTTTCTTAACGGAAGCGGGCTTCTCGTTTCAAACGAGATCCATCCGCAAAGAGCGGCTATACTTTCGCAGAACGTTGAAAGAATGGGCATTCGCAACGCAGTCGTTACCTGTCACGCGCCGCAGGAGCTTGTCCCGCATTTTCCCTGCTTTTTTGACAAAATCGTAGTTGACGCGCCTTGCTCGGGCGAGGGAATGTTCCGAAAGGAGGAGCAGGCACTCACAATGTGGAGTCAAGAGAACGTTGATCTCTGCGCCAAGCGTCAGAAGGAGATACTCGAATCTGCCGCCATCATGCTGAAGCCCGACGGATACCTGACCTATTCAACCTGCACATTTGCTCCCGAGGAAAACGAGGGTGTTATCCTGCATTTTCTCCGTGATCATCCCGAATTTGAGGTCGTTGAGCCGATGAATATTGCGGTGCTTGACTGCATTTCGAAAGGACTTATCGACCGAGGAAATCCCAAATGGGTAAACGGTGAGGAATATGCCGAGCAGATAAAAAAGACGCTTCGAATCTTCCCGCACCACGCAAACGGCGAAGGACATTTTGCGGCGCTACTCCATAAATCTGCCGACGCACCGACCGTGATCATGAAGGAACACAAAAGCGATAAGAAGAAGCAAAAGGAAAGAGGCGGACGCCCCCAAACGACGCCCGAGAGCGCCTATAAGCTTTTCTCGGAATTCATTAATGACGTGACCGACGAGAAGCTCGGCGGTGTTCCCCGGCTCTTCGGCGAACAGCTTTACCTCTGCCCGAATGAACTTCCGTCGCCGCGCGATGGGCTTAAGACGCTTCGGCACGGCTTGCATCTTGGCACAGTCGTAAACGGTAACCGTTTTGAGCCGTCGCACGCGTTGGCACTTGCGCTTGATCCGTCAAAGGCGAAAAAGACATTCTCTATCGACCTTGATCCTGCGATCTCTTATCTGCGCGGAGAGGTCATTCCCTGCGGTGACGAAAAGGGCTGGTACGTCATAAAATACGACGGATTCCCTCTCGGCTGGGGCAAAGCAAGTAGCTCAATGATGAAAAATCATTACCCGAAGGGGTTAAGGAAACAGTAAACAAAAAGAACGCGGAATTTTCCGCGTTCTTTTTATATATTTATTATTTCTTTTTCTTAATAATGATTACAGTAACTACTGTGCCGATTGCCGCTACTGCGACTACTCCGATGATTATCGGGAGAACGAGGTTGTTATTCTTGTCGTTATCCTTTTTCTCCTCGCCGTCGGTCGTATCGGCAGGACCCGTTACGTCAGGAACGGTCGTATCCGTACCGTCGGTCGTTTCGTCGGGATCGGTCGTTACGGTTCCGTCCGTGGTGGTATCCTCGGGGAGCTTACCGCTCTCGGAAGCACCGCATCTAACACAAATATTTGTAGCTTCATCGAAGTCGTGACCCAAAGCAGCACCCTCGGTTGCCTGACACTTAGTACAGGTCTTGGGCGTATCGCAATCCGCGTTCACCCAGTTGTGCTTCGTTGCGGGAATGGTCTGTCCCTTGTTGATGATCTCGTTACAAGCGGTACACTTAACGCTTCCGGTGTGTCCGTCAGTGGTGCAGGTAGGTGCCTTTGCGCCATCAATAGTGGTATTGGTGTGGCTGCAAGTAGGTGTCGTTGATCCCGAGCTTGAGCTATCGCCCGTGTAGACCGTGATACTATATGCACGGCACTGTTTAATGACGTTTGAGTACGTAACGGAATCAACGGGAGAAGTGAATACAACGGTTATAATACCGTCGTTATTCGTTGCAGTCGCGCCCGCGGGGGGATTCAGCCAGCCACTCAAATATTTGCTATCCGTGATTCCTTCGCAGTTGATCTCAAGCATTGTTATACCCGGATATTCAATAATAACGTCAGAGCCCTGGTAGAAGCGTGCGGGATTACTGTAATCCGCAACGTTGTTCTTTGCGCTCGCCTTATTGTTGGTGACCGTTATACCGCTCTGCTTCCAGACCTGCTTTGAGGTAGAGAACTCGGTGCGGTTTGCCTTGTTTTCGTCAAAGGTGATGGTCACCGTCGTACCCGCAGAGCTCGTCGGTTCGGTTGCTCCGCAGACGGTACATTTACCGTTGCTGTACTTGTGTCCCGTCGCGCTTGTCTTATCACCCGTATAAGTGTCGCCGCAGAGCGAGCAGGTATAGGTCGTAAAGCCGCCGCTTACGCAGTTCGGCTTGACTACGACGGAGGTGTACTTATGAGTACAGGTTGCAGGAGTCGTTGTGCCAGAATTACCGTCGGTGCTTCCGCTTCCGTCGGTCGTATACATACGCGCTACGTAGTCGGTATCCTTATACTTCGTTTGGGTAAGAACGCTCATCGTGTAATACGTTCCGTATGTACCGATATAACACGGCTCGCCAGAAACGTTGGTCGTCAATGCGTTCTTTGACGTATCCCAAGTGTAAACAGAGCTTGCAGTCGTACCGAACGTAAAGTTGTAATGCTCCTTGCCGTCCGTGCCGGTGACAAGAACAAGGTTAATGTATTTCTTTGTACTGCCGTCCTTGAAATAGAGGTGATAACCGCCCGTTGCGGTCTCAACGAATACGTCGACACCCTTTGTCTGATCGGTATCGGTTGCGCCGTAGTAACCCGACATCGTACCGGTAAAGTAGTACTCTGCTTCAACTGCGGTCGAGAATATACCAAGCTTGTACGCCTTGCCGACCGTAAGCGAGGTCGCATAGGTTGGCTTGACGGGCTCTTTGCCGCTGCAAACGGTACAGGTGCCGGAAACGTAGTTATGTCCATTGGCGTTTGTATAGTTCGCCTTGTAGCTGTATCCGCAGCCCGAAACTTTACAGGTGTAGAGCGTGTATCCCTTGGTATCGCAGGTTGCCGCTACAACGGTAGTACCGAAGTTATTGTGATCACACTTCGTGCCGGAAGGAGTAGTCATATCCTTGGGAACTTCTTTTTCAAAAAGCTGGAAAGCAAGCTCGGGATAGTCAACGAATACGTTACGGGTACCCGTAATAGACTCAACCGCATCGTTACGTCCAAGCTCCCAGGTATCAACAGGGTCCGCTTCGATCCATTCAAGCATAACCTCGGGGCTTTCCATAACGCCGCCCGAGCCCCAAGCGGTATTGATGTTACCCCAACGAACGTAAACGTAGAGGAAAATACGGGCAACGTCACCGCGAAGGTCATACGTGCCGTTTGATTCTTTGTTGGGATTGTAATATCCACTGCTCTTTCCGTATGCAGTATTACCGCGCGAGGAGTTTTCGCTCGTCGAGGTAGGACGAAGCATCATAATATCGTTTTCACCCGAGCCGCTACCCTTACTGTTAGGCCAGGTGTGCTCGCGGTTCCAACCGCCGTCCCACGATGGGCCGATCTGCTTACCGGAATAGAAAGAGGATATCTTTCCGCCGCCGTTCTGACAGTCGGTATACTGAAAAAGGTTCTTGGTGTCGTCATAGCTGGTAACGAAGCTTTGAGCATCGGTCACGAGTTTGTTCAGAGCTTTGTAAAGAGCGCTGTTCGGAACGTCGGATTTGCTCGAAGCGCCCGAATATGTAGATAGCACCTCGTAGGAAGTATGCTTATCGTAGAACGCCTCTGCCATCGGCGACATAAACGTTGCCACCGTGCCGCGCGCACCCCAGTTGTATACGTATTTGCCGTTTGAGGCATAGTTGTAATTAACTGTCGCGGCATCTGCGTGCATACCGATTGCCGATATCGTGCTTACGCACAATACAAGCACAAGTATGAACGCAGAAATGCGTTTCATCAAGTTATTCATAAAAATCTCCTAATCTTACATCAAATATTTATCCTATACAGTTTATATTACATCAGAGATAAAATCAATAGGTTTTTGTAAATTCATGTAACTTTATCTGTTTTACACGAGCTTTATGCTAAAAAACGCCACGACGCATCGGGTGTCGGGGCGGTTTTAATTAGACGGTATAAGGATCCTTCATTCGGGTCACCTGCCTTGTACGCTTTAATCGTCTGTAATATAACGTAAAAATCAAGCGTCTTGCAGGTGTTTTATTTACCTCTTGACGCTTGATCTTTACCTGATAGATTACAGCTTTTTCGAAAAGGATTCAATTATATAGTGACAGTTTACGATCTTCTCGGCAAGCTGTCCCTTCGAGAAATAATAATGATTTGCCGCCTCGTAGCCGATAGAAGCATTAACGTTCATAAGCACAAGCATCTCCTTTGCTACATCAAGCTCGGATTCGGCGGCGGCAAGTGCGTCGGAATAGCGGCTTTCGTTTCTTGCTCTGACGAAGCGTATTTGGTTAAACGACGACTTGAACAGGCAATAAGCCGCCCTCGCCATTACGGCAGATTCGCTTTCATCGTTTTCGGGGAGCATATCAAGCCCTATTTTCCATTTTTGACAAAGCAGATCAAACTGCTTTTCAAAAACGTCAACCGGGTATATTCCGCGCCATCCTTCAAGGTCGTCGTATGCGAAGCAGGTCATCGTAGCGCGATAACCTGTCGGCTCATCAAAAAGCATTGACGACGGTCCCGCATTCTGCGGTCCCATATACAGAACATCAATATGGAAAGGAAATTCCTTAAACGCTTCCGCAAAGACCTTTTCGGCTTCGTAATATTCCGTATGGGAAGAATAACTGCATTTTTCAAAGAAATGCTTTGCCGCGACAGCTATGTTACGGCAGGGATAACCTCCGAGCGTCCAACTCAAAAGGAGATGCCGTATTCCCTCTCCTTCAAGCAGTTTCATATGCTCATCAATAGAGGGCGAAACGGGTATCGCGGGAACTGTTGACGCTTCCCACGTTGTGTTTATCTGCACCTTTGCGCCAACCTCAAGCCCGCGTTCCTTTGCGAGCCGCCACTCACGCTTCGCAAGCTCCCCGGGACCTATTATGCTCATAGAATAATCAAGCACGTTGCCATTAACTCCGCCGATATCAAAAGGAACGTCAAGCTCGCTTTGTGACAACAGTATGACACCGTCGGGAAGATGGCTGATAACGTCCTCGCTGAACTCGTCCCATCGCCAGCTCCAAGCAAAAACCTTGATATCATCACTGACTCTGCGTGCGCCCTCAAGGAAACAACCGACCGTTTCACCGATAACCTCGCCAACGCTTCTTGTCCTGCATCTCGGGCAAACGCATTCAGCACCATTTCCTCCGGTATGAGAATAGCAGTTCGTCAGATTTTCCGATCTTGTTATCGAGAAAAATCCTCCGATAAGCGGCACAGCTCTGCACACCTTCTCGATCGCATTCTTCAGATAGTTCTGTACCTCGACAGTCGAGGTACATAAACACGCCTCGTCACCTCTTATATGTCCGCGCACGTCGGGATATTTATCGAAAAAAGCAAGGGGCATGCTGCGCGGCTCATTTACGTATAAATAGAGCTTAATACCAAATCTGTCAAGGCGTTCCGTAAGCGTTTTCATTCGCGCCAAACGCTTTTCATATCCGTCCGATACGGTTGGATCAAACGAAAATTCAGCAAGCTGAGAGAGGATTCCCTGCGTCCATATTCCGTTTACGCCGAGCTTTTTATACGCTTCGAGCTGATCGTCGGGAAGATATTCCTCGCTATCAATATCAAAAGCATGCTGATAAAGCCCCGAAAACGCATATATCATACGCGTTTTAAACTTTTCCTCACCGCCGAAGGAAATATCAGGAACGTTGTATTCAAATTCGAACGGTTTCTTGCCTGATATATCGACCGTTTTCATGATCCCCCTGATATTTTCGGTTTTTCGTTTTTCGTCCTCCGTAAGCTCGCGCCAAATAACCTCGTCGCAGTGCGGCTTATATTGAAGCTTTACGTTAAGAAAATCCTCGTCTCTCATAAGAGAGGACAGCGCGGCTTCGTCAAGATCAAGAAGTTCAAGAAGTTGACTGTACGGCAATACGTGCCACATACGGCGAATTATCGTTATGTACCCTCTTTTAAGCCAGAGGTCGCCCGGATTATAATCGGGCAAGCCCATATCGTGCGCCGCACGTCGAACATTTTCGACAGTTGTTTTGAGGACTTTCGCTATTTTTTCGACAGGAACGTACTCATAAGCTCTGAAAATAAACGCTTGATGATGTGTCGGGAAGTGCGGCAGCTTTATCGCGTCTTGAGAAATACCGGGTAACGAAAAAATCATTGTTTGCTCCCATAAAACATTTTTACGCAATTATACCATAAGAAAAATCTAAGTTCAAGCTATATTTATTGAAAACTAAAAAAACGTTAATTAAGGAAGGTGCAAAAAGCCAAGCACTATCTGTGCTTGGCTTTTTTACAGTTAGGTCATAATCAAAGAAGGTTTTCGTCGTAAACGGCGCGTACTCCACCGATAAACTTCGGGCGCGTGCGTGCGGCGACGACAAGTGCCTCGCCGATGTGATCGTTAATCAGGCGCAGAGGAACCGCGACCTTTTTAAGGTGCATTCCGATAAGTGTAAGACCAATATCAAGCCCTGCGTCCGCCTTTATCTCCTCAACGACGACGGGATCGGTAAATGACTTATACGCCTGCGTTGCCATTGATCCGCCCGCCTTCGGCTGAGGAATCACGTTCACCGCTTCAAGGTTCGGTACCGCTTCCCTTTCTATAACTATCGCGCGGTTAAGGTGTTCGCAGCACTGAAATGCGAGGTATATTCCCTTCTCTTCCGCACATTCGTAAAGCGCAGAAAACACCTCTGCCGCCGCGTCGGGCGCGGAATTCGTTCCAATCTTCGCGCCAAGAATCTCACTCGTCGAACAGCCGATAACGAGAATATTTCCCTTTTTTAGCGATGCCTTTTCTATTATTTCGGATATTGTCGAGCGCGCTTGCTCGTAAAGCGTTCTATCCATAGTTATTTACCTTTCCAATTTCTTGAATCGTGTCTCGGACATTACGTTGACGTAACCTTCGTCAAATTTGTTAGCAGAACGGAATATTCCGTCGTCAAGACCTGTTATCACAGTCGGTTTTCCCATTATCACGACGATCCTTACGTATTCTTTCGACGGCGTTGCGCTTAATATGCGTTCCTTCTTTGTGCCGTAAACGCTTCCCCAGCTCATAGCCAAAAGAGGAAGCTGTTCCCACTCAATGAAGTTATCTACACAGGAAATAATAGTCCTCTTGTTCGCGCGCTTTGCGGTAAAATAGACCTCGTAATTTTTGTCACCGTCAGTGAATCTGACGAGATTCATTTTGTCAAAAGGCGTCGGCACAGTAGAGTTTTTTGCGGCTTCTTTGAAAAGGTCGTAGAGTTTTGACATAGTTGATCCTCGCTTCACCTTGATATAATAATTATATCATAATGTCCACACTTTTTCAATATATTATTAGCAAATGTTCAAACTGTATTGAAAAATCGGAGCAAAAGTAGTAAAATGGGCTTGTAAATCATAGAGGAAGCTATCGAACAATACTTCGAATATGCAGAGATTCACATTTAAAAAAACGCACTCAAAACGGTTTTGAATATTATCTTATTACAATGTGAAATTATTTTTAACACAAAATTCAAAAAGTATTGAAAAACAGAAAAATATGTGATATACTGTCGATATGGGCGATGCCCATGAATATATAACTTTGGAGGAACTATTATGTTTTGTAAAAATTGTGGACAGGAATCCACTGATAACAGCCGTTTTTGCCATTTTTGCGGTACGGAATTAGCCCCCGAGTCTACCCCTGCAGAAGAGCCGACTGCTCAGAAGGCAGAGACACCCATTCAGCCCGAAGTTAACCCTGTAAATTATTCCGCGCCTATAACGCCCGCCGATCCCGGCGCAGGTCTCGGAACTGCAGCGTTCATTCTCGGTATTGTAGGTCTGTCTGTCGGTGCTATATGCTCCTGCTTGTTTGCTACGCTTGGCGGCATTCTTCCGCTGGCTTGTGCAATCGTTGCCGTCGTTCTCGGCATTAACGCAAAGAAAAAATCAGCCGCTGTCGGTCTTGAAAACAAAAAGGCAAAGATCGGCTTGATCCTCGGCGTTATTGCTATTGCCGTTATCGTTGTCTTTATCGCTCTCAACGGTATACTTGGCGCAATAATGGGCTCATGGCTTGCGACAACAAGCTACGATCTCTATTATTAATCCCATTTAATTTCTGTTTAATAAAGGCCATCGTTTCGGCGATGGTCTTTTAAATACCGAAAAGGACAACCTTTATTATGAAATATTGGATCAAAAAACACAGAAAATGGATCCTCGCAGTTGCTCATCTTTTAGTGATTCCCATAATACTGTTTTTTCGCTGTCTAAGCGATAATATGCTGAGCACTGACAGGGTCTGTTCCTGGCGGCGCATCGGTGCGCTTTGCCCGACCTGCGGCGGAACTCATTTCGTTTATGCCCTGTCAAACGGCGACCTGTTAGCCGCACTGAAATACAATGCGTTCTTGTTTTTGTTGACGGTATTTTTTGTTCTCACTCTGGTATTCATCGATCTTGCCGTTTGGTTTGATCTGAGTTTTCCCAAAAAGGCACTTAAGAAAATGTACAGTATTCCTACACTGATAATTCTCGGCGTGATAATGATACTGTTTTTGATCCTGCGCAATTGGCGCATCTGGATATTGCTATTCCAATAATAGTAAAAATAGACACCCTCTCGGGTGTCTATTTTTATTTTGCAATATCTCTTGCTACGTGAATGCCGCTTGCAGAGGCGTGAGAAAGAGAATGCGTTATACCGCTTCCGTCGCCGATAATATAGAGCCCCGGATAGCAGGATTCGAGCTTTTCGCTTACCTCGACCTCCATATTATAGAACTTGACCTCGACGCCATAGAGAAGCGTATCGTCGTTTGCAGTACCCGGCGCGACCTTGTCGAGCGCGTATATCATCTCAATAATACCGTCAAGCAGACGCTTCGGCAATACAAGACTCAAACCACCGGGAGTTGCCTGGAGCGTCGGTGCAAAGAAGGAATCGCCCATTCGGTTCGGGGTCGAACGCTGACCGCGTATCAGGTCTCCGAAACGCTGTACGATAACTCCGCCGCCGAGCATATTGCTAAGACGCGCAATTGATTCACCGTAGCCGTTTGAATCCTTGAACGGCTCGGAAAAATGCTTTGACACAAGAAGCGCGAAATTTGTATTGTCAGTCTGAAGTGCGGGATCGTCGTAGCTGTGACCGTTGACGGTAATTATACCGTTCGTATTTTCGTTTACGACCGCGCCGCGCGGATTCATACAGAAAGTACGAACCTTATCCCCGTACTGCTTCGTACGGTAGACGATCTTGCTCTCGTAAAGCTCGTCGGTCAGATGTGCGAAGACGGCCGCAGGAAGCTCAACTCGGACGCCGATATCGACACGGTTTGACTTGGTCGGTATTTTAAGGTCGTTACAGACCTTTTCCATCCACTTGCTTCCGCTTCTGCCGACGGAAACTATGCACTTCTCGCATTCGAGGGCGCCGCCGTTATACTTGACCGCGTAGCCGCCGTCAATAACCTCGATTGAATCGACTGGCGTATCGAAGAAGAAATCAACCTTATTCTCCAGATATGCATAAAGATTTTCGAGCACAACGTAGTTTTTATCGGTGCCGAGATGACGGACCGATGCGTCAAGCAGATGCAGACCGTTCTGAATGCAAAGGGTCTTGAAGCGAGTGCCTGCAGTCGAATAAAGCTTTGTTCCCTCTCCGCCGTGTTTCAGATTGATCTCGTCAACGTAGTGCATAAGATCGAGCGCCTGCTTTTTGCCGATGTACTCGTAAAGCGTGCCGCCGAAATCGTTTGTAATATTATATTTTCCGTCCGAGAATGCGCCGGCTCCTCCAAATCCACTCATAATAGAACAGCTTTTACATCCTATACAGGTCTTGACCTTCTCGCCGTCGATAGGACAATGGCGTTTGCTTAATGCATGTCCTGCCTCGAAAACGGCAACCTTCATTTCGGGCTTTATGCGCATCAGCTCATAAGCCGCAAAAATTCCGCCGGGACCTGCGCCTATAATTATAACGTCGTATTTCATGTTATTATCTCCAAATTTCATAAAGCAACAAATTTGCTCAGTTTATCCTCACGTAACCGCTTTCTTCGATCAGTGTTTGCCCTTCGTCTGAAAGCAACCAATCAATTAACGCGGGAACATTCTCATTGTCATTATCCGCGCGGTAAATAGCGTAAAACTGTACTACTATCGGATAGCTTCTGTTCTGAATATTCTCTGCGCTCGGATAGACGCCGTTTAATGACAGCATTTTGACATTTTCGTTTTCGACTATCCCATCCATATAGTAGCGGAAGGAAAATCCAATAGAGCCACCTATCATCGCAAGAGGCGATTTGCGAGCGATCTTACAGTCCCCCATGAACATTTCAAAGGCAGTCTGGCTTCCGCTTCCCTTAAGACGCGTTACGGGATTTATAATGCGGTTTGCACCGCCGACATCCGCCCAGTTCGTATATTCACCTGCGTAGATCTTGCGTATCTGCTCTGTCGTAAGCCCGTCGATCGGATTCTTTTCATTTACAAAGAACACGAAGCCCTCAAGACCGATCGGAACGTATACAAGCTCTACGCCCTGTTCCTCCGCGTACTTCTTCTGCTCTTCGGAAGGGGAGGCGCAGAACAAAATATCGGTTTCGCCATCAACTATCGCCTTGTAGCCGCGAACCGTATTTTTATACTGCATTGCGCTATCGGGAGCGAAGTTTTCGCCGTAATAGTTATCGTCGGAAAACTTACCGCCCTCGTAGGTAACGCATCCTTCGGGATAAACGTTATCTATCACCGCCGCATATACAGGAACCAGAGCGGCGGCACCGTCGAGAACGGGAAGATCATTTTCGAGCTTTAAGGTGCTGTTTATCTTAGGAAGATCCGAGCCCTCGGTGTGCGGCAGATACCTTCCCACGTCTATCATTTGCGCTTGAGTTGCACTGCTGAAGTTATTGGAAAGCCGCACGGTGACCAGCTTATAGATGCCGAAATTAAACGACGCAAATAACGAAACAACCAAGAAGATCGTCAAAATTTGCCTGCTAGTCTTCATTTGTCACCACAGCTCCTTTCCGATAAAATAAATTATGGAGCAGTGCTTATAGGCGTAGATCGCGTAGATAACGTGTGCAACGGTCAACGCAACGCACAGAGCCATTACCAAGAATAGAATAACCAAAAAGGTACGGTTTTTCATATCAAACCTCACATGAATTCAACGGAGCCCATCAGAAGAACAGCAAGGCAGACGCAGACCACAGTAGCCGTTACAGCAAACACGGCGAACACGGTAGATATTATAAATAACACTTTTCGTTTTTCGATCTGACTTTGCTGAAACGTTCCCGGCACCTTCTTATTTTGTCTTTTGGCAGATACATAAAAGCCAAGACTTATAAAGAACAGTGTTATGATAACGATCGGTATAGAAATGATTATCATAAACGGCATCATATATATGTTCTGCAAAATCATTGAAACAAAATATCTCATAATAATCCTCGAAATTGGTTTTGGGCAGTAATTGGACATCAGCTATACGCTTATCGTTTTTTCGCTTAATTCCAATTATTAAAATCAAGCCATAGATTGCTGTTGCCATTGCTTTTACTTTTTACGTCTTCTTGAATATCTTTATATCTCGCCGCGTCGAGCTGACTCCATACGCATTTGCTATATTTGCTTGTATACTCCTCGCCCTCGCCTTCATTCTGCATCTCGATCTGTTCAAGCTCGTCGAGTATAATGCTGTCAATGGGGCAATCGGCGTTGGCAAAATTGTCAATAATATTCTGAATGAAAAGCTCATTGTTCAGATCAAGCTCTTCTCTACAAATATAGAGGCAAAGATACAGCTTTACGGCAATGTTGAACATCTTCTGAATGTGCCCCGCTGAAAGTTTTTTATTTCCGTCAAGCTTTTTTACGCCCTTAAAGCAATCTTTAAGAGTTTTCCATTCCGAATCAATTACAGTTTGCTTATCGGTCGCTGTTTTTGCATACTTTTTGAAAACATCAAGAAAGTTACTGTTTGAAATTACTTGCTCAGAAAAATAATCGTCAAAATCCTCGGGCGCGGACTCGATTATTATTTTCCCCTTGGAAAGCTTGAATCTGTTACGCTTGTATTTATCCTTCTTTACATAGCTGCTGACTGCGCCTTTGACAGTCTTAGAGCCGATTTTCTCATCGTTTATTCCGCTTTCATTTTGCGACGTGTGCCTGAATGCATCGTTCCAACCCATGCGTAAGCAGGCAACAAGTATCTCATTTTGACGATCGCAAAGAGATTCTGCCACATGTTCTTTAGCCCACACGATTCGTCTGAATTGCGCTCCCATCATAATTTTTGTTTGGAAAGTTATTACTTCTTTGGCACCTACACCACCATATATTTTTGAATCCATATTAACATCCCGTGTGCTGTATTGTTAATTTCTATTCTTTTCTTCATTATATCACTATTCTTACTTTTGTCAATATTTATGGCCTAAACGCTCGAGCCATTGAAGGCGCGATAGGAAAACGCCCTCAAAGCCACCGCGAGAGCAACAAAACTCAACCGCATCTACAGTTTATTATATCTAAGTCATTGCGCCAAAAATGGCTCACAGCATTACTTTTGAAAATATGCACCCCAAAAGTGCCTGACTTTTAGGGTGCATATCGAATATCTATTTTAATTCAATTCATATACCGTGCGTTTTGTTGCCTAACTGATAGAAGGCAACCGCGGAAGCAGCGGCGACGTTCAGCGAATCAACGCCGTGATACATAGGTATTTTCACTGTATAATCACACTCGGAAATCGTCGCATCGGAAAGTCCGTCGCCCTCGGTTCCCATAATTATAGCAAGCTTTTCTTCACTTATCAGCTTCGGATCGTTTATCGAAACGGAATTATCCTTCAGCGCCATAGCTACCGTCTTGAATCCGAGCGCTTTGATCTCATCAAGTCGGTCATCATCTAAAAACGTCCATTCGATCTGAAAGACCGTTCCCATGCTGACTCTTGCTGCGCGCCTGTACAAAGGATCGGAGCATCCCGGCGTGAGAAGCACCGCGTCCATTCCGAGCGCCGCCGCCGAACGTATTATAGCACCAACGTTTGTCGGGTTCATGACCTTGTCGAGAATTACTATTCTGCTTTTGTTTTCGCAGATCTCCTTTATCCCGGGGAGCTTCTTTCTTCTCATCGCGCACAGCATGCCTCTTGTGAGCTTGAAGCCCGTGAGCTGAGTCAGAACATCAAACTCGGCGCAAAAAACAGGAACGTCCTTTATTCTTTCAAGAATGCGCTTGCCCTCGCCCTCAATATGCCTTTTTTCCATAACACACGATATCGGCTCGTATCCTGCATCGAGCGCACGCTCGATAACCTTTGGGCTTTCCGCGATAAACAGTCCTTTTTCGGGGAACTCTCTGTTTAACAGCTGTGCCTCGCTTAGACGTGCGTATACGTCGAGCTCGGGGTCGAGAAAATCTGTAATTTCTTTAACGTTTACCATAGTTGATTATTTTTGACGCTTTTCGCCATACTTATAGCTTCCAACCCTGTAGGGAAATTCCAATACGGTAGGTCCGTTCTCAAGCTCCAGGACCTCCTTTGATCTTTCCGCCAACACCTCGTTCGGGTAATACCAATTTCCCGTTTGGGGCTCACTTGCGGGAGTCGCAAGATACCTATCCGTTACAAGGACAGTATCCGCCTCTATAAACAGATCGAATGGCATATACGGATTCCAGGAATGGTGAGGAGTATCCACTGCGGTAAGCTTGAAGTAGTCTCTGTCATATATATTCATAACGTGGTCCATGGAGCCCTTGTCGGCATCGCCCGTCAGAAGCACCTTCTGCTCCTCGATGTTGAGCATGCACCAGGTACTGCTGTCATTGAAGTTTGACCTTTTGGTGTTTTTGAGAAAATCCGTGCTGTAATAGCAGTTTCTCGGCAGCTGCTCCTGGGTGAAAACTATGTCTATAGATATATCGTCAAAATAATATCTTTGACCGATCCTGGGACGGAAAACAGTCGGATGTCCGCCGTCACTCGTCATAAAAAGCTTGGCTGCTTCTCTTACCTTTCTTTCGTCCTCCTTCGCGCCCATATCAAGCTCGAATACGTCCTCTGACGGGGTATTGAAATAAAAACCGTCCACCGTAATGGATTCCGCATCGGAGGTACCGTCGATAAAATCACCTAAAAGTCCGCAGTGATCTCTGTGCAAATGGCTGATGAACCACGCCTCAACAACGGGCTTTTCCCCTTCGGGGAGAAGTCCCTTCATATAATTGAGAAGATAAACACTCTCTCCGGGGAATCCGCCGTCGCTGATTATAAAGTGGCGGTTCTTGAGCTGAATGAGGAAGCTGTTTCCAAACGCCTTCAGAGGAATATTATGCAGCGTTGTCTTAGCATTGCGTTTTTCGTCAGTGGAAACGCTTCTTTTCAGATGGGGTGACAGAGGCGAGGTCTGACTGATACAAAGATAGGTAGTCTTTGTTCCGATAAGATAGGTGAGAGTACAGAATATGCCGTCCTTTTCATAGGAAACGCATCTGACGTAGTCATAGATCTCCTTTCTCTGTATATGACAGCTGCGCACCTGCTCATTATCATAGCGTAAGCTGTAGCCACGCTCACGTAGACGTGATTCAAACACCTTGTAAGCCATAGCGTCGGTATCGTATGCAACGGTGATAATATAATTGTCCTCGCCGTAGCATACCGCCTCTTCGGTGTTCATATTGATCTCTTTTATTGCATCTAAAAGCTTTTCTGTCATGGCGCGTTCCTTCCTTTAAAAGTGTCGCGGTAATAATTATTTGTTCTTCAAGCACTCTAAGAGGGGTCTCGGGTCGTTTGCGGTGATAAGCGATGCGCCTTTATCGATGCACAACTGTACGTCCTCCGCGGTATCGGCGCAGTACATGTGGATTGGAAGTCCCTTACTACGGTAGAAATCGCAAAGCTCAGAGCGCACGTATCTCATACTAAGACCGATCTCGTCATAGAAATCGTAATTTTCGAATTCGTACATCTCAAAATCGGGATAGCCCATAGTGCGACCGTTGTACTTTTCCTTGATATATCTGATGATCCTGCCGTTAAACGCGTAAAACCAGCAGTCATCAAAGAAGCCGTATTCCTTCAATGCTTTAACGGTAATATCAACGGTCTCCTCGGTGTATTCTTTGATCTCAACGCCAAGGCGGAAGTACGGATTTACGCTCTTGACAAGGTCAAGAAGCTCGTAAAGAGTAGGAATTTCAACCTGTCCCTTGAACTTATCACCGAATTTTTGCTCATAACAGGGGCAAAGCTCCTTGATCTCGGCAAGGGTCATATCGCGCAGACATTTATCAACACCGCAGGTGCGATACGTGTTCTGGTCGTGCATAAGAACGGGAACCTTATCCTTCGAGAGCCAAACGTCAAATTCAAAAGCGTCGATATCAAGCTCAAGCGCTTTTCCAAATGACAAAAGAGTGTTTTCGGGATAGAGTGCGCAGAATCCGCGATGTCCTTCGGCGTATATTTTGTCCATAGTTGCCTCCGTTTTGGTAGTATTTGGCACATTAATTGTAACACGTTTAGCTTGAAAGAGCAATAGGAATATATTAAAATGTCAGTTCTTTAAGTTTTTTAAACGCTAAAAACTGCATCTCCTGACCTTACTCGGCAGTCGCATAGTCGCCGTGCGTCGCTCGTTGCCTCGCTTCTTCGGCTCCTTGCTTTGTGCCGTCAACCGTTGCGAAAACGATTATCAATCGTTTTCGCATAGGTCGCAAGTTATTCGCCCGATGTCGCTACGCGAGGTCGGACATTTTGCCGGAGGTCAGGAGGTTCAAGCCCCTCCCTCCGCCAAAGGCGGAACCAAAAGAAAAACCACCCGAATGGGTGGTTTTCTTTTGGTTGCGGGGAGGGGACTTGAACCTCCTGACCTCCGGGTTATGAGCCCGACGAGCTACCAACTGCTCTACCCCGCGATATATGATGTTGAAAGAGAATTGGTGCCGGAAACCGGGCTCGAACCGGTACGATACTTTCGTATCACAGGATTTTAAGTCCCGGGCGTCTGCCAATTCCGCCACTCCGGCGTTTATCTCGCAACACTATGCATTATATCACTTATTTCCCGCTTTGTCAATAGATTTTTGAATTTTTTCGTTCAATTCTTTTCGACAAGCTTTTTAAACGGGTTCCAAAACGAGCTTTTCTCTACTTTTTCGTACCGTCCGCGTATTTCAAATTTATCCCTTGTTACTGCCGCGAAGCCGATATTCTTATACTCGCCCTTTATGAGCATATACTGCTTCAAATATCCTTCGAGCGTCATTCCGCACTTTTCGGCAACTCGCAAGCTTGCGTTATTCCCCTCAATGAAATGTATCTCTACGCGGTTTGCGTTAAGCTCCTTGAAAGCAAACTCCGTTAGTGCGCCAACAGCTTCGGTTGCAAATCCCTGCCCCCAGAAATCGGGGTTCAAAACGTAACCAACCTCAACTCTCCCGTGCTCGAAATCGAAGGACGTATAGCCGCAGGTACCGATCATTTTACCGCTATCGGTCAGAGTCACGCCCCAATCAAAATAATCTCCTCGCCTATATGCATCGGCGATATAACAGAGATTCTCATAGCTTTGCTGTTCGCTTTCGTGCTCATACCAAAGCAGATACTTCGTGACCTCGGGGCGGCGCGCGTAATCATACATATCTCTGCTGTCATCGACCGACATTTTACGTAAGGTAAGGCGCTCTGTATGTAGTATCGGCAATTTTTTGAAGATTTTAAGCGTCTTTCCCTTTGTCATGCGTTTTCCTCTGCTTTTTATCCGAAGTTACTACATTTTACCGCATAAGACACGATTTGTCAAGTTTACTTACCGCACCCGACGGGACATTTTGCATATAGTGATTATAGCAACATAAATGAAAGGATCGGTGAAATATGCTTACGGCAATGTCGGAGCTGAGGAAGGGCGAAGGCGGAATTATAAAAAGCATTGAACACGTTGGGAATATGCGGCGGCGGCTGATAGATATCGGTTTTAACGTCGGTGAGCGCGTCACGCTTCTCACGCGCGCCCCGCTGGGCGAGCCGAGTGCGTTTTATATAAAGGGATCCGTCATCGCGCTCAGAAGAAACGATGCGTCCCTTATAACAGTTATAACGGAGGAAGAAGATGGGACTGACCCTAAACAGCGTCGGCAAGGGCATTTTTGATGATAAAATAACCGACGGCGATGGCATGACGGTCTTGATGAGCGGCAACCCGAACGTCGGAAAAAGCACTCTTTTCAACTGTCTTACCGGAATGCATCAGCATACGGGAAACTGGACCGGAAAGACCGTTTCCCTCGCCTCGGGCAAGGTAAGATACGGCGATAAAAGAGTAACACTCATTGACCTGCCCGGGTGCTTTTCGTTAAATTCGCGTTCCGAGGAAGAACGCGTTGCGCGAGACTGCATTTATTTTGAAAATTACGACAGAGCCGTCGTCGTTTGCGACGCGTCGTGCCTTTCGCGGCATTTATATCTTGCGCTTCAGATATGTCAGGTATCGCCTAACACGGTCATCTGCGTAAACCTCGCTGACGAGGCAAAAAAACACGGAATAACCGTTGATACCGACGCGCTTTCAAAGCGTCTTAAAGTGCCCTGTGTTCTTACGAGCGCAAAGAAAAAGAGCGACTGCAAAAAGCTTATTTCGCTTCTTGAAAAGCAGTCGGACGCTCTTGAAATCGACTACGGCGAGAGGATCGAAAACTACATATCCGATATTTATTCTCTCGTTATCGGAACGGGAATTTTGCGCTCCGACGCGCGGGTTTTCGCCCTACGTCTGCTCGACAGTGACGAAGAATTCTGCGAAAAGCTGAAGAGCAAACTGTCGCTTTCCGATTCCGTATATAACGAGGCAAAAAGCTTTTCGGTAAGCTTTCTCGATACGCACTATAGCGGAAGCATCGACCTCGTTTCCGACGAAATTTCGGACGCGATAATAAAAAGTGCAAACGCCATTTCGTCAGAATGTGTGACCGAAAAAAAGGCAAGCAAAAAAGCTCTTTCGTTTTCGGATCGCCTGCTGATCGGTAAATTCACTGCGTTTCCTATAATGCTCGCGCTTTTATTCTTCATCCTGTGGCTGACAGTCAAGGGTGCGAATTATCCGTCCGATATGCTTCGTGCGTTCTTCAACGAGCTTGAAACGCTTGCACGAACGGGATTCAACAATATCGGCGTACCGTCATTAATTTCAACGCCCATCTGCGAGGGGATCATACGAGTAACGGGCTGGGTAGTATCGGTAATGCTTCCGCCGATGGCGATATTTTTCCCGATGTTTACGCTACTCGAGGACATCGGATATCTGCCGAGGATCGCGTTCAATCTCGACAGATGCTTCTCCTGTTCTCACGCTTGCGGAAAACAAGCGCTCACGATGTGTATGGGACTCGGTTGCAACGCGGCAGGCGTCGTTGGTTGCCGAATAATCGACTCTCCGCGCGAGCGCGATATCGCGCTTCTTACCAACTCCTTTATGCCCTGCAACGGCAGATTCCCTATGCTTATCGCGATAATCGGCATATTCTTCGCTTCAAGCGGAGGCGCAACTGCCGCGGTGCTTGTCGGCGTTCTTGCTATGTCGGTCGCCGTGACGCTCGCGGTATCGTATATGCTATCAAAAACCGTCCTTCGCGGTAAGCCGTCGTCCTTCACGCTCGAGCTTCCGCCTTTCCGAATGCCGAATATCGGGCAGGTGATCACGCGCTCGATCTTCGACCGAACGCTTTTCGTTCTCGGCAGAGCCGTTTCGGTTGCCGCACCGACGGGACTTTTAATTTGGCTTATTGCCAATATAAATATCGGAAACGTATCCATCCTCGCACACGCAACCGAAATTCTTGATCCGATCGGACGCTTTATAGGGCTTGACGGCGTCATTCTTCTCGGATTTCTTCTCGGACTTCCCGCGAACGAGATCGTCGTTCCCGTCATAATTATGGCGTATACGTCGGGAAGCGCGCTTACCGATTACGCTTCCCTATCTGAGCTGAAAAACGTTTTCATAAGCAGCGGCTGGACCGCGATGACCGCGGTGAATTTCATAATCTTTACCGTTTTTCACTGGCCCTGCTCAACCACGCTTCTGACAGTCAAAAAGGAAACGTCAAGTATAAAAAAGACCGCATTCGCTTTCCTTTTGCCTACGGCGGTCGGGGTTATACTTTGTTTGATTTCAAGAGTGATATTCAGCTTGTTGCAATAAACGTAATACGCCCTCTTGCCTCCCAATACGGAACGGCAAGGGGGCGTTCTGTTAAAGACCGTTATTTAAATTAAAGATATTTCCTCGGCGGAACCGAAGACAACAATGAGTCCCTTGCGAATGCACAAGCCGTCTTCCAAAGCTACTTTGACATACTCACTGCGGTTTTCATAGAATGCTATTGCATCAGCTTCATCAGAAAACTCGTAAATATACGCCCAAATATTGGTTTCTCTGGACGTATCATTTTGGTTGGTTACGTGTACTATTGCTTTAATTTCTCCGCTAAGCGTAATGCCCTGATTAGCAATATTATGCTTTATCGTCGAGATCATTTCTTTGTCATAGTGTTGAGCGTGGTAAACGTCGGAATCAAAAAGCTCAAGTATGCTCTCGACGGTTACAGTATTACCGCCCTTTTCAGTGTTGTCACCTTTTCCGTCGCCGGAATTGCACGCAATTAACATGAATGTCAATAAACCGATGAGAATAACTGCTAAAATGGATCTTTTCATTTTCGTTCCTCCTAAAATGTAACATTCTGGTATTTGATTGTGTTTGGATACGATTACTTACAGTGTATTATTTCAAACCTAACTCTTCTTTTTTTATTTGCTCCTCTAATTTTCTCTTTTCTGCCTCAATCCTAATTTGAATTTGTTTTCCAATTTTAGCTTTGAAGACAATGGCGCCAATAATATATGCAAGAATATACGGGATAACACCAAGCAGTTTCCAATAGGTAGGCAAGAATAAAACCAGTGGCAACTCAAACGGAGCGCAAAGAAGAAAAGCGCTTTTTAAATATAAATATTGCTTTGCTTGTTCTTCTTGGGTTAATCTTACAACGCCCCCAAACGAATATGCTGTATCCCTCGCGAAATCATAGTTTTCGCCCGGCTTGAGCAACGCAATTTGAAAAAACATTAGCAACATCAATAATAACGGTAAAACAGAAAGAGCGGTTATATTCAAGATGTTCTGAAAAGCAATAACCAAAATTACGTTCAATGCAATATGAACAAGATAATAAATACTTAGTTTTTTTATTATCCTTTCCTCCCTAAATCTAAGATTTGAATCATATTCACTACTGGAAAACTTGATTTTAATAGATTAGTACTATAATGATTATATCGCAAATCATATTGGATTTCAACATATTATGGTTAGAAGTTTAATAACAACTTTTCGTTATATGTCGTCATCTTTGTCAACAAAACCCATATCAACTTGTTCCTTGCGCATTGCCTTCAGATACTTTATATCTGTATTCTTGTATTCCCATACTTTTTCGCGACACACGTAATATTTATTTGGCTTATCGTCGTCAATAGCCTTTCCGTCAGCAATTCTCACACTATAACCATCAACAAGAACTCCAGGCCTTATGTGTTTTTGTAATATATGCGGAAAGTCATTTTCCGTTGAGATAAGGTGAACGCGCACTTCCCATGTGTCTTCCATTTTATAGATGCCACAGTCCTTTGCTGTTCCGTAATCTAGAATTTGTTTATCCACATCGTCAAGCGACAATCCGAAATGGTATTCATTAACAATAACTAAAGGATTGTGCTCAAGTTTTTGATGGCAATAAGACGGAAAATCGTCAGCAGATATTGACGCTTTTTCGGGTTCCTTTGAAATTCCGTACAAGCTTTCTAACGAAACGTCCAAAGCGTTCGCTATTTTTGGAATCAACATAACATCAGGCATGGATACTTCCGATTCCCATTTTGACACTGCTTGATTTGTGACTCCGAGTTTTGCACCCAATTCCGCTTGTGTAAGTTTTTGAAGTTTCCGATATTTCGCAATGTTTTTTCCGATGCTCATAAACGCTTTCCCTTTCGTTTTGTATTTATATTATAACACATTGTGATTATCAAATAAAGATAACATTTTGCGACTTTGCAAGTTTTTAGGAGTTTATAATCGCCAAATAGTTGGATTGTAAATCGTTTGTTTAGTATTTTTCTTTCTTATTTTCATTCCTGTACTTATGCGGCGTTTCGCCGTATTTTTTCTTGAAGCACTTTATAAAGTGGCTGACGCTTTCATAGCCGACCTCATAGGATATGTCAAGCACCGAACCGGACGTTGTGAGAAGCAAATTTTTCGCGCGGTAAAGCTTGCTTTCCTTAAGATAATCGGATGGATTTTTGCCCGTTATGCGCTTGAATTCCGCAATAAAAGCAGAATGCGAAACGGGATAGCTCCTATATATTTCCGACGCGTTTTTATCCGAGAGCGAGCCGTTTTCTATCTTCTTTATTGCGTCGCGGCAATAATAAGCCGCCGCTTCTCTTGATCCCTCGTCGGGAAGCGCATTGTCCATCGCCGCAATAAATATGACCGAAATGACCGTCTCGGCTACGGTATACGAATAAGACACCGAGATCCCGTTCTCGATCTTTTCGGTGCAGTCTTTAATATATCCGTATTCGCTTTCGTTCAGCGTCACCGTCAAAAAGCCCTTCTCATTAAGCGCGTTTTTGACAGCAGTTTTTCCCGAAATAAGACGCTCAAAGCACTCGCTTCGAACGGCGATATTATAGTGCTCACCAATGTCCTCGCAACAGATCTTATGAGAAGAACCGGGGCGGATGATGAGAACGTCGCCCATCCTTAAAGTAAAGGTTTCACCCTCGACGGTGTTTTCGAGATCTCCGCCCGTCACGATTATTATCTCGTAATAATCGCGGTGCGCGTGCTCATTTACCACGCTTCCCTTCCAGGCATGGCAGTTTATGTCGGAGTAATCGGCTCTTTCATTTGTTTTATAGATATATTCATTCTTCATAAGAAAATGATAACCCGTTTTTTCCGTAATGTCAAGAATATTTTTATAAAAACGCTATTTTCGTGTTATAAACGATATAAAAATAGCGTTTATGTCGTTATAATGGAGATACAAATATCGTTTTGGAGGTTAAATATGCACGACAGAAGCTGTATGGGTGAGGATCTTAATCAGCTCACATACCGTCTTAATAAAATTCTTCAGGTGATCGGAGGATATACCGTAGTCTCATCGACGCCAATTACCGAGATGCTTTACAAGGAAGCACCATACAAGTCGGGAAATGAAATGCCCGACGTTTCGGATTTCGTTCCCTTTTCTCTTACTGACACTTGGGGCGGAAAAAGAGACAGCCACGCTTGGTTCTATAAAAAGCTCTTCTTTAAGGAATCTCCGTACAGAGTAGAGCTTAAGATAGACACACAGCTCGACGGAGAGGACAAGGTCAATCCGCAGTTTATGCTTTACGTAAACGGAAAGATCAGACAGGGGCTTGACACAAATCACCATTCTGCGCTTATAACCGAAATAGGCGAGACTGATATTCACATCTACGCTTACACAGGCTACCCGGTCGACGATAATCTGCATCTTCGCATGTTTGTTCAGGAGATCGACACTGATGTCGAAGGGCTTTATTACGACTTGCTCATTCCGCATCAGATCCTAAATTACCTGCCGCAGGGAAGCTCCGATTATTATGAGATCCTGACGCCTGTAAACGAAGCGATAAATCTCCTTGACCTGCGCGACCTCGGCTCCGAGAGTTTCAAAAAGAGTGTAACGGAAGCAAGAAAGTATTTGAACGAAAATCTATACTCAAAGACCTCGCAAACGTCTATCGGTAACGTATCCTGCTTCGGTCACACGCATATCGACCTCGGCTGGCTCTGGCCGGTCAGACAAACCGTAGAGAAGGCGCAAAGATCGTTTGCAACGGTCATGTCCCTTATGGAAAGATACCCTGAGTACACCTTTATGTCCTCGCAGATACCGCTTTACAAGTGGGTAAAAAAGGAGGATCCCGAGCTTTATAGCAGGATCAAGGAAAAGGTCGCCGAGGGACGCTGGGAGCCGGAGGGTGGAATGTACTGCGAGGCAGACTGCAATCTCGCGGGCGGCGAGGGGCTTGTCCGTCAGTTCCTTTACGGAAAACGCTTCTTCAAGGATGAATTCGGCGTCGACAGCAAGGTGCTTTGGCTTCCCGACGTTTTCGGGTATTCAGCCGCGCTTCCGCAGATACTCCTAAAATGCGGCATCCAAGACTTCGTCACCTCGAAGATCAGCTGGAACGAGAGCAACACTATTCCGTACGATCTTTTCAAATGGAAAGGAATCGACGGAAGCGAGGTAATGACGCACTTCATGACGATGCAAAACGCTTATAACGGCGGTGCTTCCCTCCCGCGATACACCACTTACGGCGGCGTTGCAGGTTCTGTAACTATGTTCAAGTCGGCATACGAGCGCTTTACCGAGAAAAACATTACCGATAAGGTAATGGCAACTATCGGCTGGGGCGACGGCGGCGGCGGAACGACCGTACTTGACTGTGAGCTTATGAGAAGAGTGAACAACGGGCTTCCGAGCTTGCCGAAGGCAAAATGGCACTCGGTCGACAGCTTCATTACCGAAACCCGAATCGCGGCGGAGGAAAACAAATACACACCCACCTGGTCGGGCGAGCTTTATCTCGAATTTCACCGCAAGACATACACCTCGCAGGCGGCAAACAAAAAGAGCAACCGTCAAAGTGAATTTCTGCTTCAGAACGTCGAGACCTCTGCCGTTATTGCAGGCGAAATCGGCAAGTCAAGCTTTGACAAGCCCGAGCACGACAAGAATTGGGAAACCGTACTTCTTGATCAGTTCCACGATATTCTCCCCGGCTCGTCGATAAACGAGGTCTACAAGCAAACGGCAAAGGATTACGCCGCAATTTCGGAATACGGCAATAGTGCGATAATGGCAGACCTTAACGCTATATCGAATAAGGTAGCGAACAGCGGCGTTCTCGTGTTCAATCCAAACGGATTCACCTACAGTGGCGCAGTTGAAGTAGACGGCAAGCGCGTAAAGGTAACGAATATTCCCCCGAAGGGATATTCTGTAGTTACTCCCGGCTCCTTCACGGGCGAGGTCACTTTTGACGGCAAAACACTCGAAAACAGCTATTATTCGGTAACGTTTGATAGCGATATGAACGTTTCTTCGATCTATGACAAGTCGGAAAACAGAGAGCTTCTCAAGGACGGAAAGACAGTTCGTTTCGTCGCGTACGAGGACTTCCCGAGAGAATACGACGCATGGGAGCTTTCTTCCTATTACGTAGAAAAGACGTATGACTTAAACGACGTGACAGGGACCACCATCGTGAATGAAGCTGACAGAACGGGCATCAAAATCGTAAGAAGCTTCGGCAAATCAACGATAACAGACACCGTATGGCTCTACAAGGAAAGCAAGCTCATCGAGTTTGATGATTCTGCCGATTGGCACGAAAAGCATATTCTGCTCAAGCGCGAGTTTCCGCTTGACATCGTCTCCGACAAGGCGGCGTGCGAGATTCAGTTCGGTTACGCCGAGCGTCCGACTCATCAGAACACAAGCTGGGACTGGGCAAAATTCGAGGTCTGCGCTCACAAGTACGTTGACCTCTCCGACGGCGGTTACGGCGTCGCACTCATTAACGACTGTAAGTTCGGCCACGGTCTACACGACGGCAATATTTCCCTTTCGCTCCTCTGCGGCCCGACTTATCCCGATCCCGAGTGCGATATGGGCAAGCACGAATTTAAGTACGCCCTGCTTCCCCACGCCTCTTCCCTTTCGCAGTCCGACGTACTCAAAGAAGCGTTCTTCTTCAATAATCCTTGTATCGCCATCGAAGCAAACGGCGGCGACGGCACTGCGCCTGCCTCCTTCAGCACGGTCTCAACCGAAAACGAGTACCTCGTTATCGACACCGTCAAGCCCGCAGAGGACGGAAACGGCACAGTCGTTCGCCTCTACGAGGGCAAGCGATGCCAAGGTTATGAAACCCTTAATTTCGGCATAAAGGCAAGCAAGGTCTACCTCTGCGACCTGCTCGAAAACGAGTTTGAAGAGCTTGATGTAATTGACAACTCGGTCACTATTCCCTTCAAGCCGTTTGAGATAATAACACTAAAAGTAAAATAAACCGAAACGCCGAGAGCCAATAAAGCTCTCGGCGTGTTTTCGTTATGTAATTAATCCAGTGGGTATTACTCAAAAACCAATACTACAGGCGGACAACAATAATCAACGCCTTTCAAATGCAGCCCTTTCCCATAAGCTTCACGAACTATAGACATAACAAAATAAGCAGTTGCTTCCATGTATCTATAAAGCTCTGGAACAGTTGTGAGGTGCTTGGGAATAGGTGTTTTCATAGAATCAATAAATGCAGTAAATTCTTCTCCTATTGCCGCTTTAATTTCTTCGGTTGCGTTTTTAATTACCGCACATATTTCGTCGTATTCCACTTTCTTTAACACGGGAATTTCAACGCACAATTTATCCTCTGTGTGTCCTATCATACCTAACCGTTCAAGTGTGGGAATATAAGAAATAAACTCGTTCGGGATATCCAACGTCTCAAGTGAAACACCGTCGTAGATACTCCACAGCAGTGGAATGATATGCTTAAAATACAGTTCGTATGCGCCTCCGAAACGATGAGGGCTATCCCATAGCGTGGTGTCAAATTCATAAAGGCGGATACGCTTTGTTCGTCCGAGGGATACTGCTTCCGATGTGCGATGACCTCCATGTATGCAGTACTCGGATGCCTCCATATACTCCTTTGTATTATATCCCGCCTCAAATGCTATTGCTTGAGCAAGCCACCAACCGCCGTCTTTCCGCTTCGGAAACTTCGGAGATTCAATCTTGCCTGTTCCAAAATGCTGGAAATCTTGCAACGCTTTCAAAACGGCATATCTGTCAAGTTTTGTCCTTTCCTCGTCATCCATACTTTTTACGAAATCCATTTTGGAAATCTTATCGGACATTTTTTCGACAATGCTCCATACAGTATCAAACTGCTTGTGTGCAAAATTCTTCTGTGATTCGAAATTCTTTAGAATATCCTGCGCCTTACTGATAATGAAATCGGAATATACCTTGCCGCTATCCATCTGTACCATCAGCTCGCCGTCTATGAGCTTTTTGACGATCGGTTCAATGTAAGCAGCAGGGATACCGATTGCTTTGGAAAGGTCACTGATTGTTATGGGCTTATCATATGCAAGAATCAAAAGATTCTGTGCAATCAAATCCTCTTCTACAAGTGATATAGGTTCTCCCTTGAGTCCATCCGAGCCACCAAAAGAAAGATTTAATCTTCCGGGCAAATAGTTTTCTCTTGTTTCCATAGTTTCAAGTCCTTTCTTCATCTGACTGCGACCTGCGGACAAGCGGCTTTTTACGGTACCCTCGGGTATCTTCAGCCCTTCGGCGATGTCCGCAACACTTTGACTTCCATAATAAAAGCGGATCATAACTTCACGCGTAATATACGCAAGGTGATTTAGCTCCTTTCGGATTTTTGCCGCTTCTTCTGAAGAAAGGTATTCCTCGGTTTCTTCTTCCGAAATACCGAATCCTTCATCTAAACACACTGTGATAGGAGAACGATATTTTCTACGGAGATTATCATTATGCTTATGGTAAAGTGTGTTAACAAGCCAGGTTTTGGGATGCTCTATTCTTCCGCCTCTGTGCATATAGGCAAAAGCTGCAAGCATAGTATCACCCACAAGGTCTTCGGCATCAAGTTGCGAATTGCATTTTGATGACGCGAGTCGCATCAGATAATCATAATATTGAATGATTTCATCGTTTGTCATATTTCGCCCTGCTTTCCGGAATGCTTTTGAACGTTCACCCATATAGTCGTAATAATTCGTTTCTGGTTCGGACTTGAAATAGGATTTTTATTATTATATCATAAATTTGTGAATAGGTCTATAAAGACATCGCCGAGAGCAACGAAACGGTTGCTCCCGGCGTATTTTATTAATTGGGGACAATGAGCGTCATAAGCGCCTTTCTCTGCCCTTCGGTCGGCTCCTTCAATTTGCCGTTATTCAACAGCGCCTTAATGCAGTGCAAAAGAAACCAACCGTCAGTGCGGAATACAAACTGCAATTCATACGCTTTAATCTTTCTAAGATGCGCAGGAACCGACTCCAGTACAGCCTCAGCATAAGGGGCCTTCAGCGCCTCAAACTCAACCTGATACTTTGCCTTGATTCGCTCGCCAATGGCAATAAGTTTGTCTTGAATTTCCTTGCTTGCGAGAACAACAATCTGCCACGCAGACTTAAAGTGTCCGTCATAATCTCCATTAGTTTTTACGTAACCGCGCTCTGCAAGCCATGCATACTCATCCTTTGAAAGTCGGTCCTCAAACTCTCTTTCATAGAGACTGAGAATGCGTTTAGCATCTTCAGAATACTGGAAGCCATGATACTCGCCACGATCAGACCACTCGCTGTCGATCTGCCAAAGGATGCGCTCACCATTACCATTCCACATGGGACCGCACCAGTTCTTCATATACACATAGTCTTCAGGTAGAATCATTTCATCCGAGATCACAGATGCGTGTACGATATTATGAGCTCCGTCCGGACGAAGCGTCGCAACGTCTTCAAATGAAATGCCATCGTTAAACAGCTTCTCGCCCGAGGAAGCGGCAATATAGGGAATCAGCGACCACAGAATAAAGTTCCGATCCGCTTTAGGAGATTCGGTTAAGGAGATAGGAGCGTCTGTCTGACCGCACCAAATGTCCGGATCATCAAGAATACCGGAAGAGGTCAGTTCATCATACAGATCGTTTGCAAACAGCTCTGCAGCACGCTTGTACATTTCATTCTGAATGGTAAGCAGTTCAGCCGTCGGCTCGTTGATAATAAAGCCCGCTACGTATTTATCCTTCTTCGCCTGCAGGAAGCCGTATTCTTCAAGATATTCCACCTCGGTTTCAACATACACCGGGGAAACACCAAGATCATCAGCAATTTCGTTGATGCTCTTTGCCGTATTACGTACACAGTAGCAAATGTTTTGAGCAAGTGTGGAACGGAAGAACTCGCTTAAAGACATTTTGCCGGCGGAACCGTTGATGCCATAGGAGTGGAATTTTATAGGGTTAAACTTAAGTTCGCTTGTCTTTCTCATCTTATCCATACCTCGTTTCAATTCTTTTTTCGCTTCAAACAAGTGCCACTTGACAGTACCGATCGGAATACCAAGTTCTGACGCAATATCTGCCTGCTTGCGGTTCTCGAAATAATACGCAATCACTATTCTTCTTTGCAGCTTAGAAAGGTAAGCAATCTCATTCTGGAGACGATAGATAGCGTCACGATTGTCGTCGGCATTTAGCTCAGAGCACGGATCTGCGATCAGCTCCGCAACCTCATCAATAGAAACACCGATCATACTTTTTGCAGCATCACGATAATAATTATTCAGCGCGTTATGCGCGACGGTCCAGATGAACTTTCCCATGTCCGCAACATCGTCCTTTTTAAGAAGCGCACGGAACGCTCTAATCGCAATCTCCTGCGACAGATCCTCTGCATCATGGATATTTTTACACCTCTTCATAGCAAATCCGAATATGGGCTTCAGGTATTCAGTTATGGTTTTCTCTACGTCTATTCTGTCCACTTGTTTGTACCTCGTTGAAAGCTTTCACCCATATAGACACGCGAATTTAAAAAGGTTGGAATTTTTTATATTATACCATAAATTTTGAAAACAAAAAAGACAGCACAGACACAAGTCTGCACTGTCTTTTTCTTCGTGCTCGTCAATCGACAGATTCTTTCGGCACCTGTTTTAGCTTACGAGTACATTCCGTTCGCTTTCATATAGGCGTAGATCTTCTCGCCGTGCTGCTGCTCTTCCGCCTGAATGTGGTTGAGCATTCGGCGCGCCTTCGGATCGGTAAACTCAAATATTCCCGTGTTGTAAACCGATGAAACATGCTTCTCCGACGCAAGCATATCCTTGCATAAGAATTCGTCGCACTTCTTACTCGTGTCGTCACAGTAGTTCGCGCATCCGCAGAAGCAGTTGTCGGCACTCAAGCCCGACGGTACGCTTGCGACCGTGCCGCCCATCATCTCGTTTATCGTCTTGAGGTGCGTTCTCTCGGCGTCGGCAAGTGAGTTAAAAAGGTTTTTTAGCTCCGTCGAGCAGGCGTTGCAGGAATACTTTTCGTATTTCTCAATACAAAGCAGCTCCTGGTCACGCATGTCTTTAAGCAGGTCGGTCTCTTTTTGTGTAAGTGTCATTTTTCGTTCTCCTTTACTTTTTTGATATTTATATTGTTGCCGTGCAGGAGCACGATATTCATTTTTCGTTCTCCTAAAAGAAAATTTGAATTTACTATTGATTTTTTTGTTTTTATGTGTTATAATGACGAGGTCGTGAGCATCATCGGTCACGGCATATCAAAAATGTATAGTGTGTATCAGCAAGCGGTATTTCGCCTTTGGCGAATATACCGACACCCTACGCCTGACAAGCGAGCTTGTCGATCTTCGGGTGCGGTATGCGAAGTGGTTGCAACGAGCAAAGCTCGTCGCCCGCATCTTCCTTGCTCCGTAAATATGATGCACGCTGTTGCATCATATTTACGGAGAGGTATCGAAGTGGTCATAACGGGGCTGACTCGAAATCAGTTTGTCTTAACGGACACGAGGGTTCGAATCCCTCCCTCTCCGCCAAAACGAAAAAAGCACCTTCAGGGTGCTTTTTCGTTTTGATGGGGTTGCGGAGGGATTCGAGGGAGCTTTAGCTCCCCACGTAGGAAATTTGCGCGTTTCTTTTTTGCATTGATTTTCCGCAACCTTCAAATAGCAAAAATTTCCTACTAAATCGTCCTCCCTCTCCGCCTAATGGACAACCATAATCTTAGGATTGCAGCTGTTTTCCTTTTGTGGTATAATATTCATAGATAACACTACTTTCAAATGTTTTAGTGAGGTCATACAATGGGACTTCGAAGCTTTTTTCATAAAATTAAAATAGGATTTTCGCGAATGGGCGAGTCTTTGATTCTATATAAAAACAAGCTATTTGCGATAGAGATCAAGCGTTGGAAGGGACATCTCGTTGAACGCGAAGGCGACTTCATCCAATATAAGCGTGACCGCTGGACGGATGAAACCCATACCAAAGTTCATAAGTCTCCGTTCAAGCAAATCGGACGTGCGATTTATCTGCTACGAAAAGTGAATCCCGAAAACGCTTGGATCAATTCCATAGTCTTTTTCGAGGGAGCCGACCGTATTGAAACCAATAACGACAACGTATGGTTTGACAATATTGATAATCTTATCTATCACATTCAAAATGACGGAAAAATCTCTTGGGATAATAATGCAGAAAAGTTTTTTGGCAGATGCATTGCAGCCGATTATCTTTACTGCCATTCTTGGGGAAAATCCTTGCGCTGTATCATCTCTGAAGAATCGTTGCGCTTTACAACCCCTACAGTAATACTAACTCGAAAAGATATCGAGTCGATCTCGATCGTTCATCACTGGTCTTATGATGAGTTAAAGATTAAAACGCTAAGCGGACGCATTTTTAACATCAATCGAGAAAACGATTTTATTGTTGTAAACGATAACGGATACAAATACAGATACGCTTTTTGCAAATTGGATTACATAAAGTTAGGAAAATAGTGAACGCCGTCCCTCGGCCCTTTAGAAAGCAGTGCATTTTTCTCGAAAATGACAATAAAGCGGTCGCTAATTGCTTGATTTTTGCGGAAATAAGGACGCAGAAGGACAGATGAAAATGCTTGACAGCTGCTCGAAATCAAAAGCTCTGAATTCAGAAAAGCAAAAGATATGACGCAACTTGAACTCGCGGATAAGTTATCTATAAGTTTTCAAGCTGTATCAAATTGGGAATGCGGAGTTTCACATAGTTAAGGAAACAGTGGGCTGAATCAATCCGTGCGATACATTGCTTACGAACAAAATATGTGTTACGATACCTACGCTACATCAAAACTCAAGGGGGACAATCAAATGGCGTGGGTTACTCGGATGAACAACATCCACAGCAGAGCCACAGAAATCGTAAATCATGAAATAATTTACAACTAACCGAAGAACGGCGGTAGGAAGATATGCTTCTCTCTGCCGCCGTTTTTTTAGTTATTGATAAATGCATCAAGATACTCTATGGCAATCTTATCGTGCCGTTTTGAAAACATATGTGTACCGCCCTCGATGGTATAATACTCAACCTTACGCTCATACGGCTCGTTTTTGTATGTATCAAAGGCTTGCTCCGCATAGTTGACATTTACGATTTTATCTGCCGTTCCGTGAACGATCAGTACGTCGACCGTGTATCCCTTAATTTCTTCAAAGGGGTTCATATCCATAACATCTGCCATATAGCAGCGACCGAGCTTCATAGGACCGCACTTGACAGTCTCGGGGAGATTTTGCGGATCGAATTTTGATATCATCATCTTTCCGGCTCTGGCATCATCGGGAATACAAAACGCCGGATAGAACAACACAAGCTTCTTGACCTGATCTTTCAGCTTTGCCGCCGTAAGTGCCGATACAAAACCGCCCTGACTACAGCCCATCAACAATAATTCATCGGGATTTACATACGGCAGACTTTTCACATGGGCAATCACCGCTTCCAAGTCCTTTATTTCTGTCAAGACAGACATATCGGTTGTCTTTCCGTCGCTTTTACTTCTCATAACAGAACCGCCGTTGAAGTCAAAACAGTACGCAGCATATCCCATCTCCGCAAGCAAAGCAGCATAATGTCTCACCGTGTCCTGCCACGCCATAAACCCATGACACACAATGGCTATTGGCAGGTTTTCACCTTCCGGGCGATATTCCGTTCCTCGAATGGTTAACCCATCTCTTTTACATTCAAATACGCTTTCTGTTATACCGTCTTTTAACTTTGGCTTTCTGAAAAAATCAAACATACTTTTCCTCCGATTCGGCTTAATATATGTTCTCAATGTTGAACCGAATTTCCGGCAGAGCATCCTGTCGTCTATACGGGCTGTCTTTTTTCGTTAACTGCCCGTTCTTCTTTTTGGCAATGATCTCATCAACCATATCCATAATAACGACCAACTGTTCAGGGATTTGTCTGCCGTTAAGGTGCCCGATCCACGCAGTATACCCTTGCTTCATATAGTCCAAAACCAAATTAGCGCCGATTTTCCATTCTGAAAGCGAGGTCGCTCCGTTGCCTTGCATCCATAGTTTAGGATTCACGTCATCTCCCGCGAACATAAGCTTTTTCGAATGATCTAAAAACATCATAGAGCCCGCGGTATGTCCAGGAATTGCTTTTGCTTCAATCGCTCTGTCTCCCAGATTGAATATATCTCCATCGTTCAGTCGGAGTGCTAGCCCCGGCTTTTGGTTATGATATGAGCGAATCTTTTGCTTTTCGGCTAACGCCATCGCAATTCCGAAAAGACGATTTTCGAGTCTTCGATTATATTTCGTGTTATCCTTCTCGCTAACGTAGTATTCGCTTAACTGACGCAGACCGCAAGTATGGTCGGGGTGACGGTGGGTAGCAACGGCAATCACGGGCTTGTCAGTAATCTCTCGGATAGTCTGCTTCAGATCACCAATACCCCAGCAACCGTCGATCAACAGTGCCTTTTCCTTACCTACGATCAGGTAGCAGTTCGCTCTGCCGTTTTCATTAAAGCGGTACGTATCCTCCGAAATTTTTTCTATCCTGTAAAACATAGATAAACCCCATTATAACAAGTTTTTCTCTTTCGGTGTCATAATCATTCTAAAGAGTAACGCCGCCAGCCACTCGGTCTTTTCACGGTCTTCTTTGTTCACCCACGTTCTTACGATTTCATATGCTCCGGACAGCAGAAAACGATAGTAGTAATCGGATTCTTCCTCGGGGACATTCGCCATCAGCTCATTTAACATCCGCAAGATCGGGGGGAGGGAGAACAGTTTTTTCGGGAATTCGGGATCGACGTTGGAATTGAGAAGCAAACGAACAAATTCGATGTCATTCTCCAGATAGATCAGGATCTGTTCGATGGCATTTTTGCTGTAATCGTCCTGAGAAGTCAGTACACTCTCTATACTGACGAGCAGATCTTGTTCCATTTCCGACAGCAAATCAAACTGACTTCCGTAGTATTTATAAAAGGTGGAACGGTTGATTCCCGCGTTTTCACAAAGCTCACGGATAGAGATCTGGTAAATATTCTGTGTTTGGAGCATATTGGTTAAACCGGTTTTCAAAAGTTTCTTCGTTAGCATAATTCTTTGATTCATATTACTTCTCCTATCAACAAGCGTTTCTTGTGTGGCTATAAAATCTACACTATCCGATATTATGTTGACCATACAACCACATCCGGCAAAACTGATGGTTGCAAAATCGACACGTGTATATTATAATATAAAAAACGTGAAATGTCAAGCATGATTTTTTATTGCGGAAGAATGCAGATCAAGGAAGGAATACGATATCATGAAAAAGAAGATAGCGATGAATATAAACGCCATTATAATGCTGATTTCCATTGTGGCGTGCTTAATCAGCGGCATAGTCTCGAACCTGATTTCCACCGATTTTGGAAAGGTGGAGATCAATGATATTTCTATTTACACAGACGCAGGAACTATCCGAGGATATTTATTGGTTCCCGAGAACGCGACTGTTAATAATAAAGCACCCGGCATCGTGGTGGTTCACGGCGCTACCTCCAGCGCCGAAACTGTCGATTCCTGGTATGTGGAGCTGGCGCGCCGCGGCTACGTTGTGGTAGTTCCAAATATGTTCGGTCACGGCGATTCGGACGTTGCGGACGAGTCCTATGCGGGCGATATCGTTTACGAGTCCAAAGGCGTTTACTCCTCGGTTGAGTATATAAGCACTTTGCCCTTTGTTGATGCGAATAAGATTGGCGTTGTGGGTCATTCGCAGGGAGCCGGCGCGGCGCTGAAAACAATGCAGTACTATACCAACCTTGAAAATGACGCGCTTGCCCAAGGTACGACTGCCGAGGAAGCGCACGCGCTCAACAAGATCACTGCGTGCCTGTCCGCAAGCTACCCGCTTGAGGTTAACATAGCGGGGATAGAAACAACAGATCCTTTTAACGGATATAATGCCCATTTGGGCGCGATACTCGGCAAGGCGGATGATTTCAACTCATGGCTTTTAAAGGATATTTTAACGAACGATACGGGCATATCCTGGCTGAAAACTCAAACCGGAGTAGAGGTTTCCGAGGTTGAAGAGGGTAAATTCTATGTAAATGAAGACAATGGATATACGTTTGCGATGTGGAATCCCGGCACCATACATTCACAGAGCGTTATTTCTCCAAAGATCACCGGATATGTGATCGACTTCTTTGACCAGACTTTAGGTTCTCCCGTTTCCATAAAAAGCTCAAATCAGATATGGATAGTTAAAACGGTATTTAATGCGCTCGGTATGTTAGGCTTCTTTGCCTTTATCATTCCTTGTATGTATTACGTTCTTAAGCTCCCCTATTTCAAAGCGCTGGAGAGAGAAAACACCTTCGTGTTGCCTCCTTTGGTTGGAAAAGCCAAGCACAAATATCTCCGCGCCATTATAACAGGCGTTTTGATCAATACGATAACCTTTTTGCCGATCGTTCTGGTTGGTATGCTGGCTATGGAAAGTAGTGTGCTTCCGCAGTCTTCCACAAACGGCTTCGTTCTGTGGGGAGTGGTATGCGCAACCGTCACGTTGCTTTCTGTCAGAAAAGGCACGGGACTGAAATACCGCGAAAACAGTGAATATTTCGGATTCAAAACAACTTGGAAAGAGTTCGGAAAGCTGTTGCTGCTTTCGGTTACGGTTTTGTGTGGAGCATATATGCTGCTGTTTGGTGTAAGTTACCTCTTCGGTTCGGACTTCCGTCTCTGGCAGTATGCTATACGTCCGTTTAGTGCAAACAAGCTTACGATGGCTCTCAGATATCTACCTCTTTTCTTCGTATTGCAGTTTGCTAACGGAATTGCTATCAGAAGAAACAATTTCGACAATTGGAGCGACAACAAGCGCATTGCGTTTTCTACCACTATGTCACTTATCCCGGTAGCGATTCTGCTTACGGTTACGTATCTTCCCATACTGTTTACCGGCTCACCTCTATGGGCGGTGGACGGAAGTAACCTTATTCTTCTGGCGGCAGGACAGAGCGCAAATAAACTGGTCTCATTTGTATTTTCCTTGGGAGTTACAGCGTTCATTCATGTCAAGTCTTAGAAATTCACGGGCAATATTTGGGCAGGCGCACTTATAAATTCAATGCTGTTAACGATGATCTCCGTCTCAAATACCAGTTTTATAACGATGTTCTGATGCTTTCTCGGCAGACAATTACCCCCCCGATATGGTTCTTTTATTCACCATATCAGGGGGCTTTTTTCTATTGTCCGTTCTTAACGGACTTTATTTCCAAATCAACAAATAACTGTATATGGCTGCAACCTCAACGCTTTTTAGCGATTTGTTGTTTACACAACCGTTTGCTCTGTATCTGATGGTTGCAAAACCGACATGTGTATATTATAATATATAATGTTTGAAATATCAAACAACATTTTTTCATTCAGGGAGGAATGCAAAAGCTATGATCAAAAAATTTTCCAATTTCATTGTGAACAAAAGAAACATCGTATTGGCAGTCATGCTGGTGCTGGCGGTTGCGAGTATCATTTGTTCTCAATTCGTAGAGATCAATGAAGACATGACCAAATACCTGCCGGACGATTCCAATATGAAGGCAGGTCTTGATATTATGGAAGATGAATTTCCCGAAATGGAGACCTCAAATTCCATTCGCGTGATGTTCGACGATCTGACCGATGCCCAAAAGGAAACGGTACTTGCAGAATTGAGTACCATCCCAAATGTCGATAGCGTCGATTATGATGCAGAGAGCAGTGATTACAACAAAGATAATCACACGTTATTCGTACTCAATATGTCCTGCGAGTACGGCAGTGACGAGGAAGCGGCAATAGAGTCCGCGCTGGAATCACAATTTGCCGACTATACGGTAGTATGGAAAAACAACGACACCGGATTCCCGGGTATTCCGGTGCTTCTGATCGTAGTTGCGCTTGCGATCCTGCTGACAGTCCTGTTCATTATGTGCGACTCTTGGATCGAGCCCCTCTTGTTCCTTGTTGTGATCGGCGTGGCTGTCGTCATCAACGGCGGAACGAATCTGATCCTTGGAAACGTAGCGAGCATTACGAATTCTATTTCAGCAATCCTACAGCTGGTTCTCTCTATGGATTACTCCATCATTCTGATGAACCGATACAGACAGGAAAAGCAGCTCGAGCCTGATAAAAAGCAGGCAATGAAGAACGCGCTGGCAGCTTCCTTCTCCTCAGTCGCGTCCAGTGTGCTCACCACGGTCGTCGGTCTTCTTATGCTGGTATTTATGAGCTTCAAGATCGGAGCAAACCTCGGTATCGTGCTTGCAAAGGGAGTCTTTATCAGCATGGTTTGCGTGCTGACGATGCTGCCAAGTATTATTTTAGCTTGTGATAAGCTGATACAGAAAACGGCGAAAAAGTCGTTGCATATTCCGATGGGATGGGCTGCGAAGTTCAGTTATAAAATGCGCCACGTTATGGTGGGCGTATTTGCGGTTCTGTTTGTGGGCTTCTTTATCCTCCAGCAGCAAACGGGTACTGCCTACACGCTTACAGGAGATGACGAAATTTCCGATGTCTTCCCGCAGAGCAACACCGTTGTTATGGTTTATGAAAATCAGGACGAGGATAAGATGAACGACCTGATTGCCGAGCTTGAAAAGGACGAAAACGTCAAATCGGTTTTTGGATACGGTACGATTCTCGGCAAGCCCTACACCTCGGGTGAGCTGGCAGAGGTGCTTGGCTCGATGAGCGGGGATATTTCGCTTGGTTCCGGCGTGATCGATATGCTGTACTACGATTATTACAAATCCGATAACGCCGAGCCGTACAAAATGACGCTTTACGAGTTCGTTGATTTCCTTCAGAATAAGGTTGCAAATGATCCCACGTTCTCTCCTTATCTTGATGAAAATACAATGCCGCAGCTTCAAGCGCTCACGCCCTATATAAACAAAGAAGAATTGCAAAAGCAAAGGAGCGCAAGTGAGCTTTCTGCGATGCTCGGAGTCGATGAATCGCTTATAAATACGATCTTTAACCTGAGCTTTAACGGCAACGCCGCAGATAAAACCATGTCTATGGAAGAAACGGTTGATTTTATCCTTGCGAATGCCGCTATAAAGAATTATATGGGCGACGAAATGCTCGGTCAGCTTCAGATGGCTCAGATGATGATAAAGGCATCGGTGAATGAAACCGCGTTTGCCGCGACCGACCTTGCCGATATGCTTGGTATGGACAGCTCTATGCTCGATCTGCTGTATCTCTATGCGGCAAGCACCGAGAGCGCTGATCCCGAATGGACGATGACGCTTGAAGCTTTGTTGGGCTATATGATGGATGACGTGCTGACCGATCCCCGTTTTGAGTCTGTGATCAATGATGACATGAAGCAGAAGCTCACCGAAGCGCTGACCACCTTGGAGGACGGAAAGAAGCAGCTTGTAACCGATAACTATTCAAGACTCGTTATCACTACCTCTTATCCCGAGGACGGTGAGGACACGACGGCGTTCTTTGCAGGTCTTGAGCAGTTTGCAAACGACAAGCTGGACGGCGATTACTATTTGGTCGGTAATTCGGCAATGAATTACGAGATGCAAAAGACCTTCGATAATGAGCAGTTGTTTATTACGTTGCTCACGGCATTGGCGATCTTCCTCATCGTAGCGATTACCTTCAAATCAATTTCCATTCCTATGATCCTCGTTTTGCTGGTACAGTGTGGTGTTTATATCACCATTACGATAACGGGTGCTTTGAACGGCAGTATTTATTATCTTGCACTGCTTATCGTGGAGTGTATCCTAATGGGCTCTACTGTTGACTACGGTATCCTTCTCACTAATTATTATTGCGAGGCTCGCAAGACTATGGATGTGAAGGATTCGCTGAAGCATGCTTATGCAGGATCCATTCATACGATTATGTCCTCGGGACTGATCTTGATTCTGGTTACGGCAGTAGTCGGCGGTTTGTTTGAAAATCCAACGGTAACCTCTATTGTCAAGACCATATCAATGGGCGCACTCTGCGCGACGCTGCTGATCCTGTTCGTTCTGCCCGGCGTTCTGGCAGCTTGTGATAAGCTCGTAACGAAAAAGCGTGATAGGTTTGAACAAGAAAAAGAACTAAAAACGGATATGAATAATAACTAAAATACAGCGGCAGGGAGCGCGATTCTCCCTGCCGCTTGTTCCGTTGTTTTGCTAAAATATTCTCTCATCATATTTGATTTTTGATAAAGCAACAACCAAATGTTACTGCCGGAAGTACGGTAATTCCAACGCCGATTAGAAAAGCGCCGCATCATCACATATGATGCGGCACCGAATGATCTGTTCTATTCTTTTGTATGTGCTTTTCGATAGTCACGCGGGAGCACCCCGGTTATATCACGGAAAGCAATTGTGAATTTGCTTTGATTCTCATACCCTACGGCACAAGCAATTTCTGCAACGGTCGCATCGCTGTGGCAAAGGAGCTCCTTTGCCCGTTTGATACGGTATTCCTTCATATATCCGCCAATCGACTGCCCGAAAACCGTTTTGAAGGTGGTTTTCAGCGTGGTTTGATTGATATGAAATTGAGAAGAAAGCTCTTCTATCGTATATCGTCTTGTCAGATCGCTTATCAAAAGCTCGTGTACCTCGGTTACCGTTTGTATGGAGGAATCCTGAGCGTGCATATGCGTTTCCGTGAGTGCATCATCTGCGGGACACGCTACCTCGACAATCTGCTCAATCATC
>JAFUNJ010000003.1 GCA_017482355.1 Clostridia bacterium
AGAACGTCGTGAGACAGTTCGGTCCCTATCTGTCGTGGGCGTAGGATATTTGAGAGGAGCTGACCTTAGTACGAGAGGACCGGGTCGGACGTACCTCCGGTGCACCGGTTGTTCTGCCAAGGGCATAGCCGGATAGCCGCGTACGGAAGTGATAAACGCTGAAGGCATCTAAGCGTGAAACATGCTTCAAGATTAGATATCCCACAACTTAAGTTGGTAAGGTCACTTGTAGACTACAAGTTTGATAGGTCGGAGGTGTACGCACAGTAATGTGTTTAGCTGACCGATACTAATTGACCGAGGGCTTGAACTTCTATTAAGTTCAAACTACTTGAGTTTCAGTTCCGTTTCGCTTTCCATATTCGGTTGTGAATGAGCATTTAACCTCACCAAACGGTGAGGTTTTTTCTTTTCCTATGGACTTTTTTCGGCATCTGTTATATAATTAATGAAGATCAATGCTGAAGGAGGGTATATGTTCGGATTATTTTCAAAGAAAAACTTACTAAAGACCGATTCAAACGTAGATCAAAAGAATTTTCTGTTTGAGCGTCTCGACGAAGATCTTGGTCGGACGGAGAGCACCGACGATCCTCACAGCTTTTTTCTCTGCTACAAGGATGCGGTTGACGCTTGCGCAGAGCTGCTTTCTCTCAGATTAGGCGATGAGATCGATAACCAAATCCTCAAGACCCTGCATTATCTGTTCGGCAATAAAACCGAGATAACGAACAAATTTCTCGAGCGTTCAAGCTCAAGCGGCAGATTGTCTTACGATACTGACGCTATAATAGAGCATAAAAACGACATGACAGCTGATAGCTATGATTATTTCCTTTCACTTACGGGTCTGGATGAGCTTTTCTACACCTACTGTACGGTTACGTTTGGCGGCACTCACACATACGACTACATCTGCGAAATTCCCAATATTTCCGTAGGCGACGATGTTATAGTTCCTGTTGGTGAAGAAGAAACGGAAAAGCTAGCGAAGGTAACGGCAATCAGTGAATACCGTTACGACGAGGTCCCTTATCCCGTTTCTAAAACTAAAAGAATCATTGCAAAATACGGCTGCGGACTGTAAAACTATGAATAAAACAGAGATCATAAACAAAATTTCATCCAATCCCGAGCAGAGGATCCTGCTCAGCCACATTTTCGACCTTTGCGAGCGTCGGAACGGCAGAAACGTGATAACTGCGAGTGACTTTATGTCGGAGCCGGACGCGTATTTGGCTGAAATTCTTATAAATACTGTTAAAGCCGATAACTACGTATTTTTTGGCGGATACGCTGATGCGGAGCGAAAATGCGTCGTTTTTCTGCCCGATTATTATACAGAGGACGATATAAGTGACGAGCCGTCGCTCTGCGATGTTAGCTATATTGAGGCATCTGTCGACAAATTCAACGAAAAATCGGCGAGCTTTTCGCATCGTGATGTCCTCGGCTCGCTTATGGGGCTTGGAATAGAGCGTCATCTTATCGGCGATATTGTAGCGGATGGCGGACGTGCGGTCTTTGCGGTTAAGAGCAAGATCGTGCCGTTTATAACAGAGAATCTTATCAAGATCAGTCGATACCCCGTTACTATAACGGTCTATGATAAATACGAAATGTCCCCAAAGCAGGACTACGTTTCGGATTCCGATACAGTCGCATCAATGCGCCTTGACGCAGTAATTTCAAGTGTTTTTTTGGTGTCGAGAAATTCCGCCTGCGACGCGATAAACGGTGGACTTATCAGTGTGAACGGAATTGCCGTAATGAAGCCCGACCGAACGGTAAACGAGGGCGACAAGCTGTCGCTTCGCGGAAAGGGCAAGGCGATAATTGATTCCGTCGGCGGATTTTCGAAGAAAGGAAGAATCAGGTTCTCCTACCGCAAATATAAATAAAATGTACTCATTAATGCTTTCAATAATATATCTTGCCTTCATGAGTCTCGGTCTGCCCGATGCGCTTCTCGGCTCGGCTTGGCCGATAATGAGGCAGGATCTAGGCGTACCGCTGTCGTATATGGGAATAATATATATGATAGTGTGCGGCGGAACGATAATATCAAGCTTGCTTTCAGACAGAATACTGCGCAGATTCAGCACAGGCATTGTCACTGCAGTATCTGTCGGAATGACGATGCTTGCGCTTTTCGGCTTTTCTGTCGCGGGAAATTTCTATTTAATTTGCCTTATCGCGATTCCTTACGGACTCGGCGCAGGCGCGGTTGACGCGGCGCTGAACAATTACGTCGCGCTCCACTATTCGTCGAAGCACATGAGCTGGCTTCACGCCTCATGGGGCGTAGGTGTTACGATAAGTCCGTATATTATGAGCTACTCTCTCGGCACGAAATACGGCTGGGAGGGCGGATATTTCAGTGCCGGCGTGATTCAGCTCGTTCTTACCGCATTCCTTTTTGCCGTTCTGCCGGTATGGAAAAAAGCGGCGACAAAACGAGGGGAAGAAGAGGTAAAACCGAAGGTTCTGAGCGTCCGTCAGGCGCTTAAATTCAAGGGCTTTCCGCTTATGCTCGTCTCGTTTTTCTGCTATTGCGCGCTTGAACAGACCGCGATAATTTGGGCGACGAGCTACCTGAACGGAAGCCGCGGAGTCGATCCGAAAACCGCCGCGTCGTTCGGCTCGATGTTCTGCATCGGAATCACGGTCGGACGAATTCTTCTCGGCTTTATAGCTGACCGCCTCGGCGACAGATTCATGATAAGAGCCGGTTGTGCGGTAACGCTTTTAGGCATATTGCTCGTCTGGCTTCCGGTAAACAGTCCGTTGCCTGCACTCATTGGTCTCATCGTTATCGGATTCGGAAATTCGCCGATATATCCGTGTATAATCCATTTGACCCCCGATAGCTTCGGGCGTGAGAACTCACAGTCGCTCGTGGGCAAGCAGATGGCGATGGCATACTTCGGAAACACTCTTATGCCGCCGCTTTTCGGCGTGCTTGCGCAGTTTACAAGCTTGTCGCTCTATCCGATATACCTCGCGGTTTTCGGTGTTATAATGCTTGTCAGCTTTGAAGCGATGGTAAAAAAGGTCGATGCGGCGAAATCAGAAGCAAAAACCGAGTAAAAAGCCAAAATTTTTTGAAAAAACTATTGCAATATATAAAAAACTGTGTTATAATATCTCGTAATGTAATTATTAAAGGATAAGAGGTGCAATAATGAAAGCAGGAATCCATCCCGAATACAAAGAAGTAACCGTAAGATGTGCTTGCGGCGAAGAATTCGTGACCCGCTCCACTAAGGACAGCATCCGCGTTGAAATCTGCTCGAAGTGCCATCCGTACTTCACCGGTAAGCAGAAGTTCGTAGACGCAGGCGGACGTGTTGACAAGTTCAAGAGACGTCTTGCAGCTTCCGGAAAGTAATAGGAACGAGTTATACGGGACAGCTATGTCCCGTATAAGCGGGGACAGGTATCTGTCCCCTTGTTTTTTTCTTAAACGGAGGTGAAAAATATGGAAGTAACCGAAAAGATCGAAATAGAAAAAGCTGCGATAGTAGGCATTGTGACCTATGAAAATCCCGCAGAAGAATGTGAAGCATCGCTTGACGAGCTTGAGCGCCTGCTTGATACGGCAGGAGGCGAGGTCAAGGTGCGCCTTGTGCAGAATAAAGAAAACCCCGACGTCCGTACCTTCCTCGGAAGCGGTAAGACAAAGGAGCTTCGCGAGCTTTGTCAAAACGAGGGGATAACTCTTGTCGTCTGCGACTCGGAGCTTTCTCCGTCGCAGATAAGAAATATGGAGGACGTGCTTAATGAGGGTGACAGCGAGCCGATACGCGTTATCGACCGTTCGATGCTCATTCTCGACATCTTCGCGCTCCACGCAACGAGCGCAGAGGGTAAATTGCAGGTAGAGCTTGCACAGCTCAAATATACCGTTCCGCGTCTTATCGGTAAAGGTCTTTCGCTCTCCCGTCAGGGCGGCAGCGGAAGCATTGCGGCAAGAGGCCCGGGTGAAACGAAGCTCGAGCTTGACCGCCGTCATATAAAGCGCCGTATGCAGGCATTGTCAACTGAACTTGAAGAGCTCGAGCAGCGCCGCGCAACTCAGAGAAAACAGCGTGATCGTTCGGGAATCTGTAAGGTCGCTATCGTCGGATATACTAATGCGGGAAAGAGCACGCTTCTTAACCGCTTGACCGACGCAGGCATTCTTGCCGAGGATAAGCTGTTTGCAACGCTTGACCCGACGACGAGAAAATTTGCGCTTCCCGACGGAACCGAGATACTCCTCGTTGACACCGTCGGATTCATAAGAAACCTGCCGCACCACCTGATAAAGGCGTTCCGTTCGACGCTCGACGAGGCGGCTTATTCCGATATTATCATAATGATGACCGACGCATCGGATAAGGAAAACCAGGCACAGCTTGAGGTCACCGAAAAGCTTCTTTCCGACCTTGACGCAGGCGGAAAGCCGACGCTTTGCGTCTTCAATAAATGCGATAAAGAGGGCGAATCTATACCGAAGCCCCCGACATCGGTGCCGAGCGAAAACGTGTTTTACGTTTCGGCGAAAACGGGGCAGAACGTCGATGCGCTCATTACGCGCTTAAGCGAAATAGTGAATGAAAAGACCTCGCGTCTCGTCTTTGAGATTCCGATGTCAAGGCAGGACGAGGTTGCGAAGATGTATCGTTTTGCAAAGGTCGAAAGCATCGATTACGAGGGCGAAAATACCGTTGTCACAGCAATCTGTGACAGCCGCGCGAAGGGAATGTTTGAAAAGTGGCTGAAGAAGTAAGAATAACCCTCGAAAAGTACGGCGAAGCGGAATTTACCGAGAAAAAATCGGTCTTTTACGGCTACGCGTCCCCGGTAAAGGACGAGGAAGAGGCGATCGAATTTATCAATACGATAAAGAAGAAGCACGGTGACGCGCGCCATAACGTCTACGCGTATATGGTCGGGCAGAATATCGCGCGTTATTCCGACGCAGGCGAGCCGCAGGGAACTGCGGGAATACCTGTGCTTGACGTGATACGCAAAAGCGGATTTACAGATGCGGTCATCGTCGTTGCGCGTTATTTCGGCGGCATACTCCTCGGCGCGGGTGGGCTTGTAAGAGCATATTCAACGGCGGCGAAAATGGCGGTAGACGAGGCAAAGATAGTGACCTACAGCACCTATCGTCAGTTTGACCTTCTGCTGAATTATACCGACCACGGAAAAATAACGATGCTTTTATCTAATGCCGATCCTATAAACGACGGCATAGATTACGCAGAAAACGTAAAGCTCTCGCTCGCATTGCCGATAGACAAATTCGACGATTTCAAGGAAAAAGTCCTTGAGATCACGGCAGGAAGAGCAGTTTTTGTCGATAACGGAACACGTTTTGATAAACAGTAAAAACGAGAGAACGCGGAACGCGTTCTCCTGTTTTTCGACATAAAAAAGAGGAGTTTTTGCGTTTTTTGCGTATATTATATATACTATTAGCAATGATGAATCTATTTACGGAGGTTTAGCAATGACCGTTACCGAAATGATCAATGAAAGAGAAAAATCGGCTCTTTCGGAATTTGCATTTTTGTCCGCGAATTCGAAGGGCAGAGAATATCCTATAAATCCGTGTGATCTGCGCGGAGAATTTCAGCGTGACCGTGATAGGATAATACACAGTAAGGCGTTCCGCCGACTGATGCATAAGACGCAGGTTTTCCTCTCGCCCGAGGCGGATCATTACCGCACCCGTCTTACTCATACTCTTGAAGTAAGCCAGGTCGCAAGAAGTATTGCAAGAGCGCTTCGTCTTAACGAGGATCTCGCTGAAGCGATAGCCCTCGGTCACGACCTCGGACATACGCCGTTCGGACACGCAGGCGAGCGAGTGCTCCGCCGTTGCTACGATCCGTCGTTCGCTCATTACGAGCAGAGCATAAGAGTCGTCGAGAAGCTTGAAAAGCTGAACCTTACGTGGGAGGTGCGCGACGGAATTTTGCACCATACGAAGGGCGGCGCGTCCACCCTTGAAGGACAGCTGATACTCGAAGCGGATCATATCGCATACATAAACCACGATATAGACGACGCCTGCCGCGCAGGAGTGCTTCGTTACTCCGATATTCCGAGCGATATAATCGAAACTCTCGGATATACGCACGGCGAGCGTATAAATACGATGGCGCTCAGTATTATCAGAGCAAGCGAGGGACGCCCCGTTATCGAAATGGAGCCGAAGATCCGCGAGGCGACTGACCGCCTGCACGAATTTCTGTACGAAAATGTCTACCGCAACCCGATCGCGAAGGGCGAGGAGGGCAAGGCGGAGGAGCTGCTTGAAAAGCTCTACGACTACTTTATAAGCCATCCCGAAGAGATGCCCGACGAGCATAGAAATACGGCGGAAAGAGAGGGCGTATCCCGCGCGGTCTGCGACCATATCTCCTGTATGACCGATAGATATGCTCTGAATCTTTATAAAAAGCTGTTCTTGCCCGATCCCTGGAGGGGATGATAGTGAATCAATCGCATCCGCGAGATCCAAACGGCTTTTCCGTTTGCCCTATGGGTTTCGACTTCGTCCGCCCGCTGTCATTAATCCCGCCGAGATTCCGTCTCGTTTCAGGCGAACCCCAAACGCTCATTTCATTCGCATTTGGGAACCCCGCGCACTCGACGCGGCTGCGCCGTTCGACTACGCGTCGCCGTCATCCTGAGTGAAGCGTAGCGGAATCGAATGGGTCTGGCGACGCTACGCTCAGAATGACACGGCGGGATGCAGTCGAACCGCAAAGCGGCGATTCTCAAAATCGGAATCTCGGGCGGACTACGCTCAAGATGACCGCGGATTTTCTGTTGTATAAACATAAACTGACATAAGGAGGGAAAGTATGATATCGCCTCAGATCATCGAAGAAATCAAATACCGAAACGATATTGAAGAAGTAATATCACAGCACGTTTCCCTCAAAAGAGCGGGAAACAATCTGAATGGTCTTTGCCCGTTCCATAGCGAAAAAACCCCGTCGTTCACGGTCTTTACGGGAACGAAATCCTTTTACTGCTTCGGTTGCGGTGCGGGAGGAGACGTGATCTCATTCGTAATGAGAACAGAGAACCTGACGTACGTTGACGCGCTTCGCGCCTTGGCAAAGCGTTCGGGAATCGAAATTCCCGAGGACGAAAAGGCACAGCAAACGGGCGTACGCCGCGAGCGAATAATCGAAATGAATAAGGACGCGGCGCGCTTCTTCCACGAGTGCCTGAAGAAAAGTAAGGAAGCGCAGGAATACGTCGCAAAACGAAATCTCTCTACCGCGCTTATCAAGCATTTCGGCATCGGATATGCTCCGAACGACTTTGAAGCGCTTGCAAAGCATCTGCGAAGTAAGGGCTATACGCAGGAGGAAATGAAAGAGGGCTTCCTCTGCTCGATAAGTAAGAAAAACGGCAGATCCTACGACATTTTCCGAAACAGAATAATGTTCCCGATAATAGATGTCAGGGGCGACATAATCGCCTTCGGCGGTCGAACCTTGAGTAACGATAAATCGGAAGCAAAATATATAAATACGAACGATACGCCCATCTTTAACAAAAGGCGAAATCTGTTCGCGCTTAATTACGCGAAAAACTCCTGCTCCGACCAGATGATACTCTGCGAGGGATATATGGATGTCATAAGCTTGCACGGTGCCGGCTTTACGAATGCAGTCGCATCCTGCGGAACGGCATTCACGCCCGACCAGGCACGGCTTATGAAAAAATACACGAAAAGCGCGATAATCTGCTTTGACGCAGACGAAGCCGGTCAGCGTAATGCCGATAAGGTCTTCAAGCTGCTCTCCGAGGTCGGTCTTGAAGCTAAGCTTTTGAAGGTCGAAAACGCAAAGGACCCTGATGAGTTCATCGGAAAATTCGGAAAAGAAGCGTTCACTCGGCTTCTTAACAGAAGCCGAAGCCGCTTCGATTTCAAGTTCTCGTCAATAATCGCAAAATACAATATTAACGACGTAAATGACAAGGTGAAAGCTGCATCCGAGCTTTCCGACTTGCTTGCAAGCGGTTGGAGCGAGGTCGAGCGCGATGTCTACTCGCGACAGGTCGCAAAGCACCTTGATATATCGCTTGAAAGCTTCAAGGCGGATATCAAGCGTAAGATGTCGAAAAATGAAAAAGCAGAGAAAAAAGACTTCGGAAGAAGTGTAATGATGTCGACTGAGGGATACGGAGACCGTATAAACCCCGATCGGCTTCTGAATCAGGGTGCGGCGGGAGCCGAGGACGCGATCATCGGAATACTCGCAACCTACCCCGAGCTTATCCCGAAAGCAAAGGATAAGTCGGGACTTACGGAAGACGATTTCGTTACCGATTTCAACCGTCGGGTGTACAAAAAAATGACGGAGCTCGGAAGCGGATTCGATATAGGGCTTATCGGCGACGATTTCAGCCAGGAGGAAATATCGCGTATCGTCCGCAATTCCGTGTCGCGCCAGTCGCTGACCGATAACGGAGAAAAGGTGCTCAGCGAATGTATTGCTCGGCTCAAGGCGTTAAAGAAAAAGGAAAATCAATCGCTTGAAGATCTCATCGCAAGCAAACGAAACAAAATATAAACGAGGGTGAAAAAATGGAAAAGGAAAACAACATTAACAATACCGTGCCGGAAATAAACATGCCTGTAGGCAACGGCGAAAAGAAGTTCGATATCCGTGAGCTTGTCGAAAAGGGCAAGGCAAAGGGCTCGCTTTCTCAGAGCGAAATCATGGAGGCGTTCGAGGACGTAGACTACGATATAGAGCAGGTAGAAAAGCTCTATGAGGTTCTTGAAGGAATGGGGATCGAGGTAACGGGTTACCTTGACACTCCCGAATTCCAGGCGATCGAAAACGACGTAGAGCGTTACGAGAGCGCCGAGGATATGGAAAAGATGCTCACTCAGGAGGGACTTTCCGTTGACGACCCCGTTCGTATGTACCTTAAGGAGATAGGTACCGTGCCGCTTCTCGATTCCGAGAGAGAGCTCATGCTCGCAGAGAAGATGGCAGACGGTGACGCTAAGGCAAAGGACGAGCTTGTAAGAGCAAACCTTCGTCTTGTCGTAAGTATCGCAAAGAGATACGTCGGAAAGGGAATGTTCTTCCTCGACCTTATTCAGGAGGGCAACCTCGGACTTATGAAGGCGGTCGAGAAGTTCGACTACCGTAAGGGCTATAAGTTCTCGACCTACGCTACCTGGTGGATCAGACAGGCAATAACGAGAGCTATCGCAGATCAGGCAAGAACGATCCGTATTCCCGTTCACATGGTCGAAACGATCCATAAGGTCTCCCGTATCCAGAGACAGCTTCTTCAGGAGCTTGGTCACGAGGCAAGCGCTGAGGAGATCGCCGAGCACATGGGAATGAGCGCCGAAAAGGTCAGAGAGATAATGAAAATATCTCAGGATCCCGTTTCGCTCGAAATGCCGATAGGCGAGGAAGAGGATTCGCACCTCGGCGACTTTATCGAGGACGATTCTAATCCCGCACCTGCCGACGTTGCGGCACAGCGCCTGCTCAGCGAGCAGTTAAACGAAGTGCTTCACACCCTTACTCCCCGTGAGGAGCAGGTGCTCAAGCTTCGCTTCGGACTTATCGACGGCAGAGCCAGAACTCTTGAAGAAGTCGGCAAGGAATTCCATATAACAAGAGAGCGAATCAGACAGATCGAGGCAAAGGCACTCCGTAAGCTCCGTCATCCGAGCCGTTCGAAGCGTCTGCGCGATTATCTTGATTAATTATCGTCTGTCGATAAAATCGACTTGACATATCTGCTTATTTGTAGTAAAATATAATCTGTATACATACGGTAAAATTTACCGCATATCAGGAGGAAACCGATAATGAAAAAAAGACTGTTGGCTTTCTTTATAGCTGTAACTTGTCTGATCATGCCTGTACTCACATCTTGCTCTGAAAAGAAAGAGACAACAAGTACGGGTACAAAGCCGTTGACCGTTACTCTTTACGGAATAAAGGGCGAGGGCACTACCGACGAAGCAATAAAGGCGGTTCAGGACGAGCTTAACGTCTATTCCGAAGGAAACCTTACTACGCGCGTGATCCTTAAGCTGTTTACAGAGGATGAGTATTACGCAAAGCTTGACGAGGCACTTGTTGCTGCAAAGGAATACAAAAAGAACAATAAGGGCTCCTTGAATTCTACCGGTAAGGACAAAAATAATGATAAGGTAGAGTTCCCGAAGGAAAACAGTGCACAAGTAGACATTTTCATGGTCCGCGGCTATGAAATGTTCGAAAAGTACAATGAAGAAGGACATATCGAAGCTCTTAACCTTACCGATAAGAGCGGCCTTATGAGAAAATATATTTCCGATAGATTCTTAGCGCTTACCAATATGGCAACGCTCGGTAATCTCGGAAATAAGTATCCTTCCGGTATCATGAACAATACCGTTTACGGCGATTACACCTATCTCCTTGTAAATAAGGAAGTAGCGGATAAATACGGCTATGCCGAGAATAACCTTGATACGCTCCCCGAGCTTAACAACCTGCTTAGAGATGCCGCAAAGGATTTCAAGAATTACGTAACGCTTTATAACGCTCCCGAGGTAAACCTTGATGATTTCGGCGGAACGATGGTCGGTACGGTTATCGAAGATACCGACAACGCATTTAAGAAGAAGTCTCCTACATCTCTTCTTGAAAACGAGAAGTATCTCGAATACGCAAAGTATTATAATCTCTTCAAGAGCAAGGGCTATATTACCGTTGGGGACGCGTATGCGCTTCCCGAGGATAAAAAGGTTGCGGCAGCTTTCATTAAGGGTAATGCGTCGATCCCCGAGCAGTACGGAGAGGACTACCTCGTAGTTCCTTACGCTAAGCCCGTTATGGAAGATATGGGAACGATATTCTGCGTAAGCAAATACGCAAGTGAATCTGCGAGAGCTCTTGAGATAATCAATCTTCTCCAGACGAACGTTGAGTATAGAAACACCTTCCAGTACGGTGTTGAGGACGTACACTACCGTGTTGACGACTATACGGGAATGATTGATATTATCAGCGAAGACTATAATATGAATCCTCAGGATACCGGTAACCTCTTCCTTCTCAAGGAAAACTCCTCTATGGACGCAGCTACCAAGGCGCTTTGCGCAAATAACTGGGCGCTCGCTAAGCAGCAGCTCCGCGACACCGTCGTTGCTCCTTATCTGCTCTTTACTCCCGACTTGAGCGAGCTTGATTACGACGGCTTCAAGGCAGAAAGCGATAGTGTTCTTAATAAGCTTATGGCGTATAATCCCGGCTCGTCTCAGACCTTTGAAGCGTATGCGGCACAGCTCAACGCCGCATTCAAGAAGACAGATGCGTTCATCAGCTTCGCTGATAATAGCGCAGTACCTGCTCTCGCCGACGAGACTGTCGGTGACGAAACGACGGGCGATGAGACTACAGGTGATGAAACCACAGGTGACGAGACTACTGGCGACGAAACCCCCGAGCCCGCTCCCCAAGAACCGGAGATACCCGATCCCGTATTCAAGCAGTACGAGCTTTGGTGCGTCAAATATAAAATAGTATAATAGACGAAAGAGTGTTTCAACAGAGGGGCGTTTAACGACGTCCCTCTTTGGGATGATTATAGAAGATGCCTGATATAGTAATAGAAAACCAAATATTCCCATCAGAGCGCGCGCTGTACAATCTCACGTCGGCGCTAGTAAAAAACTGCGTTTTTGCAGGCGAAGAGGACGGCGAATCGGCACTCAAGGAATGCCGCGACGTAAAGCTCGATAGCTGTAAATTCGAGCTTCGCTATCCGCTTTGGCATGCAAAGGGATATGAAATGACGGACTGCGAAATGGCAGAGACTGTCCGCGCGCCGATCTGGTATTCCGATAACGGGATCATTAGAAATTCACGAATAAACGGAATAAAATGTCTGCGCGAGTGCAAAAATACCTTAATAGATAATTCGAGCATCGTCTCGGACGAATTCGGTTGGATCTGCGACGGAGTTAAATTCGAGAATACCGAAATAACGTCGCAGTATCTTCTGTTTCAAAGCAAAAATATTGAGGCGAAAAACCTCAAAATGAAGGGCAAATATTCCTTCCAGTACTGCGAAAACGCAGTGATCGAGGACTCCTATCTCGATACGAAGGACGCCTTCTGGCATTCAAAAAACGTGACAGTTAAAAACAGTACCGTGAAGGGCGAATATCTCGCCTGGTTCTCGGAAGGGCTTACCCTGATCGACTGCAAGATCATCGGCACACAGCCGCTTTGCTACTGTAAGGATCTGACACTCATAAACTGTACGATGGAAGAGACCGATCTCAGCTTCGAGTATTCAGACGTAAAGGCGGATATAAGTGGCAATATCGTATCGGTGAAAAATCCCGCGTCGGGCCATATAAACGCCGACAGTATAGGAGAAATAATTCTCGACGGCTCGATAATGGAATGCCGATGCAAAATTAAAGAAAAAAACTAAAATCTTTTCATAAAGAGAGGTAAATAAAGATGGCAAAGGAACTTAAAGGAACGAGAACGGAAGCAAATCTTCTTGCCGCATTCGCAGGCGAAAGCCAGGCAAGAAACAAGTACACCTACTTTGCAAGCGTAGCAAAGAAGGCGGGCTACGAGCAGATCGCGGAGATCTTCCAGAAGACCGCAGATAACGAAAAAGAACACGCAAAGATGTGGTTCAAGGAGCTCGGACTCCTTGGCGACACCGCCGCCAACCTCAAGAGCGCGGCAGAGGGTGAAAACTACGAGTGGACCGATATGTACGCCGGCTTTGCAAAGGAAGCTGAGGAGGAGGGCTTCACGGCTCTCGCAGCTAAGTTCAGAGCGGTAGCACTTATCGAAAAGTCGCATGAAGAAAGATTCCTCGCGCTTCTCAATAACGTCGAAATGCAGAAGGTATTTGAAAAGGCGGAGGAAACAATGTGGGAGTGCCGTAACTGCGGACACCTCGTCATCGGTAAAAAGGCACCGCAGGTATGTCCTGTCTGCGCACATCCGCAGAGCTACTTCGAGGTCAGAAAAGAGAATTACTGATAAACAATAAAATCCACCCGAGAGGGTGGATTTTCTTGTGTTGAAACTATGCTATCTGTTGCGGTATTTTGCTAAGTTGTCGTAGGGCGTGGGCTTGCTCGAAACCCCAAAGTTCATTGCATTCGCTTCGGGGAACTCCACGCGCTCCCGCCGTTCTAAAGGAAAGTAACATCATTTTTGCGCGGTGCGTCGAGGCAGGGTTTCCCCGAAACTAGCGAACGCGAGCTTTTGGGGTTCCCGAGGTTGTCGCACCCTACAAACAATGTGGATAAGATCTTATTACTTTACAATAATATTCGACCACGCTCTTTTATCGCCGTCTCTTACCTCAACACGCAACCATTTTTCGTCATCGCGGAAGGTATATTCATGACGTGTGATCCCGTCACCGCGCTTGACTCTGTTAGGAAGCCAGGCAAAATCGGACAGAACCGCAATAGTGTCGCAGGGCGAGGTCTCGATAATTACCTTGTTGTCCTTACGCGTTACGGTAACCATAGGTCCTTGGCTTGCAAAAAAGTCGCCGCTCTTTACAGCGCGAATGATTGCTTCATCGGTTAGCTCGTCGGCTTTTACCATAACCCAACCCTTTCGGTCGTCAATGCCGCCGTAGTAGTGCGCGTCGTCAACCGCGAAAATGCCGAAATACATGCCGTTCACGGCACACATATCCACGAAATGATCGGAATATGGACGCAGACTTTGTCCTGCCTCGGAAACCGCGTTGTATATCTCGGTTGCGGTAATGCCGCTGAGTGCCTGTGCGTCGCCAACCGAATTGAGAGACCATGCAGGATGTGCAAGCACCGCTGCGCCACCTGCGCCGTTTATCTTGTCAATAATCGCTTGTCTGTCGTCACACGTCTCAGCATTCGGGTCATTTTTCATGCCCAAACCGACAATGTGCATCGTGGAAGTGCCGGGTCCGTTATCGTATTCGATGCCCGAAATAATGTGAAGCCCACCTATCTCCTTGCTTTCTCCGTAACGCCAGTGATCGGTAAGGGTTATCGCGTCGTAGCCGTCGTTTTTGAAGGAGGTCGCTATCTCCTCGGGGGATAGCTTTCCGTCTGAGATGTTGGAGTGAAGATGAAAAGCGACCTTGTAATATTTGTTTCCGTTTTTGTCCTGATACATTTTTATTTCCTCGCTTGAAGTACTAAGGAAATTGTATCACAGTAAAAACGGTAAGTCAAGAGAAAAAGCAGGGCGGAGATCTGTGCGCCCTGCTTTATATATTTATTTCCCATTCCTCAATAGCGCAAGGATCTCCTTTTCCGATAGGGAAATAAGCTCCTCGGCATACTCACCCGATGCCGCCTCGGCGATTATCGTGTAACCGCCGTTACGCGGGATCACGCGAACGCTTCCTTTTTCGTATTCTGTCTTGACTCCGTCACCCGACGGAGTACCGAGCGAAGTAAGGATCGAAAAACGCCGTCTGTCATTTGTGCGGAGAATGGAGGAGGAAAGGGCAAAGCTCGGAATGTGAACGCATAGCTCGCGCAAGCTTTTTCCCGACACAGAAATAAGAGCAAGAAGCTCCGCCGCCGCGATCGCACCGTGAAGAAGCTCGGGGAATGCCGAAACGTTTTTTCTCGCCTCGCTTTCGCTCTCCCCTGACGGACACAGAGTGTAAATATAAGGATTCTTTCGGCAAAGGTCCAAAAGCACCGACGGCACGGAGGAGGGAAGCGATACCTTATCTCTTATCAGATACCTTAAAAGCAGTGCCTTGATATGCCAGTCGTCGAGGATAAATCCATCCTGCTCGGCTGAAAGCGAAAAGCCGTCACTTGATAACGAAAGCTTTATTCCGTTATCGCAGATCATTGCCCCGACTCCCTCAAGTGCTTCCTTCATCAGGCGCGAAGCGCAGTCCTCGTTTTTGACCGTGACCCTTATACCCTCAAGCGGACATCTGTTGGATACAACGAACGGCAGATAAGCTTCGTTAAGAAAATCAATATGCGATAGACGCATTTTCTTTTCTTCCTTTGCTTTTTCCGCACCGAATGACGAAACAAACTTGCGCTCAAAATCGCGCGTCGGATAGAGTCCGTCGCGATCGTATATTGTGACCGACGTTTGCCTGTCGTCGCTTCTTACAAAGAGCGAAAGCCCAAGCCCGAGCTCTGCCCCCGCATAAGATGCCGCCGCTTCAAACCCATGCCCGAGAATGACCGCCTCATCCGCGATCTGACCTATTCCTCGCAAAAGCGCAGACGATACGCGTTCGGAATTTTGAGAGCCGTCAGTCATTATGCCGATTCGACCTCCTCCTGAAGCTGTTGCGAGCGCAAGACCTAATCTTACGCAGAACGAGGGCGACGCGGTCCTGATGTCGGTGCGGAACGCTCCTTCATCAAGCATTTCGCGTATTTTATCGGGAGAAACGGGCGCTCCCTGACGAATAAAGGAGCCGTCGGGTATCTCGCTTCCCGACGGAAGCACGGTGCCCTCGCTGATGACGCAGTTGTCTCCGATAACGCATCCGTGACCGATAACACAGTCGCGGAGAATGTTAGTTCCGTCACCGATAATCGTGTTTGAGCAAATGACGGAGCTTTCGATCTTGCTTCTCCGCCCGACCTTGACTCCGTTAAGAATTACCGAGCCGTTAACTCCTTCGGGCGGTAAACGGCAATCCTTGCCGACAGAATTTTTGCCGTTACTGTAACGGAGATTTGCCTGCTTGTAGGATGAAAAATCGCCAATATCGCACCAATAGCTTTGATCGGTAAAGGTCGCGATCTTTTCCCCCGAGCTTAAAAGCTTCGGGAAAACGTCGTTTGAAAAGTCGCATTTTCCTTCGGGAATAAAGTCGAATATTCTCTTTGACATAACGTAAATACCGGTATTAATAAGGTCGGAATAGGTCGAGGAAAGAGATGGCTTTTCGCAGAAACCGCTGACGTATCCGTCACCGTCGGTAAGAACGACACCGTACTCACCCGGCTCGGAGCAGTGAGTGAGTATCATAAGAACGGGCGCGTCCATTTTCTTGCGGCGGTCAATTGCCGCGCTGAGATCGCATTCCGAAAGCGCGTCGCCGCTAATAACGATAAAATCGTCGTCACCGATAAAGCTCTCGGCGTTTTTTACACCGCCAGCTGTGCCGAGCGGAGTTTCTTCGCTAAGATAGGTAAGCTCTACCCCCTGTGTCGACGCGCCGAGTGTGCTGATTATCTTGTCGGATAGATACCCGACGGTTATAGCCGCCTCGCCTATTCCGTGACTGCGGAGGAGCGAAAGAATGCGAACGATCGTTGGAACGCCGCCGATAGGAAGAAGCGGTTTGGGAATAGTGTCGGTTATCGGGCGAAGGCGTCTGCCCTCGCCGCCTGCCATAATTATTGCTTTCATAAGTTACCCTGAATTATAAAATTTTGAATACACCGCGCCTGTTTTTACGATAATCGTATCAAACAGTAACGGAGGAAAATATGATAAAGGGAATAAACAAAAATATGATAGTCGTAAAAAATACGGGAAGCAGATATTTTGAGGAAGCGCACTTTATAATCAAAAATTGCGCGTCTGACCGTTCCGAGCGCGACCTCGTAAAGGAAGCGTCAAAAATAGTCGGCACGGTTCTTACCGAAAACGGAAAGGTCTCAAAGCCGAAAAGAGGAATAATAAAAGGACTTATAACCGTTTTACTGTCCTTTATTTCGGGCGCCGCGCTCGGAATATTACTCTGCCTTCTGTCTTAAAGATCGTCAGCGTCCTGAACGGGCTTCTCGTCGATCTTCATAAATATCTTGCCGTCGACAGTTTTTCTCGGCATAACGTGAAGATCCTTTGTAAGCCCCGTGTAGCTGCCGAGCGGATCGGCGACGCTCTGATATGAGTTTATCGCGTCATAGGTCTTCGGAAAATCGCTCTTGTTTTTATCTTTCTTTTTCATCTCAATTACCGCCTTTCAAGGTGTTTTACGGTATTATTCCAAAAAAGAGGATAATTTATACCGCGTTTTCGTTTAAAATTTGTTCACGAATATATACACATAATATTAACATCTTGAGTGTATACTAAATGTAGGTATATTTGTTCGATTATGACATAGCTCGGGTAGGACAAAGGCACAAGCCGTAGGACGGTATGACGGCGAGTGTTCCTAACAGGGCGGTCAGTAGCTTAATAATACTAATTAAACGGAAGGAGAGGTCCGCTTTTTTTCGGCGGACAAAATTACTTAATGGCAAAAAAGAAAAAGAATAATGCACGCGTCAAGGTGATGATGCTCGGAGGACTTAACGAGATCGGAAAGAATCTTGCCGTCATCGAGTGTGAAAATGACATCATCATGGTCGATTGCGGTCTCGGATTCCCCGATGACGATATGCTTGGTGTTGACCTCGTTATCCCCGACACGACCTATCTTGAAAAGAACTGTGACAGAATAAGAGGACTGTTCCTCACACACGGACACGAGGATCACATTGGAGCTATCCCGTACGTTCTCCGCAAGCTCGATATACCGATATACGGCACACGGCTTACGCTCGGAATCATCGAAAATAAGCTGATGGAGCATGAGCTTCCCTATGAGCCGGAGCTTAACTGCGTAACGGCGGGCGAGACGGTGAGTGCCGGTTGCTTCTCGGTCGAATTTATAAGGGTCAATCACTCGATTGCCGACGCTTGCTGTCTGGCAATAAAAACACCCGCAGGAACGATAGTCCATACGGGTGACTTCAAGCTTGACTTAACGCCTATTGAGGGTGAGATCATGAATCTCACGCGCCTCGGTCAGCTCGGAGAGGAGGGCGTCCTTCTTCTGATGTGCGAGTCGACGAACGCAGAGCGCCCGGGATATACTCCGTCGGAAAAGAAGGTCGGACAGTCGCTCGATAATATCTTTATGCAGAAGAGCGATAAGAGAATAGTTATAGCGACGTTCTCGTCGAACGTGCACCGCGTTCAGCAGATAATAAATACGAGTGCACAGTACGGAAGAAAGGTCGCGATAACTGGTCGTTCGATGATGAACATAATCGGCGCGGCAACGCGGCTCGGCTATATGTCGGTGCCGGACGGCGTCCTTATCGACATTAACGATATAAGGAAATACCCCCCGAATCAGATCACACTTATCACGACGGGAAGCCAGGGCGAGCCGATGTCGGCGCTTTACCGTATGGCGTTTCGTTCGCACGATAAGGTGCAGCTCGGCTCGGAGGATCTCGTCGTAATATCCGCGTCGGCGATTCCCGGAAACGAGAAGATGGTCGACAAGATCATAAACGAGCTTCTTAAAAACGGCGCAGACGTTTTCAAAAACGACAATTTCGAGGTTCACGTTTCGGGTCACGCTTGCCAGGAGGAGATCAAGCTCATGCTGGCGCTGACGAAGCCGAAATACTTTATGCCGATACACGGAGAGTTTAAGCATCTGAACGCAAATAAAAAGAATGCCGTCGATATGGGCATTCCCGAAAGTAACGTATTCATTTCGGAGATCGGTAAGGTGCTCGAGCTCGGGCAGGACGGAGCGCGCTTTAACGGTAACGTCGAGGCAGGCAGAGTGCTGATAGACGGCTACGGAATTGGCGACATTGGAAACATCGTTCTACGCGACCGTCGACATCTCTCTCAGGACGGACTTATGGTCATCGTTGCATCGGTAGACCTCGCGTACAGAATGCTCATCTCGGGACCCGAGGTCGTCTCTCGCGGATTCGTCTACGTAAGAGAAGCCGAGGAGCTGATGGATACCGCGAAGGAGATAGCGAAGAACGCGATCGAAGAATGCTTCGACCGTGGAATCGACGAAAGAAGCGAGATAAAGAACTCCGTCAAGAACGCTCTTTCACGCTATATTCTCCAAACGACGGGCAGAAAGCCGATGATCTTGCCGATAATTATGGACGTGTAATTAAGAAAAGCACCTGCGAAGGCAGGTGCTTTTTGGATAATAGAGAATAAAGAATAGATAATAGAGAATAAATAGTAAACAATCGTTTTGATATGAGTGTAAATCATAAATTGCGTAAAAAATAGCAAACACAAAGGTGTTTGCTATTTTAATATTCAGACTTGTTCTCCGAAAGGAGGTGGAGGTGGCGCGTAGAAGAACTGCTCAAAATCTCTCTTAACGTCGTTATAGAAATTGACCGCCGTCATCTGCATATATGGCTCAAGCCATATTGAAATAAGTCCGAGCGTCGGAATCGAAAGAAGTGCCCAACCGATAAACGAAAGATTGAGAACGGAAAATTCCCATTTTTTGCCTTTCATCATTTGCTCTGAAAGACGCAGAGCTTCCATGACGGGCATATTCGGATTCTCGGCAATAATGTACGGCGCCTGCGAGTAAGAAAGCGCCTTGATGATTCCGGGAATGATGAACAGTATCGACCAAAGTATGGTAATGATGGAGGAAAGGAGAGTAACCTTCAAAAACGGCCAGAAATTGCGAAATCCGTCGAACAGATCGCCAACTCTCGGACGGTAGCTGCGGTCAAAGGCAACGTGAAGACGGATGTTGATCATTCCGAGCGACATTGCCGAAGATAGAACAAGGGAAATAATCACGCCGATCAGCGGAAATCCCGAGCCGATCGAGCCAATGAATCCGCCGACGAGAGATACTAAAAAGAATGCGCCGATCTTGCCGTCTATCTGAATCCGCGCCAGCGCCTTAATTTCTTTTCTTGACATAATATCCTCCTTTGAGGGATGTTACAGTATTATAGCACTAAGATGTTAAAAAGTAAATGAATATGATGAAAACTTTTACTCGATATACGGATTTCTCTTAAATACCTCGCTCGTCGCTTCTTTACGGCAAAGCGCCATAAGCTTATCGGCGCGGAGCGAAAGCTCAAACTGCCTAAGCACATTTTCAGGCAGATCAAATCCGTCAGCTGTCTTCGTTACGATATTGACAGAAGCTGTTTTTCTGATCTTGTTAAGATACTCTCTGCCTTTACCGTTCGCAGCGAGAAGCGCGGTGAATAACGGACGTTCCTTAACCGTTTCCGCTTTCACGCCGAGAACTGATGAAAGGATCGCGCGTCTTATTCTTGCCGCAGTGTAGCTTTTGTTTACAGATGATGAAATGAGTTCGTCTAGCGAGGAGACGCTTTCAGCGTTTGCCTTAATAAGTCCCGCAACGCCGCCATTCATGCCGTAATAGGAAGAAAGAGTATCGGTATCAGTTATTCGAAGCGTATGAAGCGCGACTGCCTCATATGCGGCGGGATCTGTCGGAACGGTTCTCTCAAATACCGAAATCGCGCTTTCGGGAAGCATCTCGGAAGCGTCAGCGCCGCCGTAAATAAGCTCGCGCGAGCGAGAGGCGGAATATCCTTCCTCGCGCTTGTAGGTGTAGGGAAGTATACTGCAATTTTCGTCCTTCAGAGCGGCAATATATTCGACCGCCAGAATGTCGTTCGGAGTCGTCGGGAAGCCGTCGCCCGAGAGGGAGTGGAAAATTTCCTCGGCGCTTTTTATGTGTCCGTTCTTGCCGTTTTCGCGTATCGCGTTCAGGTATTCTTCCGAGCGTATAACGTCGGCGGCGCACGAAAGCGCGTCAACGTCACCGTTTTCGCTTCCGAAAGCGAGAATATCAACTCCGCCGAGCGACGAGATAAGCGCAACTGCGCCCTTCGCAAAATGCTCGGCAGACGACGAGCAGTACGGGAATGGAAGCTCAAGCACAAGATCCGAGCCGTTCTTTATCGCCGCCTCGGCACGCAGATGCTTCGGGTAGATAGACAGCCGACCGCGCTGAACGGTGCTTCCGCTCATTATGCTTATAACCGTCGTATCAGCGCCGAAATGCGCACGAACGAGGTCTATTTGTATTTTGTGCCCCAAATGAAAGGGATCGTATTCGCAAATTATTGCGACGGTCTTCATTTTTCTGCTCCTTTGAAGGTAATATTTTGACAAAAGACTTGTAATTTAAGGAAAAATAGTGTATAATCGTAATGTTATAAATGTTTATAAAAATTCGGAGGAAATAAATAATGAAAGTTCTTGTTGTAAATGCAGGAAGCTCGTCCCTTAAGTATCAGCTTTTCGAGACCGAGAACGGCGCAGTCCTTGCAAAAGGTATCTGCGAAAGAATCGGTATCGACGGTATCATCGAGCATCGCCTCGGCGAGGATGGCGAAAAGAATAAGCGCCAGCTCGATATGCCTAACCACGCAGTCGCTATGAAGATCGTAGTCGACACTCTTACCGATAAGACCCTCGGATGCCTTTCCGATATGGGTGAAATTAAGGCAGTCGGACACCGTGTTGTCCATGGCGGCCCTTACTTCTTCGAAAGCTGCCTCGTAACACCCGAGGTAATCGAAAAGCTCAAGCTCTGTAACGATTTCGCGCCTCTTCACACCCCCGCGCACCTTATGGGCATCGAGGGCTGTACCGAGGTAATGCCTAACGTTCCTCAGGTTCTCGTATTCGACACTGCGTTCCATCAGACCATGCCCGATTACGCGTATACCTACGCGCTTCCTAAGGACATGATCGAGAAGGATCATATCCGCCGTTACGGCGCACACGGAACCTCTCACCGTTTCGTTTCTATCGAGATGGCTAAGCTTCTTGATATGCCTGTTGAGGACACCAAGATCGTAACCTGCCATATCGGTAACGGCTCGTCTATCTCCGCAGTTAAGGGCGGAAAGTGCATCGACACTTCGATGGGCTTCACTCCCCTTGAGGGCGTTGAAATGGGTACACGTTGCGGATCTATCGACCCCGCTATCGTAACCTATATTATGAAGAAGTACGGATATACTCCCGACGAGATGTCGAACTTCATGAACAAGAAGTGCGGCTTCCTCGGTCTTTCGGGCATTTCCTCCGACTCCCGCGATATTGAAGCGGCTATCTTAGAGGGAAATGAGCAGGCACTCCTCACCGCTAACGTTCTTGCATACCAGGTTAAGAAGTACATCGGCTCCTATGCAGCAGCGATGAACGGTCTTGATGCGATCGTATTCACCGCAGGTATGGGTGAAAACAACCCCGAGCTTCGTGAAAGAGTATGTAAGGAGCTTTCCTACTTCGGCGTTGAGATCGACATGGAGCTTAACGCAAAGACTCTCCGTCAGCCCAACACCGTTGAGCTCTCGACTTCTAACTCGAAGGTCAAGGTCTACGTTCTTCCTACAAACGAAGAGCTCATGATCGCAAAGGATACCGAAGCTATCGTAAGCAAGCTTTAATTTGTGTTTATATTAGTCCTCTCCGAACGGAGAGGACTTTTATTTACAGTAAGATGTTTCACCACACCGTAGGGCGGGGGCTTGCTCCCGCCGTATGCCTTCTCCAATTGGAGAAGGCATTGAGTTGTATTCTTTTGAAGCGGCTGGAGCAAGCTGTACAGTGTAATAAGATAGTATACAAGTAGTGCAAGGACATAGTATACAGTTTTATGGTAAAATAAAGGCATCAAAAAAGCTCCAAAGGAGATAGGAAGATGCCTTGGAAGGATAAAACTGTGGAAGAAATAAGAAAAGAATTTGTAGAAGCAGCGAAAAGGTGTTCAAATTTCAGTTCGTTATGTCGCGAATTTGGCATTACCCGAACAACAGGTTACAAATGGGCAAAGAGATACGAGGAAGATGAATCTCTGTCGGATCGAAGCAGACGCCCTAATATTACAGTTAACAAGACACCGAAAGCAATCGAAGCCCAAATCATTGAGACACGTAGAGCACATCCGGGTTGGGGAGCAAAAAAGATCAAAGTGTCGCTCGAAAACAAGGGTATTGAAATGCCATGTATAAAAACGGTCAACAACATTTTAAATCGTTATGGCTGCATATCAAAAGAAGAATCTTTAAAGCATAAAGCTTTTATACGTTTTGAAAAAGAACATTGCAACGAAATGTGGCAAACAGACTTTAAGGGTGAGTTCAAAATGCGAGATGGGAACTATTGTTTTCCGTTGGATATCTTCGACGATCATAGCAGGTTCGTTATTAGAATAAAACCGTCAGAGAGCACGTCAAATCTCGTGTTACCTACATTCAGGGAAGCTTTTTATGAATACGGGATGCCCGATTCCGTTCTTTCAGACAACGGAGCACAATTTGCCGGCTTTCGTCAAGGATACACACAATTTGAGAAATGGCTTATGAATCATGACATATTGCCAATACACGGTCGTATCAAACATCCTCAAACACAAGGCAAGATAGAACGCTTTCACAGAGCTATGAATCAAGAGCTGTTAAAGCATTATATCCCCAGGAACATTTCTGATGCAGAGCGCGTTTTTAGCGAATGGCGTAACTGTTACAACAATGAAAGACCGCACGAAGCTTTAGGAATGAGATGTCCCTCGGATATATACGTACCGAGCGAAAGAACCTATTATGATCAGGTGGAAAGATACGAGTATAGCGGACAACATCACATTGTAAAAGTAAATAGTTGGGGTTACGTCAGATTTGGCAGTTGGCAGATCTATTTGAGTGAAACGATGGCAAATGAGCACATAGAATTTAGAGCGAATCCCAACGGAGATACTTTCATTGCGTGTTACAGAAATTTTGCCATAGCAGAATTTGATGTACATACGGGCAAACTTATACACCGTAAAATCCAAAGACTTTGAACGCGCAACCGCATTTGGAATCCTCCCTCCGCTACGCTCCGTTCGGCTTCCAAATGCGTAAAACGGTAATCTTAAATGTGTATACCATGTCCTTACACAAACTGTTTACAATGTTACTCTTGACACAAGCCCCCGCCCTACAAATAAATGCCTAAATTATTACTCGTTTTCCTCTTTCTTCACCGTACCGTCTTTTTTGCTGTAAGTAACGAGATACTTCTTCCTATCCTCCGGTTCGTGAAGCGAAAGGGTAATAGGATCGGCAGCTACAAGCGCCTCGACAAGCGACTTAGGATCCTTTACGGTATCGGGGAGAAATGCTCCACAGTATGGACGGTAGGGAACGTCGTGATGATAATCCGCGCCCGTCGTAAGAAGAGAGCCGTGCTTCAGGGCGAGTGCAGTTACATCGGCGTAAGCAGAGGTGTGATACCATGGATGACTGCTGAGCTCATACCCGTCAAGGAAACGGGGGTCAAGCGGATAATATCCCGAACGGAACGGATGCGCCTGAATAAGCAGTCCTCCGCGTTCCTTTACAAGGGTATAAAGCTCCTCCTGCGTCATATCGTATACCTCGGGGAACTCCTCGGTAAAGGATTCGTTTAGACCGTAAACGAGCAGATGGCTGTTATCGTGTCGGTGCATTGTGACCTCCATTCCGTAAATAACGGTAACGCCGATTTCCTCGCCCAAGCGCTTCGCCATTCTGTATTCGTCGGTATATCTCTTTGCAAATTCGTTGGCGTCTCCGTTTTTGACGTAGCTTCTCTGATAGTGATTGGTAAGGACGATTCCGTCGATACCGTTTTCAGACGCTACCTTTAAAACAGTCTCGGCATCTCCGAGACAGCATTCACTGATTCCCGAAGTGTGTGCGTGCATATCAATTAACATATTTTTCACCTATAAGCAAAGAAGGAGAAATAGTGGTAAAACCCCTATTCCTCCTCCAAATCATTCTTCGTTTTCCCAGTTGTGATAGACGTTCTGAACGTCGTCGTTTTCGTCGAGCTTCTCAAGAAGAAGACTCATATTCTTGATAGCGTCCTCATCGTCAAGTGTGACGTAGTTAGACGGGATCTTGTCCTTGTCGGCAGAAACGATCTTGTAGCCCTTGCCTTCAAGGTCAGCGCGAATAGCCGAAAGGTCTTCCGGTACGGTGTAGATCTCGAACGCCTCCTCGGAAGCAACGAAATCCTCAGCCCCTGCCTCAAGAGAATCCTCCATAAGCTTGTCCTCGTCAACCTTGCCGTCGTTCTCAATAATAATAACGCCCTTGTCGGTGAAGAGGTAGCCGACGCATCCGCTTGTACCCATATTTCCGCCGTACTTGTCAAAGAAGTGACGAACCTCGGCGGCGGTACGGTTACGGTTATCGGTTGCGGTCTCAACGATTACGGCAACTCCGCTCGGACCGTAGCCCTCATAGGTTATCTCCTCGTAAACTGCGGCATCGGCGGCAGATGCCTTCTTGATCGCACGCTCGATGTTATCGTTCGGGACGTTGTTGTCCTTTGCCTTTGCGATAAGGTCGCGCAGACGCGAGTTGGAGTTCGGATCGGGACCGCCCTCCTTGACCGCGATTGCGATCTCCTTACCTATTTTGGTGAACACCGAAGCTCTTTGTGCGTCGGTCTTCTCCTTTTTATGCATTATATTTTTCCATTTACTGTGTCCGGACATATCATTTAACCTCGTTTATCAAATCTTTGGTGTTTTCTTCAGGCATATAAGCCCGAAAGCGTTTCCGAGAACGGTCTTCGTTGCCTCACTTAGACGCACGCGGAAGGCGCGAGCGTTATCTTCGTTTGCCGAAAGGATAGGACAGTCGTGGTAGAAGCGGTTGAACGCCGCGCAGATGTCGAGAATGTATCTAGTGATGACCATCGGCTCGCTGTCGGTGATCGCATCGTTTACCTTTTCGGTGAAGAGTGAAAGAACTCTGCAAAGCGCCGCTTCTGCTGCCTGCGGCTCGTAGCCGGCTGTTGCCGACTTGTCGGGAACTCCGCCCGCCTTTTCGGTGATCGAGCAGCAACGCGCGTAGGTGTACTGTGCGTAAGGACCTGTGTTGCCCTCAAAGGAAAGCGCATCCTCGAGCGAGAAGTCGTTGTCCTTGATACGGCTGTTTGTCAGATAATAGAATACGATAGCGCCGATACCGACTGCCTCTGCGACCTCGTCCTTGTTTTCAAGGTCGGGGTTCTTTTCTTCCATTATCGCCTTTACCTTCTCGACTGCCATTTTGAAGAGGTCCTTGAGAAGAATTACGTTACCTGTTCTCGTTGCAAGCTTCATACCGCCGATAGAAACGGTGCCGTAAGGAATGTGAACGAGCTCGCCGTACCATTCGTAGCCCATAAGCTCGAGAACCTTGAACCACTGCTGGAAGTGAAGTATCTGCTGATTTGACGTAACGTAAACGCACTTGTCGAAATTGTAATGCTCCTTGCGGTAAACTGCCGCGGCGATATCACGCGTAGGATAAAGCGTCGAGCCGTCGCGCTTAAGAATAAGGCAGGGAGGCATATTGTATTCGGAAAGGTCAACTATCGACGCGCCGTCGTCAATTTTGAGCAGGTCGCAGTCGCGCAGACGCTGAACCTGTGCAGGCATAAGATCGGTGTAGAAGCTCTCGCCTGCGTAGGAATCGAAGGTGATTCCGAGCTGCTTGTAAGTCTTTTCGTATTCGTTTAGCGAAATTTCAATAAACCATTTCCAGAGAGCGATGTTTTCCTCGTCTCCGATCTCCATCTTGTGGAACTCGGCGCGGCTCTGATCGGCAAGGTCATCACGCGCGGGCACACCGTTTTCGGGATCGCCCTTGATCGTGTTGTTGATGCGGACGTAAAGCTCAACGAGCTTGTCGATTCCGCCCTCCTCGATCTGCTCCTTGTTGCCCCAAAGCTTGTACGCAACGATAAGCTTACCGAACTGCGTTCCCCAGTCGCCGAGATGATTTATGCCGACTGCGTTCCAGCCGCAGAACTCGTGAAGCTTCTTAAGCGAGTGACCGATAACGGTCGTTCCGAGATGACCTATATGGAAGGGCTTTGCAACGTTCGGCGAGGAGTAGTCGATAACGAGCGTCTTGCCCTTACCGCTATCGCTCTTACCGTAATCGTCACCCTCGGAAATTACCTTGTCGAGGATGCCGCCCGTAAAATAGCTGTCGTCAATAAAGAAGTTAAGATATCCGCCTGCGACCTCGGCTTTGGCAAGATATTCGACCTTGTCCATCGCCTCGGAAAGAAGAGAAGCAATAACGGGAGGCGCCTTGCGAAGCGCCTTGCTCAGCTTGAAGCAGGGGAATGCAATATCGCCCATATCTCTGCTTGGCGGATATTCGAGCATCGAAAGAAGCTCGGACGCCGAAAGCTCAGATTCGGGGGATATTTTCTTGATAGCGCAGGACAGTGCCTGCGAAAGCGTGTTCTTAAAATTTAACACTGTCGTTCCTCCGTATTATAAATGCACATACATATTTTATTTTACTACATTATACAGTATTTGTCAATAGAATAAGGGCAGAGAAACAGGGCGAAAAACAGTGATTTTTTGTCGTTTTTGCAGTAATGGCGATGCTTTCTTTGGCTCCCTTGTGTAAAGGGAGCTGACGCTGTAGGCGGCTGAGGGATTGTTTTTGGGGCTTTTGCGTTTTGCAATCCCTCCGTCACCGCCGAGACCCATTCGGCTTCGTCTGCCGTGTCATTACGAGCAAAGCGTAGCGTAGTCGAACGGCGTAGCCGCGTCGAGCATAGCGAGACGGAATCTCGGCAGACTGCGGTTAGGGTGACAACGGCGGCGCGCCGCCTCCCTTTACACAAGGGAGGCAAATGACGGCGCCAATCTCTCGTCAAACAATATCCCCCGAACTTTTTTGTTCGGGGGATCGTCATTCACGAATGAATTACATATAGATAAGGCGGATAGTTTGCGTTCAGCGGCGAAGTGTACTGAGGCACGTTACCGAGCTTGCTTTCATGCTCAACGTGACAGTCACCGCAGATGATCGCCTTGACGGGAGTATCGTCGGCACCGACAATGTCAAACACAGTTTTCCAGCCGTCGCCGTTGCAAACGCCCTGGTCGCCGATGCTCCAGTCGGGCTGATTACGATCTGCGTTATACTTGTGGAACTCCTTCGTTGAAAGCGGAACGTGTTGGAAAAGCACGACGTTATCCTCGCCTTCAAGCGCGTTCACCAAGTCATTAAGCGACTTTTCGGGGTAGTGATACGGTCCGTTATATACGCCGATGAGCGTAAGCTCACCGAGCTTCATCTTCTGAAGATCGGGGTTTTCTCCCGTGAGCGCAGTAAATATTTTTTTCATCTCGGACTCGGGCTTTCCCGAGAAGATCATATCGTGATTTCCGATAACGAACATATAGGGTGTCTTAAGCTTGTCAATATTTTTCTTTATGAAATCAAATGCGCTCTGCGAAAAGAAATCAAGAATATCGCCGGTGAAAACGATAACGTCGGCGCAGTCGGGATTGGCGGCAAGCTCGTCGCACATCTTTTCGAAGAGCTCCGAGGAGGGAACGCCCTCCACGCGGAAATGGTTGTGGCGAAGGTTGTGAAAATCAATAAGCTTCGTTCCGTTCCAGTATCCGTCGCCCTCGATAACGTATTCGCCCTCTTTTTCGTTACACATTACGACGTGCGAATCGGTAATATGAAGTATGCGGTATTCCTTTTCAAGACCGGGAACGATGACATCTTTTCTTACAAATTCGTTGGTTCTCATAAAGCACCTCTTCGGTATGGATTTATTACATACATGGTAGCATTTTTGAGTTCAAAAATCAACGGCAAAAATCCCAAAAAACTGTCCTGTTTTTCGTGCAAAATCACGTTAGGCACTTGCATTTTCATTTGATGTATGTTATAATAACTTATTATATATAATAGGCGTATTGTGTGCCCGCGCGTGTGCGGGCGTGAAAACGATTTAAGGAGTAGAGTTTTGAGATTAAAAGCGCTTGAAATGCAGGGGTTCAAATCCTTCCCCGACAAGACTGTCTTGTCCTTCGATCAGGGAATAACCGCCGTCGTCGGACCTAACGGAAGCGGAAAATCGAATATAACGGACGCAGTCAGATGGGTGCTTGGTGAAATGTCGACTAAGAGCATACGCGGATCAAAAATGGAGGACGTCATCTTCGGCGGCTCCGATAACCGCCGTCCGATGGGATATGCGGAGGTAACGCTCATAATCGACAATACTGTCGGTATAGGTCGTCTTGACAGCGAATATGACGAGGTCTCGGTAACACGACGCTACTACCGCGGCGGCGATAGCGAATATCTGATAAACGGCAAGGCATCGCGTCTGAAGGACATCGCTGAGCTGTTCATGAATACAGGTGTCGGTAAGACGGGTTATTCTAATATCGGTCAGGGTAAGATCGCAGAGATAATTTCTCAGAAGAGTGACGAACGCCGTTCCGTTTTTGAGGAAGCGGCGGGAATATCGAAATACAGAGTAAGAAAGAACGAAGCGGAAAGAAAGCTTAAGGACACAGAGGCAAACCTCGTGCGTCTTTCCGATATAATCGGCGAGCTTTCCTCGCGCGTCGGTCCGCTTGAAAAGGAAGCGGCGGCGGCAAGAAAGTATCTCGACCTTTACGAGCAGAAGAAAGAGGTTGACGTTGCCCTCTGGCTCTACGACGCCGAAACGATGCGTGCTAGAGCAAATGAGACAGAGCGCGCATATATGTCGGCAAAACTCGCACTCGAAAGTGCCGAGAGCGAAATATCGGCTCTTGAAGCGAGAAGCGAAAATCTCTATACCAAAGCGGCGGAAAGCCAAAGCGGTGCCGAGGAGCTTACTAACCGCGTAAGCGAATATATCGAAAAGCGCCACGGAATTGAGAGCAACAGCCGCGTCCTTGAAAACGATATACTTCATACCGAAAGCCGTATCGAGCAGACGAAGAACGAAAGAGAGCTTCGTCGCCTTTCACTCTCCGACGGTGAAAAGAGAGGGAAGGAGCTTGAAAATGAGCTTAAGGAAAAGACAGAAAAGCTCGATGCTCTCCGTAACGAGCTTGAGGAGCTTGAAAAAAAGGCGTCCGAAAAGAAAGAGCTTATCTCCTTCCTTGAAGAAAAGATCCTCGAATGCGAGGACGGAGAGCACCTGACCGAGAGCAAGCTTATCGACGAAAGGGTTCGCCTTTCTGCTCTGACCGGCTCGCACGAAAGCGAAAGTGAAAGAAGTGCGTCGCTCAAAAACGAGATAGCAGAGCTTGAGGCAGAGATCGCAGTCATTACCGACGCTATAAGCCGCTCGGAAAAAACGATAGCCGATTATCTCTCCTCGATCGAAGAGGACAAGGCAAAGGCGCAGGAAAAGGAAAACGAAATTTCCGCCCTCCGCACGGAGCTTGACGGAGTCAAGAGCGTGATCGACCGCCTTAACCTCACAATAGAATCGAAAAATCACCGCGCAGAAACGCTCAAGAGAATGGACGACCTTCTCGAGGGCTATAACCATAGCGTAAAGAACGTGATGCACGCCGTCGAAAACGGTGCGATAAAGGGTATTCACGGTCCGGTGTCGAAGCTTATTTCGGTAAAGGGCGAATACAGCATTGCTATCGAAACGGCGCTTGGCGCGAATATTCAGAACATAGTAACCGAGGACGAGGAAGCCGCAAAGGCAGCCATCGCCTACCTTAAAAAGACGAACGGCGGACGCGCGACCTTCTATCCGCTTACCGCGATGAAGGCGCAGACGCCTGTCATATCCGAAAACGAACTAAAGAATAAAAAGGGCTATGTCGGAATGGCAGACGCGCTCTGCGGTCACGATAAAAAGCACGCAGGAGTTATCGGAAATCTGCTCGGCAGAACGGCAGTTTTCGATAATATCGACAACGCGGCGTACGTTGCAAAATCCTTCGGCTACCGCATAAGAATAGTTACCCTCGACGGACAGATAATAAATGCAGGCGGCTCGTTCACAGGTGGCTCGACTCGTCAGGACAGCGGTATTCTTACAAGAAGCGCCGAAATATCCTCGCTCAAGAGCGAGGTCGCAAAGCTTGGTATCGAGCTCGGAAGCAAGAAGGCACACGAAGGCGAGCTTAATCGTGATATCGAGAAGCTTAATAGCGATATCGGCGGTATAAGCGAAAGAATCGCGCTTCTTACGATGATGCTCAATGCAGAACAGACGCAGTTCGAGGTAAATAAGAGCCGTCACGAAAATGAGACGCTTCGCCGGAAGGCTCTGAACACCGCCCTCGAAGGACTCGGCAGAGAACACGAGCAGTACGATATCGAGAGATCGAGTATTGAAGAAGCTATAAAGGCGCTCGAAAACGAGCTTACTGATAAGAAGAGAGAGACGGAAAATACCGTCGCACGCAGAAACCGAGAGGACGACGCTCTTGCCGCTATCCTTTCTTCCTATAACGACGGAAGAATTGCCGAGGCGGCGTTCGAAAAGGACGTTGAATCTCTTAATTCGGGAATCACTCTTAACGAAAGCACAGTCGAGGCGCTCCGCGAGCAGATTGCACGCTCTGAGGAGCTTGGTGCTACGCTTGAGCAGAAGCTTTCCGACATCAAAAAGCGCATAAGCGAAAACAAGGTCACATTTGATACCTTGGCGGACGATATTAGCGCCCTTGAAGCCGAAAGAAGCAAGCTTATCTCTCAGAATATCGAATATGAGAAGATACAGAGCCGTATAAGAGAGGAGCTTCGTGAGAAGACTCACGTAAGAGAGACTCTTTTCCGCGAGTTTACAAAGCTTGAGGGCGTAAGAGAAAGTTTGACGACCGAGCATGACCGTCTTGCGGCTAAAATATGGGAGGACTACGAGCTTACCTATACTGCGGCAACAGAGCTGAATTACGCACCCGTAACCGAGGAAACGCGCCCGACCTACGGCGCGCGCCAGACCGAGCTTCGTAATAAGCTCCGCGCTCTCGGACACGTAAACGTCGGAGCTATCGAGGAATACGCAGACGTAAAGGAACGTTACGATTTCAACACCGCTCAGTTTGAGGATCTGACGAAGGCACGCGAAGGGCTCGACGGAATCATCTCGCGTCTCGAAAAGGAAATGAAGACGATGTTCGTTACCGCCTTTGAGGAGATAAACAAGAACTTCAAGGTCACCTTCAAGGAGCTTTTCGGCGGAGGAACTGCGGAAATTTCCTTGACTGACCCCGAAAACGTTCTGACAAGCGGAATCGAAATAAAGGTAGCACCTCCCGGAAAGATAATAAAGAATCTTATATCTCTATCCGGCGGAGAGCAGTCGTTTGTCGCTATCGCGCTTATATTCGCGATACTGAACGTAAACCCGACACCGTTCTGCATATTCGACGAGATCGAAAGTGCGCTTGACGAGGTAAACGTCGTACGCCTCAGCGACTATATGCACAGATATTCAGAGAAGACGCAGTTTATCGTCATCACTCACCGCCGCGGCACTATGGAAGCGGCAGATATGCTCTACGGTATCACGATGCCCGACAGAGGTATATCCAAGGTGCTGAGTATGAACGTAAACGAGGTCGAGAAGAAAATGGGAGGAGAGCTTAACTGATGGGCTTTTTCGAAAAACTTAAAGCAGGACTTGCGAAAACGAAAAACGCCGTTTTCGGACGGCTCGACGGACTTTTTAAGTCGTTTTCAAAGGTCGACGAGGAGCTGCTCGAGGAGCTTGAGGAAATACTGATCACAGCCGACGTCGGCGTGAACGTAACAGAAAGCATACTAGATTCGCTCCGCGAAAAAATAAGAAAAGAGAAGATAACCGATCCTATGGAGGTAAAGGCGGCGCTTCAGGTGCTTCTACGCGAAAAGGTCGGAGAGGGAGAATGGCTTGACCTTTCGACAAGTCCCTCGGTCATTCTCGTTATCGGCGTAAACGGAGTCGGTAAAACTACGTCAATAGCCAAGATCGCGAATCTTCTCAAAAAGGACGGCAAAAGCGTGCTTCTTGCCGCAGCAGATACCTTCCGCGCCGCGGCGATAGATCAGCTCGGCGTGTGGGCAGACCGCGTAGGCGTTGAGCTTATCCGTCACGGAGAGGGCTCGGATCCTGCCGCAGTCGTTTTCGATGCACTGAGTGCCGCGAAAAAAAGAGGAACCGACGTAGTTATAGTTGATACCGCAGGACGCCTTCACAATAAGAAAAACCTGATGGATGAGCTTGCGAAGATAAACAGAGTCATCGAGCGTGAAACGCCGGGCGCTTCCCGTGAGACGCTACTCGTTCTCGACGCGACGACGGGACAGAATGCAGTCCTTCAGGCAAAGGAATTCAAAAATGCAGCACCTTTAACGGGTCTTGTGCTCACCAAGCTCGACGGCACGGCAAAGGGCGGAATAGTATTCTCGATAAAAGAGGAGCTTGGAATCCCCGTGAAATTCATTTGCGTCGGCGAGCAGATAGACGATCTGCAGTATTTCGTTGCCGACGAATTTGTCACGGCACTGTTTGAATGATATGGAAATTGTACTTGCATCAAGAAACAGACATAAGATAGCGGAGATCGAAAGAGTGCTGAAGGAAAGCGGTGTAAACGACGTAACGCTTCTTTCGCTTGACGATATCGGCTATCACGGTGAGATCGAAGAAACGGGTAATACCTTTGAAGAAAACGCCTATATAAAGGCGTGCGTTCCTGCGAAAATGGGCTACTACGCAATAGCGGATGACAGCGGTCTATCCGTCGAAGCACTCGGCGGACGCCCGGGAGTTTATTCCGCGCGTTATGCAGGAGAGCCGTGTAACGATAAAAATAATAACGACAAGCTTTTGAGTGAGCTTGAAAACGTCCCCGACGAAAAGAGAAACGCGGCGTTTATATCGGTCATCGCGTTTGTTGACCCGAATAAGATAGACGAGCCGCATTATTTTCGAGGCGAATGTAAGGGAACGATGATCCGTGAAGAACGCGGAAACGGCGGGTTCGGCTACGATCCGATATTCTATATGCCGCAGCTTGGTAAGACCTATGCAGAGATAAATATCGACGAAAAAAACGCAGTCAGTCATCGCGGACAGTCGATAAGAAAATTTGCGTCTTTCCTTAAGGAGAATAAGAATTTATGAAGCGCCTCGGAATCTATGGCGGATCCTTCAACCCGATACACATCGGGCATATAAAAGCCGCGAACGCGTTTTACGACGAAATGAAGCTCGATGAGCTGATAATAATTCCGACTGCTGTTTCGCCTTTCAAAACAGACGACCTTGATAACGATCCGTACGAGCGCTTAAAAATGGCAAAAGCGGCGTTTGAAAACAGCGATAGGAATATCACAGTTAGCGACTACGAGATAAAAAAGGGTGGCAAAAGCTATACCTATCTTACCCTCGAGCATTTTTCATCACCCGACAGAGAGCTTTATTTCCTGATGGGAACCGATATGCTCCTGTCGCTTGACGGCTGGAAAAATCCCGACATTATCCTGAAGCTGGCAACTGTTTGTCACGCTCGGCGCGAAGACGTTGATTCTGAAACCGAAAAGGCAATAGAGGAAGCAAAATCGCGTTATGAGAGCGAGTATAACGCAAAAATAATCGACCTTGTATCCGAGCCGTTTGAGGTCTCGTCGACCGAAATAAGAAACGCGGTGAAGGAAGGGAAGAGCATCTCGGGTCTCGTTTCCCCCGAGGTCGAAGAAATAATCAAAAAAGACAAGCTGTACCTATCCTGCCCGCTCTACGCGGCGGTCAGAACGCTTGTAAAAGAGAAAAGATGGAAGCATATCTTCGGTACCGAGGAGGAAGCAAAGGCGCTTTCTAAGATATTTGACCTGTCCGAGACCGACAGCGAGCGCCTGCGCCGCGCGGCACTGCTTCACGATATTACGAAGTACCTTACGCGAGAAGAGCACCTGGCGTTTCTTGAGGGCGTCGGCGTAACGCCCGACGACGGCACGCTCGCGAGCGATAAAACGCTTCATCAAATGTCGGGCGCGTACATGGCAAAAAAACTTTATCCCGATTACGTTGACGACGCCGTTTTCGACGCAATACGTTATCACACGACGGGTAAGGCGGATATGCCGCTTCTGACGAAGCTGATGTATCTATGTGACTTTATCGAGCCGACGCGAACCTTCCCCGACTGCGTAAAGCTCCGCGTGATATTCTATGAAATGATAGAAAAAGGCAATAAGCTACGAGTGCTCGACGAGATAATGCTGATAGCGCTCGATATGACGGTCGCAGACCTAGTCGAAAACGGACACCCGATACATTCGGACACCGAAAAAGCAAGAGAATATATTATAGAAAAGCTAAAGGAAAACAACTATGGAAGAAAAGAAAGTATTTGAGCCGAAAGAAATTGCGGAAATGATAATAAAGGTGCTTGACGCACGCAAGGGACGCGACATCAAGCTCCTTCACGTAACCGAAAAAACGGTTCTTGCAGACTATTTTGTTATCTGCGGCGGTAACTCTACCACGCAGGTAAAGGGTCTATCCGACGAGGTAGAATACAAGCTCGGTCTTGAGGGCATCAGCGCCGATCACGTAGAAGGACACGACAGCGCATCGTGGGTGCTTCTCGACTATTCGAGCGTTATAGTAAACATCTTCACTCCCGATGCAAGAGAGTTTTACAATCTCGAAAAGCTCTGGGCAGAAGCAGAAGAGGTGGATATTTCGGGTCTGCTTACAGAAGACTGAAACGGATCCCAAACGCTATCGCGTTTGATCCTCGCTTCGCTCTGATTTCGACTGGGTCCGCCCGTTGTCATTCTTATCGCGACCCCCCAATGCTCATTTCATTCGCATCGGGGAACCCCTTATCGCGTAGCGAAGCGAAGTCGAACTGCGAAGCAGCGCCGAAACGTATGTGTAGGCGGAATCTCGGGCGTACTCCGCTCGGGATGATATCAAGATTACTCTTGTGTTGTAGCAAATTAAAATATTTTCTCAAAAGAAGGACAGAAAAATGAAGTACGAACATCGTTTGATCGACAAAAAATGGCAGGATAAATGGGAAGAAGCCAAGCTTTTCGAAGCAAAAGCGGACACTTCAAAAAAGAAATTCTATTCCCTCGTTGAGTTCCCGTACCCGTCGGGCTCGGGGATGCACGTAGGACATATCAAGGCATATTCGGGTCTTGAGGTCGTCTCCCGTAAAAGAAGAATGGAGGGCTATAACGTCCTCTTCCCGATCGGCTTTGACGCTTACGGACTGCCGACCGAAAACACCGCTATCAAGACGGGCGTTCACCCCCGTCAGGTAACCGATAACAACATAAAGAAGTTCACCTCGCAGTTAAAGCGCGTCGGCTTCTCGTTCGACTGGAGCAGAGTGGTTGACACGACCGAGGAGGAATACTATAAGTGGACGCAGTGGATATTCCTCAAAATGTACGAAAACGGACTCGTTTTCCGCGATAAGACGCTTGTGAACTACTGCCCGTCGTGTAAGGTCGTCCTTTCAAACGAGGACTCTCAGGGCGGTAAGTGCGACATCTGCCATTCCGAGATCGTACAGAAGACGAAGGAGGTTTGGTATCTCCGTATTACAGAGTACGCGGACAAGCTGCTTCAGGGACTTGAGGGCGTTGATTACCTCCCGAACGTCCGTCTTCAGCAGGAAAACTGGATCGGAAAGAGCACGGGTGCATTCGTCAACTTCAAGCTTAACGTCGACGATTCGCTCCGTATTTACACGACCCGTCCCGACACGCTCTACGGTGTAACCTTTATGGTAATCGCTCCCGAGCATCCGATAATCGAAAAATACCGTGATGTTATCACGAATACAGAAGCGCTCGATGCATACAAAGCAGAGTGCGCAAAGAAGAGTGAGTTCGAAAGAACACAGCTCGTAAAGGAAAAGACGGGAGTTCGCATCGAAGGTCTTTCGGCAATCAACCCGATAACCGAAAAGGAAATTCCGATCTACGTTGCCGACTACGTAATGATGGGCTATGGCACGGGCGCTATCATGGCAGTTCCCGCGCACGATAGCCGTGACTACGACTTCGCTAAGAAGTTCGGTATCGACATAATTGAGGTCATCAAGGGCGGCGATATTTCCGTAGAAGCTTATACCGGCGACGGCGAAATGGTAAATTCCGGCGTGCTTAACGGTATCACCAATAAGAAGGACGCTATCGACAAGATCCTCGAATTTCTGACTGAAAAGGGAATCGGCGAAAAGGGCGTGCAGTTCAAGATGAAGGACTGGGCGTTCAACCGTCAGAGATATTGGGGTGAGCCGATACCGATCGTACACTGCCCCGAATGCGGAATAGTTCCTGTACCCTATGAGGAGCTTCCTCTCCGCCTTCCTCCCGTTGATAACTTCCAGCCCGGCTCCGACGGCGAAAGCCCGCTTGCAAAGATCGAGTCCTTCGTAAACTGCAAGTGTCCGAAGTGCGGCGCGGCGGCTAAGCGTGAGACCGACACCATGCCTCAGTGGGCGGGCTCGTCGTGGTACTTCCTCCGTTACACCGACCCGAAGAACCCCGATTGCTTCGCGTCGAAGGAGGCAATGAACTATTGGCTTCCTGTTGACTGGTACAACGGCGGTATGGAGCACGTTACCCGTCACATGATCTATTCGCGCTTCTGGCATAAGTTCCTTTACGATCTCGACCTCGTTCCGACCTCCGAGCCCTACGCAAAGCGTACCGCGCAGGGACTTATTCTCGGCTCGGACGGCGAGAAGATGAGTAAGTCGCGCGGAAACGTAGTTGATCCGAATACCGTCGTTGACGAAAGCGGCGCAGATACTCTCCGTCTCTACGTCCTCTTTATGGGTGACTACGAGCAGGCGGCACCGTGGAACGAAAGCTCGATGAAGGGCTGCCGCAGATTCCTCGACCGTACAGCGGCTCTTACAGAGCTCGTAAAGGGCGAGGGCGTAACCCCCGAGCTTGAAACGCTCATCCATAAGACTATTAAAAAGGTAACGGAAGACATCGAGGCGATGAAGTTCAATACCGCCATCGCGCAGATGATGATACTTATTAACGCGATCTACGATCACGGCTCGCTCACGAAGGACGAGCTCGGAATCTTCGTTCGACTCCTTTCTCCCTTCGCTCCTCATATCTGCGAGGAGATCTGGGAAGCGCTCGGAAACGGCGGCTTCTGCTCGGTTGCCGAGTGGCCTCAGTACGATGAAGCAAAGACCGTTGATTCGACAGTCGAGTACGCAGTCCAGGTTCTCGGTAAGCTCCGCGGAACCGTAATCGTCAATGCAAACGACGATAAGGACACGGTTCTGAGTAAAGCCAAGGCAGTCGACAAGGTCGTTCCTTTCCTTGAAGGAAAGACGATAATCAAGGAAATTTTCGTTCCGAATAAGCTCGTAAACTTCGTCGTTAAATAATTTTTACCAAAAAAACAGAATATTTCAAACTTTTACTTGACATAATAAAACGGATGTGTTATTATATTGAGTGGAATTTGAAAAAAATTCTCTTTGCTTACAATGCGAGGGGAGGGATAGATAATGGCAGAAGTAAGAGTAAAAGAAAATGAATCTCTGGATAGCGCTCTTCGTAGATTTAAGAGACAGTGTCAGAGATCCGGCGTTCTCGCAGAGCTCCGCAAGAGAGAGTGCTATGAGAAGCCCAGCGTAAAGCGCAAGAAGAAGGCAGAAGCAGCCCGTAAGCGCAAGTATAAGTAATCTTAAAAAAGAGCAGACTTCGGTCTGCTCTTTTTGCATGCTTGATGAATTGATGCTTACGCATCATGAATTGGCTTCGCCATGATTTCTCGCTTCGCTCCATGAATTGAATTGCAATTTAATGCCCATAGGGCAATTCATGCCGCAGGCAATTAATGAAAGCTTGCTTTCAATTCATGCAACGCAGTTGCAATTCATATCGCGTTATCTTTAACAGATAACGCGATATATCAGTTATCTTCAATCACACATTCCATTCCGTTTACGGTGACTTTTGACGGCAGGTTTCCGTCGTTACCGCCGGTAACGCGAAGGTAGAAGGTGTATTCACGCTCGATTCCGACAGTCGAGTTCTTCCTGTTCGTTCCGTTGGGGTATCCGCACCAGTAATATGACTGTGTAAACGGCTCGAATTCCGTGACGCTTTGCGCCTTTGCGACCGCTTCATAATCGAAGAAATCAACGTCTCCGCCAAAGATGTAAGTGTATCCGGTATCGCCGATATAACCGAAGCTGACGGTTATTCTCGGGTTTGACGCCTTCTTATATTTGTTTATCGCAGTCGTAAGTGCTGAATTTTTGCCGGTAAACAGACGATCCTCGTACATCGCGTCAACTCTCAGAAGATGTTCTGCCACTTCATTCGGGATGTTTACTTCCTGGATGGAAGAACAACCCGCAAACGTCGTGCAGAATTCTCCCGTTACGAAGAACGAAGTGTTGACCGTGAGCTTTTGAAGCTTAGTACAACCCTTAACGTCGGATGCAATATCGTAGGAGGCTGCCTCGCTTTCATCCATTTTCGGGATCAGCATTTCGGTAAGTGCGATACAACCCGTGAAGGACGGAGAATAAGATTCGACCTCGCTCGGAAGATTTTCGACAGTCTCAAGAGCTGTGCAGTTTAGAAATGCGCCCTTCATTACCTTTACGCCGTCGCCGAGGGCAACGTGAGGAATTGAAACGCAGCCGGAGAAGGTGTTTTCAAGAACAGTAATGCTCTTGCCTCCTGTGACTGAAATAAGCGAAACGCAGTTTTCAAAGGTGTGTACCGCTTCGGTAACGGTAGACGGAAGCGCTATTTCTTTAAGAGAGGAGCATCCCTCAAAGGTGAAGGGAAGCGCTGTTATGCCTTCCTCGATTTTAACGGTGGTCAGAGCCGTGCATCCGCGGAATGAAGAAGTACAGGCGGTTGCATTTTTTGGAATATATCCGTTGGTAAGCGAAACGCAGTTCATGAATGCTTCGGAAAGCTCGGTGGCATTATTTCCGCCGATGACAGTTTTAAGCTTCGGACAGTCCTTGAACGCGCCGTTCATCGTTTTGATACCGTCACCAAGCTCGACAAGAGTCAGATCGGGGCATTCGGTAAACGCGTAATCAATCGCCGTAACGGAGTCGGGAATAGTCACCTTTTTAAGTCCCACCATACCGCGAAAAGCATTTTCCGCGATCACCTTGACGGGCTTTCCGCCGAGCTCCTTAGGGATAGTGATCTCGCTTTCAATGCCCGAATATCCGGTAACGGTGACATATCCGTCGGTTATTTCATATATGAGATCTGGTTTCTTGTTTTCGCTGCCGCACGACACCGTAAGAAGCATCGACACGGTCATAAGAAGAAGCAACAAAAAACGGTAGTATCCTTTCATATATCCGTTCCTTTCAATAAACATCCAAACTATTATATATCATTTCGCGGTTTTTGTCAACTTTTGACGGAATCAAAAAGCGCGGCACTCTTATCGAGTGTCGCGTTTTTTTCTTTTTCTGCCGAGGAAAAAGCGGAAGACAGGAGCTAAGAATTTCGGCGGAGAGAATACTATGACCTTCATAAAATACCCCTTTACGATCAACCTTTATTAAAATACATGACCCCGAGCGCAATTATGAGAAGCGACTCTATAAGCGCCAAAGCACGCGCAGACAGGAAAAATGCAAGCAGAATTCCAAGTCCAAAGGCAATGATGGCGATCTCGGGAAGAATGTCTTTACCGTTTCCGTTAAGGCGCTTTCTCATATCAGTTCTCGCTTTCGTGTTTGATAGGGCGGCGTGCCGCCCTATCCCGTTTACTACATAATATGCGAAAGAATGTTTTTCGTTACGGTTTTTACCGAAATTTTTTCGTTTTCTACGGAAATTACAAGAGAAACGCCATCTTTTTTTGACGGTAGGTTGGCAATGACCGCACCCTCGATCTCGGTTTTGATGAAGGAATATATATCACGCGCGCCACCGCTTCCGCATTTTGAGGCGGCGGTTATGACCTCAGGGCGTATCTCGACTGAAAGTCCGTTATCAGATAGGCGGGAGCGTAAGCCATTAAGACGTTTTTCAGCTATTTTGTAAGCCGAATCGGTATCGAGCCGATCGAAGTTGACGATGCAGTCGAGCCGTCCGATGAGCTCGGGACTGAAAAAGTCCTTTGCACATTTGAGCTGACGTTCTCCTCCGATTGAGGTAAAGCCGACTGCGGCGGTATCTGACGAGCCGACGTTTGAGGTCAGAATGATAACGCAACCGCGGAAGTCGGCGCGCTTGCCTTGCGGATCGGTTATGAAGCCGTGATCTAGTATCTGAAGGAGCAGGGAAAACACGTCGCGGTCCGCTTTTTCGGCTTCGTCGAAAAGTACCACGGAATAGGGCTTGCTCCGCACCTCCTTGATGAGCAGCCCCTCGTCGCGGTAGCCGACGTAGCCGGGCGGCGAGCCAATTAGCCGCGATAAGCTGTGCTTTTCGGAGTATTCGGACATATCAAGACGAATTATGGCATCGGAGCTTCCGTAAAACTGCTCGGCGATGGCACTTGCGAGCGCGGTCTTACCGACCCCCGACGGACCTAAAAACATCATCGACGCGATCGGCGATACGCTTTCGTGAATGCCGAGAATACCCGCGCGAAGTGTGGAAGACACCGTTTTTATGGCACTTTTTTGACCGAAAACTGCACTTAAAAGCCCGTTTTCGAGCCCAAAAAGGTCATTTTCAGACGGTAAACGGACGCTTCCTCGCCGCTTTTCGAGCACCTTTTCAATATCGGCGCGGACAAGCACAGGCGCATTTTCGTCGCGCTTCATTCCCTCAAGCCGCGCTTGGATATTTTTCTCGACTGCATGCGAGAGCTCGTCGTCTGCCTCGTTTAGTCCCTTGATGATTCCGCCGAGGAATTTCTTGTCCTCGCTTCTGCGCTCGATCTCGATATGCTTCGCGGACGCCGCCTCGTCAATGAGGTCTATCGCCTTATCGGGCAGACGCTTTGACGGAACGTAGCGCACTGACAGCTCGACCGCGGCGGAAATTGCGCCGTCGTCGATCAATACGCCGTGATGCTCCTCGTATTTTCCCTTGATGCCGCGAAGGATGCCTATTGCCTCGCTCCTTGTCGGCTCCTCGACAGTTATCGGTAAAAATCGGCGTTCAAGGGCGGGATCGCTTTCGATATGTCGGCGGTATTCGCTTACCGTCGTCGCGCCGATCAGCCGTATTTCACCGCGTGCCAGCGACGGCTTCATAATGCTTCCTGCATCGATAGCACCCTCCGAGGCGCCTGTACCGACTATCGTGTGAAGCTCGTCGATAAAAAGTATTATGTCAGGATCCTCCGATGCTTCAAGGAGGATCGTTTTCATTCGTTCTTCAAATTCACCACGGTATTTTGCACCCGATATTATCGCGGCAATATCGAGTGAAACTATTGCCTTGCCGAGTAAAAACGACGGCACGCTTCCGTCTTTTATCCTGCTTGCAAGTCCCTCAACGACAGCAGTTTTTCCGACTCCGGGCTCGCCGATAAGGCAAGGGTTATTCTTTCTTCTTCGGCAGAGTGCTTCTATGAGCGCTTCAAGCTCGCTTTCGCGTCCGATAACGGGATCAAGCGTGCATTCACAGAGATTCTTGCCGTATTTCGTTATCGTCGGCGGCAGCTTTTTGCGTTCCTCGCTTCGCTTCACTGCCGTCTTTAAGGTGCTCAGGTCGGGAAGGATCTCACCGCCTGATCTGTGCTTTTCGATTATACGAACGGCAATGCTTTCCTTTTCGCTTAAGAGCGCTGACAAAAGCTGTTCCGTTCCTATTCTGCCGAATGCGCCGGGCATTTCCTTTGCGGCTCTTTCGATCACGCTCCGTAGGCGCGGAGTCATTTCGGGCGGCGGAATGGTTTTGCTTCCGCTTCCGTTAAGATAGGTAACTGCCTGCTTTACGTTTTTATAATCAAGCCCGTGCTTTTTTAAAATATCGGCAGCGACAGAGCTTTCCTCGCTGAGCAGACCGAGGAGAAGATGCTCGGTTCCGATATAGGTGTGTCCCATTTCCGACGCCTCGGTCTGCGCTCTTTTGAGCGCATTTTGCGCCGCAGGGGTGAAACGGCTCGTCATAATACCGCCTCCTACCGTTTTTTACTATTATTGACTGCGTTTTACCGCCGTAATCAAAGCGGAACGCGGTGCTTTTCGTAGGCGAGGGCGAGGCGGTTCCAGGTCTCCTTATTTATTACTCCGTCTGTCGGTATGCCGTGAATGAATTGAAATTCTCTTACTGCGCGCTCGGTATCGAGGTCAAACACGTTATCGTCGTTCAGCTCCTCGCCGTATGGGTAGGATACTCCGAGTGCCTTCAGCATGATCTTTACGATCGTAATCAGCTCGCTTTTGTCGCCGACCTTTGTAACACCGTCCTTGAGCACCTGATCGAAGGGAGAAATGTTTTTGGGCGCGGATAGAATCATATCGGCTTTTTCGTGCTCGGTGCTTAGCTTTCTGAAGGTCTCGTAATTCACTCTGCCGTCGGGGGTGAGACCATGCTTTTTCTGAAACGCGGTGACCGATTCGACCGTTGTCGAGCCGTAGATCCCGTCGGGGTTTACTCTCGGAATATCGCGGTCTACGCGCGAGATATCGTATAGGTACACCTGTATTTGACGCACTGATTCCTTATAAAATGGCATTTCTGTATTCATCATAGCTGACTTCCTCCGTCTATTACGTAACCGGGAAATTGCGTAGGTGACGTTATTTCGCCTGATCTTATATCGGCGTAAAGGTCACCTATCGCCGTCCAGGTCGCAAGGTTTACTACTCCCGTTACGGGGAGTCCGACAAGATTCTGAACTGCAAGTACGGCGTTTCGTGTCTGTTCGTCGTAAACGCCGCTGTTGCCCGCCTCGGGAACCTCTGTGAACACCGTCGAAATTGCGTTCAGATAGGTTTGAAGCGGAACCATATAATCACCGTCGAAGCCGAGCGTGATGAGAAAGCCGGGGTAGGGTCGGTAGGGCGCGAGAAGCTGATTATCGGGAAGCGACAGGATTATTGCGTTATATACGTCGAACATTCGGGCATAAGTGTTTTCGTCGATGATTCCCGTTTCCGGTATGCCGTAGGTTCTTTGAAAGCCGCGGACTGCTTGCTCGGTCTGAGAGTCGAAGATGCCGTTGATTTCGACTGTGTTTACCGTGTCCTCGTACTGCGCTATGTAGTTTATCATATACTGGATCACTCTTATTTCATCGCCCTCGGCGCCGGGGGAGAGGGTGTTCGGAAAAATCTTTGGGATCTCGTTATAGGTGATCCCCTCGGACGATAGGTCGTTCAGGCGCTTTACGCTCGCGTATATCTGCTGGATTTTATACCAGGTCGCACGCCCGACGATGCCGTCAACTGCGAGGTCGAATATACTTTGAAATTCGGTGACTGCGTCACGCGTTGCGACGTCGTAAAAGCCGTTTGGGTTCGGGATCTTCGGTATTGACGGAAAATTATTCGATATTCTGTTCAGCCGAAGCTGAACGAACGCGACGTCGTTACCTGTTGAGCCGAGGTTCAGGTTGCGGCGCGGCGCGGTCGTCGTTATTCCGCGTATCGGCGCATCGACGACGATGCTTATATCGTCTCCGTAGTATGTTTTGACGATCTCGACGGAGTTTTGCCCTTGCTCGGCGAGGCCGACACTGCCCCACTGAGATAAGCCGTTACAGGTTACGGTCGTGCCGTTACAGTACTGCGCGAAAAGCGGCTCAATGAAGCCGTCGCGGCGCAGGTAGTCGCTGAATATATCGTCTACTATGACTGAGACGGTATCGTATATATTTCTGCCGTTTATGAATGATTGGTCGATGGTAGTGGAGTTCGTTATGTCGAAGGGGTAACCGCGCGAACGGTAATATTCGGTATAGACACGGTTAAGGGCGAAGGATATCTGCGCGAGTATATTTGCGCGCAAGGAGCTTTCGGGCCAGGTTGGGTATATTTCGCTTGACGCAACGTTTTTTATGTAATCGGAGAAGGGGAGAGTGACGTTTTGCGCGTCGGCGTCCGGCTCGCCTAAATGGACTGTTATGTTTTCGGGAATGTATGGGAAAGGCATTAGATCACCTCTGATAATTTTTTCGCATTTCTTTGCTCGTGCAAAGAAACGCTTGCAAAGAAACACGCCAAGGAGACAACGGGCTTGAATTTTGCCTTCGCAAAATTCTGCACACGTTTTCTCCTTTGGAAACCTCTTTCGGTTTAAGGAAGATACGCCACGTTGTCTTGCCTTCCCCTCAGGGGAAGGTGTCTGCGACGAAGGAGCAGACGGATGAGGTGTTTTTTAGCAACGCAACCTCTTTATAAATTCGGCAACTCGCTATTCTCAAATCTCGTGAGGTCATTCGGCTGAAGCGTATTATCGCCGACGGCGATGGGAACGAGAAGCACCTGCTGTATTGCCGTTACGCCGTCGAAAACGGGAATATTTGCGTTTACGACGTGGTAAAAGCCGTCCTTATCGGTGTCGATCGTATAGAAGCTTGAGACCTCGCCGCCGTCGACAACGAGTGAATTTTCCTTTGGCGGTGTCGGAAGCTCGATTATTTCTGACAGTCCTGCGTTATCTGTCAGCGTCACTGCAATGACCGTTCCCGTGTCCGACGAGCTTACCGTGACGAGCGCGCCCTCGACGGGAAGCGCACCACCTGCTGTTCTTACGTTTACTGTAATAAACCCTCTGCCTTGTTCTGCCATGATTTCGTTCCTTTCGTTTTTTACAGATTATGAAACGGCGGAAAAAATGTGAAGGACAAACTTTTTTGATTCGCTGACCGAATATGACATTTTACGCGCTTGTATGGTAGTAAAATGTGCATAGAAAGGATGTGTGAATATGAACGGAAACGAACTCACAATAAATTATAAGCAGGTCAGCGTTGCGCTCGACGAGGATGGGGAATGCGTTTGCTATCTCCGCGGCGAGCTTGATCATCACAGCGTAAAGGAGATACGCGAGGTGATTGACTCCAAGCTGATAGATTACCGTCCAATGAGCGTTATTTTCGATCTCAGCGAGGTGACCTTTACCGATTCCGCGGGTCTCGGGCTTGTCCTCGGCAGATACACGAGGGTGAACGGTTACGGCGGAAAGCTTATGCTTATAAGCGTTCCCGACGATTTTATGAAGATCCTGCGTCTGTCGGGGGCTGACAGATTTTTAACCATACGCGGTCGCGGCAACAAGACTGCATAATCCTGCCTTCGGGCAGTACATAGGAGAAAGATATGAAAAAGACACTTATAAATAAAATGAAGACCGTTTTTGACAGCGATTCGCGCAACGAAAGCTTTGCGCGTTATGCGGTGACTGCGTTTATTGCGCGGCTTGACCCTGACGTTGGTGAGCTTGCCGACATAAGGACCGCAGTTTCTGAGGCGGTAACGAACGCGATAATTCACGGCTATAAGAGCAAAGAGGGAAGCGTAGTAGTTGAGGTCAGGATCTATTCCGACAGGAGCGTCAGAATTACCGTCAGCGATCGCGGATGCGGTATAGAGGACATTGAGCAGGCGAAGTTGCCGCTGTTTACGACCGACGAAAGCGGTGAGCGCGGCGGTATGGGCTTTGCTATTATGGAGAGCTTTTCTGACCGTCTTAAGGTCAGGTCGGTCCTCGGACGCGGAACGACGGTCACGATGACAAAGAAGCTGAAATGACGCGAGAGGAAAACATTGAGCTTGTAAAAGCCGCACAGGCGGGCGATCCTACGGCGCTCGATACTCTCGTTTCGCAAAATATGGGTCTATGCAAAAGTATTGCGGTCAGATTCATGAATCGCGGAGTCGAGTACGACGATCTCGTTCAGCTTGCGTCTGTCGGTATGATAAAGGCGGTAAGGAGCTTTGATACCTCCTTCGGAACTGCCTTTTCGACCTACGCCGTTCCTCTCATAATCGGCGAGATACGGCGCTTTTTGCGCGACGACGGAATAGTCAAGGTCGGGCGGAATATCAAGCGCATAGGTACTGACGCTATGAAGAAAAAGGAGGAGTTTCTCCGCGAGCACGGGCGCGAGCCGAAGATGAGTGAGCTTTCAGAGCTTTGCGGCGTTCCGGTCGAGGAGCTTGTTTCTGCCCTTGACGCATCTTGTCCCGTTAAGTCGATCTACGAGCCGGTTGGAAGCGACAGTGACGGCGCATGTCTATGCGATCTTCTTTCCGATGACAGCGACGAGATCGGAAAGACGACCGATAAAATCGCTCTTGCCGAAGCCCTCAAAGCTCTGCCGGAAACGCAGAGAAAGCTTATATATTTAAGGTACGTAAAGGAAATGTCGCAGGCGAATACGGGACGCATTTTAGGTATGACGCAGGTCAAGGTATCGCGCGAGGAGAAGAAGATCATTGAGGCGCTGAGACGTGCTTTGTAGTTTTCTCTGTTATTTGTCATAAAAGCCAATAGAGAGAAACAAAATTCGGGAATATTCAGCGTTATTTTTTAAAAAAATCATTGACAAACTCGAAACGGTTGTGTATAATATATGTTGCGACATTTTGTAAAGAGATGAAAAAGGAAGATTTTATGCGTGTTGATATGACCCCGATCCTTACGGGAAAGACGGACAAGATCCCCTTCGTTTTCGATTATGAAGACGCGGCAGAGCTTTTTTCCGAGGTTTCCTTTGACGGTCCCGTTCATATTGACGGTGTGATCACGGAACGCTCCGGCTGTATGCTTCTCACGCTGAAGGCAAGCGTTTCTTATACTACCGAGTGCGCAAGATGCTTAAAGGAGCTTCATCGCTCCCTCACCTTTGATCTCTCAAAAAATGCGGCGGTAAGCGGTTCGCTTGAGGGCGATGATAACGACGATTACGTCATTGTCGAAAATTCGGTTCTTGATCTGCGCGACCCTGTTGAGGAGCTTCTGTTCCTTGAGCTTCCGTCAAGAGATCTCTGCTCGGACGATTGTCAGGGACTTTGTCCTAAGTGCGGCAAGGATCTCAATGAAGGAAAATGTAACTGCGAGACGAAGGAGATAGATCCCCGTCTTGAGGTTCTTAAAAAGTTCCTTCAGAATAACGATGATAATAATTAACCACTTTGAAGGAGGTGCTAAATATGGCAGTACCGAAGAGAAAAGTATCGAAGGCAAGACGTGACAAAAGACGCTCCAGCACTTGGAAGCTCGACCTTCCCGGAATGACCACGTGCCCTAAGTGCGGAGAGGCAGTTCTTCGTCACAGAGTATGCAAGGCATGCGGAACCTACGCCGGCAAGGAGATCGTTGCAGTAGATAACGACTGATAGCGAAGTTTTTGCACGAATAAGCCCGCCGCGTAATTGCGGAGGGCTTTGTTTCGTCAGTGGGGTAACCCAAAAATTTTAACAAAGGAGGGCTTGCTTTATGGTTCTCATAGATGACGTTCTTCCCGGCTCAGCCGCCGATGAAGCAGGCGTTAAGCGCGGAGATTACCTTATCAGAATTAACGGCAAGGACATAAACGACGTTCTTGACTATCGTTACTATATTACAGAGCCGAGAGTGAAGCTCCTTCTTCACCGCGGCCCCGAGCTTCTTAACGTTGCGATCAGAAAGCCGCAGTACGATGATATCGGTCTTGTTTTCAATACCTTCTTGATGGATGAAAAGAAGTCGTGCAAGAATAAGTGCATCTTCTGCTTCATTGATCAGCTTCCGAAGGGAATGAGAAAGCCGCTTTATTTCAAGGACGACGACTCGCGTCTGTCGTTCCTTATGGGCAACTATATCACGCTTACCAATATGGACGAGCACGATATCGAGCGCATTATAAAGATGAAGATGTCGCCGATAAATATATCGGTACATACGACTGATCCAGAGCTTCGCTGTAAGATGCTGAGCAACCGATTTGCCGGCTCCTGCTACGAGACGATGAAGCGTTTTGCTGAGGCGGGGATCGAGATGCACTGCCAGATCGTCCTTTGCAAGGGCGTAAACGACGGTGCGCAGCTTATGAAGAGCATGAGAGACTTAGCTGACCTTTATCCTGCCGTAAATTCCGTTTCGATAGTTCCTGCAGGAATTACGAAGCACAGAGAGGGACTTTTTCCGCTTACTCCATTTACGAGCGAGGAAGCGTCGAAGATAATCGCGCAGGTCGAGGGATTTGCCGAAAGCTGTCTATCAAAATACGGAAGCAGGATCTTCTTCTGCGCCGACGAGCTTTATCTTTCAGCGAAAAAGAAATTCCCGAGGGGCGATTACTACGAGGGATATTCACAGATAGAAAACGGCGTCGGAATGGTCAGATCCTTCTCGGACGAGTTTGCGTTGGCACTCAAGGATATAAACGATTTCGATCCGAAGCGCGAGCGTCACTTGTCGCTTGCGACGGGAGTTGCCGCTTATCCGCTTATTTCGTTTATGGCGGAGGAGCTGAAGAAGCGTTGCCGCAATCTCGATATTAACGTATACGAGATAAAGAACGACTTTTTCGGCGAGAATATCACAGTTGCCGGACTTATAACCGGCAAGGACCTTTACGAGCAGCTTTGGGATAAGAAGCTAGGCAAGACGCTGTTTTTACCGTCTGTCATGCTTCGTCATGAGAAGGACAGATTCCTTGACGATGTCAGCCCGAGATGGCTTGAGGAAAAGCTGAACGTAAATATTGAATTTATTGATACCGACGGATTTGATTTCGTCGAAAAGATCTTAACGCTGTCTTGAAGGAGGAGATACTGTGAGTACACCTGTAGTTGCAATAGTCGGACGTCCTAACGTCGGCAAGAGTACGCTTTTTAATAAACTTACGGGCAAGCGTATCTCTATCGTCGAGGATACTCCCGGCGTTACCCGTGACAGAATTTATCACGAAACAGAATGGAGAGGCAGAAAGCTTCTTCTTATTGATACGGGCGGAATTGAGCCCAGAACCGATAACGCGATGCTCAAGTATATGCGCCGTCAGGCGGAGACCGCTATTGAGACGGCTGACGTTATCGTGTTCCTCACCGACGTAAACGTCGGCATGCTCGACGAGGACAGACAGATCGCTTCTCTCCTTATGAGGAGCGGAAAGCCCGTCGTTTTAGCGGTAAACAAGGTCGACCGCGTCGGTATGCCTCCTGCGGAGTTTTACGAGTTCTATCAGCTCGGCTTCAAGGACGATCCGATCCCGATCTCGGCTCTTCACGGTACCGGCTCGGGCGATCTGCTTGACGTTGTGCTTGCGTACTGTCCCGATGATGACGGAAATGACGAGGGCGAGCTTGATGAAAATATCAAGGTCGCAGTAATCGGTAAGCCGAACGCAGGAAAATCCTCGATAATCAACAAGCTTCTCGGCACAGAGCGCCTTATCGTTTCCGACGTTGCGGGAACGACAAGAGACGCAATAGATACCGCGCTCGAAAATGAGCACGGAAAGTACGTCCTTATTGATACCGCAGGAATACGCCGTCAGAGCAAGGTCGACGATCCTATTGAAAAATACAGCGTTCTCCGCGCAAAGCTTGCAGTCGAGAGAGCGGACGTTTGCGTTATCATGATAGACGCGAACGAGGGAATTACCGAGCAGGACGAAAGAATTGCAGGTATTGCCCACGAGGCAGGAAAGCCGTCGGTCATTTGTATCAACAAATGGGATCTTATCGAAAAGGATAATAATACCGTCAAGGAATTTACCGAAAAGGTATATCAGGCGTTCTCTTATATGACTTACGCAGAGGTCATTTACCTTTCAGCAAAGACGGGTCAGCGCGTTGACAAGCTTTACGGTCTTATAAACGATGCGTACGAGCAGAGCAGACGCCGCATTACGACGGGAATTCTCAACGACGTTCTTTCCGACGCTACGGCTCGCGTTCAGCCGCCGTCCGATAAGGGAAAGTATCTCAAGGTCTACTATATGACGCAGATAGGCGTTCAGCCGCCTACCTTCGTAATATTCTGTAATTCCGTTGAGCTTTTCCATTTCTCGTATAGAAGATATATTGAAAACTGTCTGCGCGATACCTTTGGATTCAAGGGCACGCCGATCAAGATCATAATCCGCGAACGCGGGGAGGATAGTGGAAAATGATGCTTTTTAACGCCGTTACTACCGCAAGCGATCTTGAAAAGCTTGAAGCTTATAAAAGCTACATTACGTACCGTTACGCACACGGTCCGCTTGGACTTATGATGCTTGAAGGAAAACTGGATGGGTGGATATATTATATGATAGGAATTGCTATTGCCGTCCTCGGTTATTTTCTCGGAAGCATGAATTTCGCGGTGATAATCTCGAAGATCAAATTCCACGAGGACATAAGAACTAAGGGAAGCGGAAACGCCGGCGCTACCAATATGTCGCGTACATACGGTAAGGCGGCAGGAATCGCTACGCTTGCAGGTGATATTCTTAAGACTGTTATCCCTGTTTTGGTTGCGAAATTTCTTGTTGGAGAGGTGTTCGGATATCTTACGGGACTTATGTGTGCCCTCGGTCACGCTTTCCCATGTTACTACAAGTTTAAGGGCGGAAAGTGCGTAGCCGTTACCGCGGCTGTGCTTCTTGTTATGGAGCCGATCGCTTTCCTGTTCCTGTTCATAATATTCGCAGCAGTTCTTCTCGCTACGAAATACGTTTCGCTCGCTTCAATATTTTCCGCGCTTGTTTCCCCCGTTATAGTGCATAATTTTATTAAGAATAAATGCCACGGCGGAAACCATATCGGAAGTATCTTTTTGATCCTGCAGTGCTTGCTTGTCGTATTCCTTCACAGAGAGAATATTAAGCGCTTGCTTGACGGAAAAGAGAATAAATTTTCCTTCAAAAAGAAAAAAACCGAAAATAATGGCAAGGAAAAATAATTTTTTTGAAAAAGAGTATTGCATTTTTTCAAAAGCTGTGATATACTTATCGGGTATGAATTTCTAAATAAGAAATAATTGATTAATTTCGGATATATGGATGGAGGTGTCCTAAATGGCAAAGTGTGATATCTGCGGCAAGGGCGTTGTTTTTGGTCTTAACGTTTCCCATTCCAACCGCAAAACCAGCAGAACCTGGAAGCCCAACGTAAGAAAGGTTAAGGCAGTTGTAAACGGTACTAACAAGACCGTTCACGTATGCTCCCGTTGCCTGCGCTCGGGTAAAGTAGAAAGAGCTTAATAAGAAAGAGCCAAAACAGCTCTATAACTATGCTCAAACGACCGAATGGCAACGATTTGCCGTTCGGTCTTTTTCTTGGTGAAATATGAAGATTCTTGTTGACGCTAAGATGTCAAATAAGGTGCGTAACTCGCTTTCAAGCTACGGTGAGGTCATTTCCTTGCCGAAGTGGGACGGGTTTCCCGATCCGGTATCGTCGCACCCCGATATGCTTTTTTATCCCTTTCCCGACGGGAAGATACTTGTCGGACGGGAATACTATAACGAGAACCGCGGCTTTTTTGACTCGCTGAACGCTCATTTCGTTATAGACGAAAAAACGCCGGGCGGGGAATACCCGTTCGACGTGCGCTTTGACTGCCTCGGCGTTAATGGCGTTTTATACGGAAAAGACGGATTTGTGTCCAAGAGGATCATTGAGCGGTATGCGTCATTCGTTTCGGTAAATCAGGGATATACGCGGTGCTCGGTCGCGATGCTTTCGGAAAAATGTGCCGTGACTGCTGATCGCGGAATTGCCGCGGCGCTCAGAAATAACGGAATTGACGTTCTTACGATCCGCCCGGGATACATAGAATTAAAGGGATACGACAGCGGATTTATCGGCGGCGCAGGTGCGCTTATCTGCGAGGGCGTTTACGGATTCTTCGGGGATCTGTTTTCGCATCCCGACGGCGATATGATCGCGGAATTTGCCGCGCGGCATAAAATAAAAGCCGTGTCGCTTTCGGATGAACCCTTAAGCGACAACGGCGGTCTTCTCATTCTGCGAGAAGCTCTTGCTCGGTAGCTTCGCCCTCCTCCTCGATACGCTTTAGCTCGGCGAAATACTCGTCGAGAACCGACTTTTCGAGAAGTGCGCGGAAGTCCGAATTTATGGGATGTATTATGTCCCTATACGTGCCGTCCGGATTCTTGCGGCTCGGCATTACGATGAAATATTTGTCCTTGGTGTTAATTACTTTAATGTCATGAAGTGCCAACTGATTATCGAAGGTGACAGATACGACGGCTTTCATCGGACCGTCGTCAGTAAAGGTTTTGCGAATCTTGATGTCCGTGATCTGCATGGCATGCCTCCATATAAATTTGCATTATTTACAACGCACAAAAATATTATATTTGTTGAATATGTCTATATTTATAAGGAAATTTTTAACTTTTATAAACGGTTTTTTAATTTTTTTGTTTTAACTATACACATCATTAACCTTTTGGGTTCGAAAGGGAAAGGAATTCTATGAATATAGTGGAAATTGCCGATATAATGTCGAAAGCGAAGAAAATACATTTCGTCGGTATCGGCGGTATCAGTATGTCATCGCTTTCTGCGATAACCAATACGAAGGGCTATACCGTTACGGGAAGTGACAGGACGAAAAGTGCTATGACCGAGCGCCTTGAAAAGCTCGGAATTACCGTTCATTATTCTCATAGCGAGGATAACGTTCTCGGCTCGGACGTTATCGTTTATACAGCCGCTGTGCACCCCGACAATCCTGAGCTTAAAAAGGGAAGAGAGCGCGGCATTCCGCTTATAACGAGAGGGGAATATCTCGGCTGGCTTATGAGCGAATACAAGTGTCGCATCGGTGTAAGCGGTACTCACGGTAAGAGCACTGTTACCTCGATGCTTACCGAAATATACCTTGCGGGCAAATACGATCCTACCGTCGTCAGCGGCGCTGAGCTTGCCTCTATCGGCGGCGCGTATCACCTCGGCTCGGAGGAGTGTTTTATCTTCGAGGCGTGCGAATACTGCGATTCCTTTCTTTCATTCTGCCCGACGACTGCGGTCGTAACCAATCTTGAATACGATCACGCGGATTATTTTAAGACTATGGATCAGCTTCGTGCGTCCTTCAGACAGTACGTTGGCTACGGAAATATTGCCGTTCTCAACGCCGATGACGAGGAAGCCATTGCTCTTGCCGAAGGTTATAACGGAAAAACGGTTTCCTTCTCCGCCTGTGGAAAGGGTGATTATAACGCTGAAAACGTCGTTTATAACTGCGGATGTGCGTCGTTCGACCTTACTTATCACGGCGAAAAGCTTGGTGTAATTACTCTTACCGTTCCCGGAGTTCATAACGTATATAATGCTCTTGCGGCTGCGGCCTCCGCTTTGACAAACGGCGCAAGCTTCGATGCAGTCAAGGCAGGGCTTTACGCCTTCGGCGGTGCGAAGCGACGCTTCGAATACAAGGGTAAGACGGAAAAGGGAGCCGAGGTATATATAGACTACGCTCATCATCCGTCCGAGATCAAGGTCACGCTTAACGCGGCCAAGACCTTCGGAAAGCGCGTTGTGACGGTCTTCCAGCCGCATACCTATTCACGTACCGCGAGTTTGTTTGACGATTTTACTGCGTCGTTCTGCGATTCCGACATAACGCTTTTTGCCGACATTTACGCCGCGCGTGAGACCGATACTCTCGGTGTTTCCTCCGAGCTTCTTGCAAGCAAAACGCCGAACGGTATCTGCCTTAACACCTTTGAAAATATCGCGGAATATCTCAAAAATAACTGCGATGAAGGCGATATTATCATGATCCTCGGCGCGGGTGACGTTATCAAAATTGCCGACCTGATAATCTGAATGTTAAAGTTCACAAAAGTTAACATATTCTCCGAACGTTTTTCGCGTTTCGGGGAATATTTTTGTTCTAAAAAGGCGGTAATGCCGTTGACAGGTGTTAAATAATGTGATATAATTACATATGTATGTGAATTTTAACACTAAGGAGAAAACAATGAGCTTGGCAAGAAGAAATGCGATACATCAGCTATTCCAAAGCAAGCCCTTTATCACTCTTCATGAGCTGGAGGAGATGTTCCCCGAGGTTTCGAGCATGACTCTGCGCCGAGATATCGAGTATTTCGAGCGTCAGGGTGAGGCGATCAAGGTCAGAGGCGGCGCGAGATCCATGAAGTTCATCACGACTTCAATGGAAGATGCGTTCAGCTTGCGACTTCATTCGAACTCCTATGCTAAGGAAAAGATCGCGACTGAGGCGCTTCGTTTTATAGAAACGGGAAGAAGTATATTCCTCGATTCCGGTACGACCGTGCTTCGCCTTGCGTCGGTAATGCCGAACAGCCGTCTTACCGTTACGACGACGGGACTTAACGTCGCTATCGAGCTTATGAAAAAGGATCAGCCGATAGTAAATATCGTCGGCGGTATGATAAACCGCGATAACGTGACCGTTTCGGGTAATCAG
>JAFUNJ010000018.1 GCA_017482355.1 Clostridia bacterium
CTATTCATTATTCTCTATTATCTAAAAAAGCACCTGCCGAAGCAGGTTCTTTTCCTTCTTGTTATTACTCGCCGAAGGGATTGAAGCTCGGGAACGCGAAACTACCGATAGCATAGTCAAGTCCGGAGGTAGTAATAACGTCTTCATTTTCAAATACTACTACGTTGATAGTAGGCATTTCAAATTTCTTTTCCATTATCATTATCTCCTTTCCTTAAGCGTTTGCGTTTGCATCAGCAACAGCTTTGTCCCAGTCATAAAGCGCTCTCAGGAGATTCTCTTCCTCGTTGGTAAGAGCAGTATCGTCCTTAGCGTCCTTCTCGAACGCGGTCTTCATGTAGGAATGTACCGATGCGATTACAACGGTTTCACCGTCTACCGTGACAGTATGAGCGGTAGCTAACTTTCCAACCTCTACCTCTACCTCGAAGTAGTAGTAGTTGCCGGATACATTGGTAAGCTCTACGCTCTTGCCATCAACAAGAACTTCCTGTCCCGCAGTGAGGAGGATGTGATGACGAAGCTTTACAATGTTGCTGGTCTTGCCAACCATCTCGAGGTTGAAGCCGAGATAGTTCTCAACATTTGTGCCCGCGATCGCGCCGCTGTCAGCAAGCTCGTCTCCGACAGGTCCGGTTGCAACGTGGTCAGTCGTTGCGCCTTCGGTAAATACGCTGTCGAACACTTCGCCGAATTTGTCTTCTGCTATGTCAGCAGTGCAGTCGTATCCGCAGTAGTCGCAAACATTGTCATCGCCGTAGGAGTGAGGACAATCGTAATAAACCGCTTCGACAGAGAAGCTTCTGAATCCGGTATTTGCACTACTACCCGATACCTTGGTAACTACGATGATGAGCTTCTCATCCTTGAAGAGCTCGATACCCTCAACGTCGATAACTGCGGTTGCATTGTTGCCCTCGATATTAGTTGTCCAGAGCTCGGTGCCGTCCTCTTTCATAAGGGCGATCTTTGTTATTCCGCCCCAGACCTTTCTGAATTCTGCCTTAACGTTGAACACGCCGTCAGCAGGTGCAACAAAGCCAACTACCGAGCCGTAGCTGCTGTTATTTGGCGTCATATCGAATATAATGGTCGGATCATTTGCATCTTCGGGATTCGTGGTCACGTATGCCTCACCGTTAAGGAGCCAGTTGCCATAATACGTTGAACCGCCATATGACCAAGCAACTCTCGGAGCATCCTCTACGCCCCATATATTCTTATTTTCAATATCATATCCGCCGATAAAGAAGGGATCGTCGTACGGCTTGTCAATGGTAAGATTCGAAATGTGCTTTACGTATATACCGTTATAGGTGTATCCGCAGGTATTACATACACTCTTGCCGCTGACAACCTTGAGATCGTGCTCACAGACCATTTCGCAGACGTTGCAAACGCCGTCTGCACCGGTCCAATCGTGTGTGCAAGAATCATTACAAATCGAGCAAACGCCGTTTACGTAGTTATGCTCTGAGCTGATCGCATTGACGCTCGGATCGTATACGAGAGACGTGAGGTGATCGCCGCCGCCATAAGCGGTAGAATAGGTGCGGATCTCCATTTCGGAGCCGTCCTCGTTGAAGTAGAGGAGCGTTACCATACCCGTTCCGCCGTAAAGGAATGCGTCGATATCCTGCGGGTTGACGAGTATCTGCTTAACCACGTTGCCGTTGTCTCCGACTGCATCGACCACATGAACGGTGTTAGCAGAAACGTGTCCGGATATAACGAACGAGATGTTCGCATGCTTGCTTATAAGGTTATCCCAAAGGACATCGGCGTCGTTGTAGGTCGAATCGTAGGAGCTGGGAGCGGCACTGTCGCCATTAACAAGGAGACCTGCGCCGTAGCTCTTGAGATATGCGTGAGTCGTGATGATAACGTTATGATGAGGATGAGCAGCGATTACCTCGTTCGCCCACTCGATAACGTCGTCACCACAACCGAAATCGAGCGTCATTATAAGGTAATTAACCTTGCCTATCGTAAGCGTGCGGTATGTGCTCTCGATTCCGTCGCCGAATTTGCCATCGAACGTTGCGTTATACGCCTCGGTATTGAACGCACCGTTGATTCCTTCGGAGGTATCGTGATTACCTCTTACGAGAGAATAAGGAAGAATTCCGTCGAGGCGTGCAAACTGTGTCTTTGCTCTTGCCCACTCGTATTCGTTGTCCTTATCAGTTATATCTCCGAGACCGAGGAGGTATTTGATCTTGTGCTTTTCGGTATTCGCTATGATCCAGTCATAGATCTTAGAGAAGTTCTCGGGATAACGCTCGTTTACATACTGCGTGTCTCCGAGGAGAAGGAGAGAATATGCGAAATCAGTCGGCATATCTGTCTGATAGAAATAATTGATATGCTCAAGGTCGTTTCCGTTTGCACTGCCATCAGCAATCGTTTCGGGATAAGAGTCTGTCGACGCAAACTCGTAAAGTCCGATAAGCGCGTCGTCGGTGCCGTAAGAGGTCACATCGGAAGCTATCTCATCTGCTGTTCTTACATCGGAGTAAAGAGCGAGATCAAGAAGCTGACCCTTGAACCAACAGGTATTTCTTGCGCGGTAGTCGCCGCCGACAAGCATAGCTCTGTCAAGCGTGATTCCGTCAACGAACGCACCGATGCCGGAGGAGCTTATCGTCTGCGCCGCTTCGCCGTCAACGTAAAGTACGACGCTGTCGGTATTTATAACGACCGCAAGCTTCGTCGTCTTGCCGTTATAAACGTTTACGTTATTGAATATGAAGTCTTTCGACGATCCGCTGTCGTTCGTAAAGCAAATGCGGGGATTTCCGTTCGTATTAATTTCAAAAGATGCGGAAGCGACTGTGCCTGCACCTGCATAGTTACCGTAAATTATACCGCCGCGAACTGTGGACGGGGTCGTTGCGGAGAAAAGAACGGTCGCCTCAAGAGTTCTCGGGAAAACGGTTATGGGAGCCGATTCGGTATAGAGATCGTCCCAGTTGAACTTCATACCGATGTCCGGTGCGCTTGAGCGGCTGACGAAGACCTCCTCGACGCTCGTCATCGCCTGATTTGTCATAGTCAGGTGATTCTGATAAGTCGAGTAGTCAAGCAGGCGCTCGTTGCCCTTGGGGGAAACGATGTAGTATCCGAGAAGATCGGTACCTGCTTCGACGATGCCGTTTTCATAGTCGCTCTTGATCTCGTCAGCGGTACGAATATCGCTGAACGACGCGACGGAATGAATGAAGCCCTGTCTGAACCAGTAATTGTTGTTTGCGGTGTAAGCGCCGCCGATGCACATCGGCTTGCCGGTCGTTTCAATATAATCGTTACCGTTTGTGAAAGCAACCGTCTGAACAAGCTCGCCGTTTATGTAGCAGGACGCGGTCTTGTTCACAATATCGCGAGTAACGGTAAGATGCAGCCACTCGCCCGTTCTTACGTCAACCTCGGTGAAGGTCGCGTCATCGCACTTGTTCCAAGCCTGCTGCCACCAAAGGCGCGGAACGCCGTTTGCAGCGATCTCCAGGCTTACCGCGTGTGTGTAAGCATCAACGTAGTTTGAATAAATTTCATAAAGGCGCTCATCGGAAGCGTCAGCCGCTATTTTTATCCATGCCTCAACCGTCTGAAGCGGAGCGGCAGGCGACTTCGTCGATATATAACGGTTATACATACCGAATGCGCGACCGTCCTTTTCGGGCTCGGTGAACGGCATAACGATAGCAAGCTCTTCGAGCGTTGTCGGAACGGTTGCGTTTTCGTCTGCCCAAAGCTTACCGCAATTTACGCATTCGTAGTGTGCGGCATAGCCGGGAACGAGGTGAGAATCCGGCTCAACTCTGTCGATCGGTACGATTCTGTCAAGAATACATCCGTTATCGCAAGACACGTAGTCAAGCTGAGTTATCGAGACCGATGCTACACCGTTACAAGAGATGTTCTCCGAAAGGATCGTCACATCGTCGTACTTTTGAGGGCATCTGGCAATATACAGCTTTTCGCCCCGCTTGAGATAGACGGTAGCCGTCACTTCCATGTTAATTTGGCTGCTTGTAGTAGAATACGTGTCCACAACGATTCCGTCTTCGTCCCAAATGAAGAGGTCAATGCCGCATTTATTGGATCCCGCCCAGCCGCTGTTGAGCGTAAACTTAAATTCATACTGTCCGAATCTCGGGGCAGTGAATATCAGCGCAGAGCCAATGCCGTCTCCGGTGTGAGTAAAGTTATCGTTTTTTAATTGCCCTGTATTGTGATGTCCGCCGGCGTAATCCAATGCGCCGTCAACTGTACCTTTCCAAAGGCGCTGAAGGCTGCCTGAGTTCGTCAGCTTGGTATCGAGAACGTACCAAGCTGTGCCTGATACCGACATTTCAAGACCTTCTCTGTATATGCCGGTGTCTCTGTGGTATCCGACAAGCTCAACGTTCCCGGTTGTATCGAAGAATGACGTGCCGTCGAAGACGGGAGTCATATCAAGGCTTTCACCCTGAATGTCGGGATAATTGTCAAGCTGAGCGATCGAGAATGATGCCACGCCGTTTGTCGATCTGTTCTCGGTCGTGATAGTCTCTCCGTCCTTCGCCAAGGGGCATCTGATAATATATATTACGTCGCCCTGATTCAGGTACAGCGTAGCATTTACCGTCAGTGTCGCCTTGTCGGTCGTGCCGGAAGCAGAATCCAGAACGTTTCCGTCTGCATCCTCAATGCGAAGCTCAACGCCGCATCCAAATGTTCCCGCCCAGTCGATGGTCTGCGAGTAATTGAACTCATATTTTCCCTGTCGGGGAGAGGTAAATATAAGTGCCGAGCCGATACCGTCACCAACGGTATCATTTTCAATGAAATGATGTCCTCCGGCATAGTTTGGCGCGCCGTTTACGGGACCTCCCCAAAGACGCTGAACACTTCCGGAATTCTTTAGATTGGTATCGAGAACGTACCAGTTTGATCCGGATACGGTTACCTTAAGACCGTCTCTGTAAATTCCGGTATCCCTCTTGTATCCGACAAGCTCAACGTTTCCTGTTGTGTCGAAAAGCGACGTACCGTCGAACACGGGTGTCAGATCGAGGTATCCGTCGTTAATCGCCTCAACCGCATGTACGTCTACAAGCGGACGCGAGATTATGAAGGTCGAAACGACCATCAAACACGCCATTAGGAATGATAATACGCGTTTTTTCATAAATTTCTCCTTCTTAATAAGAATAATATATCATTTTAATTGTACCTCTCAACACGCGGTTTGTCAAGCGATCCCAAACCTTGTGTCTGCCAAACTTTCGCCCGTTTTTTTGGTGAAATTGCCACATAACAAGTTAAAAGCCGATACGCAGATCCGTATCGGCTCTTTTTATTCGTGAAATTCTATCGGAAGCCCGTCGGGGTCCTTTACAAAGAAAAGACGGTAGGGCGTTCCGGGGTGCGGCTTGATGTCCTCGGGCTCGTACCCGAGTTGCTTGACGCGCGCGTGTTCCTTTTCAAGCTCCGTCGCGCGGAAGCAGAGGTGGCGCAGACCCATCGCCTCGGGCTCTGTCACTCTCGGCGGGCAGGACGGATCAACGAAAATCTCGAGCATTATCCCGTGCGCGCACATAAATATCATCGTGTCGTTCTGTCTTACGACCTCGCTCTCAATTTCAAATCCGAGAACGTCGCGGTAAAACGCCACCGATCTCTCGCGCTCCGACACGTTTATCGCAACGTGATGCTGTCCTTTTATCATATCGTTATCCCTTTCTCCACACCATTTTGTTTACGACGCCGGTGTAGGACTGGATTATTTTTACGACCTTAGTCGATACGTTTTCGTCCGTATAAGTCGGAACGGGAGTTCCGTTATCTGCGTTTTCGTTCATCGAAACGGCGGTGTCTACCGCTTGGAGCAGACCGTTTTCGTCGATTCCCGCAAGTATGAAGCTCGCCTTATCGAGCGCCTCAGGGCGCTCTGTCGAGGTTCTTATGCAGACTGCAGGGAAGGGGTGTCCGACGCTCGTGAAGAAGCTCGACTCCTCGGGAAGCGTTCCGCTGTCCGAGACTACCGCAAACGCGTTCATTTGCAGACAGTTATAATCGTGGAAGCCGAGCGGCTGATTCATTCTTACGCGCTCATCGAGCTTGAAGCCGCTTGCCTCAAGGCGCTTTTTAGAGCGCGGATGGCAGGAATAAAGTATCGGCATATCGTACTTTTCAGCCAGCTTGTTTATTGCTGTAAAGAGACTTACGAAGTTCTTTTCGGTATCTATATTTTCCTCTCTGTGTGCAGAAAGAAGTATGTACCTGCCCTTTTCAAGACCGAGGCGCTTATGAACGTCACTCTTTTCGATCTCGGCGAGATTCTCGTGAAGAACCTCCGCCATAGGCGAACCCGTAACGTAGGTTCTTTCCTTGGGAAGTCCGCACTCGTGCAGATACGTTCTCGCCTGCTCGCTGTACGCGAGGTTTACGTCGGAGATTATATCCACTATACGACGGTTCGTTTCCTCGGGCAGGCACTCGTCCTTACATCTGTTGCCTGCTTCCATATGGAAGATCGGAATATGCAGACGCTTCGCCGCGATAGCGGAAAGGCAGGAGTTCGTGTCGCCGAGAATAAGAAGCGCGTCGGGCTTTATCTCGTTCATCAATTTGTATGAGCAATTGATGATGTTTCCGACGGTCGCGCCGAGGTCGTCGCCGACCGCGTCCATATACACCTCGGGATCGGCAAGCTTCAGATCCTTGAAGAAGACGCCGTTGAGGTTATAGTCGTAATTCTGTCCCGTATGCGCCAGAATAGTATCAAAATACTTGCGGCACTTATTTATCACCGCCGCAAGGCGGATTATCTCGGGGCGCGTGCCGACGATAATAAGCAACTTTAATTTGCCGTTGTTCTTGAATTTTACGTCAGAATAATCAAGCTTTATATCCATTATTCAACCACCTCAAAAAACGTGTCGGGACGGTTCGGGTCAAACTGCTCGTTTGCCCACATTACCGTAACGAGATCGTCCGTGTCCGAAAGATTTATTATGTTATGGGTATATCCGGGGAGCATGTGCACCGCCTCGATCTTCTCGCCCGAGACCTCAAAATTCAGCACCTCGTCAGTACCTATCTTTCTCTGCTGTATCAGTCCCTTGCCCGACACGACTATGAAAAATTCCCATTTCGTGTTGTGCCAATGCTGACCCTTTGTGATTCCCGGCTTCGAGATATTTACCGAGAACTGACCGCACTTTTCGGTCTTGAGAAGCTCGGTGAAGCTTCCTCTTGCATCAACGTTCATCTTCAAAGGAAACGACGCCTTTTCCCTCGGAAGATAGCTTAAATACGTACTGTATAGCTTTTTTGCAAAGGAATTTTCGGGAATCTCGGGCATAACGAGCGTGCTTGTCTGCTCCTTGAAGCTATAAAGCAGGTCGACGATCTCGCCAAGCGTTACGCGGTGCGTTATCGGCGCGGCGCAATATTCGCCTTCTCCGAGAACTGTCCTTATGCCGTCGAAGGCACAATGATGCTCCTTGCCCTCAAGCGCGTCGAGCATCTCGGTCAAGAGGTCATCAATATACAAAAGCTCGAGCTCTACCGAACGGTCGTTGACCGTGATCGGCAGGTCATTTGCTATATTGTTGCAGAAGGTCGCAACCGCCGAATTATAATTTGGGCGGCACCATTTTCCGAAAAGATTCGGGAATCTGTAAACGAGCACCTTTGCGCCCGTTTCTCTCCCGTACTCAAAGACAAGCTCCTCGCCCGCCTTCTTGCTTCTGCCGTAATCGCCGTCGTAGCGTCCGATGCAGGTCGCCTGGATCGACGACGAGATCATAACGGGGCAGGTGTTTCCCTGCGCCTTCAAGGTGTCGAGCAAGGTCGACGCGAAGCCGAAATTGCCCGCCATAAACTCGTCCGTGTTCTGCGGGCGGTTTACTCCCGCGAGATTAAAGACGAAATCGCACTCGGCGCAGTATTCACTTAAAAGCTTCGGATCTGTGTCGATATCATACTCGAATATCTCTTCGATCTTCAAGCTCGGTCTTGTCCTATCCTTGCCGTCACGAAGGTTACGTAGCGACGCGCAAAGATTCTTGCCGACAAAGCCGCCGGCGCCGGTTACGAGAATTATCATTTATTTTGCGTCCTTTTTGAGCTCTTCCTGAATGTATGCGAGCGCGGCGATCTTTGCCTTCGTCTGCTCGACACTCAGAAGCTCGGTGTTGTTCGAATTAAACTCGGTAAGCTTGTTTCTCTCCTTGTCACCCTTACTAAAATACTTGTCGTAGTTTAGTCCGCGCTTGTCGCAAGGAACTCGGTAGAAGTTGCCCATATCGATCGCGTGCGCGCACTCCTCGTTCGTAAGAAGCGTCTCGTACATCTTTTCGCCGTGGCGGATTCCGATAACCTTGATCTTCTCCTTGTCGCCGCCGAAAAGCTCGCAGACCGCCTCCGCCTGCGTCTGAATGGTGCATGCAGGCGCCTTCTGAACCAGAATGTCGCCGCTTTCGCCGTGTTCAAACGCGAAAAGCACGAGGTCGACCGCCTCGTCGAGCGACATAATGAATCTCGTCATCGTCGGCTCGGTCAGCGTGATGGGGTTGCCTGCGCGTATCTGGTCTATCCACAGGGGAATTACCGAGCCGCGCGAGCACATTACGTTGCCGTAGCGCGTACAGCAGATCTTCGTTTCCTTCGTAGTTCTCGACTTCGCGACGATGACCTTTTCCATCATCGCCTTCGACGTTCCCATTGCGTTTACAGGATACGCCGCCTTGTCCGTAGATAGACAAACCACGTTCTTAACTCCCGCTTCGATCGCCGCAGTCAGCACGTTCTCGGTTCCGAGCACGTTCGTCTTCACCGCTTCGATCGGGAAAAATTCGCAGGACGGAACCTGTTTCAGCGCCGCCGCGTGGAAAATGTAATCGACGCCGTGCATCGCGTTCTTGACAGACGATAGATCCCGCACGTCTCCGATGTAAAAGCTTAACTTTTCGGCATATTCAGGCATCTTCGCCTGAAATTCGTGCCTCATATCGTCCTGCTTCTTCTCGTCGCGCGAGAAAATGCGGATCTCGCCGATGTCGGTTTTCAAAAAACGGTTAAGCACCGCGTTTCCGAACGATCCCGTTCCGCCGGTTATAAGCAGGGTTTTGTTTGTGAAAAGTCCCATTATCAGCCCTCCAGAATATCGGCAATTCTCTTGCAGGCAAAGCCGTCTCCGTAGGGATTACTCGCCTTTGACATCGCGTCGTATGCCGATCTATCATCAAGCAAGAGCTTGAAATTCTCATAAATGACCTGTTCGTCGGTTCCGACAAGCTTAAGCGTTCCCGCCTTTATGCCCTCTGGGCGCTCGGTCGTGTCTCTCATAACGAGAACCGGCTTACCGAGCGAAGGAGCTTCCTCCTGGATGCCACCGCTATCAGTCAATATCATATAGCTTCTTGCAAGGAAATTGTGAAAATCAAGAACTTCAAGCGGCTCGATTATGTGTATGCGATCGCAACCGCCAAGCTCCTCGTCCGCCGCCTTACGCACAACGGGATTCATATGAATCGGGTAGATCGCCTTTACGTCAGGATTCTCGTCCATTACGCGTCTGATTGCGCGGAACATATTATGCATCGGCTCGCCGAGATTTTCGCGGCGATGCGCCGTTATCATAATAAGTCGGCTGTCCTTCGCCCATTCGAGCTCGGGGTGAGTATAGTCGTCGCGGACAGTGGTCTTAAGGGCATCTATTGCAGTGTTACCCGTAATATAGATGCTGTTTTCGTCTTTACCCTCTCTGACGAGATTTGCTTTCGAAAGCTCGGTCGGTGCGAAATTATATTTTGAGATTATCGACACCGCCTGACGGTTGAACTCCTCCGGATACGGGCTGTAAATATTGTAGGTGCGCAGTCCTGCCTCAACGTGACCGATGGCTATCTGCTTATAGAAGCAAGCGAGCGCGGTAACAAACGTAGTCGAGGTGTCGCCGTGTACGAGCACGACATCGGGTTTTACCTCGTCAAGCACCTCTCCGATTTTATTGAGAATGTTCGTCGTAATATCGAACAGCGTCTGCCCCGCTCTCATAATCGAGAGATCATAATCGGGCACAACCTTAAAAGTATCGAGAACCATGTCGAGCATCTGACGGTGCTGACCGGTTACGCAAACGACTGTTTTTATACCCTCTCTCGTTTTAAGTTCATTTACAAGGGGACACATTTTTATTGCTTCCGGTCTTGTACCGAAGACGAGCATTACTGTTTTCATGTTATTTTCCTTTTTTTGAAGATTTTGAGATATTAGCAATTGCGTTTACGCATTTATCTTTAATATAAATAAACTCTTTATTTTTAGTCACAAGCGACAGCGTCAAGTACACAATAATACCAACAACTATTTGCAATATCAATGTAAGTGCATTACCCAAAGAAAGAAGCTGTACAGCATACACGCAAATGAACATGATAACCGCCATGCCTACATTGGGCATAACATCAGCCATTTGCTCCTTAATACTATACTTCAACAATTTTGATGTTGGATATGCGTTGACGACAACGAAGAGTGTTGCAGTTAAAGCCATAGCAGCCACGATCGCCTCCACACTTATCCACATAACAATAACTAACACCACAAGCTCTATAGCTTTTTTCACCAGTTCCAAGCGCAAGTACACATCGCCTCTTCCTATTGCTTTTATTGCTTGCATATTTGCGCCATGTATGGGCTGAAACAAGTGCATCACACATATCATTTGCAAGAACGGAACACAGGGAAGCCATTTGTCAGTCAAGACTAGACTTACAAATGGCGCTGCAACCGCAGCAAAGCCAAGCATCACGGGAGCCATTACATAAGAAGAAAAGCGAACCGAGTTTTTTATCGTCCGTTTCACACTGGAAATGTCGTTTTGCTCATTTGCCATTTTTGGGTATAGCACAGCTCCAATAGAAACGTTAATATTAGTCATAATCAAATCGGGGAAGCGCTTACCCTTATCATAATACGCCAAATCCGCCGATGAATACAGCTTGCCGATTATCAACGCACGAGCTTCTTGATATCCGGTACTCAAAAGATTCACACCCAAAACTCGCGCACCAAAAGGAAATAGTCTGCGCAGCGATTCAAAAGAAAAAAGCAGTCGCGGCATTTTTTTCAATGTCAAGGTCAGCACAAATGTGCTGATAAGCGTGCTTGACAAATATTGTGCGACCAGGGCCCATATGCCAAATCCGCCATATGCCATCGCAACGCCTATAATTCCCGATATAATAGTTCCGCTCAGTGTCGACAAGAAAAATTTACGGAACATCATTTTCTTTGAAACATATGCCTGTTGAATGGAATTAATGGCGGCGAGCGGTATTCTCAATGACAACACGCGCAAAACGGGAACAAGGATATCATAGCCATCACCGCAAAATTTTGCTATCCATGGCGCCGCAAAGAACAAGAGCACATATAATGCAGCCGAAAATGCCAAATTAAAGTACAGAACCGAGCAGTAATCCAAAGCACTCGCATCCTTTTTTTGTATCAATGCACTTCCAAAGCCGTCACTAACAAATACGTTTGCAATGGTGATAAAAACCATAACAATGGCAATCGCGCCATAATCTTCAGGGGATAGTAAACGCGCTAATACAATGGATACAACCAAAGAAACAAATTGTGCAGATACTCTTTCGGCAAATTTCCAAAACAAATTATTGAGTAGACCGTTCTTTTGCAAAACCACACTCCCCCTCTTGCATATTTAAAGTATTAATTCAGATTCAAAGCAATACAAAGCGCAACGCCCAATATTTGATCAGTCTCTAATCCAACGCTGCCGATCTATTTCCAACAACCGACGCAAACAAAATTACAGGCGATACGTTCCGGGCAGATCGCAGCATTTGCGCGTGTCGAATACGATCTTGCCCTTAAGCTTGTCCATGTTCTCCTTGAGGTGATTATGGTTGACCATAATTACAACAAGGTCGGTCTCTTCAAGGAACTTTTCAAAATCGTGATACTGATTCGGAACAATGTCCTTTTCAAAGAAAGGATCGTACGACTTTATCGGAGGCGCAAGATGTCTTTCCTGGCTTTCAAGAAGCTGAATCGTGGGCGATTCGCGCGGGTCGTCAACGTTTTCCTTATAAGAAAGTCCGTAAAGACCGACTCTTGAAATATCGGTGATTCCGTTTTCCTTCATTATTTCGTGGATACGGTTAAGAACGAAGTCAGGCATGCCGTCATTTGTCTTCATCGACTCATCAATGACCTTTGCAAGACTCGGATAGTCGCCTACCAAGAACCAAGGGTCTACCGAGATACAATGTCCGCCAACGCCGGGACCGGGCTGAAGAATATTTACTCTCGGGTGCATATTGCATATCTTTATGATCTCGTACACGTCCATATTGTCGTGACGGCAGATCTTTGCAAGCTCGTTTGCGAATGCGATATTTACTGCGCGGAAGGTGTTTTCAACAACCTTTGTCATTTCCGCGGTTCTGATGTCGGTAACGACGATCTCGCCCTCGCAGAAAGAGGCGTAGAGCGCCTTGATCTTCTCGCCAACAGCTTTATCGTCTGCGCCAATGGTGCGGTTGTTGTGAAGAAGCTCGTACACCATGTTTCCGGGGATAATACGTTCAGGTGCGTGAACGAGGTTGATATCCTTGCCGATAACAAAGCCGTTCTCCTCAATAACAGGACGAACGTATTTGTCGATCGTTCCGGGAGAAACCGTCGATTCGATTACGACGGTTGCACCCTTCGGGCACACGTCCATAATAGTTTTAACGGCAGATACGACGTAACACGCGTCCACCTTTTTGCTGAACTTATCATAAGGAGTCGGCACCGATACGATATAAGTATCGGTCACCTGATATTCGGTAGTAAACTTAATTCCCGACTTTACAGCCGCATCAAACAGCTCGTCAAGACCGTCCTCCTTGAAGGTGGTCTTTCCCGCATTCAGCGTAGCAACAAGCTCCTTGTTGTAGTCTGTTCCAATAACCTCTACTCCGTGCGATGCCATCATCAACGCCGTCGGGAGGCCTATATATCCAAGTCCTATTACGTTAATCATTCTATATCCCTCACAATTGTTATTTCGATTTCAAACGGCGTTTAGTCAATTCGTTCCGAATTAAAAGAATCAACCAACGCCTCAACGCCATCATGCTATTTGATGGCAAACGCTATTTTGTTAACTTAAAATCGTTTAACAAATTCCACCCAGCTTTTTGCCCATACGTCTTGCGAAAAGCTATGTTCAACAGTCTCTCGCGCTTTAGAAGCAAGGCGTTTTGACTTGTCCGGATTTTCAATTAAGCTGCACATAGCGTCATATAACTGTTGTTCATTGCCCGCATCCACTATAAGGCCGTTGTATCCGTTCAAAACAATATTTGTCATTCCGCCAACGTTCGTGCATATCACTGCGCAATTTGACGCCATTGCCTCAAGCAGAGACAGAGATGTACCTTCCGAACCAACGGTGGGAATAACCGCAATGTGCTTGTCCGCATGTATTTTCAAGCTATCTTCGCTTGCATACTTGGTAAACAATACATTGTTGTATGCACGCAGCTTTTCTTTCATCCACGTTTCGTCCGGACCGCTTCCCGCAATCGTTATATGTATATTTGAGTATTTGTCCATTAGCATTTTAGCTACATTAGCAAACACTTTAGTCCCTCTGTATTCATATAGTCTTCTTGCAAAAATAATGCTTGTTATGCCATCGCTTTTGTTGCACTCAAGAGACAGGGCGGTATAGTTGGGTATCACGCTGATTTCGTTTTCCACAACATCCACCTGCGTCCTATACCAATTAAGAAAATTATAGTCTACGCAAATAAGACCATCTACTTTTTTTATTCTATTTATTA
>JAFUNJ010000013.1 GCA_017482355.1 Clostridia bacterium
CGAGGGCTGCCAGGTAGCAGTTTATTCCAACAAGGAGATCAAAAACGTATCTCTTTCCCTGAAGTCGGGTGAGACAGAGCTTATCAAGCCGGCAATGTTCTCGATGAACAAAACTCATAAGATCGTAAAGAAGTATTATACTGACGCTCTTATTCCTTATTACGGCAAACGTCTTACCGTTGAATCGAAGGTCATCCTTCCTTTCATGGTCGAGTTCACGACTGATGAAAATACTCCTGCAGGTGATTACGAATACGTATACGAGCTTAAGGATAAGGGCGGAAACGTTCTTGCTACCTATAACATAACCGTTCACGTATGGGATTTTGCGCTTCCGAAGGATAAGACCTTCGTTACTCCCGTTGGACTTGGCAGTGGCTCTATATCCCATTTCAAGAGCGGAAGCTACGAGCAGTGGTATAATACCGTTCTTGAACACAATATGTGTCCGTATGAGCTTCCGTACGATATTCTCGACGATAGAGCTGATGCATATATGAGCGATCCTCGTGTAACCTCGTTCCAAATATGGATCTCCAAGAATGAAGATGGAACCATTAAGGACGGAGAGCTCGAACGTGTAAAAAAGATATACAATAAGCTCAAAACCAACAAGACTTGGCTTGAAAAGGCGTTCTTCTATCCTCTTGACGAGCCGAGAACTCCTGATCAGCTTGAAGAGCTCAAAAATTGGGAGAAGCTGCTCACCAAGCATTTCCCCGAAATCGAAATCTGCGCGCCTTACTATACGAACATTCAGCTTCCCGATACGAAAAAAGACCAGACCGATCATATGGAAGCATATACCGACCTCTGGTGTCCTAAGCTCTGTCTCTGGGACGATGTTAAGTCCTATGACGAATTCCTTGACTATAAACCATCTAAGACGTTTGAGCAGAGAATGAACGATCAGATCGCAAAGGGCGACAGAATGTGGACCTACGTATGTAACGACCCCGACGATCCCTATGCACAGCTCTTCATTGATACCGAGGGTGTACATCAGCGTCTTATGTTCTGGCAGATCTATCAGAGAGACATAAACGGATTCCTCTATTGGTCGGTAAACTCTTACGGCTATAAGGAAGGACCGCGTCCGTTCGAAAACGGCATCAAGAATCCTACTATGCTGAATCCTTGGGAAACGACGAACACTAAGATCACGAATGGCGACGGCGGACCCATTTACGGATGCGGCTTCCTCTTCTATCCCGGCATGGAGGTTGGAGTCGGCGGAGCCGTGCCGTCTATCCGTGCAAAGATAGTACGTGACGGTGTTGACGATATTGAAATGTTCTACCTTGCGGAAAAGTATCTTGATGAGGATTGGATCATGGAGAAGACTAGAGAGGGTACACCTACTCTTACTGAGTATGCAAACGGCGACAAATACGTTTCTCTTCGTATAGAGATCGGCAACGCTCTTGAAGCGGCAATCAAAAATAAATAATAATGAAACGGCAATTCCAAATCGGAATTGCCGTTTTTCTATCAGAAATCTACTTTAATCATCTTGACTATTTGAAATCAAATGAGGTATAATTAGTGCATAGGATCATTGGAGGTAATTATGGAAAAAACACTAAGTTATTATGAGGATATAAAAAGAACAAGCATTTCGCTTTTGGCACCCGAAAGCGAAAAGTTTTCTTACGCAGCAAAAACGCATATACACAGTGAAATTACCGATTGGGCATACGGAAAGGTGCTTGAAAGAGCGTGCATAGAGATCGGCAACGCCAAAAGCGCAAAGGGCGAGACAACATTAGAGAATGTCGACAGACGCTTTTTCTTGAAGATCATTGCATGTATACCGAATTGGCAGGAGTACGTTCTGCCATTGTCGGTTGATGTGAACGGACAGACGGTTTATGACAATAAAGAGACGTTTTTTGAGCAGGTAAACCTCGGTTGGCCCGCGCTCTATATCGAGCTTCCGGACGGTGTGTTGGTGAACGGGGAAAACACGTTTGAAGTCAAGGTGGAAAAGCAGCTTTATCTGTCTGAGCTTTCGCTCGTATCTTATCCGAAAATAGAAGACCTGAGCCAGGTCTCGATGATAAAATACGCTAAGCTGAACGGCAGATTTGCTGTTGCAGTTCTTGATAAAAAGCACTCGTTCAGCAAAATTGAGAGTATCGAAAATTGCGAGTTTATCGGTGCAAGATACTATAAGGATCTCTGCGTGCTTTCCTTTAATGCAAGCAGCTTGAATCAAATGAGTTGTACCGCACTTTTCGGCGACAAGTCGGTAACACTCGATATGCCGACGGCAGTCGACAATAACGATGATTTCGTTTTCGGTACTGATAGCGATGACCACCGCCACGACGATTCCGACGAAACCGCATTTATAGTCGAAAACGTAGTCCTTTCGGGAATGGGTAACTTCGTACAGTTCCGTCCCGAATACGGACGCAATTATTATAAGATCAAGCCCAAAGAGGGCTACGAGGAGCTTATCGGGCTTATGTCCGATTTCGGTATGAAATACGGGCTTTGCGACTGTGATCTCGTTCTCCAATATCTGCCCGATATCTGCCCCGAAAGCTTCTATGGCTATCATATCCACGAGCCGTACCTTTTCTTCAACCCCGTGCTTCTCGAAAATCCTCTCGAAAGCAAGAGAGTTTTGTGCGAGCCGGAAAAATTATACGCATCGGAATCCTTTGGCGAAAGCAAAAAGCTATATGACCAGGCGCTGAAAAAGTCGAAGGAGATATATTCCAAGAACAAGGGATTGACCTCGCTCGGCGCGCCGTCACTCCTCTGTGTCTACGAAGTGAATTCGGGCGTCGACAGAATAACGATCGAGCCGGTATCAAACCTGAATCTCTTGGCAGGTGCAGTAAGAGCAAATTCGACCAATATATGGGGCGCACATTTGCCGCCGGACTGGTATTTCGGTGTGCCTGTTGATACGGTAAAGGCGAATAAATACCGCCTCGGATTACAGTACCTTTACCTCAACGGTGCAAGATACCTTTACACAGAAAACGCGCTCTTTAAGACCAACGCCTTTGAAAGATGCGACTGGGAAAGCGAGTACTGCGTAACTAACAGAAAATATCAGCGCGAGTTTTACGAATACGCGATGACTCATCCGAGAACGGGTGAGCTGGTCGTCGATAAGGCGATAGTCTACGGCAGAAACGAGTTCTTCATGTGGAAGGTCAACGACAGAATGGCGGAGCTTAAGGAAAAGGACTGGGATGCCATCGTCTGGGGTAAGTGGGATAATGCGCATCATATCGCGTGGAATGCTTCCGAAGCGTGGCTGCCTGTAAGCGATAATCAGAACGTATACGAAAGCCCGCTGAACAAAAATCTCTTCTCCGGTACGCCCTACGGAAACGTCGACATTGTTTATGCCGAAAACGATTTTTCGAAGTATAAGCAGCTCGCCTTCCTCGGCTGGAACACGATGGACGAAGCGCTCCTTGACCGCCTTAAGGATTACGTCGGCAATGGCGGAACGCTCATGATCTCCTATTCGAACTTTAACTTCACCGACAGAAACGATAAGGAGCCCGCCTTCCCGGAAAGCGGAGCGATAAAGGACTTTATCGGTCTTGACATAAACGGTTACGCACATGTTGGCAAGACTGCAAAATTTAATGACGGTATGGCGCTTGATTTTGCTGAAAACATCGAGATCGCAGTCGGCGATCTTTGCGGAGCGAAGCCGATATGCGTTGACGAAAACGGAAACGGCGTAGTCTACGAAAACAACTACGGCAAGGGTAAGATCTACCTTGTTGCCTTCAAGGATTATATCAAGAACGAAAACGATATAAAGGTTCTTTCTCACCTTATGACTATGATCGGCGAGTCGGGAGATACTCATTGCGATAATCCCAACGTATCCTTTACCGTTCGCGAGACCGATAGTGAATACCGTATATCCGTCCTCAATATGAACTGTATCGAGGGCGCAGACGAGGAATATGTCATAAGCTTCAAGGGACAGAACGTTTCGGGCAAGATCGAGGTCGGTCAGATCATAGAGCACGTACTTACAAAGTAATATAAAAAAAGACGGTTACCGATGTAACCGTCTTTTATCTTCATTGTTTAAAAAACTGATAATAATAACAAGGAATCATACCGTTATAGAGCTTGCGCACCTTATCGGCGCGGCGGCGGTAAAGACGCTCAAAGGTTTCGTCGGAGGTGATAACGTATATTTGCCACGAGCCGAGAGTCTTAAAATGCTCACCCATCTTGCCGTATAGCTCACGCGCTTCCTCAACGGTAGAAAGCCGCTCGCCGTAGGGCGGATTACAAACTATTGTACCGCGTCTGCCGCCTGTCTCAATGGTAAGCGCGTCCTGCCGGAACACCTTGACGTATTTGCTCACGCCTGCTTTACGCACGGTCTCGCGGGCAATATTCACGGCGTTTTCGTCAATATCGGAGGCGTATGCCTCAAAATCGGTGTCGATAATACTGTCAAACGCCTCGTCGCGCGCATTGTCCCAGTCGTCCTCTGTGATAAACGGGTACTTCTCGGAGCAGAACGAGCGGTTAAGACCCGGTGCGGTGTGCGTCATCATAAGCGCCGCCTCGGTAGCTATAGTTCCCGATCCGCACATGGGATCCCAGAACAGCACGTCCTCTCTTGGACGCGCGAGCTTGACTAGTGCCGCCGCGAGCGTTTCGCGGAGCGGCGCTTCGGTGGAAACGGGGCGGTAACCGCGCTTGTGAAGCGGCATTCCGCTCGTGTCGATCATAAGTGACGCTACGTCTTTAAATATGAAGAACTCGATCTGATATTTGACCTCTGTTTCGGGCATGAATATCAGTCCATAGTGACTGCCGAGGCGCGTTGCCGCCGCCTTTTTGATGATCTTTTGGCAGTCGGGCAAGCTGAACAGCTTGCTTTTTATGCTGTGTCCCTTGACGGGAAATATATCGTTTCTGCCAATGTAATTTTCCCACGGCATCGCCTTGACACCTTCAAACAGCGTGTCGAAATCGGGCGCGGGGCAGATCCCTACCTCAATGAGCACACGCTCGGCGAATCGCAGGTTTATGTTTAGGCGCGGAATTGCCGAAAGCGGTGCTGAAAATTTGACTCTGCCGTCGATGGTCTCGGTGCGCTTGTAGCCGAGGGCGTCGATCTCCTCGCCCAGAAGCTTCTCAAGCCCGAACAGGCAGGTCGCGACAAAAATTTGTTCTGACATCTTTTTCTCCCGAATGTTGATGAGAAAATTTTACCACTTCGGTGCCGAAAAGTCAATAAAAGGACCGCAAAAGTGCGTTTAAGCGTCACTTTTATGACCGTTTTTGCCAATTTTTTGACAATTTTTCTCCTTTGTTCAAAAATCTGTGTTGCATAAGACATAATTATTTGTTATAATAAAGCATATAAGAACGAAAGTGAGCTGATGCGAGTGCTTAAACCGAGAATACTTGTCATAGGCGACGCGAGGACCGAGATCGTAGTTTCAACCGATTCTATGCCGGAAAGAAACGGCAGAACCGAGGCGGACGGCATTGACTACTATCCCGGAGGAAAGGGAATAATATCGTCCGTTGCGCTTGCACGTCTTGGCGCGGAGGCCGTCCTTTGTTCTGCGCTCGGCGACGATACCTATGAAAAGGAGCTTGTCGAGTACCTTGAATTTGAAAGGGTAGACGCCCGTTATTCTCCGAAAAAGAGGGGCGAAAGCACGCCTATTGATGTTATAATAAAAGATTATAACGATAACGAAAAAACGATAACCTACCGCGGAGCAATAGATAAGCTCAATGAGGGTGATATAGAAGAAGCATTCATATCCTATCCTGATGCCGTTATTCTTCACGGCGTGCTTCCCGAAAAAATAATAGACGAGACGGTAAGACAGTCGGCTGATCACGGACTTCCGATGTTCTTGCTAACGCTTCCCGATCCGTCGAGATATCCGCTTTCGCGTATAGGCGAGTGCGAGATACTCGTGACCGACGAAAACGGTGCGCTGAAATATACGGGGATCCGTCCGTCCGATCAGGAAAAATGTATTCGTGCCTGCATCGCGCTTTCTCAGCGCGTGAAGGCGAAATACGTAATTATCCGCCTCGGCGAGCGCGGAACATTCCTTTTCGACGGTAAGTTTTCGACCTTCGTATCTGCATACGACGTTACTCAGCCGAAGGGTGTGGAAAGTGACGACGCATTCGGTGCGGCGCTTGTTTATGAATATCTCCGCTCCGACGGTGATATTGCACGTGCTTGCGATTTTGCAACAGTCGTAAGCGCCGTGTATCTGACACGAGGAGGCGGACTTCGCGCCTATCCGTATTTCGAGGATGTCAGAAGATTTGTTAAGAGAAACGAGATAGATTACGATGTCGACGAGCTGTAATTACGAAAAGATAACCGGCACCTTTACATCGTCTGACGGTGAGAATACAGTACCGTATTATATTTATATCCCGAAGTGTAACCCCTTCGCCGTGCTTCAGATAAGCCACGGAATGTGCGAATATATCGAGCGCTACGAAAAAGAGGGCTTCGTTTCGCGCCTGACGGAGGTAGGAATCGTTGTCTGCGGTAACGACCATCTCGGTCACGGCCCGTCGGTAAGCGATGAAAAGCTCGGATTTTTTACCGAATACGAAAAGCTGACAGAGGATCTGCATATACTTAACGGGATAGTAAAAAAACGCTACCCGAGCTTACCGTATGTGCTTTTTGGACATAGCATGGGATCGTTTGTTGCTCGCGATTACGTGACGAAGTTTAACGATATCGACGGCGCGGTATTCAGCGGAACGTCTGCAGGAAATCAGCCGCTCGGTGCGGCTAAGATGCTGGCGAATCTTATATGTAAGATCAAGGGCGAAGGTCACAGAAGTAAGCTGATCTATAAGCTGGCGTTCGGATCGTACAATAAGGAATTCAAGGACGAAAACGACATGGTGTCGTGGATCTCGCGCGACGCGTCGCTCCGAGAGCGATATCATAACGATAAGTATTGCACCTTCATGTTCACGACTGCCGCAATGAGAGAGATGTTCAAGCTTCTTATCTCAATATCAAACGGCGAATGGGTTGAAAAAGTGCCTATATCACTCCCTGTCCTTTTGGTTTCGGGTGATAAGGATCCGCTTGCCGACGGCGGAGAGGGAATAAAGGAGCTTTATAACGCCCTTGAAGATCACGAGATGAACGAGCTGAAAATGAAGCTTTATCCCGAGGGCAGACACGAGCTTTATAACGACCTTTGCCGCGATGAAGCGTTTAGCGACCTTATTGAATGGGTCAGGGAAGTATCGGAGGGCGTAGTCGCTTGCCGAAGCTATAGCTCGATACCGTTCGGAAAGGTGGACTTCAGTTGAAAAGACTAATGGGAATAGACTGTGGTGACGTTCGAACGGGAATTGCAGTGAGCGATCCGCTCGGAATACTCGCTTGCGGCGTCGGCACCTTCAAGGCACCCGGCAGACGCGCGTTGATCGAGATAATTCTCGAGCAGGCTGAAAAGTACGAAGTCGAGGAATTCGTCGTCGGAAATCCGATAAATATGAACGGTACGGTCGGTGACCGTTCGCTCAAGGCACAGAAATTTGCCTCCGAGCTTGAAAAGGTATCGGGCAAGCCGGTACACCTTTTCGATGAACGTTGCACGACGATGGTCGCGCACAGCATCATGAACATTACCGACACAAGAGGAAAGAAACGCAAGGAAAATGTAGACACGTTATCTGCGCAGATAATCCTTCAAAATTATATGGACAGTCATAAAAAATAAAAAATAAAA
>JAFUNJ010000004.1 GCA_017482355.1 Clostridia bacterium
GACCAACGGGCCTGATAGCGGAGATTGGACTTGAACCCATGACCTACCGGGTATGAACCGGTTGCTCTAGCCAACTGAGCTACTCCGCCATATTTATTTTGCTTTCCACCGAAAGCGCTTAAAGATTATATCACACCAAAAAGCATTTGTCAACACTTTTTTCAAAAAAAGAAATTTTCGTGCCGTTTTCCTATATTATTATGATGCGTATGGGTCATTTTTAGTCTTTTACCGCCAAACCGTTGACTTTTTTGCCCGCCTAAACTATAATTATATAAAACAAAACCCTTTCTTAAAGGAGAACAAATATGAAGCTTTCAATGATCAGACAGCGTTGCCTCGGTGACGAATTTGCTATGTTCAAGCAGCTAAAGGCATCGGGCTTTGACGGTATCGACCTTTCGATGGAACCGTTTTTTGACCGCGGCTCCGAATTCCTCGGCGGCATCGACAACTGGACCGATGAGGCAATAAAGGACTACTTCACCGACCTTAAGGAAAAAGCTGATTCAGTCGGAATCAAGATCTTCCAGATCCATTCCGCCTTCGACGGTCACCCCCGTTACTATTCGGGCGAGGAGGAGATCATCAAGAGGATCGAGTGCTCTATCAAGGCGTGTCACTACCTCGGCTCGCAGCACTGCGTAACTCACCCGATCATTGACGTACGGAGAAAGTACGACGTTATGGAGGAAGAGACCTTCCCTGCGGTTATTGATCTTTACAAGAAGCTCATTCCCTGCCTCGAGGAATACGACGTTTACTGCTGTATCGAGAACATGTGGAACGTTGACACCGTTTTCGGTCACATCTGCCCGACCATCTTCTCGCGCGCAAAGGAAATGGTAAAGGCGTGCGACATTCTCGGCGACCGCTTCAAGATCTGCGTTGACGTCGGACACGGACTTCTCACTCAGGACGATCCCGTTGAGATGGTTCGCATCTGCGGCGACAAGCTCGTTTGTCTGCACGTTCACGACAACGACGGTCTTTGCGACCTTCACACTATCCCCTTCGCACACCGTCAGGCGCCCGAGGGAATGGTATGGAAGCCCCTCGTTATGGACTGGACGGGACTTATGAAGGCGCTCAAGGAGATCGGCTACAAGGGCGTGCTCAACTTTGAGGTCGTTATTCCCGGGCCCAAGGAAATTGTTCCTGCGGGAATGGATTACCTTGCCGCAGTCGGCAGATACCTTTCCGACATCTACGAAAACGCTTGATTTCAAATATATATGTAAACGAGCCCGTTTTTTCGGGCTCTTTTTACATATATTTAAGTAATTTTCGCAAAAAAGTTGACAAAGCAAAGTAGCGGCATTATAATGATTTCAATAGTAAATTTTTCGGAGGACAACATGAAAAGTTCATTTCGTTGGTACGGCGAAAGCGATCCCGTATCGCTGAAATACATATCGCAGATTCCCGGCATGCGTTCCGTCGTTTCGGCAGTTTACGACGTTAAGCCCGGTGAGGTATGGCCCGAGGAGAGCATCGAGCGTCTTTGCCGTCTTTGCGAAGAAAACGGACTCGTTTTCGACATCGTTGAGTCGATTCCCGTAACGGAGGAGATCAAGCTCGGACTTCCCGAGGGTGATCGTCACATTGAAAACTACTGTGAGAATATCCGCCGCTGTGCAAAGTACGGCATCAAGTGCATAACCTACAACTTTATGCCCGTTTTTGACTGGACAAGAACCCAGCTCGACAAAGAAGCGCCCGACGGCTCAACCTCGCTCGTCATGTACTGGGATCAGATGAAGGGTCTTGACCCACTCAAGGACGACATCTGCCTGCCCGGCTGGGACGCAAGCTACTCGAGAGAGAAGATCCGCGAGCTTATCGTCGCTTACGGCGAGCTTGGCGAGGAGGGACTTTGGAAGAATCTTGAAAGATTTCTCAAAAAAATAATTCCCGTTGCTGAGGAATGCGGTGTTCGAATGGCGATCCATCCCGACGATCCGCCTTATCCTATTTTCGGAATCCCGAGAATAATCACAGACGAAAAGAACATCGACCGTATGCTCTCGATCGTCGACAGCCCCGCGAACTCTCTCTGCCTCTGCATCGGCTCTCTCGGCTGTTCGCCGAAGAACGATATGGTCGCTCTTACGAAGAAGTATGCGAAGGCAGACCGCATCGCGTTCATGCACCTGCGCAATGTAAAGATCCTCCCTGACACGAGCTTTGAGGAATCGGGACACCTTTCGGCTTACGGAAGCGTCGATATGAACGAGGTCGTCAAGGCGCTCGTGGAAAACGGCTTCGACGGATATTTCCGTCCCGACCACGGCAGAATGATCTGGGGCGAGACCGGAAAGCCCGGTTACGGTCTATTCGACCGCGCGCTCGGAAGCGCATATATAAACGGTCTCATCGAAGCAAACGGCGGAAAGCTGGAGCTGCTTTAAGGTAAAAAAGCTTCGCCGCGTATTTGGCTCCCTTGTGCAAAGGGTGCTCCGCGAAGCGGTGAGAGATTGTCACAAAAGCATTTCTACCTTCTTACAATCCCTCCGCCTCGTTACACTCGGCACCTCCCTTTACGCAAGGGAGGCATTTAGTTGACACCTTTAAAAACATAAATGCAAAATCCCAAAGGAGAAAAGCAATGATAAACCTTCCTCTTAATATTGATTACACCGGCAAGGTGGTAGTAGTAACCGGCGCGGGCGGACTTATCTGCTCCGCCATGGCGCGCGCGTTCGCGCAGTCGGGCGCCAAGGTAGCGGCTCTTGACCGCAACCTCGCAAACGTTGAAAAGCTCGCTTCCGAGCTTAAAGCCGAGGGCTTTATCTGCGAAGCGTTTGAAGCAAACGTTCTTGAACCGGAGTCACTTAAGGCAGCTCACGAGGCAGTTCTGAGTAAGCTCGGCGAATGCGACGTTCTCGTCAACGGCGCGGGCGGAAACAACCCTGCCGCAACGACCGACAACGAGTATCAGCATGAGGCCCTCGAGGGCAAAAAGTCCTTCTTCGACCTCACTCAGGACGGAATCGACTTCGTATTTAAGCTCAACTTCCAGGGAACTCTTCTCCCGACGCAGGTATTCGCTACCGACATGGTAAAGAAGGGCAAGGGCGCGATCCTCAACATTTCGTCGATGAACGCCTATATTCCGCTTACCAAGATCCCCGCATACTCTGCGGCTAAGGCAGGAATTTCAAACTTCACGCAGTGGCTCGCAACTCACTTCGCGGGTACGGGAATCCGTTGCAACGCTATCGCTCCCGGCTTCCTCCTCTCCGCGCAGAACCGTTCGCTCCTCTTTGACGAGGAGGGCAACCCGACCGCAAGAAGCAAGAAGATCCTGAACGGCACTCCCATGGGACGCTTCGTTGAAAGCGACGAGCTTCTCGGCGCAACTCTCATGCTCTGCGATGACCGTTCCGCTTCCGCTATCACTGGAATCGTTCTTCCTATCGACGCGGGCTTCTCTGCGTATTCGGGAGTATAAAATAAATGAATTGCAACCTCGCGGTTGCATGAATTGAAAGCTCCGCTTTCGTGAATTGCCTGCGGCATGAATTGCCCTACGGGCATTCTATTGCGATTCAATTCATGGAGCGAAGCGAGAAATCATGGCGAAGCCAATTCATGATGCGTAGCATCAAATCATCAAAAAAGCAAGAACGTTTTTTGTTCTTGCTTTTTGTTTTATTCTTCCTCTGCGGCTTTTTTATCTGCCTCGCGGAGCTCCTCCTCGACCTGCTTCATGAGAGCACTGATATGTGCTCCGTGCTTCATCGACTCGTCCGAAATGAAGCGAAGCTCGGGGGTTATGCGGAGATTGAGCATTTTTGCGATCTGCGTTCTGATATAACCCGTCGCGTTCTCAAGACCCTTTTGCGTGTCGCCCTTGCGGCGTTCGCCCATGACCGAGAAATACACCTTCGCATTTTTGAGGTCGGGCGTGCAATCGACAGCCGTAATGCTGACAAACGCGCCAGAAACTCTGGGATCCTTTACCGTTCTTATAATTTCACAAAGCGCCTTCATAAGCTCTTCGTTTACTCTTCCGACTCTGTAATTCGCCATTTTTTCACCTTTACAGTTGATTTTTGATAATTATAACACATAATAACCGAAAAATAAAGGGGGTAGATCAAATTTTCGTTCTTTCGTAACGCATAACGCCTCCAAAAGCAGAAACGTCGACGTAAAAGCCATCGAAAACGAAGCGGAAATAGCCGTCCTCGGCGCTTTCCGATATCGGTTTTTCGCCGTTACAATAAAGCTTTGCGAATTTTTCGGCGTCTTTTTGTGCCTCGTCGTGCGTTATCTTTTCCTTCCCATCGCGGCGGTAAAGATAACGGATGAAAACGCCTTCTTCAAACTCCGCATAAGCGCAAGAGGTACGGTAGCCGATCACGCTTCCCCTCGTATAAGAATACAGATCGCTTACACCGAGTATCTTTTTCGCCTCGGAATAATACGGCTCATCCACAGCTTGTGACAAAGTCGGAACCTCGCCCTCGTAAAGAGGAATAGACGAAGTGTCACCTCGTTTTATTTCGTCGCGGTTGTCGATCAGAGCCGTCATAAGCTCCTCTGCGTAAAGAAGCGAACGGCGCTTGCTGTCGGGATCGTCTTTTGACCTTGCTACGTCGGAGCAAAACAGTATCACCGCCTCTCGCTCCTCTCCCGAAAGCGGAAGCTCGGTCAGGCGCGAGGACAGAAACGCCGACAGATGCGGCTCCTCCGTCCCTATATATTCGCCCAAAAGCTGTATCGAGCTCTCGAGTGCGCGGTTCAGTATCCGCCCTCGGTATTTTTCGTATTTTTCCTCGGAGATCATGCCCTTGAACGCGAAAAATACCGTCGTGAGTATGAGAATTGCGATGACGAGAAGATAAGCCAAGTCCTTTTTGCCAAAAAATTTCATATTATGCCCTTTATCTCCATTCTTTTGCTCTTTACAAGTGCAATTTTATTTGTTATAATAATTTGGGGTTATGTTTCCCCGAAACACTGTTTTTAAACCGCAAGGAGATCATATTATGAAGCTGCTGCTTGCCATTGTAAATAACGACGACGCACATTCCGTCAACACCTCGCTCAGCCGTGAGGGCTTTTCGGTAACGAAAATTTCGTCGACCGGCGGATTTCTTATGAGCGGAAACTCGACGTTTCTCATCGGAGTTGAGGATTCCGACACCGAGCGTGCAAAAGAGATAATCGCGCAAAACTGCAAAAAGCGCGAGCAGGTCGTTCCGAACAGCATCGTCAAGGGCGATCCCTCCGCGCTCCCTCGCGCTATGATGAAGGTCACCGTCGGAGGCGCGACCGTTTTCGTGCTCAACGTTGAGGAATTCAGTCACTTATAATGACGCTCGACATTCTTTTCGGCAACGAAGCGCTTAAAAGCACGCTTCGCGGCTTCGCGGGTAAGAGAGCGTTCCCGAACGCATTTATGATAAGCGGCCCCGAGGGCAGCGGTAAAAGCACCGCCGCGCTCCTTTTCGCTATGGCTATTTCCTGCAAGGGTGAAGATCGCCCCTGCGGAAAATGCGAAAGCTGCCGCAAAATTTCCGAGGGAATATCGCCCGACGTTATAAATATCGGGCTTATCAAGGACAGAAAAACGATAGGTGTTGAAAGCGTAAGAGAAATTACCGATTCTGCCTATATTCTCCCGAACGACCTCGACGTAAAGATCTATATCATAAAGGACGCCGAAAAGCTGACTGCGCAGGCGCAGAACGCACTTCTCAAGATCTTTGAGGAGGGGCCGATGAGCGTTTATTTCATTTTGCTCACCTCAGCACCCTCGCAGCTTCTTCCGACAGTCCGTTCACGCGCGCCCGAGATCAAGACCGAGGTGTTCACCGACAAGAAGCTGACCGAGCTTCTAAGAGGAAACGTCAAAAAGGCGGCCGAGCTTTATGCAAAAGACGAGGCGGCATTCAGAAAGATCGTCAGCGCGTCGGGCGGAAGCTACGGCAAGGCGCTCGCCATTCTTGAGGGCAAAAACAAAAAAACGCCTCAGCTTATAAAAAAGGCGGAAAATATTGTCTCTCTCCTCGGTGAGAAGGACGGTGCACATCTTATGATTGCGCTCCTTGACGAAAGCTCAGACAGAGAAAATTATTCGTCCGTCCTCTCTCTTGTGCAGAACGCGCTCCGCGATCTTGCCATGATCAAAAAGGGCGGGGACGGCGATATGATATTCTATTCCGACCGTCTTCTCGCAGCCGAGCTTTCGGAAAGATTCTCAATAAGCACGATAGTCCGTCTGACGACCGTGCTTGACAACCTCTATTACGAGGTCACGCAGACGAATATCAACGTCCGCACCGCCGCATTAGTTGCGTCGGGACGGCTCTCGGACGTGATGTGAGAAAAACGCTTTCAACGATGTTGTGTAAAAAGGTTGCAACTAAATGGCTCCCTTGTGTAAAGGGAGCTCCGCGAAGCGGTGAGGAATTGTTTATAAACATTTCTAACTTCTTACAATCCCTCCGTCCGCGGCTCTGCCACTTGCACCATCCCTTTACACAAGGGATGCTTACTGACGCGTAGCGTCACACCCTATCCACCGCAAAAACTCCGCCGATTCCCGACGGCGGTTTATGACACCAAGGGATTTTGCGTGCCGCTTCTTAACCGACAAAGAAGCGGAAATACCAAATGTCGGAGAAACGGAAAACAAAGTGCCAAACGAAAATAATAACGGTAACAACAATAACCACGGCAAAAAGTACAACCGCAACCGCCGCAGGTTCTACAAAAACAACCGCCCGAAGCGCGAGGGTAAGCCGCAGGAGGAAAAGGTAACTGCCGAGCTTAACCCGATAGAGACCGAGCTTGAAACCGAAGAAACAGAGCTTGAATACAGCGAGCAAGAGATCATCGAGGAAGAGGCGGTAACGGAGGAGCTCTCCGAGGAAGAGCCGCCCTCTGCTCCCTGCGAAGCGGAGGAAGGATGTCCGAAGGAGGCAAAGAAGCCGCATTACGAGGTAGTCGGCGTCCGCTTCAGAGAAGGCGGAAAAATGTACTACTTCGAGCCGAATAACATCGACTGCGCAGAAAACACGCACGTTATCGTCGAGACCGCACGCGGTCTTGAATATGCGACCGTCGTAATGCCGAAGCGCACCGTCTCGGGAAGCGAGGTCGTTCTGCCCCTGCGCAAGATCGTCCGTATCGCGACGGACAACGACGAGCGCCGCCATGAGGATAACCTCCAAAAGGAGGTCGAGGCGTACAATATGTGCCTTAGCAAGATCGAGGAGCACCGCCTTGACATGAAGCTCGTCGAGGTCGAATACGCATTCGACAATTCGAAGCTTCTCTTCTACTTCACATCAGAGGAAAGAGTCGACTTCCGCGATCTCGTCAAGGATCTCGCGTCGGTCTTCCGCACGAGGATCGAGCTCCGCCAGATCGGTATACGCGACGAGGCAAAGCTGCTTGGCGGTCTTGGAATCTGCGGTCGTCCCTTCTGCTGTAACAGCTTCCTGCCTGACTTCGTTCAGGTATCTATCAAGATGGCGAAAGAGCAGAATCTCTCGCTCAATTCCGCCAAGATCTCAGGCGCCTGCGGACGACTTATGTGCTGCCTGCGCTACGAGTACGACACTTATCTTGCCGAAAGTGCGATCACGCCGAAGATCGACGCGATCGTTGAGACCCCCGACGGCGAGGGCGTCGTCGTTGAGTCGATGCCTCTCAAGGGAGTGGTAAAAGTTGCTCTCGACAAGGATCCCAGCACCTTCCGTCTCTACCGTCGTGACGATCTGACGGTCAAGGGTCATGCGAAGGGCAAGCACAAGACTGTCGGCAAAAACGCCCGCGATGACGCTCAAAAGCAGAAATCGGGCGACGCCGGCACCAAAAAGTCTGAAAAAGCCGACAAAAAATAAGTCGGAAATAAAAATAATAGTTGATTTTATAAGAACGTTGTGCTATAATGCTCTTATAAAATCGGATTAATTCCAAGAAAGGACGGATATACTGATGGCATTCAAGATCAATGACGATTGCATCGCTTGCGGCGCTTGCGCTGACGAGTGTCCCGTAAGTTGCATCTCCGAGGGAGACGACAAGTACGAAATCAATGCAGACGAGTGCATCGAGTGCGGCGCTTGTGCAGGCGCTTGCCCCGTTGGAGCTCCCGAGCAGGAATAATTTAAGTTACTTAACAAAAAAGCACCTAAGCGGAAAAAGCTTAGGTGCTGTTTTGTTTGTAGGTGTTTTTATTAACTTTTCTTACTTGTGTAAGAAAAGTTACAAAATAAGCACACCAAGGGGCAAACCGACAAAAAACGCATTCGCGTTTTTTATACGTTTTCCCCTTTGGAATCCCCTTTCGATTTTTGGAAGCTTCGGAACGTTGTTTTACCTTCTCCAGCGGAATGAAGGTAAGAGGCAGAACCTCGGATGAGGTGTCCCAAAGGCAATACAACATTTTAAACCGTACTTACGAGAATCTTTCCTTTTCCATTAACTGCGGTTTTGCAATTTGCGGGGACGTATATACTTCCGCCCTTGGTTGCTTTCACGTCACCGACGGTAACTTCACCGTCAAGGACGAGGATATGCAGGAAATTCGTCGGGGTAGTCTCAAAATTACCGTCAAGATCTATCTCGTAGGCGGAAAAAAACTGACATTCCGAGAGCGTTCTCACCTTTCCGAAGGGATATTCCGCCGTTTCACCGATCTGACCGTAAGGCACTGCGGGCGGCACAGTCTCCGTTACGTCGAGCGCCTTTTCAACGTGGAGCTGACGCGGCTTTCCGTCGGCGCCGAGCCGTCCGTAATCGGAGACGCGATAGGTCGTATTCGAGCTTTGCTGAATCTCGACGATCAGTATTCCCGCGCCGATCGCATGGAGCGTTCCCGACGGAATGAAGAATACGTCGCCCTTATGAACAGGAACGTAGTTCATCACGTCATCGAGGGTATTATCGCGGATGCGGCGTTCAAATTCTTCCTTTGAAATTTCCTTTTTAAAGCCGTAAATGAGGTGCGCACCCTCCTCACAGTCGACGATGTACCACATTTCGGTCTTGCCCGGCTCATTTTCAACACGATATGCGTATTCGTCGTTCGGGTGTACCTGAACCGACAGCTTGTCGCGCGCGTCGATGAGCTTTACGAGGATAGGCATTTCCGTTTCAATATTTCTGCCGTCCTTATGGCTCGACAGCATCCACGCTTCGGCGACCTTTTCCTCGTCGCTTTCAAACCCAAATTCGGTTTTGAGGCGCGTTCCGCCCCAGATATAATTCTTTAGAATCGGTGTTAAAAGTATCGGATTCATATATTTTCTCCATCAAAAAGTGTCTTTATCTCGCTCTCAGTAGCAAAAACGGTGCCGCAGATGACCTCTTTACCGCCGCCGCGGACGTTGAGCGAATTTTTCATTTTCGCAAAGGTATCCTGCGCCTTTTCTCCGGCGATGACGAAATTGAATCTCCCGTCCTCGCCTCCGAAAACTACTGCGGTTTTTACCTTTTCGGCAGCCGAAAGGCAGAGCGAGCGAAGCGTTTGCACGTCAGTTCTGCCATCGAACAAAGCGGAAAGCTCGGTATCCGTAATCGAGGCGCAAATGAGCTCGTTTATGCGCCCGTTCAGCACGGATATTTCGCGTTCGAGCGCCTCGTTTTCCTCGCGAATGCGCTCTGCTGCCTCGCTCACGCTCTGCGCGTTCCGAGGTGCCGAGAGAAGCGCCGACAGGGTTTTTATGCCCTCAAAGTCGTCCCTCGCCCTTTCGACCGCCTTTTGTCCCGTCAGAATATGCACGCGCGTGCCGCCCTTGTATTTATAAAAATCAACGATCTTGAAATAACCGATATTTCCCGTTTCCCTAACGTGCGGAGCACAGCAGGCGCATTTATCGACCGAACCGTTTTCGCCTATCATTACGATCCGAACGTCCTCTGTCAGGTCGAGCTTGCTTCTGTATTCAAGCGTTTTAAGCTCGTTTTCGGAGGGAAAAACGGGGAACACGGGGTGATTTTCGCGTATGATCCTATTGACCTCGTCCTCGGCATCGTTTAACTGATCCAAAGTCAGAACGCCGTCGAAGTCGCAGGTCGTATCGACTGTTCCGAGGTGGAAGCCGACGTTAGATAGACCGTATTTTGTATTTAAAACGCTTGATAAGATATGCTCTGCCGTGTGCGACTGCATTTTTTCTTCACGCTCGGCGTAGTCGATAATTCCGTGAACGGTCTGTCCGACCTCGACGGGTAACGGCAAAACGTGAATTATCTCGCCGTTTTTGATATTAACGTCCGTAACCTCGATGCCGTTTAGCGTCCCCGTGTCACAGGACTGTCCGCCGCCCGTCGGGAAGAACGCAGTGCGTGAGAGGACGACCTTGTATTCGCCGCCGTCGGCTTCGCAGGAAAGCACCTTTGCTTCAAAATGCGAAACGGACGAATCGCGCTCGTATATTCTGTCTGTGTTTTTGACTTTTCTTTCGGTCATTTTAACGCTCCAAAAGGTATTTATAGGTCAATTATATAACAAAAACAGACGTTTGTCGAGAGTTTTGATAAATCGCCCTTGAAAAAAAGGAAAAAGCATTGTATAATGAGGGAAGCAAGGCAAAGAGAGCTAATACACAATACCTTCTCCAGCGGGAGGAAGGCAAGAGGTGAACCTCGGATGAGGTGTCGAATAAGTGAACTTGCTCCTCATCCACCACAGGCGTTCCGCCTGCGGTCCCCCTTCTCCCTCAGGAGAAGGTAAAATTAAGCTTTTAATCCTCCATGCAAATTTTAAAAGGAGAAATATATGCCATACGATATTATTATTCTCGGCGGACAGTCGAACGCAGAGGGAAACGGTCTCGGTCCGACAGACCGTCCTTTCATTCTCGACGAAAGAATCCTTATGATGCGCGACGGCGGTAAATACGGCTACGAGCAACAAGAAGACGGCTCGATGAAGTATTTCGTTACCGAGCCGTACACCTATGTGACCGAAATTGCAAAAGAGCGAAACGACGGACAAAACAACTACGGAATGTTCGCTCTCACCTTTGCAAAAAAATATATTGAAGCAGGTCTGCTTGAAGATGGCAGAAAGCTTCTCATCATAAACGGCACGTCGGGCGGAACCGGCTTTGCGGGCAAGCAGTGGGGCATCGGTAACGTTCTCCACGAACGCCTTATCAAAATGATAAACGAAGCAAAGAAGGACGAAAACGACCGCTTTGTCGCATTTCTTTGGCATCAGGGCGAGCACGACGCATTCGAAAACGCAGAAGCAAGCGCCGAAAAGCGCCGCGAGATTTACCGCGCCGACCTTACCGCGACCGTAAACGCGATAAGAAACGAGACCGGCGAAAACCGCCTTCCCTTTATTGCCGCCGAGTTCGTTTCGGAATGGAAGGATAAAAACACGGTTGCCTGCGACGCGGTGATCGCTGCCACGAACGACGTTTGCGAAAAGCTCGGCAACGGCAAGGTCGTTATGGCGCGCGACCTCAAATCGAATAATCAGACGGTCGGCAACGGCGACGATATTCACTTCTGCCGTGACGCCCTCGTCACGCTCGGAGAAAGATATTTCGACGCCTACTGCGAAATTAAAGGGTTGAACAAATGAGCGACACCCTCGAAGTAAAGCGTTTTTCAAAAAACGACGACGGATTTATCTGCGTCCACTGCGGAATGGAAGTCCGTCCGCTTAAATACACCTCGCGCAACCACTGTCCCTTTTGCCTTTGGTCGCGTCATCTTGACGTAAATCCCGGCGACCGCGCAAGCGACTGCGGCGGAGAGCTTGAGCCGATATCGGCTGTCCCCGACCCGAAAAAGGGATATATTATCACGCATAAATGCGTAAAATGCGGGGCGATCCGCCGAAACAAGGCGTGCACCGAGGCAAAGGATCAGCCGGACGATATAAAAAAAATAATTGCCCTTACCGTGGCAAAATAAGGAGAATAATATGTTTATAAATATGGGCGCAAAGATACGCGTTTACCGTCTTAAGAAGGAGATAACCCAGGACGCTCTCGCGCAGTATCTTAACGTAAACTGCAAGGACATAATCGCTTGGGAGGAGGGCGAAGCTTATCCCCCGATCGAGCTTATTCCCGTGCTTGCAAGCTATTTCGGTGTTTCGACCGACGAGCTTATGTGCATGGACGAGTTCGACAACGAGGACAAGATCAAGGAATACGCCGACCTCTTTCAGGAAAGAGTTGCGTCGGGCAACATAAAGGAAGCTCTTGACGCCATCCGTGAGGGAGTTATGTACTTCCCCGAGGAATACCGTCTTAAGTGCCTTCTCATGTACGGTCTCTACCTTAGCTGCGACCGCCCTGCGATGGTCAAGCACTATTCGGGCGAGCTTCTTTCCATCGGCGAGGAAATACTCGGCAACTGCACCGACGACGCGATCCGCCTTGAAGCAAAGCGTCTCCTTTGCCTTCACTACTACGAGGATCTGCGTGATACCGACAGCGCAAGAGAAATTGCAATGTCGCTTCCCGGCAGAAAGATCTGCCGCGAGGATATGCTTCCGATAATCTCGGAGGGCGAGAGCAAGATCGCCGCTATCAAGGAGAACATTTCCTCATACACCTCGCACCTCATAAGCGCAATAATGGAATACGTTGATAATTCTACCGACCTCAAGGCGAAGGACAAGCTTGAGCTTCTTTCCGTTGCGCGCGGAATCCGCGAGTCGGTCTACCCCGACGGCGACATTTTCGAGGGCGCATACACGCACATGATGCTCCTTAAGGATATGGCTGTGCTTCTCATGTCGCTCGACCGTCCCGAGGAAGCGCTCGACTGCCTTTCAGACTGCGCAAAGACCGCAAACGAGTTTGACAATCTCCCGAAGGTGCTTCCTCACACCTCTCCTCTCGTCAAGGGCATGAGATTCTCTAAGACCCAGCTTCAGATCCCGCAGAAGAACAAGAAGACGCCGCTTCGCGACATCTTCATGAACGAGATCATGCCGCTTCAGTGCTTCGACTCGGTCAAGTACAATCCGAGAATCACCGATATCTGTAATATTTTCACTTCAAAAGAGGAAGAATAAATTGAAAAAGCACCCCGCGGAATCCATTTCCACTCGGGTGCTTTTTTGTTTATGAAATTACGGCTTATACTCCATTATATCTTCGATCTTGCAATCAAGTGCGGCACATAGCTTGTCAAGCGTTTTGGTCTCAATATTTTCATTGGCTTTAAGGCGGCGAACCGTCTTACTGTCAATTCCGCACTCCTCTCGAAGCTTATAGGTAGATACACCTTTTTCTTTCATTGTTTTCCAAAGCTTGTCGAATACGATCATCGTTTTACTTTTCGTCGGGTGTCGACACGATATTAACGAATCTTACCTCTGCCATTTTCGGCTTACCGTCTTTTTCGATATCGGTAGCCGCTATTTTGTCGAGCGTTCCGTAGCCCGCGAGGAGCTTACCGAATGCCGCGTACTGTCCGTCGAGAGCCAGGGTATTGTTCTCCGACGTTTTGTGTACGATAAAGAACTGCGTCGACGCACTGTTATAATCGTTTTCGAGACGAGCCATGGAAAGCACTCCGCGCTCGTGCTTTATCGTATTATTAACGCCGTTATAACGGAACTCGCCCTTGATGTTCGGCTTGTCGCCGTTCGAAACACCGTCGCCATTGGGATCTCCGCCCTGAACAACGAAGTTCGGCACGATGCGATGGAAGGTTATTCCGTCATAATACTTTTCAGCTACAAGCGATTTGAAATTTGCAACCGTGATAGGCGCCTCATCGGGATAAAGCTCAACGAGCATCGCGTCGCCGCTCTTCATGACGATGCGAACGTAATTCGTCGGCACCTTGCTTTCTTCAACGATATAACCGTCGATGTTTTTTACATTGTAATCCTTCTTATCTCCGCAGGAAAAGAAGGAAACGGAAAGCGCTACCGTCAAGATTATCAAAAAAAGTTTCTTCATAATTATCTCGTAAATAATATAGTAACGCTATTTTACCACACCGTAAAAGAAAAATCAATTCCAAAAAGTGAATTTACTCGGTTTTAACGGTGTATAATTAAAATAACTAAACCACCGAGGTGCATTATGGATCTGCCTCCAAAGGGCTATAAAAGAAATCTCGTTTTGATCGCATACGCCGTTGTCATAACGGTCGGTGCTTATATTTTCATAAAATTCCTCCTCGCGCCGCTGTTGCCGTTCATCATCGCATATACGGTCGCGCTTTTTCTGCGTCCGACAGTCGACAGGATCTGCCTGCGCACTCATATTCCGAAAAAGGTCGCGGCATTCGGCACCGTGGCTTTCGTATTCACCGTCATTTTCGCGCTTTCCTGGATATTTTTCGGGCGAATGGCATCGGAACTTTCCGACATGACGAGGGGGCTCACCGACGGAGGTGCCGATTTTATCGAAAACATGATACGCTCGGGCGACGGAGTTATGAAGAAGATCCCGATTTTATCGAAGATCGAAAACCAAAAAGCACTCGAGATCGTTAAACAAGCGACCGCCAACATGCTCGAGGGTGCGCTTTCATCCTTTTCGGCAAAGATTCCCGACGCGATAATGTGCTTCGTTTCGTCGCTGCCCGGGATCCTCCTTTTCCTGATAACGCTCGTCGTTTCGACCTTCTATCTCGCCGCCGATATAGCGTCTCTAAACCGATTCGCCGTCAGACTCGTGCCGAGAGAAAAGCGGCATCGCATTTTCAAAATCAAGAAAAAGCTTATGAGGGCGGTAAGAAAATACGTCAAGGCGTACGCGATCATTCTCCTAATCACCGGCGTTCAGCTTTTTATCGGGTTTATGATCTTAAAAATACCGTATGCGCTGACCTTGTCTGTGCTTATCGCGCTGATCGACATTCTGCCCGTTCTCGGTGTCGGAACGGTGCTCGTGCCGTGGTCCATCGTGCTTTACATGATGGGCAACAGCTACACTGCAACGGGTCTGCTCATCATTTTCGGAATAATTTGGCTCGTTCGTCAGGTAAGCGAGCCGAAGATCGTCGGAGAGAGCGTCGGCGTTTCGCCTCTTATTACCCTTCTATCAATGTATATTGGCTTCAAGCTCATCGGTTTTTCGGGGCTTTTCATCTTCCCCATCGGCGCGATAATCGCGAAAAGCGTTTACGATGCGGTGAGGGATAAGGAATAAAAATACGATCTTTATGTCGAAGCATCGGGAGGTCGTCTTGCCTTCCCCTTGGGGAATGGTGCTTAGAGGTAAACCTCGGACGGATGAGGTGCTCCAAAGGAAAGTAACGTCGTGTTTGCACGGCGGGAGCAAGCCCCCCACCCTACAAATTCACGTTCAATATAGCCTTCGTAGGGGAGGGGTTTCCCCTCCCGCGCAAAAACAATGTTACATTATCATTAAAATATAACGTTACAAGCAAAAACAGACGGTTTCCCGTCTGTTTTTTATATCAATAATTCAGAGTTTCTCCTGCTTTTACGCAATGCGTTTTGCCCTTACATGCAAACCAAATGTCAAAGGCGGTCGGGTTATACACGCAGGTGTTTGCCGTATTGAAAACGAGCGAATCGAACGCCTTTGAATATCTGCAAATTTCGATATTCGTCGCGTACCAAGTGTCATCCTTACCCGAAAGGATCTTGCATAGCTCCTCAAAATGCTCCCAATTGTTATTGTTATCGAACTCGTAGCTATGTCCCCAGACGTAAAACAGGCGCGGATTGTGCCTTGAAACGTAGAGATCATCGACCTTGAGGTCGACGAACTGACGCGCGTATTCAATGGAATTCTCGTTATCGTGATGGATCGTCGGCATCCAGGCAAGCCAATCGTCGGGAAGCGCGAAGCCATTATTGTCGTTTCCGAGCGTTCTCGAATAGGAAATACCGAGCGATTTAAGGATTACTCTTATTTCGCGGTATCGTTCCTCGCTTGCGGTGCTTATCGGAAGATCGGGATATGCCATTCCCGTGATGACCTCACCCAGCTTGTCTTCAAGGATCTCACGGCAGGTAAGAAATTCCTTTATTATCTCCATATCCGTGCAACGAGCCGGACTCTTGTGCTCATCGCCGTGGACTGCTATCTCATGTCCGTGCGAAATAAGCTTTTTCATGTCGTTTTCTGAAAGTCGGCTTTCGCCCTCACCTGACGCGATAAGCGTACTGCAAATATTAAAGGTCGCCTTTAAGCCGTATTTGTCGCAAATTTCGGCTAAACGAACGTCGGAACGCACTCCGTCGTCGTAGCTGAAGGTAACTGCCTTCGTTTTTCCCTCGGGAAATCTCATAAAGCGGTATGGCATAATTCATTCCTCCGTTATTTTTTTGCTTTAGTATAGCACGCAAAACAGAAACTGTCTACCTCATTTGCGCGATTTGACTATTGAGATGACCGTAGCGATCACAAACGCCGCCGAACATTCCGTTTCGGTAAAAGAATAGGGCGCGACTACGGTAAGGACAGCCGAGCTTGCGCCGTAGATCCTCTCGCCGTAAAGAGAGACCGACATTTCACCGTCCGAAAATGCTACTGCGATCGGCGGCTCACGCAGCTCCGTCATCTTTATATCAAGGTCTTCTATCGCGCGTCCAAACGCGAAAAATGCCTCTTTTGCGTCTATTATGCCGTCGCCGTCAAGCTCTCTCTTTACTGTGTCCTCCGAAAAGGCGAGCGTTGCCGAAAGTGATGCAACTCTACAAAATGACGAAGCAGTCATTTCGCCCTTCGGGAAAAGCTTTTGCGAAAGATTTGACAAAATTTCGGGCAGGTCGTTCCCCGAAACCGCAAGGTCGAAAACGTCGTTCGGTATATTTCCGATATTTTCGAGCATTGGGAGATACATAAATACAAGGCAGTCATACGGGCGATAAACGAGCGCCGACCCTCTTTGCGTTTTGACCGTGACAGCCGAATTTTCAGCCAAAGACAAAACGCGCTCCTTTGTTTTCTTAGTCAGGCACGATAGCGGCAAAACGCGCGAAAGCGATCTTACTCTCTTTGCTTCCGAATTGCGTGTGACCGTATTGCCGTCCGCTATTATTATCGGAAAGGAATACTTTTCCGCTTCTCTCAATATTGCTTTAATCATCGTCTGACTCCAATATTTTTTTCATTATATCACAGAACGGCAAGAAAATCAACTCCGCATAAATTCGGCTTGTTTTTCATAGGTATTGAAAAAAAGGAGACGTTAATTATGAATCTGAGACGAAAGCTTACCGCCATAGCACTTATAGTGCTTTGCATATTTACTGTAACCGTTCCGCTGGTATCCGTCGCTACTGCTACTGAGTCGGAGAAAGAACTTTTTATTCCCCCCGAAACGAGCGAGCCGATCGGCTCGGAAACTTATCCGACCGTCGAAACCGAGCCGTCAACGACCGATCCCGCCCCCGAAAATCCGACCGACCGATTGCTCGTTTATCTGTCCAAAGAGGACAAGACGGTCGAAATGTCGCTCGAGGATTACATAGTCTGCGTCGTTGCCGCCGAAATGCCCTACACATTCCACACCGAGGCACTGAAGGCACAGGCAGTCGCGGCACGTTCCTACTGCCTCAACAAGCTCGGAAGCGGCTCGCACAAGGACGGTGCCGACGTCTGTACCGATTATTCCCACTGTCAGTCCTACGTCTCGCAAGACGAGCTTATTGCCCGTTACGGAAAGACGACGACCGAAAGCATAATGACGAAGGTCAAAAATGCCGTCAAGGAAACTGCGGGGCAGATAATAACCTGGGACGGCAAGCCGGCGCTTGCAGTTTTCCATTCAAGTTCTTACAAGTTGACAGAGTCGTCGAAAAACATCTGGGGCGGTAACGTGCCGTATCTCAGCTCCGTAAGCACGCCCGAAAGCGACCGTATTTCTACTGTAACTCTTACCGACAGCGACATTGCCACTCTTTTCGCCTCCGACAGCGCAGTGAAGGTCAATTCGGGAGGTAAAAAGGGTATTTATATCACCGAGACCGACAGCGGCAGGGCAGATTATATTTGCCTATCCGGGCTCGCCGTCAAGGCGAAGCTCCTGCGCAGTCAATTCGGATTTAAGTCAACGTATTTTGAATTTGAGGAGATCGACGGCGGCTGGCGCTTTACCGTCCACGGCTACGGTCACGGCGTCGGAATGAGCCAGTACGGCGCAAACGAAATGGCAAAAAACGGAGCGACGTATGATGAGATACTTTTGCATTACTACACGGGGGTAATAATCGAAAGCATAGCGTCTTAGGAGCACGACAACGCCTCCCTTGTGCAAAGGGAGGTGTCGAGCAACGCGAGACGGAGGGATTGTAATTTCTCTCGATTGCTGCAACAACCCCTCAGGCGCATTCGCGCCAGCTTCCCATACACAGGGGAGCCCTCTATTTGCCATTCGTCCCCGAAATTGCTTTTTCCACATTCTAAAACTCCATTTTTCGACCTTATTTTACAGGGCTTTGTGCAATTTGGTAAATTTTTCCATACAAACTTTGGCGAATTTTTTGAATTTCCATATATTGCATTATTTGGTAATTTATGGTATGATTATTTTGTAAATCAAATATCAAAATTACGGAGAGTGACAAATAATGGAACAAAGCATCAAAATACTTATTGCAGACGAAAACAGTGATTTCAGAAGGAGCTGCCGTTCAAATCTGATCGGGCTCGGCTACAAGCGAATAGAGGAGGCGTCAAACGGCGAGGACGCGCTCTACAAGATCGACAAATTTCATCCCGACGTGGTGCTGACCGACGTGTGGCTCTCGAAGCTCGACTGCACGCAGGTCATTCGCGGTACGTCGCTTCTCGATTTCGGAGCAGATACCGCGCCGTCGTTCATCGTTTATTCTGTCGTCAACAACGGAACGATGTTCGCCGAGGCGACCGAGGCAGGTGCCGATTACTGCATGCTCCGCCCCTTTGATTACAAGCAGCTAAACGAGCGTATTCAGCGCATTTCTTCCTCGCGCAGAAAGCCCGGCACTGTTCACCGTCAGGACGTTGACATTGAGACGCAGGTCACAAAGGTGATCCATCAGATCGGCGTTCCTGCACACATAAAGGGCTATCAGTACCTCCGTACCGCCATCATGATGACCGTCGAGGATTCAGATATTATAAATTCCGTGACGAAGATACTTTATCCGTCGGTCGCAAAGAAATACAGTACGACCTCCTCGCGCGTCGAGCGTGCGATCCGTCACGCTATCGAGGTCGCCTGGGATCGCGGTGACGTAGAAACGCTCAATTCATATTTCGGTTATACCATTCAGAACAACCGCGGAAAGCCGACAAACAGCGAATTTATCGCTATGATCGCCGATAATCTCAGGTTGTCAAATAAGCTTTCGTAACAGAAAAAGCAAGGGCAAATTGCTCTTGCTTTTTATTTTGAAACGGCGGCGTTGCCGCCTACACCTATCCACCGCAGACGCAGCGTCTGCGTTCCCCCTGCCTCGCTGCGGCTCGGTCACGCGTAGAAATTGCAACGCAATTTCTACTTGGCTCATGACTGCCACCGGCAGTCATTCACTACCGCGTCGCCGCTTCGCTACCCAAGGGGAAGGCGAGAGAACGTCGCGTACATTCGTAATATAAATATTTTATTTTTATTATAAATAATAATTGCATTATCATTTCTTTTATGATACAATAAAAAATGGAGTATAATAATCTGATTTTCAGCGGACGGTCAAAGCGGTCGGTTCGAGAGATAAATTTCAATTTTTCTGAAGAAGGTGGACACAACAATGGGCGTATTTTCCTGGGAGGCATTCAAATATCAGCTCTTGAATATGAATATTCTTGACGTTATAGACATATTGCTCATCGCCATAATGATGTACTTCGTCTATGCCTTTATCCGCGACAGACGCGCAGGAAAGCTTGCCGTCGGTGTAGCGGTGCTTATTGCCATAATGCTTTTCGGAAGCTTGATCGGACTTCGCGCAGTGTCGTTCCTTATGACAAACCTTTTCCAGGTCGGATTTGTCGCGCTCGTTATCGTCTTCCAGCCCGAGCTTCGCGCCGCGCTTGAAAAGATGGGCGGCGAACGCTTCAAGGGATTTATTCCAAAGTCCGAAAACAAGGATCAGAACGATGGCGTTGCCGCAAGCATCAGCGAAATATCGACTGCCGTCTCTCAGCTCGGACGCTCGCGTACCGGCGCACTTATCGTTATCGAGCGCACGACAAAGCTCGGTGACATCACAAAGAGCGGCGTTACAGTAAATGCCGACGTTTCGTCCTTCGTCCTACGCAACATATTCTACGAGGGCGCACCTTTACACGACGGTGCCGTCATAATCCGCGACTGGCGTATAGATTCCGCCGGTTGCTTCCTCCCCCTCTCGTCAAACGATGAGATAATCAAAGACCTCGGAACCCGTCACCGCGCAGGAATCGGTATCAGCGAGGAGAGCGACGCAGTCGTCATCATCGTATCCGAGGAAACGGGTACCGTTTCGATCGCCATGAACGGACAGCTCAAGCGCGGTTATACTCATAATTCGCTCAAGAAAGAGCTTGAGGAGCTGTTCCTTTCAGAAAACGAAAAGGCAAAGACGGTAGTTCCTAAGATATTTACCCACAAAAAGGATAAGAATAACGGCAAAAAGGAGGGCGAAGACAATGGAAAATGAAGTTAAGAACGACGTTCGCCCCGAGATAGAGCAGACAGAAGGTAATCTTACCGTCAAGAAAAACAAGACTATCGACTTTTTGGCAAAGGTGATCTGCCTGCTTCTCGCGTTTTTCCTATGGTACTACGCAGTCAGCATTGATACTGTTATTTACGAGGAGGAATTTTTCGAGATCCCCGTCGAGATCGTTAACAACGGCGACTACTCCGTCCTTTCTGGCGACGGTATAACCGTTGACGTGACCCTCTCCGGAAACAGAGCCACAGTAAGAAAGATAAAAAATTCCGAAATACGCGCATACGTTGACGTTTCAAACGTAACCGAAGCGGGAGAAAAGCTTTTTAATATCCATTTCGAGCTTCCAAACGGCGTAAAGCTCGAAAAATCGAGCATCGAATCAGTCAACGTTCACCTTGACAACAAGGTATCAAAGACCGTTTCGGTCGAGGCGAAGGCATTTAACTACTCAAGCGAGTACGACCTCGTAATAAGTGAGCTCGACGACATCGAAATAATAGGACCCGAGCAGATCGTAAGCAAGATCGTCCGCGCCGAGCTTCCCGTTGACCTCAAAAACGAGACGATCACGAGCGGACTAAAATACAGCGGAAAGCTTATCCTTATCGGTGAGGATGGAATGCAAATTTCCGAAGCAGACCGCCGCAACGTCCGGCTTAAATCCGATACCGCCTCCGTTACAGTATCTCTATACGGAAACGCAGTGGCGTCGATCGAGGTAGTTTTCAAGCACAGTATTCAGAAGTCAGAAAATGCTGATATAAAGCCCGACCGCCGTGTCCTAAACGTTTACGGTGAAATCGACACTGTCGAAAACATGTCCGTTAAATGCGTGATCGACGAAAAGACACTCAAAAGCGGTGGTCGCGTAAACTGCGTTGTCAGTCTTCCTAACGGTGTCAAGAACCTCGATAACGTAACTTCGATAGGCGTGACCGTGACCTTAAAGAACTTTGCAGAAAAGGAGATCACAGTTCCCGTTCGCGATTCAAACGGAACGGAAATTGCGAGAATCAGGGCAAAATTCCGCGGTGAAGAATCCGTTATGAAATCCCTCGTTGCCTCGAAAATAAAGGCGACAGTCAATATACCGGAGGGTGAAAGCTCGGGAATCGTTGAATTTGAATTTCTCGATGAATTTTCGGGCAAGGTCTACGAGATATATTCCGAGGGCTCGCCCTATACCGTATCGGTAAAGGCCAACTAAACGTGGATAATAAAGCGCACCGCAGAAAACGGTCAAGCGCTCCGCCGCTCCCACGTTCACTCTATTGAAAAACGCCAAAGCACTTTACCGCGTTTTTGGTAGGGGAGGGGCTTGCTCCTCCCGTGTGGAAACGATGTTACATCCCTTTGACACACGGTTGCTTCGCAACCTACACCTCATCCACCGCAGACGCAGCGTCTGCGATCCCCCCCTTCCCAAGGGGAAGGCAAGAAAACGTCTCTAAAACTTTTCATAAAAGGTCATAAATGAAAATAATTATACGTAACATCCGTACACCGATCTCGGTAACGGAAAACGAGGTAATGGAGCAGGCCTGTTCTCGGCTTGCTCCGTTCACGCTCAAAGAGGATATTGTAAATAAGCATATTTTCCGCCGTTCGGTAGACACAAGACGCAGGGAGATAACCTTCGTTTGGTCGGTCACGGTGGAGGTCACCCGTTCCCTTTCGGAAAATGAGCTTTCACGCATCGACGCCGTAGAGCTACTCGAGAGCGATCCGCTTGACGGTATTATAGAGGGTGACGAAGTTATGACCGAGCGGCCCGTCGTCGTCGGCTTCGGTCCCTGCGGAATGTTTGCCGCCCTTATGCTCGCCGAATCGGGCTACAGACCGATCGTCATCGAGCGCGGTGACAACGTGCTTTCACGTACTCAAAAGGTCGGAAGATTCTTCCGCGACGGTATTCTTGACACCGAATCCAATATTCAGTTCGGCGCAGGCGGCGCAGGCACCTTCTCCGACGGCAAGCTCGTCACGAGAATAAACGACGCGCGTGTCGGCTACGTTCTTTCCCGTCTCTATTCCTTCGGTGCGCCGAAGGAGGTGCTTCTCCATGCGAAGCCACACATCGGTACCGACAAGCTTCTCGGCGTAGTAAACAATATCGCCGCACACGTAACGGAACTAGGCGGTGAAATAAGATATAATACCCGTCTTGACGAAATAATTATAAAAAACGGACGCGCGACTGCCGTCAGAACTCAGAACGGCGAGATCCCATGCTCGACTGTTATTCTCGCTATCGGTCACAGTGCGCGTGATACCTATTATTACCTTAAAAACGTCGGCTTCAAGCTTATGCCGAAGCCGTTTTCGGTCGGTGTCCGAATCGAACATTTACGAGAGGATATTGACCGCGCGATATACGGAAAATACGCAGGCGACCCACGACTTGGCTCTGCCGAATATGCGCTCTCGAAGCGCGTCGGCGAGGACTGCGTTTATTCCTTCTGTATGTGTCCGGGCGGCGAGGTCGTTGCCGCCGCGTCGGAGGAGGGAGGCGTCGTTACGAACGGCATGTCGCGCTACAAGCGTGACGGAGTAAATTCAAACGCCGCGCTTGCAGTTAACGTCATGCCCGACGGTGATCCGATAGAATTTCAGCGTCAGCTCGAAAGAGCCGCCTTCAAGCTTGGCGGAAGCGATTATTCCGCGCCGATAATGACCGCCGGAGATTTTCTCCATAAGACAAGCGGTCGCGCGCCGAGCCGTGTGACCCCGACCTACCGCAAGGGAAAGGTCAAGGAAGCTGACTTACGCAAGCTGTTTCCCGAGCGCATTTCTTCGATGCTCGAGCTTGGAATACGCGATTTCGATCACAAAATTAAGGGCTTTTCAAGCCCGTCTGCAATCCTCACAGGCGTTGAGAGCCGTACCTCGGCTCCCCTCAGGATCATGAGAAACGAATCCCTTCTTGCCGAGGGCTTTGACAATATTTATCCCTGCGGCGAGGGCGCCGGATATGCAGGCGGAATCACCTCTGCCGCCGTTGACGGCATCAAAGTCGCAGAGGAGATAATTAAGAGATATAAGAGATTTGAGTGAAAATTCACCGCGCTCACTCTGTTCACAACATAAAGCAAAGATGAAACGCTGTCTTGCCTTCCCCTCAGGGGAAGGTGGCTGAGAGAGGCGTAGCCGAACGAAGTCGGATGAGGTGTTCGGGTGTGATGTTACTTTGTTTTTTATAACGGATGCTGCGCATCCTACACCTCATCCGTCATTTGCTGCGCAAATGACACCTTCCCCTGAGGGGAAGGCAAGACTGCGTTCAATCTGATTTTTATAATAATAACACACGAAAGGAGGTCCGTTATGGCGAAAAAAATATGGAATATCGGCACGCGTTCCGATTCTCCCGAAATAATAAATATCGCAAAAACGCTCGGCGTATCTCTGCCGACTGCAAATCTGCTATACAACCGCGGATACAAGTCGCCTGCGGACGCCTCCTCCTTTATCCGTCTTGAGACCGAGCTTTTCCACGATCCGTTTTTAATGACGGACATGAAAAAGGCGGCAGAGCGAATCGTCACCGCTATGGAAAATGGCGAGAAGATAGCAATTTACGGCGACTACGATGTCGACGGTGTATCGTCGACCTGCCTGCTTTCGCTCTACTTCCGCGATAACGGCATTGATACCGTTTTCCACATCCCGAACCGCGTCGGCGAGGGATACGGCGTAAACCGCGAGGCGATCGACAAGCTTGTAAGTGACGGAACGAACCTGATAATCACCGTCGACACGGGCATTACCGCCGTCGACGAGGCAGAATATTGCCGTTTGCTTGGCTGTGACATGGTCATAACCGACCACCACGAGTGCCGAGGCGACATTCCGAAAGCGGTCGCGGTAGTAAATCCACACCGCCCCGACTGTTCCTACCCATTCAAGGAGCTTGCCGGCGTCGGAGTTGCCTTTAAGCTCGTAACCGCCGTTGAGATGCTCCTGCGTCAGAGACGCGGAATGTCAACCGACGGATTTTTGACTGACATTTGCAAAAAATACGTAGATCTTGCCGCCCTTGGAACGGTGGCTGACGTTATGCCCCTCGTTGGCGAAAACCGACTTATAGTCAGTATGGGTCTATCGTATATGGAAAGATCCCCCCGCGCAGGGCTTTCGGCGCTTCTCGATGCCGTTGATGCAGGTAAAGCACCGACTAAGAAGCGCAAAATGTCAGCTTCCGTCATCGGATTTACCGTCGCTCCGAGGATCAACGCCGCAGGCAGAATGGCGTCGGCATCACGCGCGGCAGAGCTGTTCTTGAGCCGAGACCCCAATGAAATACGCGAAATTGCCGAAGAGCTGTGCCTGACGAACACACAAAGACAAAACGAGGAAAACAAAATAGTCGATTCGCTGAAGGAGCGTATCGAAGCCGAGCTTGCTCTCGGCTCGCCCGTCATCGTTCTTGACGACGAGGGCTGGAAGCACGGCGTTATCGGTATCGTTTCCTCCCGAATAACCGAAAAATACGGCAAGCCGTCGATAATCATTTCCTTTGAGGACGGAGTCGGCAAGGGCTCGGGACGAAGCGTCAAGGGAATGAACCTCGTTGAGGCACTTCTGCACTGCTCCGACCTGCTCGAAAAATTCGGTGGTCACGAGCTTGCGGCAGGACTTACTATAAAGGAAGAAAATCTTGAGGCGTTCAAAGCTAAGCTGAACGAATATGCTAAAGAGGCGCTTGGTTCCGAAGCGTCAGCGCCGACATTAGAGCTTGATTTTGAGCTTTCGCCGAGCGAAATGACGCTGACGCAAGCGGAGGAGCTTGACCTTATCGAGCCCTGCGGCGTCGGAAATCCTCAGCCCTCCTTCTATTGCCCGTCGCTGACGGTGCTTGAGGTGACCTCCATGGGTCAGGGCAGACACACAAAATACCTCCTTGACAGTAGCGGCAAGCGCATTTCAGCCGTGTTTTTCGGCTCGTCACCCGAGGAGCTTGGCTTCTCGCCGTCCGACAAGGTCGATATCGCCTTCAAGCTCGGAGTAAACGAATTTCGCGGTATAAAAAGCGAGCAGATATTGCTCCGCGATATCCGACATGCAGAAGAACAAAGAATCGAGCGCGAGAAGGAATATGGAGAGTATCTGAGCATCCTTGACGGCGTTACCTCCGCAGGGGAGGAGCTTCCCGTCCGTGCCGATTTCGTCAGCACCTATCTGCATCTGAAAAGAAACACTCCCGATAAGGGAATCGAGGTGTCTCTGCGTTCGCTCCTTCATTCCCTTAAGCCGATAAACGGCGGCGAAATGAGCTATATCAAGCTCCGTCTTGTGCTTGACATACTTAACGAAAGCGGAGTCATCATCCTCGGTAAGGAAGAGGGCGAAAAGGGAAGCGAAAGTATATTTATCAGCGTTCCACATATCGAAACGAAAGTAGATCTAGAAAAATCATGCATATACAGCAGACTAACGAAACAGTAAAAAACGACCCGACAGGCATAGGAAAGCTTCACGCCGCCATTGAAAAGTCGGGCAAGCATTACGACACCGAAAAAATAATGAAGGCGTACGAGCTGGCAAAGGAGCTTCACGAGGGACAGTACCGCTACAGCGGCGACCCATACATCAGCCATCCCGTCGCGGTCGCCGAAATAGCGGTCGGACTCGGTCTTGATACCGATTCCATCTGCGCCGCGCTTCTTCACGATACCATAGAGGACTGCGGCGAGCTTATCGACCTCCCGATGATAAAAAAGGCGTTCGGCGAGGACGTTGCACACCTCGTTGACGGTCTTACCAAGCTCGTCCGTATTCCCTTCTCCGATAAGGAGGAGCAGCACGTTGAGGACCTTCGTAAGATGTTCTTAGCGATGGCAAAGGACGTAAGAGTTATCTTTATTAAGCTCTGTGACCGACTTCACAACATGCGTACTCTCGGCGTAAAAAAGGACGAAAAGAGACGAAGCACCGCCCTTGAAACGATGCACGTCTACGCGCCTCTCGCTCACCGACTCGGTATGCAGAGAATGAAGCACGAGCTTGAAAACCGTTCTCTCGAATACCTCGATCCGATAGGACACGAGGAGATCCGTAACGACATCGAAAAGCGTTACGGCGAAAGCCGAGATTTCATCGAGCAGATGCGTAAGCGCGTCTCCGACAAGCTGACCTCGGCAGGAATCAAGTTCACCCTCGAAGGACGCGTCAAGAGCGTTTACTCTATCTACCGCAAGATGTATCAGCAGAACAAGAGCTTTGAGGAGATATTCGACTTCTACGCGCTCCGCGTCATCGTTGACAGCGAGGAGGAATGCTACGTCGTCCTCGGTATGATACACGAGATGTTCAACATGGTGCCGGGTCGCTTTAAAGACTATATTTCGACCCCGAAGCCGAATATGTACCGTTCTCTGCACACGACCGTTATGGGTCGTAACGCAATTCCCTTCGAGGTTCAGATAAGAACATGGGAAATGCACCGCATCGCCGAATACGGTGTCGCCGCGCACTGGAAATATAAGAGCGGCGAGGACTCTAGAGAAGAAATCGACCGCAAGCTCTCCTGGATCGCTAAGCTCATCGAAACAGAGGACGACACGCGCGACCCCGAGGAGTTCCTTCAGGCGCTCAAAATTGATATTATGCACGACGAGGTCTTCGTCTTTACCCCCAAAGGCGATATCATTACCCTTCCGCAGGGCGCGACAGTCATAGACTTCGCATACGCTATCCACTCCGCCGTCGGTAACAAGATGGTCGGCGCGAAGATAAACGGAATGATCGTTCCTATAGACCGCGCGCCGCAAAACGGTGAGATAGTTGAGATAATAACCTCTGCCGCTTCGCGCGGACCGTCGCGTGACTGGATGAAGATCGTCCGCACCGGTGAAGCGCGAAACAAGATCCGTCAGTGGTTCAAAAAGGAACAGCGTCCCGAGAATATCAACGTAGGTAGGATCGAAGTCGAGCGCGAATTCAAGCGCATCGGCAAGACGTACACAGAGGCGCAAAAGAACGAGATTCTTCTTAACGTTGCAAAGAGGATCGGTATCCAGGACATTGAGGATCTGTATAATACCATCGGCTACGGCGGCATTACCGTTTCGAAGATCGGAACGAAAATAAGAGACGAGTTCGACCGCATAGTCAAGGATGAGACGCCTGCGGTCATCGAAGCGTCCGACGTTCAGACCGTCAAGCGCAAGAAGTCGAACGGCGGCGTTATCGTCGACGGCGTCGAGGGTCTTTCCGTCAAGTTCAGCAAGTGCTGTAATCCGCTTCCGGGTGATTCCGTCATCGGATTTATCACGAAGGGCTACGGTATTTCGATCCACAAGCAGGACTGCTCTAACGTCGTCTCGGGGCTTAACAATCCCGCATACATCGACCGCTGGGTCAATGCTCGCTGGGAAAGCGGCTCTGCACACGGCGGCGAGTTTGAGGCACAGATTCGCATAATCGCACAGCCGGGAATCCGACTTATCGCCGACATTACGATGGCGCTTGCCGATATGAGAGTCGCGCTTCTCGGAATAACGACACACAACCGCTCCGACTGCACGATAGTCGAGCTTACGGTCAGCTGTAAAAATCTTGACCATTTCAAATCAATTCTCTCGCGTTTGCGCTCCGTCGACAACGTCGAGGAGGTTACGAGAGGTTACACAACGTGAGAGCAGTAATTCAAAGAGTAAAATATGCGTCAGTTACCGTTGATAACGAGGTCGTCGGCAAAATAAACGGCGGCTTCCTCATTCTGCTCGGCGTCGGAAAGGGTGACACCGAAGCGGAGGCAGATATTTTGGCGGCAAAGATCGCAAAAATGCGCGTTTTCTGCGACGAAAACGGCAAAATGAACCTCTCGCTTAACCAAGTCGGCGGCGAAATACTCGTAATTTCGCAGTTCACTCTCTACGCAAACTGCGTTCACGGCAACCGCCCCGATTTCTTTGCATCGGAAGGACCCGTTCGCGCAAACGAGCTTTATGAATATTTTACCGAAAAGGTAAAAGCCCTCTCGGAATGCAAGACCGAGCACGGCATATTCGGCGCGGATATGAAGGTCGAGCTTCTTAACGACGGTCCCGTCACCATAATCCTCGACACTGACGAGCTTCGAAAGGACAAAAAATGATAGTCAAGATCGACGGCGACATCAGCCGTACCTACTGTCAAAACCTATGTCTGATATTTTTCCCCGGCGCGAAATTTCCCGATGGGGAGTGTCAGACGGGCGAAACCCCCGAGGCAAGCATCGTTATACGCGAGGAAAACGGCGTATACGAATCAAAAGTGACGCTTTTCGACGGAAAAACGACCGTTTCGGGTAACGGACAAGCGTCTGTAAGTACCCTAGCGTCCCCTGACAGAGCAAAGAAGCTTGCAGTCGGCAAGGCATTTCAGTCGGCAGGCGAGGTGCTTTTAGGACAGGCCCCGCCGTGGGGAATCCTGACGGGCGTCCGCCCTGCAAAAATTGCGGACGAGCTGATAAGCAAGGGGCTTTCACGAAAGGAAGCGGTAGACGCGCTCGAAAACGAGTACCTCCTCCGTCCCGACAAAGCAAAGCTTCTTACCGAGGTAAACAAGCGTCAGAAATACGCGCGCTCGCTCCTCGGAAATGACACCTGCTCGCTCTATATTTCGATCCCCTTCTGCCCGACGAGGTGCGCGTACTGCTCATTCGTTTCGTATTCTACGCCGCGCTACCTTTCGACCCTCCCCGATTATCTTGACAAGCTGTGCCTTGATATAGCGGAAAAATGTCGGCAGATAAACGAATCGGGTAAGTCCCTGACTACCGTATACATCGGCGGCGGAACGCCTACCGTTCTTGACGAAAAACAGCTTGACCGCCTTCTTTCCACAGTTGTGGAAAACATAAAAGGGCACAACATCCTCGAATTTACCGTTGAAGCGGGTCGCCCCGACACCGTGACGACCGAAAAGTTTGATATTATGACCTCCTACGGCGTTGACCGCACGAGCATAAATCCGCAAATTCTCGATGACGATGTGCTCAAAGAGATCGGACGCCGTCACACCGTCGAGGATTTCTACCGTGCATACGAAATTGCATCAAAAAGCGGCATAAAGAGCATAAATACCGACCTTATTGCAGGGCTTCCGTCGGCAACTGAGGAAAGCTTCTGCAAAACGGTTGACAAAATAATCGAGCTTGCTCCGCAGAACGTCACCGTTCATACCTACTGTGTAAAGCGTTCGGCGACCTTCACCACCGAAGCGCTCGAGCAAGGCGACAAGCGCGGTATCTACTCGTTTTTCGGTAATATCAGCTCCGCCTGCGTCGATTATTCGCAGAAGGCGCTATCTCAGGCAGAATATTTCCCCTATTACCTCTACCGTCAGAAGAACGCGCAGGGGAACTTAGAGAACGTCGGCTTCTGCCGCGACGGCTACGAGGGGCTGTATAATATTTACATAATGGAGGAGCTTCAGGACATCTACGCCGTCGGCGCAGGTGCCGTCAGCAAGTTCCTATCGCCAAACGGCGGCAAGATCGAAAGAATATTCGAGCCGAAATATACATACGAATATATAAATAAGTAACATAAAGGGTAAAAAAAGTGAGTGCAAAAGCAAGAAAGGGAGCATCCCGAATGCTCTCGGGCGTCCTCGCTCTGACGATAGCAAACCTTTTCGTCAAGACCGTCGGACTGCTTCTCAAAATACCGCTTCGCGGGATCCTCACCGACAGCGGAATGGCGTACTACAATAACGCCTACGATATATACGCCTTCCTCTATACCGTATCAAACGTCGGTCTGCCGACGGCGGTATCAATGATGATCTCCGAAAACCGCGCAAGCGGTAACGTAAGACAAAGCAAGAAGATAATGAAGGTCGCTATGTGGCTCTTTGTCGGCATAGGACTTCTCGGCACTTCAATTATGTTCTTCGGCGCGCCTCTATTTGAGAGCGCCTACAAGATAAATAACCTTTCCTTCAGCATCATGGCGATAGCACCAACGCTGTTCTTCATCTGTATTGCCTCGGCGCTCAAGGGATATTTCCAGGGCTATCAGAATATGGTTCCCTCGGCAATTTCGAACGTTATCGAGGCAGTCGGCAAGATGGCACTCGGAATTCTCTTCGCAAATTATGCAGTTCAGAAGGGAGAACCGACCTATATAGTAGCCGCTTACGCGGTCTTCGGTCTTACGCTCGGCGTTGCCGCCGGAATGGTTTCGCTCATTATAAGAAAGCTTCTCTTCAAACCTTCAAAATACGATACCGAATATGCCGCCCTGCTCACCGACGGCATGGAAACAAGCTCTGCCTCGAGCATAATCAAGATGCTTTTCGCTATCGCTATTCCGATAACCCTTTCAAGCTCGGTAATGACGCTTTCAAACGTCCTTGACGGCGTTATCCTTTCGCGCGGACTGCAGATGTATCATACCGAAGACGTAGCAAGAGATTTTATCGGTAACTTAAAGACCTGCGTTACCCCGATAAGTAACATAATCCTCGCGTTCGCGAACCCGATAACGTCTGTCATCGTGCCGCTTATCTCGGTCGCCGTCGCGGAGGGCAAGCCAGAAAAGGTAAAAAAGACGATAAATACCGCCTTCCGTATGGGAGTTATCGTAATTCTCCCCTGCGTTTTCGGAATTTCCGTCCTTGCAGAGCCGATAATCGCCTTCCTTTTCGGCGCGGACGCGGCAGTAAAGGCAGGACCGCTTCTTTCGGTACACGTTATTTCGGTCTTCTTCATGAGTATGATATCGACTACCGCCGCCGTTCTTCAGTCGCATAAGCTCGGAAAATATCCCGTTATCAGCGTTGCCGTCGGTGCAGTAGTTAAGGTCATTTCGACCCTGGCGCTCGTTTCCTTTGAGGACATAAACATTATGGCGTCGCCCATCTCGGCGATCCTCTCCTGCTTCACGATCTCGGCGATGAACTTCGTCTTCATCCGCAAGAAGGTCGGCTACACGCCGAATTTCGCGAAGCTGATCATCAAGCCGCTTATCGCCGCGCTCATCTGTGCCTGCGGCGCGATCGGATCGTTCAAGCTTTACTATATGATAACGGGCATCGCGACCGTTTCTCTTATGCTTTCGATCATTACGGCTGTGATAGTCTACGTTCTTGCAATTCTCCTCATCCGCGGAATCACGCGCGAGGAGGTCGAAATGCTCCCCAAGGGCAAAAAGCTCGCTAAGCTGCTTTCGAAAATGAAATTGCTTGCGGAATGATATTAAAAACAGACGGACGTTGTCCGTCTGTTTTTGCCTCCCTCCGGGAGGGAGCCATTGAAATTGCAACTCCGCACATTAAAAAATTTTCTCAAAAAAGGTTGAAATCCGTCTAAAGATATGCTATAATATCACCGTTCTTATCAAGAGTGGCGGAGGGACCGGCCCTGTGAAGCCCGACAACCATTTAGCGTGAGCGTGATGAACGCTCGGAAAACCGCCAAAAAGGTGCCAAATCCGGGCAGATGAGAGTTAAATTTCAAAAAAAGATGACCCTCGTTCTGCGAGGGTCTTTTTGTCCCCTCGGAACGAAAACAAGAGAGAATTTAAGAAGAAGGAAGAAAAAATGAGAAAGCTATTTACATCAGAATCAGTAACCGAAGGACATCCCGACAAAATCTGCGACAAAATTTCCGATTCCGTACTCGACGCGATACTCGCTGTCGACCCGATGGCGCGCGTTGCCTGCGAAACTACCGTAACGACAGGCGTTATCTCCATTATGGGTGAGATCACGACCACCGCAGTAATTGATTTTCAGACTATTGCACGCGAGGCAGTAAGAGCGATCGGCTACGACCGCGGTAAGTACGGCTTCGACTGCGACACCTGTGCCGTTATCAATATGGTACACGGTCAGTCCCCCGACATCGCCCTCGGAGTTGACCTTTCCTACGAGGCAAAGGAGGGCAACGGCGACGGTCTTGACACAGGTGCAGGCGACCAGGGTATGATGTTCGGCTACGCTTGCGACGAAACCCCCGAGCTTATGCCGCTCCCGATCTCGCTTTCACACGCGCTCGCGAAGAAGCTCACTGAGGCAAGAAAAAACGGCACGCTCACGTATCTGCGTCCCGACGGTAAGACTCAGGTCACCGTTGAATACGACGGCGACAAGCCCGTCCGTATCGACACAGTCGTCGTCTCATCTCAGCACGACGGCGAAATTACCCTCGAGCAGATCAGAGAGGACGTAAAGAAGCACGTTATCTACGCGACCGTCCCCTCCTCGCTTATCGACGAAAACACCAAGATATACGTTAACCCTACGGGTCGTTTCGTTGTCGGCGGTCCTCACGGCGACTCGGGTCTGACCGGCAGAAAGATAATCGTAGATACCTACGGCGGATATTCCCGTCACGGCGGCGGCGCGTTCTCGGGTAAGGATCCGACGAAGGTTGACCGCACGGGTGCTTACGCCTGCCGTTACCTTGCAAAAAACATCGTAAAAGCAGGACTTGCAAGCAAGTGTGAGGTACAGCTTGCTTACGCTATCGGCGTTGCGAAGCCCGTTTCCGTTATGGTCGACACCTTCGGCACAGGTAAAGTTGCCGAGGATATCATCTGCGAGAAGGTTTGTCAGCTCGTTGACCTCCGCCCTGCCGCACTCATCAAGCGCTTTGATCTGCGCAAGCCGATCTACGCGCCCCTTGCCGCTTACGGTCACCTCGGACGCGAGGAGCTGAACGTCGGCTGGGAAAAGACCGATATTGCTTCCGAGCTTGCGAAGCTTCTTTGATATGAGTATTGAGGCAATAGTCGCGGTAGATCGTGCGTGGGGAATAGGCAACAAGGGCGAGCTTCTCTGTCGAGTAAGAGATGATCTGCGTAATTTCCGTTCGATAACGAGCGGAAAGACCGTCATTCTCGGCTCGAAAACGCTTGCCACATTCCCGAACGGTCAGCCGCTTAAGAACCGCAGAAACATAATTCTTTCGCGCCGCGAGGACTACAAGGTCGAAAATGCCGAGGTCGCGCACAGCGCCGAGGAAGCTCTTTCGATGATAAAAGAGGGCGAAAACGCCGTCGTTATCGGCGGTGACAGCATTTATAAGCTGTTTCTTCCCTACTGTGAAAGAATTTACGTGACGAAATTTGATATAACTCTCCCCGCCGATGCGTTTTTCCCGAATCTCGATGAGCTCGGCTGGAAGATCGAGAGCGAAAGCGAAGAATTCTTATCAGCTCCCGACGATTCCCCAAGCGGAATGAAGTGGAAGATAGTTACTTACGTTAAATGATGAAAACCGCCGAAATCGGCGGTTTTTTGTTTTCTCTAAGGTTTAAACGCTTCGGGGTTTATGCCTCCCTTGTGTAAAGGGAGGTGGCAACCGCAGGTTGACGGAGGGATTGTTCTTCGAGCATTTCTAACTTCAAACAATCCCTCCGCCTCGTTACACTCGGCACCTCCCTTTACACAAGGGAGGCATAACGCCGTCTTCGACGGCTAACCTCAGGAACCCCCAAACACTCGGCAAGCGCGTTTTCGGGGAACCCCTCGACCTCATCCACCACCTTTGGTGGTCACCCTGTCTCGCTGCGGCTCGGTCACGCGTAGAAATTGCAACGCAATTTCTACTTGGCTCATGACTGCCACCGGCAGTCATTCATTGCCGCGTCGCTGCTTCGCTACCCAAGGGGAAGGCAAACAACATTCCCTCTATTCCCGTAGGGGAGGGGCTTGCTCCTCCCGTCGTAGGGGCGATTCACGAATCGTCCCACACAAAAACCCAATATTGTAAATTATTATATTATTTCTCAAAACGGTTGAAAAATCTTTCATTTTCTATTATAATTATAATGTATAACTACAACGACAATCGAAAGTCGAAATTCTTAAATTTCGACGGCAAATCTATGATTTGCCAACAGTTTTCCATGAGAAAACTGTCGATTTCTGTTTCAATGAATGTAGCCCAAAAAGCAGAGAGCTTTTTGGGGCGGCTGATATACCAGCCGCGAAAAGGTTTTTTGCCTTTTCGACATCCTACATTCATTATAAATATACGTCACCGAAAGAGAGATACTATGATCAAACTTCTTCACTGTGCCGATATTCATCTCGAATCGCCGTTCCATTCAAAGACGAAGGAGCAATCGGCGCTTATGAGACGGGAGCTTAAAAAATCGTTCCTTTCTCTTATAAATACCGTTAAAAACGAAAATATTGACGTTGTTATCATGGCAGGCGACGTTTTCGATACGCCGTTCGTTTCCGCTGAAACCGTCGCATTCTTTAACGACGCGGTGTCGAGCGTGCCGAACGTCAGGTTCATAATTTCCCCCGGAAATCACGACCCGATCTGCGACGGCGGCGTTTATTCGGGAAAATTCCCCGATAACGTCCATATTTTCCGTTCAAACGAGCTGTCATATATCGACGTTGAGGGAACGGATCTCCGCATTTACGGCTATGCCTTCGTCGGCACGAACACCCTTGAGGCGTGTCCGTTTGTCGGCTTCAAGCCCGAGGACGAGAGCAAGATAAATATTCTCTGCGGTCACGCCGAGATCGGCGATCCGCTTTCGCCATACTGCCCCGCGTCGGTCTCCGATATTGAAAACAGCGGCTTCTCCTACTGCGGCTTCGGTCATGTTCATCTTAACGAGGGAGTTAAGATGGCAGGGAACGTTCCTTACGCCTACTGCGGATGTCTTAACGGACGCGATTTCGGCGAAACGGGCGCAAAGGGCGCGATAATCGTTACCTTTGACGGTAAAAAGCCGACCTTCGAAAGCAAAATAATTTCTACCTACAACTACGAGGAATCGTCCCTCGATGTCTCGGGAATCACCGATGGCAGCGAGCTTCGCCGTAAAATTTCGGCGCTCGTTTCCGAGTATAGCGAAACGACGTTTTTGCGAATTGAGCTTGTCGGCTTCGTTCCGGCTGCGCTGAATATCGACGTAAAAGCCCTTGAAGACGAGATAAACGGCGTATTTTTCCTTGAAATACGCGACCTCACGCTCCCGCTTTACGGCACGGAGCAGTTAAAAAACGACCCGACCATTATAGGTGAATTTTTCCGTTCGCTTCTCCCGATGCTCGAAAACGGCACGCCCGATGAAAGACGCGTCGCCGCGAAGGCGCTCCGACTCGGAATTGCCGCGCTCAAGGGCGAGGACGTTTCGGGGTGAAGTCAAAAGAACGCTCACTCTATTCCGTAGGAGCGAATGCTTCGCCACGTTGTAATACCTTCTCTAGCGGGAGAAGGTAAAACAGCGTTCGCAATAATTTTTTATCATAAAGAGGTATCCCCCTTGGCTAAATATAAGAAGAAAAAGAAAAAGTCGGCCCCCGTGACCGAAGAAAAAAAGAAAAAACCGTTTCCCGTTAAGCGTGCACTAATACTTCTTTTCGTAACCGCGCTTATCTTTATAGCGTATCAGATAATGATCGCGCTTGAATTTGCCGCCGCCGTTCATATTTACTGGATAGGACTTGCTGTTTTGGCGATGGTATATATCGCCGTAAACCGCGGCACGTTCCGCCCGATCTGCCCTGACGATCTTTCGGACGAGCTTACAAGCGAAGAAAAAAACGCGATCATAAACGAGCAGGCGCACCGTCTGAAAATAAGCAGACCGATCCTTTACGTCATAATCGGAATATTATTCACGCTCCTTTTCGACACCGCGTATCTTTTTGCAACAAATAATTTAGGACTGAAATTCTGATGAGAGTAATTTCCCTTTATTCCGGATCGTCCGGAAACTGCACTCTGGTAGAGGCAGGTGAGCATACCGTGCTCCTCGATGCAGGCGGAAGCGCAAAGGCGTTGATCACCGCCCTTGAAAGTGTCGGAAGCACAATTCACCGCGTTACCGATATTTTCATAACTCACGAGCACGGCGACCACACTCATGCCCTCTCGACGCTGCTCAAAAAGCATCCCTGCCGAGTACATATGACAGATCAAAGCGCAAGCGCCATGAACATTCAGAAAAACAGCATCCTTGACACGTGTCTTATCCGTCACGGAGCTGAGTTTACATACGATATCGGCGAGCTTCATATTGAGGCATTTCCCGTTCCGCACGACAGCCGCGCCTGCGTCGGATACAGATTTACGTACTCTGATACTTCAGTCGGCATCGTAACCGACATCGGCTACGTCACGCAGACCGTTTACGACTGTCTTTGCGGCTGTGAGGCGGTAATGATCGAAGCCAATCACGACCGCGAAATGGTGCGTCAAGGAAGCTATCCTGCTGTCCTCAAATCCCGCATTTTGTCGGGCGGCGGTCACCTTTCAAACGACGATTGCGCCGAAATTTCGGGCGCGTGGGCACGTCAGGGCACGAAAAAATTGCTCCTCGCGCATCTAAGTGAGGAAAACAACACTCCCGAGATCGCGCTTGAAACCGTAAAAAAAGCAACCGATCCTTACGGTGTCACCGTAATTGCAGCAAAACGCGATGAAGCGACAGTTTTATTAGAGAGTAACGATAATATCTAAAACGCCGTCTGCGACGGCTACACCTCATCCGAGGTTTACCTCTTGCCTTCCTCCCGCTGGAGAAGGTAGACAACGTGGCGCGTCTTCCTTAATCGAAAGAGGATTCCAAAGGGGAAAACGTTTGCCCCTTGGTGCCGTTCTTTGGTCACCTTTCTTTGGCAAGAAAGAAAGGTGAAAACAAAAAAACAACAAGGACAAACTATGCTTAACGTAACTGTTCTCTGCGTCGGTACACTGAAGGAGCAATTCCTGCGCGACGCAATAAAAGAATACTCAAAAAGAATAAGCGGTTACGCTTCCCTTGCAATAAAAGAGGTCAAGACAGACCGCGAGCTGATCCCTAACTTACCGAAAAAGGCGTACAAGATCGCCCTTTGCGTTGAGGGAAAGCAGCTCAGCAGCGAGGAGCTTGCTTCTAAGCTCGACGAGCTTCCGACACGCGGAATATCGGAGATCGTATTCGTCATCGGCGATTCAGACGGAATGGGCGAGGACGTTAAGGCATCTTGCGAGCTGCGTCTGTCATTTTCTAAAATGACCTTTCCGCATCAGCTGATGAGAGTTATTCTGCTTGAACAGATATATCGCGCATTTACCATAATTAATAACGGAAAATATCACAAATAACGGAGATAAAATGAAGCTGACAAAAAATGTTGTCATAAGAGTGATAGCGATGGTACTGTTTTTATCGTTTATCGTCGCGATCATTCTGTACGATGGCGGCGCATACGATTTTTCTTTCGTAAAAAGGCCCATCGTCTATACGACACCCGGCGAAACGACCGGTAGCGCAAGCCCCGACGTGACGACCGACCGAGACGACACGACGGTCACACAGCCGCCGATGAATGACGACGAGATCAAGGAGATCCTCTCGAGGATCAAGGATCTCAGCTCGGCACTTAAAGACGGATATAAGCTTTCCTATTCGAAATTCGGTAAGAATTCGGCGCTCGCAAAGACGAACGCATCCTTCCTTGACGGTGAATTTTCGCTGACAACGCATCTCGTTACGAAAAAGGTATTCTACGAGCTTGCAAACGGCACACTTTCGACCAGAAACGAAACAGTATCGAAGCCGCTTCCGAGAATCCGCCTTTATTACGGCTACGCGATCGTAAATAACGGAAAAACGAACTCGATCTATAACAAAAACGGCGATATGATCGCAGAAAACATCGAGCTTGAAATGCTGTATCAAAAGACATACGACGGTATGCCGGTCATTGAAAGCGGCGGAAAGCTTTACAAGATCGGTGACGACGGTGTCCACGAGATCACGTCAAGCGAAATAAATTCGCTCCCTATCGCGCTCGACGCGCCGAGATATTTCGCACAGTCGAATATCGACCTTTTTCCGTTCAAGGAAAGAGTCATGGAGCTGACGCAGGTCGGCGTTGTGACAACAGAGCCGCCCGAAACATCTCCCGAAGAAACCGACGGTGAAACAACGTCTCCAAATGAGACGACCCCGGATGAAACAACGACACCCGATGAGACGACAACGCCTGATGGTACGACAACGCCTGATGGTACGACAACGCCTGATGGTACGACAACGCCAGATGAAACGACAATTCCGGACGAAACCACAGCGCCCGACAATACTACTGATGCTCCTTCCGTAATGAGCATCACGGACTCCTCATCGGAAACGACATCTGACGCAAATACAACTGAACCCAATACTACCGAGGGCGAGACCACAAATCCCGAGACTACCGAGGGTGAGACAACAGCGCCCGAAACGAGCGAGGGTGAAACGACCTCACCCGACCCCGAAACGCCGCCCGTCACAGAGCCGAACGAGGGCGATATAATCGAGAAGGACGGCAAGCTCTACCGCGTCAGCTACCGTTACCTTTACGGCTATAAAAACAGCGCGGGAAAGGTCGTTATCAAGCCGACGTATACCATGGCTTATAACTTCACGTCCGACGGTATTGCCTGCGTAATTTACGAAAATTACCGACTTCTCTTCATAGACACAAAGGGAAAACGCGTGATTTCTCTTGTTGATAGCCCGTACGTTGAGCCGGCCGATTTTAACTACAAAAAGCACTATCAAGGTCTCTATACCGGAATCAACAACGATATAAACGATATGGGAATGTACTATTGCGAGGACGGATACGTTATGGTTCGCTACGCGCTTCTCGATGCGAAGACCGCGACCAAGCTCGTAAAGACCGTAAATCGGCTCTATAGCAAGAATGGCACAAAGATCAACGTTCCCGGAAACTATTCGCTTGAAAATTATTCGGACGGCATCATGCTCGTTTCCAAAAACGGCAGATACGGTTATATGAATATCGACAATTCCTGGGTATTCTCCCCCGTTTTTGATGAGGCGCGCCCCTTCTTCCAGGGACTTGCCGTTGCACATTCGGAGGGCGGATACGGTATGGTAGATACCGAGGGCAACACCGTTCTTCCCTTCATTTTCGACTATATTTCCGATGTCTCCGACGGCAGAGTTGCCGCATATTCAAGTGAGCTCGGATGGCAGATCTATACGGTAATAAGTAAATAAAGGAGAGAAAAAATGAAAATTGACGCTGCAGTAAAATTCATAATCGTCCTGCTCGTTATAATGATCGTCTCGCTTGGCGCGGCGCTTCTTATAATGAACAACAGTGATGACGGAGATAAGGAAACGAAGCCGTCCGTCACCACGACATTGAACGACACGACGAAGCCCGATTCCACCTCCCCCGACACAACGAAGCCCGATGCTACTACTCCCGAGGCAACCACAACTCCCGAGTTTACTACTACGCCAAAGATCTCGACCACGCCTGACGTTACAACAACTCCCGAGGTTACGACTACCCCTGAAGTGACGACCACGCCCGATGAGACCACGGCGCCCGATGAGACCGATCCTCCCGAGATCCCCGACGAGCTTCTTATCGAGAAGAGCTTTAAGTCGGATACGGGAGTGTCTCTCAATCTCCGCGCTGACGTTATGGCTTACAAGGAAAACGGGAAAATATATCTTAAAGTCGACCTCTACCTTGAGCATTATACTCTCGGACTTGGAAAAAGAACATCCGGTAACGTTCTGACCATAAACGGCGAGAACTATACCTTCTCTACCGCCGCAATCAGTTACTCGAATAACTCAAAAATGGCAAATACTCTCCTTTACTCAACAACCGTTGCTGTTGAATACGGTGAAACCGTAGAGATATCAGCCGTATTCAACAGCAAGCTGGATAAATATAGCGGAATCGCGATACCCAGTATCGAAGTGGAAGGCACGGTGGAAGTGAAATGAATACCCGCGCACTTTTCGGACCGGGCGGAAACTCGGAAAGCTTCTACGCGGCAGGAAACAAAAGCACTAAGCAGGCGCCGAAATGGCTCCATGAGATCGGTCTTGATGCCTACGAGTATCAGTGCGGAAACGGCGTGACGGGCTCCGACGCGAATTTCATCGAGGTCGGAAACAAGGCAAAGGAGTACGGCATCGCTATGTCGCTTCACGCGCCGTATTTCATCTCCCTTTCGGGAATCGAAACGGAAAAACGCCTTAAGAGCATTGATTATATCAAGAAAAGCGTTCACGCAGCCGAGCTTCTCGGCGCTGACCGCATAGTTATCCACACGGGAAGCGCGTCGAAGATCACCCGTGCGGAGGCGCTCGCTTTGGCGGCGGATACCATCTCTCGCGCTCTTGACGAGATAAAGACCGACGTGAAATTCGGTCTTGAGACGATGGGCAAGATAAACCAGCTCGGAACGCTTGACGAGGTCATCGAGCTTTGCAAGATAAGTCCGCGACTTATTCCCGTTGTTGATTTCGGTCACCTGAATGCGCGAGATCTCGGTAACGTTTTCGTAACCGAGGACGATTACAAGCGCGTGTTTGATAAGATCGGCTCGGCTCTTACCGATGACGTTGCGAAAAATCTGCACTGCCATTTCTCGAAGATCGAGTTCACATCGGGCGGCGAAAAGAAGCATCTTACCTTTACCGATACCGTTTACGGCCCAGAATTTTCGCCTCTTGCGAAGGTGCTTTACGAGAATAACCTCACTCCCCGTATCATCTGCGAAAGCGCAGGAACGATGGCAGAGGATGCGCTCGAGATGAAGAGAATGTACATAGGCGCGGGGAACATTTAAGGTGGCTCACCAATTGGCTCCCTCCGGGAGGGGGCTCCGGACGAAGTCCGGTGGAGGAGCCATCGGGCACGAAACACTCGAATTTAGATATTTAGGGAGCCACCTCGGATGAGATGGGCAACTATACATAACCTCTTATTGTCGCGGGCTCCTTCCGTCTTTTTGCTTAGCAAAAATCCACCTCCCTCCCGGAGGGAGGCAAAAAACGCCCCGAAAATTTTAATGGTTTGCCGACATTTACAGAGGTAACAAATATGTCTGACGAAAAAAATATGCTTTTGGCGCTTGATGAAGCGAAAAAGGCGGCAGAAAATGGCGAAGTACCGATTGGAGCTGTGATCGTCCGAAACGGCGAGGTCATCGCCTCTGCTCACAATGAGCGCGAGACGGTCTTCGATGCCACCGCACACGCGGAAACTACCGCGATCCGTGATGCTTGCAAAAAGCTTCACGGTTGGCACCTGACAAACTGCACCCTTTACGTCACCCTCGAGCCCTGTCCGATGTGCGCAGGCGCGATAATAAATTCACGCATCGACCGCGTCGTCTTCGGCGCATACGATAACCGCGAGGGCTCGTTCGGAAGTCTCATAAATCTCGCCTCGTATCCCTATTCATCGCGCCCCGAGATCGTCGGCGGAGTGATGGAAACGGAATGCAAAGAGGTTTTGAGCGAATTTTTTAAGAAAATCAGAGAAAATAAGTAACGTTTCGCCTTTACGGGAACATTTGAAAGCTTCTCCGCGATATCTTACCTTCTCCCGCTGGAGAAGGTATAACGACGTTCCAATAATTCGCCGTGTTCCCCCGTCAAAAACAAAAATAATTATTTTCAAAAATGTCTTGACAAATCTTCCTTCCTGTGATAGAATATATGTCGCACGAAAATAATGCGCCCTTAGCTCAGCGGATAGAGTGCCCGGCTACGAACCGGTAGGTCAGAGGTTCGAATCCTCTAGGGCGCGCCAAGAAAAAAGCAAGTCGAAAGACTTGCTTTTTTCAATGATATCCGTTCCCTGCGGTCACAGATGATATACTCTTGCGAGTATGATATCCGCTTCGCAGATGATATACGCTTCGCGTATGAGAGGAACGGATATTATATCATGCTTGCCGAAGGCAAGTATATCATATCGCCGCAGGCGATACATCATTCCTTTCTCCCCCCATCGGGGGCTTTTTTATTTTCTATGAAAATTTCCCCTCGAAATCACACATAATCATTGACGTAAACGTATTTTGTTTTACAACTTAATTAATAATAGGGAGAACGGTTCATTGTTATTCCGATCCCGAAAATCGGAGCAAAAACCCGTCTTTCTTTAAATAATCTTAACGATAAAATATTGGTTTTCTATTTACTTTCAGCGTCAAAAGCGATATAATTGAAGTACAAATCAATACGAAAGGCATTTAATTTACAAACGCAAAAATTTTTTTAATATGTCGTTTGTTCACGAATGGTAATTCTAATGAAAAAGATTCTTTCTCTGACGCTTACGTTTCTTATGCTTGTAACACTTTTTGTCGGATGCAAGGGAAACAACGGTTCTTCACAGCTGAATCAGATGAACGGCAGCGAAGTTGCAAAGCTTCTTCTTGCAAACGAGCGTCTTAACGCACAGCTTCTCAAAAACGACGGCGATATATTCGAGAATGGCGTTAAGGTCATGAACACGTTGGCAAAAATTGCAACGGCAAATTTAAGTGTAAGGTCTGCCGACAGAAACACCTTCTCCACTGCTAAGCTCTCAGCGGTGAAAAAAACGTCTACTGTTCTTGAGGGCGATTACAGCGGCAAGGTCGAGATAACCGACGACGCCTTTTTTTGGAGCGAATTTGAAGAAAACAACAATTCTTACGACTATTTCAAGCACGTTACCGACAACATCGTCATTATGGCTGATTTCGGAGCGGAGCTGATAGACGACGTAAAGAAAAACGTGCGGGTCGTTGATAAATGGGTAAACGTAGGCGGTACGCATTACTATCTGCACGTTGACGAAAACGGTGAAACCCTTTACGAAAAGGATACGGCAAACGACTTTCTGAAAATATGTAAGCGTTATAAAAACGATGAAGGCAAAGACGTTTACGAGCTTTATACAAAGCAAGGTACGATCGAAGAAAGAATGACATATATCCCCGGAGAAAGATATGAGTTGTCTATGTTAGAGGACTTCGGCAACACCTATTTCACTGCGGATAACAGCAAGGGTTACTGGGAAACTTACGTGGTGAACGGCATGTCAGAGCACTATAACGTATCCTATTTCATTATGAAAAACGATATCTGCTACGATGCTTTTTATGATCCTCAGAATAAAAGCATCTCAATGCTGAAGGTTATGAGCTCTGACAAAAAAACCGATATATTGAACTATTTCGACGGTGAGGACTTCTCCTCGATAGATCTTAAGCTTTGCGGTTTTGACGGTATCAAAAGTGTAGAAGCACCTGCTTCGTCAGTTGAATACAACGAGAGCACAGGACTTGCAAATCTTTCAAACGGGTCCGTCGGGAAGCTGCATCTGACGAACGGAAAGACACTTGCATTCGGAGACAGCTTTGCAGACGATAAGGTATCCGTCAACTCAATTCACGTCGGTTACATCGGCGGTTTCGGATATACGGGAGAGATGTCACTGCGCATCGGAGGTGAAACGTATGCGGAACGCCTTGAAGCTCTGAAAAGCTTTTTGAATGAAACGGGACTCCAATGCAGACGAAATATTGATAGCGTTTTAAGCGGCATAGACAGAGCGCTTACTGACCTCGAGAGCGTAATAAAATACTATAAGTGGAACGATGTTTCGGTGTCGGATGAAGCGGGCTTACTCAAGGCGGAAAGTAAAGAAAAGACACGCTTTGAAGATATGGAAGCGTTATATACTGCCATCAAGGATGCGGAAGTACTGGATATATCGGATACCAAGCTTATTGATCTGAATATCAACTTTGCACCCATAACCGATAGCAGCTTTGACGGAGTAACGCTCGATGCCGTGAACGTGTCTGTCGGCGGTGCCTCTCTGACGATCAAAGACACGACGCTCTTCGTTGAGGGCGAGTCCTATAAGCTCGCGTTTGCGCTTGCCGACTCCGATGCCGGCCTTGCTCATTTCGAGATCGAAAACACCTCGTCAATCAAATACGCAGGTGAGAATACCTTCACCGTAACCGCATCAGATCTTAAATTCACGCTTTCCTCACTTTCATCGGGCAGCTACACGCTCGTGGCATACATCGCTACCTTGGAGGGAATCAGAACCTCAGCTTACATTCCCGTAACGGTCAACGAGACCGTCAATATGCCCGTAGATATTGAGAATATGACTGTGTCGGCAGAAAACACCGACGAAAACGGCACGCTTACGCTGTCCTATGAACAGAAAAAGGACTTTACCGTAACACTGATCACCGAAGGCCGCATCGGCTATGAGGAATTCAGAACCGCCGTATCTGAGCTGGCATTTGAATACGGTATTCCGTCTGACACGATAGAGCTTGTGTCGGGCGATACGTATACGGCACTCGAAGGAAACGAAGCCGAAATTGCTGACGGCACTTATCGCATCTCTTATGAAGCAGAAAACGGCGGCAGCGTGACGCAAGGATATATTTACGTGCAGTATTCTTGTAAATAAAACGAAAATACCATTGAAACGCCCTCGCGGAAATCCGCGAGGGCTTCGTTGTAAATGAAAACCCCGCGTGAGAAGCGTGATTGTCGTAGGGCGGGAGCTTGCTCCCACCGTAATAAAAAGGATGTTGCATTTCTCTGGGACACCTCATCCGTCCGAGGTTTACCTCTAAGCACCATTCCCCAAGGGGAATGCAAGAGGGCGTCCCGATGCTTCGCCACGTTATTGACCTTCTCCAGCGGGAGAAGGCAAGACAACGTTCACTCTACCCTTGGTAGGGAAGGGGCTATGCAAGAAAATGAAATACCACCCGCTATGTGGGTGGATGTTTATTCCGGGGATTTTCCCGCTTAAAATATCCTTAAAAATTACAATACGCATTGACAAAAAATGTATTTTGGTTTACAATATAATTAATAATGGGGGAGAATGGTTTATTATTTTGTTTCCCTCAAAATTCGGAGGAAAAACATGGCACAGAACAAAAAGACTTCTGCCGAGCTGCGTAATGAGATAAACGCTTCTTCGGCGGACGCAAGAGTCCTTCTTTCCGCGCTTTTTGACGAGGGTACCTTCCTTGAATTCGGCACCTACGTAAAGCAGGGTGAAGGAGATTTTGAAGGAGTAATTACCGGTTGCGGATCAGTCTGCGGACGTCCTGTTTACGCGTTCGTTCAGGATAAAACGAACGATAAGGCGGCGTTTACATCGGCTCACGGCAAAAAGATCTGCGCCCTTTATGATTCGGCTCTCAAGGCAGGCGCACCTGTCATCGGTGTCTTCTCGGGAGCAGGAGCAAAGGTCAGCGAGGGGATCGACTGCCTTTCCGCTTACGGCTCCGTAATGGCTAAGATCAGCGAGGCAAAGGCGCTCATACCTCAGATCGCGGTAATAAACGGCGCATGCGGCGGCGCATCGGCTGTTCTTTCCGAGATGTTTGATATAACTATTGCGACAGACAAGGGCGAAAGATACCTTGTCCCTAACGGCGATCCGATCGGTTCTCCCGACATCGTGATAGGTGAGACAGAGCTTGTCGCTCTTCTTACGAAGCTTCTTTCGCTTCTTCCCTCAAACTGCGAGGAGGGAACGGTCATCGGCGACGACTGCGAAAGCATAAACGAGCCGCTTGACGTAAACGCATATATAGACGGCGACGTAAAGGATCTTATCTCTGCCCTTTCCGACGACCGTGCGCCTATGTATCTTTCCGAAAATATTTCGAAGGAACTTGTAACGGCTCTTATTACCTTTAACGGCAGAGTCGTCGGCGTCGTTGCCAATCAGCCGACCGAAAACGGCGGTGCGCTCACCTGCGCTTCCGCGAAAAAGGCCTCTCGATTCGTTAATCTCTGCTCCGACTTCGAGATTCCCGTTATCACTCTCGTTAACACAGTCGGCTTCAAGGGCGGCTGCAAGAATTATCTTACGGCTCTATCCGACCTTGCTTTCGCTTACACGAACAGCGAAATTTCGATAACCGCTATCATCGGCAACGCCTACGGCTCTGCTTACACACTCATGGGCTCAAAGTCCCTCGGTGCATCCTTCGTATTTGCCCTGGACAGCGCAGTTATCTCGGTGCTCGATCCCGACACCGCAGTTGAATTCCTCTACGACTCCGAGCTTAAGGAAGCATCTGACCCGAACGCTACCCGCGCTTCTCTTAAGAAAGAATGGATCTCAGGACCCGCCTCTGCTCTCACGAACGCTCGCTCGGGCGATATAGATGACATCGTCTCAGGCACCGAGCTTAAGCAGAGAATGGCGTCGGCTCTTGAGTTTCTCGCTTAATGGTGGCTAATATGTTTTATATGTCGTTTTTAAACTTTTCGGAGGAGGTTTCCTCAAAGCTTACCCTCTCCGAAAAGCTGAATCAAATCTTAACGACGGGAATCGGCGGATATATTTTAGTTTTCGCCGTTCTCGCACTCATATGGTTTATCCTCGCCCTCTTCGGCAAGCTCTTCGATAAAAAACCGAAGATAAATAAGGTCGAATCGGTAAGCGCTCCAAAGCCCGAGCCGATTTCTCCCGTCCCTGCTCCCACAGAGCAGGACGACAAAGCGGTCGTCGCCGCGATAGTTGCCGCGATCTCTGCATACGAAGGCAAGCCGACGAGCGCATTCAAGGTCGTATCATTCAGAAAAAAGCACTAATCGAATCAATCGAAAGGAAGAAAATAAAATGTCAAAGCTTTATAACGTAACCGTAAACGGCGTAGTTTACGAGGTAGAAGTAGAAGAGGTCGGCGCATCCAACAACAGCTCCGCGCCCGTAGCAGCCCCTGCTCCCAAGGCGGCACCTGCTCCTAAGGCAGCTCCCAAAGGAAACGGCACTCCCGTTAACGCTCCCATGCAGGGAACTATCCTTAAGATCGCGGTTTCGAGCGGTCAGTCGGTCAAGAAGGGCGACCTCGTTTGTCTCCTTGAAGCAATGAAGATGGAAAACGAGATCTTCGCTCCCTGCGACGGCACCGTTACCTCCGTCACCGTAACAAGCGGTCAGACCGTTGCGACGGGTGAAGTTATCGCAACTATTGCATAAGGGTAAAAACCTATGATCGAAGCATTAAAAACGTTCTGGGAGTCGACGGGTATCGCTATTGCGAGCACCGACACGACTCTGCTCATAAAGTACCTGATAATGTACGTCATTATCGGAGTGCTTCTTTACCTTGCGATATGGCGCAAATTCGAGCCGATGCTCCTCCTTCCAATCGCATTCGGTATGCTTCTTGCAAATCTACCCGGTGCTAACCTGATTCACACCGAGTGGTTTCTCACGAAGGACATCGACTACGGTCACATTCTCAGAAACGGCGGACTTCTTGACATACTTTATATGGGCGTCAAGCTCGGCGTTTATCCGTCGCTCATTTTTATGGGAATCGGCGCTATGACCGACTTCTCACCCCTTATCGCTAATCCTAAATCGCTTATGCTCGGTGCAGGCGCACAGTTTGGTGTCTTTGCCGCCTTCGCAGGCGCACTCTTCCTCGGCTTCAATGAAAACGCCGCTGCCGCTATCGGTATAATCGGCGGTGCCGACGGACCGACCGCAATTCTCGTCACAAAGGAGCTTGCTCCGACGCTTCTCGGCGCGATCGCTATCGCGGCGTACTCCTATATGGCGCTCATCCCGATAATCCAGCCGCCGATAATGAAGCTTATGACGACCAAAAAGGAGCGTCAGATCAAGATGACCTCGCTCCGTAAGGTAAGTAAGACCGAGCTTATCCTTTTTCCCGTAATAGTTACGGCTGTCGTTTGTCTTATTCTTCCCGACGCTGCACCCCTTGTCGGCTTCCTTATGCTCGGAAACCTCTTTAACGTAACAGGCGTCGTTGACCGTCTTTCGAAGACCGCTCAGAACGAGCTTATCAACATTATAACGATATTCCTCGGTGTCTCGGTCGGTGCTACCGCCAACGCCGAAAACTTCCTTAAAGCAGAAACGCTCTGCATCATCGGTCTCGGACTTGTTGCTTTTGCCCTCTCGACCTTCGGCGGACTTCTCGTCGGAAAGATAATGTGCAAGCTCACGCGCGGAAAGATCAACCCCCTCATCGGCTCGGCAGGTGTTTCGGCAGTCCCGATGGCGGCAAGAGTTGCGCAGATGGTCGGTCAGAAGGAGGATCCAAGTAACTTCCTGCTCATGCACGCAATGGGCCCCAACGTCGCAGGCGTTATCGGCTCGGCAGTCGCCGCAGGTTGGTTCCTTTCGATGTTCAGATAAGAAGGGGTTCCTTATAATAAAGTAATTGAGGACGCACCTTCGCCTCCCTTGTGTAAAGGGAGGTGGAAACGAAGTTGACGGATGGATTGTATCCGATCAACTGTAACTTATAACAATCCCTCCGCCTCGCAATGCTCGGCACCTCCCTTTACACAAGGGAGGCAAGACAACGCCCCGATAATTATAATAATGTGTATATAATTGAGGATAATATAATGCAAAAGGTAAAAATTACAGAAACAGTACTCCGTGACGCGCATCAGTCGCTCGCAGCTACGAGAATGACGACCGACGAGATGCTTCCCATTATCGAGAAGCTTGATAATATCGGCTACCACTCTCTTGAGGCGTGGGGCGGTGCGACCTTCGACTCCTGCCTCCGTTATCTTAACGAAGACCCGTGGGAGCGTCTGCGCAAGATAAGAAATGCCGCTAAAAACACAAAGCTTCAGATGCTTTTCCGCGGACAGAATATGCTCGGCTACCGTCACTATGCAGACGATGTCGTTGAATATTTCGTTCAGAAGTCGATCGCAAACGGTATCGACATAATCAGAATCTTCGACGCGCTTAACGACCCCCGTAACCTCAAAACCGCCGTTGAGGCAACCAAGAAGGAAGGCGGTCACGTTCAGGCGGCTATTTCCTACACAACAGGACCCGTTTTCAATAACGATTATTTCGTAAACTTCGCAAAAACGCTTCAGGATATGGGCGCGGATTCTCTCTGCATCAAGGATATGGCGGGACTTCTTACTCCCTACGCCGCTTACGATCTCGTAAAGGCGCTGAAGGAGAACGTCTCGCTTCCTATCCAGCTCCATACTCACTATACCTCGGGTCTTGCTTCGATGACCATTCTTAAAGCGATCGAGGCGGGATGTGACGTAGTTGACACCGCAATTTCGCCTATGGCTATGGGCACCTCCCAGGCACCGACAGAGGCAATAGTTGCGACTCTGGCGGGAACAGGATACGATACCGGTCTTGACCTCAAAAAGCTCGACGAGATCTGCCGTTACTTCGCTCCCATCCGTGCCAAGTACGACGAAAGCGGACTCATTTCCCGCTCTGTCACAAAGGTCGACGTAAACGCGCTCCTATATCAGGTTCCCGGCGGTATGCTCTCGAACCTCGTTTCGCAGCTTAAGGCGGCAGGTAAGAGCGAGCTTCTTCAAGAGGTTCTTGAAGAAGTTCCGCGCGTAAGAGCAGACGCCGGCTACGTTCCGCTCGTTACTCCGACATCGCAGATCGTCGGTACTCAGGCAGTTCTCAACGTCCTCATGGGCGAAAGATATAAGCAGGTCTCAAAGGAATTCAAGGGAATCCTTGCAGGTGACTACGGTAAGACCCCTGCCGAGATAGACCCCGAATTTTCTAAGAAGATCCTCGGCGATACCGAGGTCAAGACCTGCCGTCCCGCAGACCTTCTCTCTCCCGAGCTCGATACTCTCCGTGAGAAGTGCAAGCTCTATATGGAGCAGGAGGAGGATCTTCTCTCTTACGCAATGTTCGAAAACGTCGCCATGAAGTTCTTCGAGAAGCGCCGCGCAGAAAAATACGGCATTGATATGAAGAATTCCGACGCGGAAAATAAGATTCATATAGTATAAAATAAAAGCAGAGCTTTCGCTCTGCTTTTATTATTGCTCAATCGTCAATTTCGATTGAGTTAGTGAGGACTTTTCCATCGCTTACGCGTATTTCGTAGCTGTACTCGTTTCTGCCGTACTCAAATTCGACCTCGTAGACGAGAGTACCTCTTTCATAGTCCTTTTCGGCTTCAAGCTCTCTTACCTGCTCACGCGAAAGACCTGCTTCTTTGAGTGCGATATTTATCGCGTCTTCACGCGTGATCTCGGTCGCGGTTGGCTTTTCAGGTGTTGGCTCTGTTACAGGCGGCTCGGTCGCGGGCGGATTCGTTACAGGCGGCTCTGTAATAGGTACTTCAGTTACGGGCGGCTCAGTTGCCGGGGGCTGTGTCGTATTGGCGGTAGTCGGTCTTCTTTCTTCCTCGATATCCTCGCGGAGGATCTTGCCTGTCACTGCGTCGATCTCAAAGGAATATTCCTTGTTTTCATTTTCAAAATCGACTTCCCAAACGAGCTTTCCTCTTTCGCGGTCAAGCTCTGTGCGCTCAAATCTTAAGCCGTCACGCGTCAGTCCCGCTTTTTCGAGCGCGATGTTTTCCGCCTCCTGCGCACTTATTTTCACGGACGTAACGTCCTTCACAAGCGGCGCAGCGGAGATCATCATTGCAAGCAAGCTGATGATCAAAACTATTGATGCGGATAGTAAAATTTTTTTCTTTAACATGGTTTTCTCCTTTCATTTATTAAAAAACGGCAGAGGATCATCCTCTGCCGTAGGTGTTACATCCGGCAGGGCGAAAAATCGTTTTTAGGCGATGTCGGGTGTTTATTCTGTTTTTTTGCTATATTATGCTTCCTCGAATACTTCCTTGCCGAGTCCGCAGACGGGGCAGGTCCAGTCCTCGGGAACATCTTCCCAAGGAGTGCCGGGTGCGACGCCGTTATCGGGATCGCCGACAGCGGGATCGTATTCGTATCCGCAAGGGCAAACGTAGATCATATTATTATTCTCCATTTCTTTTTTTCATATTTGACTCATCGACGTATTTATCAGAGCTCTTCCTCGATCCTTTTTGAGAATGCCTTTCCGATTCTCGCAGTCATTTCGACCATGAGCAGGCACATCTCTTCGCTGAATGCATATCCAATGTCATTTGAGTGGAACGTCTCAAAGGAGATAACTCCGTCGTATCCGATCTTCTTAAGAGATGCACAGAATTCGTTCCAGTTTACAGTTCCCGTAAACGGCATAAGGTGAGAGTCATCTAAGCCATCGTTATCGTGTACGTGAAGAACGCTGAGCCGCTTTCCGAGTGGCTCAATATATTCCTTCGGGGTCTTTCCTATAAGGTTTCCGTGTCCGATATCGTAGCAGGCGGCAAATACCTCCATTCCTGCCATTTCGTTCAGCTTGTCAATAAAACTTGCCATATGTTCGGGGCAGCTGGATTCGTCTTCTACAAACTCGATCAGTCTGCCCTTGACAGGCAGCCATCCGGTGTTGTTTTCTACGCACACCTTCACCTTGCCGCCAAGCGCGACAAGCTCGGGGATAAGAGAGGAGTAGAGCTTAGTATTAAGATCCTCCAGCTCCTCCGAAGTTACCTTATCGTCTCCACTATCTCTTTGGATAACGTGAATGACCAGATTTTGTATTCCCGCATATCCGCAGTACTCGACGTTTCTCTTAAAGATATTTACCATATATTCAAAAGAATCGGGGTGATTAAAAACGTAACTCGGGAAGGGCGCGTGCGCCTGATATATCTCAAGTCCGTATTTTCTTATGCAGGCGAGCTCCTCTGCGTAATACTCTATTACCTCGAAAAGAGGTTTTTCGAGTATACTCGTTCCCTTAAACGTTCCGTTTACAAGATCCCTGTATTTTACGGCGTGGTCAAGGTTCCAGTCAATAGCGTCAAAGCCCGCGTTCTTTATAGCAGCGTATCCCTTTTCAAAGCCAAGCACGTCAACGACGTTACCCGTCTGCATTCCGATTCTCATACACATCGTCTCCTTTTGAATATGCCTGTGCAAAAAAGGATCGAACCGAAGCTCATTCCATTTTTTGCGTTAATACAGCGTTGTCTTACTTGAAATATCTCTTAAGGAGACCCTCGAGTGCCTTACCGTGACGGGCTTCGTCGCGAGCCATTTCGTGAACGGTGTCGTGGATAGCATCGAGATTGTTCTTCTTTGCGCACTTAGCAAGATCGAACTTGCCTGCGGTTGCGCCGTACTCGCAGTCAACACGCCATGCGAGGTTATCCTTGGTCGTCGCCTTCATATTCGGCTCGAGATCCTCACCGAGAAGCTCTGCGAACTTTGCTGCGTGCTCAGCTTCCTCAAAAGCTGCCTTTTCCCAGTAGAGACCGATTTCGGGATAGCCCTCTCTGTGAGCGATTCTTGCCATGCAGAGGTACATTCCGACCTCAGAGCACTCACCCATGAAGTTAGCCATGAGCTGATCGTATATGTATTTCTTATCTTTCTCGGAAATATCGGGGTTATTCTTAACGGTCTTTGCGTAGATGCCGTACTCGTGCTCTGCAGCAAGAGCAGCATTCTCTTCCATTACCTTAAACTTAGACGCGGGAACCTTACATACCGGGCACTTTTCGGGAGCAGCGTCTCCCTCGTGAACGTAACCGCAAACTGTGCAAACGAATTTCATAATTTTTTCCTCACTTTAATTAAAATTTATTTTTGATTTTATATGTTTTCGGATTCATTACCGACACAGTCGGGGCAGAGTCCGATAAACTCAACGATATGACGCTCGACCTTGAAGCCGTTAAGCCCTTCGGCTATTTCTTCAAGTCCGTATTGGTACGGCATTTCAACGTCTTCTACCTTTCCGCAGACGCGGCAGGAGACGTGATAATGTTTTCTCGTTCCGTATTCGTAGCGTAGCGACGAATCGGGAGCGTAAACTCTTTGCGCCTCGCCATCCTCTACCTCGCCCGCAAGCACTCTGAACACCGTCGCTCGGCTTATAGAGGGATGCTTTTCGTGAACGTACTCGTACACCTCGTTCGGCGTCGGGTGCTTTCCCATAAAATCCTTCAGCGCATCGAGAATGATCGATTTTTGAAGCGTATTTCTTTTCTTCATTCGGTCACCTCTCTTTTTTCTATTGATATTATATACTAATTAGGATTAATTGTCAATAGGTTTTATAAAATTTTTCAAAAAATTTTTTTGAGGGTTTTATTGTTCATATGCGGACCGTCGAGGACGCCGGTTCCTACAAATTTATGTTCGATATACCTCCAATGCGGAAACGATATTTCACTTATATATAATAATGAAAGAAATTTTAACAAACTAAAAAACTTTACGCCTGCCCTTGACAATTTAATATAATTTTATTATAATATATTTTGTATAAGTATTTCTATTTACTTTACATATGAAATTATAAAAATTTAATAACAAGGAGGTGTATTATGGGACCTACCGAAATCATCATCTGCGTTGTCGCGGCTGTTGCATCTCTTTTTGTCGGCTTGCTTGTAGGATTTGTTATTCGTAAGAAGATATCCGAAGCAAAGATCGGATCTGCCGAGCTTGAAGCTAAAAGAATCGTAGAGGAAGGCGAAAAAGCCGCCGAAACTCTCAAAAAAGAAGCTTTGATCGAAGCAAAGGAAAAGATCATCAAGGACAAAAATGAGTTTGAAAAAGAGCTTCGTGAGCGCAGAAATGAGGTCACACGGCTCGAAAGACGTGTCGCACAGCGTGAAGAGACCCTCGATAAGAAGGTCGAAAGCTATGAGCGTAAGGAAGAAGTACTCCGAAACAAGATCAAGGAACAGGAAGACCTTATGGCGAAGGCCGAGGAGATCCGCCAGCAGCAGCTTATGAAGCTCGAGGCGATCGCAGGACTTTCCCGCGAGGAGGCGAAGGAGGAGCTCGTCCGCCAGATCGAGGACGATGCTAAGCACGAGGCGGTCATGAAGATCGTCGAGATCGAATCCCAGCTCAAGGACGACGCAGACAGAAAAGCAAGAGAAATTATCTCCCTTGCAATTCAGAGATGCGCATCCGATCACGTTTCCGAAGCAACCGTTTCAGTTGTCGCTCTGCCGAACGACGATATGAAGGGACGCATTATCGGACGCGAAGGACGTAACATCAGAACTATCGAGACGATGACCGGTGTCGATCTCATTATAGACGACACGCCCGAAGCAATCACAGTATCCTGCTTCGATCCCGTAAGACGCGAAGTTGCAAGACTTGCTCTTGAAAAGCTTATCCTTGACGGACGTATTCACCCGACCAGAATTGAGGAAACAGTTGAAAAGGCACGCAAGGAAGTTGACAACATCATTAAACAGGCAGGCGAAAGAGCTACATTTGATACAGGAGTCCACGGACTCAATAACGAGCTTGTTAAGCTCCTCGGCCGCCTAAGATACCGTACAAGCTACGGTCAGAACGTGCTTGACCACTCTATTGAGGTCGCACACATTTCAGGTATCATTGCCGACGAGCTCGGCGTAGACAGCACGCTCGCTAAGCGCGCAGGACTTCTCCACGACATCGGTAAGTCGATGACGCAGGAGGTCGAGGGCTCTCACGTACAGATCGGTGTTGATATCGCAAGAAAGTATAAGGAAAACCGTGACGTCATTCACGCGATCGAGGCACATCATAACGACGTTGAGCCGCAGACGATCGTAGCAATGATAGTCCAGGCGGCAGACGCAATTTCCGCCGCAAGACCCGGCGCACGCCGTGAGGACCTTGAAAATTATCTCAAGCGTCTGCAGAAGCTCGAGGAGATCGCAAACTCCTTCCCCGGAGTTGAAAAGTCCTTCGCTATCCAGGCAGGACGCGAGATCAGAGTTATGGTCAAGCCCGAAGAGGTAAACGACGATCAGATGATCCTCACCGCACGCGAGATCGTTAAGAAGATCGAAGGAAGTCTCGAATATCCCGGACAGATAAAGATCCAGCTTATCAGAGAAAGCCGCGCTATCGAGTACGCTAAGTAAGTTTTCTTATATTCTAATGTGCCAAAAGGCATTACTAAATAGATTTTTCATATAGAGCTGATTTGAAACTTTCGGATAATTCCGTTTTATATATAATCTATTTTATAAGGAACAAGATCCCAAGCGGGGTCTTGTTTTTTTGTTTTAAGGAAGACGCGCCACAATGTCTTGCCTTACCCTCAGGGGAATGGTGCAAGAGGCGTTGCCTCGGACGGATGAGGTGTTACGCAGGTAGTGTATTTTTACTAACTTTTCTTACTCGTGTAAGAAAAGTTACAAAAGAACCACGCCAAGGGGAAAACCGATAAAAACGCATTCGCGTTTTTTATACGTTTTCCCCTTTGGAATCCCCTTTCGTTTTAAGGAAGCTTCGATATGTTTTATTGTTGCTCCCACGTCGTTCGTATGGCGGGGGCTTGCTCCCGCACTCACTCTGTTGTGAACAATAAAACGCTTCTCCGCGCTTTTGGCTCCCTCCGGGAGGGAGCTGTCAGCGTAGCTGACTGAAGGAGCCATCGGGCGCGAAACATAAGAAAGAACTATATTTTAGAAACCGCCTTGATGAGACGGGCAACTCTCTATAACATCTTTCATCGCGGGCTCCCTTCGTCCATGGCTCTGCCACTTGCGCCATCCCTCCCGGAGGGAGCAAAACGGCGGGAGCAAGCCCCACGCCCTACAAATTATCGTTCAATATTCCTTTTGTAGGGCAAAAATTTTCCCTACTTTTTCAAACAATACAACCTTTGTATTTGTAAACATTTTGTTAAAAATTATTTCTTATAAACCCAAAACCTTGAAAAAATCGCTTGTATATAATATAATATATATATCTATAATTTTAATCATATATGGACTGAATTATGATAAACGTAAACGATAATACACAATTTAATGAAATATGGGCGCTCGTTCGGGACAAGCTTCAGGAGATAAACGGTTACGATAATATCGTAATGAAGCTTTGGTTCAACGACCTTAAAATGACCGTGTTGACGAACGATACTGCGGTCTTTATGGCAAATTCCGATTTCAAGCGCGATATCGTATATAATCGCTATCTAGATAAGATAAAGGAAGCTCTTTTTGAGGTAATCGGCTTCGAGGTTTCGGTTTCTGTCCGTTCGCTACAGAACGAAAAGGAAACGACCGAAAAGATCGAGGCAGCGGCTGAGAAAAACGACGTGCCGAAGGCGGAAATATATTCTACCGTAGGTGAAAGTAAGGTTCTTAACCGCGCGGCAGTTCCTGCGGCGTTTGCGGAATTTACCTTTGATTCCTTCGTTGTAGGCGAATCTAATAAGTTTGCGCACGCAGCGGCGCAGTCGGTATCTAACCACCCTGCACGCCAGGCAAATCCGCTCTTTATTTACGGTCCCTCCGGACTCGGTAAGACGCATCTTCTTTATGCTATCGCTAACAAACTGAAGGAAAATTTCCCGTCTTATAAGGTCGTTTACGTTAAGGGCGAAGAATTTTTGAATCAAATGATAGACAGCATATCAAGAGCTATCACTCATGAGTTCCGTGAAAAATACCGCCAGGCAGACGTTCTGCTTATCGACGATATTCATTTTATCGCAGGCAAGGCGTCGGCGCAGGAGGAATTTTTCAATACCTTTAATCATCTTTACGAAAACGGCAAGCAGATAATCCTCGTTTCAGACGTTCCGCCGCGTGATATTGATCGCCTTGAGGAGCGCCTGCGTACACGATTTGAATGCGGAGTAATTGCCGATATTAATCCCCCGGATTTTGAGCTGCGCGCGGCTATCGTTAAGAAAAAGGTCGAAAAGCTCGGCGTTACCTTTCCCGAGGAGGTTATCAACTACATAGCGGAAAACCTGACCGATAACGTACGTCAGCTTGAGGGCGCGGTCAAGAGAATTTCGGCACAGTGTATTCTCACCGGTGCCGAGGTATCGGTCGACCTTGCAATAAGATGTATTTCCGACCAGGTCGTCGGATCTGAGCCGGTAACGGTGACGATAGATAAGATACTCTCAATGGTATCTCAAAAATACGGGATCACTGTCGATGACCTGAAGAGCAGAAAGAGAACAAGTAATATCGCGTCAGCTAGACACATCTCGGTCTATATCATAAAGAAACTGACCGACCGTTCGCTCCCCGCCATTGGACGCGTGTTCGGACGCGATCATACAACGATAATTAATTCCATTGAAACCGTCGAAAAGCGTATGGCAACCGAGTCGGCGTTCGACGCGGAAATTAAGGATCTTATAAATAGGATAAAGAAGCGTTGATAAGCGTTTTGATTTTTGAAATAGAGTGATTGTGGAAACGACGGACTATAACGCCGTCTCCGACGGCTACACCTCATCCGACAACCGCCCGAGATCCTTCGACTACGCTCAGGATGACGCGGGCGGTCGCCACCTTCCCCTGAGGGGAAGGCAATACAACGTGGCAAAGCTTCCTTAAATCGAAATGGGTTTCCAAAGGGGAAAACGTGTGTAGAATTTTGCGTAGGCAAAATTCAAACCCGTTGTCACCTTGGCGGTTTTCTTTGCGAGCGTTTCTTTGTCCGAACAAAGAAATGCGGAAAACAATCCACATTTATCCCCAACTTATCAACACCTTATCCCCATGTGGACAACTTTAAAAAAATCCAACCGTTTATCAACAGCCATTTTTCGACATTCACACCCCAAAAAACAGTACGGCATAAGCACTTACGAACTTATCCACAGTTTCAACAGCACCTACTTCTATATCTTCTGAAAATATTATTATTTATTTCTTTCTTAAGCGCTGCGCGCAAAATTAAAAAGCGAAATTTGAAAATAACCGAGTAAAGCTCGGCGGAAAGGATCAGATCATGAAAATAAAGGTAATGAAAAGCGAAATTCTCGAGGCGGCGATCCCCTCGGTAGGATTTGCGTCCAATAAAAACACGATCGCATCAACCGAAGGCATACTTCTTAATACAGTTTCCGATAAAGAATGTGAGCTTACCGCTTACGACCTTGAAAAGGGTATGAAAACGACGGTAACCTGTATAGTTGAAGAAAGCGGCGCCGGAATCATCAACTGCCAGAGATTTATTCAGATAGTTAAGGCAATGCCCGACGGTCTGCTTACTATAGAGATAAACGAAAGCAACCTTAAGGCAAAAATTTCGGCAGGAACGTCGGAATTTGAGCTTTATGCCCTTTCCGCGTCCGACTTCCCGGATCTTCCCGAGCTGAGAGGCGACCGCGGATTTAAGATCCGTCAGGACGCGCTCCGCGCCATTATACAGAAAACGCAGTTCGCTATCGCAGTAAACTCCGTAAAGCCCGAGCTTAACGGTCTTGACCTCAAGGTCGAGGACGGAGTCCTCTCGGCAGTTTCCTGCGACGGAAGCCGTCTTTCGGTCGTAACCGAGACTGAGCCGATGGAAAGCGTCGGTACGAGCGAGCTTGCCTTCGACGTAATTATCCCCGGCAAGAGCGTTTCTGAGCTTATGAGATTCATTTCCGACAGCGATAAGGAAATGGAAATCTACGTAGCCCGTAAGCACATCATCTTCTTCGTAGGTCGCTTCGTACTTTTTACGAGAAGAATTGATGCGCAGTATATAGATTACGACCGCTTTATCCCGAAAGCACCCAAGATCTTCGTAACTCTCGACACCGCCGATCTTCTTTCGGCTCTTGAAAGAGCACTCTTAGTTACTGAGGAAAGAAGACAGGGACAGATCCCGAGCCCCGTTATCTGCACCGTTAAGGAAGGACAGCTTACTATAGCTTCCTCCTCCGTTACCGGCAGAGTAAACGACGTGATCTCGGTTCACCACGAGGGCGAGGACATTGAGATCGGCTTCAACTGCCGTTTCTTGTACGATGCTATCAAAGTATGTGACTGCGAGAGGATCAAGCTTTGCCTTACATCTCCTCTCATGAGTATGACGGTTGAAGAAGCAGGCGAGAATCCGAGTAAGTTCCTCCTTCTCATTCTCCCCGTTCGTCTTAACGGATGATCATACGGAAGATCGTCTATAAAAATTTTCGTAACATCGAATATGCCTGCGTCACTCCGTCGGAGTCCGTCACCGTTTTTAACGGCTTAAACGGGCAAGGAAAGACGAATATCCTCGAAGGGGTGTATTTCTTCGCAGGCGGCAGATCTTTCCGTACAGTGCACGAAAATGAGCTTGTGCGCTTTGGAAACGAGTACGGACAGATAGAGATGACGTTTTTTGACGGCAAGCGCGAAAATGAAATGCTTTTCCGCTTCGTGCCTCGGCTCGGTAAGCGGTTTTGCTCAATAAACGGCGTTCCGATAACGAGGTTATCAGAGGTAGTCGGAAAGTTCCGCGCCGTGCTGTTCTGTCCCGAGCACCTGTCGATCGTCAAGGATGGGCCGTCGGTGAGACGAAAATTTATAGACCATGCCCTGTCGCAGACCGATACGGATTATCTACGGTCTCTTCAAAAATATAACGCTCTGCTTTCACAGCGAAACGCGCTGATAAAAATGGCGCGCGACCGTCGGGATGATAATATTTTCCTGCTCTCCGACGTTTATGCCGAGCAGCTCGCAAACGAGGCTGAGATAATATCGGAAAAACGCGATATTTACGTTTCGTGCCTGAGTGTCGTAAGTGACGAGATAATAAACGATATGACGGGCGGTAATGAAAGCTGTAAGCTGACGTACCAGACGCGGAAAACGAAGGAAGAATATCTGTCTCTCCTTACCGAAAACCGTGACCGTGAATTACGCTTCGGCGCAACGCTGTACGGAACTCATAAGGACGATATAGAAATTATGCTGAACGGACGCGAGGCGCGTGCATTCGGCTCGCAGGGACAGCAGAGGTCGGTCGCGCTGTCTATGAAGATCGCCGAGGGAGAGCTTTCACGCAAGGTCAGCGGAACCTATCCTGTGTTCCTGTTTGACGATATCCTCAGCGAGCTTGATGAAAAAAGACGCGAATATCTCCTCTCCGGCATCGAAAATAAGCAGGTTATAATTACTTCTTGTGATAAGATTGATACACCCTGTAAGGTTTATAACGTAAATAACGGGGTTGTTAATTGATTTTTTCTCACCTTTCTTTCTTGCCAAAGAAAGGTGACCAAAGAACGGCACCAAAGGAACTTTTCTTTGTGTGCAAAGAAAAGTTTCTTCTGGAATCCTCAAAAGAAACTTCACGCCTCGCATTCGCTCGTCAGTTTTACGGGAGAGTTTTAAACTCTCAGTAAATCGAAAGAGGTTTCCAAAGGAGAAAACGTATAAAAACGCAACAGCGTTTTTATCGGTTGTCTCCTTGGCGTATTTCTTTGCGAGCGTTTCTTTGTACGAACAAAGAAATGCGAAAAAAACGAAAGGCCAACGCAGTATGTTCTTACATGCAGGAAACAACAAAAATCTACGTTTAAAAAATATAATCGGCATTTTTGATATGGACACAGCTACCGTATCAGCAGATACGAAAAAATTTCTTAAGGGTAGAGAAAAAAACGGTATGACCGAAGCACTTTTTGAAGAAGTACCGAAGTCATTTATACTCACAAACGACGGAAAAGTGTACTTTTCCCAGATCTCAACGCAAGCTCTTATAGGAAGAGTTGAATAATTATTTATAAGACTATAGTGAACGATAATTTACCTTCTCCTGAGGGAGAAGGGGGACCACGAAGTGGTGGATGAGGAGTAAGCTCCCAAAATCGACACCTCATCCGTCCGAGGTTTACCTCTTAGACACCATTCTCCTACTGGAGAAGGTATTTATTGACTTACGTTTTTAATTCTTGCTTATAGCTTGAAAATGCAGATAATCGTCACTGCATAAGAAAGGAAAAAATAATGACACAGAATCAGACCTACGACGAAAACCAAATACAAGTCCTTGAAGGACTTGAGGCGGTAAGAAAGAGACCGGGTATGTATATCGGTACTACCTCTATCCGTGGCTTGCACCATCTCGTTTACGAGATCGTCGATAACAGTATCGACGAGGCGCTTGCGGGTGAATGTACCGACATCATAATCACGCTCCATAAGGATGGAAGCGCGTCGGTTCAGGATAACGGACGAGGAATCCCTGCCGCTATCCACCATAAAATGGGAATCCCGACTCCCGAAGTCGTATTTACTATCCTCCACGCAGGCGGTAAGTTCGGCGGCGGCGGATATAATATCTCGGGCGGTCTCCACGGCGTCGGTGCGTCGGTCGTAAACGCGCTTTCCGAGTGGCTGACGTACGAGGACTGTTATAACGGTGAGGCGTATACCGGCTCCTTCAAACGCGGTAAGACCGATAAGCCCTTTACCGCACTCGGTGCGACCGAAAAGCGCGGTCTTTACGTTCGCTTTATGCCCGACTCCGAGATATTCGAGGAGACGGTATTTGAATACGATACGCTCCTTAACCGTATGAGAGAGCAGGCGTTCCTTAATCCCGGTATCAGAATCGTTATGCGCGACGAGCGCGGCGAGGAAGTCCGCGAGGACGTTCTCCACTACGAGGGTGGTATCAAGAGCTTCGTTGAGCATATAAACAAGCAGAAGCACAGCGAGACCGTCGGTGACGAGGTCATCTATATGAAAGTCCAAAAGGGCTTCCAGTCGGCCGAGGTTGCGCTTCAGTATACGACAAAATACGACGAAACGATGATGTCGTTTGCAAACAACATCATCACCCCCGAGGGAGGCACTCACGAAGCCGGCTTCAAGGCGGCTCTTACCGACGTTGTAAACGAGTTCGGACGCCGTCACAACTTCTTAAAGGGCGACGATAAACTCACGGGCGAGGACGTTCGTGAGGGACTTACGGTCATAATCAGCGTCAAGCTCAAGGACGCACAGTTTGAAGGTCAGACGAAGGGTAAGCTCGGTAACTCCGAGATGCGTTCCTTCGTTCGCCAGCTCGTCGTTGAGAAACTTTCCGAGTATTTTGAGGAGCATCCCGCGATAACAAAGCTTATTCTCGATAAGGCAACCTCCGCCGCACACGCTCGTGAGGCGGCTCGTAAGGCGCGTGAAACGGCGCGTAAGGGCGTTCTTGACAAGGGCTCGGCTCTCCCCGGAAAGCTCGCAGACTGCCAGGAAAAGGACGCAGAGCATACTGAGCTGTATTTGGTCGAGGGAGACTCCGCAGGAGGTTCTGCTAAGACCGGACGTGATCCTCGCTTCCAGGCGATCCTGCCGCTTAGAGGTAAAGTTCTTAACGTAGAAAAGACGCGTCGAGACAAAGTTTATGCAAACCAGTCGCTTATCCCGATAATTCAGGCGCTCGGCTGCGGAATCGGTGAGGAATTTAACCCCGAAAAGCTCCGCTACGGCAAGATAATCATAATGGCCGATGCCGACGTCGACGGTTCGCATATCAGAATACTTATTCTCACGTTCCTGTTCCGTCACATGAGAAAGCTCATTGAGGACGGACACGTTTATCTTGCACAGCCGCCTCTTTATAAGGTCTACCGTAAGAGCGGTAAGGGCGAGGAGCTTTACGCCTTCTCCGACGAGGAAAGAGACGTTTGCATCGAGAAGCTCGGCGGCGGAGTAAATATCCGTGCCGACAGATATAAGGGTCTTGGTGAGATGAACCCCGAGCAGCTCTGGGAGACCACGATGGATCCCGAGAGAAGAACGCTTCTCCGTGTAACGATGGAGGATGCTATGGCTTGCGACGCGATGTTCTCGCTCCTTATGGGTGACGCGGTCGAGCCGAGACGTGAGTTTATCGAGCAGAACGCAAGATATGCGGAGAATTTGGATATTTAAATTATTTTTCTCACCTTTCTTACTCGTGTAAGAAAGGTGACCAAAGAAACACGCCAAGGTGACAACCGATAAAAATTTGCAATGCAAATTTTTATACGTTTTCCCCTTTGGAAACCCCTTTCGGTTGCCCGTGTCATTCTGAGCGAAGGACGAAGTCCGAAGTCGAACCCGAAGGGCGCCGTAGCGCAAGCACGGCGGAATCTCGGGCAAGAACCACGTTGTCGGTAGGGGAGGGGCTTGCTCCTCCCGCTATATAAACAAAGTCTCTATAATTATCAAATATTCATTTATTCACAACCCCAAAAACAAAATTGTGGAAAACAAAATAAGTTTTCCACAGATACACTGTTTTTGTGGATAACTTTTAGTAAGCATCCCGCAAAACAGTGCGTAAAGCTGATATTTTGATGCTTTACAATACGAAACGACAGAATTTTCTGTTGATAAAACTGTGGAAAACTCAGAAAAGTGTGCAAAACTTTTCCACAGTAAAGTGAATTTTCCACGCATAAAAGGCAAAAAAATGTAAACGGCAGACGTTTTCCACAACCGATAACGTAATTTTTAAGCCGACGCAAAAGTTTTCCACAGGGGAAAACCTGTGGAAAACTGTTATCCACATAAGTAGTCAGATGAGACGTAAATAGGCCTTCCCCTCAGGGGAATGGTGCAAGAGGCGTTGCCTCGGACGGATGAGGTGTAGGACGCAAAGCGTCCGTTACCAAAACAATGTTACATTAGAAATGTAGCGCCGTCTTCGACGGCTGATTCGGGAACCCCAAAAGCTCATTGTATTCGCTTTTGAGAACCCCGTTCACCTCATCCGTCACCTTCGGTGACACCTTCCCCTGAGGGGAAGGCAAAATCAGCATCTCTTGTTAGTATAAGAGCTTATGAAAAATATTTATAATAAAAATTTGGTAAAAAACTCTCAAAAGTTGCGTACCGGAATGACAGATGAAGAAAAGCATCTATGGTATGATTTTCTGAAATATCTGCCCATTACAGTTAATCGTCAAAAAATTGTATCTAATTATATTTTAGATTTTTTCATCGCCTCTAAAAAACTCGCAATCGAGCTTGACGGCTCTCAACACGGCAAGGAAGCAAATAAGATCAAAGATTGAACGCGTGACAAGGTCTTAAATGATCTTGGCATTACAATATTGAGATACACAAATCACGATATAAATACAAATTTCGACTCGGTGTGCAGAGACATTTTAAAGCACGTCGAAATCAGCGAAAGCGAATATATGACACATAAACAACACCTATCTTGTATTAAAGAAAGGACAAAAAATGAGCAAAGAAGAACAGAAGCCGATTATCTATCCCGACCAGAAGATAGTTGACATTGAAATGGAAAGAGAGGTAAAGACCTCCTTCATCCAGTACTCGATGAGTGTAATCATCTCCCGTGCGCTGCCCGACGTAAGAGACGGTATGAAGCCGGGACAGAGACGAATCCTTTACGCTATGCATGAGGACAATCTCACCCACGACAACCCCTTCCGTAAGAGTGCGACGACCGTCGGTAACGTTCTTGGACGCTATCATCCGCACGGTGACTCCGCCGTTTACGGAACGATGGTAAGAATGGCGCAGAATTTCTCCTACCGTTATCCGCTTGTTGAAGGTAAGGGTAACTACGGTTCGATTGACGGTGACCCGCCTGCAGCTTACCGTTACACGGAAGCGCGCCTCTCGCGTCTGAGTGACGAAATGATGCGCGACCTCGGCAAGAACGTCGTTAAGATGAACAAGAACTTCGATAACACGCGCGACGAGCCCGACGTGCTCCCCTCGCGCTTCCCGAATTTCCTTGTCAACGGCGCCGTCGGTATCGCCGTCGGTATGGCGACGAACGTTCCGCCTCACAACCTCGGAGAGGTAGTTGACGCGACGGTGTTCCGTATGGAGAATCCCGACTGTACTGTTCCTCAGCTTATGGACTACATCAAGGGTCCCGATTTCCCGACCGCCGCAACCGTTTACGGTTTAAACGGGATCCTCGAGGCATACACGACGGGTAAGGGACGCGTTATGGTTCGCGCAAAGGCGGATATAGACGAGGAAAAACGCACTATTACGATCACCGAGATACCTTATATGGTCAATAAGAGTATGCTCGTTGAGGCGATGTCCGACCTTGTACGCAATAAGCGTATCGAGGGAATAGTCGACATTCGCGACCTGTCGAGCAAGCACGGTATCAAGATCGTTGTCGATTACCGCCGTGACGCAAACGGACAGATCATACTTAATCAGCTTTATAAGTATTCACAGCTTCAGGATACATGCTCTATAAATATGCTTGCGATCGTTAACGGCGAGCCGAAGATCCTTTCGCTTCCCGCGATCCTTGACGAGTATATAAAGCATCAGGAGAACGTGATCCGTAACAGAACGGTCTACGACCTCGCAAAAGCAAAGGCGAGAGCACATATTCTCGAGGGTTATATTATCGCAACCGACAATATCGACGAGATAATCGAGATTATGAAGACCTCCGAGAGCATTCCTGCCGCTAAGGAAACGCTTTGTGAACGCTTCGGGCTTTCCGATATTCAGGCGCAGGCGATAGTTGAAATGACTCTCGGTAAGCTCACGGGTCTTGAAAGACAGAAGGTTGAGGACGAGCTTAAGAAGCTCACAGAGCTTATCGCCGATCTCGAGGATATACTCGCAAACGACTGGCGTATAAGAGAGATCATCAAGAACGACCTTCTTGACATCAAGAACCGCTATGCTGATGCGCGCCGTACAGACATCGTTCCTGCCGAGCAGGAGATCGTGTACGAGGATCTAATCGAGCGTCATACCTGCGTTATAACGCTCACGAAGGACGGCTACATTAAGCGTATTCCCTCTGATACCTACTCTGCGCAGAGACGTGGCGGTAAGGGTATAATCGGTATGACGACGAAGGAAGAGGACGTTGTCGACCAGATGGTCGCGGTCAACTCTCATTCGCACCTTCTTATGTTCACGACAAGCGGAAAGATCCACGTAAGAAAAGCGTATCTTATCCCCGAGAGTTCGCGTACCGCAAAGGGTACTGCGGCGGTCAATATCGTCGAGCTTGAAAAGGACGAGAAGATCACGGCGCTTGTGTCAGTCGATAGCTTCGAGGGAGAAAACTGCCTGACCTTCGTTACCAAGAACGGTATCGTTAAGCGTACGCCTATTTCCGAGTTTGCATATCAGAGAAAGGGCGGTAAGCGCGCGATCACCCTCGACGAGGACGACGAGCTTATCTACGTCCGCCTCACGAGCGACGAGGACGAGCTGTTCCTCGCGACCGCGCAGGGTAACGCAGTCAGATTTGCGATAAGCTCCATCACTCCTACGGGAAGAAACGCACGCGGCGTTATCGGTATCCGTCCGGGTGAAAGTGACTACGTCGCAGGCGTAACGGTCGTTGACGAGAGCAAGATGCTTCTCACCATAACCGAAAACGGATTCGGTAAGAGATGTGAATTCTCCGAATTCGCCGCTCACCACCGCGGCGGTAAGGGTATGAGATGCCATAACATAAATGAGAAGACCGGCAAGCTCGCCTGCATCGCGGCAGTCGACGAGACCGACGATATCCTCCTCATCACCGACGCGGGAATCGTTATCAGAACCCGTGTAAACGAAATTTCGATCTACGGAAGAACCGCATCGGGCGTTATCGTAATGCGTACCGACGCCAAGATCTGTAACTTCGCAGTCGTAAAAGATGAAGAAGAACCCGAGGAAGAAACCGAAACCGATACCGAGGCAGTCGAGGTTGAAATAGAGGAATAAAAACTAAAGGAAGCAAGATATCTTGCTTCCTTTTAATTAACCGTTGTCTGTTTATTCAAGACCAAACTGAGCTTTTGAAATAACTTTTCCTCCTTGAAAAGTTACACTCGCATTGGCACCAATAATACCCGTTTCACCTTTCCAAGAGTAAATCTCGGAAGCGTATTCACTGCCTACGTTGAGATCGGCACTAGAAATGAGTTCGCCCTCACAGCCAATGATATCGCATACTTCTTCATAGGTCATTCCGGTTTCGATACTGTTGAATTCTTTAAGGGAAATGCCCTCTTCTTTGTCGCATGAAGCAAAGGATAAAATTACTGCTGACAGACATAGGAAGATTAGCGTTGCTTTAAGAATTTTTTTCATTTTATTTCCTCCAAATAAATTAAATACTTAAATTGTTGAATACTATTCACCAATTCTTTGCTAATTATAGCATAGAATAAATAAAAAGTAAATAGTGTTCAACAAATTTTTTTATTTATCGGGGGAAAAATGTTTAAGATCAAAGCAGCAGACGGAAAAAATAACATTACAGGTCAAAAAATAATGCAGATTCGCAAGGAAAAGAAAATGTCTCAAAGAAAATTGGCGGCGAAAATGCAGCTTCTCGGATATGACGTAGACCATTATTTTATTCGCCGCGTAGAAAACGGTGAGCGCTTTGTTACAGATATAGACCTTGTGATTTTCGCAAGAACGTTGGAGGTGGATCTTGCAGACCTTATTTCCGTTGATAGTGATTTGATATAATATTATGGGTGATGAAATGGATAAGGAACTACCGAAGAGGAAAAGAAATCGTTTAAAGAATTATAATTACAGCTCTTGCGGCGCATATTTTATTACGATATGTACGTTTGAAAGGCGCAATTATTTTTGGGATAACCTTGTAGGGGCGACCAGTGGTCGCCCGAGTGACGTTGCGTTGTCTCAATACGGAAAAATTGTTGATGAGGCGATAATCGGTATATCCTCAATATACCCTGCGTTGTCTATCGAAAAATACGTGATCATGCCTAATCACGTTCATTTGTTATTAAGAATACGTGCCGACGAATTCGGGCGACCAATGGTCGCCCCTACAATTTCGCGGATCGTAAATCAATTAAAAGGATACGTTGCGAAACGAACAATAAAAAATCTCTGGCAAAAATCCTTTCACGATCATGTTATACGTAATTATGAAGATTACGAAGAGCACAAAAAATACATCCACGAAAACCCAGCTAGGTGGTACTTTGATGAATTATATTTAGAATGAAAAAGCAGAGGCATCGCCTCTGCTTTTCTATATCTGCTTTTTCATCCCAATCTGTTGCAATTTTGATCTGTTTGTGATATGATTTTGGACAGGGGACTTGTAGGCAATTACAAGCAAACCCGTAAGAAAGGAAAATTTACTATGTTGGAAGGAAAAATTCTCGTTACCGTGGGAGATTCTATTACCTATGGCGCGGACATGGATCCTGCAGGAATTGCGCCCGACGGTACACTTATGACCTACGGTTGGCAAATTGCCGAGCGTAATAATATGAAATTTTATAACTGCGGCATTTCGGGCAGCACTATGCAACACATTGAGGGAAAACCGGACTGCTTCTCCACCGAGGGTGGCAGATATACTCAGCTTCCCGATGAGATCGACTATTTAACCATCTTTTTCGGCTGGAATGACTGCGCTTTCGGCAAGCTCGGCACCATAGATGACAAGGAAAATACCAGTTACTACGGCGGCTTTAACGTGGTGATGCCATACCTGATCGAGAAATATCCCGACGCTCGCATTTGTCTTATCGTTCCCTTTGGATGCGATGAGGGACACCGCGACGCGGTACGGCTTCTTGCAAATAAATGGGGCGTTGCCTGCTTTGATATGTGCGGACCCGGCACTCCGTTCTTCTACACCAAGGAACCCTCGGTGAACGTTGATCCGTGGGTAGTTTCCTTCCGTCGCAATATGTATCAGGCGAACGGATGTCATCCGGGATACAAGGGTCACGCGCTTATGGGAAGAGCGCTTGAGCATTTTCTGCGCGGTATTTGAGGTAGTCTAAAAAAAGTAACATCGTTTAATTGCGGGCGACCAATGGTCGCCCCTACGAGAGAGTTTGCAATTTCATTGTAGGGGCGACCATTGGTCGCCCGCCCCAAAAGTAAAGCAACTGACGAATTATATTCAAAATAAAAAAGCAGAGGCATCGCCTCTGCTTTTCTATTTACTTAAGAAGGAACGCTCTGTAGCCGAGAATATCTCCGGTTTCAAAGACGGTACGTCCGTTTTCGATTTTAGACTCAACCTTGGTCATTTCGGGAAGGATGTATACCTCGTATTCGCCCTTTATAGATACTTCTACGCTCTTCATATAGGTATGCTCCTCTATGATTCCGCGGTTCATCTTATGCTCAGGGTAGGTAGCTTTTACGTGGAATACCGTTGCATTTTCATTTTTCGTAAGAGCTACGGTTGCCGTC
>JAFUNJ010000014.1 GCA_017482355.1 Clostridia bacterium
TCGGTAATGCCGAACAGCCGTCTTACCGTTACGACGACGGGACTTAACGTCGCTATCGAGCTTATGAAAAAGGATCAGCCGATAGTAAATATCGTCGGCGGTATGATAAACCGCGATAACGTGACCGTTTCGGGTAATCAGGCGGTGCAGTTTATCGAGGGGATAAATATTGACGTTGCGTTTATAGTTCCTTCGGGCGTCTCGGCAGATGACGGACTTACCTGCGGTAACTATAACGACTGCGAGCTTAAAAAGCTCGTTATTGAAAAGGCGCGCAAGGTCGTCGTCCTTATGGACGCATCGAAGACCGATAAGAGCTTGCCTTACACCTTCAGTAATTTTTCCGATATTGACTGCATAATCTCAGACGGCACCCTTCCGCCTGACGTAAGAGAAAAGGCAATGGCGGAAAATATTGAAATTATTATCGCTTAAAATTTTTTAATTATATATAGGAGGACTATTATGGCACAGGTAGTAATTATGCCCCGTCAGGGACAGAGTGTCGAGAGCTGTGTTATCACCGAATGGAAGAAAAAGGTCGGTGACAAGGTAGAGGAAAAGGACGTTCTCTTCTCCTACGAGACCGATAAGTCGAGCTTCGACGAGCTTTCGACCGTTTCGGGCACGCTTCTCGCCATTTTCCATGAGGAGGGTGACGATGTTGAGTGTCTACTTCCGGTATGCGTGATCGGTAACGAGGGCGAGGACATCTCCGCGCTTGTTCCCAAGAAGGAAGAGGCGGCAGCACCTGCTCCCGAAGCACCCAAGGAAGAAGTAAAGACAGAAGAGAAGGCACCTGCTCCCGAGGCGGCAGCAACGGGCAGCGCGGTAAGCACTGAGGGAAGGATCAAGATCTCTCCCCGTGCGCGTCATCTCGCCGAAAGGACAGATGCCGATATTTCCCGTGCGGTTCCGACAGGACCTAATGGAAGAATAATCGAGCGCGATATCAACACCCTGCTCGATAAGGGCTGGACGAATGCAGACAAGCCCGTCGAGGTAGCTCCTGCGGCAGCTCCCGCAGCAGCGGCTGCTCCTGCGCTTGAGGAATACACCGACGTTAAGCTCCCGAACATCCGCAAGGTCATCGCAAAGAGCATGCATGCATCTCTTTCGAATATGGCTCAGCTTACCCTTAACTCCTCGTTCGACGCGACCGCTATTATGGCGTTCCGTGCGCAAGTAAAGGACAACGCAGAGAAGCTCGGTCTTAACAATATTACCATCAACGATATCGTTCTTTACGCAGTTTCGAGAACCATCCTTTCCTTCAAGGATCTCAATGCTCACTATCTTGACGATAAGGACGTAATGCGTTACTTCAATACCGTTAACCTCGGTATTGCCGTTGATACCGAAAGAGGACTTCTTGTTCCTACCGTATTCGGCGCTGAAAAGATGTCGCTTAACGAGCTTTCTTCTGAGGCAAAGAGCGTTATCAAGGCGGCACAGTCGGGAAGCATCGCTCCCGATAAGCTCAAGGGCGCATCGTTCACCGTAACCAACCTCGGTGCTATGGGAATCGAATCCTTTACTCCCGTTATCAATCCTCCCCAGACCGGTATACTCGGTGTTGATGCTGTAACCTACAGAGTAAAGCCCGACGGAAGCACTTATCCTGCTATGGGACTTTCCCTCACCTTTGACCACCGTGCTCTTGACGGTGCTCCTGCCGCGAAGTTCCTGAAGGCACTTTGCGACAACCTTACGAATTTCAATCTTCTTCTCGCAAAGTAAGAGGTGAATAGCATGTACGATCTGATAATTTTAGGCGGCGGCCCTGCCGGCTACAATGCGGCTGAAAGAGCTGCTCACGGCGGTCTTAAAACGCTTCTTATCGAGGGCAGAGCGCTTGGCGGCGTTTGCCTCAACGAGGGTTGCGTTCCTACAAAGACACTTCTTTACTCCGCAAAGATATTCGACTACGCGAAGCACAGCGCTGAGTACGGCGTTAAGTTCGACGGTGCTTCCATCGACCATTCTGCCGTTATCGACAGAAAGGGAAGAGTCGTTAAAACTCTTGTCGGCGGAATCGGCGCTTCCATGAAGCGCGCAGGCGTAACCGTAGTTAACGCTTACGGAACCATTATGGGCAAGGATGCAAGCGGATTTACCGTTAAGGCAGGCGACGAGGAATATAAGGGCGCTAAGCTCCTTATTTGTACCGGCTCGACTGCGGCTGTTCCTCCCATCCCCGGTCTTCGTGAGGCGGTAGACAGCGGATTCGCAATGACAAACCGCGAAATACTTGATATGAAAAAGGTTCCCGAGAAGCTCGTCGTTATCGGCGGCGGCGTAATCGGACTTGAAATGGCTTCTTATTTCAATTCGATCGGATCCAAGGTCACGGTCATCGAAATGCTTGACCATATTGCAGGCCCGACTGACAGCGAAATTTCGAAGATCCTTTATAAGAACTACGTCAAGAAGGGCGTTGAGTTTCTTCTCGGCGCGAAGGTAACCTCCGTTGGCAAGGACTGCGTAAACTACGAGCTTAACGGCAAGGAAGAATCTGCTCCCGCAGACGCAGTGCTCGTTTCTATCGGACGCCGCGCTATGACGCAGGGCATCGGACTTGAGAACATCGGCGTTCTTACCGAAAGAGGCGCGATTGTAACCAACGACAAGCTTGAAACGAACGTTTCGGGCGTTTGGGCGGCAGGCGACGTAAACGGCAAGAGCATGCTTGCTCACACGGCTTACCGTGAGGGCGAGGTTGCTGTAAACAATATGCTCGGCAAAAGTGACAGAATGAATTACAATTCCGTTCCCGCAGTTATATATACCAATCCCGAGGTCGCATCGGTCGGTGAAACATCCGAGACCGTAAAGGCAAAGGGACTTGATGCCAAGGTCGAGAGCTTCACGCTCAAGTACAGCGGCAGATATATTGCCGAAAACGAGGGCGGAGACGGAATCGTCAAGCTCATCATCGACAAAGAACACCGCAAGGTCATCGGCGTTCACATGATCGGTAACTACGCGTCCGAGATAATCTACGGCGCGGCGCTTATGGTCGACCGCGAGATGAGAGTCGAGCAGGTGCAGAAGATCGTCTTCCCGCATCCGACAGTCGGCGAGGTCATCCGCGAAGCAATGTTCATGATTTAAAAAAATTAATAAATATAAGGAGAACAAAACTATGCCTAAGAGTCAATACGTTGATCCCTCAAAAGCCTTTGATAGCGGCTATATTCACTTTGAGGACATTCCTGTTTGTCAGTACAATAAGACACTGACTGAGGAAAAGAAGATATACACAAAGGCGGATTTCCTCCGTATCTACCGCGATATGGCTATCATCCGCGAGTTCGAGACCATGCTGAACGAGGTCAAGGTCAAGAGCGAATACAACGGCGTTAAGTACAATAACCCCGGCCCTGCTCACCTTTCTATCGGTCAGGAAGCGTCGGCTGTCGGTGAAGCTTACTGCCTCGACATCAACGACTTCTCGTTCGGTTCTCACCGTTCGCACGGCGAGATCCTTGCTAAGGGTCTTTCCTCTATCGAAAAGCTTAACGACGAAGAGCTTTACGCTATAATGAAGGAGTTCCTTGACGGAACCGTTCTTAACGTCGTTGAAAAGCACATGAACGCAGGCGGAAACGTAAAGGAGCTCGCAATCAACTTCCTTCTTTACGGCGCACTTGCTGAGATCTTCGCGCGTAAGACCGGCTTCAACCGCGGTCTCGGCGGATCTATGCACGCATTCTTCATTCCCTTCGGACTTATGCCTAACAATGCTATCGTTGGTGCATCTGCTCCTATAGCACTCGGTGCGGCTCTCTATAAGAGATCGAACGGCAAGCCCGGTATCGTTATCTCCAACTGCGGCGACGGTGCAACCGGACGCGGACCTGTTCTTGAATCTCTTAACTTTGCTTCTATGGACCAGATCACCAAGCTCTGGGGTATGGACGGCAAGTATTCTGACGGCGGTATGCCTATACTCTTCAACGTCTTCAATAACCACTACGGTATGGGCGGACAGACAAGAGGTGAGACGATGGGCTTTGATATGGTAGCTCGTCTCGGTGCCGGCTTCAACCCGTCTCAGATGCACGCAGAGCGTGTAAACGGTTACGATCCGCTTGCAGTTATCGACGCAGTATCGAGAAAGAAGAAGCTTCTTCTTGAGGGCAAGGGACCTGCGCTTCTCGACGTAGTTACCTACCGTGTATCCGGTCACTCTCCTTCCGACTCCTCTACCTACCGTACGCAGGAAGAGATCGAGGCATGGAAGAATGCAGACCCGATCGTTGCGTTCAAGAACAAGCTCATAAAGGGCAAGCTCGCAACCGAAAACGATTTCGCAGTAATGCACGAGCAGATCACCGCACGTATGACCGAGATCATGAAGCTCGCGATCAACGACGAGATCTCGCCCCGTATGGACCTTAACAAGGAGCCCGATGCTATCGCATCCATCATGTTCTCCAATCAGAAGGTCGTTTCCATGGAGCCCGAGCGCAAGCCGGAAATGCTTATGCCGAAGGAAGAGTGCCCCCGTGTCAAGGAGATCAAGGGCAAGGTTCGTACCGCTACCGACAAGGACGGCAAGCCCGTTTCCAAGATGAAGATGTACAACGTCTGCGACGGTCTCTTCGAGCCGATCATCGACAAGTTCTACGACGATCCTACCCTTATCGCATACGGTGAAGACAACCGTGACTGGGGCGGCGCATTCGGCGTTTACAAGAAGATGACCGAGGCAGTTCCTTATCACCGCTTCTTCAACTCCCCCATTTCCGAGTCCGCCATTGTCGGTTCGGCAGTCGGCTACGCAATGTGTGGCGGACGTGCAATCGTTGAGCTTATGTATGCTGACTTTATCGGTTGTGCAGGAGACGAAATATTCAACCAAATGGCTAAATGGCAGGCAATGAGCGCAGGTATTCTTAAGATGCCTATCGTTCTCCGTGTTTCCGTCGGCTCTAAGTACGGCGCACAGCACAGCCAGGACTGGACTGCTATCACCTCTCATATCCCCGGACTTAAGGTCGTATTCCCCGTAACTCCTACCGACGCTAAGGGACTTATGACCAGTGCTCTTGACGGCACTGACCCTGTTGTATTCTTCGAGTCGCAGAGAGTTTACGGCTTCGGCGAGGAATTCGTTAAGGAAGGCGTGCCGGAAGGCAAGTTCTCGATCGAATTCGGTGAGCCCGATATCAAGCGTGCAGGTAAGGACGTTACCATTCTTACTATCGGCGCTACTCTCTACCGCGCAATGAATGCTGCTAAGACTCTCGAAGAGAAGTACGGAATCTCCGCAGAGATCATCGACGCACGTTCTCTCGTTCCCTTCAACTACGACAAGGTTATCGAGTCGGTTAAGAAGACCGGTAAGATCGTTATCGTAGGTGACGCTTGCGAGCGAGCTTCCATGATGAAGGATATGGCTGCGAACATTACCGAGTTCTGCTTCGACTACCTCGATGCGCCTCCTGTTGCTCTCGGCTCGAGAAACTGGATCACTCCTGCGTTCGAGCTTGAGAAGTCCTTCTTCCCGTTCGAGGACGCTATCATCGACTGCATCCACGAAAAGCTCATTCCGCTGAACGGTCACGTTCCTACTCACAACTTCTCCGATATCGAGAAGGTAGAAAGAGCCAAGAAGGGTCTTTAAGATAAATAAAAATCTCCCCCGTATGGGGGGATTTTTATTTTAGTGAATAATGAATAATGAATAATGAGAAATAGTGAAGAAAGGTATTGAAAGGGGGAGGAAAATGTGCTAAAATATCCCTGTTATTAAATCTTGAAAGGCAATATTATGTTAGATTATCTCCTTCTTGTAGGCGCACTTTTTGCAAATGCGTCGCTTTCGCTTTTTAATTCGTTCTTTCAGAAAAAGAATCGCACAAGGGTTGGCTCGACTCAGCTTTATAACCTTGTGATGATCTCGAGCGTTATCATTACCTGGGCGGTCATCTGGGCATTTGAGGGCGGTTTTTCGCTTAAGGTTCTGCCGTACTCGCTTATATTCGGCGTCGGCTATTCCGCCGCGATAATTGGACTGTTTAACGCTATAAAGTGCGGTCCGACTGCGCTTTCTACACTTATTCTTCAGCTTTCGCTTATTGCGACGGCGGTCTGGGGACTGTTTTTCTGGGGTTCTCCCGTTACCGTGCCTGTAATTCTCGGGCTCATCCTCGTTGCCATTTCGCTTTTCTGCTGTATTTATACGAAAAGCTCGGACAGCGAAAACCGTGTTAGCTTGAAATGGATAATTTGGGTTACGATCTGCTTTGTCGGTAACAGTGCCGCTTCTATTGTTGCAAGAGTTCAGCAGATAGATTTCGGCGGTCAGCATAAGGGGCAGTTTATTACCCTCGCAACGCTGATAACGCTCGTTATCTGCATAATTATGTACGCAAGAAGCGACAAGAGCGATACATCAGTTGTTCTCAAAAAGTCGGGATATTTGCCGATACTTTCGGGTGTGCTGAACGCTCTTTACAGCGTGCTTATTCTCGTTCTTGCAACGAGCAAGGTCGTTCCCGTGAGTCTTCTTTACCCGACTGTCGGCGTCGGAAGCATAGCTCTCGTTTCGCTGTTTGCGCAGTTCATTCTGAAGGAAAGAATGTCAAAGCTTCAATGGACCGGACTCGTTATAGGCGCTGTTGCGACTGCACTTCTTTCAATTTGAAAAATGCTATACATAGGAAAAGATCCCATGTCGGGATCTTTTCTTTTGGTTTTTACTTTATTGCGTTACGCTTATTGTAAGCGCTGCTGCTGAGGTTTAAGCCGTGTTTTAGATTTTCTTCGGCGTTCTTGGCACCGTCGTGTATATCGTCGCCCATATCGTTCAATCCGCGCTTGATGTCTTCGCTTGCGTCATTCATGCCGCGGCGGACGTTGTGCGGAAGATTATAGATGTCGTCACCGACCTCGTTAAGACCGCGGCGAATGTCATCAGGAATGTCGTACACTCTGTCGCCGAGTCCCTCTTCGTTTCTGCGCTCTGCCTTGTCGGTTTCCTTTACTTCTGTCGTGCTCTCGTGGCGGCTTCCGTGTTGACCGATAAGTCCGTCATCCCCGCGGTCGATGTTTCCGCCGCGCGTGCAGGACGTCATTCCGAGAACGACCGATATAAGCGCGAGTGCTGTTATTATCTTCTTCATTTTTTCGCCTCTTATTTATTATTAAGGGAATAATGTCCCGTCGTTAGTATTGACGGACGAAGCAAAAAAATGCTTTGAAAAATTTGTTATTATAAGCCGGAGAAGAAGGAGCTTATCAGGCGTTTTAGCACCTGTGAAAAGCTTATTTTCTCAATGGTTTCAGCGGCTCTGATCGGAACCTTGCCGATCACGGTGCCGTTTGCCTTGAAGACGATCTCGCCGACCTTTTCGCCTGCCTTTATCGGTGCCTTGACCGATTTCGGGAGCACGGTTTCAGCCGTTACGCCAGAGGCGAATACATCCTTCGGAAGCACCTTTCCAAAGCCCTCGCCGACAAGCGGAAGTGTGCTTTTCACGCCGTAGTTTACGTCGATATTTCCTATCTCGCCCTGCTCGTACTTATAGTAACGGTAGGCGGAAAAGCCGTAATCGAGAAGCGCCTTTGCCGTTTCGTTTCTACTGTCGCGGTTTGGCGAACCCATTACGACGGCGATGAGGTGCATTCCGTCACGCTCTGCGGTTGCACTGATACAAAAGCCCGCCTTTGAAGTCGATCCGGTTTTGAGACCTGTTGCGCCCTTGTAGAAGCGAATGAGGCGGTTTGTGTTCGTGAGGCCGAACTCGCCGTTACGGATCGTATCCATCCAAATCGTTGTGTAGTTGAAAACTATTGGGTGCTTAAGCAGCTCTGCCGACATTAACGCAATATCGCGCGCGGTCGTCAGGTGGTTTTGTACGCTGTCGTCAAGTCCTGTTGGATTTTCAAAGACGGTGTTCGTCATTCCGAGCTGTGCGGCGCGGTCGTTCATTGCCTTGACGAACTCCTCGACGCTTCCGCTTACGTGCTCGGCAAGTGCAGTCGACGCGTCGTTTGCGCTTGCAACAATGACGCTTTTGAGTAGATCCTCGACGCTCATTATCTCGCCTGCCTTAAGATAGACCTGCGAGCCGCCCATTTTCGACGCGCGTTCGCTTACCTGTACCGTGTCGGTAAGGGAGAGCGTACCCTTGTCAAGCTCCTCGACGACGAGAAGTATCGTCATTATCTTCGTGACCGATGCGGGCGGCAGACGCTGATCTGCGTTATGCTCGTAAAGGATCTCGCCCGTCGATGCTTCCATAAGTATTACGCTTTTCGCTTCGCCGTAAAGCTCTGATGCTTGGAAATTTTTGGGGAGTATGGTGAGCAAAAGCACGGCACAAATTATTACCGATATCAGTTTTTTCATTTTTCGCTCCTTTATGCTTTTTTTAAATGTTATGAGAAAGGGGCGGAAAATATGAAGATCCGCCCGAGAATATCGGGCGGATCGGTAACTTTATGTTTTAGTGCTGCTTGCCGCAAGCGGAACAGTCGCCATCGCATTCGTGGTCGTTTATCTCGACGACCTTGTCGATGCCGTTGCGCTTATAATAGTCGTTGATTGCGGTCTTGACTGCTTCTTCTGCGAGAACCGAACAGTGGAGCTTAACGGGGGGGAGTCCGTCGAGCGCCTCAACGACTGCCTTGTTTGTCAGCGTGAGTGCTTCGTCGACGCTCTTGCCCTTGATAAGCTCGGTTGCCATCGACGAGGTAGCGATCGCCGCACCGCAGCCAAAGGTTTTGAATTTTACGTCAACTATGATATTGTCCTCAATTTTGAGATATATTCTCATTATATCGCCGCAGGTCGCGTTTCCGACCTCGCCGACAGCTGAGGGATTTTCTATTTCACCAACGTTTCGCGGATTTGCGAAGTGGTCCATAACTTTTGCGCTGTAATTCATAACATCTTATCCTTTATTAATTATTGTAGAGCGGGCTCATCTCGCGCAGACGCGCAACGATGGGGGGGAGCTTTTCGAGAATGTAATCAACGTCCTCGTCGGTGTTTTCGTGTGAAAGTGTCAGACGGAGCGAGCCGTGTGCCTTTTCGTGGGGAAGACCGATCGAGAGGAGAACGTGCGACGGTTCAAGCGAGGCGGTCGAACAAGCGGAGCCGGTCGAAGCGGCAATCCCTGCCATATCGAGAAGGAGTATCAAGCTTTCGCCCTCGATAAACTCGAACGCTACGTTTAAGTTTCCGGGCAGACGGTGCTCCATCGAGCCGTTTATTCTCGTTGCGGGTATCTTCGATATTTCCGATGCCAGACGGTCGCGCATCTTCTTTACACGCTCCATATCGGGTAGCTGTTCGATCGCAATTTCAAGAGCTTTCGCAAGTCCGACGATGTAAGCGACGTTTTCCGTGCCGCCGCGGCGCCGTCTTTCCTGACCGCCGCCGTCGATGAGGTTGTGAAGGCGAGTTCCGGTCTTGACGTAAAGCGCGCCGACGCCCTTGGGCGCGTGTATCTTGTGTCCCGAGAGTGAGAGCATATCGACGCCGAGGTCAGCGACGTTTACGGGAATGTTTCCAACCGCCTGAACTGCGTCGGTGAAGAAGGGAACCTTGTGCGCGTGTGCAACGGCGGCAAGCTCCTTTATCGGGAGTATCGTTCCGATCTCGTTGTTTGCGTACATCATAGCGACGAGGATCGTGTCGGGTCGGATAGCCGCCTCGAGCTGCTCGGGAGTGATGAGTCCTTCGCTGTCAACTTCAAGAAGCGTAACCTCAAAGCCGTCTTTTTTGAGTGCGTCGAGGGTGTGAAGCACTGCGTGATGCTCGTAGACCGTCGAAATGATGTGTTTGCCCTTCGAGATATTTGCGTGTGCGGCGCCCTTGATTGCCCAGTTGTCGGACTCGGAGCCGCAGGACGTGAAGAATATTTCGTTTGGCTTCGCGCCGAGAAGCGATGCTATCTTCTCGCGTGCTTCAGCTATCGCCTCTGCACTTTTTCTGCCGAGAGAGTACAAGCTCGACGGGTTTCCGTACTCGCTTCCGAAATAGGGAAGCATAGCGCTGAGGACCTCGGGCGAAACGCTTGTGGTCGCGGCGTTATCCGCGTATACAAAACGTGACATATATTTATTTTATCCTTTCAAAAGGGGGTGTTTTTATTTGCAAAAGGAGCGTTTTTCCTTTGCGTCTATATTGTATACCATTTTAGTGTACTTTGCAATAGCTTTTTCAAAAAAATATGACGAAATTAGAAGCATTTAAGGAAATATTTTCGTTCTATTCATATATATTTGGCTTGCTGCTTAAAACTGTCCGCTTTTTTGTAAAAAGGTGTATGTATGATATATTTTGATGAAGAAAAGGAAGATGTCGAAACGGCATCTTCCTTCTGCAGTATATTTATCAATCTTTGCTATATATTCTATCCTCACTCAGGCAACCGCCTTTACAGTTGGAATCGAAGTATCTGCAAGGGTAATCGGTTAGTGCTTCGAGCTTTTCTCCGCAGTGGTCGCATTCTTTGAATGCACGGTGGTAATAAAGACCGTCATCAGAATTTTTATACGTTTCAAAATACGTATGTTTGTAATATTTATGCTCAGAGTTCTCACCAATGCTCGGAAATTCTATCTTTACAGGTGGCCTATAGTAGCCATAGTCAGTGTTCACTCCGAAATACGGCGCATCTTCCTCGACAGATCCTGTTGGCGGCGGAGTTATCGGTGGCGGAGTTGTCGATGGTAGAGTTGTTCCCGTGGGTATGTTGTTGCCCGAACGTGATCTTGAGGAGGGGTTTGTAAGCAAGCATATCGAAAGAGTTAAGAGGGCAACAAGAGCCGCTATAACAATATATAATGTGGGTTTTTTATAGCTCAACACCGATTTTATTCTGGCTTTTACATTTACTTCACCGAAGGCAATAGGACTTACCGAGAGAGTTTTTCTTACGTTGCTCAAAGAGAGAAGTGCTTCTGAATAATCTGCACGCTCCGATGATGTCATATACTTTATCACCTTTTCGTCGCACGCCATTTCGATGTCCTTGCACAGAAGAACGTAGGATAACCAAACGAGTGGGTTAAACCAATGAAAGGAAAGAATAACGAAGGCGATGGGCTTAACTATATTGTCACAGCGATTTATATGCGCGCGCTCGTGGAGAAGCACAGAGTTAAGCTTGTCTTCGTCCATATTTATCGGAAGATATATCTTAGGTGAAATCATACCAAGAACGAACGGTGATGAGCATCTTTCACTTTCAAAAATATTATCTTTTATCAGCATTGCGCTTGAAACACGGCGCTTTAATCTTACGTAGCCAATAATTGCATACAGAATGAAGAGTAATGCAACGCTGATCCATATATACGAAATAATATCTGTTGGAGTGACTTGTGCGGTGCTTGCGCCGTTAGCTGATGGGTAATGAATATCAATGTATTCGTTTACAACGGAGTCGAGAGCACCGACACCGGACTGAAAGTGAGGCGTTGGGGTTTGATTTGAGGGGGTAACTGTGGCTGCGCTCGGAATGATACTGAGTTTACTGCTCGGAAAAAACGGAACTGTTAAACGGATACCGACTATACCCCAAAGAATACAGTATATAAATTTCGGTGATCTTTTGAAGATCAGCCGGAAGACGAGTACTGCCAATATTGCCCAGCTTGCGGCAACGCTCATATTAAATATATCGGTGAATATCTTTGCCATTATGAACCTCCTTTTTTCATATCCGAAATCATTTTCTGAAGCTCATCTATCTCCTTTTCACTTAGTTTCTTGCTTTTGCTGAATGCGGCAATGAATGCAGGAAGCGAACCCTCGAAGGTCTTTTCGATCATATCGTTGACCTCCGATATTTGGATCTCTTCCTTTGAAACTAACGAGGAGACTACGGTGTGTTCGTTTTTTAAAACCCCACGTTCGGACAAGCGCTTAATTACCGTATAGGTCGTTGTTGGCTTCCATCCCAGTTGTTCACGGCAGAGCTTCACAAGCTCGGTGCTCTTTATCGGCTCGTGATCCCATAATATAAGACAGAAGCGGTACTCGCTTTCAAATACCTTTGGCGTGTTCATAATATCCCTCCTATTCTAATGCATTAGAGCAATTATAGTCTAACACGTTAGAGTGATTTTGTCAATACTTTTTTGCGAGAAATAGAGAAAAAAATTATTTTTCTCAAATTTTGAATTTACTATTGACTTTATTTGATGCGGTATGTTATAATACATAGGTCTTGGGGGTATAGCTCAGCTGGTCAGAGTGTATGCTTGACATGCATAAGGTCGTTGGTTCGATCCCAATTGCCCCCACCAGAAAAAAGCACTTCTTTCGAAGTGCTTTTTTCAATGAAATAAATCCCTTGCGGGATTTGTGAAATAACGCTTCGCGTTATGAAATAGCTTACGCTATGAAATACGCTGCGGCGTATGAGGGGGTTATTTTATTTCATATTTTGCGAAAGGAAAATATTTCATAATCCGAAAGTTTATTTCATATCGCGTAAGCGATATTTCATTGACTTCCCTCCAAAATCATGCTACAATATTAAAAAACACACGGGAGCTAAATTATGCTTAAATTCATCTGTTACCCCAAATGCACGACCTGTCGGAGAGCGCAAAAGTGGCTTGATGATAATGGTATTGAATATGATCTGCGCGGTATAAAGCTCGAAAAGCCGACACTTGAGGAACTTACCGAATGGCACGAAATGAGCGGACTTCCGCTTAAAAAGTTTTTCAACACGAGCGGACTTCTTTACAAGTCGCTTGACCTCAAAAACAAGCTTCCCAATATGACAGACAGAGAAATGCTTTCGCTTCTTTCGACTGACGGAATGCTCGTAAAACGTCCGATACTCGTTGGAGATGATTTTGTGCTTGTAGGATTCAAGGAAGAACAGTGGAAAGAGAAGATATAATAAAAGGCAACATCGAATTCGATGTTGCCTTAATTTTTATTCAGCTGCTTCTTCGATTGCTGCCTGCATACCTTCTTTTTCGATCTTGGTAAGGATGCGTTTTGCTTCGTCGAGGAAGGTCGGGACGGTCGTGAGGTCGAGTCCCCACCAGTCCTCGCGCTTCATAACTGCTTCAGCGAGCTCGTGGAGCGAGTCGTTTCTATGTTCATAATAGAACTCGAGGACGGCGCGGTCGTCGTTTATCATATACTCCTTGCCGTTACGGGAATTGACAAGTCCGTTTTCGCGGAGCTCGTAGCCGTGGAAGAAGCACATATACGCGCAGAATCCGAGTGTCAGACCTGTCGGCACGCGACCGAACTTCTCAGCATATCCGAGAAGCGAGGGAAGAACTCTTGCCTTCCACTTTGAGGTGGTATTGAGCGAGATCGCCATAAGCTGATGGTCGATGAAGGGATTGTTGAGTCGGTCGAAGATGACGCGTGCGTATTCGAGCAGGTCGTCGTTCGTGAACGGGAACTCATCGGAGTAGGGAAGAGTCGGGATTATTTCCTTATAAACTACGTTCGACGCGAAGTCTGCCACCGGCTTATCCTGAAGTGCAAAACGCATAATATCGTTTCCTGCGAGATAAGCGGCGAGAGTGATAGTCGTTTGAACGCCGTTGAGGATACGTACCTTTTCCTGCTTGAAGGGACGGCAGTCGGGAGTTACGATAACGGGAAGCCCTGCCGCCTTGAAGGGAAGCTCGTCCTCGAGGAATTGCGGTCCCTCTATGTACCATACTGCGAAGATCTCGCCCGTGTCGAGGTTATCGTCGATATATCCGTTCTCTGCGTTGATCGCGTCTGCCTCCGCGCGCGGATAACCGGTTACGATTCTGTCTACCATCGTCGAGCAGAATATGTTTTTCTCATTTACCCACTTTTTGAAGCCGTCGCCGAGGTTCCACTGGTCGATATAGCAGTTGACGCAACGCTTCAGCTCCTCGCCGTTATGGTCGATAAGCTCGCAGGAGAGGAACACAAGCGCGGGTGCGTTTTCGTTTCCGAGCTTATTATAGCGCTCGAAAAGCACCTGAGTTACCTTCGCGGGGAAGGACGACGAGGGCTTATCCTCGAATTTGCTTGACGGATCGTATGCGATTCCTGCTTCGGTCGTGTTGCTGACTACGAAGCGGATCTCGGGGGTTACCGCGTACTCCATAAGTGCGTCGTATTCCTCGTAGGGGTTGATTACCTTTGATATCGAGCTTACTATGCGCTTGTTTACGACCTTTTCGCCGTTATCAAGACCGCGCAGAAGCACGGTATAAAGACCGTCCTGCTCGTTTATCTCCTTTGCTCTGCCTGCGGCGATGGGGGTAACGACTGCGACCTTGCCGTTATAGCCGACCTTTTCGTTTGCGAGGTCGAAGAAATAATCAACGAATGCGCGGAGAAAGTTTCCTTCGCCGAACTGGAGCACCTTAACGGGTGCGTCCTTCAAAAGATAGCCGTTGTAGCCCTGTTCTTCGAGAGTTTTATACGATAGTTTTTTCATTTTTGTGTCTCCTTAAATAGATAATGTTTTTTACTAACTTTTCTTTGCTCGTGCAAAGAAAAGTCACAAAAGAAATCACGCCAAGGGGCAAACCGATGAAAATTTGCCTTCGCAAATTTTCAACCGTTTTCCCCTTTGGAAACCCCTTTCGGATTTAGGGAAACGTTTGAGCGTTTCTTGGTAGGGGAGGGGCTTGCTCCTCCCGCAGAAGAGTTGCCCAAAATGGCATTATTTAACAATAGTCATTTTTTCTTTTGCTTTTTCCGATACCGCTTTCATAGATGCGGGGAAGAATTTGAGACGGTCAAATTCATCTGCCATCTCGTTTACGGTTCTTCGTAGCGTGTTACCGAACGCCATGCGAAGCGACGTTCCGAGGTTTATCTTACTGACTCCCATTTCGCACATTTTGGCAAGGTCCTCGTCCTTGACGCCCGACGAGCCGTGGATGACAAGGGGCGTATCGACCTTTTCCTTAATGCGCTTAAGGAGATCAAAGTCGATCTTGGCTTCCTGTATCTTCATTCTGTGAACGGTACCGATCGCGACTGCGAGCGCGTCAACGTCGGTCTCGGACGCGAACCATACCGCCTGATCAGGATCGGTGTACTCGGCTTTAGCTACTACGTTCGGGTCGGAATATCCGACAGAGCCGATCTCGGCTTCGACTGACACGCCTGCCGCGTGTGCAAGCTCTACGATCTCCTTTGTATTAGCGAGGTTTTCCTCGATAAGAAGCTGCGAGCCGTCGTACATTACCGAGGTGTAGCCCGATGCGATAGCTCTTTCGATATCTGCTTTTGAACGGCTGTGATCGAGGTGAACGCAGACGGGAACCGACGCGTTCTTTGCCATCGTTACGAGCATCGGTCCGATGATCTCCTGCGGAATGAAGTCAACGCAGTCCTTGTTCGTCATAAGGATGACGGGGCATCCCATCTCTTCAGCCGTGCGGACGACCGATATTGCGTCCTCGTAGCCGAACACGTTAAATGCGGCGACGGTGCGCTGCGTTTTGAGAATTTCTTTAAGTGTAATAAGCATATCTGCCTCACATTTCAAAGATGACCTGCTCGCCTTCGGCGTGCTTTTGGTCAATAAATTCGAGGAGCTTTGCTTCCGTCGGAAGCGCTTCGGAGCAGTTAGTTGCCGCAACTGCGAGCGATGCGCTTGCGGTTCCTCTTTCTGCACATTCGGGGATCGGAATTCCCTTTATTAGCGCCGAAACGAACGCGCTTGCGTAAGCGTCTCCGCCTCCCGTTGCCTTAAGGAAGTTGATCTTGAAAGGAAGCACCTTGTACTTCTTGCCGTCGTTACAGTAAACGCAGGAGCCCTCAGCGCCGTGCTTGATTATGAGGAGCTTTGCTCCCTCGTTAAACCAACGCTCAGCTGTTACCTCGTCAGTGTCGCCCTCGGAGATTATCGCGTCTGTGAGGTCAAACTCCTCGCGCGAGCCCATTATCATCTCGGAATCCTTTGCGGCGAGAGTGTAGTAGAGAGAAATCTCGTTCTTACTCTTCCATACCTGCGCGCGGTAGTCGATGTCAAAAATGACCTTCGTGTTATGCTTCTTGGCGAGCATAATTGCTTTCAGCGCAGCCTCGCGAGAGGGAGAAGCGGAAAGGGCAGTGCCCGATATAATGATTGCTTTTGCAGATGCTATGTAATCCTCGTCGACGTCGTCGCAGGTTATCTGCAGATCTGCGACGTTTTCGTCGCGGTACATCATAAGGTTAGTTTTGCCGTTCGGGAGAATTTCCGAGAAGGCAAGTCCGAGCATTTCGCCGTGCTTTGCTCTTGCGACGTGAGAAACGTCTATGCCCTGGCTCTTAAGGTAGTGAAGGACGAAGTCGCCCAAACTGTCGTTTGATACGCAACTGAGGAAGCCGACCTTACAGCCCATTTTCGAGAGACCGACACCGGTATTTGCCGACGAGCCGCCTACGTATTTATTGAAGTTTACGTTTTCTATAAAGGATTTACCGAAATCCGCGGGGTTTATGTCGATCGCTATGCGTCCGAAAAGAATAACGTCAAGCGGTCTGTTATTTTCAAATTGAAGCATTTTTGTTACCTCTGATAAATGTTTTCAGGGTTGCCGCTTGACACGGCAACCCGATAATTACATGATTAAATTCTTTCGACAGTACCTTCCCAGGTGTCCATAGCTTTCTTTCTCGACTCCTCGTCGTACCAGTGCTTGGTGACGGTCTTCGCACGGGTGTAGAAGCGGATTCCGTCGAGACCGAGGACGTGCTGGTCGCCGTAGAAGGAGTCCTTGTTACCCGAGAACGGGAAGTATGCGGAGGGAACGGGGATACCTACGTTGATGCCAACCATACCGCCGTCGGTACGCATCTCAAACTCGCGAGCGTAGTAACCCGACGAGGTGAAGATAACGGAGCCGTTTGCAAAGCGGTTTGCATTCATTATAGCAAGACCCTCTTCGAAGTTCTTAACGCGCTTGATAACGGTGACAGGTACGAATATCTCGCAGTCGCCGACGGACATTCCGGGCTTGACGTTGTCGAGAATGGTAGGACCTACGAAGTAGCCGTTTTCATAGCCGGGAACAACGATATCGCGTCCGTCAAGAACGACGGTTGCGCCCTCGTCGATACCCTTTTGGATCCAGTTGCAGACCGATTCCTTATGCTTGGCCGAAACGACGGGTCCGAGCTGAGTTTCCGGATCGTAGGAGCAGCCGACCTTGAGCGCCTCTGCCTTCTTCTTGAGAAGCGCGACGAAGCGGTCAGCAATGGATTCCTGAACTACGATTGCGGGAAGCGCCATGCAACGCATACCTGCACAGCCGTAGGTCGAGTTGATTATAGCGTTAACGGAGCTTTCAAGGTCGCAATCCTCAAGAACGAGCGCATGGTTCTTTGCCTCGCACTGTGCCTGGACGCGCTTGCCGTGAGCCGCGGCAACGGAATAGATGTGCTTACCGACGTTGGTCGTTCCGACAAAGGTAACTGCCTGAATACGGGGATCGGTAAGGAACATTTCGGATTCCTGTCTTGAGCAGGTCACGAGGTTAACGACGCCCTTCGGGAAGCCCGCTTCCTCATAGAAGAGCTCGAGGATACGCATAGAAGTAAGGGGAGTTTGAGATGCCGCCTTGAGAACGACGGTGTTACCGGTCGCGATCGCAAGCGGAACCATCCAGCCCCACGGGATCATTGCGGGGAAGTTGAAGGGAACGATTCCTGCTACTACTCCGAGCGGAACACGGTAGGTCGCGGTATCGAAGCCCGTCGTTACCTGAAGGGATGCGTTGCCCTGAGATGCAAAGGGAACGGAGCATGCAAATTCTGTCGGCTCGATCGCCTTGAGTACGTCACCTCTTGCCTCTGCAAGATTCTTACCGAGCTCCTTAGAGCAGAGAACGGTAAGCTCTTCAAGGTGATCAACGAGAACGTTACGCCACTTGAACATCATCTGCGTGCGCTTACTGATAGACATAGACGACCATGCGGGGAATGCCGCGTGAGCCGCCGCGATAGCTTCGTCAACCTCTTCCGCGGTACAGCAGGGAACCTCGGCGATTACCTCACCCGTTGACGAGTCGGTAACCTCCATCCATTTGTCGGTCTTCGAATCCTTCCATTCTCCGCCGACGCAATACTTCATTCTTTTCATCTTTCATTCCGTCCTTTTTTAACATTTTTTTGATATGGATTGCAATGTGAATAAATATTATAAATCAATTATACCACTTTAATTATTCAGTGTCAATAATCTGACATATTGTTTATATAAATGACAAAATAATGATAGTGAAATTACGAATTTGCGGCTTTCTTAAAAAGTAAAAAAATCAATGCAATACTATTGAAAAAACGGGAAGTTTATGATAAAATATAATGTGTGTGTAAATATTCTTGCACATAAATTTTGCAAAAGGGGTTGACACGATATGCCGATGATGTATAATCTGTTAGCAAGCAAGCAAGCAAGCAAGCA
>JAFUNJ010000019.1 GCA_017482355.1 Clostridia bacterium
TCTCGGCACGACGATGCCGATGGCTGTGTTTGCGATGATCTCCTGGCTTCGCAATCCGTACAAAGGAAACCGTGCCGAGGTCAAAGTAAACAGCATCGGAAAAGCGGAGCAGATCTTGATGTGGCTTGCGACGATTGCCGTAACGGTCGTTTTTTACTTTATTCTGGAGCATTTCGACACGCGAAGAAAAGACAAAGAGCGTAACGGTGGTACGTATGGAAGTTCCCTGCTGCGGCGGCATCGAGAACGCCGTCAAGCGCGCCTTGATGGCTAGCGGAAAATTCATTCCGTGACGTGTCGTAACGGTTACGACCGACGGCAGGATAGTAGAATAAAGTAACACTCCCGCTTTCGGTTACGAAAGCGGGGGGTTTATATTCACTTACATTTTATAGAGCAGACAAACATCGTTTCGCCGCTTTCGTTTTGCCCTTTTGCGAGGATAAGGTCGCCTTCGCTCTTATGATAGACCGAAAGCTTACTTCCCCGCACTACCTCTTTGCGGAAATCTATCTGGAAGAGGTCGACATCGAAATCCCCGTCGGGAGAAAGCGCGTCGATGACGTAATTTGCATACTTCGTATTGTTCACGTGGTTATTAACGTCAAGCTCACAAAAACCGGGCGTGACCGTATACGCCCCGTCGGTCGGATCGAAGTCCCGCACTCTCATCAAGCGGGGCTCGAAATTCATCTCGGGATAAAAGTTATCGACGAACGGATACAGGTCGGGGTCTGACACGAGAGTGCGCTTTTCGCTGTTGATGATTACCCATTCTGAGCTTCCTACGATAAGCTTTTCGCCCGCCTCGTTTTCAATGCAATACTCTCTGCGGTAGTTCAGTCGATGCGGAGCAAGCGGCCAGGTCTTGACAAGCACCTTTTGATAGCGCTCCGGTTGCGATATGATCTGAAGCTTTATTCTGACGAGCACCCACAAATACGAATGTGCGAGCATCGCTTCAAATCCGACACCGAGCGCTTCGGCATGCTGACCCGCCGCATCCTGAAAGAGGTCAAGCACCGACGAGAGCTTGATCTTACTGAATTTATCGAAGTCGCTTGCGCGTAAGTAGTATTCCTTTTGCCAAAGTCGATTGTTCATTATTTCTTCCATAATTCAATACACCTTTCAGCTTCCGATAATCACTTTAAGAAGATATGAAGCAGCTTTTCGTACAGCTTACTTTTATACGGCTGATACCGCATCGGGAGATCTATCCACGTCTTTTTATCAACGATGGATTTATAGTGCGTAAAGGCATCGAAGCCGTCCTTTCCGTGATAGCTTCCCATTCCGCTCGCACCTACGCCGCCGAAGCCCATTTCACTCGTTGCGAGGTGGATAACGACATCGTTTATACAGCCGCCGCCGTACGAAAGCTCGGTCGTGACGCGCTTTATATGCTTTTTGTTGCTTGAGAACAGATAAAGCGCAAGCGGCTTGTCCTTATTCTTGAGTTCGCTCACGACCGCATCGAAATCGTCAAATCCGATTATCGGCATAATAGGGCCGAAGATCTCCTCGCCCATCACCGCGTCGTCGTAGGTCACGTTATCCATAACTGTCGGCGCGATACGGCAGGTCGAAGCATCGGTTTCCCCGCCTGTAACGGTCTTGCTTTCGTCAACAAGAGCGCAAAGGCGCTCAAAATGCTTACCGTTTATTATCTTACCGTAGTTCTTATTTTCAAGCGGCTCGTCGCCGTACTGCTTTTTGATCTCGTTCACGACCGCCTTGACAAACTCGCCCTTGATGCTTTTATCGCAAAGAACGTAGTCGGGAGCGACGCAGGTCTGACCGCAGTTGAGATATTTTCCGAACACTATCCTCTTTGCGGCGAGCTTTACGTTTGCGCTTTCATCTACGATGCAGGGACTTTTTCCGCCCAGCTCAAGGACTGCGGGGGTCAGATGCTCCGCCGCGTGTCGAAGCACTTCGCGTCCGACCGATTGACTGCCCGTAAAGAACACAAGGTCGAATTTCGCATCAAGAAGCGCGGTATTCTCTGCCCTGCCGCCCGTAACGACGGCAACGTATTCGGGATCGAAGCACTCGCCTATTATCTTCTCAACTATCGCGCTTGTCGCGGGAGAATATGCACTCGGCTTGACGATAGCCGTATTTCCTGCGGCGATGGCGTCGGCAAGCGGATCTACCGTCAAAAGAAAGGGGTAGTTCCACGGGCTCATTATCAGCACGTTTCCGTAAGGGATCGGCTGCTTATAGCTATGAGAATGAAACTGTGCAAGCGGCGTTTTAACCGTCTTTCTCTTTGCGAATTTCTTGACGTGACGGATCATATACGATATCTCCGTCAAGGCAAGCCCGCTTTCGCACATAAAGCTCTCGTAGCGGCTCTTACCGAGGTCGGTCAACAGCGCGTCGTTTATCTCGTTTTCATATTTATTTACAGTCTTATACAGTCTTTTCAGCGCGTCGATACGGTTTTTTACGGGGATCGTCGCGCCGCTTTTATAATATGCTCTTTGCTTTTCAAGCAAAGCTTCGATCTCTGCGCCCGTCATTCTGCTTCACTCCATTCTGCGATTTGATAATAGAAGCTCTCAAGCTCTTTTTTTGTCATCAGCTTCGGTACGGGATAAAGGGGATTCGCTTCCCTCTCGGCGTGTTTTGCCATTTCGGGAATATCCTCCTTTTTGATACCCGCTATCTTACTCGGAATGCCCATATCGGCGTTCAAATTCTTTATCGCTTCGATAAATTTCTTCGCGCCTTTCTCGTGACTGTCGGTCTTTGCGCAAACGCCTACGGCGACACCGAGACGGTGGAGCTTTTTTTGCGCACTCTTACCGTACGCTTCAAGCACGTATGGCATAATTACGGCGTTAGCAAGCCCGTGAGGGATGCCGTATCTGCCGCCGAGCGAGTGTGCAACGGCGTGAATATATCCAACGTAGGACTTGGAAAACGCAATTCCCGCTTTGTATGCGGCGTGAAGCATATTTTCCCTTGCGGCGTGATCGCTTCCGTCACTGTAAGCTTTATTTACGTTTTCAAAAACGAGCTGCGTAGCTTCAAGAGCGAGGCGTCTCGTTTCGGCTGTTGTCGAGCGACCAATATACGCTTCAACTGCGTGCGTAAGCGCATCCATTCCCGTAGTCGCCGTCAGGTGCGGCGGAAGCGTATAGGTCAAAGCCGCGTCAAGAACGGCGTAATGCGGGATAAGCGGAAAACTCATCACGGCGTATTTATGATAAGTGTCACTGTCCGTGATGACTGCGGCAAGCGTCGTTTCGCTTCCCGTTCCCGCCGTCGTCGGAATTGCGATAAGCGTGGGAAGTCTGCGCAGAACGCGCAATATTCCGCCCATTTTTCCGACTGTCTTTTTTGGATACACTACGCGTGCGCCGACTGCCTTTGCACAGTCCATAGCAGATCCGCCGCCGATGGCAATCAGCGTATCACACTTGTTTGCGTGATAAACTGTGAGCGCTTCTTCGACGTTAGCAACCGTCGGATTCGGCTGTGTTTTATCGTAAATGGAATACCTGACACCACTTTTTTCAAGCATCTCGGTAAGGGGTACCGTCAAGCCGTTCTTCACAATACCCGCATCGGTCACAATAAGAACCGACGCGGTCTTTTCTTTTTTGAGCACCTCGTCAAGTGCCTCACAGCTTGATACGAGCTTCGGCTCTCTGTACGGCAATATCGGAAGCGCCGCACGGAATGCGATCTGAAAAATCCGGCATCCGAGCTTTTTAAGTATAAACATATTTTGCCTCTTATTATTTACCAAGCTTATATTCAGCCGTAAGCCACAGATTGAAGTGGAGTTTTTCGCTGTCACCCGCATATTCCTCGGGAATGAGCGCCGAATAATCGCGAAGTACCTCTTTGTATTCCACGTCGGCTTCACCGCCGTTTACCGTAACGGTACATTCGCTGTGAAGAGTTATGGAATAGGTCTTTTTACCATCAAAATTATAGGTTTGCGTCGTGATGCCGTCGTCAATAGTAAAGGATTCCGCATTTATATTCTTGAAATCAAGATATACCATAGAATCTTCTGCGTTTTTCTTTACGGTAAGGATATTGTTTTCGGACGTTGCGAGCGAAGAAAGCTTGATATTCAGCTTTTCTCCGCGTCCAGCATAATACTCTCCCTCGTACTTCATCTTGGGAGCATAGCCCTTGAGAGCGCCGTAGGAATTGAGATCATATATACGGTATTCATAGCTTCCGTCGGTATCGCTTACGTAAACGAGCGCGTCGTCATAAGGAAGCTTTGCAATATTTTGCTTTCCCTGAAGGTTTACGCTTGCGTTTGGCTTTATTACGCTGACCGCGAAAAGAACTACCATAGCGCAAGCGAGGATATGGAGCGCACCCTCCGGTGCCGATACCTTGCACTCCTTCTTTTTGAACACCCGAACGAGCGAACGGACAGAAAATCTCTCGCAAAGAGGAGTGATACAAACGCCGACAGCGAACAATGCAAGAGCAAATACGAGTCCGTATACGTAAGCCATCGTCATACCGAGGGCTGACGTAGCAAGGAATATTACGGGGATAACGATCGGGAAATAAAGAGCGGTTGCGAGGAGCTCGCCGTGATAGGCCGAGAGATCAACTTTCTTGACCGATGTGATAAGCAGCTCGTTTATCAACAGAAGAATGCCGCTGAAAGCGAACAGATAGCTTGCATCGGGCAAAGCGAAGGAAAGCGCTACACCGAGAGCCGTATGAATATACGAGAACGCTCTTGTTATATCCCTGCGCTCAATTTTCAACCACTTCGTAGCATAGTGTGTTGTCAAAATCGAAACCGCAAGCGCGGTAAGTCCAATGCCGATGACGATAGCTACGTTCGAATAGGTTATCGTACCGATCATATGAATATCTATCACGCCGATGAGTGCCGCAACAAGCTGGAACAGATAATAGAAAAGGTACGTCACGCCTGCCGAAAGAACAAGTCCTGCAACGACAGCCAAAACTGCTTTCGCCGTCTTACCGGCGTTTTTCTGCTTGCGGCATACCGAAACAACGATATTCGCAACCAGAAGAATGATAGCTATCACGCCGAGCACGGCGGTAGTCGTATGATCATACACGACCGTCGCAACATTGAGATAGGAGAAGAATATCGCCGACTCGTCTGCGTCGTACAGAAGATCGAGGTCGTAGCTTCCGAGCTTTTCAATGATCGCATCAACGATCTGCGCCTGCTGGGACAGATACGTCAGCCCTACGTTATCGGGAGAATCGTTCTGCGTATGATAGTTTTCACCGCCGCCGATATTCGCCATATTGAGCCCCTGATACGCTTCCTTGAAGTTGCTGAAGTCGGTACCGTTCGGCATCATATCGTACACCATCGTTGCGATCGAGCAGGTGAATGCGCTCTTGTTTATCTCGGCGAACAGCTTTACCGTTTTGTAGTTATTCGCCGCTGTCTCGAACATTATCAGCGTTCCGTTAGTACCGCGCGATTCAAGGTTAGTACCGAATTTAATGCGCTCAACGATATTGTCAAAGCCCTTGAATTCATTCATAAATGCGCGCGAGCCGAAAAGATTGAATTCCTCGCCGTTGACAAAGCAGAAGACAAGATCGTTATTGATCTTATATCCGTTTTCCATTTTGTAAAGATAATAGCGGATCGCTTCAAGCATAGTTGCGCAGGCAACGCCGTCGTCGGACGAGCCCTGCCCCATAGGAACGGAATCAAAATGTCCCATAAACATAACGGCTTCGTTCGTTCTCTCACTTCCGTTTGCGGGAATATGTACGATCACGTTTTTGAGATAGAAATTCTGGTATCTTCCCTCGTCATCGGTGGCAACGTATTCCTGTATCATATATGCGGGAGCATCGGTAGTGTCTCCGCTGATGACGCCGTAGCTTTCGACCTGTGAAACTATGTATTGAACCGCCTTTTCGTTTGCATCCTCGTCAATGATGGAACGGGGCCCGTTTTCGGAAAGCTTTTCAATATGTGTCATCATATTTTTCTGACTGAAATCCGTGTCTTTTCGTGTTTCGTTGGTATCGGCAATCGAAACGACGAACATAAAGCATAAAATAACAGCCAAAACTATATTTACGATTTTAACCGATCTTGCCATCATTCTACCTCAACGACACCGTTTTCCTTAACGGTTATCTTCATACCGTCCTTAACGTAATCAAGAAATTCATCGCCGAGGGAATCAATAACGGGCATTGTCACGCCGTCTACCCAAACATCCGCAAGTACTGCGCCTGCGGCTGCGAGCGAGTCGATATGATTTGCAAATAGCATACAAGCAGGATTCTTTTTCATAGAGCACGCGCAGTAAAGCACAAGACCGCCCGTGGTCGAGCCAATGGTCTGCGGCAGGCAGAGAGCCTTGCCGAGCAGAGATTTTCCGTACAAATCCTTATTACTCTGATCTCCGCATTTTACTTCTTCATCACCGAACTGCAACGCCATCTGAAGCGAAGCCAACGTGTTAAATCCTTCTCTTGTTACAACCGCTTCGGCAGTTACCTCACCGGGAGTAACAACTCTTCCTTGAAATTTTTTCATTAGTTTTTACCTCCCGTAATAGTCTTGAGAATTTCCGCATCAGTATAGTATCTTGCGCTCGTATAAGTACGAAGCTTGTTAGAAGATGTAATAACGGGCATCTTCTTGCAAAGAGGGTTGTTCATATACATCAGAGGACAGATGTACGAAGTAATAACGCCTGTTGCCTTAAGTCTATCTGCATATTCGGTCTTGTTGAATGCTTCAAGAACGCCGGGAGCCGCCGTAAATACCGTCTTGATCACGACCTTCTTCTTGCCGTTCTTTTTCAGCTCTGCTTCGAGATTTACGGTCCAATCCTTGAGCTGCTCGAGTGAAAGGTGAGGACATCCGACAAAACAAAGCTTGGGGGTTGCATCGGGATTCTTCCAGATCACAGGATAGTTGGTTTTCACTCTTTCAAGCTCTGCATCGTCAATTACATACTCTTTAGCTCCTTCAGCGATAAGACCTTCACCAAATTCCACGGCTTCGGGAGTAAGATTTGCGATGTGATAAAGACCGACCGCACCGTTGGATGCCGTTGCCGCGCCAAAATCCTTGAGATATGCACAGGCAG
>JAFUNJ010000020.1 GCA_017482355.1 Clostridia bacterium
GCAGCTACTGTCGGCTCTACCACGACAGTAAACTGGCTTCTAGGCAGTACGATCTCTGCCCTTGGTGTCGGATTTCTTTCGATAATTGCAAAGGCGATAGGTGCCTCGGATAAACCTCTTGTAAAGCGCGCTTCGGCGCAGACGGTGTTTATAACGCTCGTTGCGGGAACCATCTTTACTCTAATTCCGCTGGTCTTGAGCCCCGTCGTTCCAACGCTTATGAACGTTGAGCCACACCTGCGTAAAAGCTCCGCGCTGTACTTCTTCATTCTGTATACACCAATGCTGTTCCGTACCGCAAGCGTTATATTCGGAACCGCGCTTCGTGCCTCAGGAGACACTAAAACTCCTATGCGCGTGGGTGTCTTGGTCAATATCGTAAACATCGTTTTAAACTTCTTCATGATCTATAAGACAAGAACGGTTAAAATATTCAGCGCTGAGATGAAGATGTTTGGCTTTGGCTGGGGTGTTACAGGCGCCGCTATCGCGAGCGCAATTGCATTTGCGGTTGGCGGTATACTTATTGCCGTGTCACTGTTTAGGCACCCGTTACTGTCTCCTCGCGGAGAAAGTATAAAGCCGGATATGACGGTACTCCGTCCGTGTCTTAAGGTCGCTTTGCCTAATATGCTTCAAAGGTTCTGCACCTCGTTCGGATACGTCTGCTTTGCTTCAATGATCAATTCTCTCGGCGAGGTCGCAACGGCGGCTCATACCTTTGCAAATACCGTGGAATCTGCCTTTTACATTCCGGGATACGGAATGCAAACGGCTGTAGCGACGCTCGCGGGCAACGCATACGGCGCAAAGGATAATGCAAAAATGAAGCAGATGACTTCATTGATAATTAAGATCGAAGTGCTTCTTATGATAGTGTCGGGCGGACTTTTATTCGCGTTTGCACCGAACCTTATGAGCATTTTCTCGGATAATCCCGATGTTATACGGCTAGGGGGAACGGTACTTCGTATGGTTGCGCTCTCCGAGCCATTTTACGGAGTTTCAATAATAATTGAAGGTATGCTTCTCGGCGTCGGACGGACAGTTACACCGTTTAAATTCAACGTTATCGGAATGTGGGGCGTCAGGATCCTGGGTACGTTTATCGTGACCGTATTCCTTTCTCAGGGGCTTGAGGCGGCTTGGGGGTGTATGATAGCACATAACCTTCTGATATTTGTATTGTACGTTATACATTACAAAAAAGGTAAATGGAATCCTCTTGAAACAAAAAATGCTTGACCTGACGGTCAAGCATTTTTTAATTACAATTATTTCTTAGCGCCGGAGGAGGTGAGCTTTTTCTTTGCCTTTACTTCATCCGGAAGGGGCTGATTTCCGCTTCTGTCGCGAGTTGCTATCAGAATTATTGAGATCGTGATTATTGCCGCGATCAGGAGAACAATGAATACTACCATAATGATAAGTATTGTCTTGATCGTGTCGAACGAGAAGCCGCCGAGATCAAATCCGCCGTCATTGCTCGGAGGAGTTGAGACATCTTCTTCGGGTCCGCCGATCAGGAAGCCGGGCTGTTTAGGTCCGCTTACAGGAACGGAGTGTCCGCATTCACAGGAATAATATTCGACTCCTTCAGCATCGATCTTGGTTTCACCGTAGTTGTGAGCTATCTCGCCGGAAAGTGCTTTTTCACATCCTACGCAGACAGTGAAGTGATTGTTTCCGTCGTGAACGGTTAGCTTTTTTTCGATGTGATTGCCGACCGCTTTCGGTATTACCGTTGATTCTTTTGTGATTTCCTTTGACGCCTTGTCATCGTTAAAGAGCTTCTGACAGGAGTTGCAGGAATAGTGTTTATTGATGCCTTCATTCGAGCAGTCGCTTGCGACACCGATTATTTCGACAAGAGAGTGTCCTGTCTTTTCGAGCTTGATCTCAGACTTGACAGAACAGCTCTTGCACTTTCCGACGATGCTTCCGTCGGTAAGACAGCTCGGAGACGTTACGGTTGCGTTTCGGTTGTCGATATTATGCTCGATCTTATCGAAGGTACATGTAAGAACGATATTTTCACCGCTCTCGGTTATGGTAACGCCATGACCGTTGATTGAAGCGGATTCAAGAGCAAAGGTGTATCCGCTTTTAGGTGCGAGCGTTACTTTAACGGTATATGCCTTTCCGCAGGAGAACTTGGTAGCGTTGCTTCCGCCGCTTGAGAATGCAATGCTCTTTACGGTGCAGTTTGCATCGGTTGTTGCTCCCGACGTCTTAGCCGAAGCGCCTGCGACGGGCTCAACGATTCCGCTTACCTTAACGCTTCTGATGTACGTATCTGTGTTTTGGGGAATAAAGCATGCAGTAGCAAATCCGAATTCACCGCCGACTATTGAATAGGAATGAGGAACTGTATTTGTGAAGCTTACCTTTGATTTGTCTATCTGGTTACCGGGGTTGGTTTCCCAATTGACGCGAACGTGATATACGCTTCCTGCTTCAATAACGTGTGTAAGGAAGTCGATACCGTCGTTTGGATCGAAGTCGTGATCGGTTTCTTTGTCATTGGCGAAATCGCAGTAACCGATCTTTTTTCCGTCCTTGTACCAGTGAACTGTTGCATTACCGTAAATGCTGATATTTGCCGCAGAGATCTGCTGACCGACCTTGAAGGCGGAGAGATATATCTGACGATCGCCTGAAACGGTTGTGGATACGGAATACTTGACAGTCAGCTCCGTTTTGTCTTCGTTCAAGGTTGCGGCTGAAACGGAATGGTGAACTGATGAAGTGATAGCCGAATCCGAGAACACGTTATTTTCGGGATCATTTAGCTTATATACTACAGTAAGAACGTAGCTGTTGCCAAGCGCAAATTTACTGAAATCCTCACCTGTATTTGTCTTCCAGGTATAGCTGTCTATAACTATCTTAGAGCTATCGGGAGTTGAAGCGATCGTGGGCTTAGCAGGTGCTGATGCGTCGGTGGGAGTGCCAAAATCTACCTTGACCTCGTAAATAGGAGTCTTCTCGTTATCAACGGGAGCAAACACTGCCGAGGTCTCTTTATGGGAGCAAACGGTGCATTTTCTTGACATAGGAACCGTTACGCCAGCCGTTCCGTCCTCCGTCCAATCAGAATAGGTGTGCTTTGCGCTCGATATGATATGACCGCAAACGGTACAAACCTTGTCGTGAGTATACTGATTAGTTACGTATTCCGAGGAACTGTGAGAGCACGCTGTGGAGATCCATGCAGACACCGTAGCGCTCTTTCCGTCAACGGAGGGAGCAATCGAGGAGTACGATGCACCGGGGAGGAAGGAGATCCTTGTATCGCCGGTAAAAATGTAGTTGCCCTTTGAGGTGAGTCGGAACACAACGAAATAGCTTGTGTTTTCCTTAAAAGTGACAGGAGAATCCATTTCGGTAGTCGAATTTCTCTCGTACCACTTGACGCTGTCTATCTGATAATTTGCATTCGACGGAACCTTAAACGTCGGAGCAGTTCCGTTGTAATAATGGTTGTCGTCGTCAATTTTCGATGGGGTAAGAGAAACTGCTGCGAGAATGTTTTTGTTTGTTGTGTCAAGATTCAGGGTTCTTGAGATCGTCGTCAGCTTATAGTTGCGGTAAGTCTCAGTGATAACGCAGGCAAAAGAGTATCTGCTGCCTACGGAAAGGGAAACTCCGTTGCTTGAAAGCTTTGCGAGATTAAGAGTGGAGCTGTTTGAATTCGAAATAGGAGTTACGCTTCCGTCGATCGAGATCGCGTACCAAGAATACTCGATCGTGCTGCCCGAAGTGAAATAAGGAGTATAGCCGGATGAAAGAGTACCCTTTGCGCCGGGAGTGTAGCTTCCCGAGGTAAGAGAAGAGGTTACGCTTGCGAAATCTGCGGTGTTCGGAATAAGATAAACGGGAGCGCCGTCGGCAGCGTCTGCGGTCTTTTCAAGCGAAGCACCGTTCTGATAGAGTGATTTTCTCGAATTGCCGGGAATAAATACCGTCGGAAGATTGAGCTTGCCGTAGTATTTTTCGACGTTTACGGCTGCGAAATCCATATAATCGGCAACGCGCTCGTTAACCGATGGCGTGGTTTCGAATCTGCCTGCCTTAATGGTACTCTTAGAGGTTGCGTCAAGAGCAAATACGTCAGCACCGTGTGCGCCGATGAAGGTTCCGTCGTTAACGATGACGTTCGCCTTTGATTCGGCTCTGATACATACAGACGCAGGTCTTTCCTCATTCCAACCCTTCAGGTTTGGAAGAATGTTCTGACGCTTTCTGCCGTTTGCCTCGAAGCTACCGCCGTTTATTGTAAGCGTTGACTTATAAGCCGCGGTTATAACTGTACCGCATACGGTATTTTCTGCGAATCCGGTATAGTACTCAAACTTTTTATCAATAACTCCGGCAGCTCTGTGGAGCCATTCCTTTTCGGTGTTTCCGGCAATAAAGCTACCGCCGTTGACGGTGAGAGCAGCACCCTCGCACAGATAGATAAGGTGTCTTCCGGTGACGACCGTGAAATCCTTATAGCTTTCTTCCTCGGAGTAGTTATGTATACCGCCGATGTATGAAAGCTTACCTGTCTCATTCTGAGAGGAATCGCTTATCGTGAGCTTTCCTCCGTTTTCTACCTTTATAAGTGTAGAATCATCTGTGTTATCGGCGAGGTTAGCTGTATTTTTTACAGTTACCGAGTGACCGTTCAGATCAATTGAGACGGTATTCTTTACGGTATAACGGTATTCCTCATAATCCGTTACGGATATTGCTATATCGGACGAGAGGGAATAGCTACCCTCATTGCCCTCGAGCGCTGCGCGGAATTCATTTTCGTTGTTAATTGCTGTAACGGTTTCTGCCGCCTCCGCATTATACTGAAAGGGAAGAATAAGCGTGATGGAGGTCAGGAGCGTCAGCATTGCAACAATAAACGCAGTGATCTTATTAAGTTTAACCGACATTTTTCATAACTCCTTATGTAATGAAAATATACATTCATGTCAGTATATCACATTACAAGATATATTTCAAGAGGAAAGAAATGAAAAAAGCCGCGTAAAAGCGGCTTTAATTTGTTTAATTTGTAATTTCTGTATCACGCGCAGAGGTTGGAGAAATACCCTTAAGCTTTTTATACATTGCCGAAAAATACGCTATATTGTTATATCCGCATTCCATTGCGATCTGTGTTACAGACTTTGATGTCGAACGAAGCTTCATCTCAGCATTGTTTATACGAGTTACGTTAAGGAAGTCCTTGAAGCAACGGCCTGTCACTCGCTTAAAGTTTCTTGAAAAGTAAGAGTACGACATAAACAGGCGCTCTGACATAGACGCAACGGTGAGATCTTCGCTGTAATGCTCGTTTATGTAAAGTATCGCGTCGTCCATTTTCTTGGAGAGACTCTCGGAGCTGTCAGCAAACACTTCATCGGCGTTTTCCTGCTCGGAAAGGTCCTTAAGAACCGCCGAAATAATGATTGCCGCATTTGCCTTCATCAGAATGTCCTTACCGAGGAAGGAGGCGGACGAAAGTTTTTTTAGCTCTTTAAAGCGCTCGCTGATTCCAAGAGAGAGGCACTCTTCTTTCCTCCAGACCGTTTTGTTTGTTGCGTGAAAGCGCGAGAGCAGCATAGAATATCTCATGCCGTCCTCTTTGTAGGCGTAAGAAATTACATGCGGTATAGACATAAATAATACCGAGAACTCGCACCTGTCGTCGATCGGATAGATGCTGTGAACAGCGTTCGCTCTAAAGAGCACCATATTGCCCGACGAGACGGTACACTGCGTGTCGTCACTTACGATGAGAGCGCTTCCGGAGGTGATGTAAAGAAGCTCAACGAGCTGGTGAATATGTGGGGACGCAGGTTGCTTGTGTTCGAGAGAATCGGTAAAAAAATGAATTCCGTCGTGCATCGCCTGCGGATTTTGTTCGCTGCGTATATCTTTGTGATCCATAATTGATTCCTATGACAAATAATTGATAATCTTGTGCGAATTTATTATAGCACATACTTGAACAAAATGCTATACTATTTTTGA
>JAFUNJ010000021.1 GCA_017482355.1 Clostridia bacterium
TGTCCCTTTTCGTGACATTCAATTACCTGATCGACGATAGCGCGGTACTTTCCGCGCACGTTCTTATAAACGACGTCGGGATGGTCCCTTCTTATCATCGGCTTGTTGGTTGGAACCTCGACAACGTCAAGATAGTATATCTCTCGGAATTCTGCATCCTCTGTAAGCGCGGTACCTGTCATACCCGAGAGCTTCTTGTACATACGGAAGTAGTTCTGAAAGGTGATGGTCGCCAAGGTCTTGTTTTCCTTTTCGATCTTTACCTTTTCCTTTGCCTCTATCGCCTGATGTAGACCGTCGGAATAACGGCGTCCGGGCATAAGACGGCCCGTGAAGCTGTCGACGATGATTATCTGTCCGTCCTTGTTTACGTAGTCAACGTCGCGGACCATCGTTCCGTGCGCCTTGATCGCCTGGTTGATGTGGTGAGAAAGAGTCGTGTTTTCCGAGTCGGAAAGATTTTCGACGTTAAAGAACTTTTCTGCCTTGAGAACACCGCTTTCGGTAAGAGTAGCGGTCCTTGCCTTTTCGTCGACGATGTAGTCGGCGTTAATGGTGTCAGTCGAGACCTTATCGTCCATTTCCTTGATGCGGTATTGCTTAAGGGTACGAACGAAAGCGTCTGCGCGGTCGTAAAGATCGGTAGACTTATCGCCCTCGCCCGAAATGATAAGAGGAGTTCTCGCTTCATCAATAAGTATCGAGTCGACCTCGTCGACGATAGCAAACGCGTGTCCGCGCTGGCAAAGACGGTCACGGTAGATGACCATGTTGTCACGCAGATAGTCGAAGCCGAACTCGTTGTTTGTTCCGTAGGTTATGTCGGCGTCGTAAGCTGCCTTTTTCTCTTCCTTTGTCTGATCGCGGATGATAAGACCGGTAGTAAGTCCGAGAAATTCGTAAACACGTCCCATTTCTTCGGCGCCGAGAGCCGCAAGGTATTCGTTTACCGTTACTATATGAACGCCGTTACCCGTAAGCGCATTAAGATAAGCAGGAAGGGTAGCGACAAGGGTCTTACCTTCGCCCGTTTTCATTTCGGCGATTCTGCCCTGATGGAGAATTATACCGCCCATGAGCTGAACGCGGAAGGGACGCTTGCCGAGAACTCGGTCGTCCGCCTCGCGAATGACCGCAAATGCGTCGGGGAGAATATCGTCAAGAGTCTCGCCGTCATTGAGCCGACCCTTGAGAACGTCGGTCATAGAGCGAAGCTCTGCGTCTGTCATTGCCTTATATTTATCGGCAAGTGCTTCGATCTTGTTAACGGTCGGAGTTATCTTCTTTATCTGTCTTTGAGAGTAGGATCCGAAGATAGAATTAAAAAGTCCCATATTTATGTCCTTTCGAGAGGAAATTCAAATATAATTATAATAATTGTATCATATTTTTTCCAATATTAAAAGGGGTAATTGTAAATATTTATAAATACTTGAAATATAAGTTAAAATATAGTATAATCAAGCTATCAAATTTGGAGAAAAAACGAAATGAAATTACACATTTGTCTTATAGAGCCGGAAATTCCGCAGAATACGGGAAATATTGCCCGAACCTGCGCCGTTACGGGAGCGTCGCTTCATCTTGTCCGTCCTTTTGGATTTGAGATAACGAGTGCTAAGCTGAAAAGAGCAGGTCTTGATTACTGGGACAAGCTCGATATTACTTACTATGATTCCTTTGATGAATTTCTGGTCAAGCACGAAAACGATAACCTGTTTTTCTATTCCCAAAAAGGGAAGAACTGTTATACCGATATAACATATCCCGAGGAGCCGTATCTCGTTTTCGGAAAGGAATCCTGCGGACTTCCCGAGGATTATTTAAGAACACGCCCCGATGATACGGTGCGTATTCCGATGAGAGCGTCGCTTCGCTCGCTTAACCTCGGAAACTGCGTTGCGATAGCGGCATACGAGGTACTCCGCCAGGATAACTTTGAGACGCTGAAAACTGCAGGCATCCTTTCGGAGATTTAAAAATACGACCGAATTATTTGTTTATTTACAAGGACAGGCAAAAAAATCAACAAAGAGGACACGAAAAGTTTAAAATTTACTGATATTATATGAGTAGAAAATAAACTTTTAGGGGAATCTTTGTGACTTCTGAAAATCAAAATCCCGAAAGCGTTTCGCTCGATTCGTCCTATGGCGGCTCGACTTACCGTCTTTCTTATGACCACAAAGAGAATAAAAAAAGCAAATCGAAAAAATCGTTTAGGATCTGGGCGATTATTGTGATCGTGATCTCGATCGCTCTTCTCTTCGTTTTTTCATATTTGGCATTGCACAATTATAATAAGGTGATCAAAAAGCTTTACGCAACGGAATCGACCTTCGATTATGGCGAGAACGTTTCGCAGTTTCAGTCGGGCGTAACGATCGTAAAAGATTAAACCGAGCACTCAGCTCGGTTTTTGTTTTGCAAAAAATAAGGACCGCATCTTTCGATGCGGTCCGACTTTTTAATATTAGCCGAGTCTCTTTTCGAGCGCTGCAAGTTCCTCGTACATAGTAGCGGGAACGTGGTCGCCGATGAGAGAGTAGAACTCCTTGATGTTCTCAACGTCTTCCTTCCAGGAAGCGGTATCAACGGAGAGAAGCTCCTTGATGGTGTCAAGCGTAACGTCGCTGAGACCTTCAATGTTGATGTCTTCAGCATTCGGAACGTAACCGATAGCGGTCTCGATAGCGTCAACCTTGCCTTCGCAACGGTCGAGGATCCAGAGAAGAACGCGGAGGTTGTCACCGAATCCGGGCCAAATGAAGTGACCCTCGTCGTCGGTGCGGAACCAGTTAACGTGGAAGATCGCAGGGGGATTCGGGATGTTCTTGCCCATATCAAGCCAGTGCTGGAAGTAGTCGCCCATGTTGTATCCAACGAAGGGACGCATTGCCATCGGGTCGCGGCGAACTACGCCTACAGCGCCGGAAGCAGCAGCCGTGGTCTCGGAAGCCATGATGGAGCCGACGAAGGAGCCGTGCTGCCAGTTAAAGGACTGATATACGAGGGGAGCGGTCTTTGCTCGTCTGCCGCCGAATACGATTGCAGAAACGGGAACACCCTTAAGGGAATTGAACTCGCTCGAAATGCAGGGGCAGTTCTGTGCAAGCGCGGTGAAGCGGGAGTTGGGATGAGCGCCGCAGGTCGACTTATCCTTCTTGTCGTACTTGGTGCAGTCCCAAGGATTGCCCTTCCAGTCGATAGCGTTGCCGGGCTTGGGAGGATTGTTGTCAAGACCTTCCCACCAAACGGTATTGTTCTCAGTGTTATGAACAACGTTCGTGAAGATGGTGTCGCGCATACAGGTGTGAAGCGCATTGGGGTTAGACTTTTCGTTAGTACCGGGAGCAACGCCGAAGAAGCCGTTCTCGGGGTTAACAGCGTAAAGCTTGCCGTCTTCCTTATTGACACGGAGCCAAGCGATATCGTCGCCTACGCACCATACCTTGTAGCCCTTATCTGCGAGCATCTTAGGGGGAATGAGCATTGCGAGGTTGGTCTTACCGCAAGCAGAGGGGAAAGCAGCCGTCACGTATTTGATGTCGCCGTTAGGATACTCAACGCCGAGGATGAGCATATGCTCAGCCATCCAGCCCTCTTTGCGTCCGAGGTAGGAAGCGATACGGAGTGCGAAGCATTTCTTTCCGAGAAGAACGTTTCCGCCGTAGCCGGAGTTAACGGACATGATGGTGTTGTCCTGGGGGAAGTGAGTGATGTAACGGTTTTCCTCGTCGATATCAGCTCTTGCATGAAGACCCTTGATGTAATCGGCGCTGTCACCGAGTGCCTCGAGAACGTTAACGCCAACGCGGGTCATAATAAGCATATTGAGAACAACGTAGATAGAGTCGGTAAGCTCGATGCCGTATTTCGCAAAATCGGATCCGACAACGCCCATAGAGTAGGGAATAACGTACATGGTACGACCCTTCATAGAGCCGGTGTAAAGCTTCTTGAGCTTTGCGTACATCTCGGAGGGCTCCATCCAGTTGTTGATATTGCCTGCCTCTTCCTTTGTAGGGGTGCAGATGTAGGTGCGTCCCTCAACACGCGCAACGTCGTTTATTGCGGTGCGGTGGAGATAGCAGTTGGGAAGGAGCTCGGGGTTGAGCTTGGTGAGCTCACCGGTCGAGCATGCCTCAGCGCGGAGTGCTTCTGCCTGTTCCTCTGTACCGTCGATCCAAACGATATTGTCGGGCTGAGTCATAGCCGCCATTTCGTCGATCCAACTTAATACGTGGACATTTTTTGTCATTGTAGTTGTCTCCTTTATGGTGTAGAATAATTAATTTCAATGTTTGCAAAAAACTTGTAATGATAGATTTACCATCATTACCCATTATAATTATACACGCTTTTGAGCACAAATGGTTAATGAATTGTTAATTTAATAAAATTACTATCATTAATTTATGTAAAAAACAGCATTTCCTTTGACAACTTGGGGAATTAATGGTATAATATAGTCACGTTTTTAACGGAGGTTTTTATGATCAAAAAGTTTTTTTCGGTATTATTTGTATCGTTATTAATTATATTGCTTAATCCGACGTCTGCTTTTGCGCTTGAGCCAACCTCGGAGCAAAATGAAAATGTTCCCGTTGTAACCGTAACTACATCGGAGGAGCTCGTTCAAGCGCTCGGATCGACAGGCGTTAAGTATCAGAACGGCGTTATTACTCTAAACAATGATGTTGTTCTGTCTAAGAGCATAAATATAACATCGGGAACCTACGTTATCGTAGGCGAGGGAGTCAGCATTAAGAGAAGCTTTGACGGAGATATGTTTGTTTTGAGCGGCGAGGGAACCTCTCTCACGCTCGGCAAACAAACGACCGAAACCGACAGGATCGACCTTGTTTTTAACGGCGGCAATGATGTTTGCGAGGGCTCGGTTTTCAGAATTGAGCAGGGCGCAAAGCTTGAAATGCATAATTGCGTTGTTATCAAAAACGCAAAAACCTCCGTGTCAGGCGGAGCGGTATATAACGAGGGCGATTTTACAATGAACGGCGGTGTGTTTGAAGACTGCCTCGCATCTTCATCGGGCGGCGCGATATATAACGTCGGAACGTTGATACTCGCATCAGGTAATATCGAAGGATGCTCTGCAAATCACGGCGGCGCAGTATATAACGAGGGCAAGGCGACGTTTGGCGGTGTTGTAATTTCAAAGTGTAATGCGCCAAACGGCGGTGCGGTTTTCAATACGGGCGAGCT
>JAFUNJ010000022.1 GCA_017482355.1 Clostridia bacterium
ATTCCCTCACCATACCAATGAAATAGCACAGTCCGAGGCGTTCCTCGGTCATAAGTGGTGTAACTTCTGGTTCCACGTTCTACACCTCAACACCGCAAGCGGTAAAATGAGCAAGAGCAAGGGCGAATTCCTCATTCTCGATCTGCTCAAGAGCAAGGGCTACGATCCCCTCGCGTACCGCTTCTTCTGCCTGCTTTCGCATTACAGAAAGCCGCTCGTATTCTCTTACGAGGCGCTCGATAACGCATCGACCGCATATAAGAAGCTCCGTAACCGTTGCGCTTCCGTCAAGGACGAGGGTGAGATCGACGCAGAAGCAGTCGCAAAGGCAAAGGTGGCGTTCTCCGACGCAGTCGGCAACGATGTAAACACCTCGCTTGCTATCACAGCAGTTTACGACGTTCTTAAGCTTAACGTCAGCGGCGCGACCAAGCGCGCAATAATTGCCGATTACGATAAGGTTCTCGCGCTCGACCTTCTCACTCCTTTTGCAGTAGAAGAAAAGAAGGAAGAAACCGAGGCGGGCGATCCCGAGATCCTCGCGCAGATCGCACTCCGTGCCGAAGCAAAGAAGGCAAAGAACTTTGCCGAGGCAGACCGTATCCGTAACGAGCTCGCCGCAAAGGGTATAACCCTCATCGACACCCCGAACGGAACAACGTATAAGATAGGGTAATAATTATTGCCTCCCTTTTGTAAAGGGAGGTGGCATTTGCAAAGCAAATGCCGGAGGGATTGTAACATAAAGAAGTTCCGCTTTGTAACAATCCCTCAGTCTCGCTGCGCTCGACAGCTCCCTTTGCACAAGGGAGCCAAAGGACACTCCACAACATTTTCAAGGAGAACCAATGAAAGCAATAAAATTACTTTCGCTTCTTCTTGTCATGTCACTCCTTACCTCCTGCGGACTGATCGTCGTAAACGACGGGAAAGGGGGAACGGTATCGGACACGACGGCAGAAGAAGTATATAAGCCGAACGACTACGATACCAAGCCAATACCGAATTACGAGAACGAGGCAAAGGAGCTACTGAACGACCTGCCGAGCGTTGATCTTGACGGTCACACGGTCGTTATCGCGTCGGACGAATCGAATTCCTCTATATGGGACGACGTTGAAGGGCCGTACGTTTCTGCAGTGCTGAAGCGAAATTCGCTCATCGCAGATAAATACAATACCGTCGTATCAAGTAATAAAACAACTGCGACCGCGCTTCGCGAGAGGATCAAGAACTCTTATTTGACCGGATCGTTTTACGCAGACTTTGCGTCGGTAAAGGGCAGTGACATCGGATCGTACTATGCAAGCGGACACATTCAGAACTATAAGGTACTGACCTATTACGATTTCTCGGCGCCGTATTTCAACGAAGCCGCAATTGATCAGCTCACGCTGAACGATGTAATATACGGAGTCGTCGGCTCGATGACCGAAGCGCCCGAAAGCTACGGATGTCTCTTTTTCAATAAGACCTTAGGAAATGAGATCGGTGTAAATATCGACTACACGTCGGTTTATGAGCATAATTTCACCTGGGACAAGCTCTTTGCGCAAATTTCGTCCGCAGATACCGACAGCGCAATATTGACCGCAAGCTACGATAACCAGACGTTATCGCGCACAGCACTGCTCACCGCAGGACAGACGTTTCTGTCTCGTAACTCAAACGGCGACCTTGTGTCAAGCTTCAATACCGATGTTTCGAAAACCGTTATAACGAACCTGAAAAAGCTGCTTGCCTACCGCACAAGCAAAATGACGGTAACCGAAACAGTCACAGACGACAACGGAAGCGAAAAGACGGTAAAAACGACGCTTACCGACCTTGATATATTTATAAAAGGAAAGTCCCTCTATTCTATCGGGACGGTATCCGATATGGAAAAGATCGCAAACTGCGGCTTTGAATGGGAGATTTTACCGATACCGCTTCTGAGTGAGGGCGGCCCCTATAACGCGGCGGCAACAGGAAGCGCACCGATCCTCGTTATGCTCAAATCAAGTAAAAGCATAGAGCAAAACGGCTATATCCTGCAGGCGCTCGGCGCGGCGTCATATAAGCATATTCAGATCGAGTATATCAAGTACGCAATGCAGCATTACGCGTCAAGCTACTATACCTTCGATATGCTTGAATTGCTGATCGAAAATCCGATATACGACCACGCGACGATGTTCGGAAGCTATTATTCTCAGCTCCGCAACGGCACGTACGTGACCTTCCATAACGCCGTTGCGAATAAAAACTCTCTTTCCTATTATATTAACAGGTCGAAAAACGATCTGCAAAAATATCTTAACGCCAGAAACTAATTGTTAAATTTATGTAAACAATGAAATAACTGTTTACAAAAGCTATTTTAAGTGTTATAATGTCAAGGTATTGTCGGTACCTCGGCTTTCGGGGAAAGGACTTGAATAAACAAGTCGATTTTCACCCGCCGATTGCTGGGATAACCGCAAAAAAAATATTATTTTATATGAGGTGAAAAAATGATCACTCCCGAAATCAAAAAGGAAATTATCGAAAAGTACGCAACTCACGAAGGTGACACCGGTTCGCCCGAGGTACAGATCGCGATTCTTACCTACAGAATCAACACTCTTACCGAGCACCTTAAGACCAACAAGAAGGACCACCACAGCCGTCGCGGTCTTCTCAAGATGGTCGGTCACAGAAGAAACCTTCTCGGCTACCTTATGGAAAACGATATCGCTCGTTACCGTGCGATCGTTGAAAAGCTCGGTCTGAGAAAGTAAGCCCGACGGGGTTTAGTATTCAACTGCACCCCACGAATATAAGGGACAAGTGGGGAACCGAAGTTTTTTCGGTTCCCCATAATTTTGTAATAAGCTCGACAGACGAGTTTATATAGATCCGGCTCCGTGAGACGAGTGCCGGACAGATGTATAAGTTGGAGGAAAAAAGAAAAATGTTCGAAAATTTCAAGACCTATGAGTATGAGCTCGCCGGAAGACCTCTCGTTATCGAGACCGGCAAGATGGCAGGACTTGCAAACGGCTCCTGCCTCGTAAGATACGGCGACACCGCCGTTCTCTGTAACGCGACCGCATCAGCAAAGCCCCGTGACGGTATAGACTTTTTGCCCCTTTCCGTCGACTTCGAGGAAAGACAGTACTCCGTCGGTCGAATTCCCGGCGGTTACTTCCGCCGTGAGGGCAAGCCCTCCGAGAAGGCAATTCTCACTTCCCGCGTTATCGACCGTCCCGTTCGTCCTCTCTTCCCGAAGGACCTTCGTAACGACGTAGCTCTTACCCTTACCGTTATGTCCGTTGATAACGACTGCTCCCCCGAGATCACCGCTATGATCGGTGCTTCCATCGCCCTCTCCATCTCCGATATTCCGTGGAACGGGCCTATCGCAGGTGTGTTTGTAGGCATGGTTGACGGCGAGTTCGTTATTAACCCCACTCTCGCTCAGAGAGAAAAGAGCGTTCTCGAGCTTACCGTCGCAGGATCTGCGCAGAAGGTCGTTATGATCGAGGCAGGCGCAAAGGAAGTATCGGATGACGATATGTTCAATGCGATCATGCTCGCTCACGAGGAGATCAAGAAGCTCGTAAGCTTCATCAACGGAATTGTCAGCGAGATCGGCAAGCCCAAGTTTGACTATCCCTCTTGCGAGTTCGACCACGAGATGTTCGATAAGGTATTCGCATTCTGCGAGAAGGACGTTATGTTCGCCCTCGATACCGACGACAAGAACGTCCGCGACGCTCGTATGAACCCCATCCGAGACGCTATCATCGAGAAGTTCCTTGAAGAGTATCCCGACATCGAGGCACGCTACGAGGAGCTTATCTACAAGATCCAGAAGAAGATCGTTCGCCGTTGGCTCATCAACGACAAGAAGCGCGTTGACGGCAGAAGAATGGACGAGATCCGTCCTCTTAACGCACAGGTAGACCTTCTCCCCCGTACTCACGGTTCGGGTATGTTCACAAGAGGACAGACGCAGGTTCTTACCATCGCTACCCTCGGTACTCTCGGCGACGCTCAGATGCTCGACGGCATCGACGAAGAAGAGTCGAAGAGATATATGCACCACTACAATATGCCCGGTTACTCTACCGGTGAAGCAAAGGCAGTCCGTTCTCCCGGACGCCGTGAGATCGGTCACGGTGCGCTCGCTGAGCGTTCGCTCGTTCCCGTTCTTCCCTCCGTCGAAGAGTTCCCCTACGCTATCCGTTGCGTATCCGAGGTCCTTTCCTCTAACGGCTCTACCTCTCAGGCATCCGTTTGCGGTTCTACCCTCGCGCTTATGGCAGCAGGCGTTCCGATAAAGGCACCTGTTGCAGGTATCTCCTGCGGTCTTATCACCGAAGAGGACGGAAGCTGGACGACCATGATCGACATCCAGGGTCTTGAAGACTTCTACGGCGATATGGACTTCAAGGTAGCAGGCACTCATAAGGGTATCACCTCTATCCAAATGGACCTTAAGATCGACGGTCTTACCCCCGAGATCATCAGAGAAGCTCTTGAAACTACTCACAAGGGCCGTGACTATATCATCGACGAAGTACTTCTCAAGGCGATCGCTGAGCCCCGTCCCGAGGTTTGCAAGTGGGCGCCCAAGATGATCTCCATGAAGATCAACCCCGAGAAGATCGGCGACGTTATCGGACCTAAGGGTAAGGTAATTCAGAAGATCCAGGCAGAGACCGGCACCGAGATCACCATCGAGGACGACGGCTCGATCTTCATCGCAGCAGTCAACCGCGACGGCGGACTTGCAGCTGAAGCAGCTATTAAGAATATCGTATTCGAGCCCGAGGTCGGCGCAGTTTACGAGGGTACCGTTACCCGCGTGATCCCGATCGGCGCGTTCGTTGAATTCGCCCCCGGTAAGGAAGGTCTCGTTCATATCTCGAAGCTCGCTCATACGAGAGTTGAGAAGGTCGAGGATGTCTGCAACGTCGGTGACAAGCTCGCAGTTAAGTTCCTCGGAATCGACGAAAAGGGCAGAATGAACCTTTCGCATAAGGATACTCTTCCCCGCCCCGAGGGAATGGAGGAGGAAGCTCCCGTTGAGCGTCCCCGCCGCCCCTTCCGTCCGAGAAGAGAAAGATAATTAAATAATTAAAGAGATACGGTGAAAAGCGTTGTATTCTCAACGGTAAAATAGAATGATAAAAACTTTGCGACAGAGAGAA
>JAFUNJ010000001.1 GCA_017482355.1 Clostridia bacterium
CACACATTTGACGGATGATGTGGACGGTGATACAATAAAGGCGGAATATGTTTCGGCTGCCGATCCGACAGAGAAATCCTCGGATAGAAAGGAGCAGAATGGAGAGAAAAACGACAGCGAAGCAAACTGAAAATATAGGTATTACAGCCCTCAATTGCCGACTCTCCCGTGACGACGGTACGGAGGGGGATAGTAACTCGATTGCCAATCAAAAAAAGCTCCTCGCGAAGTACGCAAAGGAGCACGGATTTTCTAATACCAAGTTCTATGTTGACGACGGCTACACGGGCACGAATTTCAACCGCCCCGACTTCCAACGTATGCTTGCCGATATGGATATGGGATATATCTCAACCGTCATCGTCAAGGACTCGTCGCGCTTGGGCAGAAACTACCTTGAGGTTGGTCAGTACACGGACTATTATTTCCCCGAGCACAATATCCGCTTCATAGCTATCAACGATTGTATCGACAGTGAGAACGGAGAGGACGAGTTAGCGCCCTTCCGTAACGTAATGAACGAGATGATGGCAAGGGATATTTCAAGAAAGGTTCGTTCCTCACACCGACTTCGCGGTAATGCAGGCGAGCCGTTAGCACCGCCGCCGTATGGCTATATGAAATCTCCCGAAAACAACAAGAGATGGATCATTGATGCCGAGGCGGCAGAGGTAGTCAGACGGGTGTACCGCTTGTGCATCGAGGGCAAGGGTAACGAAACGATAGCGAGAACGCTGCAAGAGGACAAGGTGTTAGTGCCGATGGCATATTGGCAAAGCAAGGGACTTCCACGAGGTGGAAAGAAAACGCAAGCCAATCCGTACAAGTGGTGCAAGACCACCATTGCCAAGATGCTTGCTCAACAGGAATACTGCGGTGACATTATCAACTTCAAGAGCACCTCAAAGTCCTTCCGCAACAAAACGCGCATTGAGAACCCAAAGGAGAATTGGGCGATCTTTAAGGACGTTCACGAGCCGATCATTGACCGTGATACTTGGGAGCAGGTTCAAAAGCTCGTGGCAAAGACCAAGCGGAGAAAGCCGAAGGACGACAAACTAAAGCAAAGCATCTTTACAAGCTTTCTTTATTGCGGAGATTGCGGACATAAGCTGTGGTTCAACTTCAATCAGAAGAACCCAAGCATCCGTTTCTTTAGTTGCTCGAACTACAAAGGAATGCGCGGCACTTGCGAAAATACCCACTATATCCGTGAGGACGCCTTGGAGCAGATCGTGTTGATGGAGCTTCGTATGCTTGCGGACTTCCTTGAAAGCGCGGAGGATGACTTTGCAGAGCTTTTGGAGCAGAAAACCAACAAGGATATGATACGCGAGAGAACGACTGCGGAAGGGGCACTCTCAACGGCGAGAGCGCGAAGCAAAAAGCTTCTCGGACTCTTTGGAAAGCTCTACGAGGACAACGTAGAGGGCAAGGTCACGGACGAGTGGTTTATGCAGCTTTCCAACAAGTACGAAGCCGAGCAAGAGGAACTAAAGCGACAGATGTTTGAGCTTCAAGAGAAGCTTGATAAGATCGACCAAATGCAGACGGCAAAGGATGACTTCCTGCGCGCCATCCGCAAGTTTATGGAGATGCAGACCTTAACGCCGATACTTCTGCGAGAGCTTATCGAGAAGATCGAGGTGTTTCCCGTTGAGGGAAAGGGCAAGGACAGAACGCAGCGCGTCATCATCCATTACCGCTTCGTCGGCAGGCTCGACATTCCCGGCGTCATTCAGCGACCGCACTTTATCCTCGACTCCCGTCAAGGCGTGGCAATCGAATACCTACCTAACGCAATCTAAAAGAAAAAGAGTAGCAAAACGCTACTCTAAACAACGAAATATAAATGCAGACATAAAAATATCGAGTGTCCATAACTGAAATCTGTTATGAACACTCGATATGGTCTGAGTGACAAGACTTGAACTTGCGGCCTCTACCACCCCAAGGTAGCGCGCTACCAACTGCGCCACACCCAGATGCAACATCGTGTATTATAGCACAGGTTTTTGAGTAAGTCAAGTGTTTTTGTAAATTTTCTTAAAAAAGTCGAGACTTTTTTGGACATTTGGTATTGACAAGTGGGATTTAAGGTGGTATAATAATCCCGTTGTCCCGACAACGGTAAAAATTCGGGCCATTAGCTCAGTTGGTTAGAGCTACCGGCTCATAACCGGTCGGTCCTAGGTTCGAGTCCTAGATGGCCCACCAGGCAAAACGCCCCGACGAAAGTCGGGGTTTTTGTTTTGCCTGATGGGGCATCTAGCCAATAAGAACCTAGTTTTCGCAGGCGGAGCCGAGAAAATAGGTTCGCATTCCCGCCGTAGAGCGCGTCGAGCTTGCTCGTAAGCGGCAAGGCGAGGAATATTGTCCGAAGGGCAAAATCCGAAAAGGCCCACCAGGCAAAACGCCCCGACGAAAGTCGGGGTTTTTGTTTTGCCTGGTGGGTCATCTAGCCAATAAGAACCTAGTTTTCGCAGGCGGAGCCGAGAAAATAGGTTCGCATTCCCGCCGTAGAGCGCGTCGAGCTTGCTCGTGAGCGGCAAGGCGAGGAATATTGTCCGAAGGGCAAAATCCGAAAAGGCCCACCAGGCAAGACGCCCCGACGAAAGTCGGGGTTTTTGTTTTGCCTGATGGGGCATCTAGCCAATAAGAACCTAGTTTTCGCAGGCGGAGCCGAGAAAATAGGTTCGCATTCCAAGCGAAGCCATCGGGGAGCTTGCTCACCGGGGCGCGCGAAGGAATATTGCCCGAAGGGCAAAATCCGAAAGGGAACAACAAAAAGCACTTCGCAAGAAGTGCTTTTTTAGTGATGCTTGAGATCTATGCTCATATAGTATCTGACGACATTATTGCGTTTTATTTTTCCGGCTCAGCCCAATGGACGTTGACGCCCTTGCTTTCGAGATCTTCCGCCCATCCGTCTATGAAATAGAAGCCGGGCTCGGAAATGCCTAAATAAATATCGGTAAGTCCCGAATCGTCAAAGCAATCTCCGATGTATTTGATCGTTGCGGGCACGGTAAGAGTTTTTAGCTTAGTGCAACCCTCAAACGCCCAATGCTCTATATCTGTTACACTATTGCCCAAAACGACGTTTTCAAGAGAGGAACAACCGGCAAACGTCCAGCTATCTATTATTTCAACGCCGTTTCCGATCGTTACGCTTTCAAGCTCGTTTTGGTTTTTGAAGGCACTGTGTCCGATGGCTTTGATCGTATCGGGGATCATAACTGAAGTGATCTTGCAGGTATCACTTACAAAAGCATTTTCGCAGATTTCCTCAACGGGAAGTCCCTTATACTCCGACGGGATCGTAATGTCGCCGCCGCTGAATGCAGGTCCGATGCCGACGATTTGATACGCCGTGTTTGTGAAATTTGTTCTGTAGATCAGCTCCGCTTCATGACCGCACACGTCACAAATACCGTTGTAATCCTTGTCTGTATGATCGGATTTTTTTAGGACTGACGTAGTATGACCGCACGTTAAGTCGCGCCAATGCTGTGTATCATCATACAGATACTCGCCCAAGGTGTGCTCGTGCTCAACCAGCCCTTTGGGAATGGCAATATGCGAAAACTCATTAAGACCTTTTGCCCAGCAGAAAAGAATACGGCCGTAGGTCAATGTGTCGTACATTACAGATAACGAAGGTCCGCTTTCGCTGTTGAAATATTCTGCCTGTTCCGCGGTACCGAAGATCTCGATTAAGCCGACCCAATCGTTTCCGTCAATTTCTTTTGTGATCAGATATACGGCTTCCCACTTGAAATCTTCAATACCTGATTTTTCAGCCCAATATTCAGAGCGCTCTGCATTTTCTTCATCGGAATATGCTTCTTTTACCGTCCATCCCGCATCAACAAAGTCGCATAAAATATCAGGCAGATTTTCCTCGTATATTTCGTACTCTGATTTGCCCTTGTTGCCGCACGAGGCAAGTAACGACAGGCACATAATGATGCAAATTGAAATCGCAAATAATTTCTTCATGGCGTTTCCTCCATTATTTGGTAAGCTCCTTTAATGGCTTTAGCATTTTTGTGTCAAAGGTCTCGTAGGTCAGATCACCGTAGTATCCCGTATTAAGCCAGCGGTGCTCACCGAAAATGCTGAAGAACATCCAAAGGACAGGGTTGAACTTATTTTCCTTGCTTGCCGCTTTGGCGTCTTTATCGGTAAAATATCTCGTGACGTAGAGATATTTATCTTCGGGATCGTCGGGGTCTGTTATCTTGATATGGCAGGATTGGTTAAGATCGTAATATATCGGATCATCATGATTATGAAATTCCACTTCATATCCTGCGTCCTCATATGCTTCTATAATATCCTCGCAGGATATTTTTTTCGGTTCTGACTTACCGCAAGACGTGAACGACAAGCAGAGCGAGAGCAGTAAAACTATTGATATTATCTTTTTCATCATAATCCACCGCTTATTTCAGTTGTAATAACAATATCCTCACAGGGCATAACGAATTCATACACCCATCGGTCGTACTCGGCTTCACGAGGGCGGATCTCCGTTCCGTTTACGGTAAATTTCAGATCCGCATCAATGAGCTTTCGCGTTTTTATTTGGTATATTATGCCCGAAACGCCCTCTTCGGGGCGGTCAATGATATAATGATCCGCGTCGGTATCTTCGATCGTGATATTATAGATATTCATATCGCCGATAAAATCGGAAAGATCTGTGCTTCCGCAATGCACGCAGGTATATTCCGTGATCGTCTCGTCACTGCCTGCTATTTTATACTCGATCCCTTCGTCGTAGGTATGCTCGGCGGCACAAACGTTGTATTCTGCATTTGCCCGGATTCCGCTGTAAATGCATATTCTCGTATTATATTCAAAGCCCTTGTACTTAAGCTGTCCGTATTCATATAGAACGGAGATCTCAACGGGTGACGCTAAGAGGTCTTCTGTTCTGCCCTTGAGCCGATCCTCGGTCGAGAAGATGAACTCGTGCTTGTCGAGGGAAACGTCGTAACCGTCCTTGATCGGAGCTATTACGGATGCGCGGAAAAAGTTGTTATAATGAAAGCCGACGGAATACCCGAGGTAATAAATGTCGTTTCTTTCGCGCAGATATTTTACCAGGTCGCTTACGTATTGCTCATATTCGGCACGGTCGAGCCGCAGATACAATATGTTTCCGTTTTCAATTACGGAGTTATCTACGTTAGGCGGCAGGGGCATATCGGTAAGCTTATTTTTGCTCAGAAGCTCATTTGAAAAAAACTCATTTTCTTTATAAGAACTTCTGCATGAGGAAAGAGTGCATATACACAATACTGCTATTAAGACACAAGCCAACAATCTTTTCATTTGCTTGCCCTCCCTATGCGGTATTATTTACGCCTTGGTAACAGCTTCTTCCTTTATCTTCTGGTATTCTTCAAGTATATCGTCGAAGCAGGTATAGCCGAACTTCTTATGCACTTTATCGACCTGCCACTGCTTGATATTTTCGGTATGCGGATAGGGAAGATAGAAAAGACGCTTTGAGAAGTGGCGAATGACTGTTTTCTTATATAAGAACTTCTGGTCGTTGAAGATATGCGGAAGCATCTTCTTTCTCGTCGTTGAACGGATAAGTGCGGACTGATCTGCAAAGGGAAGCTTCTTTGTGCGGATCAGCTCGCGCGCCTTTTCGAATATGCCCGTTTCACGGCAACGCTTCATGTTGAAAAGCAACACGCCTGCGTTGATATAATTGGGATTGATCAGAAAATGTCCGTAATGGTCGCGCGCGGCGGCGTATTCCACATCCGACACGTCCTTATCGTAAAGCAGTCCTATATCCTTGCACGCCATAACGTCGGCATCAAGATACAGAAGCTTATCAGGCATCGGATAAAGATCGGCAAGAAGGCGCAGAAGGGTGTACGGAGAGCAGTAGCAGCCCTCGTTTACGTTGCCCTTCAGGTGCTTTTCGTAGTTGTCGGTCACGTCGTAGAGAATGACATTCGATTCGGGATTGTGACGGCGGAGAGCCGCTTCGATCAGATCGGCGTGATCCTGAGTCATCGGCGTATAATTCGGTGACACGCGGGTGAGCTCCATCGTGAAAATATGTACAGTCAAGGGACGCTGTCTCTCAAGACGGCGCACTATAGAGAGCGATGCGGTCAGAACACCGTCAAACACCTTGTCGTTACCTGAAAACAAAATATCCATTATTCTTCCTCTTTCTTTACGTAGCGAATATATACGCAGTCGCTTTCCTTACTGCGCTTGACCATCGTTTCGTATATTTGGTCGCGCAGTGCCTGCGCTCTTGATTTCGGCGGCAAGCTCTGATCGGGATAGAACGGACCGTCGAGATAGGTCACGGTGCGCGGCTTTCTTCCGAAGCGGCGCTTGCGGTAGGTCGTTGTCATCGCAAAGCTCGGCGCGTCAAGCTCAACGGGGTATTTCATCGAGGTCGCGGGAAAGTCGCGAATTCCCGTATAGAAGGGCCAGATATGTGCCTCGGGGTAGATAACGACGAAATTTCCGTCCTTGATGCGCGTGTGAATGGCATCGCGGAAATTGCGCATCGCCTTCAGATTTGACGGCAGCGGCAGTGCGCCGAGGTATGGGGTAACTCTGCCTAAGCCGGGCATAGAGACGTTGTTCGGATGAACTATAACGTAAACGCTTTTCGGGCAGAGCGCGATATTCGGAATGAAGGGGTCGCCTATCTGCTGAGTGTGATTTCCGTAGACGAAGCAGCCCTGCTTCTTGACTTTTTTCAGCACCGCGCGGTTTTTGAATTTACCGTGCAGGGCGATCTTGCAGTATAGGTAAGCGATCGGCATCGCGATCAGTCGGTAGGAAACGAAACGCAAAAACCGCCATCTAAGGCGCTTGTCGACGTATACGTAATTTTCGTCGATCTCCTTTGCTACGATGTTGTCGTCTGCAAATTCGTCGTTTCTTTCGTCTTTATAATAAATTGTCTTTATCGGCTCGTATTCTTTGTTCTTCATCTATCTCTCCGCGCCGTCATTGGGGCGCACTTATTTCATTATATCTATACTATTTTACCACTTTTTCTATCTCCTCTTCAATTGACATAATAACCAAATTTCGACTTTGGCTTTTGTATTGCTCACGCGCTAAGAAAAAGTATCTGAAAATGCGCTCCTTTGATTGACTCGAATTTCTCAATTCTGAGAAATTCTTGTTGACATTTTTAAACTAAAATGATATCATTATATCAAGATATTATGATATCATAATGGAGGTGGGATTGTGAATATATCGGATACTCCGACAAAGCAAAAACTGTCTATTCCCTTACGACTGCCGCCCGATATCTATGAGCAAATGATGGAAGTCGTACAGAAGAAAAAGAAAAAAGAGCGCGGATATAGCGTTAATCAGTATTTGACCGAAATACTCATGAGGGATTTGGAGGAGAAAAACAATGGCTAAAAAAGAAGTAAAAACAGATTTATGGGTTGCCCGTCAGCTCGACGACTGTAAAATAAAATATGATGCTCAAGGTAGCGACGTTAAGGAACTGAACGACGCATTGCAAAGCGCATCTAAAAAAGGCACAGGTAATGCCGGATATCCTGAATATGTTGCGGTTATTAAGGATTTTGTGATAGTTATTGAGGATAAAGCCGATTTGTCCAAGCATGAGAAATTAACGGATAAAGGTATTATTTCGATCGAACAAAAGAGCATTGAAGATTTTGCGGTAAATGGAGCATATTTTTACGCGAAACACATTGCTCAAAACAGTTCCTTCGGAAAGGTATTCGCAATCGGTGTTTCAGGCAACGAAAAGCACCATAGAATTACTCCCCTTTACGTTGATGATCGTGAGGGATATAAAAAGCTTCCCGACATTGAATCCTTTACATCTTTTTCCGAAGAAAATATTGAGGAGTATTATACTCGATATGTGTTGAACGAAAAAACGGATGTAGAAAAGACCACGGAAGAAATTTTGAAAGACGCGGCGGAGCTTCACGAGTACTTGCGCACATATGGCTCGTTGAAAGACCAAGACAAGCCATTAGTAGTATCTGGCATTTTATTGGCATTAGATGATAAGTTTTTCAAGGTTGATGATTTACTTGGTGACGAAGATACAACGGATGGTTCGCTTATTTACGATGCAATAAAAAGGCGTTTGAAGGCATCTAATGTTGGACCCGATGCAAAGCGCGACAAGCTGATGAGTGAGTTTTCTATCATCAAAACAAGTGCCCGTCTAAACGAAGTTGATGCTCGTCTCGGAAAAACACCGCTGAAATTCTACACGGAATTTCTGAAGAAAAATATTTTTGATAGCATTAAATATCATAGCACGAGCGAAGATTTTATCGGTAGATTTTACGGTGAATTTATGAGTTATTCCGGCGGCGACGGACAAACTCTCGGAATTATCTTAACTCCTCGTCATATTTGCGATTTGTTTTGCGATATTCTGAATGTTCAGGCAAATGATATCGTACTTGACCCTTGCTGCGGTACAGCGGGATTTCTCGTTGCTGCGATGCACCATATGCTTGAAAAAGCGGGAACCGATCAAACAAAACGCAAAAATATCAAGAAAAAACAGCTTCACGGTTTTGAACTTCAAAGTAATATGTTTGCTATTGCGGCAACTAATATGATTCTTCGTGATGATGGGAATAGCAATATTAAATGCGAGGACTTTTTGCGTCAAAACCCGGCGGAAATACAGCTTAAAGGCGCAACGGTTGGCATGATGAATCCCCCGTATTCGCAAGGCACAAAGGCGGATCCTTCGCAATATGAGTTGTCCTTTGTTGAGCATTTATTGGATTCTTTGGCAGAAGGCGCGCGTGCCGCAGTTATTGTTCCGCAGTCTTCCATGACTGGAAAGACAAAAGATGAACAAGCTTTCAAAGAAAGCATTATGAAGTATCACACGTTGGAAGGTGTTATTACCTGTAATACAGATACGTTTTACGGAGTAGGAACTAACCCTGTTATTGCGGTATTCACAGCACATGAACCTCATCCAGAAGAAAAACTTTGTAAGTTTATTGATTTTAGAGAGGATGGATTTGAGGTTAGAGCACATGTTGGACTTATAGAAGGTAATTCAGCTAAAGACAAACGACAGCACTTGCTTGATGTTTGGAACGGACGTACAGAAGCACCGTCAAAATTCTGTGTTGAATCGACGGTAAAGTCTGACGATGAATGGCTACATTCTTTTTACTACTTCAATGACGAAATTCCAACAGATGATGATTTTGAAAAATCAATTGGAGATTATCTGACCTTCGAATTCTCTATGATAATGCAGAATAGGGAATATTTGTTCAAGGAAGGTGATGATAGTGAAGAAAATAAATGAATTAAAATGGGATGTTTTCACGCTTGAAAAAGAGTTCAATTGTACAAAAGGTATATACTTGCCAACAGAAACGGTTGTTGATGGTAATATTCCTTTCATAACCGCCAAAGCAGGTAACAACGGATTGAGTCGTTTTATCGGAAATAAGACTTTATTTGAGGGCAATTGTATCACAATTGAAAAAATAAAATTGAGTGCTTATTATCAGCCCGCAACATTTTATTGTTCACACGATGTCAGTGTAATCTCCAATGAAAAAATCAATGCACAAAATGCACATTTTATAACGGCCATGATTATGCGAAACGGAGAAAAGTATTCATATGGTCGTCAAGCGCAGTTAAATGTTGTTAAACGAGAAAAAACCATGTTGCCTGTTGAAGAAAACGGTAGTATCGACTATCAATATATGACTGACTATGTGACTGTATCTCGCAAGACAATGTACGTCAAATATCGTTCGTTCGCAGAAAAACGCATTGAAGAAATCGGTGAGCATGTGCAATTATCACCGTTCGCCTCTCTTGATTGGCATCCGTTTTATATAACAAGCGTATTCACCAAAATTGAACGCGGAAAGCGATTGAAGAAAGCAGATCACATATCAGGAAATGTCCCCTATGTATCCTCTACTGCATTAAACAACGGTGTTGACGGTTTTATACAAGCATCAAAAGGAACACGTGTTTTCAACGATTGCATAAGTCTTGCAAATAGCGGAAGCGTAGGTTCTGCGTTTTACGAACCGTTTGAATTTGTTGCCAGTGATCACGTAACGCATTTGAAAACGGACGGATTTAATAAATGGATATACCTATTTCTTACGGTTGCGATAGAAAAGCAAAAAAGCAATTTTAATTTTAACCGTGAAATTAATGATTCGCGTGTCAGACAAATGAAGATAATGCTTCCCGTAGATTCTGAAAATAGACCGGATTTCAAGTATATGGAACAGTATGCTAAAAATATGATGCTCAAAAAATATAAGCAATATCTTGCATTTCTTGATGCAAAAGAAAATGACGATAGCGCACCGATTTCGTAGGTAATTTCTAAAAGTTTTTTCTACTCTTACTACAAGTAAAAAGCCCCCGTTCGGGGGGCTTTTTATATTATCTTCCAAATCAAAGAATAGCGTTTCCTGCCTTTTCCATTTCCTCGAAGATGAACTTAACGGACGCACAAGCGTCGGGAAGGGTTGCCTTATCGGGCTTCTTGCCTGCGATGAGGCAATTTGCGAAGTACTCGAGCTCGTTGAAGTAGCCGCCGAGGTCGGAGATGTTACCGCCGCCCTGAACTGCGATCTCTCTCTTGTTGAGCTTGATGGGAGTAGCGGCTTCGTCGGTGTAGAGGGTGAAGCCCTGGTTGGTGTACTCCATAACTGCCTTTTCGAAGGTTACGCGGAACGCCATTTCAAACGGGAAGGACGCGGGAAGATCCCAAGTACCCTCGGAGGTAACTACGAATCCGTCGTAGTTAGCTATCGTCATAGTATAGGAGTTGCCCTCGCCGCCGTGCGAGATAACGGTATTGAAGTTATTAGGTCTGCCGAATACGTGGAGCATATAGTCGGTATCGTGAACGTGGAGGTCGAGCATAGCGCCGCGCGAGCGAGTGAGCTCGAGGTCCCAGTTTTCCCATGTCCAGGTAGGACGGGGAGAGAGACGGCGGAATACAGCGTTGATTACCTTACCGTACTTGCCCGTGTCGATAGCGTCCTTGAGGCAAACGTACTCGTCCCAGAAACGAACGACCTGACCGACCTGAACGCCTGCGCCCGTTTCCTCCTGTGCCTTGAGGAGCGCGTCACACTCTGCGGGAGTGAAAGCGACGGGCTTCTCGATAAATACGTTCTTTACCTTCTTCATAGCGGCGATAGCGTGCTCGGTGTGAAGGAAGGTGGGGAGGCAGATGTCGATAGCATCAACGTCTGCGTTTGCGATAAGCTCCATACCGGTGCTGTAGATCTCAGCGCCGGAGATCTTTGCAAGCTCCTCTGCCTTGTCGCGGCGGATGTCGGCAACTGCGGTTACCTGAACACCGTCGATAATGTTGTACGAATTTGCGTGCATGGATCCCATGAATCCACAACCGATAAGACCAATTTTAATCATTTTTATTTCCTCCCTAAAATTTTATCAATGGAATTTGAAGTATTATAGATTATCTGCTCGGAATGCTGCGCGTAAGCGGGGATCATTTCTCCCGTTACCCAGCCCTCGTAGCCGACGCTCTCAAGCGCCTTTACGACTGCGTCCCAGTTCACGTCGCCTGCGAGCAGGTCAACGAAGCCGTCGAGTGTGCCGACGTTTGTGCGGAACTCCTTGAAGTGTACCTTCTTGATTCTGCTTCCGAGTATCTTGATCCACTGCTCGGGATAACCCGTCAGCATTACGTTTCCTACGTCGAAGTAGGACTGTACCCAGGGGCTTTCGAAGCTGTCGATAAAGTCGCGCATCTCAAGCGGCGAGAGGAGGAACTTGTTCCATACGTTCTCAACGCCGATGACAACTCCGTACTTTTCAGCATCGGGGATAAGCGCCTTGATGCTTTCCTTTGCGAGCTCGTAAGCAACGTCGTAATCAACTACGCCGAAGTTAGGCGCGAAGGATGCCGAAACGCATCCGGGAACGATGAGGATCGTGTCCGCGCCAAGGATAGATGCTACCTCGAGCTGACGGCGTACGAACTTCTTTGCTCTCTCTCTTTCCTCGGGATCGGGGGAGGTAAGCGAGTTGCCCCAAACGAGGTCGTTGCAGACGGAATAGATCTCAAGCCCGAGGTCATTTGCCGCCTTTTTGATCTTGAGGAGCTCTTCCTTGGTTACGTCAAGACCGAGCTCGCCCGTGTCGGAAATTGCGACCTCGATGCCCTCGAAGCCGGCATCGGCGGCAAGCTTGAACTTGTCGAGGAGCGTTCCGCTTGTGAAGCTCCAGATGTTAATGCCCTTTTTCATCTTCTTCTCCTTGTTTTAATAATTTTTTTGTGTCAACTGCTCAAAAAACGCATCTTATTTTCGTGCGGTTTTGACAAATTGACAACTCTACGCTTTTATGATACACTATATTCGTGCAAATGTCTTTGAAGAATTATCCCTTATGTTTGCACAATCGTACCCGAAAGGAATGACTTAATATGTCGGATAATTTTATAAGGCGGTCGAACAAAAGGGAAATATACGTGAGCCGTATCGTAACGGTGCTGTATCTTGAAAATTCGTCGGACTTCGTTTTCGGCGGCGAGAGCCACGATTTCTGGGAATTTAACTACATTGACAAGGGTCAGATGATCGTCACCGTCGGCGGAAAAGAGTATCTGCTCAAAAGCGGCGAGCTTGTTTTCTTCAAGCCGAACGAGTTTCATTCGCTTGAAGCGCGCGGGCTTTCGGCGCCGAATCATACCGTCGTCAGCTTTGTCTCTAACTCCGACGCGATGAAGTATTTTAAGGGCAAGATAATCGCGCTTAATTCGCAGGAAAGGAAGCTGCTTTCGATACTTCTTCGTGAGGGGCTTTCGGCGTATAAGCCGATAAACGAACATCCTCCGATAATGGGAATGGAGGAAAAGGAAAATGCGCCCATCGGCGCGGTACAGATGACCTTCAATCTGCTCGAGGAATTTCTAATAACTCTTTTGCGCCGAAGCGAAAGCGGAATTTCTATAGGCACTCGACTTATCTCTCCGATGTACGACGAGCGTGTCCCCGACAGAATTAAGGAGGTCGCGCGCTATATGGAGCAGAATATAAGCGAAAACCTCACCGTCTTGCAGATAGCAAAGCGCTTTTCGCTCTCGGAAAGTGCACTTAAGAAGATGTTTTCGAACGACGCGGGCTGTGGCGTTACCGACTTTTTCAACAATATGAAAATTGAAAAAGCGAAGGAATATATAAGGGAAAACGAAAAGAACTTTACGCAGATATCGGAGGAGCTCGGGTTCAGCTCGATACACTATTTCTCGCGTCTATTTAAAAAGAAAACGGGCATGACGCCGACGGAATACCGTTCGTCTGTCATTTACCCGAGCGAATAATAAAAAGATCCCCTCCCGGGGATCTTTTTATTATTCAATGATCAGCGTTACGCAGGACATCATGGGAAGCTTCGCGTTAACGGTGAGCTTTCCGTCTTCAAGGGTGAACGGGACTTCCTTTGTTATTCCGTCGTGACCGATCTCGGACATCTTATTCACGTTCAGCCCCTTTGTATCGAGGACAATGCTGTTGAAATCGTCGAGCAACGCGTTCGTTACCATAATGTGCGTCTGATCTTCTTCGGCGTAGAGATAGGGATAAATACCCGTATACTCGCTTATCGCGACCTTGCCCGAGTGCTTAAGAACGAAGTCCTTTATCAGTAGACGGCGAAGCTCGCAGAACTGGTTGTCATGCTTGTTGTCGACCATGTAGGGAAGAACGAGGAAATTATTTCCCTCGGCAAATCCGTTTGCGGTTATCTCGCCGCTTGCGGAATATACCTTGGTAAGCACCTTAACGCCCGAATTTTCGCCATACGAGGCATCAAAGTAGCGTCCCATTTCGCCTCTGATCGTAGAACGGTAGCCATTGATTCCGAGGATCTTGCGGTTTTCTGCGAGCATTTCGTATGCGTAGGTCGGAGTTTCGAGAGGGATCTCATGAACACTCTCCGCGCCGATGAGGTAACTAAGACCGCGCTCGCAAAGGATTGACGCGACCGAGCCGTCGAGAATGACAGAGTTGTTTTCGAAAATATCTATGATCTCCTTGTCCGTGAAGCAGTGAACGCTATCCGAGAGGAGCGCTATGGTCTCGTTACGGTAACGGCGCTCGCTCGAATACTTAAAGGACAATCCGAGGGAAGCGATGTATGCGCCAGCTTGGAAAAGAGATGTCGTAAGATCACCGAAGCCGTTTTTTATGTCGAGCTTGTAGCAAACGTCCTCAAACACGGGAACGGTCACGCCCGAAAGGGATGAGAAGCGAATGTTTCGATCCCTGACTGCGTTAAGATACGGGTCAAGACGCTTGACCTCTTTACCGTAGCCAAGCTCCTCAACTGCTCCGTTTCCGCAGAAGCCGTTTATACTGTACGTCATTCCGTCAAGAACGAGCGGAAGCGAGCCCTCCATGTGGAAACGGAGGTATCTTGGGCTCTTGCGCATCATATTCGGCGTTCCGTTTTCGACCTCGGGCCATACCTTCGTGTCGTCTCCCGAGAAGTGTCTAATTGCCATGCTGACACGGTTAAAGTTATGTATGTAGGTTTTGCCCATGGTTTCAAGATATGAGGGCAGATGTATACGGTTCAGCTTGTCTCCGCCCTGCGCAAGTGCGCCGAGCAGACCGTTCCAGTCTCTTGCCTCTATGCAGTGGTTTTCGGGAGAGGACGACATAAGAGCCACCTCGGTTTTTGGCGACGCTGCCTTGATTGCTTTCGTTATGCGCTCCGCAAGGTCGACAATACTCCTTCTTTCGGTGTCGAGCCATACCTTTCTCTCGCGCGTCGGCTTGCCGGGCGCGAACGCACGCTGAACGAACTCTTCACGGGTGTAGGACGTGCCGAGAATGCTGTTGAAGAGCGCAATATGCTTTTCGCAGAAGCAGCCGCCGAAGGTGAGCGGCGCGTGGTTGTGATAGCGGAAATCGTCCTCTATCCAGAAATAATCCGGCTCAAGCTCACGCACGAGGAAGCTTGCGTATTCACAGAAATAATCCTGCCATTCGGTGTCGATTGGACATGCAACAAGCTCGTCGCGCAGACCGTTATAGTCGACCATCGTAGTGAAATTCTGCCCCGGCTTGAGCTTTCTTCCTCTTGCGAGGTGTCCCATTTCGATCCAGTTGTTCACGCTAACGCAAATGCCTGCGTCAAGAAGTGCCTCTCTTACGCCCTTAAGCTTTTCGACCCAAGGGGTTGCCTCCTCTATCGTGATGTGACCGAAGTTAAATTCCTCGGCGTTTATCATCAGCATTACGTCGTTGAATCCGTACTTCTTGCAAAAGTCGATAAGGACCTCGGTTCTCTCCTCTATGAGAGAGTCGGGAAAAAGCTGGATTCTCAGCGAATGAACGAATTTATCCTTTTTCATACTGTTTCTTCTTTCGTTAAACTGTTTTTTATGTCGCTATTATAACATAGACGCGCGGACAAATCAATAGACTGTGTAAGCGGTTTTGAAAACGGGTATTGAAAAAAACTAAAAAAAGCGTTATAATGAAAGCACAGTTTAAAGAAAACGAGGATAATATTATGCGTAAGAATTTTGGCGCGAAAACCTGGCTCTACCCGATGCCCGTACTCATTATCGGTACCTACGATAAAAGCGGAATCCCGAACGCGATGAACGCGGCGTGGGGCGGAATATACGATACGAATCAGGTCATGGTCTGCCTTGCCGACGACCATAAGACAACGGATAATATCAAGAAAAACGGTGCGTTCACGGTAAGCTTCGCAACGGCGAACACCGTCGTCCCCTGTGACTACGTCGGTATCGTCTCGGCAAACGACATTCCCGACAAGCTGAATAAGGCAGGGTTCACGACGTTTAAGAGCGAATTCGTCAACGCGCCGATCATTAACGAGCTGCCGATGACGGTAGAATGTAAGCTTCTGAAGTTCAACGAGGACGGTATCTGTATAGGAGAGATAGTCAACGTCTCCGCTGACGAAAGCATCCTTGACGCAAACGGCAAGGTCGACGCGAAAAAGCTCGACCCTATCATTTACGATAGCGTTACCCACGCATATTGGAGCTTCGGCACGAAGGTCGGTCAGGCGTTTTTCGACGGAAAGAAGATGAAGTAAGTAAAAAAGACCTCGGAACGAGGTCTTTTTTACTTTTTTATTACTTGAATTTTCTGTCGTAGAGTAGCGCCGCGATGAGAATGACGAATACCGAGCCGGCGTTGTGAACGAGTGCGCCCGTTGCGGGATCCAAAAGCTTGAAGAAGGAAAGGATTATCGCCGCGAAGTTTATGATAAGCGAGAGAGAAATGCTGAACCTTATCGTTTTGACGGTTGCGTTGGAGAGGCGCTTGAGGTAGGAAAGCTTGCCTATATCGTCGCTCATGACCGCGATATCCGATGCCTCAAGTGCAACGTCGCTTCCCATCGTTCCCATAGCGATTCCGACGTCAGCGCTCTTGAGCGCAGGCGCGTCGTTTACACCGTCACCAACCATTGCGACGGTCCTTTTTTGGTCGCGGAGCGAAAGGACGCAGTCGACCTTGTTCTCGGGCAGAAGTTCGCTTTTTATGTTAGTGATGCCTATCTGAGAGCCGAAAAATTCGGCGGCGTATCTGTTGTCGCCGGTCAGAAGCACGGCTTCGGTTCCGAGATTTTTAAGGGAATCAACGGTTTCGGCCGCGTTCGGCTTGACTGTGTCCGAAAGCCCGATAACGCCGAGAACCATCTCGCCGTCCGAAACGGTAACGGATGCCTTGCCGCTTGCGCGGAGCTCGGTAAGCGCTTTGATGACCTCGTCGGATACCGTAACACCCTTTTCGGTCAGGTATCTTTCGTTTCCGCAGTAGACGATCTTGCCGTTTACGGTAGCGGAAACGCCCTTGCCTGCTTCCATAACGAAGCCGTTGCAGGTCGGAATTTCACATTTTTCCTTGCCGTATTCGTAAATAGCACGTCCGAGCGGATGCTCACTGCGGCTCTCGGCGGAGGCGGCAAGTAAGATCAACTCACCTTCGCTTATTCCGAAAGGAATAACGTCGGAAACCGTGAGCGCACCGTTGGTGAGCGTTCCCGTTTTATCAAAGCAGACGGTATCGACCTTGCCCATTTTTTCAAGCGCCTCGCCTGACTTGATGATAACGCCGTGCTTGGTCGCCTGACCGATAGCCGCCATAATGGCGGTCGGAGTTGCAAGCACGAGCGCACAGGGGCAGAATACGACGAGAACTGTGACCGCAACGACTATATCCTGACGGATGATTCCGAATGCGACAGCGATAAGAAGCGCGACGGGGACGAGAATGCTTGCCCACTTGTCGGCAATACGGTGCATGGGTGCCTTGTTTTCCTCGGCTTCCTTGACCATTCGGATCAGCTTTCCGAGTGAGGAATCCTTTCCGACCTTCGTGGCTCTTACGTCGACGGAGCCGTAAAGGTTGATCGTTCCGCTAAATACCTCATCGCCCTCGGCTTTGTCGATAGGTAAGCTTTCACCGGTCATTACCGCCTGGTCAATGCTCGTCTGACCGCTTACGATAACTCCGTCGACCGGTATGCTTTCGCCGGGAAGAACGCGAAGAATATCGCCGACCTTGATCTCGGTCGCGTCGATAACTCTCTCGTTTCCGTTTTCAATAAGGCGTCCCGTCACGGGCGCAAGAGAAATAAGCTTCGTCAGACCTCTTTTTGCCCTGTCGGTCGTCAGATCCTCAAGAAGCTCACCGATTGCCATAATGAACGCGACCTCGCCTGCGGCGAAAACGTCGCCTATAGCGATAGCGGCTACCATCGCGCTCGTTATGAGAAGCGCGGAGGAAATTTTCGATATTCCTTTGTTTTTTATCAGCTTTCTTATCGCATTTTCAAGCAGCGGTATTCCCGATAAAATGACGGCGAGCCACGCCGGGTCGTACCAAATTTTAATTTCAACTCCGCATATCGGCAAAAGCAAGCTCGCAAGGATAGATAGACCGCTTATGAGAAGCGCGATCTTGCTTTCAAACGCGTCAAGAATTTTCTCAAGCATTGATAGTTCTCCTTTACAAATGAGAATGGTTGATGTATAATTAGCTGAACACATTGTTCGGTATAATTTTATCGCCTACCGATAAAAAAATCAACGGTCAAATGATTCAAGGTGTATTTTACAGAACAAAATGTTCAATTTGTACCGAAATTGGATCGAATACCTTTTGATCGTCCTTGAAAAATGCGGCAACAGATCAAGAAAATTGTCGGCGGAAATTTGGCTTTGCTTTAATAATAGTTGTTGACAACAACGAAAGGTTGTGATACAATGGCTTTATCTTGGTAAAGGAGTTTTGGAACGAAAAGACTTTTAGCACTGATAGTGGCGTGGTTAATGATGCTGATCTCTGCCGCTTGATAATAAAGGATAGTGCTACAATATTTTTTATAATCTATTTGCGTTTGTTGATTTCAAACAAACACACTCGAAAGGTAGAATCATCATGAAAAAGAGAATTCTGTTTACTTTAATTTTTTCCCTTCTGCTCTCGGTGTTTTTGAGCATCAGCGCCCTTGCGGCACAGCACGGAACGCTCTCACTTTCCGCGTCAGGTGCGGTGAAAGCGGGCGATACGGTCACCCTCTCGGTGAAGCTGACGGGGGCTGAAAGCATAGACGGTATTGCCGTCACCCCTATCTACGACGAGACGAAGTTTGAATTGACGGGAGGTTCCTGGAAGGTCAACGGTGTCATCACCGATTTCAGCGTAGATACCAAGGACGGAGTTATTGCCTTTGCAGAGGGAACGGCTGTCAATACCACTATCCTTACCTTCACACTTAAGGTGAAAAGCGGAGTCGAGGCAGGAGCTTATACGGTTGGTTGTTCGGCAGAGGTAAGCAGTACAGATAAAGCGAAATCCACCCTCAATGCCGAAACGCAGGTGAAGGTCAGCTGCTCGCACAGCTTTACGGTAAAGAATACCGATTCCAAATATCTGAAGAGCGCCGCGACCTGCAGCTCTGCGGCGACCTATTACTATAGCTGTAGCAAGTGCGGCGAGAAGGGAACGACCACCTTCAAGTCCGGCTCGGCACTGACGCACACCTTTGATCAGAAGAATACGGCGGAAAAATACATTCATACCGCAGGCACTTGTACCAAGGCGGCAGTCTACTATTACAGCTGTAAATGCGGCTCAAAGGGAAGCGAGACCTTTGTAGGTGCCGATCCCGACCATCGCTACGCGGAGACGTGGAGTACAGATAAGGATAATCACTGGCTCGAGTGCTCTGCTTGCGGCGAACGCAAGGATCAGGCAGCTCACGTTCCCGGTCCCGAAGCCACTGAGGACAGCGCACAGGTCTGCACTGCTTGTGGTTACGAGATCGCCCCTGCAATTGCCCATCAGCACGATTTTACAAAGCATTGGTACAGCGACGACGCGACCCACTGGGGTAAGTGCGGTTGTGAGGAAGAAAGTCAGCCGACCGCACACACCTGGGATAATGGAAAGGTCGTCAGTGAACCTACTGCAAAAAAGCAGGGCGCCGTCGTCTACACCTGTACAGACTGCGGCAGAACCAAGCTTGAATATACCGATCCCGATCCCTCAAAGAGCGATCGAACCTCTTCCGAAAAGGACGGTGACGGCTCCTTTGGCATCGGCGCTTTAGTCGGAGTGCTGGGCGGAATCTTAGTCGGTGCTGTCGGAGTATATCTGACGCTTGTAAAGCGTAAAAAGTAAACCGATCTCCTTTATTACATAAGACACATAAGAGGTGACTTTCGTGAAACAGATACGAATTTGGAGTATCTTTTTAGTGATTTCAATGCTGTTGCAGTTTGGCGCGGGGGCGTTCCCCGTGTCTGCCACCGACGGTAATGAAGAGACACATATACATTCCGAGGAGGAGAATTTACAGTCTTCTCTATCCGATTCTTCTGCTTCTGAGGCGGGCGATACGGACGGCGACGGCGACGTGGACGTTGCCGACGCAGTATATCTGTTGCGTCACGTGCTGAAGCCGCAGGATTATCCCGTAACCGCGGAGAGCGATATGGACGGCGACGAGGATACAGACGTTGCCGATGCTGTTTATCTGCTCCGCCATACGCTGATGCCGAGCAAGTATCCGCTTAAGGTACATGCTCACATTGTCGTCAATCAGCAGGCGGTGGCGGCTACCTGTACCCGTTCGGGTCTGACTGCCGGCAGCTACTGCTCGGATTGCGGCGAGATCCTTGAAGCACAGAAGGTGCTTCCTCCCAAGGGACATACTTCAGAGGTGGTCGAGGAGATATCTGCCGACTGTACTCAGGACGGTATGGTGAAGGCGCACTGTGACGTTTGCGATACTGATTTTCTCAGCGAGCTGACCTACGCAAAGGGTCACGATTACGGTCAGGAGCAGATACAGACCGAGGCAACGTGTACGACAGACGGTATTTCGCTCTACGTCTGTGCAGAGTGCGGTCACAGTGAATCTGCGGTCGTACCCGCAAAGGGACATACCCTTATCGCTTCGGGAACTACCGAAAACGGAACCGTGATCTATACCTGTACCGATTGCGGCCTTGAAACTCAGGACAGCAGTACGGTCGATTCGCACAAGGAAGATCACGCTTTTGGCTGTGACAAGAATTTTACTTTCGATATTATTTATGACGGCGACGAGGAGTACATCCGCGATCATCTTTTGATCAGCGACGCCTATTACGTTGATCCTACTACCGAAGAGCGCCTTCCCTATGATCTCGAATATAAAGGGGATGGCAGATGGACGGTCAGCCCGTCTGAGGATTACGAGGGCGGCAATACCTATTGCGCTAAGATAGACGGAGATCTGAAATTTGCAGATTACGAGTCGGAGGAGCTCTATTTTTCGATTGCCGACGATGTTCACAGCGATATTACGCTTTCCGACGGCATTATATTTATTCCCATGCCTGCGATCGGTACCGTTGACCGTCAGCAGTATCTCTTGGAGACCAATACCGATAACGAATTTTTCTATCTCACTATGCCGGATGACGGCACGCTGAGTCAGGAGCACGTCGGTCGTATCGTCTGTGCCGGTGCGTATAAGAGCATGGACGAGTTCACAGCCGATAACTCCAAGGAGTGCTACTTCGGTAAGCTCGAAAAGCTTTATGCTACCGCAGACGGAAAGATCCTTTTGGTGCTCAGCTGTCCTGAGCTTTACGAGATCTACTCCGAGCTTGATATTTACGAAAACTACATAGTAGAGCTTACGGAAGAGGATATACCCGAGGATATTTCGGAGCAGGCGGTATACGCGCTTCGACACAGCGACGACTTCGGTGAATTCGTCACCGGTATCACGCTGGCGGCAAAAGCTTATGCCGATGGCATAGGTGCGACTGCGGTCGGTGTAGATGACCTCAGCTTTTTGGATGATATGGGACTGATACCCTCGTTCAAGATCGAAAACGACAACAAGCTGATCGTTTCGATTCAGGGTAACTTGCCCATCAAGCTCAAAAATAAAGAGGGCAAGGATTGTGGTACCGTTACCGTTTCCTTCCTCACAAAGGCGGAGTATTCCTTCACAGTGACGGGTGCTTGCGAGCTAAAGTATTTCTTAGGTATCCCCACAGGCGTGAAGAAGTTTGACTTCAATGTGACTCAAACCTCTTCATATACGCTGGAATTTTCCGTTAAGGTAGCTATTGATCCCCTTTCCAAGCCGGAGGGAAAATCTATTGTAAAAACTCCTCTGGGTGTTTACCACCTGAAGGACTGTCTGACCATTTCAGCATTCCCTAAGGGCTCGCTTACTGCTGTGACAAATGATCAGATGGACGAGGCATACCGTAATTCCGACGGTTCGGTCGATTTGGATTGCCCCGTTTGCAACCCCACGATGTCCTATCTGAAAAAGAACGTGTATGTTGCGAACAAGGATACTGAAACTATCCATCGCTTCGTATGTGCAGAGAGCGACAGAGTTGATGCGACCAACGTAGAAGTACTGGAATCAATTCCTCTTGTTATGGACTACACGCTCTGCGAGACATGTCTTCAGGGTAAGTCAAACACGGAGGAGCAGAACTTTGAAGAAATGCTGGTAGACGCGCTTCGCTATCAGAATTGGAGCGATATTGCCTCTAGCGTAAAAAAGGCGCTTACCAAGAGCGATAAGCCCGCAGAAAAGGAATCCGAATTTACCCTGATGAAGTTGCCGATCCCCTTCGCAGGCATTTTCCAGCTGACACTGGAAGCCGAGATGGTGATCAGCTTCAAGTTCTCGGGAAGTGTATCGCTGACTTATACGAATTCCACCACCACAGTTGCGGGTGTGCGTCTTAATTCAAGCAACACTCTGGAGCCGTACTCCTCACGCACGATGACCGAGAAAAATACGACCTTTAAGGTTGCGGGCGGTCTTGACGTGAAAGCGGGTATCCGCTTCCAGATGAACGTCGGCATGAGAGGATTCCTCTCCAAGTTCATCTATATCAAGCTGGGCGCAGAGGTCGGCACCTACTCGGACCTTGACGGTATTCTGTTCGCAGAGGGCACGGTAACGGAAGAAGGCGGTCAGACCGATAAGACAAGCTCCGCCTTTATAGCTGCCTACTGGGAGATGGGTCTGTACGGCGATATCTTCTTTGATTACAAGGTAGTATTCTGGGGAAATAAGTTCTCCCTTTTGGGCAGTGACAAGCGTTTGCCGATTTTGGCTTTCGGTTATGACAAGGTATATTACGGCTACAGTCCCGATGCTGAGCTGATAGAGGCGACCGGGCACAGTATAGATCTGACGTCTCATTCTATTCTTATCGCAAACGCCTTTGACGTTAAGAAGCTCTCCTCCTCAAAGGAGACGCTGAATATACTCGGAGTCAAGAACGAATATGACGTAATAATAGCCGTTTTGGATGAAAACGGAGATCCAAGTCCTTATTGCACCGTTCAAAACGGCGTGATCACCATACGTGACGATGCGCCGTGCGACCTTACCCTTACCGTTGTGATCAAGGTGAACGGTAATAATGATGCAGTAGATACCGTAGCAGATTTCTTCAAGAACGGATATACTGTCGGAGACGATCTGTACAAACTTCCCGAATATAAGTTCTATATCCACGTTACCGACCATTCTATAAGCGAATGGGAGGAATACGAGGCGCCTACCTGTACCGAGGACGGAACCGATTGGCGGTACTCCACCTGCGATTGCTCTGAGGAGGAGTTCCGCGTTGTTTCGGCGCTCGGACATCAGGAAGTGATCGACCACGCATATCCCGCTACCTGTACCGAGGACGGCGCGACCGAGGGCTCGCATTGCGAACGCTGCGGCGAGGTTCTGATCGCTCAGGAGATCCTGTACGCATTCGGACATTCTTATACAGATGAATTCACCTGCCACGACCGTCCCTGCCAAAACGATGGTTGTACCCACGTAGAGGTGGCTACCACGGAGCACCGTTACAGCGATTGGATAGACGTACCTATGGGCGAATGCGCTCTGCAGGATTATCACGTCCGCTACTGCATTGACTGCCGACATTCTACGACTGATCTCGGCACGGACGTTCCCGTACAGCACATGCACGACATCGGTATCCCCGAGGTGGTCTACCCGACCTGTACCGAGGACGGTTACGTAATCATTCAATGTACGCGTTGCGGAGAAGAGCTGAAAAACGATGTTCTGATAAAAACAGGTCATGATCTGGGAGATTACCTCATAACAAACGGCGGACATTATCAGAAGTGTTTGAATAATGGTTGTGATTATCAAACCGATGTTGAAGCGCACGAATTTGACCACGACTGCGATACCGACTGTAACGAATGCGGCTTTACTCGCGTCACCTCTCACGTTATGAAGACCGAGTATAGCAAGGATGGCAGCAATCACTGGTTAGAATGTGATATATGCGGCTTTGACGGCGAAAAGGAAGCCCACAGCTATAAGGCAAACTGTGTTATCTGTGATGTCTGCGCTTACCTAGGCGGTGGCTCACATAGCTGGAGTGACGTTTATAACAGCGACGACGGCTATCATTGGCTTGTCTGTGGGGAGTGCGGCGTTAACGGCACTCAGAGCGCACATACCTACGAGGATGACTGCACGCTTTGCGATATATGTGACCGCGCAAGCGGAAAGAGCCACAGCTGGAGCGAGGACTATGAGCAGAATGGAAGCCATCACTGGCGCGCATGTAAGAATTGCAGTCAGACCGATGCAAAGGATGCTCACAGCTATTCCTTGTCCGAGCCCATACATCTTGCAACCAAGGCAACCTGTCAGAATGCGGCGACCTACTATTACTACTGCGTATGCGGTAAGCTCGGAAGCGACACCTTCTCCTACGGAGAGGTTGCTGAGCATAGCTGGAACACCGACTATACGGAAGACGGCGACCGACACTACCGTAGCTGTAAATACGGCTGCGGAAGCGTGATAGATGAGGGAGCTCACAGCTACGGCGATTATAAGGTAACAAAGAACGCTACCTGTGCCGAGACCGGGACAGAGACCCGTTATTGCACGCTTTGCGATAGCTCCGATAGCAGAGAGATACCTAAGAAGGATCACGCCTACGGAGACGATTATGAGCACGACGATGTCAGCCATTGGATCGAGTGCGGCTCCTGCGGAGAAAAGAAGGATCAGGACTTCCACCGTCTGGGCGACGATCTGATCTGCGACGTTTGCGGCTATGAAACTACGGCAGAGCACGATTGGGATCCCGTCTACCGTTTCGATGACCAAAAGCACTGGCTTGTCTGCCTAGACTGCGGCATTATCACAGGTGAGCAGGCACATCAGTTTACAAATGACTGCGACACCGACTGCTCGATATGTGATTATACACGTACCACGGAGCACGAATGGAACGCAAGCTATTCGAATGACTCTACTGCACACTGGATCGAGTGTGGCGAGTGCGGAGAGAAAAAGGATCGCGGCGATCATGTATATGATCACTCTTGCGATACCGACTGTAATATTTGCGGTAAGACCCGTAATATCACTCATGAATGGGGTACTGAGTACAGCAAGGATTCCGGCGGACATTGGCGCGTTTGTACTGTCTGCGGTGAAGAAGAGACAAAGACCGCTCATATCGGCGGATCAGCTACCTGTACCGAAGCGCCTATATGTACGACCTGTAAATCCGCCTATGGATCTGCAAACGGTCACGATTACAGTGGTGAGATGCTGTATGACGATACCCATCACTACAAGCTCTGTGAGAACGGATGCGGTACAGAGACCGCAAGAGAAGTGCATAAATTCGGCGATTATCAGGTGGTTTTGACTGCTACCTGTACACGAGTTGGTGAGAAAAGACGTTACTGCGCGGACTGCTCGGCAAGTGAGACCAGGGATATTCCCATGACCGAGCATGATTGGAGTGATACTTGGCAGAAGGACGATACCTATCACTGGGTAGAGTGTAATGACTGCGGTCTTAACGGCGAAAAGCGTGTCCACGTCTGGGATAACGCTTGCGATACTGACTGTAACGAATGCGGTAAGGTGCGCACCGTTACTCATCAGTGGAAGGTCGACTACGCATCAGACGAAAGCAGTCATTGGCAGATCTGCGAGAACTGCGGTGCTACCGGTGATCCTTCCGATCACGTCTGGGACAATTCCTGTGATACGGAATGTAACGAATGCGGTAAGACGCGTACCGTACAGCATCAGTGGGGCCTTAATTATCAGACCGACGACGAAAAGCATTGGTACGAATGCGAGATCTGTCACGAAAGACAGGGCGAGGGCGCTCACGTGGACGGCATGGCAACCTGTACCGAGCGCGCAATCTGCGCGATCTGTCATCAGCCATACGGAACGACTACGGATCATAGCTACTCAATGCGTGTAGAAAACAGTGATTACCTCAAGCAAGCCGCCACCTGCGAGGGAGAGGGCATTTACTACTTCTCCTGCGTCTGCGGCGAAAAGGGTACTGCTACCTTTACGGTGGCTGCTCTCGGTCACGACTGGAGCACGCAATACAACTCTGACGGCACCTATCACTGGCTGGATTGCAGCCGTTGCTCCGAAACGGATGGCAAATCCGTTCACTCGGGCGGAAACGCTACCTGCCAAGATAAGGCGGTCTGTACGACCTGCGGCAAGGCATACGGTGACTTCGGAGATCACGACTACAGCGTGAAGAATAATGAGTATAAGGCGTCTGATGCGACCTGCGAGAGCCCTGCTTATTATTACTATACCTGCTCATGCTGCGGAAAAGCGGGAAATACCACATATGCGGTAGGCAATTCTCTCGGACACAGCTGGAGCAATAAATATACCGTCACCGACAGCAATCATTATTATGAATGTCTCAACGGTTGCGGCGATCACCTTTCGGAGGGTGTGCATACCTACGGTGATTATCTCCAAACGACTGCGCCGACATGTACCTCAAAGGGCGAAGAGAAGCGCACCTGTACAGCTTGCGGTCATGAGCAGTATCGCGAAGTCGAAATGCTTCCTCACGAGATGTCCGATGAGGAGGAGATAGTAACCGACATTGTCGAGGGAGACGGGGAATATCTGTATATCCATAATATCGTCTTCCGTTGTAAGAATTGCGACTACTATGAAGTTCAGTCAACCTCAACTGCACATATTCATGAAGCAGTGGATTATATCCTCGGTACGCCTCCGACCTGTACCGAAAACGGCTTGACCAGCGGCGTAATTTGTGCCGTCGCGGGCTGCGGTGAGGTTCGCATAGCGCAAGAGACAATAGACGCACTCGGACACGATTACGTCGAGGGCATCTGCTCGCGTTGCGGAGAACGCGAGGAATACTATTCCAAGGGACTTGAATACGAGCTCAGCAGCGACGGAACATACTATATCGTGACGGAAATCGGTACTTGTACCGATACCGAGCTTGTTATTCCTTCCTCCTATAACGGAAAACCCGTTAAGGAAATCGGAACATCGGCGTTCTACGGAGCGAATATGTTTACAAGCGTGACTATCCCCGAAAACATAACTAAGATAGGAGATAATGCATTCGGCTATTGTACAAATTTGGAAAGGCTATACATCAATTCTATAGAATTGGAGGATTTGACTTATTCAAGTGATGCTTTTTACTATGCCGGACGAGATTCCGGAGGATTTTCGGTAACATTTGGTGCTTCGGTTACTAAGATTCCCAACAACTTGTTCTATTCGTATTATGACTATACAAATCAAATCTATTTTGTCAATCTGAAGGAGGTTGTGTTCGAAGAGAACAGCTCCTGCAAGCGTATAGGTGACGGCGCATTCCGTTTCTGCGCAGGATTGACTCAGATTGAATTGCCGGAGGGACTACAGTATATCGGCGCAAGTGCCTTTGCAGATTGTTATAATCTGATAGACGTAACAATGTATGATGAAGTCCTTGAGATCGGTGTCCGCGCATTTTCGTGCTGTGCATTCCAAAGTATACGGCTCAGCAACAATCTGACGACTATAGGCGATTATGCATTTGAATCCTGCGACTATCTGGTCAGCGTTGTCATTCCCGACAGTGTTAAGTATTTGGGCGATGCTGTGTTCTACTACAGTATTTCTCTCAAGGAGATCACTATCGGAAAGGGCGTTCTGGATTTAGGAGAAAGCTTGCTTTGGTACTGCGAAGCACTTGAAGTGATAATATACAATGCAACCAATGCTAACGATTTTGAAAATGATCTGTGTAAGCCAATCATATATATTACCGGAAATTCAGGTAACGGTATTGAGCTGATCGTTGGCGCTAACGTGCAGAGGATTCCTGCCAATTTGTGTAATGACGAAGGACGCTCGAATCTGGTTAAACTAACATTTGCAAGCGGCAGTGTTTGCCAAGAAATCGGAGACGATGCGTTTTCTTATTGTGAAAAGCTGACCGCGGTTACACTCGGTTCATGCTTGACACGCATCGGCGAAAGAGCATTTTTGTGGTGTACTTCTTTGACTTCCATTAAGATTCCAAACAGTTTGACTACCATATCCACGGAAGCATTCGCTTGCAGCGGACTTCAAACCGTTACGCTTGGCAGCGGCTTGAAGACGATCGATTTCTGTGCATTCGGTTATTGTGAAAGTCTAAAGTCGATCACTATTCCCGCCAGCGTGAATTACATTGGAGCATATGCTTTTGACAATTGTGTTTCGCTTAAGACGATCACGTTCTCGGGAAGCGCACCTGAAATGGATTACGAGCCGTTCTGCCGAGTTACAGCAACGGTCTATTACCCGAGAAGTAATAGCACTTGGACTGCTGAGGTTAAGGAGTATTGCGGCGGCACCCTCACCTGGATAGCAAAATAACCCCTTAAAACCAAAAGAGACGGGAAAACTTCCCGTCTCTTTTTGATGTTACATTATTTGCCCTTCTTCTTTACAAAAAAGAAAAACTAATGTATAATGATACCGAACAAAGTGTTCGAAATATACCGAAGGTGAGAAAATATGGACAGACGGCAGAAAAAGACGCGAAGGGCGATACTTGCTTCCTTCCGTGCGCTTCTTGAAAAGAAGCGATACGAGCATATAACCGTTCAGGAAATAATCGACGGCGCCGATGTCGGCAGGAGCACATTTTACTCGCATTTTGAGACGAAGGATATGCTTCTCGACGCGCTTGCAGGCGAGATATTCCAGCACATTTTTGAGGACGATCCCTGTCCTTGGGTCGGCAAGGACGGTGAGCTCGAGGGTAAGCTCTCGCATATCCTCTGGCATATTCGCGCCGAAAGGGAAAACCTCGCAGGCGTTCTGCTCTCCGACAGCGGCGAGCTGTTTATGGGCTATTTCAAAAACCATCTCAAAGCCGTCTTTACCCAATATATTGATAACTTCACACAAGACGTTCCGCGCGGATTTCTGATCGAATATCTTTCGGGAAGCTTCGCTGAGACTGTGCGATGGTGGATAAAAGAGGGGATGAAAACGTCGCCCGAGGACGTTGCAAAATATTTTATGGGAATGGTGAACAGAAAATGAAGGTAAGTGTTATTCAGCCGTATTATTCCTTTGACGAAAAGGATATAGATTCCTGCTATGAGGGAATGTTCGATCTGCTTGACAAGTGTGATGAGAGTAACGATATAATCGTTCTCCCCGAATATTGCGACATTCCCGCCGCGACGAAGGGCGGAGAATCCTTCCGCGCTTCGATAGAGACGAGAAACAAGGACGTTTTTGAGCGCGTGAAAGCCGCCGCTATCCGCTGTAACGCGATAGTTTTTGCGAACTTCGCTGACAAGACCGAGACTGGCTATCGCAATACGACCTTTGCCTTTGACAGGTCGGGCAACGTCGTCGGAAAATACTATAAGGCACATCCTGCGCCGAGTGAGGTCAAAATTCTGAGTGAGGGCGGCAACGGCGTTGACGTTTCCTATTCCTATACGGCGGACGAGCCGTACGTAATTGAGATCGAGGGCATACGCTTCGGCTTTATGACCTGCTACGATTTCTATTTCTATGAGGAGTTCGCACAGCTCGCAAGATACGATGTCGATATTATAATCGGCTGCTCTCATCAGCGCACAGATACTCACCGTGCACTCGAAATAATAAACAGCTTCCTTTCCTATCATACGAACGCATATCTGCTTCGCTCGTCGGTCTCTCTCGGTGAGGACAGCCCGATCTGCGGCTGCTCGACTGTTATCGCGCCTGACGGAAATATTCTAGTCGATATGAAGAGCAAGGTCGGCATCGGCACTTGTGAAATAGATCCGAAGAATAAATATTACAAGCCGGCGGGCTTCAAGGGCAAGATGAAGTCGCACTACGAATATATCGAGGAAGGACGCCGTCCGTGGCTCTACCGAAACGGCGGAAAGAGCGTCGTTCCGTTTGACAGATATATGCCTTATCCGCGCCTCTGTGCGCACCGCGGCTTCAGCTCGGCGCTTCCCGAAAACACGATGGTGTCGTTCGGTGCCGCTATCGCGCTCGGAGCGTCGGAAATTGAATTTGACCTTTGGGTAACTAAGGACGGCGAGCTTGTTTCCTGCCACGACGCAACGCTTGACCGCGTTTCAAACGGTAGCGGATATGTATGGGAAAAGACACTTGACGAGCTTAAAACGCTCGATTTCGGTGTCAAATACGGTGAAAAATACCAAGGTCTAAAAATTGCTACCTTCGAGGAGATACTCGCAAAATTCGCTTCGCAGACGGTAATGAATATCCACTATAAGCCAGATACTATGTCCGACGAAACGCTCGACAAGATAGTCAAGCTTCTTCACAAGTACGACTGCGACAAGCACGTCTACCTTATGATAACGAGCGACGAGGTCATAAGAAAGGTTAAGTCGCTCCGCCCCGAAATGAAGATCTGTGTGGGTGAGGACGGCAGTTACCGCATAGTTGACCGCGCGATAGAGCTCGGCTGCGAAATGGTGCAGATCTTTACGCCCGACGGAAAGAATATTAATAAGGAAATGATAGACCGCGCGCACGCGCACGGAATCAACGTCAACGTCTTCTATTCCGACTCGGTCGATTTTGCAAGAGAGCTTCTCGATATGGGAGCCGACACGATACTTACGAACGAATATCTGAAGCTTTCGGGCGCGCTTGGAATAAAATAAAAACAACGGACACACCGCGGTGTGTCCGTTGTTCATTTAATTATGCTTTCAAGCACCGCGTCGAGTTTAGCAAACGCGTCGTCGTTTTGGCTCTTGTCTTTCAGATAATCGGAAAGCATATTGAGCGCGCGGAGGCGGTCTGCCGTCTTTTCCTCGGGATCAAAGGCAATTTCCGCCATCTGCCGCATTATCTTTTTTTCGTCGGGAATTTTTCTCCTCATCATATCACCTCACAATATATTCGGTAATATAATAGCATAAGTTAAACGAAAAATCGCCCCTTAAAATTCCCGTGTTTTTACCGTTGTCGGTGGGGATTTCCGCGAGATCCGAACGGCAAAGCCGTTCGCCCTGCGGGTTTCGACTGCGTCATCCTGAGCGGAACAAAGTGAAGCCGAACTGCGAAGCGGCACCGAAGCGTAAGCGTAGGTGAGATCTTAGGCGGACTTCGCTCAAGATGACACGCGGAATAACATTGCGGTTAAATTCCCCCTCTTTCTCCTTTTTGTGGGGCGCGGAAGGACTTCACATTCAATCTATTGCGGACGTTTAGACGCTCAGTCACTTTATTTTACCTTCTCCAGCGGGAGAAGGTAACGAGCGTGGCGCATCTTCTTTGCAAGATATTCCACATCGTGATCGAGTAATAAAAAATGCCTTCCCCGCTCGGGGAAGGCAAAATAAATTAAAACTCTTTTCGATCTCCCGTCGGAGGCATTGGAGGGCGTTCGCCTTGCGGGAATGTATGCGGCGGCATTCCGTGCGGAGGCACGGGAGGCATTTGTTTACGGCTTTCGTTATCCTCGATATATCTTTCTGCCTGTGCCGAGAATAGCTCGCAATACTGCTTTCCTGCCGCCATAAGCTCGGCGTGAGTTCCGATTTCGACTACCTCGCCGTTCTGAAGAACGACTATCTTATCGGCAGTCGTCGCGGAGGAAAGACGATGAGAGACGAATATCGTCGTTCTGTCGCGGCGAAGCTCGTCGAACTGACGGTATATCTCCTGCTCGGCGATAGCGTCAAGGGACGCGGTCGGCTCGTCGAGAATCAGAATATCGGTGTCGGAATAGAACGCTCTCGCGATAGAAAGCTTCTGCCACTGACCGATAGAAAGCTCGATTCCGTTCGGCTCAAAATACTTCATAAGCGGCGTGTCGTAACCCTCGGGCAGTGCCTCGATAAACTTGTCTGAGTTACTGTGATAAGCGGCGGTACGGATATCGTCTTCGTTCGGCTCCTTTGTTATCTGACCGAACATTATGTTTTCCTTAACGCTCACGGCGTACTTGCCGAAGTCCTGGAAGATTATTCCGAACGCGGCATAAACGTCCTCGGGCGCGTATTCTCTTATGTCGTGTCCGTCAAGCAAAATTACGCCCTCAGTTGGGTCATAAAGACGCGTAAGAAGCTTGATAAGTGTTGTTTTTCCTGCTCCGTTAAGACCGACAAGAACGACTGTCTCGCCCTCCTCGATAACGAGATCAACGTCTTTTATGACGTATTTCTCGCTTCCGGGATAACGGAATGAAACGCCCTTAAGCTCAAAGCGGTGCGCGATATGGCGTTTAAGCTCGCGCGGCTGTTCAAGGGTCGGTACGATCTTCTTCTTTTCGTCCATAAAGATTATCATATTGTCAATGAAGAGCGTTCCCTCGTAGATAGACGCGATCGTCGAAATAAGTGTCGTTATTCCCGTTCCGATGCTCGTCAGTGCATTAGTGTAGAGGGAATAATCACCGACGCCGTAGCGCCCCTTTATAACGCCGTTTGCTATCATTATAAAAAGAATGCAGTTTACGGCTGTGGAAACGAGCGATATTCCTATCTGCCAGAAGCCCTCGGTCAGGAACAGGCGCTTAAGCCCCTTGAAGTACTTTGCAAAAACCTGCTTGTAGCGAGAAATAAAGGTGTCGGCAAGCCCGAACATCTTTATTTCCTTTACCATATCCTTGTTCGTGACGAGAGATGAATAATAATTCATCTGCCGTCTGTCCTTCGAGCGGTGGCGCATATAAAGGAAGTTTTTGCGTCTGAAAACGAAGCTGATTATCGCCGACGGAATACTTACCGCCGCGACGAGAAACGGCGCACCGGGATTTACAGCCCAGAGTATGACGATAAAGGATACCATACTGATGAGCGTGCTGATGACCGTAAAATTCGCGCGGAGAATATGTATCGGGCGGTGCCCTGCTTCACGGGTTGCATTTTCGAGCTTCTCGTAAAAATCGGGGCGGTCGTAGCCCGAAAGGTCAATGTCCTTCGCCTTCGTCATAATTTTTACGTTGACGTGGTTTACGACCAGCTCGCCTGCGATATTGTTGAGTATCGAGCTTATCTGCGCCATCAGGCGAGTAAGGAAAATGTACGCAAACTGGAAGATAAGGAGCGTTGCGATGCTCCCCAGCACAAGCTTGCTCCCGTCAACCCCCGCAAGGGAAAGCTTGTTGATTATCTCCTTTGAAATGACCGCGCCGACGACGGGCATTGCGCCTTCAAATATCGCCATGAACATCATAACGAAGAGTATCCACGGTCTTGTTTGCCAAACGAGCTTGAATATGTAGAAAAGTCGAGAGAAGAACTTTTTTACCGTTCTTCCTAACCACGAGGGAACTTCACGCAGGTTTTTCGGCTTCGGCTCACGGTTTTTATCCGATACAGAGCTTGGGGGAGGCCCCATCATAGGTCCCATTTTTTCACCGCCTTAAAGAAAATTGTTAGAATGCTAACATTATATCATTCATTGAAAGAAAAATCAAGATAGTTCACCTAAAATTCATATTGCGTTTTTACGGTAGGGGAAACCTCTCCCTACGAAGATATATCGAACGTCGATAAAAATCAAAAAGCGTCCGAAGCTCAGTTCTGCTTCTGAACGCTTTTATTTTATTTCCTGCTCCAGATTTCTGAATTCGTCCGTATCAAAAAACTCTACTATGGTGATCCCGAAGCCGTCACACAACATTTTCAGAGTTACAATTCCCGGATTTATACTTTTACCGTACAAAATATTTTTTATCGAGGACGGCGAAACCGCTGATTCAATTGCCAACTTGTATATAGACATGTTTTTTTGCTCTAATAGCTGAAGTATTCTGTTTTTTACAGCCCCGTAAGTATTCATATATTCTCCTGAAAAAATATTCAGTCTAATTATAGACCAAACCTCTTGACAATTCGGGCTATATATGATACCATTGGTCTATAAATAGTCCAATGTGCGTTTTATAGTATGAGCTGATTTCTTTCTATATAAACAATCAACGGCAGTTTATAATAAATATTTTAAAGCGAGGTTTAATTATTATGTTTTGTAAAAAATGCGGCACTCAAATAGCTGACGGAGCTGCTTTTTGCCCGAGCTGCGGCGAATCCGTTAATGCTCAACCCACTACACCTTCGGAACAACCCCAGCAGCCCCAAACGGCGGCGGCTCAGCCCGCAACACCTCCCGTTCAGTTGCCCTCCGAAAAGCAACAGAAAATTGGTATTATATGGAGTTACATCAGTGTTGTTGTAGCGGCGGCATTGGCTATTTACAGTATTATCGGCGGAATTATGATACTTAACGGTCATACGTATACGATCGGCGGGGTAAATTTCTCTAAAATAATTTATAAGGAAAATGTCATTCTTTACGGCCTCGATATTTTCTATGGAATTATTTGCTTCGGCAGCGCGATTTGGGCGGCATACTGTATATACTTGGTTTTGGCGCGCAAAAAGAAGGCGCCGGATAAAATGTCGGCGGTTTTTGTCGTGGCTATGCTTGGCATTGGTATGTACAATTTATTCAGAGTGATGGTTGGACCGGCATATGCTACGATCGGAACGTCACTGATCCTCGCTCGCGCGGCGGAAAACGCTTACGTCGAAATATTTGTAGTGATGGCTGTTGCGCTTGCCTTTGAGATCGCCGGCAATATCTTCTTCAAAAAGATCAAGCACCTTTTCGTCAACTGATAAATTAAAACCAAAAGCGTTCAGAAGCTCAGTTCTGCTTCTGAACGCTTTTATATTCGTCGTAATAGCGGTAGTACGGGCACTCGTTTGACCTTCCCGTCATAAAATCGACGCTTTCGTCTTCGTCGAGGTCGATGATGCAAACGTCCTCCTGATAATACTCGTCGTAATCGAAATACATACAGCTTTCGCAGTTCTTTTTCATAAATTCACCTCAAAATTCTTCCTTGGCGGAAACAAGCTCGTCACCGTGATAAGACAGCTTAAGAGAGAAAATGTTTCTATCCTCAAATAAATAACGGAGAAACACCTTATCGCCCTCCCAAAGGGGCAGGGAGAAAATTTCGTCTTTATCTATCCAATGAAGCTCGCCCTCGTCGCAGATTATTTCGTCGCCGTCAAAATCGTTCGATGTGTATAGAAACATATATTCCGTCTCGCAAACGTCGGAATCAAAGGTCACTATCCCGCGGAAGCGGTACGAGTTTATTTTGTAGCCGGTTTCCTCGTAAACCTCGCGGCGCAGACATTCCTCGGGGCTTTCGCCGCTTTCAAATTTTCCGCCGACGCCGATCCATTTGCCCGAGTTTATGTCGTTACGCTTTTTGTTGCGGTTGAGCATCAAATATTTGCCGTCTTTTTCAAGATAGCACAAAACGCAGTTTTTCATAATTATTCCTCCGAAGAATAAACGCTCTTTTTCGTGTCAAAACTTATGACATAACGAATGAAAGGCAGATGAAAAAATGAAAAAATTACTTATACCTATTATCGCAGTTTTACTTCTTACAGCACTTACGGTCTTCCCGACGGCGTCCGACATGGAAATATACGGCAAGGTCATTCGACTGCACGTTATTGCCAATTCCGACAGCGAATACGATCAGGAGCTCAAATTAAAGGTTCGTGACGGTATCCTATCGACGGTCGAAGAGCTTACTCGCGACTGCAAAACGAAGGATGAAGCCGAAAGCGTCTTGCGCGAGAACAGCGGTGAGATCAAGGATGCGGCTTATCGCGTTCTTGAAGAAAACGGCTCTGACCTATCTGTAAGTATCGAGATCGGAGAAGAAAAATATCCGACAAGAGACTACGGCGACCTGCGTCTTCCAAGCGGCACGTATTGCTCTGTGCGCGTCAAACTTGGCGAAGCCGACGGTAAAAACTGGTGGTGCGTACTTTTTCCGCCCCTTTGTCTTAACAGCTCGGTCAAATCCGAGGACGCGCTGTTACAGGTCGGATTTACACCCGATCAGGTCGGAATCATAACCGAATCAAGCTCGCCGAAATATAAGGTGAAGTTTAAGATTCTCGAAATACTCGGTTCGCTGTTTTCCTGATGGACACATCGTTTTTTGCGGGCGACCAATGGTCGCCCCTACGAGGACGTTTGATATTTCTTGTAGGGGCGAGCATTGCTCGCCCGTTTGGGCGTAACGTAACTTTTTAGAAACGGCGGGAGCAAGCCCCCGCCCTACGGGGAGAGAAAGTCACCCCCACAAATCGACACGGCGAAGAAAACGTGGATGTATTGCCTTAAATCTTCCGTAAAGTTATATCGTCAAGCGGGGTTATGCCGTTTCTGCTTAAAAATTCACTCACTTTTCGGCGGTCGTTCTCATTATGAAGGTCCGACGGATTGTGCGCGTCAACCCCGAGAATCATGTCGTTGCCTACACTTTTCGCAAGGTTCACAAAGCGGTCAGACGGATAGAATCTATTGTCACATAGACCTTTAATATTTATCTCAAGCGGAATTCCGAGCTTCTTCGCACCGACGCAGAGACGCGTCATCTCGGAACGGTAAAAAGCGTCGTCACCGACGTAATGGCAAACGTCGGGGTGGCAAACGTAGGAGAACGAGCCGCTCGAAATGCCTTCAAGCACTTCGTCAACGTAGCGTGTGAGGAAGCTCCTTTCCTCGGTCGGTGCGCCGACCCAAAAGTCACTCGGCTCGATCGTCAGACAGTGCTGCCCGAGTATTAGGTAATCAACGCCATAGTCACGGCAGAAGCTTTGCAGTTTGGCAAAGATCGTGGGAAAATACTCCGCCTCAAAGCCGCAGAAAAGCTTGATGTCGCCTTTGTATTCATCTGAATAGGCGCGTATGTCGGAAATATATTTTTCCGCTTCCTTGGGCGTCATTCGCATGTTCTTTCTTATCGCCGGTCCGTATCCGCCCTCGAAAAATTGAGGTGCGTGATCGGCAAATCCGAGCTTCGTCAGCCCTGCCTCGATTGCCTTTTCGATATATTCTCTTATCTCTCCCTCGGCGTGACCGCAAAGGTGGGTATGAGTATGATAATTGACCGTCAAACCTAAAACCTCTTTTCCGTTTGCACTATTGATTATTTTAGCACAACGGAGCTGCTCGGTCAAGGTTCGACGGTCATTTTTCGTCATAAAAAGTCTTAAATAAATTATTAAAAATAATACTTGACAAATCGTTTTTTATGTGCTACAATAATTGTCGCTGATTTTGTACCTTTAGCTCAGCCGGATAGAGCAACTGCCTTCTAAGCAGTAGGTCGAGGGTTCGAATCCCCCAAGGTACGCCAATATATGGTGAGTGTAGCTAAGTTGGTTATAGCGCCAGGTTGTGGCCCTGGAGGCCGTGGGTTCGAATCCCATCACCCACCCCAAAATGAAAATCCTGTCGATTCTTGTCGGCAGGATTTTCGTTTTGTATTATTCACTATTCATTTTTCATTATTCATTATTCATTCGACAGGATTTTCAATGAATAATGAAGTCGCTTGCGCTGATGAATAATTAATAATGAATAATTTCGGTGTCGGATTTGCCGTTAGGCAAAATATTTCATAATCCGAAGGATTATTTCATTAAATAGCTTCTTTGTGCGATACATCATTTCCTCCGTTTTTCCATCCCATGCAACGGATTTTGCAACGGATCTCATTACCATTCTGCACACCTCGGTGATAATTATTTTTATAAACTTGTCCAAACAGTAAAAAATTACTGATATTTTCATAAATCTCTTGATTTTGGGAAGAAAATCTATTATAATATTCTATTGGAAAATAAAAATTTCAAAGGAGACAAAAAATGAGCAATTGTCCTTACGCTGTTACTCACGAAGTTGAGAACATGACACACGTTGCCAAAGGCCCTTACCACGGTCCTGCTCCCATTCCGGAAGAAGGAAAATGGGTTCAGGTCAAGGAGATCAAGGACGTCAGCGGTTTCACGCACGGAATCGGCTGGTGCGCTCCTCAGCAGGGCTGCTGCAAGCTTACTCTTAACGTTAAAGACGGAATCATCCAGGAGGCACTCGTTGAGACCCTCGGATGCTCCGGAATGACACACTCTGCCGCTATGGCGTCCGAGATCCTCATCGGAAAGACTCTTCTTGAGGCGCTCAATACAGACCTTGTCTGTGATGCTATCAACACCGCAATGCGCGAGCTCTTCCTCCAGATCGTATACGGAAGAAGCCAGTCCGCATTCTCCGAGAACGGACTTAACGTAGGTGCTTCTCTTGAAGACCTCGGTAAAGGTCTCCGTTCGCAGGTAGGTACCATGTTCGCTACCACGAACAAGGGTCCCCGTTACCTCGAAATGGCTGAGGGCTACGTTACCCGTATTGCTCTCGACGAAGAAGATCAGATCATCGGCTACGAGTTCGTAAACCTCGGCAAGATGATGGACTTCATCAAGAAGGGCGACGATGCAAACACCGCACTTGAGAAGGCAAAGGGCAACTACGGCCGCTTCAACGGTGCTGCGAAGTACATCGACCCCCGTCAGGAATAATAGAAGGAGGACAAGATAATGGCTTTGTTTGAAGGTTACGAAAGAAAAATAGACAAAATTAACGGTGTCCTCGCTCAGTACGGTCTTAACTCTGTTGAAGAGTGCCGTGAGCTTTGTAAAGCAAAGGGCTTCGATCCCTACGAGATCGTAAAGGGCATTCAGCCCATCGCATTCGAGGACGTTGCTTGGGCATACTGCGTAGGCGCGGCTATCGCAATGAAGAAGGGCTGCGTAAAGGCAGCAGACGCCGCTGAAGCTATCGGTATCGGTCTTCAGGCGTTCTGTATCCCCGGCTCCGTTGCTGAGGACCGTAAGGTCGGTCTCGGTCACGGAAACCTCGGCGCAATGCTTCTCCGCGACGAGACTAATTGCTTCGCATTCCTTGCAGGTCACGAGTCGTTTGCCGCTGCAGAAGGCGCTATCGGTATCGCACGCTCCGCTAATAAGGCGCGTAAAGAGCCGCTCCGCGTTATCCTTAACGGTCTCGGTAAGGACGCTGCGCAGATCATTTCCCGTATCAACGGATTCACCTACGTTCAGACTCAGTTCGACTACTACACGGGTGAGCTTAAGATAGTTAAGAAGTGGAAGTACTCCGACGGCGAGCGCGCAGCAGTAAACTGCTACGGCTGTGACGACGTTCGTGAGGGCGTTGCGATCATGCACCACGAGGGCGTTGACGTTTCCATTACCGGTAACTCGACTAACCCCACCCGCTTCCAGCACCCCGTTGCAGGCACCTATAAGAAGGAATGCATCGAGCAGGGCAAGAAGTACTTCTCCGTTGCATCGGGCGGCGGTACGGGACGTACCCTCCACCCCGATAACATGGCGGCAGGACCTGCTTCCTACGGTCTTACCGATACCATGGGAAGAATGCACGGCGACGCTCAGTTCGCAGGTTCTTCCTCGGTTCCCGCACACGTTGAGATGATGGGCTTCCTCGGCGCAGGTAACAACCCGATGGTCGGTATGACCGTTTCGGTTGCTGTTGCGGTTGAAGAGGCAAGCAAGTAATTTTCTGTAAATAAAGAACGGACGCGAAAGCGTCCGTTTTTTGTTAATCTTCATCCGTAAAAAGCGTACATCCCTGATTTCGGTAATGGACTATTTTTTCACGCAATAGGTTCTCGGTGCAGGAGAAGAACCGAGCGAGGCAGGATATACACATATAGCTTTCGGCGCCGCGGTTGATCAGCCGTTTATGAAGCCCTATTTCGTTTGTCGAAAGCTCCTTTTCGCACTTTTGGCACTTTGCCATTACGCGTCAACTACCTTTGCACGGAAGAGTCGGCAGTCGTGGGGCGCTACCTTGTCGATACGCACTGTGCCGTTGAAGGTCTTGAGGGTTTTTCCCGTCCAGAGATCGTGAAGCTCGATGGTTTTGCCCGACGATAGGGGCAGACCGAGGTTATCGAGCGTGAGGGTGAAGTTCCACACAGACGCGTCGGTATCCATAAAGTTGAAGAAGCCGATAGCAATATCGCCGCCGTCGAGGTACTTTGCGATGATGGGCGTGTCGATCGGATAGGACTTGTAGAAGGGGTCGTTCTCTGTGCGGCTGTTATTGATCTCGTATTTGAAGTTATTTGCAAAGAACGGCTCTGCGCCGAGCTCGTCCTGGTTTATTGCGATAACGTCCTTGTTGAGCAGGATCGACTTCGTTTCGTCGGTCATATCGCGTATATCGCAGCCGATCATAAGCGGGGAATTAAGAAGCGCCCAAAGGGAGAAATGCAGGCGGTATTCCTCGGTGGTGCAACCGGTAAGCGCTACGTTGCCCTTGCCGTTCATACCGACGATGAGCATATCCATATCGTTGAAGCAGCCGTGTCCGTTATACTCCTGCGCAACGATCTGCGACTGTGCCAAGCTCTTGATAGACGCCCACGAATCGAATATGTCGCCGGTCGAGCGCCACATATGCGCGCCCGTTTCCTTTATCCACTGCTTGGTGTTTTCGGATCCCCACGAGCAGGCACTGAGAAGAATGTCGCGTCCGCAGTTAGCAAGCGCGATCGCCATTCTCTTATAAAGAACGTCGGCACGCTCTGTCATAGGGTGGAAGCAGAAGTCGTATTTGAGGAAATCGACCTCCCATTCGGCAAAGGTCTTTGCGTCTACCCACTCATAGCCGTAGCTTGCAGGGTAGCCCGCACAGGTAAGATAACCCGCGCAGGAATACATACCGAATTTAAGCCCCTTCGAATGAATGTAGTCTGCGACGTACTTCATACCGTGCGGGAACTTTTCGGGATCGGGAACGAGGCGTCCGTTTTCGTCGCGCTCCTTGAGCGCCCAGATATCGTCGATAACGACGTACTCGTAGCCCGCGTCCTTAAGACCGTTTGCGATCATCGCATCTGCGGACTCCATAATAAGCTGTTCGTTGATGTTCGCGCCAAAGGTGTTCCAGGTGTTCCACCCGAGCGGCGGTTTGTTTACTACCATTTTATGCTTGACCTCCGTTAAGGTATATGTTATAATCATTATATATGCAAAAAGATTACAAATAAAGTAAAAATTATTGCATATATATGTAATATTGTTGCAAAGAGGGAAGTATGACCGACAATAACGAAAAGCTGTATCTATCGGTTTGGGGTATTCATTATCCCATTGAGAATGAAAACTTCCGATGGGGGCCCGGTGTCAGAGACATTTATATCATTCATTATGTCCGAGAGGGAAAGGGCTACTTTGAGTGCGGCGGCAAAAAATATACGCTTACAAGGGGGCAAAGCTTTCTTGTAATTCCCGGTCAGCTTGTGAATTATTATCCTGACGAAAACGAGCCGTGGAAGTACGCTTGGGTGGATTTTTCGGGAATTGAGGCAAAAAAGCTGCTCTTGTACTGCTCGCTCTCCGCTGACGCTCCCGTAGCGGAAAGAGAGATCCCCGAGCTAGACGCGCTTTTCAAGACCGCGTCGGAACAGTTTGGCAACGTAACACCTGCCGACGTGTGCAGAAACGTCGGATTTGCGCGGCTGATACTTTCCACGTATATCAAGCATTATCCTGCGGTAAGCGGGAAAACGGTGGGCGAGCTGCTCATAACTCGCGCGGCTGAATATATCGAAAACAATTACCGCCGCCCCGAGCTTAATATTGATATGATTGCGGAACAGCTTTCGGTCAACCGCGTGACTCTGCACAGAAAGTTTACCGAGGAGCTTAATATTTCACCCGGAAATTACATCATAAGATTGAGAATAAAAAAGGCGTGCGGGCTTTTGACGGAAAGTAATTATTCGGTCAAGGCGATCGCCTATTCGACGGGCTTTTCCGACCAGCTTTATTTTTCTAAGGTGTTCAAAAAGCTTATGGGAATGACGCCGACGCAGTACCGCAAAAATAAATAAAGCCCGTCATCGACGGGCTTTTTATCTGATTACTTAACCGCATTGACAAACTGCTTTGCAAGCTCTGTAAGAGCTGCATAGTCACCGTTTGCGATGAGCTTTTTGTTATAGAGATTTGAGCCGACACCGACACCGAGGAAGCCCATCTTCATAAAGTCGCCTGCATTCTCGGCGCTTACTCCGCCGACGGCGAGAAGCTTCGCGTCGGAGATCGGCGCACTTACCGCCTTTACGTAGCCGCCTCTTACCTGATCGGCAGGGAAGAGCTTTACGTAGTCTGCGCCGTTATTGAGCGCCGACACGATCTCGGTCGGAGTGAAGGCGGCGGGGATAGATACCGCGCCGATCTCTCTTGAACGCTTGATTATTTCGGGATCGCAGTTCGGGGAAATGATGAAGGTTGCGCCTGCGTTTACGGCGAGGTCGACCTCGTTAAGATGCGTGACCGTTCCTGCGCCGATACACATTCTGCCTTCAAAATGCTTAACGAGATCGGAGATCATCGAGCATATTTCTTCGCGGCTCACCTTGCCCGAACGGTCAAAGGTGACCTCGATAAGCCGTATTCCGCCCTCGTAAAGCGCTTGGGCGGCAGGAATCAGCGTTTCCCTGTCGGGCAGACGAACGATGGAAATTACCTTGTTTTCAGCGACGGCTTCAATGACCTTATTTCTCACATTTTCACTTATCATTTTACCACTCCGCAACAGATCCGTCAGCGTGATGCCATACGGGATTTTTCCAGTTATGAGGATTCTTGTTTTCCTCGATGACAAGCTCCTTGTTAACGTCAACACCAAGCCCCGGAAGCTTCGGAAGGTCTACCCAGCCGTCCACGAACTTGAAGTCGTCCTTGTTGTGAACGTAATCAAGCACGCTCTTGCCGACGTTGTAGTGGATTCCGATGCTCTGCTCCTGAATGACTGCGTTGTAGCAGGTGGCGTCTACAGAGAGGCACGCCGAAAGCGCGATAGGTCCGAGAGGGCAGTGAGGCGCGAGAGCAACGTCGTACGCCTCCGCCATGGAAGCGATCTTCTTGACCTCGGTGATTCCGCCCGCGTGGGAAAGGTCGGGCTGGATAATGTCAACACCGCCTGCGGTGAGCAGACGCTTGAAATCATAACGCGAGAAAAGACGCTCGCCCGTTGCTATCGGAATAGAACAGCAAGCGGCAATTTCCTTAAATTCGTCCATGTACTCGCAAAGGACGGGCTCTTCGATGAACATAGGATCAAATTCCTCAAGCTTCTTTGCAAGCACCTTTGCCATCGGCTTGTGAACACGTCCGTGGAAGTCGATAGCGATTCCGAAATACTTGCCGCAGCTTTCGCGTATTGCTGAAACGCGCTCAAGAACTGCGTCGATCTTATCGTATGTGTCTATCATCTGAAGCTCGTCGGTGGCGTTCATCTTGATCGCCTGAAAGCCCTCGTTCTTCTTTTCGAGCGCGGCACGTCCTACATCGGACGGACGGTCGCCGCCGATCCAGGAATAGACCTTCATTCTTTCGCGGCACTTGCCGCCCATAAGCTCGTAGGCGGGCGCGTTAAAATACTTGCCCTTGATGTCCCAAAGCGCCTGATCTATGCCTGAAAGCGCGCTCATAAGAACTCCGCCGCCGCGGTAGAAGCCGGCGCGGTAAATGGTAGACCAGATGCCTTCAATATTTGACGGATCATGACCGATGAGGTAATCCTTGTATTCCTCAACACAGGCAAGAACCGATGCCGCGTGTCCTTCAAGGACTGCCTCGCCCCAGCCGACGAGACCATTGTCGGTCTCGATCTCAACGAAGCCCCAGCGCGGACGTACAAAGTAGGTCGATACTCTCGTAATTTTCATAATATTATGCCAACCTTTCGAAATTTCGTATTGACAAACTGTTTTTCTATATTATAATCATAGCATAGAGAAATGGCAATTTCGCGCCAAAAATTCACAATTTAAGGACATTTTTTAATATGAATGAAATAAAGACCGCCACGCTCTCCATTGAACGCGAATTGAAGGACGAGCTTCGTGTAGTTGAATACAACGTCGGCAACGGCGATTTCCATTTTCATTCGCAGGTCGAGATCTGCATCGTTGAGGACGGAAGCGTCGAGGCGCTTGTGAATAACAGTCAGACGACACTTGAAAAGGGAGACATAGCTGTGTCGCTTCCTTACGATCCGCACAGGTATATTGCGAAGGACGGCGTGCGTTATTCGGTACTGGTGATACCGAGTGAGATGGGTGAAAGGTTCTGCTCCGATATGAGGAGCTTGGGGAGTCCGTTTTTGAAGCAGTCGGAAAGCAATTCGGAGATCTTCTCCTATCTTTTTTCTCTTAAAAAATCGGATAGCGGAGAGCTTGACAAGCTGGGATATGTCTATCTTATCCTCGGCGCGATCAAAAAAGAGCTTCTTTCCGAGCCAAAGGAAAACGGCTCCGACAATGAGCTTTTGTCGGGTTTGCTTTTGTATATACATAAGAATTATGGCAAGAATCTGACGCTGTCGTCGATAGCAAAGGCGTTCGGTTATCATCCTGCGTATATTTCGAGCTATTTCAAGGCGCGGCTCGATATTGGAATTTCACGTTACATAAGCGTCATTCGCCTGAACAATGCCGTTCAGCTTATGAGAAAAAAGAAGTACAGTGTGACCGAGATCGCGCTCGAATGCGGCTTCAATTCTGCGCGAACCTTTTACCGTGCGTTCCGCCAGGAATTCGGCTGTTCGCCGGGGGATTATACTGCGAATTTGTGAGAGTTTTTTTCTTGCCTTCCCCAGTGGGGGAAGGCAAGAGGTAAACCTCGGATGAGGTGTCTAAAAAGTGAACTTACTCCTCATCCACCACAGGCGTTCCGCCTGCGGTTCCCCTTCTCCCTCAGGAGAAGGTAAATCAACGCGGCGAATCTCCACTACTGTAATTATATACGTGCATCAAAAACCGCCTTGAAGCGTTTGCTTCAAGGCGGTCAATTTTATTTCTCTTCGTAAATTTTCATTGCATTTTTTATGCTGTTTATCGCGGTCTTGTGGATGTGCATCCAATCCTTGTCGATGCGCTCCCAGGTCGTCTGCATCATGCCGAGCCAATGCGTCGGGTCGATGCGCTCAGCGCAGTATCCGACAAGCTCCTCGAGGTTGTCGGGTTCTGCCCAAACGCTTGCTGTCGGAACCTGATCGTAGCCGAGCTTGGAAAGACGCTCGAAGCCTGCGAGCATCGTTTGAAGCTCCTTAGAATTTTTGATCTCCTCACCAAAGCATTTCCAATAGTACCAGCCGCACATTACGACCGATTTCGGCATTTTTTCGATGCACTCCTCGGGGTGCGACCAGAAGTAATCTGCCCATATCCAGGGGCGCGCGCCGACGCGCTCAACGCACTCTACGAGATAGTAAAAATCGTGCCACCAAAGCTCGTGCTGACGAACGATCGCGATCATCTGATTGCGCTGATTTCCCATCGTTTCCTCGTCCATTCCGAGATGGAAGTGGTTTGGCTTGAACACCTCTGCGACCTCCTCGATGACATCGCGGCAGACCTGATAGTAGATCGGCGTTGAGATCATACGCGAATAATCTTTAAGCCATATATCGTGCGCGGTGGAGAAATTCAGCTTCGGAATGACCTCAAAGCCCATGTCCTTGAGGCGCTGAACCTCTGCCGACATTTCCTCGTGTGTAAGTGCGCCCTCGGCGGAGATTTCGGGGTGAGATTTATAGAGCAGCGACTCTGCGACGTCGATGATGAGGGTATTGACGCCGATCTTTCGGAGTTCTTTTGTATGTGAATGCCAAAGCTCGCGGTCGAAGCGAAGGACGTTTGACGCGCAAGGTGTTGAGCGGTGAGTTCTGCCGCGCGTATTGCCTTCCTCGTTCCACATATTGCTACCGAGGTGAAGTAGGTGCGCCCAGATGAATTTGTCGTTTTGCATTGTGATTCTCCTTGTGTTTTATGGGGATATTATAGCATAAAGGAGATATTGTGTCAATTTTTTCGCATTTCTTTGTCCGAACAAAGAAACGCTCGCAAAGAAAATCGCCAAGGGGCAAACCGATGAAAATTTGCCTTCGCAAATTTTCAAACGTTTTCCCCTTTGGAAACCCCTTTCGACCGCCCGCGTCATCCTGAGCGTAGCCAAAGAATCTCGGGCGTGATTTGCGCTTAAACGCTTCGCCACGTTTTTTGTAGGGACCGGCGTCCTCGACTGTCCGTTGCTCCCGCGCTCACTCTATCAAAGACAACAAATTTACCTCAAATTTCATAAAATAGGATAAATTATAGGTTGACAATATCCTAAAAAATGAGTATAATAATATTACAACCACAAGAAAGGGGCTTGAAAATGAATATAAATACGAACAAAATCGTTTCGATAACCGAAGCAAATCAGAATTTTTCCAGAGTCGCAAAGCTTACGGAAAAGCACGGCGAGCTTTATATTTTCAAGAACAATAAACCGAAATACAAATTGGTCGATATAGAAAATGACACGAGCATTGAAATGACTGACGACGAGAAGATAGATTTTATCGCCGCGCGCATATTGAAGCTTTACCGTCCTGCATTTGAGGAGCTTGCAAAATGATAAAATTTAGCGATGAAAAGGTTCTCCTTCTTCACAAGCTGATAACGGAAGAAACCGGCGGAGATCCGAACGTGCGTGATATTGCGCTTCTTAACAGTGCGCTCGAATCGGCTTTTGCTACCTTTGACGGACAGGAGCTTTATCCGACGAAGCAGGAAAAGGGTGCGCGCCTTGGATACGCGCTTATATCAAATCACGCGTTTGTCGACGGAAACAAGAGAATCGGAATGTACGTGCTTTTGACGTTTCTCGAAACAAACGGCATTAAGATCCGTCCGACAAACGAAGAAGTCGCCCGCGTCGGTCTCGCCGTCGCGGCAGGGGAGATGAAATATCAAGAGCTTCTTGATTGGATAATCGAACATCAATGAAAAAACCTGCAAGCCGCTTGGCTTGCAGATTTTTGCTTTGTGTTCAGTATCTTGAAAAACCGAGGTCAGATGCGGATACTGCTCCGATAAAATCATCTTTGATATTGTATAGAATATTATCAACCATAGATGAAGCTAATTCTCTTGCGGAAGCTCTGTTGTCAGAGTTATCAATGTTATTGTAGTTGTATCCCAGCAACGTATTGTCATCGTACGTGGCGGCGGTTATAACTCCACGTATGTGTTCATCATATTTGTTATAGTATACCCAATCGTAATATCCGTCTATTATGTCAAAGATAATTCCTACTTCACAGTAATACTCATTTTCATCGAAAATGAACATATACAGCTGAACCTCGTCGTCTGTAACGTCATAGTAAGCCACTCTTACGTATTCGACGCTATTGTCATCGCTGAAGAAGGAACCTAACTCTACTGAATACTCGTTATCTTCACTGTTATATGATCCATACTCGACGATCAGATCCTTCATTGTCGATAATGGATTACATTCCTTGTCGTAGAACTCGCTCATTGTCAGCTTTGTTCCGAACACAAGATTATTGACTTCCGTTGTTCTTACAGCAAAATTCAAGTTTTGAGAATCACGCAGCGTCCACGTGTTTATTCCGATTACTTCTCCGTAAGAGTTAATAAGCGGACCGCCGGAGTTTCCGCTGGAAATTGCAGCGTCGTGCTGGACGCACGCAACGCCTTCGACGTCTCTGTCGGCGTATGTAATGATTCCGCGGGAGAAGGTGGCGGTCAATCCTTGCGAGCTGCCGAAGGCGTAAACCGTACCGCCTACCTCATGTGTGGATTTGCATAGATTTAACGGCGTTAAACCCGAGGCGTTTATTTTGATGACGGCAAGATCGAGGTCTTTGTCGTATGCCAGAACGTGTTGAACTGTATACTTTTTGCCGTTGATTGTTATTTTTGCGGAATATGCGCCTTCAATTACGTGATAGTTGGTCAGAATTTTTCCGTCTGTGCTGTATACGAATCCCGTACCGAGAGAAAGCTCGTTTCCGCTTTTGTCGTAAGTCAGAATTTCGCCGATAGAATTTTTGGACTTTTCATATACTTCGTTGGCAGTTAATTCTTTTAAGGAAAAGCTTTCCGTGTATTTTGAAGAGCAAGACGAGCACTTGAACGTTATAACACCCGATTTCGAGCACGTTGCGACAGAGGTTATAGTAGATGAATACGAATGTCCCTTTGCTTTTCCTTCAGTTTCGTTACAGGTTGAGCAGGTTTTGGCAGACGTACAGGTCGCGTTCTTCCACGTGTGTCCAAGAGCTGTACCCTCGGTCGCAGCGCATACGGAGCAGGTCTTTGGCTCTGTGCAGCTCGCATTCACCCAAGTATGACCTTCGGCGGAACCTTCGGAGTAGTTACAGACGAGGCACGTTTTGGGCTCGGTACAGCTGGCGTTATCCCATCTGTGTCCGAGAGGTTCGCCTTCCGATTTGTTGCATACGGAACAAGTCTTTTGGCTCGTACACGTAGCGTCAACCCACTTATGCCCCATCGGTTCACCTTTGCGCAGATCGCATCCATCGCAGGCCGAGGCGTACTCGCAATCTGCGGGCAACCAATGATGCTCATGTTCTTTTTCGCAAGAAAGCATAAAAAGGAAGAATAAGACACATAGTACTAATATAAGAGCTTTCTTCATTTTTGATTTTCCTTTCGATTAAAAAGTATGATTGTCAATAAGAAACACTTTTTTGCGACGCAAAAACCGATAATTCTTATCTTTAACACAATTATATACTCAAAAAATGTTAAAGTCAAGATAAATTCTGAACTTTAGCGAATTTTGAGGGTATTATGAAGATTTACGATTATAACGGTAAAAAGAATATTTGTGGCGACAGGGTACACGAAGCGAGGTGCAAGCACCGTCTGACGCAGAGCGATCTTGCGGCGCAGTTACAGGTCGCCGGGATAATTATTGAGCGCGACAGCATTTCGAGAATTGAGATCGGAACTCGTTTTGTCGCGGATTACGAATTACGCGAGCTTGCGCGTATCTTGAAGGTTTCCGTGAACTGGCTTTTGGGACTTGAATGATTAAAAGGCAATACCGCCGAGGCGGTATTGCCTTTTACTTTTATTTTGCCGCGTTCAGCATATTTTCGATAAACACTCCGTAGCCACGGGTGGGATCGGAAATGAGAACGTGAGTGACGGCGCCGACGAGCTTACCGTCCTGCACGATGGGAGATCCCGACATTCCCTGGACTATTCCGCCGCTTCGCTCTATAAGCACAGGATCGGTGACTGTGATCACGAAGCTTTTGTTATCGGTGCTTCCCCTGTCGATCTTTGAGATCTCGACCTCGTACTGCTTTACGCCGTCGTCACCGAGTGTTGAATAGACCGTTGCTTTGCCTTCCTTTACGTCGTTACGGGTGCCGACGGGAATCGCTTCGCCGAGCGATGGTAGGGATGAAAAATATCCGAAAACGCCGCAGACGGTATTGCTCTTCACGTTACCTGTCCGCTCCGAGAGAAAATAGCCCTTTATTTCTCCGGGTCTTCCGCTTTTTCCTTTAATGACTCCGCCAATCTCGACGCTCATCGACGAGCCGCTTCGAAGCGGCATCAAAACTCCCGTTTCGGGGTCGCATATACCGTGTCCGAGACCTCCGAAGTTACCCGTCTCGGGGTCGACGTAGGTGACGGTGCCGATGCCCGCCATGCTGTCCTTTAATTTAAGCCCTGCGCGGTAAATGCCCGTTACGTCCTCCTTGACGGGAATGACCTTGACGGTTATTTCGCTTTCGCCGCGCTTGACGGTGATGTCGGCACCGCCTTCGCTTTTTCCGATAAGAAGTGAGATCGATTCTGCGGTATTGACCTCGGTCCCGTTTACCTTCGTTATTATATCCTTGACTTTTATGCCCGCGTCAAGGGCGGGTGTCAGCTTTCTTCCGTCCGATATTACGCTCGGCGTGTCGAGAACGAGCACGCCGGCTGTACCGAAACGGACGCCGAAGGCGAAGCCCCCGACGCATAAACGCTTTTCCGCCATATCGGTTTTTTCTTCCGCTGAAACCGATATCAGGCAGAATGAGAGTAGTATTGAGCAGACAGTCAGTGCCGTGACAATTACGCGCACGCGTCTGCTTTTGTACGCTTTGTTTGCTGCCATTTTCCGCTCTGCCGTTCCTTTTTTATTTCAAGCCGCTTTTTTGCGGCTGTCTTTATTGTGGCTTATGAGCGATTTTTTATAACAAGCAATTTTTTCTCGTTTTGATAAATAAAATTTGTTGCATAAAGCATAATTATGTCAAAAAAGCACTTGATTAGTATTTTGATGTATGGTATAATAGGTAATAAGTGTGACTATATAAGTCAAGAACGGTGTGGGAAGGAGAGTTCGCTTATTGCGGACGAAAATTGAAATGGATAATAATTACTACGGTGAGCTTGCTGTAATATGTATGCCCGGTTGCGAGAAGTTCGTTGACGAGGTCGACGGCTATCTTCGCCAGTGGAGAGGAACGGCTGTATGCGATACCTTCGTTGTAAAGCCCGAGTGCAAGAGGTTTGCTAACGGAGAGGGCAAGGCAGTCCTTCACGAATCCTTCAGAGGACGCGATATTTACATTATTGCCGATATGTATAACTACGGCGTTACTTACAAGATGTACGGCAAGGAGTTCCCGATGAGCCCCGACGATCATTTTGCAGATCTTAAGCGCGTTATAAACGCTATCGCAGGTAAGGCGCGCAGAATTACCGTTATTCTTCCTATGCTTTACGAAAGCCGTCAGGACAAGCGTCACGTAAGAGAGTCGCTTGACTGTGCCGTCGCTCTTCAGGAGCTTGAAAATATGGGCGTTACGAATATTGTAACCTTCGACGTTCATAATATCGGTATACAGAATGCAGTTCCGCTTATCGGCTTCGATAACGTTCAGCCGACCTATCAGATGATAAAGGCGCTCGTTAAGACCGTTCCCGACATCAAGCTCGATAAGGATCACCTTACGATAATCTCCCCCGACGAGGGCGGAATGACGAGAAGCATGTACTATTCCTCGCTTCTTTCTCTCGACCTCGGTATGTTCTATAAGAGACGTGACTACGCGACCGTTGTTAACGGCAAAAACCCGATCGTTGCACACGAGTACCTCGGTAAGGACGTATCCGGTAAGGACGTAGTTATCGTTGACGACATCATTTCCTCGGGTCAGTCGATACTCGACGTTGCTTCCAGCTTGAAGGAGCGCGGAGCAAACCGCATCTTTGCTTTTGCTACCTTCGGACTCTTCTGCGAGGGCTACGAGGCGATCGACAAGGCATACGAGAAGGGCGATATCACAAAGATATTCACGACAAACCTCATCTACCGTTCTCCCGAGCTTCTCTGTCGCGAGTGGTATGCTGAGGTCGATCTCGGAAAATACGTCGCGCTTATAATCGACACTCTTAACCGTGACAAGACGATAAGCCATCTTCTCAAGCCCGCTGAGAGAATCAAGGCGCTCGTCGAAAAGGTTAAAGCATAATCAAGGCAATAAAGGCGGCTCGTTCCAAGCCGTCTTTTTAGCCGAAAGGAATATTATGGAAAAATGTGAAAGCTTATACGGGCTTTTTAAAGATATGACCGTGAGCGAGCTCGAAGAACGGCTTACATGCACCGACGACAGAGAAGAAAAGATATTTCTTCGTGCGCTGATCAATCTGAAGCTTCAGCTTGCACAGGAAAAGATCGTAGGAGAGATGCTGCTGTGAGCAAAAAGACCTTTACGATAATCGCGGGAATAAACGGCGCAGGAAAAACGTCGCTTTACCGCGTGCTTAAAGAGACCGATACCGATCTCGGAGTCAGAGTCAATATAGACGAGCTTGCCCTCGAGCAGGGTGACTGGCGCGATCCGCGTGCGCAGATCCATGCAGGAAGAGCCGCTATGGCTATGATAGGCGAGCAGATCGAAAAGGGAAATTCCTTCCATCTCGAAACGACGCTTCCCGGCGCCGCTATCGTCCGTCAGATAAATGCCGCAAAGGAAAACGGCTTTACGGTAACGCTTTATTTCGTCGGTATAGACCGTCTCAGCGTCGCTCTTGAGAGAGTTCATCTCCGTATGGCGAACGGCGGTCACGGAATCGCAGACGAGTTTATTATCAAGCGTTATGCGCAGTTAAATGCTAATCTCCGTCAGGTGCTTCCGCTGTGCGACAGCGCGATACTGTTTGATAATACGGTCAAGTTTCGACAGATCGCGATAATGGAAAATAAGCGGCTTGTCGACTGCGACTCGGATCTGCCTTATTGGTTTATCGAGCTTATAGACGAGCTTCCCGACTGAAAGGATATTATGTTTAAGTATTTCATTTTTGATCTCGACGGAACTCTTGCTTATACTATCGGGGATCTGCGCAATGCGATGAATCTTACCTTCGAAAAATACGGTTTTCCGTTGCTTGATGACGAAAAGGTCCTTGCGTCGATAAATCACGGAACGAGGGAATTTGTCCGAAAGTGTCTGCCCGACGGGATTGAGCAAAACGATGATTTTATAAACGAGGTAATTGACGAGTATCTGAAAATATACGACGAAAATTGTCTTGTTTACACGAAACCGTACGAATACGTGAACGCCATTCTCGGCTACTGTAAGGAAAACGGCGCGAAAATGGCGGTCTATTCGAATAAGCACGACCCGTGCACCAAGCGCATGGTAGCGACGCTTTTTCCGAATGTTTTTGATATGGTTCTCGGTGGCGGAACGAAAATTCCTCACAAGCCCGCCCCCGACGGAGCGCTTTATATAGCGGATATTTTCGGCGCAAAGCCCGACGAGATCGCCTTCATCGGCGATTCCGACGTTGATATGGAAACTGCGCTGAACGCAGGAATGCATCCATTTGGCGTGAGCTGGGGATACAGGTCACCCGAGCTGCTTTGTGAGAAGGGCGCGGAGGGTATTATATCCGATTTTGATTCATTTGTACGCTTAGCAGGTAAAGAATGAAGATAAACGAAAAAACGTTGCGGCGCCTTCCAAAGCTGCTACTCCCCGTAGCGACTTTTTTGGTGGCGGCGGTGATCGTAATTACCGTCTGCTTTGCTATCGGTAACAGCCGCGCACGTTCATCTGCATACGAGGTCGCGGATAAATATATCGACGGCCTTTCGGTAAATGAGCTTTATGATAAGCTTGATAATTACGTAAAGAAAAATATCTCTGATTACGAGGAGCTTCTCCAGGTCGAGAATAAGATGAGAGAGCTTCTTGAAAACGGAGACATGTCGTTTGCGCGTGATGAGGATTTCGAAAGATCCGCGCCGAAATATACCGTATACATTAACGGAAAAGAGGTATATACCCTCGTTTTAAAAAAGACGTTTTCTCCTTCAAACGCCTATGGCGTTAAAAGCTTTGAGGTCAGTAAAAGCTTTGCTCTCGGAAACGAGTTCATCGTTGAGGTGCCGTCGGGTGCTGTCGTTACGGTGAACGGATTTGAGCTTGAGAGGGCGAAGTCTGTTCGGTCGCATTATTACCGTCTTTCGGAATTTGAGGACAAGTTTGCAGATGAATATGCAAGCGACAGATATTCACTCGGACGGCTCTTTCTCTCGCCTGACGTGAGCGTTGTATATGAGGGCAAGCGTCTGAGCGCATCGTCGATAGACGGCGGTGTTCTTCACTATGATTATCCGGCTGATATGACCGAGAATTATGCCTTTACAGTTCCTGAGGGCGCGATCGTTACCGTAAACGGAAAGCACGTTGAGCGTGAATATATTTCGGAGTCAAAGCAGCCGTATCCCTTCCTTACCAGATTTGAAAGCGACCTTTCCGGCATGCCGACATCAAACGTCTATCAGCTGACGGGAATGTTTGCCTCCCCCGAAATAACGGTAACGTATAACGGCATCGAGCTCACAGACGAGGGCGGCGTTTACCGTTTGCCCGAGGATATGACGAGCACGTTCGTTATTATGGCACCGAGCGACGCCGTTGTGAAGGTGAACGGTAAAACGCTTAATTCTACAGATATAACGTCGAAAAAGAAAGAATTTCCGATTCTTTCCGGTGTGAGCGGTTACGCGAAGCAGCGTCCGTACCTCACCGAGTATAAGGTAAATGGCCTGATGACCGAGCCGAGCATAACCGCAACGGACAAAAACGGCAAGCCGCTTTCCGTGAACGGCTATTATTCGTCTGACGGAAAGATAATGTTTAACTGTACTCCGAGCGGCATACCCTCGTCGACGGTCACAAAAGCCCTTACGAATTATACGAAGGCGTATATAAAATATGTTTACAGTGCGGGAAGCGGTCTTGAAAGCAATTACAATTCCGCCATCGCATATACACCTTACAATTCCCCCGCATATTACGCACTCAAGGATACTTACCGTGAACTCTATAACGCTCCGCAGTATAAGAGCATTTCTTACGGCGAGCTTAAGGTTCTTGAATATTATAAGTATTCCGACAGTGCATATTCAGCGGTAGTACAGATGGCGTGTACGGCTACACTTGACGGTGAGAAGGTCGGGTTTACGGTTACTCTTGAAATACTCGGGAACTTCTCGGGAAGCCGCAGGTGGATAAATTATAAGGTGCTATGACAATAAGGAGACTTGAAAAATGGCAACATTTCTCGGAGCATTGCTTAAGATATTCAGCATATTATCCGGAATAATTGGAATACTGTATTTTCACAAAGAGATTCTTAATTTACTCGGATTATTCGCTACAAGAAAATTCCCCGAGGCAAAAAAACAGCATAAATACGGTATACTCGTTTCGGCACGTAACGAGGGAGCCGTTATCGGCAAGCTTATCGAGAGCATAAAGAGCCAGGATTATCCCGCCGAGCTTATAACGACATTTGTCGTAGCGCATAACTGTACCGATAATACCGCAGAGGTTGCAAGAGAAGCCGGCGCCGTCTGCTATGAATGGAGCGATGATACAAAGAAAACAAAGGGTTATGCTCTTCAGTTCCTCTTGGAGCAGATACGCCGTGACTACGGTATCGAAAGCTTCGACGCTTATATAATCTTCGATGCGGACAACCTCCTCAAGGAAGATTATATGACGAGAATGAACGAATCCTTCGATGCTGGCGAAATGGTCGTTACCTCGTACAGAAACACCAAAAATTTCGATGATAACTGGATATCGGCATCATACGGGATACATTGGCTCCGTACTATACGTCTTGAAAGCCGTGCAAAGTCCATTTTGCGCTTGGCAAACAGAGTTCAGGGAACGGGATATATGTTCTCGTCGAAGCTTGTTAAGGACGGTTGGAAATACACTGGACTTACCGAAGACAGATATTTCTGTGCGGACGTAGTCACCGATGGCTACAGGATCTCTTATAACCACCGTGCCGAATTTTTCGACGAGCAGCCGACAAACATCAAGATCGCCATGCGTCAGCGCTTGCGCTGGTCGAAGGGACATCTTGAGGCATTCCGCGGAACCGGTTTCAAGCTTATATCAAACATATTCCGTACTAAGGGCGCGGCAAACAAGGATCATCAAAATGACGGTTGGTTCAAAAAGCTTTGCCGAAATATACATTTCCGATTCGTAAACTTCGATATGCTTTCGGTCGTTTATCCGCGTTCCATATTGCTTTCATTCAAAAAGATCACTGTAGTAATAATTAAAGCTATCCTTGCAATAATCGTTGCTAAACGATTTGAGTTGACGAGCTTGCCCAAGCTTTTCAGACACGTGCTGAAGCTCTTCGGCGTAACCGGAATCGCTCAGCATAATGCTGCAGAAGCTATCGCAGTAATGTGCCTGTTCACCTTTGCATGGACGTTGAATACATATATTGAAACCATGATCAAAGCCGCATACGTTCTTATCGCAGAGCGTAAACGCGTAAAGAAAATGAAATGGTATAAAAAGGTTTGGTTCTGTATGACCTTCCCGATTTTCGATCTGATCGGAAAGCTTACCCTGCTAATGGCTTGCTTTATGAAGGTCGATTGGAAACCTATACCGCATAAGGTGGCAGTCGGCTTGGATAAAGTAAAATAACATAACAAAAAACCGAGAGCGGTAAGCTCTCGGTTTTATCTTTTTAAAAATTGAGTTTTTCCTTGGCAGCGCTTTCTGCCTGCTCGAACTTCGCTTTGAGCTCCTCGCTCAAGCGCTTGTATTCCTCAGCGGATTCAATAGAGAGGGCATTCAAATTCTTCATGTATTCCTCTGTGAGCGCGGCGAGCTCTTTTCTCGTTGTTTCGGTCATTATGCGTGCTGAAACCGCGGCGTCGAAGCGGATACTGTCCGCTGCCTTTTCCGCCTCTGCGATCTTGCGGCGGCTTTCCTCCTCTGCGTCGGAAAGGATCTTCTGCGCGTCGAGATTTGCTTTAACAAGTATGCTTCCGAGCTTGCTTTCGGTATCGGTTATCGAAAGCTCGGTCTTTACTTCTTCCTTCGGCATGTTGGCGAGCTTTTCTTCAAATTCCGCCTTTGCCTTTTTAAGATCTTCTTTAGCACCCTCAAGCTCGTTTTCAAGCTCGGCAAGCTTTGCTTTTGCTTCTTCAAGCTCGCGCTTTGCGCTTTCGAGCTCGCACGCCTTGCCTGCGTCTGCTTTATACTTTTCAATATCCTGCTCGAGCATTCTGACCGTGCTTATATAACGGTTTTCAGCCGTCGTGAAGCGGATATTCATATCCTCTATATAGCGGTTTACGTCGTTCTTATCATAGCCCTTTCGGGAATTTCTGAACATTACCATTTCATTAGCGGAGCTTTTCATGATCTGACCGTCCGTTTACATTAGAATTTCGTATTTTTATGATACCTTAAAAATTTCGAGTTGTCAATAGGAATCGTTTACTGCTTGTGATAAAGCTTCTTCGTCGTATATTTCGGCTCGCAGGTTATATTTACTCCGAGCTTGCGGAACGCGTCCTCATCGGACTGCGGAAGAATGACCGTCGAATGTGCCTCACAGCCGCGAAGGTCGTAAAGGTGTTTGAGCGCCTTTGCGGAATTTTCATCGAAGCTTGCGCTTATCGTAAGGGCGATAAGCACCTCGTCGGAATGCAGACGAGGATTGTGATTGCCGAGAACTCCGGTCTTCAGCTCCTGAATCGGCTTGATTACCGACTGGCTTATAACGTCTGTGTCATTGTCAATGCCCGAAAGCGCCTTTAGGGCGTTGAGCAGAAGCGCGGCGGATGGACCGAGAAGAGAGGAGGTCTTTCCCGTAACTATTCTGCCGTCGGGCAGCATGAGAGCCGATGCCGGCTTGCCTGTTTCCTCTGCCTTCTTGTTTGCGGCGGCAACAACGGCGCGGTCGTCGGTCGTGACGCCTGCCTGGTTCATTACGAATTCCATTTTCGTTATCGCTTCGCTGTTCGGCTTGCCGTTTTTAAGTCCGTCGCAGAGTATCTTATAGTAGCGGCGGATTATCTCGTCCTTCGACGCGTCGCGGACGATGTCCTCGTCGGATATGCAGAAGCCCGCCATATTTACTCCCATATCGGTCGGAGACTTATAGGGGCATTTTCCGTAGATCTTTTCAAATATCGCGCGCAGAACAGGGAAGTTTTCAACGTCTCTGTTATAGTTAACAGCCGCTTTTCCGTATGCTTCAAGATGGTACGGGTCGATCATATTAACGTCGTTAAGATCGGCAGTCGCCGCCTCGTAAGCGAGGTTGACAGGATGGGAAAGCGGAAGATTCCAGATTGGAAAGGTCTCGTACTTCGCATATCCTGCCTTAACGCCGCGGAGATTTTCGTGATAAAGCTGAGATAGGCAAGTCGCCATCTTTCCGCTTCCGGGTCCGGGCGCGGTAACGACGACAAGAGGACGCTCGGTCTCAATATATTCATTCTTGCCGAGTCCCTCAGGACTTACGACATGCTTGACGTTAAGCGGGTAGCCCTCGATCGGATAGTGCAGATACACCTTCATTCCGAGCCTTTCAAGGCGCTCCTTGAAAAGGACGGCGCTTCTTTGTCCCGTATATCTTCCTATTACTATACTTCCGACGTAAAGACCCGCATCGCGGAACGCGTCGATGAGGCGGAGAACGTCTGCGTCGTAGGAGATTCCTATATCGGAGCGAATCTTCTGGTTTTCGATATCGGAGGCACTGATAACGATAACCATTTCAACGCGATCTGCCATATTGAGCAGCATTTTCAGCTTGATGTCGGGGGCGAAGCCGGGCAGTACACGGGATGCGTGATAGTCGTCGAAAAGCTTTCCGCCGAATTCAAGGTAGAGCTTTCCGCCGAAGTCGTTTATTCTTTTCGCGATCATTTCAGACTGTTTTTTGATATACAAGTCGTTATTGAAGCCAAGTGTCTGCATTGTGCGCCTCCGAAAAAATAATACGAATTAATTGTATCACATTTTGCCCCAATAGTCAACGGGTAAATCAAAAGAAAGCACAACGAAAATAGTGCTTTCTTTTGTTAGCGGTGAAGCGTATTAAAACAAGATCGAAGCTTTATAATGGAGAAAAACTGTTGTGAAATCTTTAAAATCATGATATAATGCGTATAACAATAGAAAAACATTATATTCAATTAATAGTTTTGACCAATCCTTTACCGGCGGAAATTTAATTATTGCATATATAGTAGGTTGACACATGAAGCTGAAACTTTTAAATGCTATTATACTCTTATCTTTGCTATTGTCCACTTTATCTTCGTGCAAGGCAGGAACGTATGGTGAAGATTTCAAAAATGTAAAATGGGTATCCGAAGATCCCCCTATAGAGTTTACTGTTTTAAATGAAGAAGATTGCGGTTTTGGCACGATAACATTTAACGATCAAAAAATCGACGTTTTTTGTCAATGGCTTTTGAATAAAAAAATAGTTATTTACAGAGTCGATGATTACGCAGATGATTTTGATTTTTACAATGATGCCTTAGGAGGAACGGGTATTATGTCCTTCTCCTACAAAATAAAAGGTAATCAAGCAATTTTGAAGGTAATAACAGATGAACTGTTTGATTTCAGATACGAAACGATTACCATCGTGTGTGAAGAAATTGAATAAAATCTTTATGCTCTGTTTGAAATGCATTGGCTTGTGGTGAAGGGTAAATGAAAAAGATTATAAACATTTTTGTATCTTTGCTTATTGTTATCGTAACATTCAGCGCTTGTCGTGGAGGAGTGTATATTGATGACTTTGTTAATGTGAAGTGGACTTGTAACGACTTTGGTCTGCAGTTTTCATATACGGACGACAATCCCGAAATGGGTGTAGGGACACTTGTCAAAGACAATGAAACAATTGAAATCATTTGCTTGTTCTCATTAAGCAAAAACATAGAGGTATATGACAAGTCGAACTACAGTTCAACCGATAGTAACGAGGTCTGCAAGGCGTTACTTATAGGACATTATGAAGTTAAAGATGATGTTGCCAAGGTCACCATCATTGAAGATAATTTGTTTAACGGCGAGTATTTGAACAAGGTGATTTATTTGAAAATGACGCCTTTAACCTAACACAACTTTAGTGTTTGATGATAATTAAAACCAAAAAAATTCCCGAGGCAAATACCTCGGGAATTAAAATTTTTAAGATTTATTTTATAAATCTGAAGTGTCCGACGAACGGCAGGTCTATTGCGCGTCCGCGTGCGGCGAACGAGCCCTGAAGGACTATGACGAAAAGTGCGACGAGACCGAGCGCGATAAGCGCGACGACCTTGATAATGTGAAAAATGATTCCGATAAACGGTATAAGTGCCAGCAATCCGAAGATCCATGAAAGAAGGAATCCGACTATCAGCATTAAAATCTCGCAGAAGAGCATTATAAGCCCTTGATTTGCCCAGTATCTGCCGAATTTCGAGCCGGGGAGCGAAACGAGCGGCAAGAAGAATAGCAGACCCGTGCAGGCGCAGACGCATTCGACCTTGCATGAGCGGCGGTCGTCGGGATGAAAGGTCTTCGTATATTCTTTTCCTTTTGCTCTTAAACGCATATTTTCGGCTCCTTTCGGTAAGTGTCGGCATGTTTGCCATCGAAACGTCATTATACATCAAAAAAACCAATTTGTCAAGAACAAGCGTTTGGAAAACGAAAAAGTTGAAATTTTTTCAAAAAAAGTGTTGACAAAGAGAAATTGCCGTGCTATAATTAATTGTCTTAAAAAGAAGCAGAGCACCGCTCTCACCGTCAGACAAAGTTTGCCGGTTGATATCCTATCTGTCCGCGAAGGCGGTAATGTTGCACGGGATCTGTTTCTTGACGCCCGCGCATTTTTTGTTTTTTGCGGGAAACGTAATTTTCGGAGGTGTTTTACCATAGCAGCGAAAGGCAACTCAAAGGATATGACAATAAACGAGGCGATCTTCACCCTCCCCGGCTTCAGCCGTCAGAAGCAGGTCCGAGTAATCGGTCCCGACGGTGAGCAGATCGGCGTTATCAGTGCGATCTCCGCGCTCGAAAACGCGTACGATAAGGGTTATGATCTCGTTCTTATCGCTCCTCAGGGCGAGATACCCGTATGCCGTATTATGGACTACGGAAAGTTCCGCTTCGAGCGCGACAAGAAGGAGAAGGAAGCAAGAAAGAAGCAGCAGATCGCCGAGATAAAGGAGATCCAGCTTTCCTGCCATATCGACGTAAACGACTTCAATACGAAGGTAAAGGCCGCGCTCCGTTTCCTTTCAAACGGAGACAAGGTAAGAGTTATGGTCAGATTCAGAGGCCGTCAGCTCAGCCACACCGAGCTCGGAATCGAGCTTCTTAAGAAGTTTGAAGAAGCGTGTGCGGAAAAGGGAAGCGTCGATAAGCAGCCCGCTATGGAGGGCAGATCTATGATCATGTTCCTCTCCCCCATCAAGCCAGGCAAAAATAAGCCGAAGGCAGAAAAACCTACCGAATAACAGTCGCGTTTGCGACACAGCGGGTCGGCTTCGACGGTGACCGAAGTCGGTATTCGCCCGAAAAAATACAGAAGTCATCGGGAAATGGAAAACAAAATGGCTAAGATCAAGACACATAAGGCATCGTCCAAGAGATTCTCTCTCACCAAGAGCGGCAAGGTTAAGTTCAACCATATCAACCGCCGTCATCAGACCAACCTTAAGACAACCAAGCGCAAGAGACACCTCCGTAAGGCAGGATACCTCAGCGAATCCATGGCTCCCAACGTAAGAGCAATGATCGGTTGATCAACTACCAAAAAACAGGAGGAATTAAGAAATGGCAAGAGTAAAGGGTGCGGTTACTACCCGCGCAAGAAGAAATAAAGTTCTCAAGCTCGCAAAGGGTTACTGGGGTTCTAAGTCCAAGCACTTCAAGATGGCTAAGCAGGCCGTAATGAAGAGCGGCAACTATGCATTTGCAGGAAGAAAGATGAAGAAGAGAGACTTCCGTTCTCTCTGGATCACCCGTATCTCCGCTCAGGCGAAGGTTAACGGTATGAACTATTCTCAGTTCATGCACGGTCTTAAGCTCGCAGGCATCAACCTTAACAGAAAGATGCTCGCTGAGCTCGCAGTTTCCGATAAGGAAGCATTCGCAGCACTCGTTGAGAAGGCAAAGGCAGCTAAGTAATAATTTAGGGTTGAGCGGCGTATCCGAGCCCGCCTTACGGCGGTGTATTTCGGTTATTTTTGTCCGCTTTATCCATGCAAGGTCTTACCTTGCTTCGTCCAAATCGTCCAAAAATTCCTCGAAATATCCTCGCCGTAAGGTCAAGGATTTTTGAAAGTCGGACGGTCGATCAGACGAGGCAAAAGACGAAGCCAATATAAGATATTGGCGAGTGTTTTAACGATGAATGGGCGGCTGTCCGACTTTCAAAAACGAGTTCGGATATGTCGCTCTACCCTATGAAAAAACCCGGCTTCGCCCGGGTTTTTGCTATATTTATAATTGGAGAAAAATTATGCTTATAACGAGCAGGAGCAACCCTCTTATAATTGAAACGGCTTCTCTTAAAGAAAAAAAGTACCGCGCAAAAAGCTCGCTCTTTATTTTCGAGGGCGTGAAGCTTTTTGATGAAGCGGTAAAAAAGGGCGTTGAGCTTGTGCGTGTTTTTGCGACCGAAAAGATGACGGAATACTGCAAAAACAGTGCTTTTAAGGGCGAAATCATCACCGTTTCGAACGGCGTTTACGAAAAGCTGTCGAACGAAAAAGCGCCCGAGGGAATAATTTGTGTCGCAAAATATATTGACAAATCCCACAATATGAATAAAATATATAATAAGGAAGAGTTTGAAAACAGCGAAAAGAGGGTCATAATTCTTTCCTCGCTTCGCGATCCAGGTAACCTCGGAACGATAATCCGTTCTGCTTCGGCGTTCGGAGTTGACGAGATAATAATGAGCTCGGACTGCGCGGATATATATAATCCGAAGACGGTCAGAGCCGCTATGGGAACTCTTTTTTCGCAGAGCGTGTCGTACGTAGACAATCTCTCTTCTACCGTAAGGGAAATGAATGAGGGCGGATATACGACGCTTGCCGCAGTCTTAGACGATAAGGCGAAGGCGCTGAATGACGTCGAGATCAGCAGGAAAACTGCGTTTATAATCGGAAACGAAGGTCACGGGATCGCCCCCGACGTGATCGAAAGTGCGTCGGGAACGGTCTATATACCGATGGAAACGGGTGTTGAGTCGCTTAACGCCGCTATTGCCGCGTCGGTATTTATGTGGCAAGCATATAAAGGATAATTTAAATGATATTGAAAGAGAATTCAACTTTATATTGGCTTTGGCTTCAGAATCTCACCGGCGAGGGCTCGGTGCTTCCCGAGATGCTTATATCACATTTCGGCTCGATCGAAAGGGTGTATGAAGCGGACGAGCAGGACTTCGAGCAGGTCCCCGGTATAACGGCGCGCTCCGTTAAGAAGCTTGCCGATAAGTCGCTTGATAAGGCGAGAGAGATACTTGCATACTGTAAGAATGCTGGCGTCGGTATTCTGACTCCCGATTCCGCGCTTTATCCGAAACGCCTGAACAGGATCCAATGTAAGCCGGCAGTTCTTTATTATAAGGGCGTAATGGTCGATCTCGACCGCGAGGTTTGTATAGCTGAGGTCGGAACGAGAGAGATGACCGAATACGGCTCGCGTACCGCTTATACGATGGCTTACGATATGGCGCGCGGCGGCGCGGTAGTCGTCAGCGGTATGGCAAAGGGTGTCGACGGAATGGCACACAGAGGTGCTCTTGACGCAGGCGGTTACACCGTTGCGGTGCTTGGTTGCGGAATTGACCGCGCATATCCGAACGAGCACGTCGGACTTATGAAGGAAATAATCGGTTGCGGCGTCGTTATGACGGAATACCGTCCCTTTACTCCGCCTATAGGCAGAAATTTCCCGATGAGAAACAGGATAGTCAGCGGTCTGTCTCTCGGTACTCTCGTTATCGAAGCCCCGAAAAAGAGCGGCGCATTGATAACGGCAGAGACCGCGCTCAAGCAGGGAAGAGATGTTTTCGCCCTACCCGGCAAGGTCGGTGAAATGAGCAGTGAAGGGAGCAACCATCTTATCAGAAACGGTGCAAAGATGGTAACGGGTGCGACGGATATTCTTGTTGAATATCAGAACCTCTATCCGACTAAAATAGATCTGAACAAAATTACCGCAATAAAATCGCGCAACTTTGCGCCCGCATCGTTCGTTGCGACCGAGCTTCCTGTTTTTCCCGAAAAGCGCAAGGAAAGCGCTGAAAAGCGTGCTTCTCTGTCCGCAAAGGAAATGACGAAGCCCGTAAAGGAAGAGAAGGAAGAAAAGCCGTACACGCTTCCGTTGGGCGTTGAGGGCAAGCAGCTTGAGATTCTGACGCTTCTTATGAACGAGGGCGAAATGACCTCCGATATGATCGCGTCAAAGACGGGAAGCCCGATAACCGATATCCTCGTCGAGCTTACGATGCTCGAAATAATGGGACACATAAGCGCAAACCCCGGCGGTACATATAAATTAAGTTAAATTCCTATCAGGAGAAAATAAATGGCAAATCTTGTAATAATCGAGTCACCCTTCAAGGCGCCGACGATAAAGAACTATCTCGGCTCAAACTATAAGGTGGTCGCGTCAAAGGGACACCTTCGCGATCTTCCGAAAAGCTCTCTCGGAGTTGATATTGAAAACGGCTTTGACGCTCATTATATCAATATACGCGGTAAGGGCGACATTATAAAGGAACTGAAAAAAGAAGCGAAGAACGCGTCGAAGATATACTTCGCAACGGACCCTGACCGCGAAGGCGAGGCGATCTCCTGGCATCTTGCAAACGTTCTCGGTATTCCGATCGAAAAGACGAGAAGAATAACCTTTAACGAGCTTACCAAGACCGCGATAAAGAGTGCGATCAAGGAGCCACGTAATATTGACCTCGAGCTTGTCAATTCGCAGCAGGCGAGAAGAATTCTTGACAGAATCGTCGGCTATAAGCTTTCCCCGTTCCTGTGGAAAACCGTTCGCTCGGGTCTTTCGGCAGGGCGCGTTCAGTCGGTTGCGACGAGAATAATAGTCGACCGCGAAAACGAGATAAACGCATTCGTTCCTCAGGAATATTGGACGCTTGACGCACTTCTTAATACCGCGTCGGGCGCTGCTCTGACGGCTCATTATTACGGTAAGAACGGCAAGAAAAACGAGCTTAAGAACGAAAAGGACGCAAAAGCGGTCTATGATGCAGTTTCGGGTCAGACCTTTACCGTTATGTCGGTAAAGAAGACCGTTAAGCAGAGAAATCCCCTTCCGCCCTTCACGACCTCTACTATGCAGCAGGAGGCGTCTAAGAAGCTCGGCTTCAATTCGCAGAAGATAATGAAGGTCGCGCAGGAGCTTTACGAGGGTATCAACGTCGGAAGCTCAAACGGTGGCGTTCAGGGTCTTATCACCTATATGCGTACCGACTCGCTCCGTGTTTCCGATGAGGCGGCAGAGAACGCAAAGAATTATATTGTCGAAAAGTACGGCGAAAATCACTGCCCCAAGACGAAGAGAGTATATAAGACGAAGGCAGGAGCGCAGGACGCGCACGAGGCGATCCGTCCGTCGAACATCGCGCTTGAGCCGGATACGATAAAGAAATATCTCACATCCGACCAGTATAAGCTTTATAAGCTTATTTTCAGCCGCTTCATCGCATCGCAGATGGCGTCTGCACAGGTCGACACCGTAAACGCCGAGATCTCGGTCGGCGCGTATAACTTCCGTGCGTCGGGATCGTCGGTCAAGTTTGCCGGCTTTATGGCTGTTTACGATTACGTTGAGGAGGGCGAGGAGAGAAAGGGACTTCTTCCCGAGATAAAGGAAAACGATATCCTTGCCTGCCGCTCCCTTAACCCCGCGCAGCACTTCACGGAGCCGCCCGCGCGCTTCAACGAGGGCTCGCTCATCAAGTTCTTTGAAGAAAAGGGAATAGGCAGACCCTCGACCTACGTGCCTATCGTTACGACGATAATCTCGCGCGGATATGTAGCGCGTGAGGGTAAGTCGCTCAAGCCCACGCAGCTCGGATTCGTTACGACCAAGCTTATGGTAGAGCATTTCCCTGACATCGTTGACTATGAGTTCACGGCACAGATGGAGGACTCCCTCGACAGTATCGCAGGCGGTGACACCGATATGATAACCGTCCTTTCCGAATTCTATCAGGGCTTCAGCGAGCATCTGGCGAAGGCAGAAGCGACGGTCGAAAAGGAAGAGGTCGAGGTTCCCGTCGTCGAGACCGACATTATCTGCGACAAGTGCGGAGCGAAAATGATAATCCGTCAGGGCAGATACGGCAAATTCGCCGCTTGCCCGAATTATCCCGAATGTAAGAACACAAAGCCGATCGACAAGGACGGCAAGGAGCTTGTGAAGAAGGATACCGCCGAAAAGACCGATATGGTCTGCGAGGTTTGCGGCAAGGAAATGCTTAAGCGCAAGGGTCGTTACGGCGAATTCTACGCTTGCTCCGATTATCCGAGATGTAAAAATACGAAGCCGATCCTCCGCCCGATAGGTGTGAACTGTCCGAAGTGCGGCGGAAATATCGTGCTTCGTAACGGCAAAAACAGAAGCGTCTATTATTCCTGCGAGAATTACCCGTCCTGCGATTTTAGCTCGTGGGATAAGCCGGTAAACGAGACATGTCCCGAATGCGGTAAGATCCTTTACTATAAGAAGGGCAAGAATCAGCTCGTTTGCGCAGAGAAGGACTGCGGATTTAAGAAGGAAATTTCCCCTGAAAATTATGAAAACTGACGTTATTCACGTTATCGGAGCGGGACTTGCCGGCTCCGAGGCGGCATATCAGGCGGCGAAGATGGGCTGTGATGTCATTCTTCACGAGATGAAGCCGCAAAAATATTCACCTGCGCATCACTATCAGGGAATGGCGGAGCTTGTATGCTCAAACTCTCTGCGCTCGCTTCAGTTGACGAATGCGGTAGGGCTTCTTAAAGAGGAGCTTCGGATCCTCGGCTCGCTCATTATGGAGGCGGCTGATGCAACATCTGTCCCTGCAGGCGCGGCGCTTGCGGTAGACAGATACAAATTCTCCGACTACGTAACAAAGAAGATACGCTCGATGCCGAATATCACCGTCGCCTCAGGCGAGGTGACCGAGCTTCCGACTGACGGGATCACCGTTGTCGCAACAGGTCCTCTTACCTCGGACGCGTTTGCTAAGCACCTCGGTGAGCTGCTTGGAGAAAGCTACCTCAGCTTCTTCGACGCGGCGGCGCCGATAGTCGATGCCTCGACTATTGATATGAGCAAGGCGTATTTCGCCTCACGCTACGGCAAGGGCGATCCCTGCTATATCAACTGTCCGATGGAAAAGGACGAATACGACGCCTTTTACGAGGCGCTGATAAGCGCGGAGGAAGCACAGCTTAAGGAATTTGACCGCGAAAGTCAGAAGGATATAACGGTATTCGAGGGCTGTATGCCCGTTGAGGTAATGGCAAAGAGAGGACGCGAAACGCTCCTTTTCGGACCGCTTAAGCCGGTAGGGCTTCCTTATCCAGGAACAGACCGCGATCCCTACGCCGTGATCCAGCTCCGTCAGGAAAATGCCGAGAAAACGATGTACAACCTCGTCGGCTTCCAGACGCACCTGACATTTGAATCGCAAAGACGCGTATTCAGAATGATCCCCGGTCTACACAATGCGGAATTTCTCCGCTACGGCGTGATGCACAGAAACACTTATATAAATTCCCCTAAGCTGCTTAATTCCGACTACTCGCTTGTGAGTAACGGAAATATATATTTTGCAGGACAGATGACGGGCGTAGAGGGATATATCGAATCCTGCTCGTCGGGCTGGCTTGCCGGCTTTAACGCCGCAAGAAAAATGAAGGGACTTTCCCCTTTTACCCCCGATAACCGCTGTGCTATCGGTGCGCTTGCGTCATACGTTAGTGACCGCACTGTCGCGGCTTTTCAGCCGATGAACGTGAACTTCGGTATCATCGCGTCCCCCGATAAGAAAATTAAAGGCGGAAAGGCAGTCCGTAACGAGTACCTTTCAAACAGAGCCCTTTCCTATATCAAGGAAATTTATGAGAATTTGGAGTAATAGCTATGAGAATTATCGTAGATATTATGAGCGGAGACAAAGCTCCTCTCGAAATATTGCTTGGCGCATACGAGGCGGCAAGTGAAAACCCAAACGTCGGCTTTATCTTTGTCGGCAACGAGGGCATTATGCGTGCCATCGCATCCGCAAGAGGCTTTTCTATCAATCTTCCGAATGTTGAGATAGTCCATACTACGGGAGTTATTACAATGGAGGATCAGCCCCTTTCGGTCGTAAGAGAGAAGAAGGATTCCTCTATGGGAGTCGGTCTTAAGCTTCTTTCCGAGGGCAAGGGCGACGCATTTGTCAGCGCCGGTAATACGGGCGCTCTTCATGCCGGCTCGACGCTCATCGTAAGAAGAATAAAGGGAATACAGAAGTCGGGAATCGCGACTATCCTTCCTTACGCAAACCCGACGATGCTCATGGACAGCGGCGCGAATATCGAAATTCCGCCCGAGACCTACGTGCAGTTTGCGCAGATGGGAACTGTCTATATGAGAGAAATAATGGGCGTTCCTAATCCCCGTATAGGTCTATTAAACATCGGCGAGGAGAGAATAAAGGGAACGAAGACTGTCGCATCGGCTTATGAGCTTCTTGAGAAGGCAGACGGAATCAATTTCGTCGGTAACATAGAGGGCAAGGACGTTCCGAACGGCAAATGCGACGTTCTCGTCTGCGACGGCTTTGCGGGAAATATCGTTCTTAAGCTCAGCGAGGGACTTTCGAAGTTCATAATCAGCAAGCTTACCGATGTCTTCACCGCAAATCCGCTTACCAAGGTCTCATACCTCGGTGTCAAGGGCGGACTTAAGAACATGAAAAAGAGCTTCGACGCGTCTGAATACGGCGGCGCACCGCTTCTCGGTCTTTCCAAGACAGTCATAAAGGCACACGGGAATTCCGATGCTTACGCGATAAAGAATGCGATCCGTCAGGCGCTTCAGTGCGTTGACAACGCCGTGACCTATAAGATCGCGAAGCTTATCGTGCCGCATATCATTACAGAGGAAAATCAGTAAGAAAATGAACAAGCAATATCCCGCTCCGATCGCGGAGCTTGAAAAAACGGTCGGCTATACCTTTAAAGACCCTATACATATTCTCGTTGCAACGACGCATTCGTCGTATTCGAACGAGGCAAAAGACGGTGTCGACTGCAACGAGCGTCTTGAATTTCTCGGCGACTCGGTTTTGAGCTTCGTGACGAGCCGGTATTTATACGAGAATTTTCCGAATCTCCCCGAGGGCGAGATGTCGAAAATAAGAGCGTCGGCAGTTTGCGAAAAGACGCTTTGCTCGATTGCAAAAAGAATAGAGCTCGGCACATATCTGCGCCTCGGTCACGGCGAGGAATGTCAGAACGGACGAAACCGCCCGTCAATACTTGCAGATGCCTTTGAGGCACTGCTTGCGGCGATTTATCTTGACGGCGGTATCGAGCCGGTGCGTAAGTTCCTTTTGCCGATAATCTCGGCTGAGATAGATACGATCGTCGAAAGCGGTGCCGACCGCGACTATAAGACGGCGCTTCAGCAGTTCGTTCAGCAGGAGCGCGGATCGCTGCTCGAATATAAGACCGTTAACGAAAGCGGACCTGCGCACGACAAGACGTTTTTTGTCGAGGTTAGCTTAAACGGTAACGTCATAGGACGCGGAAACGGGCATTCAAAGCGTAAGGCAGAGCAAAACGCAGCAAAGGAAGCACTTACGCTGTTTGATTTTACGAAGGCGTAATTTGCTATCCGATAAAACGGGCGAACACAGTTCGCCCGACACCTCATCCGTCCGTGGCTTGCCACTTACACCATTCCCCTGAGGGGAAGGCTAAACGGGAGGAGCAAGCCCCTCCCCTACCAAGGAACATGGCTCTTGTCCGAGATTCCGCCGCGCTTGCGCTTGGCGCCCTGTGGGTTCGACTGCGCGTCGCCGTCACGCTGAGTGCAGCGAAGCGAAATCGAATTGCTCTAGCGACGCTACGCTCAGAATGACGCGGGCAATCGAAAGGGGATTCCAAAGGGGAAAACGTATAAAATTTTGCAGAGCAAAATTTTGTCGGTTGTCCCCTTGGCGCATTTTCTTTTGGAACTTTTCTTTGTGCGAGCAAAGAAAAGTGGTAAAAATCACACGTTCATAATTTACAATATTTAACGGTATTGATATGAAAGAAAAGAAACACATCAACATACCTATTTTTATACCGCATCTCGGCTGCCCGAATGACTGTGCGTTCTGTAACCAGCGCAGCATTTCGGGCAGAACGCATTTTGATATATCAGACGTAAGAAGGCAAATCGAGGACGCACTGTCAACGGCAGGCGAACGTGAAAGCGAGATCGCTTTTTTTGGCGGCTCTTTTACGGGAATCGACCGTGACCTCATGGTCTCGCTGCTTGAAATTTCCGAGGAATACGTAAGAGCAGGGAGGGTCGTGTCGACCCGCCTTTCAACCCGCCCCGACTACATAAGCGAAGAGATACTTGACATTCTCGGAAGATATTCTGTCAAAACGATCGAGCTCGGTATTCAGAGTGCTTCGGATAAGGTGCTGAAGGCGAGCAAAAGAGGACATACGCTGTCCGATACCGTAAACGCCTGCAAGCTGATAAAGGAACGCGGATTCGACCTAGTCGGGCAGATGATGATAGGTCTGCCAATGTCGGACGGCGATAGCGAAGTCGAGACCGCAAAGCTTATATGTGAGCTTGGCGCGTCCGAGGCACGCATCTACCCAATAGTAATTCTAAAAAATACGCATCTTGCGAAAATGGTCGAAAACGGCGAGTATATTCCGCTTACCGAAAGCGAGCTTGTCGGTAGGTCGGCGTCGGTGCTTGAGGTGTTTAGAAAAAAAGGCGTGAAGGTGCTTAGGATCGGGCTTCATTCCGGAACCGAGCTTAACTCGGGTGAGGAGATCGCGGGCGGTTATTACCACCCTGCGATGGGAGAGCTTGTCGGGGGCGAGCTTTATTACAGAGAGCTCGAAAGGCGTATTGCGGCACTTGATTCTCCGAAAAAAGTAACGGTCACCGTTCCGCGAGGAGATCTGTCGAAGGCCATCGGTCAGAACGGAAGAAACCGTGCTCGGCTGACCGAAAAATTCGGGCTTATTGCGATGAAATTCAAAGAGGGTGACGCGCTCTCGATAGGGAAGAAATAAAAAGCTTGATTTATAAAAGCTCTGCCTTCGGGTGGAGCTTTTTTAGGTAAGTAACATCGTTTTTGTGCGGGCCGTCGAATTATGTATTATAATATAGTAAGAAAATTTCAAAAATATATTGACTAAATCCGCAAAATATGAGATAATGTCATTGACATTTGATCAATTTCTTGAAAAAACGGGCGAAATCCCGTCTTGTTTTTGTTGCTATAATCTTTTTGATCTGTGCGGAGGACCGGTCACCCTCGGCTCGGGGAAGAAATGAATATAGAAATTTTCATGAAAATTTCGCAAATACCCTAAAAACAAAAAATCTAATAAGGAGGAAAATTTTTATGAAAAAACGCGTACTCTCATTTCTCGTAGCGTGTCTCATGGTAGTGTCTACTTTCATAATCTCGAAGCCGCTCGTTCACGTGCATGCAGTTGACGGCGAAGAGATCACTGAATGGGCGCTTCCCATGAACTGGAATACCGGAAACAAAGCAGAGAACACAGATGGCACGCTTTTCACAACCGATAGAGGTTGGGATTATGCTGAAAGAGCGGATGAGCCCTGGAAATTTGCATTCTATACTGATGTAGATGCAGGCACAGCTTACACAGCCGAATCCTCTAAAACCGCTGCCGATGCCAGCAACACGAGCGGTATCGGTCCTGCGCCTTATATCGAGTCTACCCATAACAGATGGCTGACAGTCGATAGGGCAAATGCATCCAGCTCGTGGACTTCGTGGTACGTAGGTGCCACCGGACGCTGGGGTTATACGTCTATTGCCTACGGTAACAACACTGACTATATGAGAATCTCTCACAAAGCTGAGAAGTATGCTCCTGCTGTTGTATTCATCGCTCCCGAGGACGGTCTTTATTCCTTCAGTGAGCTTGTTACCGGCACGCTCTTCTCGTATACCTATACTTGGAAGACTGACGAGGATGGTGACGGTGAAAAGGAAACCACTAACACCAAGGACTTCACCATCAATTCTATTGCTACCGTAAGAAAGAACGGCACCGTACTTGCGTCGTTCACTCCTACGTCGGCTAATCCCACCAAGACTCTTACCGGTGAGATCGCCCTTATGCGAGGCGAAGAGCTTGCATTCGTGTTCGAGCAGGTCGGCTCGACATACTGTCCTAACCTCCCTGATGCTAACGGATCTACTTACCAGTTCAAGCTCGGTGAGACCGTAGTAAAGAAGGTAGGTGAGTACTCCGAGAGCAAGAAGGGCGCAACTACTGAGCTTAAGGTCGTATTCTCTAACCCCGAGACGTTTACCGATGACCTCGGCAACGTTAAGCTTATGGGTTACGATATGTCCCTTGAAAGCGCAGGAGCTGCTAACCTTTACGAGCTTGAAAGAGTTATCTATGCTACTAACTCGACCGATAAGTATTGGGTTGCTCTTGACCCCAGAACTAAGAACACTTCCAAGTCGTACTTGTGGAATTCTTCCGACTCTTGGGAAGCATACAGCTTGCTTTGGGCAGGTTCTACAACGACAGGCGAGATCACTCACGTAGGCGGATCTCAGCTGACAACCGATACCGGTTCTGCTTATGTATTTACCGCTCCCAATAACGGTACATACGTATTTGAGTCGGCGCTTGGTTGCTGCTGGTCAGACTCTAATAAGAGATATGACGATTACACCATCATGCTCGGTGACGGAACAGAGCTCGCTTATGCGAACAATGTCGGATGTAAGAACAAGGCGATAACTACTATTACTGCAACTGCGACACTCGAAGCAGGCGAGCAGGTAATCATTCTTAAGACTCCGAGAACTCTTAACGGATCTAACGACGGTGCTGCTACCGTTACCATAACGGAGCTTGATCACGTTTGTGCTAACTCCGTTAAGCTCGTTGAAGGCAACGACGCTACTTGTGTAGCAGGTGGCACCATCGCTTACTACGCTTGCTCTTGCGGCAAGAATTACGTTGATGCTGATGCAACAACCGAACTCCTTACCGGCGATATTGATACTCCCGTTGACGAGGACGCTCACGCTCCCGCTACCGAGTGGACTACCGATGAAACCGGTCACTGGTACGTATGTAACAACGGTTGTGACGAAAAGCTCAGCTATGCTGTTCACAACTATGCAACCGGTACCTGTGTATGCGGCAAGGTATGTCCTCATGCTGAATATGCTGACGGTAAGTGCGTAGATTGCCAGGCAGATTGTCCTACTCACGACGAGAAGACCGAATCGGGTGCTTGTGCTACCTGCGGAAAGGGACATACTCATACCGTAACTGCTGACGACGCTACCTGTAAGGCACCTGCAATCTGCGTCACTTGCGGATACGAGGTTGCTCCTATCAACCCCGAAAATCACGGTGAAATTTCTTACGAAGCAAACGGCGACAGAACTCATAAGGTTCTTTGCTCGCTCGGATGCGTGATCGACGAGAATGCAACTTGCGTTCTTGACGA
>JAFUNJ010000005.1 GCA_017482355.1 Clostridia bacterium
ATGCCTAAACGACAGTGAAATATATTAAATTTTGGCTTTTAGGAGATGTACACACTCCTTAAAAGCCACAAAATACTGCTTATTTGAATTTTTGAAGTACACTTAAGCTATTTACCCTAACTTCACTTTTTCATTTAAGCGGCTCATCAAAGGAAAGGAGATGAGCAAATGAATATCATCTGGTATGTTTCGATCTGTTTGCTGTTTTTGAGCACTGCGCTTGCCTTCTCCCTGATGGCAGAGAATAAGCGGCTGAAAAAGCAGCAGAAGGAACAGGAAGAGCAGGTCATTATCCGACGCTTCCGTTCGCTTCAGGCATAAAAAATACCGCCTTTTGGCGGTATTTTTTTCATTTTTTGAGCAGTTTTTCAGGCCTTTTTAAGGCTTTTATTACCATGTAGTAAACTGGGACGGTCAAAGTTTGTACCGCCATAACCGTCATCCACATATTCATCGTAGATACGAAGTTCTTGCTCTCTGCACTCCTTTCTTTAATTCTTAATTCGATTTCTCCGTAATTTATAAACAAACCTAACTCAACTTAAAAGATGCGCCTGCAATATAGAAAGCGTACCTTAAAAAACAAGAAAAATTGATAGGGCGGTAAGCCGAAGCCTACCGCCCTTGTGTTATGCTATAGGGGTACTTATCTTTTGGTTGCCGCTTTTCTTTTGCGCTCATTCAGAGTGATACCGAACAGGCATCCTCCGCTTACGAACAGGAGCGCAACCCACAACCAAAGGTTGCTGTTATCGCCGGTTGCAGGAGAGTTAGGACCAGCAGGCTTATTCAGTGCTGCCAGAGCTGCCTTGGCATCGTCGAGTGCCTTCTTTGCATCCTTGTCTACAAGAGATTTCTCGTAATCGGAAAGTGCATTGTAGGCATCGTCAGCCGCCTTGATAGCATCTTCACCGCTCTTGGTGATGTTCTCCGGCAGTTTGCCAATCAGTTCCTCGACTTCTTCAACATTGCCGATAACTTCAAGAGCCTCGTCGATACACTTGATTTCGTCCTCGATGGCTTTCTTTTCGTCCTCGGTGTAGTTATCACCGTACTCGTCAAGAGCCTTTTCGAGATCATCCTTCGCCTTTTCCAAATCGGTCTTATCTTCGGGTGTTACGTTCTCTGCGGTAACATCCTTGACCTTTTCGGTATTCTCGGTATTAGGAGCCTTTGCTGCATCCTCGATGGTATCCAGCAAGCCTTCTGCCTTTGCCTTGGCATCTTCCAGAGCCTTTTCCTCGTCCTCTGTCAGATTCTCGGTTTCAAGCAGAGCGTCGATGTCCTCGATAATCCGCTCAATGGCATCCTTATCGGTGGACTTAACGGTATCATCGCTGTAGCCGTCCACATCTCCGGTCAGCTTGTCGATCAGCTCGTCAGTACCCTTGATCTTGGTCAACAGATCCTCCACAGCCTTCTTGTCACCGTTCAGCTCGGAGATTTCTTCCTCGGTCAGATTGGTGGACTCAAGCTGCTCTTCGATATCAGCCAGCAACTGCTCCAGATCTTCCTTATCGTCGGAAGTAACGGTAGTCAGATCGTAGCCATCAACGGCATCGCTGATGCGCTTGTTTTCGGCTGCGGTGTCCTCAATGGTTTTCAGCATATCCGCAACCTCGGCTGCATCCTCGGTCAGTGCGGTTCTTTCCGCATCGGTGAGGTTGCCGCCATCGGTAAGTTCCTTAATGTCCTTGCCGAGCTGTTCAAGTGCTGCCGCATCATCGGAATTAACGGTGTCGCCGTCGTACTTGTTCAGTTCTCCATTGATACGGGCAATTTCAGCCTTGGTATCTTCGATAACCTTTTCAAGCTCAGCCGCCTTATCCGCAATGTCCTTGAGTGCCTGCTTTTCAGTTTCGGTAGCATTGGTGGTATCCACCGCTGCCACAGCCGCCTTCACGCTGTCCACAACGCCTTCATTGCTGCTGTTGACATTATTCTTATTCAAGGTATCAATCGGTGCAGAGAGGTCCCTGATCGACTTCATCATCACGGTAACGGAGGCGGAGTTGCCCGCCTTGTCAGTCACGACGATGGTATAGGCGGCATCCTTGTTACCATCCAGAGTAATCTCGTTGCCTACGGTTTCACCGTTCAGCGTAATGCTTGCAATATTCTTTTCGGTAACGGTAACCTTCTGTGTAGTGTAGTAGGTCTTACCGTTTTCCACACCGCTGATAACAGGAGCCGTTATGTCATACTCTGCACCATCGGTAGAGAGGTAGGTCACGTTGCCTGATTTGTCGGTAATGCGGACAAAGTACACGAACTGCTTGGTATCTTCTACGTTCACGCCGAAGCTGCCGTTATAGGCAGTCCAGTTTGTGATTGCCTTAACCTCATCCAAAGTCATTTTCTTGTTGGTTGCATAGTATTCGATGCTTGCAACGCCGGAGAGAGTATCGTTAGCGGTAATCTTAACGGTAACTTCGTCCTTGTAGAACAGACCAAAGGTGATATTGTTGACAAACTCCTCCCAGCCCGTTCTCTCCACAAACTCAACCTTGCCGGTTGCCGGAGTCTTGTCGATTTTGTAGGTAACGGTTTTTCCGAGAGAGATTGTGCCGTCGGTGGTGTTTTTCAAATAGAAAGTAACACTGCCATTGTCGGTCTCAACAGAATAGGTCAGCCTATCGCTCCATACACCGTCTGCGGTATTGGTGGTAGATATATAGTAGCCACTTGCCGGAGTAATCGTGAACTGTTCGTTCAGCCAACCATTTGCATTCGGAGCAGAAACAACATACTCAGAAGGTGTCCAATCGTTTTTGATCTCCCATTCGAGAATCGTGTTAAAGTTTGGATAATTATAGTTGTCCAAATCCGCATAAGAAAGCGAAACATTTGCAGTATGCTTGCCCACAGTGGAAGCGGTATTTCCGGTATAGTTACTTACGGTTACACCGTCAGGCAAAGAAGCTTCATCAAACCAAACAGTGTGAGATTTTCCGTCATAATCAAAGGCGCCGTTATAATCCAATCTTGCGCCGGACATATCGTAGTCGGCTTTCGCAATGGTGATGGAAGCGGTCACTTCCTCCACCTCAGTGTAATTGTTGCTTTCTGCGGCGGAAACGCCGATCCAGTAGGTGCCTGCATTGGTGGGTGCGCTGATCACGTCGCCCTTTTCTCCATTGTTGTCTGCATACCACTTCACGGTCACTTTGGCGTCGCCGTTGTAGGTGTACAGAATGTCCGCATGGGAAGCGCCAGCGGTAATGGCTTCGCCGTCATAGGTGACACTTTGGCCTGCAGGTATTTCGATCCACCCACTCGCCGGGAAAACGCCGAAGGCACCCAGTTCAATGGTCGCGGCATTGAAGTTCTCGCCCTTTGCCACATCCAGCGTAACCGCGTAATAACCTGCGTTGATGGGGACATCGGTGCCGCCGTTATACTTGACGGTGAACTCGCCCATACCGGAAGCGGTGGTGGTAACGATTACTGGGAAAGTGGTGGTACCGTCATAAATTGGATTTTCAAACCACTGTACATTGAACAGTTCCTTGGTGGGAGTACCCTTGCCGATGGTAAAGTTCGTGCTTGCAGAATCCTTATAATTGTATATTCCGGTAACAGTGACCGTGGCCGTTCCCGCATTGACATTATTGGAGTAGGAAACTGTATAGTCCAACCCCTCAATCAAGGTTCTTCCATTGAGCGTAACAACAGGTTTGGGAGTATAGGCGCTGCCAGTGTAGGTGTAGGAACCATTCACTTTCACATCTGCTCCCGTAATCGTTGCCTGATCCACCGTTACGATAAAGGTGGTAGTTAAATCGGTCACACCGAAGTTTTCTACGCCCATCGGGTTATAGGAAATAGTGAAGGTATAACTGCCACGATCCAGCCTATCCAGATAGTCCGCTTTCAGAGTGATGGTGCCATCCGCTGCTACGGTGTAGTCCGTATCTGTGTCAAGTGCCTCATTTTCATAGGCCACAGACTTCACAGTGTTGCCGTTGAGGGTAACAGTAATGTCTCTGTCGCTATTTTCCTTATATGTGTAATTTACCAAAGTGGTTACAGCTTCACTATCCTCATAAACCACGATGCCGTCGGAGTTGATGACGGTTACATTGCCGCCTTCATCGGTAATGCGGACATAAACCGCAACCTTGCTCTGCGGCTGAATGGAGAAGCTGTAACTGCCATTATCGGCATTCAGCGTGGTCCAGCCATCGTCGGGGATGTTGTTCTCGTCCAAGACTGTACCAGAGAGCAGGTATTCTACCTTCGCCACACCGGAGCCAGTGCCGTCAGCGGTAATGGTTACATCCACATAGTCCTTGAAGAAGATACCAAAGGTAATGGTATTCCAGAACTTGCTCCAGCCGTTCTCCTTGATCAGAATGGTTCCGGTAGGCAGGGTTTTATCTGCGATGGTGACAGTAATACTCTGTGCTGCCACATCCTCGTAGTTGTCACCGCCAACAACCTTGTAATAAACGGTGTAAGTACCGGCCTTGATAGCAGTGGGGATTTCAGCGCTCCAAGTAGCGTTGTCCAGGCTGTACTGAAGTGTGCCGCCTGTGGTACTGCCTTCGTTTATAAGCGCCTGTTCCGAACCGTCATAAATCAAATTGATTTTTGCGGTAGGTGCGGTTACTGTAGGGGTTGCCTTGTTGATGATCTGCACCATTCTGATCGTCTCGCCCGTGTAATTGGGGTTCATATCCATATGGATGAAGAACTCCCACTCGCCTGCGTCGCGGTAGTAATTATCATCAGGCCAGACCTGAACCGAATAATCCACATTGCGAACAAGTGTCACGCCGCCGACGGTAACAGTCTCGTCGGGAATCTGCGTCTCGCCGTTGTAGATCTCTTCAGCTACCGTAATCATATCAGCGGTGATCGTTACGGGAGCGATTGTGAAATTGACACTAACTGTCGCATCACCCAAAGTGATGGAAGCGGTGTAAGCACCTGCGTTCACAGGATCACCGGTAAAGGCTGTGCTGTCCTTGGTAAGTGTTACAGGAATGTCTGTGTTTTCCAAAATCCCGGTTTTTACTACAGATACCACAACAGCCGTTCCATCATAGGTCTTGCCGGTTGCGCTGATGGTTACGCTGCCGCCGTCTTCATTGGGGCATCCGGCGGCGTTACAAGTCGCCGTGAGCTTGTTACCGTCTTGGGTATATGTCCAACTGTGGGTATGCAAGGATTTTCCGCAAATCTCACAGGTGCTGCCTGTTTGATTTTCGTGTTCGCAGGTTTCTCCGCAACGGACACAAACACCATTACCATTTGACCAATCATGGCTTGCATAATAGGTCTGATTATCGTTTGTGCAATCGTATAATGTGCCACTTGCGGTGATAGAACTGGCTGCCGCATCGGAAGGAAGGTAGAAATAAAGCTGATTGGTGTTCAGGGTCTTAACATCTTTCAAACCATAGGAAAGCCCCACAGCCGCAGTGACGGCTGTATCTGCGGCTGCCCCGTCCAAAGTAATGGTATTCTTGGAAATACTATTTCCATTGGCATCCTTCAGCGTGATGCCGGAGGCATCATAACCAGCTCCAATATCATTGGCACGATCTCCTTTGCTAGCAAAAACATTGCCACCGGAAATCACTACCGTTCCACCGGAACCACCACGGCCTCCACCAATACCTGCAGCATGGTAACCGCCGTTTGCAATGACTGTACCGCCGGTAATGGTCACATTACCGCCACTGCCTTTGTAGCCACCGCCAATACCCGCACCAGCGTTACCGCCGGTTGCAGTAACAAAGCCGCCGTTGATTATAACTGTTCCGCCAGTGGTATATACAGTATTGCTGTTGATTTCACCACCGCCTATACCTGCAGCCCCTATGCCGCCGGTAGCTGTCACCACACCGCCGTTGATAATGACCGTACCGTTGGAACCATATGAACCAGCGCCAATGCCTGCAGCATTGGTGCCGCCCTTGGCTGTAACGGTACCGCTGTTAATGGTGATGGTTCCACTTCCCGCGATATCCCTCTCTCCTATTTTACTCGCAAACCTGCCTCCGATACCGGCACTGTCGCCTCCTCCGGTGGCGATCAGACTTCCCTCTCCACCGATGGTGATAGCAGCACCTACAGGAACATAGATTCCAGGGTAATTATAACCATTCAGCACATTTTCCCCAACCAGCGTCAGCGCTGCATCTGTTCCAGCATCTAAGGCAAGCGCATTACCATCCGCCTGAGTGATGGAACAGTCAGACAGTGCAATATTAGGATTGCCGCTACAGACATATATTTTGTTCGTATCTGAGGAGCCGGTAATCACGATCCACTCGTTCTTTCCATAATCCTTATAGCCTCCGGAAAAGGCGGAATAGGTGACCCGGAGGGAGCCATCCGTATTTTCATCAATGGTCACAGACCCTTGGCCAATGTCAATGGCACCTGTAATACCAGCGGCAGTAACAGTGAAGGTCTGGGTATAATCCACGCCGTAGGCCTTACCGTTTTTCACCGTGGCTTGCACCGTGGCAGTTCCTTCCTTAGTGAGAACCAGGTAGCCATCTGCAATGGTGGCCCCGGTTTCCTCTTGTCCGGAGAGGATGCTCCACTGGATCTCCTGATAGCTGGAATTCGTGGGAGTAACTTTCGGCAAGAGGATCTTGCTTCCTACAATGACGCTGGCAGGCAAGGCAGGAGATAGCCCGGTGACAGCCGTATAGGTCACAGGGATCATAAAGGTCTCAGAATAGCTTTCCACCCCATCCGTCGCAACGGCAAGAAGCTCTACCGTACCGCTGTTATAGGCAGTGAGCACATTTCCCGAAAGAACCGCTTGCGTGGTTCCTACATCGGTCAGTGTATAGCTGATCTCTGTGTCAAAAGTGGTAGCCGCCGGGAAGAGCACTGCCGCCAATGTGGTAGGATGGTTGGCATTGAGCTCCTGAGGTATTCCGCTGATGTCGGTGACCATGCCATAGCCCTCTGTCAGTTGGGTAGAACTGCCGTCCGTTTGGATGCCACAATAGTCCGTTCCGTTTAAGGTAGCTTTGATTCTCCCTCTTATGTCGTAAAGATACAGCTTTCCGTCCACACGCTCCGTAATGGGAAACACAGACTTCCCATCTGCCAAAACAGTGACCGTCCCCTCAGCATCGGTTACGATATAAGCTGCATTTCGGGTGATGGTACCAGTGTTTTCCACGGTTCCGTTATTCGCAAATGAACCGTTGATGATTAAACTTCCGCTGTTTCGAATCGTGCCGTTGTTGGTCAGCACTTCGCCCCGGTCTACCGTCAGGGTTTCTCCTTCGGCAATAGTGATGTTTTCTCCGGCGGGCACCTGCGCCGAACCGATTAAAACCCACCCATCTTCTGCTGATTTGTAAATGCCTTGGGTAAAATACTTCAAAAAATATAATTCTGCCGGTACGGTAATAAGGCCACAAACCTTTCCTGAAGACACACCAGTCGGGGAGGAAAAATAAATATCCTGCACCTGACCACCGATAATACACAATTCTGCAGTCATAGGCTGTATACCATTCAGATTAGCGGCTACGATCTCTTTGACAGATCCCCCCGTCATGGTAATGGAGCCGGTTGAGGCAGCATCATCCGAATCTCTAAGATTATAATAGCCGGCGTAAATGACATAGTCGGACAGATCCTCACCTGCTGCACCATTGTCCGTAACATAGGTTTTGTTACTGCTGCTGCCATACCAAATGACCGTTTTTCCGCTTTCTGTTCCGGCCTCAATGGTAATCGGCGTACCTCGAGCCTCAATGCGAGGTGCCGCGTCACCCTTGACGGGTGGAGCAGAAGAAACCGCTGTAAATGCCGTCATCGGCACATAGGTCAACAGCATAACAAAGCATAAGAATATGCTCAGTATTTGCTTTGTAATTTGTGTTTTCGTTTTCATATCGTTTCCTCCGTATTTGGATTATAGGAATCGGCTTTCTTGTAGAGTAATAGTCTACTAAATGGGGTTTCTATGCGACCTTTTCATCCAGAAATGCCAACATAGCTTCTATTGTCTGCTTTGCGATGGCCTCAAAATCAAAACCGGAAACAAATTCAATGGTTTCCTGTATCTTTTCCATTGGCACATCGTAGAGCTTAAAGGTGGTTTCCAAGAACCGTTTGACCTTACGATCCATCGTGAAATACATATCACAGGGTATGGTCATAAACCCTCGCATAATACCGCCGGATGCGATCTCCAATTCAAAGAAGTCCTTGGTTTCAAGGTGCGGTAAGGTCGGCTTGAATATTTCCTCCAGCTTGCCGGTGATCGTATGCTGAATCATGGCTGTCGTTTTCGGCAGAGAATACGCTGAATTGTAAATATCCCGAATATGCTCACTGGACTCTGCCATATGCAGCTGCAAGGTGGTTTCCGCAGCATAGAACAGGATTTTATCTTTTGCTTTCTCCTTAAGAAGATTGGCGGTTGCCTTAAACTGTCCTTCCAACACGTATTTTACCAGCTCTGCCAGTATCTCTTCTTTGCTCCCAAACAGGTTCATCAGTGAACCGATATTGATATCAGCTTCCTTTGCGATTTCTCGTAGAGTTGTAGCGGTATAACCCTTGTTTAGAAAAGTTTTAGCAGATATATATAACGCCTGCTTTCGCATTGCTTCCATATCTCCACGTGCTCGGCGTTTTACTGTTTCCGTTGCCATCCAACTACCTCCTTCTATCTAAAGCTAAAGCGTCATTTTATAACGCATTATATAACTGCATTTATTATATGGAATAGTTTTGAATTTGTCAATAGGTTTTTTCAAATTAGCGGAGCAGTTCCAAAAAAAATCAAACAAAATACATACAGCCGCAACGGATCACCGTCACGGCTGCGAATAAATATGTTAGATTAGTAAGCAGTGTATCACTCGGATTGATTTAGCCCACTGTTTCCTTAACTATGTAAAACTCCCCGCTCCCATTTGGATACAGCCTGGCGGGAGACCCCTAATTTTTCCGCCAGTTCCTCCTGGGAATAGCCCTTTTCCTTCCGCAAAGCGGCCAGGCGGTCAGCAAGTTCTAATGTCATGATTTTATCCTCCTTTTGCCGTTAGCTTAACAAAAGTACCGGTGGCAAGCCACCTATTTTACATTACAGCCCCGCAACCTTTGGTTGCAGGGCTGTTTTTTACCGGGAAATGATGTTTTTAGTAAGCACGCCGAAGTGATCGGAAACAAATTTCCCTTCCGGCTGATCGTAAAGAACGCTATAGTAGACGGTATTCACCTTATGATTGATAAAGGTAAAATCAATGGTGGAGCCGGTCTGCCCCTCATTGAAGCCATTGAAGGTGCCCCCCACATCCCCGAATTCCTCGGCCAGGTAGTAGGCATTGATCAGCACCTCATCCGCCACGATATTATCATAGGCCTGGCTATTTTCGGTGGTATTGAAATCGCCGGTGACGAATACCGCCATATCTGTATAGTGCTCCTTCACATAGCGGTTGATCAGGCTGCCGGATTCATCCTGGCAATAGGCGGTCAGGCCGAAATGGGTATTCAGATGAGCAAATTTGATGCCGGTCTCCTTATCCTTAAAGACACACTCTGTCACGATCCGGTTACGGGTGCCATTGGCATCATCCCAGGAGGGGGATTCCACCTCGGGCGTTTCGGAGAGCCAGAAGAAATTTTCCGAGACCAGCTCCAGTTTATCCTTATTATAAATAATAGGAGTTGCTTCATGATCCCCCCGGTACTTGAAAACGATCCCATAATTTAATTCCGCTAGATATTCCTCCAGCAGCACATCCCAGGAGGGATCATATTCCTGCAGGCCGGCCACATCCGGCCGGTATTTTTCCAGCAGCCAGGCAAATCGATCCACCCGCAGGAAAACATCGTTATCCCCACCATCGGCGGCGATCCGCAGGTTCTGGCTCAACATAGTGAGTTCCATCTCCTGAGGGCGGTTACAGCCGCCCGTGGAAAGCAGCAGGGCAAGCATCAGCAAAAGGGCAAAAAACTTTTTCATAGGTTACCTCGCAAAAAACGGCCCGACGGAGGTCGGGCCGTTTTGAAATTTTAATTAAACAACATTGTCGCCATAGAAGGCCTTATAGGACGGGGTAGTATCGATCCGCACATCACAGATCACAGCAAAGTGGTCGGAGATATAGCCCACAGGTGCGCCATTGGCATCATCGCCCAGCTGATCGTAAAGAACGCTATAGTATTCTACCGCCATCTTGGCATTGGGTTTTGCCATAACATGATCGATGTAGCTGCCACCGTCTGCGGCGGCCACATTAAAGCCGTTGAACGAGCCGTTTCTCAGATCACCCATCTTACCGATGCCCACATCAGCCATATCGGAGCAGATATCCCGCAGGTCTACCAGACGCTCCATATCGCAGTAGGTGAAGTACTCGGTACTCTGATACTTATCGTTGAAATCGCCCAGAACGAAGGCATAGGTGCCCTTGGGCATTTTAGCAAACATATCGGCTATCTGGTTACCGGAACCAATTACAACTGCGCCGCCGCCCAGACCGAAGTGGGTGGAGAGAACGGTGAACTTGGAGCCGGTGGCCTTATCCTTCAGGGTAACAGAGGTGGTGATACGGCCGGGGATACCGGTCTCGCCGTAGCAGGAGCTTTCCACATTGGGGGTGGAGGAGAGCCAGAAGTGCTCAACGCTCACCATATCATACTTAGAGGTCTTCCAATGAACAGGGGTGGCCTCTTTACTCTTATCGGAACGCATCTTATATTCCATGCTATAAGTACTGCCCAGCAGATTGTTGAACTGCTCGATCCAGAGGGGGGTAACCTCCTGGGTACAGATCACATCGGGATCATACTTCTCCACCAGAGCCTTGAAGCGATAGCGGCGGTAACCGATCTGGTTGTTCTCGCCGTCGCCGGTGCCGGTCAGGGAACTGCCGGTACGGATATTCTGGCTCATGAAACGAATGGCAGTACCACTGGTATCAGCAACCAGAGCGGCATATTCATCACCATCTGCGCCAGAGCTGCCGGAGTTATCACCGCCGGTGGTGTCTCCCCCGGTGGTATCGCCGCCGGTAGTATCACCGCCGGTGGTATCGCCGCCGGTAGTATCGCCGCCGGTAGCATCTCCTCCGCCCGTCGTGCTTCCGTTGCCGTCGGTACTCGAAACAGGGGGATCTATATCGGGCTTACCGCCGCCTTTTCTATCGGCGAACAGCCCTGTTCCCGTAACCGACATTATGAATATCACGACGAATACGATAAGTATTGCCGTCATAACGAGCACAAGTGTCGTGCGCAGCCAATTTGGCTGATTCGGTTTTTTATAGTTTCTTATCGGAGCGGAGCCGAAGCCGTTACCGTTGTTCATATAATTTCCCTTTCAGGTGATTATTTGTAGTTGGAAATGCTCTCGGAGATCTTAAGAAGCTTCTGAACCTCTTTCGTTCTCATATCGCAGAATTCCTTCATCTCTGCCTGTCTCTCGGGAGAGTAGTTCTTAAGTGCCTCGGGAGCGGACATGCCGGGAGTAAAGGTGCTCTTATAGAGCTTATCAATAACGATAGCTTCCTGAATATCGGTTGCTACCATCTCGCCGTCGCGCTCGCAGACGAACACGTTTTCCTTGCCCTCGAGCAGGAAGTCAACTGCCGCAACGCCCATCTTTGCCGCAAGTACGCGGTCACGGAGCGTAGGCGAGCCGCCGCGCACGATATGTGCAAGGCGAGCGAACTTGGTCTCAACGCCGGTCTCGGACTGGATGCGCTTAGCAAGTCCCTCTGCGTAGTTATCAACGCCCTCTGCTACGATGACGATGAAGTTACGCTTGCCTGCCTCACGTGCGACCTTGATCTTCTCAATTACGTTTGCTTCATTATAATTTGCGTCCTCGAGAACGACGACTGCCGTTGCGCCGAGCGCGATAGAGGTCTCGAGCGCGATATATCCCGCGTTTCTTCCCATGACCTCAACGACGTTACATCTTGCGTGAGACTCGCAGGTGTCACGAAGGCGGTCAACTGCCTCGATTACGGTGTTCATAGCCGTGTCATAGCCGATAGAGTTATCGGTGCAGGTGATGTCGTTGTCTATCGTTCCGGGAATACCGATACAGGGGATACCGTGCTTGCAGAGATCGGACGCGCCTCTGAAGGTTCCGTCACCGCCGATGGTTACGATGCCGTCAATGCCGAACTCGTGGCAGGTATCAACTGCCTTCTGAATGTACTCTTCCTGCTTGAACTCAACGCAGCGTGCCGAGTAAAGAACGGTACCGCCGATATTGAGGATATTGGCTACGTCGTGGGGAGCGAACTTCTTGATGCTTCCCTTTCCTTCGATAAGACCCTTGTAGCCCTCGTAGATTCCGTAGACCTCAAGACCCTTGTTAAGAGCGTATCTCGTTACGGCTCTGACTGCCGCGTTCATTCCGGGAGCGTCGCCGCCGGAGGTCAGGATTCCTATTTTCTTAAACTGCTTTGCCATTGTTATTCTCCTTTATGCCTTCGGGCAAATAATATTATTTCCAAATCATAGATATAATAATACATTTTCTGTAAAAAATCAATATAAAATGTGTAAATAATACCTTCCAAAAGTAAAACTCCGCGGCAAACGAAAGTTTACAATATAATATAATTACCAAATTATCCTCATTTGACCGCAATTTGACCGCAAAAAATGTGCAGTCTGCCGAAAATACAGTATAAATGAATATCTTATTGACAAAAATGAAAAAAGGTTGTAAAATAGACTATGTCTGATAAAATGCTTATCCGACGACAAACAAATACTAAAGAAAAGGAGGTGCGGTATGCCAACTTTTAACCAGCTCGTTAAGCACGGCCGCTCGGAAAAGAACTACAAGTCGAAGTCCCCTGTTCTTCAGCACGGATTCAACACTCTTTCCGGAAAGCAGACCGATCTTAGCTCCCCGCAAAAGAGAGGCGTTTGCACAAAGGTAACCACCACGAGCCCTAAGAAGCCGAACTCTGCTCTTCGTAAGATAGCGAGAGTACGTCTTACCAACGGTCTCGAGGCAACGACTTATATCCCCGGTATCGGACATAACCTTCAGGAACACTCGGTTGTCCTTATCCGCGGAGGAAGAGTACGTGACCTCCCCGGTGTACGTTACCACATCATTCGCGGTGCGCTTGACGCTCAGGGCGTTGCAAACCGTAAGCAGAGCCGTTCCAAGTACGGCGCTAAGAGAGCTAAGAAGTAATTCCGCTCTCATCTCGACCGCCGAAAGGTGATATTGTTCGGCGGAGATCGTTTGTTTGTCAGTTGAGAATATAAATTATTCCGATATCTGACGAGCACAAACGAAGAAATTTATTTTCGAGTACCTGTGATATCATATTATTAATGAAGGAGGGAAGTACAGTGCCGAGAAGAGGTCAGATATCAAAAAGAGACGTCCTGCCGGATCCGCTTTACAATTCCAAGCTTGTTACCAAGCTTATCAACAACGTAATGCTCGACGGTAAGAAGGGCGTTGCACAGAAGATCGTCTACGACGCATTTAAGGTTGTTGAGGAGAAGTCGGGAAAGAATGCTCTTGAAGCGTTCACTACCGCACTCGATAACATTATGCCCGTTCTTGAGGTTAAGGCAAGACGTGTAGGCGGTTCTACCTATCAGGTTCCTATGGACGTTCGCCCCGAGAGACGTCAGACTCTTGGACTCCGTTGGCTCGTAACTTATTCGAGAGCCCGCGGCGAGAAGACCATGGCAGACCGTCTTGCTGCTGAGATCGTTGATGCTATAAACGGCGTCGGCGGAGCAGTCAAGAAGCGCGAGGAAACGCACAGAATGGCTGAAGCCAACAAGGCGTTCGCTCACTACAAGTATTGATGATTTGTTAATTCCGATAAAATTCGGAATAAGATTAAGGAGAGTCAAATGCCAAGAGAATACCCTTTGGAAAGAACCAGAAACATCGGTATCATGGCGCACATCGACGCAGGTAAGACTACTACCACAGAGCGTATCCTGTTCTACACAGGTAAGACCCATAAGATGGGTGAAACGCACGACGGCGGTGCTACCATGGACTGGATGGCTCAGGAGCAGGAGCGCGGAATTACCATCACCTCCGCGGCTACTACCTGTTTCTGGAAGGACAACCGAATCAATATCATAGACACCCCCGGACACGTCGACTTCACCGTTGAAGTTGAGCGTTCGCTTCGTGTTCTTGACGGTTCGGTTACCGTTTTCTGCGCTAAGGGCGGTGTTGAGCCCCAGTCTGAGACCGTTTGGCGTCAGGCAGACCAGTACGGCGTTCCCCGTATGGCGTATGTAAACAAGATGGACGTTATGGGCGCAGACTTCTACCGTGTTGTTGACATGATGAAGACGCGTCTTAAGACTAACCCCGTGCCGATTCAGCTTCCTATAGGTGCTGAGGATACCTTCAAGGGTATCATCGACCTTATGAACATGGAAGCAGACGTATATTACGACGATATGGGTAAGGACATGCGTGTCGAGCCCATTCCGGCTGATATGCTCGAAAAGGCACAGGAATACCACGATGCAATGGTAGAGGCAATCGCCGCTACCGACGATGACCTTATGATGATGTACCTTGAGGGCGAGGAGATCCCCGTCGAAGATCTTAAGGTTGCTCTCCGTAAGGCGACCATCGCAAACCAGCTCGTTCCCGTTTGCTGCGGAACTTCTTACAAGAATAAGGGAGTACAGAAGCTCCTCGATGCTGTCATCGACTTCATGCCCTCTCCTCTCGACATTCCCGCTATCAAGGGTGTAAACCCCGATACCGAGGAGCCCGACGAGAGAAAGGCATCCGATGACGAGCCCTTCGCAGCACTCGCATTCAAGATCATGACCGACCCGTTCGTCGGAAAGCTTTGCTTCTTCCGCGTTTACTCGGGTACACTTGAAGCAGGTTCTACCGCTTACAACCCCGAGAAGAAGGCAAGAGAGCGTTTCGGTCGTATTCTTCAGATGCATGCTAACGAGCGTAAGGATATTGATAAGGTTTATGCAGGCGACATCGCAGCACTTATCGGTACCAAGAATACCACTACCGGTGACACCCTCTGTGACGAGAACCATCCTATCATTCTCGAGCAGATGGTATTCCCCGATCCCGTTATTAACGTAGCTATCGAGCCGAAGACCAAGGCAGGTCAGGAAAAGATGGGTATCGCCCTTGCGAAGCTCGCAGAGGAAGACCCCACGTTCCGCACCCACACTGACGAGGAAACCGGACAGACGATCATCGCAGGTATGGGCGAGCTCCACCTCGAAATCATCGTTGACCGTCTCCTTCGTGAGTTCAAGGTCGAGGCAAACGTAGGTGCGCCTCAGGTTTCCTACAAGGAGACCATCCGTCAGGAAGCTACCGTCGATACCAAGTATGCCCGTCAGTCGGGTGGTAAGGGTCAGTACGGTCACGTTAAGCTCACTATCTCCCCGAACGAGCCCGGTGCAGGTTACGTCTTTGAGAATACCGTCGTCGGCGGTGCTATTCCGAAGGAATACATTCCCGCTGTTGACGCAGGTATCCAGGGCGCTATGCAGAACGGTGTAGTTGCAGGTTATAGCGTTGTTGACGTTAAGGTTAACCTCTTCGACGGTTCTTACCACGAAGTCGACTCTTCCGAAATGGCATTCAAGATCGCCGGCTCTATGGCGTTCAAGGAAGCTATGAGAAAGGCAGACCCCGTGCTCACCGAGCCGATCATGAAGGTCGTTATCACGACTCCCGACGACTACATGGGCGACGTAATCGGTAGCGTTAACTCCCGACGCGGTAACATCGTTTCGATGGATCCCGTTGCAGGTGCTACCCAGATCACCGCTCACGTTCCGCTTTCCGAAATGTTCGGATATGCAACCAACCTCCGCTCCATGACTCAGGGACGCGGAAACTACTCGATGGAACCCAGCCACTTCGCAGAAGTGCCGAAGTCCATCCAGGAAAAGATCATTGCCGGCAGAAAGTAAGTCGGTTCTGATAAATAAAGAACAAAAACAAAAAAATTAAATTTTTATTAAACGGAGGATAATAACAATGGCAAAGGCAAAATTTGAAAGAACCAAACCCCATGTTAATATCGGTACCATCGGTCACGTTGACCATGGCAAGACCACCCTTACCGCAGCTATCACTAAGTTCCTTTCTCTCGGAAACGGCGCAGAGTTCATGGCTTATGACCAGATCGACAACGCTCCCGAGGAAAGAGCTCGTGGTATCACAATCAACACTCGTCACGTTGAGTACGAGACCGCTAACCGTCACTACGCTCACGTTGACTGCCCCGGACATGCTGACTACGTTAAGAACATGATCACCGGTGCTGCTCAGATGGACGGCGCAATTCTCGTTGTTGCTGGTACTGACGGCCCTCTCGCTCAGACCCGCGAGCACGTTCTTCTCGCTCGTCAGGTTGAAGTTCCGCAGCTTGTTGTATTCATGAACAAGACCGACCTCGTTGACGACGCTGAGCTTCTCGACCTCGTTGAGATGGAAATTCGTGACCTTCTCTCTTCCTACGAGTTCGACGGTGACAATGTGCCGATCATCCGCGGTTCCGCTCGTGAAGCACTCGTTTCCACCAATACCGATCCTTCTGCTCCCGAGTACGCTTGCATGCAGGAACTCATGGACGCTGTTGACAGCTACATTCCTACCCCTGAGCGTGGCGCAGACCTTCCCTTCCTTATGCCTGTCGAGGACGTATTCTCCATCTCCGGCCGTGGTACTGTTGCTACCGGTAGAGTTGAGAGAGGTACTGTTAAGGTTGGTGACGTTGTTGAGATCGTTGGTCTTTCCGATGAGAAGAAGAACACCACCGTTACCGGTGTAGAGATGTTCCACAAGCTCATGGATCAGGCAGAAGCAGGCGACAACATCGGTGCTCTTCTCCGTGGTATCGCTAAGAACGAGATCGAAAGAGGTCAGGTTCTCTGCAAGCCCGGTACCGTTCAGCCCCACACCAAGTTCTCGGGTAACGTTTACGTTCTTACCGAGAAGGAAGGCGGACGTTCCAAGCCCTTCTTCCCCGGCTACCGTCCTCAGTTCTACTTCAGAACTACTGACGTTACCGGTACTATCGGTCTTCCCGCAGACGTTGAGATGTGCCGCCCCGGCGATAACGTTGTTATGAACGTTGAGCTCATCACTCCTATCGCTATCGAAAAGGGACTTCGTTTCGCTATCCGTGAGGGTGGTAGAACTGTTGGTTCCGGTGTCGTTACCGAGATCAACGGCTAATCTTAGTTAATTTTAATTAAGACCCTTAAAAGCCCCAAACGCCCATAAGGGTGTTTGGGGCTTGTTTTTTAATTCGGTTTTCTTTCCACTTTTCTTGCTTGCCCAAGAAAGGTGACCAAAGAACGGCACCAAGGAGACAACCGATAAAAATGCAAACGCATTTTTATACGTTTTCTCCTTTGGAAACCTCTTTCGATAAACGATAACTTCGAATACTTATCAATAGAGGCATAGGTTTCCGAGCGTGTCAGGAATTATTATCAACATTTCGAATTTCCTTTTAACAAAAGGGGATTCCAAAGGGGAAAACGTGTGCAGAATTTTGCGAAGGCAAAATTCAAACGTTTTGCCCCTTGGCGGTTTTCTTTGCGAGCGTTTCTTTGTACGAACAAAGAAATGCGAAAAAATCTTTGGGGCGCGGTGAAATTCCGCACCGGCGGTGACAGTCCGCGAACACGTATGTGCCGAATGGGTGAAATTCCCATACCGACGGTATAGTCCGGATGAGAAAAGAGAACTGTGCTTTGCGCCCTCGTTTTCGCAAAGCTTTTTCTTTCCCTGATAAAAGGAGAAATCATGAAACATTACAAAGGAAAATTATCGACCAAAAAGCTCGTCGTGCTTGCGCTATTTACTGCGCTCGCGTACATAGTCAGCTTTTTGTCGTTTCCAATATTCCCTGCGGCGGGCTTCTTAAAGCTTGACTTCGGAAACGTGTTTATAATGCTCGCAGGATTTCTTTTCGGTCCGCCTGAAGCAATTGCGGTTACACTCGCTAAGGAATTGCTCGCGCTGATTGGAACAGAAACCGGTGGCGTCGGTGAGATCGCAAATTTTCTCATGACCAGCTCGTTTGTAATACTTCCGTCGATTCTTTACAGATTCCGCAAGGGCATAAATACTGTTGTTCTATCGCTTTGCGGCGCTTGCGTTATAGGTACTGTGACCGCGGCGATCGTAAACAGGTTTATCACCTTTCCGCTTTATGAAGAATTCATCGGACCGGCCGATGCAGCATTCAATTTCTATTTCTGGTACGTCATCGGATTCAATATTCTGAAAACCGTCTCGATAAGCATTTTGACGGTGCTTCTCTATAAGCGGCTGTCAAGGTTTTTGACCGAGTTCGGCGCAAAATGATAAAATAAAATCCTGCCTTTCGGCAGGATTTTTAATTTTCCCTTGATCGGGATTTTAATTTATTTGATAGCTCAGCTCGTGCGGATCGAATGTAAGAGAAATGCTTTCGCCGCCATACGAGCGCGCGACGGTGACAATGTCGCCATTGAGTATGATCGATAGATCGCCTTGCCTGAGCGCGGGGGTTGTATTGCGGAGCGAGGCGAGGTATTTATAGTGCGCCGTCAGCTCGTCAGCGTTTTCTGTCGGGCAGAAATAGCCGCGATTGAATGGATCGCTTCCACCTGTCATTCCGACCTCGTCGCCGTAGTATATGCTCGGCATACCCGGCAGAAAGAACTGTATTGCCGACGCGAGCCTGAGTGCCTTTACGGTATCGTCGATTTCACGACCGAGCTCGGTGAGTATTCGAGTGGTATCGTGGCTTGATAGGAACGTCATCGAGCAGTTGAGCGCGTCGAACGGGTAGTTTTCGTACAGATGCTCGATAATTGATCTGAATTCGATCGGGCAGATGCGTCCGCAGAGGAGATTGATGATTGCGTCTCTGAACGGATAGTTCATAACTCCGTCGAGCTCGCCGCCGCTGAAATACTTACGTCTTACGTCGTAGGAAATCTTATTCGACGCGTCCTCCCAGACCTCGCCGATGACGATTGCATTCGGATCAATCTCCTTTACGCGCTTACGCAGAAGCGCGATAAAGCCGTCGGGCAGCTCGTCTGCCACGTCAAGACGGAAGCCGCTTGCGCCAAGCTTGAGCCAATGCGCAACCACGCTGTCCTTGTCTCTGATTATCAGGTCAAGGAAGCCGTCACACATTTCGTTCACGCAAGGAAGCGTGTCGATATCCCACCAGGACGTATATTTAGTCGGATATTTTTTGAAGTCGAACCACGAACGGCATGGCGAATCAGGGTCACTTACTGCGCCGCCGCCAAACACGCCCTCGCGGTCGAAATACTTACTGTTACTTCCGACGTGCGAAAAAACGCCGTCGAGAATTATCTTGATTCCCTGCTCCTTTGCAGAACGGCAGAGCGAGACGAAATCGTCCTCCGTACCGAGCATGGGGTCGATACGCATATAGTCCGCGGTATCGTAGCGGTGATTCGAGAATGCCATAAATATCGGGTTCAGATAGATGACGCCGACGCCGAGCGAGCTTAGATACGGAAGCTTTTCCTCGATTCCGCGCAGGTTTCCGCCGTAAAAATCGGTATTCCAAAAGCCGTGCTCGTCGGGTCCCTTCATAGGCGGCTCGGTAATATCCTTATGCACCGTAAAGGGTTTAAGTTTGTCGGTCAGATCACATTCCCCTGATTTATTAAAGCGGTCGGGAAATATCTGATACATGACCTTACCGCCGAAGCCATCGGGGACCTTATAATCCCTCGGCAAGACGGTGAGCTGCCATTTTTCGCCGTCCTCGATATTCGTATCGTGGTCACCGTAGCGGAAAAGTCGGAACGATCCGCACTCCTTACGTACCACGAAATAATAGAAATACAGCCCCTCTTCGTTCAGCGAAAAATCGCCCGAAAAGCGTCTGTATTCGCCCTCGTCGCAGATAGAACCAAGGGGGACGGTCAGAGTTTGACCGCCCTCCTTCTCACAAATGATCTTTACCTCTATCGCTCCCGTGCTTATCGGCACCGAGATCGAAACGTGGCAATTTTCATCTGCCATTATGCACCCGAAGGGTGATTTGTGCTCTTTTTTTGCGCTGTCGTACAAAATGCGCAGGGGGTAATTACTCATTTAAGATACCAGATATTATCCGCGTACTCCTTGACTGCTCTGTCGGCAGAGAAGATTCCTGCCTTTGCGATATTGACAAGCGATTTCTTCGCGAACTCGCGGCGGTCGCCGTAAGCGACGGAGATGTCGTTCTGCGCTCTTACGTAGTCGCCGAAGTCTGCAAACGACATATACGCGTCGGCAGGACCGTAGTTACCGCGGAGAAGCGCGTAAACGATGTCGTCGAAGCGTTCGCCGTTGATTCCGTTCATGAGGAGATCAAGCACTGCCTTAAGATCGGGGTTGCTCGACACGTAATCCATGGGATTGTATCCGCGTCTCCAAAGCTCCTCAACCTCGTGTGCCTTGAGGCCGAAGAGGAACATATTCTGTTCACCCACCTGCTCATAGATCTCAACGTTTGCGCCGTCGAGAGTACCGAGGGTAACTGCGCCGTTGATCATAAGCTTCATGTTACCCGTGCCCGAAGCTTCCTTACCTGCAATAGAGATCTGCTCGGAAATATCGGCTGCGGGAATGATTATCTCGGCAAGGGACACTCTGTAATCCTCAATAAATACTACACGGAGACGGTCACGCGAAACAGGATCGTTCTTAAGCATTTCCGAAACAGCGCAAATGAGGCGTATGATCTGCTTCGCCATAAGGTAGCCGGCAGACGCCTTTGCCGCAAACACGAAGGTGCGCGGACGGAATTCCATATTCGGATTATTCTTGAGAGTAATATACATATGAAGTATCTGCAGGACGTTAAGAAGCTGTCTCTTATACTCGTGCAGACGCTTTATCTGAATGTCGAATATCGAGGTCGGGTCGACGTTCACGCCGTTTGCCTCCGCGATATAGGAGGAGAGGCGCTTTTTGTTGTCAAGCTTGATAGCATTGAGGCGATCGAGAACGCTCTCGTCATCATAATACTTAAGAAGCTTCTCAAGGTGAACGCTATCGTGCTTGAAGTCGTCACCGATAAGCTCACTTAGGAGCGAAGTAAGACCCGGGTTTGACTGGCAGAGCCAACGGCGGTATGCGATACCGTTCGTTACGTTCGTGAATCGGCTCTCATCCATTACGCAGTAATCGCGGAAGAGCGATTCCTTAAGGATCGAGGAATGGAGCTTCGAAACGCCGTTTATCTTATGGCAAGCGGCAAGGCAAAGGTTCGCCATACGAACTTCACCGCCTGCAATAACTGCCATATAGTCAAGCTTTGCGCGGTCGTCTCCGTAGAAGGCGCGGAGGTTTATGAGCAAGCGGCGGTTGATCTCCTGCGTTATCTGATAGATACGCGGCATCTGCTCGGAATAGAGCTGCTCGCTCCATCTTTCGAGCGCCTCGCTCATAACGGTGTGGTTAGTGTAGGAAAGGGTGCGGCAGGTGATGTCCCACGCCTTATCCCAGTCAAGCTCGTGCTCGTCGACGAGCAGTCTCATAAGCTCCGGAACACAGAGCGCCGGATGAGTATCGTTAATATGAACTGCGACCTTTTCGGGAAGCTGCTCAAGTGTATGACCGCGGCGAAGATGGTCGCGGAGTATCGTCTGAAGGGACGCGGACACGAAGAAGTACTGCTGGCGCAGACGGAGACGTTTACCCTGAATGTGGTTATCGGCAGGATAGAGAACCTTGGAAATGACCTCTGCCATAGTTTCCTGCTCAAGCGCCTTAGCGTATTCTCCTCTTGAAAAAGCGGACATATCGAAGCTGTTAGGCGACTTTGCTTCCCAAAGGGTAAGCTTGTTTACTGCCTTGCTGTCGTATCCCGAGATATACATATCGTAAGGAATTGCCATTACGACCTGGTAATCGCGGTGGTCAACGCGGTACTTGCCGTCCGCATCTATGCGTCCGACCGCCTCGCCTCCGAAGCGCACCTGTACTGCGTCATCGGTACGGGGATTGAGCCAGACACCGCCGTTACCGAGCCAGTCGTCGGGGAACTCCATCTGCCAGCCGCCGACTATCTTCTGACGGAAGATACCGAATTCGTACTTGATAGAGAATCCTGTGCAGGAAATATCGAGAGAGGATGCCGCGTCCATATAGCAGGATGCAAGGCGTCCGAGACCTCCGTTACCGAGACCTGCGTCGGGCTCGATATCGTAAAGAGTCTGAATGTCCTTACCTGCGTCGGCGAGGATCTTCTTCATCTGGTCTTCAATGCCGAGGTTAAAAAGGTTATTGCGAAGCGAGGTTCCGACGAGGAACTCCATCGACATATAATAGACCTTCTTATCTTCCTTGATTCCCTTGCGGAATTCGTGGTTCTTCTCGACGAGAAGCTTACGAACAGCGATACATACCGAACGGTATGCCTCAATGTTCGATGCGTCAGAGAGCGACGTGCCGAAATTCTGCAGGCAAGTCTCTTCTGTCCGTTTTCTTAAAAGTTCTGTGTTCATTGGTTTAATTGGTTTCCTTTGCTGAAAATATTGCTGAATTGGGTTGTGAGAGTTCTATACAATACCTTCTCCAGTGGGAGAAGGTGTCGGCGAAGCCGACGGATAAGGTGTCGAATTTAGGAACTTACTCCTCATCCACCGCTATCGCGGTCCCCCTTCTCCCTCAGGAGAAGGTCTTGTTCCTATATACTTTAAGATACTTCTTGACCGAAACGCCCCAAGAAAAATCGGTCTTCATATTCTTGCGGACAAGTCGGTCAAAGCCCTTTTTGTCGTTGCGGTAGAAGTCAACGCATCTTTCGACTGCGCGGAGCATTTCGTGCGCGTTATAGTCGACAAACGTGAATCCGCGTCCGCTTCCGTCGGTCGGGTCGTATGCGGGAACGGTGTCACGCAGACCTCCCGTTTCTCTTACTATCGGTATAGTTCCGTAACGCATTGCGACCATCTGCGAAAGTCCGCACGGCTCGCTCTGCGAGGGCATCAGGAATATATCGGCACCTGCATAGATCGCGTTTGCGAGCTTCGGGTCGAAGCGTATCTCCGCCGCCATTCTGCCCGGATACTTCTCTGCCGTCATTCTCATTATATTCTCGTAAGCATATTCGCCCGTACCGAGAATTACGACCTGGACTCCGAGCGCCATTATCTCGTTTATCACGCAGGCGACGAGATCCATTCCCTTATGGCTGACGAGTCGCGTTATCATTGCGATTATCGGCGCGTTTTTATCGGGGGTAAGCCCAAGCGTTTCCTGAAGGAAAAGCTTATCCTTCTGCTTGTCCTTGACCTTTTCGACGGTTGCGCCGTAATTAGCATAGAGCGATTTATCGGTCGACGGGTCAAACACCGTCATATCAATTCCGTTTACGATGCCGAAGAGCTTATCCTTGTTTTCCCAGAGGATCGGGGAAAGCCCGTGAGAATAATACTCGGTCAGTATCTCTCCCGCATAGGTCTCGGAAACGGTCGTTACTGCATCAGAGAATACTATCGCGCCCTTCATAAGGTTTATGCAGTCGCCGTAGGTAAGCTGTGCGGCTGTATCACTGTCAACTCCGACAACGTCCGACGCAAAGCTCGGCGGCATTTTTCCCTGATACTCGATATTATGTATCGTAAATACTGTTCTGACCTTACTAAACTTCGGGTAGAACTTACGAAGGAACATAGGAGTGAGCGCCGTCTGCCAGTCGTTACAGTGGATAACGTCGGGGGTGAAACCGATCGAGATCATCGTCTCTATCACAGCGCGCGAGAAGTATGCAAAGCGCTCTCCATCGTCACCGTGACCGTATATGGGAGCATCGCCGCGGCGGAAGTAATACTCGTTATCGACGAATATATATTCAGGATTCTTTCCCTCTCCCTCGCGGAAGATCCCCGTATACTGGTTTCTCCACGAAAGCGGCGTCCAGGTCTGACCGTAATAGCTCAGACCCGACATGAGCTTTTCATTTTCCTTTATTTTTCCGTAAAGCGGAAGAACGACCTTTACCTCGTGTCCGAGAGCCGCGAGCGCCGACGGCAAGGCCTGACCTACGTCGCCGAGGCCTCCCGTTTTAATGTACGGCGCCGCCTCGGAGGCGGTAAAAAGTATTTTCATATAATTTCTCCCTTTTGGACTATCATCGGGCTAGATGGAGCGCCGACGATACGGCGAAGACTCGAAACCGTCGCTTCCTTGTCTATTATCGCGTTTTCAACCACTGCGCCTTCCTTGATGACACAGCTTGCCATGATAACGCAGTTACGGACGACTGCGTTCTTCTCTATAATTACCTTACGGAAAAGCACGCTGTTGTCTACCTTGCCCTCGATATGACATCCGTCTGCAACCGTACAGTCGGTCACCTCGGAATCCTCACCGTAATAGGTCGGAACCTCGTCTCTTACCGTCGTATAAATAGGTCTTGACGGACGGAAGATCGCGCGTCTGACCTCCTCGTCCTTCATCGAAAGAGAGTTATTGAAGTATTCGAGGATATTGCGGTTCTTCATAATGAGACCGTCGTGACAGTATACGCCGACCTTAAGTTCACCCTTGTTGAACTCCTGCTGGAGGAAGTCACGCTCCAAATGATAGAATCCGCGCGATGCGAGCGCCGAGACCTTCTCGATAAGAAGCTCACGGGAGATGATATACATACCTATAGAGGTATACTGTCCCTTACGCGCCGCATAATTCAGGTACATTGCGCTTACCTCGTCGCCGTCCTTATCAAAGACGAGCTCGGAGATATTATTCTCGTTCTCAAGTGCCTCGGATACAACGAAGGTTATATCCTTTCCGCTCTTTTCATGCTGTCTTATTATCTTCTTGATGTCGATATTGCATATTGTATCGGTGTCGGAAAGAACGACGTACTCGTCCTCGTGCTTTGAGAGGAACGGAAGCGCCGCACGAAGCTCCTCTATCTTTCCGCGGTAGCCGCCCGAGCTGCTCGACGCGAAGGGAGGAAGGATCGTAAGCCCGCCTCTCTTGCGGTTAAGATCCCAGTCCTGACAGGAGCCGAGATGGTCGATAAGCGACTGATAGTTATACTTTGTAATAACTCCGATTCTTTCGATACCGGAGTTTACCATGTTCGAAAGAACGAAGTCTATCTGGCGGTATCTTCCGCCGAACGGGAGCGATGCAACCGTACGGTTTCTCGTCAGATAATCAAGACCGTCATTATACATTCCGGAGAAAATAATTCCTGCTGCTTTCATACCGTTACATCCCCCTCTCAATATACTGCCTTGGCGGCGATAACTTCACCGTCGGGTACTGTTTTATCGCTTCCGACAACGGCAACGCCCCATTCAGGCGAATCCGTCTTTTCAGAGCCGACGTATGCGCCCTTGCCGACCACGCATCTTTCGCCGACGATTGCATACTCTACCGTTGCGCCGCTCTTGATGACCGAGTTAGGCATTATTACCGTATCGGTAACGACTGCGCCCTCTTCAATATAGCAGCCCGTCGAAATAACAGAGTTTTCAACTCTGCCCTTGACGACACAGCCCTCTGCGATATAGGAATTCTTTACGGCCGAGCCCTTAGCGATATTGGACGGCGGCTGTGCGTAGTTACGGCTGTATATCTTGAATTTCTTAGGCGCGTTTACGTTCATCGGACGGGACGGGTCGAGCAGATCCATATTTGCCTGCCATAGCGAGTCGAGCGTTCCGACATCGCGCCAATAGCCGTCGAAGGTATATGCGTAAAGACCTCTGCCGTCGTTTAAGAGCGCGGGAATGACGTTCTTACCGAAGTCGTTGCTTGAATTCGGATCGTTCTCGTCGTCGATAAGGTACTGACGAAGCGTCTTCCAGGTGAATATGTATACGCCCATAGATGCGAGATTGCTCTTCGGCACCTTCGGCTTCTCCTCAAATTCCGTTATTCGGTCAGTCTCGTCGGTGCTCATAATGCCCATTCTCGACGCTTCCTCTATCGGAACGGTACGGACTGCAATAGTACATTCCGCGTTCTTCTCCTTATGGAAGGAGAGCATCTTAGAGTAGTCCATCTTATAGATGTGGTCACCCGAGAGGATGAGAACGTACTCCGGGTTATAGCGGTCTATGAAGTGGATATTCTGATAGATCGCGTTCGCGGTTCCCTTGTACCACGAATTGTCCTTCGTCTTCATGTACGGCGGAAGAACGTGAACGCCTCCGAAGTTACGGTTTAAGTCCCAGGGCTGACCGTTTCCAATGTAGTCGTTAAGCTCAAGGGGCTGATACTGCGTAAGGATACCGACGGTGTCGATACCCGAGTTTACACAGTTGGAAAGCGAATAGTCGATAATTCTGTACTTTCCTCCGAAGGGTACTGCGGGCTTTGCGGTGTTTTCAGTCAAAACGTACAGGCGGCTGCCCTGGCCTCCTGCGAGAAGCATCGCGATGCATTCCTTGCTTCTTACCGGCATTAAATATACCTTCTTTCTTTTCCTCGCAAAACGAAGATTAGTTGATATTTTTATCCGCACACCGGGCGGAGATAGGTCGTTCTTACCTTCTCCTGAGGGAGAAGGTATTGTTTTAAATCGTTAATACACCGAAATGTCGAAATACCCAAATGTTTCAGATCATTTCCTAACATACGTCATCTTATAAAAGCTTGCCGACATTGGCGGGATATCGAAGGATGCAGACTGGAAGTGTCCGTCGAACGGAATATCATCTGTCCTTATCTTTTCGTTTCCTCCGCCCGTCGTGAATACCTGCTTAAGGATACACTTTTTCGGTATTCCGATGCGGTAACCGCGCCTTTCTACGGGGCAGAAATTGAATACGGCGATAAGCTCGTTTCCCTTTCTGTCTACACGGCGGAAGGAGAAGACACTGTTATCACGGTCGTCGACCTTGAGCCAGGAAAAGCCGTTCCAATCGTTATCGTTTTCCCAAAGCGGCGGATTATTTATGTAGAAATGATTGAGCGCTCGGACGAACCTCTGCATATCCGCGGGGCTCTCATAACCGAGCAAGAACCAGTCGAGCTCGCGTTTTTCGTCCCACTCAATGAACTGCCCGAGCTCACCGCCCATAAAGAGGAGCTTTTTGCCCGGATGCGCCATCAGGTAGGAATACAGCACCTTGAGGGAGGCGAACTTCGTTCCGTAGTCTCCCGGCATACGTCCGATAAGCGAGAGCTTACCGTGTACGACCTCGTCGTGTGAGAACGGAAGAACGTGATTCTCCGAGAAGGCATAAGTGAGCGAGAAGGTTATCTTATCGTGGTCGAATTTTCTATATATCGGGTCTGCTGACATATAGTCGAGGGTATCGTGCATCCAGCCCATATTCCACTTGAAGCCGAAGCCGAGCCCTCCGTCGTAATCGGGCTTTGTTACAAGCGGGAACGACGTTGCCTCCTCCGCTATCATCATAACGGAAGGATTCGTTCTGTACGCCACCGCATTCATATCGCGTATGAGGCGCACCGCGTCGTGATTGACCGAATCGTACGGCTTTCGCCAGCAGTCGGGATCGTTTGCGTAGTCCTTATATACCATATTCGTGACGGCGTCACAGCGGATGCCGTCAACGTGATATTCCTTTATCCAATATCTTATATTCGAGATAAGGAATGCTCTTACCTCGTTTCGCCCGAAGTCAAACAGGCGCGTTCCCCATTCGGGATGCTCGCGACGGCTCGGGTCACGGTTTTCGTAGCAACAGCTGCCGTCGAACTCGTAAAGACCGCATTCGTCCTTCGGAAAATGTGCGCCGACCCAGTCGATTATGACCCCTATTCCCGCCTGATGCAGACGGTCAATGAGGTACATAAAGTCATGCGGCGTACCGTAACGCGAGGTCGGTGCGTAGTAGCCCGTAACCTGATAGCCCCACGATCCGTCAAACGGATGCTCCGCAACGGGAAGAAACTCAACGTGAGTATATCCCATATCAAGCAGGTACGGAACGAGGTCGTCGGCGAGGGCGCGGTAAGAAAAGGGATTGCCGTCCTCGTATTTCCGCCACGAACCGAGGTGCATCTCGTATATATTTACGGGACTGTTGAGCGGATTCTTCCTTTTTGCCGCTCTCATATATTTTTCGTCGCCCCATTCGTATCCCGAGAGATCGAATATTCTCGACGCCGTTTCGGGGCGCGTGCAGGTATGGAAGCCGTAGGGGTCGGCTTTCATAACAAACGAGCCGTCGGGGCGCTCTATGTAATATTTATATTCGTCATATTGGCTTGCCTGAACGCGGCATTCCCAAAAGCCGCCGAGGTTGTTCATCACGGGGGCATTTCTATCCCAGCAGTTAAAGCGTCCGACGACGCGAACGCTCCTCGCTTCGGGCGCCCAGACGCGGAATACGTAGGAATCCCCGTCACGGTGACAGCCGAGATACTCGTAAGCGCAGTCACAGTATCCGTCCCATATCGCTCTTTTGTATTCTTCGTGCGTCAAAATATCTCCCCCAATAGCGTTATTATGAATAAATTATAACATATTCAAGGCAAAATGTCAAACGAATTTAACGCAAATTACGCCAATATAAGCAAAAATATACAAAATTCCGCTATTTTTCCTACTTTACAAGCAGCTCAAAGAGCATAAACACGAGCGGAATCGTTCCGCAGCTCATAATATGCGAGATAAGCGCCATTGATGAGCCAACCGAGGTATCGAGGTCGTACGCCTTCGGAACGACTATCGTATTAAGCCCGAGCGGCATTGCGACCGAGCAAATAATGCAGAGAGATATCTCCTTCGGTATCGGCAAAAAGATCAGCGGTATCATAAAGATCATCGGCATCACGATCAGGCGTATTACCGAGACAATGTAGACCGAGACCTTTGAAAACGCCTTACCGAGTCCCATTTCGGCAACCGTCATACCGGTAAGAAGCATCGCGACCGGTGACATACAGCTTCCGAGCGTATTGACCGAGTCAATAAGACATTTCGGCATATAATTTACCGCTCCGCTGATACCGAGTATCATACCGATGAGCATCGCAACGAACATTGGGTTTATCAGCTTGCGAAGCCGCGAAAGCATGCCGCTTTTTTCACCGCCGTGCGGCATGAGAAGGGACGGAACGCCCCAGACGTAGATCGCGATCCAAAGCGGAATAGTGAGTATCAGATAGGGCGCAGACACCTCGGGAAAAAGTGCGTTTACGACTGCGATACCCATAAATCCGAAGTTGGAAAAGGTAAGACCGTACGTATATATTTTTCTTGTGTACGAATCCTTTGCGCAAAGGCGGGAAAATATTATAGCAAGCGGTATGGACAATACAACGACCGCCGCTCCGCCAACCAAATACTGCCAGGACGCCGAAAGCTTCCCGACAGTGAAATCGGTCATAAGCGTTCCCATAACGAGCGCAGGGATCAGCGCGTTATTTTCGAGCTTACTCAAAACCGACGGTGTATTGTCGGGGATCGCCTTTATCTTTTTCAGAATATAACCGAGGGCAATAAGCAGAAAGAGAAATGCCATCTGCCCAAGTGTTGTGGTAAAGACCTTCATCATTTTGCCTTTCGGTTATTTTACTAAGATGTTGAACAGCATAAATACCAGCGGTATCGTCAGACACGCAAGCACGTGAGAGATAAGCGCCATTCCCGACGCCACCGTGCTGTCCTGTCCGTATGCCTTCGGAACGACTACGGAGTTCAAGCCAAGCGGCATTGCGACCACGCAGACCATGAGCAAAGCAACGTCGTGCGGTACGGGAAGAAGCATAAGCACCAGCATAAATGCAAGAGGAAGAATAAGAAGTCTTATCGCGGTAAGAAGATAGACAGTACCCGTTCCGAGTGCCTTCTTAATATCTATCTCGGCAATCGTCATTCCCGTTATCAGCATCGCAACGGGAGACATACAGTCGCCGAGCGCCGCCGCCGATTCCGTTACGAACCTCGGCAACGGTATCGAGGCAAGACTAATTATCATGCCTATTATCATACAAACGAACATAGGGTTGACAAGCGATTTAAGACGCGAGCGAATGCTCGGCTTCGCCTCATGAGAGGGTATAAGCAGAGCGGGAAAGCCCCAGGAGTACATTACGATTGAAATAGGCGTTGTAAGAATGAGATAGTTCGCAAAAAGATCGGGGAACACGCCCTTCACGACTGCGTTGCCCATAAAGCCCTGGTTTGAAAAGCAGAGACCGTAGCTATATAGGTTTCTTACGTATTTGTCCTTGCTCAGTAGACGCGCAACGGTAAGTCCGACAGGTACTGCCACCGCCACAACTGCCGCTCCGCCCAATAAGAACTGCCAAGAGACCGCAAGCTTCTCTGTCGAAAAGCCGATCGAAAAGGTATTGAACACAAGCGCAGGAATGAAAAGATTGTTTTCAAGCTTACTGAGTACGATTGCAGTATTGTTCGGCACTGCGTTGACCTTTTTCAGAATAAAGCCGAGAACGATAAAGAAAAACAAGTAGCCCATCTGGTTGAGCGTCGGAATAAAAACATTCACCGAAAAAACACCTTCTTACTTGATTCCGGTAGAGCCGAAGCCACCCTCTCCGCGTTCCGTTTCGTCGAGCTCGTCGACGATCTCGTAATTCGGCTGAATAACAGGCATTATCATAAGCTGACCTATTCTGTCGCCGTTTTCGACGGTTTTGGGCTCCTTATCGTTATTGACCATAGCGAAGAATATTTCTCCGCGATAATCGCTGTCGATAACGCCGATGCCGTTAGCAAGGGCGAGTCCCTGCTTGAGAGCAAGGCCGCTTCTTGCGCAGACGATGGCAACGTAATCCTTGCTCGGAAGCGCGATCGCGATTCCCGTAGGTATCGGACGGCGCTCGCCAGGCTGAAGGGTTATCGGCTCGTCAAGCAGCGCATAGAGATCGCAAGCGGCGGCACCTGCCGTTCCGAGCGTCGGAACGCGTGCGCCCTCGCGCAGAATTTTAACCTTGATATTCATATATTTTCCTCACTTTATGCGTTTTATCGCCTCGCGCTCCTTCGGCGGAAGCTTATGCGTATATGCGTAGAGAGTTCTCATTACCTCGCCTCTGTCCTCGCCAGTGAAAAGAAGGTGTCTTTCCTCAATTCCGGATGCATCAAGGCGGTCAAGCTGGTCTGCCATATAGATATTCACGCTGTTATAAAGAACGTCCCTTCCCTCCTCGGGATAAACGGGGAACGATGCACCTCTGTTATCGCGGAGAACCTTTTTCTCGACGGGCTTATGAAGCGTCATAAGCGGAAGCCGTCCGTAGACTATCGCGCCCTTTCTTATTCCCTCGGGGAGAACTATATCTCTTATCTGCGGAAGGATAAGCTCCGCCGAAAGAATGACGCTGTTAAGGTTGCCGTTCTTTACCCAAAAGTCGGCGGAGTAGTTATTAAAGACGTTAAGACGGTGGCTTCCGTGCGCGGCAAGTCCAAACTCACGCGCAAGCTCAAGCTGACCGATATTGTGAATAAGCACGTGCTTTGCGCCGTATTTGACCGCATTTTCGAGCTGACGCTTGACAGTGTCAAGCTCGCTGTCGAGAATTACGGGCGAAAGTGACACGCCGTTTGACACGCTTCTGTATTTAGACAGCGGCAGATACGTTATATCGAGATCGTGGCTTTCGGGAATCTGTCCCGCTTCTCTGAAGGATGCGGTATAGACCGCCTTCTCCGTTCTCCTCTTCTGCGGAAAATCAAGCTTTGACGGGATCTCTTGCGCTTTCCTTACGCTTTCCTCGACGGTCTTTATCGAGCCGCCTCTGAAGCTACCCTCGTTTCTCGTTTTCGCAATATCGTTTTCGGTACGGATACCGAGCATGTTTTTGCCGATATTACCCGTATAGTAGCCGTCGGTAAAGCCGCTTCGCGAGAACAGACGCTGAAGCTCGTTTATCTCGTCGCGAGTTGCGTTTCTACCCTCGTCAAGCAGTCGGCGGTATATCTTAGTCACGCCGTAAACGTAAGACGGGCTCTTCATTCTGCCCTCGATTTTGAAGGAGCTGACACCTGCTTCGCTCAGCTCTACTATGTGAGAAGCAAGGCACATATCCTTCATCGAGAGAGGGTATTCCCTATTATAGCTCATACGGCAGGGTTGAGCGCACTGTCCGCGGTTTCCGCTCCGTCCGCCGAGCATCGCGCTCATCAGACACTGTCCCGAAACGCTTACGCATATCGCGCCGTGAATAAACATTTCGATTTCGGCACGGGACTTACAAAGCGTTCTGATATTTTCAATATCCATTTCCCTTGCGCCCACGACACGGTTAAAGCCGAGGTCGTATAGTTTCTCAGCACCTGCAAGATTATGAACGGTCGCCTGAGTTGATGCGTGAAGCTCAAAATCGGGAATATGCTTTTTAATAAGCGAGCAAAGACCCATATCGGCGGTGATAAGCGCATCAACTCCGCTTTCGTAAAGGAAAGCCGCATGATCAAGCGCGCTTTTCAGCTCGCGGTCGTATATTTGAGTGTTGAGGGTAACGTACGCCTTGACCCCGTTTTCGTGACAATATCCGACTGCCGAACGAATATCGGCACGATCGAAGTTCTTTGCGTTCATTCTTGCATTGAACACCGTTCCGCCGAAATATACCGCGTCAGCCCCGCCCTCCACCGCAGCAGTTAAGGCGTCAAGCGAGCCGCAGGGAGACAGAAGCTCGGGGAGCGTCTTTTTTGTTTTTTCCATTTTCAGATTCCTTTATATTAAGCTCTTAAAAAACGTATATTTTGTTATATATATTATTATACTACTTATCTTACGATAATGGAATAGCAAAATGGAACAAAAAACGCAAAAAGATGCTAAAAATATTAAAATAATGACGAAAAACGGCTCAAAAAGACGGTTAGCCGAATTTTCACAGATAAAAAGAACGCAGGAACATCCTGCGTTCTTTCTGTTACGCTTTTTGTTTTTCGTTTGGCTTTTCCCTGTAACGGAAAATACTGATAGCGGTAGATACTATCGAACAAGAATCGCTTATAATGCCACCGATAGAAAAGACGATGATATTATATACGAGCGTCATCGGAAGAACGATCATAATACCCTTACGGATACTGTTCGGCTTTGAAAGGGAGAGAATAAAATTTCTCAAAACGCTGCTGACGATCTGAAGCGCCGAGTACCACGCCTCCCAGGTAATAAGACCCGCAACACACACGATAACGGAGAAAAATACAGAGAAGACTGTGCTCTTCTTTTTGCTCATATCCGAGTTGTAAAATACGATATTTCGGACGGTTGCCACCATATTGAGCGCCATGCCAACGTACGCGCCTATCAGCATATAGTGCAGGGCAAAGCATACGGTCGATGCTATATTGGCGATCATAATTCCGCGTCTTGACTTGATCTGATAGGTAACGATACCTATAATGATCGCTACGATACCGATCACCTGACCGATTATATACAGTGCCTTATCCATTAATTATGCTCCTTGAATTCAAAAAACAATTACGTTTTTTGCCCGATTCCTTTATATAAAACTCTTGAAAAACACTCGCTTTTATTATATAATGTCATTATACTACTTATCTTGCGATAATGGAATAGCCAAATGGAACAAAAAACCGAAAAAGACGAAAGAAAATCTAAAAGAATACCCAAAAAGCTGTTAGGTGAAACGGTTTCGCACATTCTTGCCGAGATCTATCCCGATGCCGAGTGCGCCCTCAACTATAAAGGCGACCCGTGGAAGCTTCTAGTCATGGCGCGGCTTTCGGCTCAATGCACCGATGCTAGGGTCAATCTCGTCTGTGAAGCACTTTTCGAAAAGCTCCCGACGATGGAAGCGATGGCGAATGCCGATATTTCCGTTATCGAGGAGCTTATCCGATCCTGCGGTCTCTATCATATGAAAGCGAAGGACTTGAAGGAAATGTCTCGTCAGCTTATAGATGAGCACAGCGGACAGGTGCCGAGCGATATGGACGACCTGCTTTCGCTTTCGGGCGTCGGACGAAAGATAGCAAATCTTATCAGAGGCGACCTCTATCACCTGCCCGCGATAGTCGCCGATACGCACTGCATAAGAATATGCGGACGGCTCGGGTTTTACCCTGAAAGCTTAAAGGATCCAGTTAAGGTCGAGCGTGAGCTTGTTAAGGTGATCAAGCCGAGCGAGCAGTCGGATTTTTGCCACAGGATCGTCCTTTTCGGACGTGAAACCTGCTCAAGTAGAGCGCCGAAATGCGACGGCTGTCCGCTCAACAAGATATGTAAAAAATACGCAAAGGAACATAAAATATGAAGGAAGTACTACTCCTAAAATACGGCGAGCTCGCCCTCAAGGGGCTTAACCGCGGATATTTTGAAAAGCTGCTCAAGAGAGAGCTTGAAACTCGCCTGAAGCTCGCAGGAAGCTTCAAGGTCACTCTCGCGCAAAGCACCATATACGTTGAGCCGCAGGACGACGATTGCGATATCGACGAGGCGCTCCGCCTCTGCCGTAAGGTTTTCGGCATTACGACCGTCGCACGCGCGGCGGTTGCGGAAAAGGATATTGAGGACATCAAGCGCGTTGCAAAGGAATATCTGCCTGCCTACCTGCGCGGTCACGCATCTTTCAAGGCGGACGCGCGCAGAAGCGATAAGAAATTCCCTCTCAAATCTCCCGAGATCTCGCGTCTCGTTGGCGGTGCAGTGCTTGAAGCGATGCCTTACTTGAAGGTCGATCTACATAACCCGTCCGTTATCGTCATGACCGAGATACGCGAGGAAAACGCCTACATTCACGCAGGAAGCTTCCCCGGTGCCGGCGGTATGCCGAACGGCTCGAACGGAAAGGGGCTATTGCTCCTTTCGGGCGGAATCGACTCCCCCGTTGCCGGCTTTATGATGGCAAAGCGCGGCGTTACCCTCGAAGCTGTCCATTTCGAAAGCTACCCCTACACCTCGGAGCAAGCGCGCGACAAGGTCATTCGCCTTGCCGAGATCGTCTCTGAATACTGCGGAAAGATAAAGATCCACGTTATCTCCCTTACGCACATTCAGGAGGTCCTGCGCGACTCCGTCGACGAGGAATATTTTACTCTGCTTCTCCGCCGTTCTATGATGCGTTTGGCGGAGAGAGTAGCCGATCGGAACTACTGTCAGGCGCTCATTACGGGCGAGGCGGTCGGTCAGGTCGCGTCGCAGACGATGCAGGCGCTGACGGTCACCGACGCCGTCGTAAACCGTCCCGTTTTCCGTCCCTGCATCGGCATGGACAAGGAGGAGATCATCGCGATCTCGCGCCGAATCGAGACCTTTGAGACCTCGATACTCCCATTTGAGGACTGCTGTACGGTATTCACCCCCAAGCACCCCAAGACCCGTCCCGACATTGAAAAGGTAATTCTGCAGGAGCAGAAATACGATCACGAAGCACTTGAAAATGAAGCGTTCGACTCGCTCTATACGGTCGAAGCAGACGCATACTCGGAGGTATAATTATGGATATTACGTTCTACTCTTATTTCAACAATATGCTGACAAACGAGGGCATCGAAAAGACGCTCTCCTACGCAGTTGAGCGCGGATTTACCGCAGTTGAATTTCTCGACGTTCCGACAGTCAAGAGAATCCCGAACAAGGAATACGCATACGAGCTGAAGAACGCTCTCGACCGCTACGGTCTTAAGTGTGCCTGCTACTCTGTCGGCGGAAACATTCTTGCTGAAGAAGGCGGAATGTACGGTGAGAAGAACGGCGTTGAGACCTTCAAGCAGTCTGCCGAATACGCCGCTATTCTCGGCTCGCCCTATTTCCATCACACGATGACGATAGGATACAACAACGCGAAAGAGAATCCCGACACCTTTGACACCCTTTTCGACCGCCTCGTTAAAGCTGACGAGGAAGTCGGAAAATACGCAAATTCTCTCGGTCTTACCGTTCTTTACGAGCCGCAGGGACGCTTTGTCAACGGCATTGAAAACTTCGGCCGTCTCTACAAGGAGATGGAGAGCCGTGGGCTTAAGATAGGCGTTTGCGGCGATGTCGGAAATACGCTCTTCTCCGAGACGCATCCGACCGATTTTTATAACGTCTACATTTCTAACGTTCTGCACGTTCACGTTAAGGATTACATAATCCGCGAGGGCGAAATAATGTCCGAAAAACCGCTTTGGATATCTAACGGCGGTAAGGAGCTAATCGAGGTCAAGCTCGGTGACGGTGTCTGCGAGGTCGCGTCTTATCTTCATAACCTCAAAAAGATCGGCTACGACGGCGGTATTTCTATCGAAACCGTCTACGACGGCTACGGCGCGAGCGACTCCGAAAGAGACATCGCATTCGTTAAAAAATATTTTGCATAAAGTTTTTGAAAAAGAACGCCGATCGGCGTTCTTTTATTTTTCCGCAAGATTTATGACCGTCAGATTTCTCTTTTTTGCCATTTTATAATATTTGAACGCACCGCCGTATTCCCTCTCAACGTACGCAATTACATAATCCGACGCGTTTAACATATACTTATTTCTGAAATCAATTCTGAACCTCGGCAAAGCCGTCTCAATTCCCTCCGGCACGACGTACATTGTACCGTCATTATACCGTTCAGAATCGTTCACCGTCGGAATCCGCGACAAGATAACTTGAAGATCAAAATTATATAACGGCATAAGCTCCGTCAAAACGCTTTTAACTATTCTGTCAAAAGCGCCGCTGTCACCTACGAAAAACGTATTGACACCGTGTTTCGTTGTCAAATCAATGACCGCATCCTTGACTTGTTCCTTTATCTCCCAAGGCGCGTCACGATGCCCGAAAAATGTGCAGGTAATCATAATTCTCTCCGTAAATAATCTCAATTGCATCCCATTGTAGCGAATTTTCCGCTAAAAGTCAATAGCGGATTTCTTTCTATCATATAATTCAATCAGGAACATTGATGGAGGGATAATATGCCGTATTACAAGCGGATTCGTGATCTTCGTGAAGATAAGGATTTGACACAGGCACAGATGGGAAAAGTTCTTTCCTGCAGTCAGCGCGTTTACAGCAATTATGAGCGCGGCGATATTGATATTCCAACGTCAACACTGATAAAGATTGCCGATTTTCATAAGGTTTCGGTTGATTATCTTCTCAACCGTACAGACGATCCGAAAATGAATTGACAAATGAAAAGAATTATTGATACCGAAAACGTTAATATAATCGGCACAAAAATAAAAGAAGCCCGGATCAAAGCAGGAATGAGCCAAAAACAGCTTTCCGAAAAGCTTGAGCTTGTTGCCGTATATACCTGTCGCGGATCTGTTTCGCGAATCGAAAACGGCAGACGTGCCGTGACCGATATTGAAATTGATGCAATTTCAAAAATATTGAACGTGTCTCTCGATTATTTATTTGGGAGAGAATAAGAACGCCGAAAGGCGTTCTTTTTTCGTTCGGTGCTATTGATTTTCAAGAAAATTGTCGCAACATTATTGTAGGGTGCGACGTGGAGAAGCATCGGGCACGTTGTTCGCCTTCCCTTTGGGTAGTGAAGCGGCGACGCGGTAGTGAATGACTGCCAGTGGCAGTCATGAGCCAAGTAGAAATTGCGTTGCAATTTCTACGCGTGAACGAGCCGCAGCGAGGCAGGGGAACCGCAGACGTTGCGTCTGCGGTGGATGAGGTAAACAAGGTTCCACGAAACGAGCGAACGCGAGTTTTTGGGGTTCACGTGGTCGCCCGTCCTTACAAACAAACTCCTAACGTTCCTCAGTTGAGCCGAACAATACAAATGAGGGAGGGTTTCCCCTCCCTTATTTTTACTGTACTGTTCCTGTCACTACGAGGACTGCTTCGCCGGGGGTGATAACGTATGCACCCGTTACGGGATCGACATCAAAGGTCGCGGCGGGTACCGTTATTCTGCCCGGGACGGTTGCGAACTCGCCCGTTGTCTCGTTGTAGGTGTAATCCGTGCCCTCGGTCAAGGTCACGCCGTTGAGCGTGACAGAGGTAATGTCGAGGATCGGGTCGAACACGTCGCTCACCGTAAGATCGTCGGTGGCTACCGCTTCCTCGTTACCGCTGTTGGTTACGGTGATCGTATAGGTCAGAGGCGCGTTCGGAGTTACGGTCGAGGGAGAAATCTCCTTCGTTATTCCGAGAAGTGCGCCGCCTTCTGCCGTTACGGTCTCAGTGACGGTTATAGGCGTTGTAATTCCTGCGCCCGTTACGGTTGCGGTATTAACTACCGTGCCGTCCGCTGTCGGCGGTGCAAATTCAGTCGCCGATGCAGTATAGACCAGAACCGCGTCTCCGTTTGCGGGAACTGTGATTCCCGTAACGGTAAGCGGCTGTGTGTCCACTACTGTTACTGCCGTCGGCACGCCGTCTACGAACAACTCTGCCGAGCCATCGCGGTAAACAAGCGGAAATACCGTTTGAGTGCCGACCGTATATGCGCCGAGGTCATCGGTAACTGTGAGCACCGAGGAGGGCGCGTCAGAATCGTTTATCAAGCTGATAACGTACGTTATGCTCTCACCGTCACGGTAGGTCTCGGTCGTCGCGGTCTTTATCGCGCTGATCGCCTCGACAAGCTCACCCGATACTATATTGGAGCTCGCGCTTCCGCCCGAGTAGGTCAGAGTCGCCTGGTTAAAAAAGGTTGCCATTTTGTTCCTCCTGTGTTTTTCTGAGGAGCATTTCTCCTCAAAAGCATTATATGATCGGTATTGACAGAGTGACAAAGCGTATTTTTTTCCGCACACTATTGAATTTGACAGAAAAGCGTGATATAATGACTTCACTATACTAAAATGGGATAGTATTTATGAAAGTTATAGATATAATTAAAGCCAAAAAGCCGTCGTTTTCCTTCGAGGTGTTTCCGCCAAAAACGAGCGCGAATTTTGACTCGGTCATAGCGGCGGCATCTGAGATCGCATCTCTTAAGCCGTCATACATGAGCGTCACCTACGGTGCGCTCGGAACGACCGCCTCCTATACTGCTGAAATTGCCGAGAAGATAAGCGCGCTTTCCGTTACTCCCGTCGCGCATTTGACCTGCGTCAACGCAACGCGCGAGAGCATCGTCGGCAAGCTGACAGACCTCCGTTCTCGCGGAATTGAGAATATTCTTGCCCTCCGCGGCGACCTGCCCGACGGTGTGACTCCCGATTCCCTTACCTATAAATACGCCTCCGATCTTGCTACCGAGATCAGCAGCTTCGGCTCGTTTTGCATCGGCGGTGCCTGCTATCCCGAATGTCACCCCGAAAGCGAGAACAGCGCACGCGATATTGAGGGACTCAAAAGAAAGGTCGAAAGCGGCTGTGAATACCTTACGACGCAGATGTTCTTCGATAACAACATTCTCTATAACTTTATGTACCGTCTGCTCCGCGCAGGAGTTGACGTTCCCGTCGTTGCGGGAATAATGCCCGTCACAAGCGCTTCGCAAATCAAGCGGATTTGCTCTATATCAAAGAGCGCGCTTCCCCAGCGCTTTCTCCGCATCGTTGACCGTTACGGTGACGATCCCAATGCCATGCGTCAGGCAGGAATCGCATTCGCGACCGAGCAGATAATAGACCTTTACGCAAACGGTGTAAACGCCGTTCACGTCTACTCCATGAACAAGCCCGACGTTGCGCGTGAGCTTCGGGACAACGTAAGCGAAATAATCAAATGATAAAGCACGGATTTTTAGTTCTTCCCGAGGTTGACCAAAACGAGCTTCGCGCTCGGCTCGGCTGTCAGGTAGAAAGCGTTGCACTCGTTCCGAAGTGCTTAAACGCGCTGAATAATTGCGTTTCGGCGCGGTTTGTTAGCCGATTTTGCGATATCACACGAACCAAAAACGGCATCGACCTCGGCTTTGGAAAGATAACGTCAAAGGATCTGATAAAGAATCTCGGTCAGTGCAAGCGCGCGGCGGTCTTTGCTGTCACGCTCGGAAGCGACGTTGACCGCCTTCTCATCAAGCTCGGAAAGCTTATGCCGTCCGAGCAGTTCGTGACCGACGCTATCGCCTCTGCTCTATCAGAGACAGCTTGCGACGAGGCGGAAAAGCTCATTTTCGACGGGATTTCTCACGCTCCGCGCTTCAGCCCCGGATACGGCGATCTTCCGCTTGAGCTTCAAAAGCCGCTTCTCACCTTTCTCGATGCCGAGAAGACCGTCGGCATCACTCTTTCATCGTCGCTCTTAATGACTCCGACGAAATCAATTACAGCTATTGCGGGGATAATTGAATGAAAAATTTTAGTAACGATCTGAAAAGTAAATATCTGTTTTTCGACGGCGGTACGGGCACCGTCCTGCAGTCGCTCGGACTAAAGCCCGGCGAAGCGCCCGAAAGCTGGTCGCTCACGCACCCCGACAAAATAACTGAGCTTCATCGCTCGTATCTCAGCGCAGGCGCGAATATAATAAAGGCGAATACCTTTGGGATAAATCCCTTCAAATACGATAACTACGCCGAGCTTATTTCGGCTTCGATCACTTGCGCAAAAGAGGCACTGATCGACTATCCCGACGCCTATATCGCTTACGACCTCGGCCCGCTCGGACGGCTTCTCACACCGCTCGGCGACCTTTCGTTTGAGGAGGCGGTAAGCGCGTTTTCGGCGTGTCTCCTCTGCGCCGTTGACTGCGGTTGCGACCTCATCCTCATCGAAACGATGTCCGACAGCTACGAGACGAAGGCGGCAGTCGTCGCCGCAAAGGAAGTCACCGACCTGCCGATAATCGTAACGAACGCTTACGGCGAGGACGGCAAGGTCATGACGGGCGCGGATGCCGAAGCAATGTCGGCCCTCCTCGAGGGACTCGGCGTTGACGCGTTCGGCGCGAACTGCTCCTATGGCCCCGACATGATGCTTCCCATTGCGGAAAAGCTTCTCTCGGTGTCTTCGACTCCAATAGTTATGAATCCCAACGCAGGACTTCCGACCGTCGTGAACGGCAAGACCGTTTACACGACCTCTCCCGCCGAATTTGCAAAATATATAAAGAAAATGGCAGAAATGGGCGTCACGCTCCTCGGCGGTTGCTGCGGAACTACACCCGAGCATATAAAAGAAGCGGTCAAGGCGGTAAAGGGCGTTACCTTCAAATACCCGACCGAGAAAAATGTAACCGTCGTTTCCTCCTACGCAAAGGCGGTAAAAATCAGTAAAGACCCGATACTTATCGGCGAAAGAATAAACCCGACGGGCAAGCCGAAGCTCAAGGCGGCGCTCCGCGAGGGTGACATCGGTTACCTGCTTCTTGAAGCGAGCCGTGAGGAAGAAGCTGGTGCGCATATACTTGACGTGAACGTAGGGCTTCCTGACATCGACGAGCCAAAGATAATGGAAAAGGCGGTGAAGGAGCTTCAGAGCGTGACCGCGCTTCCGCTCCAGCTCGATTCCGCCGACCCAAATACGCTTGAACACGCACTTCGCATCTATAACGGCAAGCCGCTCGTAAACTCCGTAAACGGCGAAAAGGAAAAGATGGACGCGATCTTCCCTCTCGTCAAAAAGTACGGCGGCACCGTCGTCGCACTCACGATAGACGAAAACGGAATACCGGACACGGTAGACGGCAGAGTCGAAATCGCGCTCAAGATCGCCGCTGAAGCCGAAAAATACGGCATTTCGAAAAAGGATATGATCGTCGACCCCCTTGCCCTCTCGGTCTCCGCCGACAAGGACAGCGCGCTCATCACGCTCGGCACGGTCAGAAAAATGACCGAGCTCGGCTTCCGCACGGTGCTCGGCGTGTCGAATATTTCCTTCGGGCTTCCCGAGCGCGAGAAGATGAATTCGACCTTCTTCGCCCTTGCCCTTGAAAACGGGCTGTCAAGCGCGATAATGAATCCGTTTTCCGCTTCAATGCTCGACACCTATCACGCCTTCCGAGTCCTTCACGGGCTTGATAACGGTTGTATCGACTACATTTCGTATGCCGATAAAAACAAAACCGTGACCGAAGCAAAGCCGCAAAGCGACCTCTCGCTTTCCTACTGTATTCTTAAAGGCATGGCAAAGGAAGCGTCGGAAATTGCGTCAAAAATCACGAGCGATCCCCTCGGCGTCATAAACTCCGAGATCATCCCTGCCCTGAACGAAATAGGTCAACAGTTTGAAGAAAAAAAGGCGTATCTGCCACAGCTCCTCATGAGCGCGGATGCGGCAAGCGGTGCTATTTCGGAGCTTAAAAAACTTATGCCGACCTCGTCCGACGGCGGCAAGGGTGCTGTTATCCTTGCGACCGTCAAAGGCGATATTCACGACATCGGAAAGAATATCGTCAAGGTACTTCTTGAAAGCTACGGCTTCAAGGTGTATGACCTCGGACGCGACGTTTCGCCCGAAACGGTGCTTGACGCGGTCAAAAATACGGGTTGTAAGCTCGTCGGCTTAAGCGCTCTTATGACGACGACCGTCCCGAGCATGGAAGCAACCGTAAAGCTGCTCCATTCCTACGACTGTGAGATCAAGGTAATGGTCGGCGGCGCCGTCCTCAACGAGGAATACGCTCAAAATATCGGCGCGGACAAGTATTCCCCCGACGCAATGGGCTCGGTAAGATTTGCCGAGGAATTTTACGGAATATAAACTCACTCTGTCGCAGGTTTTCAAGCGCTTCACCACGTTTACGTACCTTCTCCAGTGGGAGAAGGTATTCATCAAGATTCTTCAACTCCTATAAACAAAGGAACCACTATGAAAATTCACGAAAATATAATTTCAACGATCGGCTCAACGCCGCTCGTACGTTTGAACAGATTTTTCCCGCAGGGAAATCTGATCGCAAAGCTTGAATATTTCAATCCCGCAGGAAGCGCGAAAGACCGCGTTGCCGCTTCGATGATAGCCGATGCCGAAAGCAAGGGACTTCTTAAATCCGGCGCGGTCATCATTGAGCCGACGAGCGGAAACACAGGTATAGGACTTGCCGCAGTCGGCGCTTCAAAGGGCTACCGGGTAATTCTGACGATGCCCGACACAATGAGCGTCGAGCGCCGCCGTCTTCTTTCCGCATACGGCGCGGAAATAGTCCTGACCGACGGAAAGCTCGGTATGGCAGGCGCGATAGCGGAAGCGGAACGCCTGTCCGAGAAATACGAAAACGCCTTCATCGCAGGTCAGTTTGACAACCCGTCAAACCCCGACGCACATTATAAAACGACAGGATCCGAAATTTGGGCAGATACCGACGGCAAGGTCGATATATTTGTCGCAGGTATCGGCACGGGCGGCACACTTTCGGGCACGGGAAAATATCTTAAGGAAAAGAATCCTAATATTAAGATCGTCGGCTTCGAGCCGTCGTCCTCTCCTCTAATCACAGAAGGAAAATCGGGCGCACACGGGCTTCAGGGCATCGGCGCGAATTTCGTGCCGAAAAATTACGATTCCACCGTCTGCGACGAGGTCGTGACCGTCACCGAAGCAGACGCATTCGCCGCCGCGCGTGACCTCGCAAGAAAAGAGGGATTCCTCGTCGGAATAAGTTCCGGCGCAGCACTTGTCGCAGCGTCAAAGCTCGCAAGGGAAAACCCCGACAAGACCGTCGTTACGCTTCTGCCCGACAGCGGCGAAAGATACCTTTCAACGGGAATATTTGACTGACAAAAAGCTCCGAGAACTGAGTTCTCGGAGTTTTTTAATCGGTTTATTCCAATATACTTATATGATGCCTTTTCATCTCGGAATACAGTAGCTTAGCGAGATAATGCACATTCGCGCTCTTCGCTCCCTTGGCATTTCCCATAACGATAACGGCACATTTTGCCTTCGGGTTAAATATCAGAGACGACCTGAACGTTCCGACTCCGCCTACGTGCCAGCACTGGTTGGATCTACTGTAGGTATGCCAGCCGAGGCAGATCTCTTTTGGTCCGCCAAAGCTTGCAGGAATGCTTCTGCGCTCCTGCGCCATTCTCGTAAAATCATGTACCTGCTCCACCTGTGCTTTTGCGTACTTAAGCATATCGCAAACAGTAGACGAGATGCCGCCGCTTGCCAGATACGGATTGTCGCTTTCCCAACTCCACGGCGCGATCACGTGACCGCGCAGATTGCATTTCATGCGTTCACCGTCCGGTATTATGTACGTGCTTTTCATGTGATAGTCGTCTATCAGCTCTTGCAGAAGAGCCGAGATGCTTTTTCCCGTGACGCGGCATGCGACAATACCTAATAGCGCATAAGCAAAATCGGAGTAAAAATATCCGCTCGCACGTGCGTGCTTCCTTCTCGAAAGAGCATTGAGCACGTCCGTCTCCCCGATACCGCGGTAGACGTTTGCCCTTGCGTAAGACCTTTTTAGTAAGCTTGGTACGGTTATTTCAACAGGTGTAAGATTTTTATAGCCCGCAGTATGAGTGAGCAGCATTTCGACCGTCGGGTAAACGCCGCTCGGCAACTGCAAATATTTGTCAACCGTATCAGACAGCGAGAGCTTATTCTCACACGCGAGCTTCAAAACCGCCTGCGCGGTAAAGGTCTTACTGATCGAACCGATATCAAAAAGAGAGTCGTAACCGACGCCGTTTGACAGATAATAGCCCGTCGCTCCATTTGGAAGCAGGACGCCTACTGCCAGAAGATTATTGTCGGAAAGCTGCAAATAACGTCGCGCCGCCGTCTCTCCCTTTTTACCCAAGTTAAGCGTTGTTTCCATTCTCTGCCCCTTTGATATTATGCCTATCAAAAATGCTCCTGTAAAAGCCCGAACAGCATCTCCCACGGCTCTACCAAAAAGAAGGCAAGCACAAGAGCGAGGATCGACTGTATCCACCAGATATATTTATTGTATCCGAATTTGTCCGAAAGGTTGAAATTCAAAATGAAAATCGCGATAAGTGCGACAACCGACAGTATTCCCGCAATAAAGGAGCTCCAATACACCCACGGAGAATGCTCGGCGAACACACTCGTTCCCATAATACCTATACACTGAAACAGGCACTCTATTCCAAAGCTCAAAACCACGGCGTAAACGAGAGCAAAAAGTATAACGAAAAGAAGTTTATTGTTTTTCATTTTTCGCGTCCTTTCTTGTTTAGTATATCACATTTTCGGCACAAAGAAGCAGAATGCATCGGGCGAGAATCCGCCGACGACGAGGCGATAAAATACCTTACCGTCGGGGGAAAGCACGTCGCTCCGCTTGCCGTCTCTTTTTATCATCAGTCGGAACGGCTCGCCGACGCTGAGATTTATGTATCCCGAAAGCCCGGGCGCACACCGAAAGAGCTCAGAATATGCTTCCTTAATGTAAGATAGACCCTTCTCCGTCGATGGGCAAAGATGAAAGATCCAGGGCGATTCCTCGTCACTCAGCATATCGGGATGATTCTTCAGCTTTGCGTTCTCATAAGTCGAAGCAGGATCGACCGAGAAAAGATAGGTCTTAATACCGTACCGACGGCATTTTTCAATAGTTCGGTTCAGCTTCGCGAGCCGTTTTTCCGAATCGGCGCCGTACTAGGGAACAATGTCGCTTTTAACAAGATACCGAAGCGTCGCGCCGAGCCACAGGGCGTTTACGCCGTCGTGCGCGAGTCGGTTAAGATACTCGTCGTGGTAATAATCAATATCGTCAGCAAGCTCGTTTTCACGCTCCTCGACGGCAACGTTACTCGCAGGGGTGAAATAGCAGCGCGATATTCTCTCTCTTATAAACGGGCGTCTCTTTATCTCTCCGAGCGGAAGCCGTGCGCCCGAACGGCGGTGCATCTCGTCCTCTAAATAAACAAGCGCACGGCGGATACCCTCGGTGTCCGCGGCAATGACCTCGCACCCGTCGCGCTCCACTCGGATAACGTACGCCTCAAAGCACTCCGTCTGTCCCTGTCGAACTACTATCTTCTTGCCAAAACCGTCAACCTTTATCTGCATAACGGATAAAAATTGCCTAAAATCAGCATACGCCGTGTCGAGCAGCTCGTCGCAAAAGCTTATATCAAGCGTGACGTGTGAGAAGTCTACCTCATCCGCACTCGACTCACCCTCGTTCCAATGCAGCGGTATCTCTGCGTAATAAGAACGCGCAAGATCTTGAGCAAACGTCATCTCCGGCTGGAGGTATTTAAAAGGATCCTCAAACTGCGAAAATCTCATATCTGACGCCTCTGAATAAAAAATTGAAATCGCATTTTGTTACGGTTTTATTTTATCATGGTTTCGGGAGTTTTGCAATATAAAAATGCTTTTCGCACAAGTGAAAAGCACCCGATTGGGTGCTTTTTGTTTTGGAGCTTCGTTGACAAAAAAGATGCTAATCGCATTACTTCGAATACTTCTCTATCAAGTCATTAAATTGTTCTTCGTCAAAATAACGGCGTCCGGCGTATACTTGCAAAAAGCTTGGATTATCTTCAAAATGCCGGTATTTACCTTGCCCGGAATTATGAATAAGCTCATATTCATAATTCTTATATGTTATCTTTATTACGATGTCATCTTCAAAAACACCGGTTGGATCTGTCCAATGATTATAACACTCAACTTTCTTAAAGTCGGATAAAAAAGCGGAATGATCCTCTACTACGGAAATCAATTCTTCTTTATACTCACCTTTTTCTTGGTCATACTCACACAACTTTACAATTTCTATTGTGCTTATTTCGCTTTCTTCATTGATAAATTCATAAGCTTTTTTACCACTACAAGCCGAAAGTGTAAAAACCACTACGATAAGTAAGGAAATTCCGGAGATTATTTTTTTCATATCTCCACCGCCTTTCTGATTTTATTATAGCGCAATTATTATTATTATTTTTCAATACCCGCAGGCAAAAGAACGGAGAGCATTATAAGAAGATTGCTTTTTGCAAAGCTCACCGATCGCCCCCTTTCGCAATATATAAACATAGTTCTGAAGCAACACATAAAAGACATAGATAAAAAAAGCCGTGATTTCTCACGGCTTTTTACTAATTCGGCACGAAGATGAGGAATGCGTCTGGCGAGAATCAGCCGACGACTAGGTGATAAAGCGTCACGCGGTCGTGTTAAAAATACACGGAAGCTAAAGAATCAAAACTTTGTAAAGCCGAAATCGGCAAAGGAATATTCAATATTTTCCACTTCAAGAAACCTCTCAAGGCAGCTGAGCAGATCGCAAATACCCTGCCTGCTCATTTCCATAAATTCGTTCTGCTTATCGGTAGAGCCGGTATAACTAGAACAGGGTAAGGGATAATTTTTGGTAAAATCAGATGCAACTATCGTACCGGTTGCCTCGTACCGAGATGCGCCGGTATCTCGGTAATAATATGACGTTATGTACGTATATTTGCCGGTGTGCGTTTTAGGAACGTAAATATAGAAATTTATACTGTAGGTATCGTCCAAAACGCTGTGTAAGCAAAATTCTATTTTTTCGGTATCTGCCCAATAATACAGAGAAAAGCTTTCAGATGCGTATCCTCCGTAATTGTCGGCGGTGTTTGAATAATAGCAGTAGTCTCCGTTTACTGTGCCGTTTTGAATCACGAAATCTTTGAGATATCCGTATATGTCCTTGGGCTTGTTTTGAGGCGGCTCCGTCGTAGTTGGCTTGGTTTGAGACGGTTCCGTCGTATTCGGCTTGCTTTCGGGCGGCTCCGTCGTAGTTGGCTTGGTTTGAGACGGTTCCGTCGTATTCGGCTTGCTTTCGGGCGGCTCCGTCGTATTTATCGATCCGCCGGGAATGGAATGAGACGGTTCGCCATTATTTGACGCGCCGAAAATTCCGCTTTTCCACAGAATGAGAGCCATAACCAAAAGTAAACAGAATATTAAGCATACGATCAAAATGTACCTTTTCTTATTTGAAGGTCCATCGTTTTGCGGCTTCGCTAAAGGAACGGTCACGGACTCGGACTCGGACTCGTCCGCCGACAGTAAATTGTCGGTGGAAACGTCAAACAGCTTGGCTAAGGCGACTATATTGTCTAAAGACGGCTGTGTCTGTCCGGTTTCCCAAAGACTGATGCTTTGTCTTGTTACTTTTAATTTGTCGGCTAATTCGTCCTGTGACATGTGATTTAATTTACGGTACTTTCTGATGTTATCACTCAACATAAAAAACACTTCCTTTTTTTCTTAAATTGTATCATTTCCTGATCTTGAAAACAATAAAGTTTGTTTGGAAAATTGTCAAGTAACACTTGCTTCTTTGCAAAATGTGCTTAAAAATCCGAGAATTCGTGTTTGTGCGCGTAAAATCGCAGGCGTATTATAACACGAAAGCGGCGATGCCGCAAGTGGGATCCTTTTGCGCGAAGTGCGCCCGGATCACGCCGAAGGCGACTTCATTATTCATTATTCATTCGAAAATCCGTTCTTATTTAATGAATAATGAATAATGAATAATGAGTGATGAATAGTGAATAATACAAACAAAAATCCGTCCACATTCGTGAACGGATTTTCGTTTGGAGGCGACATCCGGATTTGAACCGGAGGATAACGGTTTTGCAGACCGTGGCCTTACCACTTGGCTATGTCGCCGTATTCAGAACATGAGCATTATATCACAGTGCGAGCGTTTTGTCAATGGATTTTGAGAAATTATTTTACTTGTCTTTCGGTATTATGATATGCAGAGGGGCAAAAAGTGTTAAACAAACGATAATCTATTTTGTATTTTCCTTTGCGGTGTTAATTGAGGCAACAAGAATTCGCTTTATCTCCAAACAGTCATTCAAAAGCGATTTTCCCATATCCTCATTTATATATTCAGATATCGTAAGCAGCTTCAACCAATATTCCGTTTCAGCTGTTTCCTTCAAGGCAATATGCATTTTTGAAATAAAATCCGCTTTACTCTGACCATAATTGGCTTCATTTATATTTGCGCCAATGCTCGTGCCGCTACGAACTATTTGTTTTGAAATAATTGTTTCCTTTTTCGTTTTAATTAAATATTGATGAAGCTTTATAATACGCGAAGCAAAAGCAATAGATTTATCAATCAAAAAATTTTCTTTCATAACAACACCTCATTCTTTAGAATCATTATACCCTATATCCGCATCTTTTTCAATATATAAAATGCTTTTTGACCAACGGAAAAAAAGCTACCTTAATTATTCATTATTCATTCTTCATCAGCGAAGCGACTTCATTATTCATTAAATAATCCGCTTTCATTTAACGAATAATGAAGAATGAATGATGAATAGTGAATAATACAAACAAAAATCCGCCTTCTTGCGAAAGCGGATTTTTGTTTGGAGCGGATTACGGGGCTCGAACCCGCCACCTCCACCTTGGCAAGGTGGCGCTCTACCAAATGAGCTAAATCCGCATATGGTGCCTCCGGTCGGAATCGAACCAACGACACGGGGATTTTCAGTCCCCTGCTCTACCAACTGAGCTACAGAGGCGTGGGATGGTGGTATTGTTTTCGGAAATGGCGACTCGGATGGGGCTCGAACCCACGACCTCTAGCGTGACAGGCTAGCGCTCTAACCAACTGAGCTACCAAGCCATTTCCGAACTCGGAACCGTAGTTCCATTTGGAAGCAAGCTTCCTTGGTGGAAAGTACATGGGCGAAAGTAAAACGCAGAGCGTTTAACTTAACGAGCCCTGTTGCCTTGCGGTAATCATGACTCTTGCCTCATGCTTTTCCTTGGTGGAAAGTACAGGGCTCGAACCTGTGACCCTCTGCTTGTAAGGCAGATGC
>JAFUNJ010000006.1 GCA_017482355.1 Clostridia bacterium
ATGATAATGGAAAAGACTTTTGAAATGCCTACCCTGACCATGGTAGTATTTGAAAACAAAGACGTTATTACTACCTCCGGACTTGACTATGCTATCGGTAGTTTCGCGTTCCCGAGCTTCAATCCCTTCGGCGAGTAATAACAAACCAGAGAAAAGCTCCACCTTCGGGTGGAGCTTTTTTAATGAATAATGAATAATTAAGAATGAATAATGAATGATGAATGATGAATAATGAATAATTTGTGGCGAAGATTTGCCACGTCGTTATACCTTCTCCAGTGGGAGAAGGGGGACCGCAGACGCTGCGTCTGCGGTGGATGAGGTGTAGGTTGCAGAGCAACCGTGTGCCAAAGGGAAGTAACATCGTTTTTGCGCGGTGCGCCGAGGCAGGGGTTCCCGAAACGAGCAAAGCGAGTTTTTGGGGTTCCCGAGGTTGTCGCACCCAACAAAGGCGTTGGAACAAGATCAAACTTGCGATGAAGCGCGTGCCTCAATTTTTTATTTCGCTATTGTATATTTTGTTTTCTTGTGTTATAATGATACGTAGTAATATTAAAATGGTGGTATTATGGAGTTTTGCGTCTCACTTGCGGGCGTTCCCGTCCGCGTTGTGCATAAATACGAGCATATACGCGCCCTTTGCAACGATTATCTGACCGATGAAGAGCCGATAGTTACCGTCTCTGCGACCGACGAGGAGATCGAAGCGGAAAGCGAGCTGACGAACGGCGAGTTTCCAATAGAAATATGCGAGGGAACCTGCATTCACCGTGCCGCAACACGTGCGCTCGTTAAATACGGCGTTATGCTCATACACTCAGCGGTAATTACCGTTGACGGCGAGGCGTTCGTATTCATGGCGAAAAGCGGTGTAGGAAAGTCGACTCACATTCGGCTATGGCAAAAGGTCTTCGGCGAGCGTGCCGTCGTTCTCAACGGAGACAAGCCGTACTTTACCTTTGAAAACGGCGTTCTTACCGCACACGGTACTCCGTGGCGCGGCAAGGAGTTTCTCGGCTGTAATATGAAGGCGCCCGTTCGCGGAATGTGTCTGCTTCATCGCGGCGCTGAAAACGTGATCTCGCCTGCTACCTCGCGCGACGCAGTCGGGCAGATATTCCATCAGGTGCTTTTACCGCAGGACGGCGCGGAGATGGCTTCGTTTATGATGATGATGGACAAGATAGTTAGAAACGTGCCGATATATAACCTTTACTGCAATATGGACGACGACGCCGCGCGCGTCTCGTATAACGGAATGAAGGGGAACTGATATGAAGATCAAGAACGGATTTGTTTTGCATTCGGTCGGCGACGAGAACGTTGTCGTTGCGATCGGAAAAATGACGAAAAAGTTTCGCGGAATGATTCGCCTCAACTCAACGGGCGCGTTCATCTTCCGTCAGCTCGAAAAGGAGACTGACGAGAAGGGAATAGTTGACGCCCTTATTGCCGAGTACGGCATCGACGAGCAGACTGCAAAAACTGCCACGACGACCTTCGTCTCGCAGCTCAAGGACGCGGGCGTGCTTGATATATGACGGATAATCTGAATAACGAAACGAAGCACACGACGCTGAAAGAGGAGCTATGTAACGGCAGAAGCGTGACTTTTTTTACCGTAGGATGCTCGATGCAGCCGCTCCTATATGAGCGTCAGACGCACGTTATGCTGTCGCCGATCAAGGAAGGCGTTAAGAAGTACGATATAGTGCTTTACATTCGCCGCGACGGAACGCACGTTTTGCACAGATGCGTCAAGGTCATGGACGGCTACTGCCTTATGCGCGGTGACAACACCTATTACCTTGAGCGCGTAGAAAACGATCAAATGATCGGCGTCGTTACCCATATTTACCGAAAGGGTAAAATGATAGACGTAAAAAAGAGCAGGTCGTACCGCTTTTACAGCGTGTTCTGGACCTCGACGTACGGTTTGAGATACTTTATTCTGAGAGCAGGACGGAAGATCAGAGGATGGATTCGGAAACCAAAAAAATAAATGCCGCCTGCGACATGCTTCGCTTTTGCGTATACGCTCTTACGGGGCGCGGCGGCGAGACTGTTGACAGGAGCACGATGGCTCTTGCAGGCGTTTATAAGATGAGCACGTTCAACGGGCTCGTTTCGCTCGTCAGCGAGGGGATCGACAAGCTGGGAATTGAGAGAACGGAGGAAAATGCGCCGCTTCTCGACGCCTTTGCGCAGGCGCGTGCGATGTCGATCCGCAAGAATCTCTTGCTTGATACCGAGCGCGCGGTGATCCTTGCGCATTTTGAGGAAAACGGTATATGGTATATGCCGCTGAAGGGCGTAATTCTTAAGGATATGTATCCGAAGCTCGGACTTCGCCAGATGTCGGATAACGACATTCTGTTTGACGCCGCTTACCGCGAGCACGTTCGCGATTATTTTCTTTCGCTCGGCTATTCGATCGAGCATTATAACGATGGCTTCCATGACGTTTACCATAAGAAGCCGATATTCAATTACGAGATGCACGTCGAGCTTTACGGCGAAAAATGGGTAGAGCTTCAAAGCTACTATAAGGACGTAAAGAGCCGACTTATCAAGGACGACGATAACGGCTTCGGTTATCACTTCACCGACGAGGATTACTATATTTACCTCGCTCTGCATGCGTATAGACACTTTGCCTTCAGCGAAAGCATAGGCGCTCGGCATCTTATCGACATATTCGTCTACTTAGAGAAGAAGCCGAACCTTGATTTTAAGTATATTGAAAACGAGCTCAACAAGCTTGGCGTGTGGCAGTTCGACTGCGATTGCCGCGAGCTTGTATGCGAGATATTCGATAAGGTTGAGACCTTTGATATATTCAAGCTCTCCGACGGAATGAGAAAGACGCTTGAAGCGTTCATGCTCAATATGTTCAATATCTCAAGGACGGGCCAGGTCGATAAGGGTATTAAAAAGAAGGGCAAGTTCGGCTATATTATGAGCAGGATTTTCCCCGGTGTTAGATTTATGAAGCAGTACAAGCCGATCTTCGGACGGTGGTATCTGCTTCCGGTCGGTTGGATCTACCGCGCGTTTGATATTATCATCAATCGCTTCGGAAAGATCATTGGAGAAATGAAGATCGTAGCAAGGTCAAAGGAAAAAAAGGATGATTAAAAGGATCCGCGAAATATCGCGGATCCTTTGCTTTTCGCGGGCGAGCATTGCTCGACCGTTAGGGTGTGATGTAACGTTGTTTTGCACGGCGAACAATAATACAAAATGTATTTGCTTAGCAAAAGTCAAATGATTTATTTACAACATTGTTACTAAATTTTAAAAATCACCTTGACAAATTGCACAAAATATGCGATAATTTTATTGACATTTGATCAATTTCTTGAAAAAAGGCGGGCTTGTTCCCGTCTTGTCGTGTTTGCTATAATCTTCCGAGTGCGAAAAAAGGGATTGGGGACCCCGATTTTCGGGCGAGGATGAATATAGAATTTTTCATGAAAAATTAAAAAATATTTGAAAGGAGAAAAATTTTTATGAAAAAACGCGCACTATCTCTTCTTTTAGCGTGTTTCATGGTAGTGTCCACCTTCATAATCTCTCGTCCCGTTGTAGACGTACATGCGGTTGAGTACTATGAAGACGTTAATCAGTGGACGCTTCCTATGGACTGGAACACCGGAAACAAGGCTGAGAGTACATCCGGCGCACTTTTCACAACCGATAGAGGTTGGGATTATGCTGAAAGAGCGGATGAGCCCTGGAAATTTGCATTCTATACGGATGTAGATGCCGGCACAGCTTACACAGCTTCATCATCTACGACCGCTGCCAATGCCAGCAACACGGGCGGTATCGGTCCTGCGCCTTACATCGAGTCTCGCCATAACAGATGGCTGACAGTCGATAGGGCAAATGCGTCCAGCTCGTGGACTTCATGGTACATTGGATCTACCGGACGCTGGAGAGATACCTCTATTGCTTACGGCGACAACGAAACCTATATGAGACTCTCTCACAAGAACGCGTCGTATACTCCCGCTGTTGTATTCATCGCTCCCCTGGACGGCACGTATTCCTTCAGCGAGCTTGTTACGGGTACTCTCTTCTCGTACACGAGCGGTTCGACAACGTACACTATCAACTCTCTTGCTACCGTAAGAAAGAACGGTGAGGTCATTGCTTCCTTCACCCCGACTGAAAGCACCCCCTCCACTACTCTTACCGGAACGGTTGAACTTATGAAGGGCGAGGAGCTTGCATTTGTATTCGAGCAGGCAGATGACAGCTTCTGTACCGCTTTGCCGGATGCTAACGGAGCAACCTATCAGTTCAAGCTCGGTGAGACCGTCGTAAAGAGAACCGGCGATCTTACTACTTACCCTACTTACGAACTCCCCATGGAATGGCTTAACAGCACCGATATCGATGATAACGGCTGGTCTACTTCCAGACAAGGCGAATGGTTCCTTACCCATTCGGGTAACCTTAACGGTACACCCTCTTCAAGCCTTCGTTCTGCTTGGACTACCGGATCTGCCCCCACCACTGTTCCAAAACCCTGGTTTGAAGGCGGTAAAAACGTTACCAGAAATAACTGGTACATCAATCCCAACTATCGTTGGAACGGAACGACCATCTTCAATTCAGGCGTAGAAGGCGAGTATTTCCTCGCTATTCCTTCGGCGTCCTACAATCCCTCGATCGTATTTACTGCTCCGTCAAACGGTGAGTATGAATTCAGCGCACTGTTTAACGGCGCTGACTACGAAGGCGCAGGAAACGGCATGGTAGACGCCAACGGCGTTGCTATCGAGGTTCTCGCTACCGCAACGGCGAACGGCAAGGTGCTTGATTCCTTTACCGTTAAAGACGGTAGTCTTGACGGTTCACTTGAAGGCTCCGTTGTTCTTCGTGCAGGTCAGCAGCTCGTATTTACCTTCGACCTGACCACAGCAGCTACTATCGCAGACCACGATGACTTCCTGCACATAACGGGCGCAACCGTAAAGAAGGTCGGAGCAGTTCCCGCAGACTATACGGCTGATACAGAGCTTCCTATCATTTTCGATAAGAACGTTGCTTACACTCATACCGATAAGTTTGGCATGCTCGAACTTCACGGATACAGAACCGACGTTGGTATCTACGACGATACTATTAAGTTTGAGGTTCTTGATGACGGAACGTTTATCGTTTGGGATACCGATATCCGTCGTCCTACATCCGGCGACTGGACTGCTGTCTGGAACGGTACCGTGGACGGCAAGCTGACTGGAATAGGCGGTCATTACAGTAACTCTACGGTTCAGAGAATCGAAGGTTCCGCTTTCGAGTTTACCGCTCCTTACAACGGTGACTTCAAGATCACCGTAGCTTGTACAAACGGTTGGTTCACCGCTCGTTTGAGCTATTCCAAATACATGCTCAAGGATGCAGATGGCAACATACTCGATGAGATAACGAACGAGGATGCTACCAGTTCCGACAGACTTGTACCCAGAACGGTTGAGGCAACCGTTACTCTCGCTAAGGGAGAAAAGGTATACTTCATCCGCGAAACTATAGACGATCCCGACAATGCTAGCATCAACTTGTCCTGCGAAGGCGATATTACCCTTTCGATTATAGGAATTAATCACAACTGTTCGGCAGATACCGTTACTTACCATCCTGCTGCTTCCGCAAGCTGCGCTGACGGTAACATCGAACACTGGGCATGTCCTTGCGGCACAAACTACGCAGATGCTGACGCAACTGTCGAGCTTGTAGGCGCTACCGTAATTCCCGGTACCGGTCACGTTGCTTCCGATGAGTTCGAGAGCAATGCTACCCAGCACTGGAATCTTTGCGCAGGCGGCTGCGGTCTTGTCATGGACAAGGGAGCTCACACCTGGGGCTACGACGGCAAGTGTTCCGTTTGTGGTTATGCTTGTAAGCACGAGACCGATGGTGGCGTGATCAGCACTCCCAACTGTATATTCCCCGGCACCTGCTCTATATGTGGTGATGCAGTTAAACCGACCGACTCGAGCGTTCACGTTCTTGGCGATTCGGAAGTCGCTTACTACTCCAACGGCAACGGTACTCATAAGAAAGTTACCGTATGCTGTAAGGCAGAGCTTGCTGAAACCGAAAAGTGTGTATTCGGCGATGACGACGTTTGTGACAAGTGCGGATACGAAAGCGCTTCTAACAGCACCGTAGAGGACGCGTTTGATAACGTATTCAACGGCGGAAGCAACGACGTTACCGTTACCGGTCCTACCACTACTCTCCCCGAGTACGTCACTAAGACCGAAGGAACCGCTGTAGAAGGCATTGAATATGCACAGTTCAACATTCATCACCTTGCAGACGGAACCATTAAGCTTCGTCATCATTTCATTATCAACCCCGGAATTTCCTGCGAAATCTCTGTCAACGGCGACTCCGTACTTCTTGCCAACGTAACGGGTACCAATATTTACTACTTCGACACGACACCTGTTCTCGGTAAGTACGGCGATGCTGATAAGATCGCTGTAAACGGTACTGTTACTTACTCCGTATCGCTTTACTCCTACATCAGAAAGGCACTTGCTTCCAGCGAGCTTAATGACAACCAGAAGAATTACCTTAAGGCGCTCTACGATGCTAACGAGGAAGCTAAGAATGCTGAGGTGACTACGTCCGTTTACGTCGGTATGGCTAACCAGAGAACCGAAATGGGCGTAAGCGGCAGATCCGGCGCATACATTGATATCTACGATATCTCTACCGGAAACATGAACACCCTCGTTAATAGCTACAAGGCACCTACAAGCGCGATTTCCGGCTTCAAGTTCCGTAACTCCGCTGAATACGGCGAAGTAGTCCTCATTACAGGCGGTTACGACGGTGCGATCGTTTCTATGGAAACCGGTGAGACCATCTGGATGACCAGCAAGGCTGCTCAGAACTCTCACTCTATCGAGCTTCTTCCTAACGGCGTGCTTGCAACAGCATCCTCCGCAGGAAGCGCAGTTCATCTCTTCAACACTGCTCTTAGCGAAGATCAGGAACCCACGATCCTCGCTCTTGACGATGCTCACGGCGTTCTTTGGGATCCCGAGTACAACGTGCTTTGGGCACTTGGTCGTACCCACCTTTGGGCACTTAACGTAACTCTTAACGAGGACGGCACTGTCTCCGTTGCTAAGAACGAAGCTCTCAGCGTTGAGATGCCTATGGACCACGGTCACGACCTCCAGTCCTTCTACGGAAATAAGGATTACCTCCTTGTTACCGGCGAGACTGTTATGCTCTACAATAAGGTTACCAAGACCTTCACCGAGCTCTACTACGAGGGACACAGTGTTAAGGGTATCGGCGTTCTTCCGAACGGTGACATCGTCTACATCTATCCCGATGATCTCTATGAGACTTGGAACTCTACTTGGATCAACGTAATTGATTCCGCTACCGGCGAGATCACTCAGATCCACTCCAACCAGGGACGCTTCTACAAGCTCCGCGTTCTGAACTACGACTATCAGTAAGAAAGGAGATATGATAATGGAAAAGAAATTTGAAATGCCTACTATCAACGTAGTAGTATTTGAAAATGAAGACGTTATTACTACCTCCGGTCTTGACTATGCTCTCGGTAGTTTCGCGTTCCCGAGCTTCAATCCCTTCGGCGAGTAATAACAAGAAGGAAAAGCACCTGCTTCGGCAGGTGCTTTTTTAATGAATAATGAATGATGAATAATGAATAATTTATGGCGAAGCTTCGGGGCGCCCTCTTGCCTTCCCTTTGAAAAAAATCCGCGATTTTCGCGGATTTTTTGCTTATGGAATGTTTATTTCAGTTCAAGCTCGAAGTAAACTGCGTTATGGTCGGATGGGAATTTTCCGTCATAATCCTCACGGAGCACCTTTCCGATTATCGGCGTGACGCCCTTGGGATTCACGAAGCAGAAGTCGATGTGTACGCCGAACCATACGTCTACGCTTGCTTCGGGATTTGAAAGCGCGTTAAGGGGATTGAAGCCGTGGCAGGTAGCGGTTTTTTCACCCGTAGTTGCGGCGGTCACGTCGATAAATTCCTTTGTCATTTCGAGGTATCCGGGCGTGTCGTGCCAGAAATTGAAGTCAGCGGTAATGAATACCGAGTCGGTGCCGTGTGCGTTGATTCGGCTCAGGATGAGCTTTACGCTGTCGGTATGACACTTATCGCCGAATCCGAGATGAGTGTTCGCATAAACGAATACCTTGCCGCTCTCTTTTTCCTTGAGCTTAGCCCAAAGGCAGATTCTGTGACAGTCGTATTCGTCCCAGCCCTTGGACTCGACCTCGGGGGTGTCGGAAAGCCAGAAGTAACCCTTGTCAAGACACTCGAATTTATCTTTTTTCCAAAGCATAGGAGTGCCTTCTTTGTTGCTTTCGGCGCGATACATATTGAAAAACTCGTAGCCGTTTTCGTTTATAAAATCCCCAAGAAGCTCGTGCCAACGGGGAGTAAATTCCTGGAATCCGATTATATCGGGATCTCTTTTCGTGATCACGTCGATAATGCGAGGAGCGCGTTCGACACGAGAATGTCCGTCCTCACCGTCCCAGCAGGCGATGTTAAAGCTGATAATTTTGATACTCATAATGATTACCTCACTTTCTTTGAGAATATTATAGCAAATTTGGGCGGTAAGTCAATAGTGCGCTTCAAAAAAGCGACGTTTTACAAAGAAAAAACAGCCGCGGAAGCGGCTGTTTTAACGGTATTTATTTTACGTCAAGCTCAAAGTATACTGCGTTATGGTCGGACGGGAATTTTCCGTCGAAGTTTTCACGCAGTACCTTTCCCGTTATCGGGGTGATGCCCTTGGGATTAGCGAAGCAGAAGTCTATATGTCCGCCGAATGTTTTGCCCGTGACTCTTATCTCCTCGTCCGTCATTGCGTTTGCGAGATCGTAGCCGTGGTAGGTCGGAGCTTTGTCGCCTGTTGTCAAAGCCGTGACATCGACGAATTCCTTTGTCATTTCCTTGTAGCCGAGCATTTCGCTGTTGAAGTTATAATCGGCTGTTACGAAAACCGCGTCGGTGCCGTGTGCGTTTATGCGGCTGAGAATGAGACGCGCACTGTCGGTCTGACACTGATCGCCGAAGCCGAAATGAGTGTTTGAAGCAATGAATACTTTGCCCGTCGCTTTTTCCTTCAGCTTCGCCCACATGCAGATTCTGTGACAGCCGTATTCGTCCCAACCCTTCGATTCCACCTCGGGAGTATCGGAAAGCCAGAAATAGCCCTTATCAAGGCACTCGAACTTGTCCTTTTTCCAGAGCATCGGGGTTGATTCCTTGTTGCTCTCGGCGCGGTACATATTGAAAAGCTCGTAGCCGTTTTCTTTTATAAATCCGTCAAGAAGTCTGTGCCAACGGGGAGTAAATTCCTGAAGTCCGATTATATCGGGATCCTTTTTCGTGATCACGTCGATAACGCGAGGAGCACACTCCTCAAGAGAATGTCCTTCAGGACCGTTGCTGCAGCAGATATTGAAGGTGATAACTTTTAATACCATAATGATTACCTCACTTTCTTTGGCTTCATTATATCAAATTTATCCTTTTTGTCAATACTTATCACGTATGAAAAGGCGTGAATTCTGTTGACAATCAGTTTTTCTCATGTTATAATTTGCTCAAATAACGGCGGTATTTTTGCGCCTGATTTTAAGGAGAACCGAGCTATGAGCAACGTTAAAAGATTGTATTCAAACCCCGACGGAAGTATCGTTATTGAGAACAGACATTTTACTCTTACCGTTGGCAAAAACGCGCTTGCAGAGGGGCTGATTTTGAAGAAAAACGGCAGAGACCTTCTCGATAAGAGCGCGCCGATACCCGTTTTCTCGCTTATGGAAAACCGTCCTTTCAATAATGAGATCAAGCTTATGTATCCGAACAAGAGAACGACCTTCGGTGCGAAAAGCGTTGAGCTTGTTGACGGACGTATCAAGGTGTACTTTGACCTCGTTTCCTTCGGCGCGTGGGTAGACGTTGAAATAGAGGACGAATACGTTATCTTCCGCCTCGGAGATTTCATCATAACCGCGACGGATTTCGAGATGGTTCCGGGAGCCGGCTATAAGCTGAATATGGACGTTCCTCCCGTACAAGAATTCCGTCTTCTCAGTCTTTCCGTCAATAGAATGAAGAATTTCGGTCAGTGGCTTAACGTTACCTGGGACGACGATGCCGCAGTTGCAGTCATCGGAACCTCTACCGCTACGAGAATCGACCACGAAAACCGTGATAACGGTGCACTTACCCTTACCGCTGACGCGATACGCGGAATAAAGCTCGTCGGTTGCTCCTGTGCGCTCATTTGCACCGAGGGCGGCGAAAGCATGCTTGACGCTATTGATGCGTTTGAGGAAGCGCTCGATCTTCCCCGCGGAGTCAAGAGCCGCCGCGATCCGAGCAACAATACCTCGATCCTTCGTGTTTCGGGATACTACGTTCATGAGCCGGAGAGCTTTGACTACGTTATCGACGTTGCGAAGAAGTGCGGCATTAAAAAAATGCTGTTCTATAAGGAATACTTCTTTGAGACGAGCAGAGACGGATACCTCGTTTGCGGTGACTACAGATATAACGACAGATTCCCGAACGGTCCGAGCGACGTCAAGGCGTTCCTTGACAAGATCAAGGCGGCAGGCATCACTCCCGGACTTCACTTCCTTCAGACACATATAGGAATCGAGAGCAGCTACGTTACTCCCGCAGCCGATCACCGACTCAACCTCACCCGCCACTTCACGCTCGCGAAGCCCCTTTCGGAGACCGATACTACGGTATACGTTGAGCAGCCGACAGCCGACGCACCGATGCATCCCGACTGCCGCGTTCTTCAGTTCGGCGGCGAGCTTATCCATTACGAAAGCTACACGACCGAGCCGCCTTATGCGTTTATCGGCTGTAAGCGAGGACATTTCGGCACTTACGTGACCGAGCATCCTCTCGGCCAGATAGGCGGAACGCTTGACGTTTCGGAATTCGGCGCGACAAGCGTATACGTTGACCAGAACACCTCGCTTCAGGACGAGATCAGCGCAAAGATCGCAGGTCTTTATAACTGCGGATTTGAATTCTGCTATATGGACGGCTCCGAGGGAACGCCTCCCCCTCACGATTATCACGTTTCCAACGCTCAGTACCGTACCATCAAGCTCTTTAAGAATCCTCCGCGCTTCTGCGAGGGTGCCGCAAAGTCTCACTTCGGCTGGCACTGGATGAGCGGCGGTAACGCGTTCGACGTGTTCAAGACAGCGACCTTCAAAAAGCATCTTACCGAATTCCCGTTCGACGAAGCAAGACAGATGAAGGAAGATTTCACCCGCGTTGACTTCGGCTGGTGGCACCTGTTTCCTGATATTGAACCCGATATTTACGAGTTCGGTGCGAGCCGCGCGGCAGCTTATGACTGCCCGTTAACGTTTATTTGTCCTACGACCGTGCAGCAACCACAAAACAAGCGCGCGAAGGATAATTTCGAGGTTATCCGCCGCTGGGAGGAATACCGTCCCGAGCTTACCGAGGAGCAGAAGGTACTTCTTCGCGATCCCCAAAAGGAATATACGCTCCTTGAAATCGGAGATGGCATGGAGATGGTTTATTACGAACGCCTTACTGCTCCCGAAGGCATTACCGCGTACGGCTTTGAGCATAACGGCAAATATCACGTAACTCTTTGGCACAAGAGGGACAGCGCGAAGCTTGCTCTTTCCTGTGGAAATATTTCCTACAGAGACGAGTATGAGGGTAATGAGCTTCCGAGAGAAACTACCGACGGAAAGACTGTTATCACCGTTTCTGATAAGGCATATATCACTCTTTCCTCGAAGGATGAGCTTATAAACGCTATCGCTGATGCAGTTATCCTGTAAAAAAGAAATATAGTTTTTTAACATACCGAAAAACCGATCTGTCAATACTTATCACGTATGAAAAGACGTGAATTCTGTTGACAATCGGTTTTTCTCGTGTTATAATTTGCACAATTAACGGCGGTATTTTTTGCGCCTGATCTTAAGGAGAACCGAGCTATGAGCAACGTTAAAAAATTGTATTCAAACCCCGACGGAAGTATCGTCATTGAGAACCGACATTTTACGCTTACCGTCGGCAAGAACGCGCTTGCAGAGGGGCTGATTCTGAAGAAAAACGGCAGAGACCTTCTCGATAAGAGCGCCCCGATACCCGTTTTCTCGCTTATGGAAAACCGTCCCTTCAATAATGAGATCAAGCTTATGTATCCGAACAAGAGAACCGTGTTCGGCGCGAAGAGCGTTGAGCTTGTTGACGGACGCATCAAGGTGTACTTCGACCTTGTTTCCTTCGGCGCGTGGGTAGACGTTGAAATAGAGGACGAATACGTCATCTTCCGTCTTGGAGATTTTATCATAACCGCGACGGATTTCGAGAGCGTTCCCGGATGCGGATATAAGCTGAACATGGACGTTCCGCCCGTACAGGAATTCCGGCTTTTGAGTCTCTCCGTCAAGAGAATGAAAAACTTCGGACAGTGGCTTAACGTTACCTGGGATGACGATGCCGCAGTTGCAGTCATCGGAACCTCGACCGCGACGAGAATAGACCACGAAAAGCGCGATAACGGTGCACTTACCCTTACCGCTGACGCGATACGCGGAATAAAGCTCGTAGGTTGCTCCTGCGCGCTTATCTGCACCGAGGGCGGCGAAAGCATGCTTGACGCTATTGATGCGTTTGAGGAAGCGCTTGATCTTCCCCGCGGAGTCAAGAGCCGCCGCGACCCGAGCAACAAAACCTCTATTCTTCGTGTTCCCGGTCTCTATCTTCATAGAAATGAGAGCTTTGACTACGTTATTAATATTGCGAAAAAGTGCGGAATCACTAAATTGCTCTTCTCGGATTCGTATTTCTTTATACCGCCCAAGAGAGGATACGCTCTCCACGGCAATTACGACTATAACGAAAGATTCCCGAATGGTCCGAGCGACGTTAAGGCGTTCCTTGACAAGCTCAAGGCGGAGGGCTTCACTCCCGGACTTCACTTCCTTCAGACACACATAGGAATCGAAAGCCGTTACGTTACTCCCGTAGCCGATCACCGTCTCAATCTTACCCGTCACTTCACGCTCGCAAAGCCGCTTTCGGAAACCGACACTACGGTATACGTTGAAGAGCCGACAGCCGACGCCCCTATGCAGGTAGACTGCCGCGTCCTTCAGTTCGGCGGCGAGCTTATCCATTATGAAAGCTACACGGAAGAGCCGCCTTATGCGTTCCTCGGCTGTAAACGCGGACATTTCGATACCAACGTGACCGAGCATCCAATGGGACTGATAGGCGGAACGCTTGACGTTTCGGAATTCGGCGCGACGAGCGTTTACGTCGGTCAGAATTCCTCGCTTCAGGATGAGGTCAGCGCAAAGCTCGCGGGTCTTTATAACTGCGGATTTGAATTCTGCTATATGGACGGCTCCGAGGGAACGCCTCCCCCTCACGATTATCACGTTTCGAATGCACAGTACCGCACGATCAAGCTCTTTGACAATCCGCCTAAATTCTGCGAGGGCGCCGCAAAGACGCACTTCGGCTGGCACTGGATGAGCGGCGGTAACGCGTTTGATGTGTTCCAGACGCAGAACTTCAAGAAGCATCTCACTCAATTCCCGTTCGATGAAGCGGAACAGATTAGACAAGACTTTACGCGTGTAGACTTCGGCTGGTGGTACTTCTTTGAGGATATCGAGCCCGATATTTACGAGTTCGGAATCAGCCGTGCGGTGGCATACGACTGCCCGATCACTCTTATATGTCCCGCAACTTGGGAGCTTCCTGCGAACAAGCGCGCGAGTGATAATTTCGAGGTCATCCGCCGCTGGGAGGAATACCGTGATCAGCTTACCGAGGAGCAGAGAACACTTCTCCGTGATCCCGTTAATGAATATACGCTCCTTAAGGTGGGCGATGGCTTGGAGATGGTTCCTTACGACCGCATGACCGCGCCCGAGGGAATTACCGCTTACGGCTTTGAGCATAACGGCAAGTATCACGTAACTCTCTGGCACAAGAAGGACAGCGCGAAGCTTTCCCTTGCTTGCGGAAATATCTCCTATAGAGACGAGTACGAGGGAAGTGAGCTTCCTACCGAAAATATCGACGGAAAGACGGTAATTACCGTTTCCGATAAGGCATATATCACTCTTTCCTCGAAGGATGAGCTTGTAAACGTTATAGCGGAAGCTACCGTTATCTGATAAGCCGAAATAAATATAAATTTTTTCAAAAAGCCCTTGACAAGCGTGAACGCCTCTGCTATAATGTGTAAGCCGATTTGCTTTACAGTTAAAAACGGAGTGAATTATGTCAAAAAATCTCAATATGTCGCTCCTTCTCGACTTTTACGGAGACATTCTTTCCGATAAGCAAAGAGAAGCCGCTGACCTCTTCTATAACGGCGACTATTCGCTCTCGGAAATTTCCGAGATAACGGGTATAACGCGCCAGGGCGTGCGTGACCGCATCGTCAAAAGCGAGGAGATAATAACCGAGCTTGAAAACAAGCTTGGGCTTGCGTCTCGCTTTGGCGATATGGGAAAGACCGTCGCCTTCATTATCGACCGTCTGAATCAGCTTAAGGCCGAGGGGCAAAGCGTCGATGACATCATTGATGCCGCCAAGAAACTAAATAAGGAATTATAATTATGTTCCAGAACTTAACCGAAAAGATAAACGCGGCGTTCAAGAAGTTCAAGAGCAAGGGTAAGCTGACCGAGGAAGACGTAAAGGTCGGTATGCGAGAAATAAAGCTCGCGCTCCTTGAGGCCGACGTAAACTTCAAGGTCGTGCGCGACTTTATAAAGAAGGTAACCGAAAGAGCAGTTGGCACCGAGGTCCTTCAAAGCTTGCTTCCCGCGCAGCAGATAGTAAAAATCGTTAACGAAGAGCTTACCGAGCTTATGGGTGGCGAGGGCGAGAGAATAAAGCTCGCTTCGCGTCCTCCTACGGTCGTTATGATGGTAGGTCTTCAGGGTGCAGGTAAAACTACGCACTGCGGAAAGCTCGCCGGAATGTTCAAAAAGCAGGGACGCCGTCCGCTTCTCGTTGCCTGTGACGTTTACCGTCCCGCGGCAATAAAGCAGCTTCAGGTCGTCGGCGAACAGCTTGAAATTCCCGTTTTCGCAATGGGGACAGATGTCTCCCCCGTAAAAATTGCAAAGGCAGGCGTTGAGCATGCTAAGCAGTACGGACACGACATCGTATTCATAGATACCGCAGGTCGTCTTCACATCGACGAAAAGATGATGGAGGAGCTTAAGGAAATAAAGGAAACGCTCGATCCGCAGGAAATTCTCCTCGTGGTCGACGCAATGCTCGGTCAGGACGCGGTAAACGTCGCTGAAAGCTTCAATTCGCTCCTTGATATCACGGGTGTCGTGCTGACAAAGCTCGACGGTGATACACGTGGCGGTGCGGCGCTGTCGGTTCGTTACGTTACCGGAAAGCCGATCAAATATGTCGGTGTCGGAGAAAAGCTTGACGCTATCGAGCCGTTCCATCCCGACCGTATGGCTTCACGTATCCTCGGAATGGGCGACGTGCTCTCGCTTATCGAAAAGGCAGAGCAGGCGTACGACGAGAAGCAGGCAGAGGAGCTTGAGCGCAAAATGCGCACATCGACCTTTGACCTTGAAGACTTCCTCGACCAGTTTCGCCAGATAAAGAAGCTCGGACCGATGAAGGATATTCTCGCTCATATCCCCGGAGTTGACGCGTCGAAGCTTCAGAACGCGCAGATCGACGAAAAGGCGATCGGACGCATGGAGGCGATAATCCTTTCGATGACCCCTGCCGAAAGGCATAAGCCCTCGCTCATAACCCCGCCGAGAAAGAGGCGAATCGCCGCCGGCTCGGGAACGAAGATCGAGGACGTAAACCGCCTTCTCAAGCAGTTCGAGCAGACCTGCAAGATGATGAAGGAAATGTCAAGCGGAAAGTTCAACCGCATGATGAAAAAAACGCGCAAGCACCGTAAATGATAACACTCGGTTGAAGATCAACCTTTGTTAATAAAAAATTATTATTTATATATTTCGGAGGAAAGAAAAAATGGCAGTTAAAATCAGACTCAGAAGAATGGGACAGAAGAAGGCGCCCTTCTACCGTATCGTTGTTGCAGATTCGCGTTCTCCCCGTGACGGACGCTTCATCGAGCAGATCGGACACTACAATCCTATGACCGATCCCGCTGAGGTTGAGATCGACGCAGAGAAGGCAACCAAGTGGATCAAGAACGGCGCTCAGCCGACTGATACCGTTCGTGCACTTCTTAAGAAGCAGAACATTATCGGGTGAAGATAATGCCGGAGCTTAAGCAGCTTCTTACCGACATATCTGCGGCGATAATTGATTATCCGGAGGATCTTGTCATCGACGAGCGTGAGGAAGGCGATACTGTCGTTTTCACCGTGACCGTTAACGAGAGCGATATGGGAAAGATCATCGGCAGACGAGGCAAGAACGCCAAGTGCTTACGCACTGTGATGAAGGCAGCGGGTAATACCGTTGGCAAAAAGATCATCGTAGATATAGCGGAATAAGACCGGAAATAAAAAGCAGTCGTAATACGGCTGCTTTTTTGTTATTGAAGGTAACATTGCTTTTGCGCGGTAGGGGAGACCCCTCCCCTAACAACAACGTGACGGAGACTTGTAAAATAGTGGAAAGAACGAACGTGGGAGCGGCGGTGCGCCGAGGATGTCGCACTCTACAAACAACATATCGAAGATTTGCCACATTGTCTTGCCTTCCCTTTGGGCAGCGAAGCGGCGACGCGGTAGTGAATGACTGCCGGTGGCAGTCATGACCCAAGTAGAAATTGCGGTGCAATTTCTACGCGTGACCGAGCCGCAGCGAGACAGGGGAACCGCGGGCGTTGCGCCCGTGGTGGATGAGGTGTTTGGATGTGATGCAACATTGTTTTGCGAATTTTGTATGATGAAATGGCAATTTGCACAAAAAAGCGGGCAAAAATTCAACGCGCACTCCCCCCGAAAACACTTGACGAAGCTTGTTTTAAGGAGTATAATTAATTTGAATTCATATTTTTATAAGGAGAATATTATGAAAAAGCGCACACTCTCATTTATCATGGCGTGTTTGATGGTTGTGTCGACCTTTATAATCTCTCGTCCGCTTGTCGAAGTGCATGCGATCGAGTATAACGAAGACGAAAACCAGTGGACACTTCCCATGAACTGGGCCGTGGGACTTGAAGTCGATGAAGCAACCGGCTGGGATCTCGTTAAACAGGGACCGTGGAAGCTTTCCTTCTTCGAAAATCCCGACGACAGTTCCACAATCCAAGAGAACGTCGCGAATATCAACGCGAGCGACGTCAAGCAGAGCAACAGCTCGGGTATCGGACCGATTCCTTACATCGAGTCCAATAACAACAGAATCACTACTGTACCGAACGTTACTTATTGGGACGAATGGTACGTAAACCCCGCAAGACGTTGGAAGGGCGGCTCTGTATTCTACAGAGGCGACAACGAGACTTACATGGGCATCAGCCCTATGAACACAACAACCGTACTGGATGGTGTTACCTACGTTAGCAACAACGCAACGGTAGTATTCACCGTTCCTGAGGGCAAGGGCGGCGTATACTCGTATACCGAGCTGGTTACCGGTTTGAAGTTTGCCGACGCTGACGGCGTAGAAATTTCGGTAACCGCTACCGTCAGAAAGAACGGCACAGTCGTTGACTCGTTCACTCCTACCTCCGATAATCCCACGAAGAACCTTATGGGTAAGGCGGTTCTTGAGGAAGGCGATCTTCTTATGTTCACCTTTACTCTTACTACTCTTGACGCAACCGTAACGACGGCGAAGGATCCCGTTATCAAGCTCGGAAAGACCGTCGTCAGAAGAATATCCGAGGACACGAAGGTCTATGATCTTCCTACCGATTTTGCTACCTCGACGGTCAACGGCGCATGGGAAGTCGGCGGCTTGGATATGACAACCGGCACCGAATATACTCTTGTAGCGCCTGATGAAAAAGACGTTCCGACCTCGTGGTCAAGGAATATAGCGAATGCGGACGGCACGGCGCGTGGCGGACTTGCTTCCTTCATTTACGTCAACGGCGTTATGGGCGTAAATCCCGGCGGCGGAAGCTCTCAGAGATCCGAGCTTGCGACTACCGCAACCTTTACCGCGCCCGAGGACGGTCTTTACTCTTACGTTGAGATCGCAAATTCGCAGGGAGCAAGTTTGGCTAACGATGGATCGAGAGCTGTCAGCTTCTTCGTTATGAAGGACGGCGTTATTCTTGATATTTCGACACCCGCTCTCCGCGAAGCTACAGTTTCGAATTTCAACGGATACGTCGCTCTCAAAAAGGGCGAAAAGCTCGTATTCGGTGCAGTAAGATACGTATACTACCTCTCGGGCAACGCAGACTGGACGCAAGGTGCTGACGCATGGATCGGTGCTACGATAAAGAAGCTCAGCGTATCCAAGGTGGGGGATCTCCCGAATCAGACTTATAATAAGTATACCTTTACTACCGATCTTACAAGCATTTCGAGCGGCCCGTTTACTATGGGTGCGTATGACCTGAAAAATAAGACACCTCTTACCACAGAGATCAAAACTCTTACAAAATATGCTTCTACCGAAACCTATCAGGCGGTAGTTGCAACAACGTTCAATACCACCCCGCTCTTCGACCTGAGAAGCTCGCCGATTCAGTGGGGTCCTGACGGCGGAACCCTGGCTACCATGAAGGAGAGAGTGCTGTGTCCTGCTGTAATATTCACTGCCCCAAATTCCGGAACCTTCTCTCTCGGCGCGGTAACGACTAAAAATTACGCGTACTACGGCGGCGCTTCGCGTCACGCGGACTATCTTGTTCTTCGTTCAGACGGAACCGTAATCTACGACGGAAGCACGGTAAACGCCTATACGGGCGGCACCTACGGTTGGACCTCGCTTATAGGCGGCTCCTTCTATCTTGAAGAGGGCGAGCAGGTCTATATCATCAAAGCTCATGATGAGGACATTACGGCGACCAACGTAAACACCGGTATCATTCACCGTCTTGAGGTTGCTGAGGTTTACGGTCACGAGTGCGACTCTTCCTTCCTTGAAAAAATAGACGAGGTTGCTCCTCCCTCTTACCTCCTTACCGGTACAAAAGCTCATTACCGCTGCATTGATTGCGGAAGAATCTGGGCAGATTCCGAAGCAACGATTCCTACTACGAAGGAAGAGCTTGTTATTGAGCCGAACATCGAATTTACCGAACCCGAAAAGACGGGTCTCGGCTTCTACATGACGAGACGCTATAAGGCGGAAAAGGCACTCGCAGCGGCTCCCATGACAATCGAAGCATGGATAAAGCTTCCGACAGATGCTCCCGACGACGCGTATGCGGGAACGTATAAAGCGGTTTATTCCGACTACCAGGACAACAGTCATCCTTACGTTTCTCTTCTGATCGTTGAAGACGGCGCTCCGCGCCTTCAGTGGCAGCAGGCATACAGCAACCGCGACAGCATCACGTTTACCGACGTTGACGTAAGAACGGGCGAATGGGTACACCTCGTCGTTACCCGTGATTTCGAGGCCAATACCGGTTCCTGCTATATTAACGGCGAGCTTGTTCAGACCGTTGATTTCGCAAATGGCTACGGCGTTGTTGAAACCGCTGTAAACCCGATGTGCGTCGGCGGCTCGAACAGCGGAAGCAATACTCAGTTCTTCAAGCAGGGTCTGATCCACTCCGTTGCGGCATACAGCGATATTCGCACCGCCGCTGAGATCGAGGGTAACTACGCAAACGGCGTAACCGATGGCGGAAGTGATCTCCTTTCTTACTACATCGTTTCTCCCGAAGGAAACGAGCGTCTGTGTGATTACTCCTCTTATCAGAATCACCTGACCATGACCAATCAGGCAGGTACTACCGTTGAAGAAAAATATATTCCCGTTGCAACTGTTCAGAAACTCGGAACCGAGTTCGGCTGGAACGATATTTATATCGAAGACGAGATAGTTGAAAAATACCCCCGCAGTGTAAAGGCAACCGTTTACTTCCCCGACCTTTATCCCGATTCAATGCGCGGCGGAAATATATACAATAGCTATATAGGAAAAGCTCCCTCGTTCGGCGTTGAGATCTATTCGAATGGTGCACCCCGTCTTTACATTCAGAACGAAGCCGGCACAGTCAAGGACATTGTATTCTCCTCTCTTAACGTCTATAACGGCGAGAAGACGACCTTTGAGATTGTGATCGAGGATGATGCCGTTAAGCTCTACGTTGACGGTATTTTGAAGGAATCCAAGACGTCGGCGGGAATCGGCGCGTTTGTCGATGCTATCAAGCCGACAAGAAAGATGCTCGTAGGCGGTGACTACCGCGAAAGAAATACTCAGTATTTCAAGGGTCAGCTTATTGACCTTGAGATCGGCGGCGTCGGCAAGTACGACTTCACCGAGGCAGGCGAGACTGTGACCGATCTTTCGGGCAACGGTAACGACCTCAAGCATACCGGTCACTTTATTGATTACGAGATACCGAGTGATTTTGCATACTCGCTCCTCCTCCTCGGAGATACGCAGTATGTAAATGACCGTCATCCCGAAAACTTCATTAAGATCTACGACTGGATCGTAGGTAACGTTGACGCTCATAAGATCAAGTACGTAATGGGTCTCGGTGACGTTACCGAGGCGAGCGGTGAAGCAGAGTGGTTAAGAGCAAAGCAGCAATTTGCGCGTCTTGACGGCATCGTTCCATACTCTATCATCAAGGGTAACCACGATACGAGCGTTACTCTTAACGCTACCTTCAATACCCCCGAATATAACGCAACCTTCGAGGGCAAGTACGGCGACGGCATCGAAAACACATATCGTTGCATTACGATAGGTAAGGTCAATTACCTTATTATGACTCTCGACTACGGTCCTACCGATGACGTTCTCGAATGGGCTAACGAGGTAGTTGCTGCCCATCCTCACCATAACGTTATCGTTACGACTCACGCTTACCTGAAGGCAGACGGCACTTATCTTACTGCCGCTGACAAGTGGGCGGCGAGCGGCTCCGATCCCATAACGGGCGGCTGGAAGGCATACGATTACTATCCCGAAGCAAACGACGGCGACGAGATCTGGGAAAAGTTTATCAGCAAGCACGAGAACATTTCGTTCGTTGTCAGCGGTCATATTTCGTCAACCAACGTCGTTATAACCGAGGCAACAGGCGATAACGGAAATGTCGTTAAGCAGATGCTCGTTGACCCGCAGGGCGTCGACGCATCTCTCTACGGCGGAACCGGTATGGTAACGCTCCTCTACTTCAATGAGGACGGAAGCGAATGCGAGATCCGTACCTATTCTACTATTCACGACGGCGAGCATTACGAGGAGTTGTCCTATAATTCCGCTGTTAATACCGTTGAATGTGAGTGCAAGGGCGGCGAAGCGACCTGCGTAAGCGGTGCGATTTGCGAGATCTGCGGTAAGGAATATACCGAAAAGAACCCCGAAAACCACGGCGAAATTTCTTACGAAGCAAACGGCGACAGAACTCATAAGGTTCTTTGCTCGCTCGGATGCGTGATCGACGAGAATGCAACTTGCGTTCTTGACGAAAACGACGCTTGTACCGACTGTGAGCACAGCTACAAGGTTGAGATC